>CAWJCM010000011.1:0-138051 GCA_963841405.1 uncultured Actinomycetes bacterium | reverse complement strand
CTTACCATGGAGGTGCTCTACCAACTGAGCTAAGAGGGCAACCGCCCTACTCTAGCCGGTCTGCAGCACGACTCAGATCGCCGCGAAGAGCGTGCCGAGCAGTTGCGCTCAGTCGGCTCGGACTCTGGGTGACTTGCCGCAAGTGGCGGCCCAAGAACTCTCAGGTCGTCGCCGCCGAAGCGGCTGGAGGCGCCTCTTTCAGCCTGCCCGCTCGTACGGGCAGGGGACGCCGTCGCCAAGCGTCCCGTCTCGGTCAGTCCAGGCTTCAGCCGCTGTCCTGTCTTTGATGCTCACCGTCGCGGGCGATGTGCCTCTCGCGGGCGGCCCGAACCACCAACCCCGCGACCGGCTCGCCGCTCTCGAGGCGAAGCTCGGCCGGGACGATCTCCGGCTCCAGGCCAGCAGCCGCCAGCGTGCGCTCGAGATACTCGCGCGCGTGGCGGTAGCGTCCGGTAGGGCTGATGGCGTACTCGATGCTGCCCCCGCCGTAGAGCTCCTCGACGGTGAAGACGAGGATGCCGCCTGGACGTAGCGCACGTGCGGCAGCCGCGGCGACACCGTCGAGCGGGCCGAAGTAGACGAGCGTGTCGGCGGACACGATCAGGTCGAACGAACCGGGGGACTTGCGCAGGTACTCGGTCAGCTCGCGCCTGGCCAGCTCGTCGTACACGTTCCGCTCGCGTGCTCGGGCGAGCATCGCTTCGGACAGGTCGACGCCGACCAGGCGCCGTGCGTACGGCGCGACCAGAGGCCCGCACAACCCGGTGCCGCAGCCTGCGTCGAGGACATCGAGGCTCCGCGACGCGGCGATGCCGGCGTGCGCGAGCATCTCCGCAACGAGCGCCGGCGCGCGATAGTCGAGGCTCGCGAGCTTCGCGTCGAAGCTCGCCGCGAAGCTGTCGAAGGTCGTCTCGATGTAGGCGTCCGACGCCCGTTCCGGGACGTCGCGGCCGGAACACGCCGCGAGCATGTGCCGGGCGATCGGATCGTCAGGCTCCTCCCGCAGCCACTCGTCGAAGACGCCGATCGCCTTGTCGACCTCGCCGAGCGTGTGGTACGCGAGCGCGAGGAGGCGCCGCGCTTCCGGATGCCTCGGCCTGAGCGTGGTCACCTTCGAGAAGCAGAGCGCGGCTTCCCGCCGCCGCCCCAGGCCGTTGAGCAGCACGCCGAGGTTGTGGTGGGCATCGGCGTGCTCGGGGTCGATGCGGATCGCGGCCCGGTACGCGGCCTCCGCGTCGTCGACTCCTCCCTGCGCGCGGAGGACGACGCCGAGGTTGTTCTGGGCGTTCGCGTGATCCGGGTCGAGCGCGATCGCCCGCTCGTACGCGGCGGCGGCCTCGTCCAGCCTCAGGTGAGCCTGCAGGACGATCCCGAGGTTGCTGTGCCAGTCCGGCCGGTCGGGCTCGAGCTCGAGGCTCCGCTCGATCAGTGCGACGGCCTCGTCGCCTCGCTCCTGCTGGTGGGCGAGCACGCCGGAGAAGTGCAGCGCGCCCGCGTGATCGGGCGCGGCTTCGAGAATGCTCCGGTAGATCTCCGCGGCCGCCGCCCACTGCTCGGCCTGCTGCAGCGCGATTGCGACCGACAGCGCCTCGTCGATGCTCAGCGCACGGTCGCTACCGGGTAGCCCGTCGCCCGCCTAGAGCTCCTTGTGGTGCTGGATGTCGTACTTGAAGTGGATGCCGACGTCCAGCGAGCCGTCGGACTTCTGTGGCCGGTACTCGACATCGACCTTCGCGAACGCCAGGGTCACGGTCTCTGCCTGGCTCGGTCCGCCGTCGTCCTCCTCCGCCACCGACGTGATGATCACGTCGTTCATCTTGATCACGAGAAACTCCTGCTGTCCCTTGCCCGCCTTGCGGCGCGTGATCGTCGCCTCCTTGAGATGCTGCCCGGTGGCGCACCCCTTCAGCAAGAGCGGCGAGGCCTTGTCGATCTTGTGGGTGAAGGAGAGATCGTGGAACGTCGCTTTTCCGGCCCCGCCACCGCCGCCCGTGGCGTGTGCCCCGGAGCTCGCCACACCCCACGACCAGCTCAGCAGCTCGATCTCGCCCTTGTGCTTGTCGTCGAGCGACTCGCCCTTGATGTCTCCGAGCTTCGCGAAGATGTCCGATGCCACGACGACCTCCCCCGCGTGGCCGATTCGTACAGCTGCCGACCCGAGACTACTGCGCTCGTGACGAATCAGTCAAGCTCGCCGGACGGCAGGGTCAGGCTTCGGGCTTCGGAAGTGCCGACCAGCCGGGCTCGCGCCGGGGCAGTCCACGGCGTGGCGGTCGCGGCTGTTCTGCCTCTGCGACCTCGCCGCGGATCCTGACCTCGTCCGCCTCCTCCTCGGCCCGCGCCTCGAGCGTGATGCGGCGTGTGAGGACGGTTGCCCGCTCCTGGAGGCGGTGAACCTCGACGAGGTCGGTCGCCCGGAGTGCCGCTGCGCTGCGCTCGTAGGCGCCGCCGGTCGAGAGCAGGTGGGTCAGCTTGAGGATCAGCGCGACGAGATCGATCGCGATGAGGAAGGCGAGGAAGAACTCGACGTACTTCCTGACGGCCGGGCTGGCCTTCTCGACCCGTTCGAGCGCGGCCTGGCGGGCGAGGAAGTCGCGGTCCGCCCTGATCGCGGCGATGCGGTTCGCGATCTGGCTGCTCTCGGCCGTCCGCCAGAGGGCGATCTTGCCCCGGTCGGCGGCGATCGTCGCCTCGAACTGGGGGCGGGCCTTCTTCAGAGCCGCGGCGGCGGCGGCCGCCCGGCGTGCGTCGCGTTTCCAGTACGGGCCGCGGCCGAGCTTGTGGGTCTGGGAGCAGGTCGCCTCGCCGGCCTCGCAGTCGGCGAGGAACTTGCTGTTCGTGACCTGCCGCTGGAGGCTCGCCTCTTTCTTCTGCGCCGCCCCGATCTCCTGCTGGGCGGCGGCGATCTTCGCGCCGTACACCCGCGTGATCTCGTTCGTCGCCTGATGGATGCGCGCCGTCGTCGTCTTGCTGAGCTCGTCGTTGATCGATCCGCTGTAGATCACCTGGGCCATCGGCAGCCCCACGACGAGGGCGATCGCAAGCGAAAGGAGGAGCCGCGGAATCGCGATCAGGAGGTTCCAGGACTTGCTCGTGCCGAAGCTCTTCAGGACGAGCCGCTCGATCAGACAGTAGAGGACGGCCCAGATCGGCAGCACCCAGAGCACGTTCGCGATCGACGTGCTCCACCACTGGCTCGCCGCGACCGTCATCCCGAAGCCGCTGACGACCGCCATGCCGGCGACCCACGTGCCGAGCGCGCCGAGGAAGCTCGCCTCGCTCGGCACCGTCCCGAGGACGAAACCGTCACCGCCGGCGAACCAGGCCCAGCCGGCGCGCCTGCGGCGACTCGCAGCCGGATCGAGCACCGCTGCCCCGGTCGTCGTTCCTGCGTGGGTCGGAACCGCGCTCACTGACAAGGAGACGCCGGAATCGCAGGCGAGTTGGACGGGAACGTGCGTGGGGGCATGCGGAAAGCGGGGGGAATCAATGCGCTCGAGGCTTACTCTCGCGGCTTCAACGACGGACGCGAGAAACCGGGGGCGGCAGTGTAGCGACGCTTCCCTCGTGTCGTGCAGCAGAGGGCCGAGCCGGCGAAGCGCGAACAGTCTCGAGTGTCCTGCATCCGAGCTCGCCGAGTCGAGCATTACGGCCGCCTAACAACCTGCGGGCATCCTTCCGCGATGCGCGCGCCGGCCCTAGCGCTCGTCAGCGTCCTCGCCGTCGTGCTCGCAGCGGCGCTTCCCGGCCACGCCGCCGCGGCCCGCACGCCGGTCGTGCCCTCGATCGAGCCGGCGGCGACCGCGAAGCTCTGGCACCAGCTGGTCGAGCGCCCGCGCCGGCTCAACGCGGCCAGGCAGTCCGCCTGCCGGCCGCTGCGAGCCGTCTTCTACGCCCAGACCGACTGGCTGCGGCTCGCGACCAGGCTCGCCGCCCAGGCATCGCCGTGCGCGCAGTACTACATCTCCGTGCCGCCGCTTGCGGCCGGCAAGACGACGCTCCGGAAAGGCGAGGCGGCCAAGATCCGCGCCCTGGGCCCGAACCTCCACGCCCTCGCCGAGATCAACTGGACCGGCTGGCAGGCATGGGTCGCGCAGACCAACTCGACCTGGTTCGAGGCCGGCGTGGAGGCGCGGCGCCGGATGGCCGCGGCCGGATTCGACGTCTCGAACGGGGACACGTGGGCCGTGAACGAGTTCCCGTCCTCGGTCCGCATCGGGTTGGGCAGCGACCGCCAGAACGCCCGCGACCTCGTCCGAGGCCTGTTCACCGGCGACGGCGGGCCGGACACGAAGGGCACCGTGTTCATCGTCGGTGTCGGCCAGTCGGTGCTGGACACGACGTTCTACCAGACGAATCTGCAGAACTGGTTCGGCGACGCCGGGTTCTGGGCCGACATGACCGCGTACGTTGCCGACTGGTCGCAGGAGGTCTACGGCGACTACCGGCGGGTCGCCGTGCCCGGGACGACGATCCAGCAGCGGCGCGACCAGCTGAACGACTACCTCGAGCACCAGGTTCTCCTGGCCCGGGCCGCGCCGCCGGCGATCGAGCCGGGCCGGACGTTCATCCAGACGACGTCCAGCCCGCTCGCCAACGCCGCCTGGTCGTGGGGGAGCAGCTACGGGTGGACGGCGATCCCGTTCGATCAGATGGAGTCGTTCGTCTCCGAACAGGTCTACGCGCTCCGCTCCTTCGGCGCCGTCAGCGGGCAGCCGCAGGATCACTGGGGGTTCGCCTGGTCGCCGCGGAACCCGGGCCTCGCGAACGCCGACTACGTGAACCAGAGCCGGGCGATCCTCGACCGCCTGGCGGCGGCGATCCGCAACTCGGGCCAGTCGACCAATCCGGCCGATCCGGGGATCGAGGCCTGCACCGGGTCGTGCACCGGCGATCTGCCCGGCGCGACGTTCACCCAGGTCTGGAAGTCGTTCCGCACGTGGACACAGCCGGTGCTCGCCTTCACGAGCGCGCCGCAGACGCTGGCCGCCGGCGCGCCGTCAGGGCCGATCGCGCTCACGCTCCTGAACGCGACCGGAGCCGTGCAGCCTGCCCAGTCGCCGATCGCGATCACGCTGAGGTCGAACTCGCCGCGCGGCCAGTTCTCGCTCGCGCCGACCGGCCCCTGGGCTCCGACGCTGGCGCTCTCCATCTCCGCCGGCGGAAGCGCGGCCGGGCCGTTCTACTACCTCGACACCAGGGCGGGCAGCTCGACGATCACCGCCTCGGCGTTCCGGGTGACGAGCGGGACGCAGTCCGAGACGATCCTCCCAGGCGCTCCGGTGTCGATGAGGGTGGCGACGGGCGTGAGCACCGTGGCGGCCGGCGCGTCGACTCCACTGTCGGCGATCGGCGCCGACCAGTACGGGAACGCGGTCCCGGTCGCAGCGTCGTGGGCGGTTGCTCCGGTTGGCCTGGGGACGATCCAGCCGCTCGCCGGCTCGACCGTGAACTTCACCGCAGGCCCGAAGGGCGGCCGCGGGACGGTGACGGCGACCGGCGGCGGCTTCACCGCCTCCGCGCCGATCACGGTCGCGCCGGGCGTGCTTCGAGTCGCCGGCGTCCGCTACGGGCTCGGTGCCGGCAAGACGCTGCTCGTGACCGTCTCGCTTGTCGACGCGCGCGGCCGTCCCGTTCCGGACACGTACGTGTCGGTGCTCGTCCGGCGGCGCGGATACCCGTTCGCCACCGGCCGCGGCACGACGCTCGGCAACGGCCGCAAGACGTTTCGCGTCCGCCACAAGCCCGGCTGCTACCGGACGACCGTCGTGCGGACGAACGCCAACGGCTACCGCTGGGACGGCAAGACGCCCCTGAACCGGTTCTGCGGGTAGGCGGACCAGGCTGCTGCCTGACCCATGTCTCCCGGTGGCATTGGCGAAAGGCCGGAGACAGGCTGAGGCTTGACCATCTTCGGGGACCACGCCGCTACAATCCCCGCTCCCTGGGGGTGTTCCCGAGCGGCCAAAGGGGACGGGCTGTAAACCCGTTGGCTCTGCCTTCGGAGGTTCGAATCCTCCCGCCCCCATTTCGACGTTGTCTTTGGCACAACAGCGCCAGCAAGGTGGCGCAGGCGCGCTGGCGTCTCAAACCAATTTCCGTTCTCCAAGGTGGAGGCGCCGCCCCGTCTGGGTACGATTGGCCCGATGAGCGAGCCGCTTCAGCTCACCGTTGTCTACGAGGAGGGCCAGGACGGATTCATCATCGCGCGCGTGCGCGAGGTTCCCGGAGCGATGAGCCAGGGGCGCACGCGAGACGAGGCGCGCGAAAACGTCCTCGACGCACTGCGCGAGCTCGTCCTCTCCTATCTCGAGGAGGGCGAGCCGAGCCCCTTGCCCGAGGGGGCGAGCACCGAGCCGCTCCGTGTCACGCTGACTGCGTGAGGCGTCGGGATCTCGAGCGGCACCTTGCTCGTCAGGGATGCCGGAAGATCCGTGAAGGCGGCAACCATACGATCTGGATGAACGAGGACGATCCGCGGCGTCGCGCTCCGGTGCCGCGCCACCGTGAGATCGACCGCGGTCTCGCACGAGGCATCTGCGACCAGCTGGGCGTCGCCCCACCGTAGGCGGAGTGGTCGTCGCGGCTTCAGTGCGCGAGCCCGCGAAGAAGGGTCGCCAGAGGCCGTGGCAAGTTCGAAAGCCGTCCTCCCAGATCCATATCCCTCGCACCGCTTCGCTTTGCTGCTCGGGGCAAGCGGCCTTCGGCCGCGCCTCTGAGGCGACGTCGCAGTGGGCCGCGGCCGCCAGGTCGGCCGCGGCGGCAGGTGTCAGCGGCGTTTTGAGCGCAGCGGCGAGCGTCGGCGGCGGGTTCGAGAGCCGTCCGCTCAGGCCCATTTCCCCGGCTTCGCCGCTTCGCTTTCCGCTCGTCTCGGCGCGCGGTTCGTACCCTCGTTGCCGTTACGGTCGAGCCTGCACTGCCGCTCGGCCGGCGCACCGTGCGTGGGAAATAAATGGTAAAGTCTCCCCATCATGGAGGCGACGATCGACTCCGGGGGACGTCTACTCGTGCCCAAGGCTTTGCGGGACGCACTCGGGCTCCGACCCGGGTCGGTGGTCGATATCTCTCGGTACGGTGCCGGTCTACAGCTGATTCCTGCTGGGCGCACCGCGAGGATCGTGGACGAGAACGGCGTCCCGGTGGCCACCGGGGATACGACGATTGGCGACGACGACGTATTCGCGCTTATCGACAGCGGGCGGCGCTGATCGCGATCGGTGTGGACACGAGCGTCGCAGTGCCGCTGCTGGTGCAGACTCATCGAGCGCACGCGGCAGTACGGGGCTGGTGGGACGGTCGAGAGCTTGCGCTCTGCGGTCACGCGCTCGTCGAAACCTACTCGGTGCTGACCAGGCTCCCTGGCGACCTTCGACTCGAGCCAGTGGATGCGGCCCGCCTGCTGCGCGAGCGGTTCTCCAGGCCAATTGTGCTCCGGTCCCGGTCGAGTGAGATGCTGGCCGAAACGCTGAGCAGGCTGGGCATTGCTGGAGGTGCCGTCTACGACGGCCTCGTCGCCCTGGCCGCCGTCGAGCATGGCACTTCCCTGGCGACGCGTGACCTGCGCGCAACGCCGACCTACGAACTGGTCGGCGCGAACGTGCTCGTCGCCGCCTGAAGCCCGCCTGGGAGTACCACAGCTCAGCTCCTCACTGCGCGAAGCAGCGAGGCCACCGAACCCGCTTCGAAACTGGCTCAGGCCAGTCGGGCCTCGAGGCCGTCCAGGAGCAAGGTCAGGCCCGAGTCGAGGATCTCGTTCCACGTCAGTTCCGCCGCATGGGGGGCGGTCTCGGCGAAGCGGGGGAAGCGCCTGCGGTCGACCCGCCCGGCGCCGGGTTGCCATCCAGATCGGAGGTCCTCGTCCGTCCACGCGCCTCGCCCGAGGAGGGCGCCGTCGACGAACACGACGATCGTCTCGTACGCAAGCGCCGCGCCGGGCGGGTCGAAGCCTGCCGATCGCAGGGCGTCGAGCAGCTCCTCGGTGAGGAGGCTGACGGCGTCGGTCTGCAAACCGGGGCGGTAGACCAGCGGGAAGGCGCGCGGATGGCTCGCCTGGAGGTTGGCAAAGGCGACGACGCTGCGGCGGACCCGCTCCCGCCAGGGCAGCGAGCGGTCGAAGTCGGTGTGGAGGCCGGCCGCGACACGCGTGCCGACGGCGTCCAGCAGGTCGGGCTTGCCGCGCACATGGGTGTAGAGGGCCATGCCTTCGACCCCGAGCCGTCGCCCCAGCTTGCGCATGCTCAGCGCCTCGACGCCCTCCTCGTCGATCAGCTCGAGCGCAGCGTCGACGACGCGCTCGCGGGTGAGGTTCCGCTTCACCTTTACACCGTAAAGTTAACGAGCTAGGATGACGGCATGATCGCCGCTGCCCTCGCCGTTCTGGTTTTCGCCGCCGCGCCCGCGCCGGCCGTGCGGGCGATGCCGGTGCAGGACTCCCCGATCCTGGTCACGGTCACGCCGCCGGCCGCGACCAAGCGGATCGTCTGCGCGCTCGACTCGGCTCGACCGCGGACGTGCCGCCGCTCGAGCTCGCTCGCCGCCCGGCCCGGCCTGCACCGCGTCCGCGTCTGGACGATCGACCGCCGGGGCCGGGCGAGCGCGAAGCGCGTCGTCAGCGTGGTTGTCCCCGCGCCGGCGCCGCCCGCCGTGCGCGTTGGCAGCGCGCCCGTCGGGATCGCCTCGACAGACGGCTCGCTCTGGGTCTCGAACAGCTCGTCCGGAACGGTCTCGCGGATCGACCCGGCGACGCGCCGTGTCCTCGCCAACGTGCAGATCGGCGGTCAGCTGGGCGGGATCGCGGCCTCCGGCTCGGCCGTCTGGGTATCCGACTTCGGCAGCGGAACGGTCGTACGCATCGATCCCGACCACGGAGCGGTCGTCGCGCGGATCGCCGTCGGCGGCCGGCCGACAGGCATCGCGATCGACGCGAACGGGACGGTCTGGGCGACCAACCTCGACGGCTACGTCTCGCGCATCGACCCGGCGGGCGGCCGGGTGCTCGGCCGGCTGACGCTTCCGTCCGGCGGCTCGACGCCGCTCGTCGCACGCGGGCTGGTATGGGTGGGGCTCCAGAACGGCGCGCTCGTCGCCGTCGATCCGGCGACGGCCGCGCTCAAGGGCACAACGGTCACTGTCGCCCAAGACGTGGACGCGATTGTCGACACGTCCGCCGGGCTATGGGTCTCGACCTTCTCCGGCACGGCAGCCCTCGTCGACCCGGCGTCGAGGAAGGTGAAGCGGCGCCTCCACCTCTCGGGGCGCGGTGCGGGGATCGCGGCCTCCGGCGGCCGGGTCTGGGTCAGCGACTACGACAACCGCTACGTGCTCGAGCTCGACGCGGCGACCGGCGCGATCGTCGGCGCCGTGCACACAGGCCGGCAGCCGCGCGAGTCGATCGTCGACGGCGGCGTGCTCTGGGTCTGCGACCAGGCGGACGGAACGGTCACGCCGATCCAGGTTGCGGGCTGACCCTCGCTCCTCAGCCGTCCAGGCCGAGGGCCCTGACGACGCGGCGGTCGGGGACGACCCAGATGACGGCGACGGTCACGAACATCGCAACCGAGACCCAGGGCGCGATCCACGCAAAGACGAGCCCGATGCAGTAGACGACGATCGAGAGCTTGCCCTTGCGGTCGCGGCCGATCGCCTGCGCGAGCTGGGAGTCGGATTCGTGCAGGGCGAGCAGGCAGAGCACCAGCATCCAGTACGCGAACGCGCAGCCGAGCAGGACGATCGCGTAGGCGGCGACCGGCCCGGACTCGACTCCCGACTCGCCGAGCCAGGCGGTCGCGATCGGCGTGAGTGACAGCCAGAAGAGGAGGTGGACGTTCGCCCAGAGCGTGCGTCCGTCGATGCGATGGACGACCTGCATCAGATGGTGGTGGTTGACCCAGTAGATCGCGACGAAGACGAAGCTGAGCAGGTAGGCGAGCAGGTGTCCCTTCTCGTCGAGGATGTCCGCCAGCCGATCGCCCTCCGGCGGCCGCAGCTCGAGGACGAGAATCGTGATCAGGATTGCGACGACGCCGTCGGTGAACGAGTTCATCCGCTCGGGGCGCACCGCGCCAGCCTAACCGGCCGGACTCCGGCTCCGGACTACGATGGGCGCCGTGGAGCAGTACGACGTTGCCGTGATCGGCGCCGGCCCCGCGGGCTCGGTGACGGCGATCCACCTCGCTCGCGACGGCGCCCGCGTGCTGCTCGTCGACAAGGCGCGCTTCCCGCGCGACAAGCCGTGCGGCGGAGGGTTGACGCTGCGCGCGGTGCGCCAGCTGCCGGTCGACCCGGCCCCCGTGGTCGAGCACGAGGTCGACCGGATGGCTTTCCGGGTCGGCTGGCGGTCGCACTTCGAGCGCCGGGGCAGGGGCGGTCCGTTCGTGCTGATGACGCAGCGGCGGCGGCTCGACCAGTACCTCGCGGAGCAGGCCGTTGCCGCCGGCGCCGTGTTCCGCGACGGGGTGAAGGTAAGCGTCGGGACAGGCCCCGAGGGTCTGTCCCTGCAGTACGACGGCCGGGAGGTACGCCCCGCCATCCTCGTCGGCGCCGACGGCGCCAACGGGACGACCGCCCGCGCGCTCGGACTCGGAGGTCCGGTCACCCACGGAGTCGCCTTCGAGGGCAACGCCGCCTTCGACGAGCGCTACCGTGGCCTGGCGGTGATCGAGCTGGGGACGATCCCCGGCGGCTACGGGTGGGTCTTCCCGAAGGGCGACCACGTCAACGTCGGCGTGGGGGGCTGGGAGGCCGAGGGGCCGCGGCTGCGCGGTCACCTCGCCGAGCTCTGCCGCCGGCACGGGATCGACGGCGACGCGCTCGAGAGCGTCCGCGGCCACCGCCTCCCGCTCCGCCGCTCGGGCTTCGTCGCCGCACGCGGCCGGGCGCTTCTCGTCGGCGACGCGGCCGGGCTCGTCGACCCGCTCACCGGAGACGGCATGTACGAGGCCTTCGTCAGCGCACGGCTCGCCTCCACGGCTGCGCTCGATGTACTGGCCGGTCGTGCCGAGACCGTCGACGCCTACAGCGCGCGCCTGACAGCTGCACTCGGTCCGCTCGGGCACGCCTCCTGGGGCGCGAAGATCGCTCTCGACCGCTACCCGCGCGCGACGTTCGCACTCGCGAGAGCGCCGCTCGTCTGGCCGGTGGTGGAGCGGCTCGTCCGCGGTGATATCAGCGCGCCGTCCGAGGCACGGGGCCTCGCCCGGCCGCCGCTGAAGGCGATCGCCGCGCTCGCGCGCGTCGCCGCCATCCGGTCGGCCGATCATCCCGCTGGGTAATGGTCGATCCGCCGCCGGAGCCGGGCTTTGCCCGGCGGGAGGCACAGGGCGGCGAGGCAACGGAGGATCGATCGATTCAAGCGCCGGCTCAGCCCGCGTCTGAAGAACGCGGCCGCCTGCAAGGAGGGGGCTCACGGGGGAACCAGCGGGTTCCCCCGTGCTAAAGCAGCCGGTCGCCGGTGACCCGGCGGGCCTCCTCGAGCGAGGTGACGCCGGTGACGCAGAGCCTGAGGCCGCTCTCGCGGAGCGTCGACATTCCCTGCTCGACTGCGGCCGCGAAGATCTCCTCCGTCGAGCCGTCGATCAGCCGGCGGATCTTCCCTTCCACGGACATCGCCTCGTAGAGAGCGACCCGGCCGTCGTAGCCGGTCTGGAGGCAGGCATCGCAGCCCCGGGCGCGGTAGAGGCGATGCACGTCCTTGTACTCGTCGCCGAGCTCGCGCCGCCCTTCCTGGCCCGGCTCGTACGCCTCGCGGCACTCGAGGCAGAGCCGCCGCGCGAGACGCTGCGCGATGATGCAGTTCAAGGACGGGGCCAACAGGCCCGGGTCGACGCCCATGTCCTTGAGCCGGATGATCGAGCTCGAGGCGCTCTGCGCATGCAGTGTCGAGAGGACGAGGTGGCCCGTGGTGGCCGCCTGCATCGCGATCCGGGCCGTCTCCTCGTCGCGGATCTCGCCGACGAGGATCACGTCGGGGTCGCTGCGCAGGATCGTCCGCAGCCCGCGCGCGAATGTCAGGCCGGCGGAGGGGTCGATCTCGATCTGGCCGACACCCGGCATCTGGTACTCGACCGGATCCTCGATCGTGACCAGGACGCTCTCGGGCTCGTTGAGGACGTCGAGGGCGGCGTAGAGCGTCGTCGTCTTGCCGCTGCCCGTCGGGCCGACGGTGATGATCGCCCCGTACGGGCGGGCGATCGCCCGGCGGACGATCGTCTCGGTCGCGGGATCCATGCCGAGCTCGCCGATCGAGAGGGCGCCCTTGACGCCGCCCTGCAGGATCCGCAGCACGGCCTGCTCGCCGAAGGTGGTCGGCAGCACCGCGACGCGCAGGTCCATCGGCTGGCCGCCGACCTTGATGCCGACGCGGCCGTCCTGCGGCATCCTGCGCTGGGCGATGTCGAGGCCGCCCATCACCTTGATGCGGGCCAGCACCGCTGCCTGCATCGACGTCGGGGCCTCGCTCAGCTCCCGCGTCACCCCGTCGATGCGGACCCGGACGACGAGCCGGTCGGCCTGCGGCACGAAGTGGATGTCGGAGGCGCGATGGCCGAGCGCGCGGCTGATCATGTCGTTCACGAACCTGATCGCGGGCGCCTGGTCGTCGATGGCGATCGCGTCGTCTTCCTCCTCGTTCGCCTTCCAGGCGGCGCTCGAGAACGTCTCGACGGCACCGACCTTCGCGTGGTAGGCGCGGCTGATCGTCCCTTCGATCTGGTCGCTGTCGGCGACGACGAACCTGGTGTCGGTGCCGAGCGCCAGGCGCAGGTCGTCGTGTGCGATCACGTTCGTCGGGTCGGCGACCGCAACCACGGCCGTCCCGCTCTCGATCCGCACCGGCAGCGCCTGGTAGCGCTGCGCCAGGCTCTCCGGAAGCAGGGCCACGGCCGCTGCGTCGAGCGTCGTCTCGCCGAGATCGATGAAGTCGAGCCCGTGCTGCTCGGCGAGCGCCTCCGCGAGATGCCTGGTGGTGATCAGGCCGAGGCCGATCAGCACCTGGCCCAGCGGCAGCCTGCTCCGCTCCTGCTCCGCCAGCGCCTGCTCCAGCCCGTCGGCGTTCAGCTGGCCCTTGCGCATCAGGAACCCGCCGAGCAGGGGGCGCCCCTGGGCCCGCGGATCGGCGCCCTGCTCGTGCAGAGGCTGGACTGCCATGGCTCGTCTATCGGCGCCCGCGCTGTCGCGCATTAGGAGGATCTGGCTAAAGCAGCGTCCGGGGTCTGCCGAAAGAGGGCGCGTGGATCTGGACTCCCTGCTCCGGCACGCCGTCGACGGCGGCGCCAGCGACGTCCACCTGAAGGTCGGCCAGCCGCCGATCCTCCGGCACGACGGCTCGCTGCACGCGGCCGAGGACTGGCTGCCCCTCACAGACCGGCAGCTGGAAGAGGTGCTTACGACCGTCACGGCACACGACTCGGCGCGACGCGCGACCTTCGACCAGACCGGCGACCTCGACCTCGCCTACACGCCTCCCGGCCTCCCGCGTCTCCGCGTCAACGGGTTCCGCCAGCGCGGCTCCATCTCGTTCGCGTTTCGCGTCATCCCGAGCGAGGTGCCGGGTTTCGCCGACCTCGGCCTGCCCGAGGGGATCGAGCAGCTGGCGAACGAGCCACGCGGGCTCGTCCTCTGCACCGGCGCGACCGGCTCGGGGAAGACGACCACGCTCGCCGCGATGATCGGGCACATCAACGCCACGCGCCCGTGCCACATCGTCACGATCGAGGACCCGATCGAGATCCTCCACGACGACCGGCTCGGGATCGTCAACCAGCGCGAGATCGGCCTGGACACCACCTCGTTCAACGAGGCGCTTCGCCGCGCGCTGCGCCAGGACCCCGACGTGATCCTGATCGGCGAGATGCGCGACGCCGAGACGGCACAGACCGCGATGCAGGCGGCCGAGTCGGGCCACCTCGTCCTCTCGACGCTGCACACGACGGACGCGGCCGAGTCGATCGGCCGGATCGTCGAGTTCTTCCCTCCCCAGAAGCATCAACAGGTGCGGTCGATCCTGGCCGGCGTGCTGCGTGGGGCGATCAGCCAGCGTCTGCTGCCGCGCCTCGACCGCGGCCGGGTCGCCGCCGTGGAGGTGATGGTCGTGAACGCCCGCATTGCCGACCTGATCCGCGAGGACCGGGCCGGCGAGATCGAGGAAGCGATCGCCGACGGCGCGTTCTTCCAGATGCAGACCTTCACGCAGGCGTTGATCGCCCTTGTGCTCGGCGGGCACGTCGACCGCGAGACCGCGGCGAACGCTGCCGGAAACAAGCACGACTTCCTCGTCGCCCTCGACCGCGCCGTCAAAGAGCGGGCCGAGGAGGAGCGCAAGGCGGCCGAAGAACCGGGGTCGGGCCAGCCGGCCGGCCTGCGCATGGTGCAGCGGGCGGCGCAATGAAGCGGCTCATGATCCCGCTGGTCGTCGGCCTGCTCGTGACCGCCGGAGTCGCGCGCGGGGACGGCTCGACCTTCTCCGCTGTCGCGGGAACCCCGGCGCTGCCGAGCGCGACGGTACCGAACGGGAGCGAACTGTCGCTCGCGTCGTCGTGGACGCTGCCTCCCGCGCAGCCGGTTCAGCTCTCGTACGACCAGCTGCTGAGCCTCTGGCAGAACGCCGGCCAGTCGTACGGCATCCCGTGGAACGTGCTCGCGGCGATCAACAAGATCGAGTCGAACTTCGGCCGGAACATGGGTCCCAGCTCGGCCGGCGCGATCGGCTGGATGCAATTCATGCCCTCGACCTGGGAGCGCTGGGGGACCGACGCCGATGCGAACGGCTACGCCGACCCGTGGAGCCCGGTCGACGCGATCTACTCCGCGGCCCGCTACCTCGCCGCCTCGGGCGGCTCGACCGACATCCGGCGCGCGGTCTTCTCCTACAACCACGCCGACTGGTACGTGAACCAGGTGCTGCAGCTCGCCCAGCTCTACGGCAGCTCCGACACCGCTCCGGCCGACGCCTACCAGAACGCGCCGGCCGTGCAGGGCTCGGGCGCCTTGCTCGCACCCGACCCGCTTCAGCCGGAGCTCGATGCCGCCCGGGCGGAGGTTGCGCAGGCGGACGCCGCGTACCGGACTGCGCTGGACAAGGCGCAGGCGCTGGCCGTCCGCGGCTCGCTGCTGACCGACCGGGCCGACGGAACCCGGCTCCTCTCCAACCGGCTCGAGGCGCAGAAGCGGGCCGTCCAGTTCGGGGCCGAGGTGGACGCTGCGCAGGCCGAGGCCGACCGGCTGAAGCAGAAGCTCGAGAACGCCAGGGCGGCGCTCACGAAGCTCGAGCAGACGGGCCAGGGCGTCGCATCGAACGGGGCCGGCGTTCCGGCGGCAGCCGCGGGCGACTGGGTCTTCCCGGTCGGCGGCGGCCCGGCGGCCGTCTCCGTCTCGCACTACCACCACGACTATCCGGCCGCCGACATCGTGGCGCCCGAGGGCTCGCCGCTCTATGCCCTGTCCGACGGGACCGTGCTCCACGCCTGGAGCTGGGACGAGCGCTGTGGCACCGGCTTCACCATGCAGACCACCGACGGCCAGACGTGGACCTACTGCCACCTGTCGTACATGGAGCCGTCGGTGACGCAGGGAGCCGAGCTCGCAGGCGGCGACCAGGTCGGGCTCGTCGGCCAGACCGGCGACGCCACCGGCCCGCATCTCCACCTCCAGCTCCAGCCCGCCGCCACCTACCCGCAGGACGAGGACTGGTTCCAGAGCTTCGCCGGCACGGCGTTCCGCTGGTCGGATCCCGGCCCTGCGCAGGCCGGCGCCGGCCAGCCGCTCGTCTTCCACATCATCCGGTCCCTTGACTGAGGCGGCCCTCAAGTTCCGGCCGGATTCGGCCGATGAAAGCCGGGAATGATCAGGCTTGCAGCACTTCTGATCCGCGGCGTCGCCGCCACCTTCGTCGGTCTCCTGGTCGCCGGCGGGACGCTGACGCTCGCCGCCGACCGGGTCGCCCCGCAGCGGCCCACGCTGGTGCCGGTCTCGGCCGGCCCGAAGACGCTGGTCGTGCCGCAGGTGACCGGCCAGGCGTACGTCTTCGCCAAGGGAATCCTCCAGGACGGCGGGTTCGCCTGGCGCGTGAGCGGCGCGGTGAAGGGCTTCGCCGGCAACACGGTGGCCACGCAGGAGCCGGTCGCCGGCTCGGTCGTCCAGGACACCGGCGCGCCCACGATCACGCTCACCCTCTCGCGAAACCAGAACTACCCGGAGCGAGGCCAGCCCGACAACCGCTCGCCCTATGCCGGAACGACCGTCCTGCTGCCGGGCAACCAGCCCGCGTCGAGAATCGTCCCGAGAGTCAGGCCCGTCGTCCGTCCCGGGTAGATGGCCGTCGCCCTCGGAGCGTTCGCGGTGCTGCCAGGGCTCGCGGTCGGGAGCTTCCTGAACGTCGTCGCCGCCCGGCTGCCCGAGCGCCGCTCGCTCCTGCACCCGCGCTCGGCCTGCGGTGCGTGCGCGGAGCAGATCTCCTGGTACGACAACGTCCCGCTGCTCAGCTACGCGCTGCTGCGCGGACGCTGCCGCTCGTGCGGGACGAGGATCAGTCCTCTCTATCCGGCTGTCGAGCTGGCGACCGCGGTGCTGCTGGTCGCCTGTCTCTTCGCCTTCGGGCTGACGCTGCACGCTGCGGCTGCGGCCGTCTTCTGCGCGGCCCTGGTCGTGATCACCGCCACCGACCTGACGCACCGGATCGTCCCGAACCGGGTCGTGCTGCCGGCGGCCGCGGTCGTTCTCGTCCTGATGACGGCCTGGGAGCCGAGCCCCGAGTGGGCGGCGGCGGGCCTGGGCGCGTCGGTGTTCCTGCTGCTCGTCGCACTCGCCTATCCGGGCGGGATGGGCATGGGCGACGTGAAGCTGGCGCTGTTGATGGGCGTCGCGCTCGGGCGCACGGTCGTGGTCGCGCTCCCGCTCGGGATGCTCTTCGCGATCGTGCCGGCGATCTTCCTCTTCGCCAGGCACGGGTCGGGCGCACGCAAGATGGCGATCCCGTTCGCGCCGTTCCTCGCGCTCGGGTCGGTGGTCGCACTGTTCGCAGGCGATGCGCTGATCCACGCCTACACGAGCTTCCTCTGAGGCGCGGGGTGTGGGGGACATGCCGCACGAGCCGCCCGAGCTCCGCCCCCTGAGGGCGGTCGAGGAGCACGCGGAAACCGCTGCCGCACCGGTCCAGGGGGCCGGAATCCACAACGAGCCGGCCGAGCTCGTCGCCGACCTGATCGAGGCGACGGGGCTCGTCCCGCTCGACCGCCTCGCGCTCGTCCGTGGCGCGGCCCGCCAGGGCGCCACCGTCGCCGAGGCGCTCGTCTCGGAGGGGCTGGCCTCGAGCGAGGGCGTGGCGCGGATGCTCGCCGCCCGCCACCGGCTGCCGCTCGTCGACCTGCGGCTGACCGGCGTCTCGGCCGACGCGAGCACGCACATGCCGGTGCGCACGCTTCGCCGGGCGGTTGCCCTGCCGTACCGCCTCGAGGGCGAGACCCTCCACGTCGCGCTTGCCGACCCGCAGAACGTCCAGGCAATCGACGAGCTCCGGCTCGCGACCCGCTACCAGCTCTCGCTCGGCGTCGCCGCGCGCGACGAGATCACCGCCGAGCTCGACCGGCTGGACCGCGTCTCGGACGCGGTGATCGAGACGCTCGACGAGGAGGAAGTGGAGGACGATGCCGTCGCCGACCTCGAGGAGGAAGACGGCGTCTCGGACGGGCCGATCGTCCGCATCGTCAACTCGATCATGCTCGAGGCGGCCGAGGACGGGGCGAGCGACGTCCACTTCGAGGCCCAGGAGGACGGGCTGCTCGTCCGGTTCCGGATCGACGGCGTGCTGCACGAGATGCAGCGGATCCCCAAGCAGCACATGGCCGGGGTGACCACACGCTTGAAGGTGCTGGCGAAGATGGACATCGCGGAGCGCCGCAAGCCGCAGGACGGGCGGATCTCGCTCCGCGCCGCGTCCGCGGGCCGCCTGCTCGACATCCGCATGGCGACGCTGCCGACGGTTGCCGGCGAGACGGTCGTCCTGCGCCTGCTCGACAAGTCGAAGCAGGCGCCGTCGCTCGAGGTGCTGGGCATGTCGGACGAGATGCGGGCGACGTTCGGCTCGCTGATCGCCAGGCCGACGGGCGCGATCTTCGTCACCGGGCCGACCGGCTCCGGCAAGTCGACGTCGTTGTACGCTGCGCTGACCCAGATCGCCCGGCCGGAGATCAACGTGATCACCGTCGAGGACCCGGTCGAGTACCGGCTCGCCGGCGTCAACCAGATGCAGATCAACGTGCGGGCAGGACTGACCTTCGCGACCGCGCTGCGCTCGATCCTCCGTTCCGACCCCGACGTGGTCATGGTCGGCGAGGTCCGCGACGGCGAGACGGCGAAGATGGCGATCGAGGCCGCCCTCACCGGTCACCTCGTCCTCTCGACGCTGCACACGAACGACGCGCCGAGCACGCTGACCCGGCTGAACGAGATGGGGGTCGAGCCGTTCCTGACCGCCTCGGCGGTCTCGGCTGTGCTGGCCCAGCGGCTCGCCCGCAAGCTCTGCACGCACTGCTGCGAGATGTACACGCCGAGCGTCGAGGAGCTGATCGAGGCGCGGGTTGGGCCGGACGTCGCCGCGTCGTCCGACGGGATGGTTCTGTACCGCAAGCGCGGCTGCCCGCGCTGCAACCAGACCGGCTACAAGGGCCGGATCGGGATCTTCCAGCTGATGCTGATGAACGAGGGGCTGGCCGAGTTGGCGGTGAGAAGGGCCGGCCGCGACGAGGTCGAGCGCGAGGCGATGTCGTCCGGCATGAAGACCCTGTGGGACGACGGCATGGCCAAGGTCGCCTCGGGCCTGACGTCGATCGAAGAGCTGGCCCGCGTCACCGGCTGACGCTCGCTCTCGTGGGGGAACCCCTGGTTCCCCCACGGACCCCCTCCTTGCGGGCGCCCTCGCAAGACATGTGGTTGCGGAGCCGGCGGCTGGTCTCGCGATGCCGACGTGCGCGCACCCCTCAACCGATCGTAGCCGCGGCCGCCATGTCGGCCGCGGCGGCGGAACGGAAGGGACAGGCTTCAGCCTGTCCCGTGCCTTTCGATTGCGTCACGCAGAAGGCCCGGGGACAGGCTGAAGCCTGTCCCCGCGGGGTCTGCCAACCGGCGCCGCTGCCGACATGGCGGCAGCGGCTCGCTGACGAGATGAGGTCTGCGGGCATTGGAAGCTGGAGATACATCCGACGGCTCCGTGAACACCGATACTCCGCTGCCGCTCGCAAGGAGGGGGTCCATGGGGGAACCAGGGGTTCCCCCATGAAGCGAGCGGAGCGAGCGTTCAGTGGGCTTGGATGTCGCAGCCCAGGTACATCAGGGCCGCGACCGCTTCCGTGACGAAGGCGCTCGCCTGGTTCGCGTCGGCGAAGGTGTACGGGCCGGGGTGGACGAGCTGCGTGGTGCCGTTCGGGCACACCTCCGCCTCGACCACGCACGACGAGCCGTGGTCGACTGCGCGGAGCATCGCCACCATCTTTCCGTCCTTGCGCGCGTGCCGGACGAACAGCTCGCGACCCTCCGAGGGCTCTGCGGTCGGCGCGACGGGCTCGGGCGAGACCGCCCAGAGGTCGTTCCAGGCGGGCTCCTCGGCCGGCGCGGTGTGCCGGCCGAAGCGGATCACGAGGCGGCGTTGTCGGCCGCCTGGGCGACCGTGTCGCGGTCGGCGAAGCCGTCGATCCGGACGACGAGCGAATCGGGCGGGCGGAGGACGAGCACGGCCGGATCCTGGACGGCGCCGTACTTCGCGTTCAGCGAGTCGACGCCGTGGCCGCGCACGTCGATGGGAGCGAAGGAGCTGCCTGCCAGCTTTGCACCGGCCCTGGCCTCCGCCAGCGCGGCCCCGTCGATCTTCGCCCGCGGGTCGTACAGCGCGACGACGACCACCTGGTCGGCGGCCAGCGCGCGGCGGATCACGGCGGGGAGCTGGTTCGGAGCGGCCGCCGGCTTCGACTTGGGCGCGGGATGCACCGGAGCCTTGGCGACCGTCCGGTGCTTCGCGGGGGCTGCGTGCAGCCTGGCGGAGCTGGCCGCCGAGTGCGGCTTCGCGACCGCCGTCGTGGCCGGCCTATGCGTCACCGGCACGGGGGCGGCGGTCGGCTGGGAGTCGCTCGAGCCGTGCAGGCGGGTGACCGCCATGAAGCCTGCGACGCCTGCTGCGAGGACGAGCAGCAGGACGAGCAGGAGCAGGCGGGCGCGGGGGTCGAGAGTGCGGGTCATGTTCGTGTTATCGGCATCGGCGGGTGCGCGCTTGAGGCCGCGCTACGTCGCCGGCAGCTCCCGGAAGAGGAGGACGGTGTAGGCGTCGCCGATCGTCGGGAACCACGGCGGCTGCAGGTACAGCAGCGAGTCGTCGTAGTTGTAGTTACGGGCGGTGAACATCGACATCTGCCCGCCCTGGGCGGTCGCCGTCGAGCCCATGAACGTCATCGTGTTGTGGCTGCCGCCCGAGCTCGCCGAGCTCCACTGGCCGGTCTGGGCGATCGTCGCCGCACGCCAGTTCAGCGTCTGCGGGGCCCATTCGGCCACGATCATGTCGCCCTTCGCGATCAGTCCGAGGACGTCGTCGCCGCCGGCGGAGTTCACGTAGCCGATGTCGTCGCCGATGATGATCTGGTTGTTCGAGGCGACGGTCACCCGGCCGTTGACGCAGACCGCGTTCGTGAGGTTGCGCACCGGCAGGTAGCCGGGCCGACCCGGATCGGTGCAGCTCGAGGTGCCGCCGGCGATGATCGCGTTCTGCTCGGCGTAGATGGCGCCGTTCGCCGGCACCGGCTTGGGATAGCCGGCGACCTGGTTGCAGGTCGGCGGGGACGAGCTCGTCTGGTTGGTGCCGTTGCACTTCTTGACGTTCACCGTCCCGTCGCTGTTGAAAGTCAGCTGCCAGGCGCCGGCGGTGGCGTCGTTGAGGTAGATCCCGCTCAGCTGTGAGGCCCGCTGGATGTCGACGAGCGACGTTGCGAAGCTGGAGAAGTTGATCGGGTGTGACTTGATCACCGTCCCGATGTTCGAGCTGTCGTACTTGAGGGCGCCGTTCAGCATCGTCGGGCTGCCCGTGACGCTGTTCTCGGCGTACAGGTTCGCGAACGCAGTGCCGGCGTGGTTGATGTTGCCGTTGGCGTAGATCTTCCCGAACGTCGTCGCTGCGCTTCCGTAGCTGACGGAGATGTTCGAGATCATCTGGAAGTCGGCGACCGACGAGGGGCGCAGCCACTCCTCGATCACGCGTGACGGCGAGGTGGTGCCCTGCCTCCGGCCGGTGGCGACGACAATCGCCCACTTGTTGGTGACGGTCGGAGCGGTGAGCTGGACGTTGTACTCGTAGCCGTTGGTCAGGGAACGCCAGTTGTCCTTGCCGTTCGGGTATGTCCAGGTCGTGCCGTAGGTCCAGGCCGTGGGGGTGGAGGCGCCGGGCGAGACCAGCGTGCCGCCGGACGAGCGGCGCGTGGACTCGCCCAGCGCGACGTCGTGGAGGTAGAACTGGTTGTCGTCGAGGAGCTTTGACGTGTAGTCGTCGAGCCCGGCTTCCGCTGCCTGGAACGACGCGTCGCTGACCGTGGCCTTCGCCGCCCGGGTCGAGTCGCCGCGGACGAGGTCGATGAGGCTCACGGACAGCAGCGCCACGGCGGCCGTGAGGAACACGACCAGCACCATCGCCGTGCCGCGCTCGTCCCTCAGGATGCGATTCCTCAGAAGCACGTGTCCGACCTGAGGGCGATGTTGGTCTGGTAGCTCGCGCCGGCCCCGCCGAGGCCGACGGGCGGCGCGATCATGAGGCTGACGTTTGCCGACGCGACCTGCGACGCGGTCGTCGTGGTCTGGCTCGCGGCGTTCTTGTAGGTGAAGATCGACGCGTTCGTGATCCGGCCGACCAGCGTCGACCAGGCCCCGGCCGCCCCCATCGTCCATGGAGGTCCGTCGGTGTTGGTGCTGGTGGCGACCTGCCGCTGGAGCTGGCCGCCCGAGAGACGGTAGGAGACCTGGCGCAGGTGGTACGGCGTCAGCCGGTCGGGCGACCAGAAGGTGACCTGGGTGGCGGTCGAGGTGGACACCGGCGTCGTGACGGTGTCCTTGCACTGGGCCTGGCGCAGGTCGGCCGCCAGCGTGTTCACCGCGAACCGGACCTCCGTCTGCAGGTCGGCGAGCTCCCGGGCACGCCCGGCGGTCTTCGTGGTCGTCGACACGATCGCCGACCAGGCGACGAGCACGCCGGCGGTCAGGATGAACATCGAGGCCATCAGTTCGATCATCGTGAAGCCGTCCTGCTCGGCCGCGGCCCGCCGGATGGGCAGTCTCAGCACGTCGTGCTCCCCGACGTGAGCTGGACGTTGAAGCTCGTCGACGGAGCTGAGACGGGCTGATTGGTGTAGGTCCGGCTCTGGCTCGTCTTGTTCGACTTGCCGAAGATGGTGTAGGTGGTGCCGCTGGGAAGGACCGGGACGTTCAGGATCGCGGCAGCGCCGGTGGCTGCGTTCGTTGTTCCGGTCACGGAGAAGTTCCACGGCGCTCCGCCCCAGGGGCCGGCGCTGATCGTGACCGTCGCACCCTTGCAGGCGATTCCCGAGCGGGTGACCTGGACGCTCAGGGCGGCGGTCGGCGCATTCGTGAGCGTGAACGTGTGCGTGAGCGTCGTCGGGTACCCGTTGTCCGGGACGTTTTCGGTCTTCGAGGTCTGAGGCTGCTGCGTCGTGGGGTCGTACTCGTAGAAGCCGCCGTTGAGCGCCGACGCGGTGTAGGCGAGCCCGGGGATCACCTGGACCGTCTGCGTGCCTTCGGTCATCGTGGTGACGGTCACCGGACTGCCCGTGTAGGACACGTTCTTCGTGTACGGGAGCGAGTTCCGCGTGTACTGCAGCGTGGCGGTCGAGCTACCGACGGGCACGAATGCCGTTCCGTCCGAGTTCCTCAGATCGACGTAGATCGTCGCCGGCTTGTAGACGTAGAGCGCGGTCGGCCACGTCTGGCCGGGGGAGAGCTGGACGTGCGCCGGCGCGGCCGGCGAGACGGTGTCGTAGAGGGTGACGTAACCGACCGGAGGCGTCAGGCTCAGGTCGTAGTAGGCCTGCCCTCCACTCGTCGGGTTCGGGGTCAATCCGGCGAAGATGACCGCGCCCGAGGCGTCGGTGACATCGTTCCGCGGTGCGCTCGGGCCGGTCGCCAGCGCCACCGGCACGTTCGTCATCTGCGGGCTGGGGTTCGGCCCGATGTCGATCGACGCGGGCGTTGATCACCGCGTTCGACTGCGACGCCTTCACCGGCGGCGCGACGTAGGTGACTTCCTTCGCGAGCTGAGACGAGTCGCTGTTGCGCGAGACGGTGACGACGACCTTCTTGTAGCTCGCGAACGAGGTGTAGCTCAGCGGGCCGGGATCGTTGACGTACGAGACCTGCGTCGTCAGCGTCGCGAGCAGCCCGCCGTTGTTCACGGCGAGCGTGGCGGGCGGATACGAGGAGTTCGGGCAGGCGGTGGTCGGCGTGGTCACGCCCAGACACCCGGAGGGGTTGCCGGCGACGACGCCGACGTCCTTGTAGTCCATCGCCCTGATCGCCTCGATCTGGCCCAGGGCCGCCTGCTGCGCGATCGTCCGGTGGCGCGCGAGCTTCGTCGCGGCGGTGGCAGAGGTGAGCACCGTGACCATGGCGGCGCTGACGACCGCGAGCAGGACGAGCGCGATCGTCACCTCGATCAGCGAGATGCCGCGCTCGTCCCTGAACCGTCGCATCAGCAGGTGTGCGCGCCGGACGGGGAGCTCTCTCCAGTTGGCCGGGGGCATTGCCTTCCTCGTTATCGGCCTCGGGCGCACGCGCTGTCATCCCCTGTTGGGGTGTCCCCCGGCCGAGGCCGGCTCATCGGGGTGCCGGGCAGGCCGAGCGGCTCGGCGTGAAGACGGGCGCCGTGGCCTTCGCGCTCACGGGCCGCAGACCGAGGAACGTCGTGCGGCTGGAGTGGTAGGTGACCCGAGCGGCCCGCCCCGAGCACACCGGCAGCCGCAGGCGCGCAGAGCCTCCGGCCCGGAGATGCAGAGAGATCGGCTCCCCACCCGGAGCCCGGAACGACATGTTGACCCTGCCGACCCACCGAGGCGCGGTGAGGCGCATCGTCAGCCAGCCCGAGACAGGTCTTCCGGTCTGCTCGGGCCAGATCGTGATCGGCCCCCTACCGGCGAGCCAGCCGTCCGAATACCGGCCGGGTGCGTAGAGCGAGAGCCGCGGCGCCGCGGTGCCACGCGGCAGCCAGAGCGCCGCATGTGGGGCGGTCGCGACGATCCGCGCTCCGTGGAGCCTGACCGTCGAGCCGTAGGTGTCGACGAGCAGCGGCCCGCTGAGCGGTCCTCCGCCGAGCATCAACGAACCGTCGGCGCGCACGCGCACGCCACGGTGCGGAACGCGTCGAACCGCGCGGCTCCCGGCAGCAGGGCGACCCGCGTGATCGAGCGGTTCCAGAAGAGCTCCTGGAGGGAGTAATCGCCGCGGGGCCCCGCGTATGACTGACGAAGCGTCACCGGTCCGAGGCGGGCCTTGTCCACCCACGACGGGTCGAGGGGCAGCGCAGTCCTTCTCAGATTGGTCGTGCTCTGTACGTCGAGTGCGACCGCGCCGGCCGAGGCCGCTCCGGTTGCGAGCAGGGCGAGCCCGAGCACGATCGGGGTGCCCAGCCGCGGACGTCGGGACGCGAGCACGCCACGACCGACATCAGCCCGACCGCGGCCGCGACCACGCCGGCGGCGTTCCCCGGCCCACCGAGCTCGACTGTCAGCCAGTAAACGGCGAACAGGATCGGAGAGGCGCTCAGAGTCGAGGCGACCGCGAAGCCGCTCAAGGGAACTCGCACCGAGAGAATGAGCAGCCCGGCCGCGAGCGCGAGATGCGTCACGCGTATCGGCCAGCCGCGCCTGGCGTAGAGCGCGAAGCAGATGCCGACGAGGGGGGCGATGTAGAAGACGTATCGCTCCTTGATCTCGTTGACGGGAAACCCGGGCCGCCCGTCGGCATTCGCCTGGAGCAACCCGGCCTCGGTCACGAGCGCCGGCGGCGAGGAGGAGTCACGACGCCGCAAACGCATGCTCCATCCGCGAGCGTCGGCCTGCGCAGCGCAGAACCACATGCCGAGCAGCGCCCCGGGACGATGATCCAGCCGGCCGCATACGCGAGCACCATCGCGTCCCAGCCCGACCCAGCGGAGGAATGCGGAGCGGATTCAGTCGGAGATGGAGAACAGGGTGGTAGTAGCCGAGCACGTGACTCGGCCCGGCCAGCGTCAGCGCGACGATGCGGAAGAGCAAAGACGCAGATCGGCAGAAGCTGTTCGCGCAGGGCCGTCCTCAGGCGGTGCTCGCGCGCCCCAGCACGAATGTCGCGAGGACGAAGACGACGGGTAGCAAGACGAGCTGCGCCCGCGTGAGCGCGGCAAGCGCGGCAAAGCCGACGAACGCAAGCTGGGAGCGGCGGCTCGGCTCGGCGAGGGCGATTGTACCGGCCGCGACGGCGGCCAGCACCAGGGGGTAGGCGAACGGCTCCGAGGTGACGAACGACGCATAGAGCAGGTCCGGGACGAGCACGAGCGAGCGCGGCGAGCGCGAGGGCGATCCTCCGCGAGAGACCGAGGCGCACTGCGAGGACGTACACGGGGATCGGCTGCGAGCGACATCGCGAGCGCGCCGATCGCCTGGACCGTCCTGAAGGCTGTGCCGACGTCGCCGATCAGCCATGCGGGCGCGGTCAGGATCGGCTGGAGCAGCGCCGGAAAATGCGCGGGGCCGCCGCGGATCGGCGGATGTCCGGAGTCGGCGATCGAGCGTCCGATCGAGGAGTAGATGTACTCGTCCGGGAAGAGTGCCGGCGTCGAGCGGAGCCACGACAGGGCAGTCCGGATGACGAAGCTCGCTCCGACGAGGGCGACAAGCGCGTAGGCGGGGCTGCCTCTTCACATGCCCTTGCTCGGCAAATCGCGGCCGCGACTTTAGAAAAGAGAGAGGGCGCGGTCTCCCGCGCCCTCTCGGACCTGATCTGAGGCGACTTGCCTATGGACAGGCCGTGCCGACGACGATCTGCGCCGACGGACCCGCCTTGGAGGCCGAACTTCGTGGTGTCGTTCGGCGAAGTCGCCTGCACGCAGTAGCCACGTGGCGGTCGCCGCGTGACCGAGATGATGCCCGGGCTGATCGACTGGTCGTACGACGCCTTCAGCCCGGCGGCGTCCATGCCCGACGTACGTGCCGTTGTCCGAGAAGAACGCCTCCACGGACGGAATCGCCGCGCGCAGGTCTGCGCCGGCGGCGCTCTTGTTCGCGCGGTCCCTGAAGCTGAGGTACGACGGGATCGCGATTGCCGTGAGGATCGCGAGAATGATCATCACGACGAGGAGCTCGATCAGGGTGAAACCCTTCTCGCTCCTCAGACGCTTCTGCAACTTGCCGAGCATGGTGCTCCTTCCTTGGGGTTTTGCGGTGGCCCGGCACGTATCGGCCGCGCGCGCGTCGCTGCCCCCAGCCCTAGAACGGGGGAAATCCCCTGCTCAGACGGGGTAGGCCGACTCGGCCCGTTAAGGATCCGGCGGCGCACTGCCGATAGCCGGTCGGGATGACCGCCGTCCACTCGATCGATCAGCTGCTCGAGAGCATGCAGACGCTGCGGGCCTCCGACCTGCACATCTCCGCAGGCTCGGCGCCGGCCGTTCGCGTGCGCGGCGAGATGACCGTCCTCGAGGAGCTGCCGGAGCTGACGCCGGACGACACCCAGCAGCTCCTCTATCGCATCCTCACGACCGAGCAGCAGAAGCGGCTCGAGGTCGACCGGCAGATCGACCTGTCGTACGCGATCTCCGGCGTCGCCCGCTTCCGCGTCAACGTCTTCTTCCAGCGGAGCGCGGTTGCGGCTGTTTTCCGCCTGATCCCGTACAAGATCCTCACGCTCGAGGAGCTCGGCCTCCCCGGCGGCCTGCACGAGTTCGCCGACAAGCCGCGCGGGCTCGTCCTCGTCACCGGGCCGACCGGCTCGGGCAAGTCGACGACGCTGGCGGCGCTGATCGACGAGATCAACCGCAACCGCGCGGGCCACATCCTGACGATCGAGGACCCGATCGAGTTCCTGCACAGCCACCGCCGCTGTCTCGTCAACCAGCGCGAGGTCGGAACCGACGCGCACGGGTTCGCCGAGGCGCTCCGGGCCGGCCTCCGCCAGGACCCCGACGTGATCCTCCTCGGCGAGATGCGCGATCTCGAGACGATCTCGACGGCGCTGACCGCCGCCGAGACCGGCCACCTCGTCTTCGCCACGCTGCACACCAGGGGCGCGGCCGGGACGATCGACCGCATCATCGACGTCTTCCCCGCCGAGCAGCAGGGCCAGGTCCGCGCGCAGCTCTCGTCGAGCCTCGAGGGAGTCGTCACCCAGACGCTGCTCCCGACCGCCGACGGCCAGGGCCGCGTCGCCGCGCTCGAGATCCTGCTCCCCGACTACGCCGTCCGCAACCTGATCCGCCAGCGCAAGCTCGAGCAGATCTACTCGGTGATGCAGACCGGAACGACGCGCGGGATGCAGACGATGGAGCAGGCGCTCTGCGACCTCGTCCTGCGCGGAACGGTCTCGAAGGAGGTCGCGCTCGAGAGCTCGAGCTTCGCCGAGCAACTGGTCGGCCTGCTCGAGCGCACCGGCGCCGCCCCGTCGGGAAGCGGCACGCCGCTCGCATCCACCGTCGAACGCCTCCGGACTCCGGCTGGCGGGGAGCTGACATGGGCAAGAACGACGAGACCTCGGTCTGGAAGAAGGAGATCAGCTTCCGCAAGAAGCCGAAGCAGGCGCCGAAGGCGGAGCCCGTCTGGCCGCAGGAGGCTGCGCAGGCCGCCCCGGCCGCGCCGGAGGCGAAGACCTCGGTCTGGAAGAAGGAGATCAGCTTCGGCCGCAAGAGCAAGCCGAAGCCGCCGAAGCCGGTCTCGCTGCCGCCCGTCGAGGCGCCGCCGCTGTCGGAGGCGGCCGCAGTCGAGCCGGAGGCGAAGTCCTCGGTCTGGAAGAAGGAGATCAGCTTCGGCCGGAAGGCGAAGCCCGAGGCTCGCGCCGAGGCAGCGACCGTGCAGCCCGCGGAAGAGAAGAAGGCATCGGTCTGGAAGAAGGAGGTCGGCTTCCGCCGCAAGCCGAAGTCGGAGGTCGAGGCGACGCCCGTGCACGTTGAGGCGGCTGCGCCCGGGCCCGAGCAGGCTCATGTCGAGCCTCCCGTCTCGCCGCCGGCGGCTCCAGTCGTCCCCGATCCGGCTCCGCCCGTCTCCGTCGAGCCCGAGCTGCCGCCTGTCGAGCCCGCCCTGCCGGCCGCCGAGTACGAGGCCGGACCCGTCCTCCCGCCGGTGACGCCGACGGCCGAGCCGGTGCCGCCGGTCGTCCCGGCCGCAACCCAGTACGTCCCGCCGGCCGTGACTGCGGAGCCGGTCGTGGAGCCCGCTACGGAGCCCGTGGCCGAGCCGGTCGAAGCCGCTCTGCCGGTCGCCGCCACTGCAGCCGTGGCCGCAGTCGAGGCCGTCGAGCCGGAGGCCGAGCTCCCCGCGCCCGAGCAGGTCGACGAGCCGCAGGCCGCGCAGGTCCGCGCCGGCGAAGCAGTCCCGCCGCGAGCGCCGGAAGGCGAAGCGCGCGGACAAGAGCTCGAAGAACAGCAACCAGCTCGTCGGCCTCAAGCTCGGCGCTTCGCAGATCGCCGCCGCCCAGGTGGTCAACAAGGGCGGCCCGAGGGTCGTCCGGATGGCGCGCATGCCGCTGAAGCGCGGCGTCGTCGTCGGCGGCGAGCTGCGCGAGCCGGAGGAGCTCGCCACGACGCTGAAGGCCTTCTTCCGCAAGAACAAGCTGCCCCGCAACTGCGTGCGGCTCGGGATCTCGAACAACCGAATCGGCGTCCGCACCTTCGAGATCTCCGGGATCGAGGATGCGAAGCAGCTCGCCAACGCCGTCCGCTTCCGGGCGCAGGAGACCTTGCCGATTCCTCTCGACGAGGCAGTGCTCGACTACCGGGTGCTCGACGACCACGTCGGCGAGGACGGAGTCCGGGTCTGCCGGGTCCTGCTCGTCGTCGCCCACAAGGAGCTCGTCGACCGCTACGTCGCCGCTTGCCGGAAGGCCGGGCTCAAGCTCGTCGGCATCGACCTCGAGGCGTTCGCCCTCCTCCGTGCGCTGAGCGACCCGCAGCAGCCGCCCGGCGATGACGCCGCGGTGGTCTGCGTCTCGATCGGCCACGACCGCTCGACGCTCGCCGTGTCCGACGGCCGTCTCTGCGAGTTCAGCCGAGTGCTCCCCTGGGGCGGCTCCGCCCTCGACGCTGCGCTCGCGCGGGTGCTCGACGTCACTCCGTCCGCGGCGGTGCCGATCAAGCACGCCCTGTCGCTCGGCGAGGAGGGCGAGGCCGCCGGCCTCGACGCCCGCCACGCCGACGAAGCACGCCGGGCGATGGTCGCCGAGCTCCAGTCGTTCGCCCGCGAGCTCGTGGCGTCGCTGCGCTTCTACCAGGAGCAGCCGAAGTCGCTCGGGATCGTCGAGATCATGATCACCGGCGGTGCCGCCGCCTGCGGCGGTCTCGCGCCCGAACTCGAGCGGCTGATCGGGATCCCCGTTCGCGTCGCCGACCCGCTCGTGCGGGTCAAGGCGTCCCGCACCCTGGAGGACGCCGCCGCCTCCAACGCGTCCATGGCCGTTGCGGTGGGCCTCGGGATCGAGGACTGATGCGCGCCGTCAACCTCCTTCCCCGCGAGACGAAGCAGCCGCGCAAGCGCCTGACCATGGTCGGCCAGCTCGCGCTGGTGGCACCGTTCGTCGTCGCCGGCCTGCTCGTGGCCGGCTACCTGCTCGCCAGCTCGAGTGTGAACAGCAAGCGCTCGACGCTCCAGGCGCTCCAGGACGAGCTCGCCTCGCTGCCGGCGCCGAAGGCGTCCGCGCCGCAGCAGAACCCCGCGCTCGCCTCCGAGCAGCAGCTCAGGATCGCCGCCCTCGGGGCTGCGCTGCAGAGCCGGCTCGTCTGGGACCGCGTCCTGCGCGAGATCTCGGCGGTCCTCCCGGCAGACGTCTGGCTGACCACGATGTCGGCCAAGGCGCCGGAGGTGCCGGCGACGGTGCCGACGGCGACCACGGCGGCGCCGGCGGGCTCGACGACCTCGCCGTCGACGACTACGACCGGCACGACGACGACCACCGCCACCACCACGACGACGGCCGCTGCCGCCGCTCCGGCGCCTTCGGCTGCGCAGCCGATGACCTTCGCCGGCTACACGTACTCCCAGGAGGGCGTCGCCCGCCTGCTCAGCCGCCTCGCGGTCGTGCCCGCCCTCCAGAACGTGAAGCTCGTGTCGAGCACGCAGGCGACCGTGAGCGACCAGACGGTCATCTCCTTCTCGATCCAGGCCGAGGTCCGGCCGGAGGAAACGGGATGAGCGTCGCTCGCCTCCTCCTCGCTCCCGTGGGGGAAACCATGTTTCCCCCACGGACCCCCTCCTTCCAGAGGCCGATTTCATCGGGGAACCTCCCGGTTCCCCTGGGACCCCTCCCCGCTCATCGGCCAAAGGACGCCCGATGAGCAAGCTGCGCACCGAGGCCAAGATTGCGCTCCTCGCGGGCGGGGTCCTGCTCGGGCTCGTCGCCGGCTGGTTCCTGGTGGTCGCGCCCAAGCGCCACGACGCCTCGACCCTGAAGCAGCAGATCGCCGACACGCGCGACCAGATCTCGGTCGTCCAGGGGGTCAAGACGCCCGCAGCGCCGCCGCCGATCCGGGTGGCCGACCTCTTCAAGCTCTCGCGCGCGATGCCGAACACGGCCGACATCCCGGGCGTGATCCTCCAGCTCTCGAGCGTCGCGGCCGAGACCGGAGTCAAGTTCGAGTCGATCACCCCACACGACCCCGTCTCGTACGGCGCGTACCAGCAGGTCTCGGTCGACCTGTCGTTCGAGGGCCGCTTCTACGATCTATCCGACTTCCTCTATCGCCTCCGCAACCTCGTCGGCGTGCACCACGGCGTGTTGGACGCGACCGGCCGGCTCTTCACGGTCGACTCGATCACCTTCAACCAGGGCACGCGAGAGCTTCCCGCAGGTCAAGGCGACCCTGACCGTCTCCGCGTACGTCTTCGGCGACGGCTCGGCGCCGCCCGTTCCTGGCGGGCTGGCGCCGGCCGGCACCGTCCCGACCTCGCGCGCGATCGGTGACACCCAGCCGGTCCCGGCCGCACCTCCGGTGGGAGCATGAGCCGCGAATCCGTCCAGTCGCTGGCCGCCAAGCGCGTGCGGCGCCAGAAGATCTTCATCGCCGTCGGCTCCGTCGCCCTGCTCGCGATCCTCGGCTTCGAGCTGCCGAAAGTGATGGGCGGCAAGGGAGGCAGCGAGGCGGTCGCGACGACGACCGCGCCCGTCCTCGCGGCCGGCGCCGCGCCCGTCACGCCGGCCGGCAAGCTGCCGGACACCGACCAGGTGGTGGTCGTCCGCGACTCCAGTCAGCTGATCTCGTTCGGCCTCTTCAAGAGCAAGGACCCGTTCGTCCAGCAGCTCGCGACGACCACCGAGGGTGCCACCACGTCCAGCGCTCCGACGCCGATCCCGGCGCCGGCCGGCCCGACGGCGACGCCGTCGAGCGGGGCAGGCGGCGGGTCTTCGCCCCAGACCCCCGCTGTCGTCCCGCCAGGCGTGGTCGTGACGCCGACGACGCCTTCGACGGGCGGCTCCGGCTCGACCGGCACGACGCCGGCCACGACCGCGCCGGCCGCCGCGCTGACGGAAGCTCTGATCGCCACGAACGGCGTCTGCGAGCGGGTTTCCGTTAAGGGCACCTTCCCGACCGACGAGAACATCTTCCGCCTCGTCTCGATCGCGAAGAACGGAAAGTCGGTCGAGGTCGGCATCGTCGGCGGCTCGTTCGACAACGGCCACCCGACGGCGACGCTGAAGCTCGGCGACAAGATCACCCTGGTCAACACGGCCGACGGCACGCGCTACGAGATCGTGCTCAAGACCGCCTGCAACCTGGCCGCCCCCGCAGGAGGCTCGACCACGACGCAGTCGACGACCACCACCCCGGTCGCGCCGGCGCCGCCGACCACCGCTCCCGCGGACATTGCCCCGGCCACGACCACCACGGCGACGACGCCGATCGTGACCGACACGCTCGACACCACCACCCCGGCGGGGTAGCGCGGGATGGCCTCGTACGCGTATACGGCGATTAACGCCTCCGGCCTGGAGCTGAAAGGCGAGGTGCAGGCGGCGACCGCCGCCGCAGCCCGCGAGCAGCTGCGCGTCCAGGGCCTCCTCGCCGAACAGCTCCACGAGGTCAACGCCGGCTCCGGCGCCGAGAGCGCTGCATCGTTCGCGCGCAGCGGCCCGAAGACGCGCGAGCGGAAGGTCAAGCCGCGCGTCCTCCAGATCTTCTCGCGGCAGTTCGCGACCATGATCGACGCGGGCCTGAACGTCGTCACCGCGCTCAGCATCCTCGAGGAGCAGACCGCCGACACGCATCTCGCCACCGTGATCGGCGGGGTCCGCGCGGACGTCGAGGGCGGTGCGCTCCTTTCGGAGGCGCTCGCCAGGCACCCGAAGATCTTCTCGCGGATCTACGTCTCGATGGTCGAGGCGGGCGAGGCAGCCGGCATCCTCGACAACGTGCTCGACCGGCTCGCCACCCAGATCGAGAAGGAGGCGAACCTGAAGCGCCGGGTCAAAGGCGCGATGGTCTACCCGACGATGGTCATCTCCTTCGCCTTCCTCGTCCTGGTGGCGATGCTCCTCTTCATCGTTCCGATCTTCCAGAAGCTCTACGTCCAGTTCAACGGCAGCCTGCCGAAGCTCACGCAGTTCATGATCACTGCGTCCGAGCTGCTCCGCAGCCGCTGGTACATCATCTTCCCGGCGATCGGCCTGTCCATCTTCCTGTTCTTCCGCTGGAAGGGGAGCGAGGGCGGCCGGAAGCAGTGGGACCGCTTCAGGCTGAAGATCCCGATGAAGATCGGCGACGTCGTCCTCAAGGTGACGATGGCGCGCTTCGCACGCACGCTCTCGACGCTCGTTGCGGCGGGCGTCGACATCATCAAGGCGTTGGAGATCACCGGCACCACGTCGGGCAACTGGGTGGTCGAGGACGCGCTGCGCGACATGCGCGAGCAGGTGCACGCCGGCGTCCCGATCGCGCAGCCGCTGATCGAGCATCCGGTGTTCCCCCCGATGGTCGGCCAGATGGTGAAGATCGGCGAGGAGACGGGCGAGCTGGATGCGATGCTCGGGAAGGTCGCGGACTTCTACGAGGAGGAGGTCGACGCGACCATCTCGGCGCTCACCTCCATCATCGAGCCGATCATGATCATCCTGGTGGGCTGCATGGTCGCGACGATCATCCTCTCGATGTACCTGCCGATGTTCAAGCTGCTCACGCTGATCAAGTAGCCGGCCGACGGGCCCAGGGCTACGGCCCGAGCGCGCCGATCGGGATGACGCCGATGCCATCCGGGCGCTGGTAGGCGTAGCCAGTCGCGACGATCACGCCGAGGGAGGCCGGCGGCCCGACCTTGTCGGTGTCCACCCGCTCGACGAAGGAACGCAGGCTGCGGGCTGCACGCTCGATTGCCTGATCTCCGCCGAGCTTCACCTCGAACGCCGCCCAATGCCCTGCTCTCGTCTCGGCGATCGCGTCGACCTCGAGGCCCGTGTTGTCGCGATAGTGCAAGATCGAGCCATCGAGCGACTGCGCGTAAATGCGCAGGTCGCGGACGACGAGCGACTCGAAGAGGTAGCCGAGGTAGTTCAGGTCCTGAATGAGCCGCTGGGGCGAAGCGCCCAGAGCGGCGACCGCGAGCGACGGATCGACGAGGTGGCGAGTCGGGGTCGTTCGCGCACGAGCTCTCGAGCAGAGATGTGGCGACCACGCCGGAGCGTCTTCGACGATCATCAGCCGGACGAGGGCGTCGAGGTAGTCGTAGACGGTGTCGCGGGTGAGGCGGGTGTCGGGTTCGCCCGATGCGCCTCGCGTCTCGGCCCCGCCGACAGCAGGTAGTGCAGGAACAGGTGGTCGCCGCCGCGGCGGACGCCAACGAGGTCGCCCGCGACGTGCACGCCCGGTAGGAGCTCCTGGCCTGCGACGAAGCCGAGCCGGCTTTGGCCCTCATCGCGCCCCGAGACGAGCGGCGAGACCGTCAGGAACAGCTCGTCGACCAGCTGCTGGCCGAGCATCGAGCCGACGACGTGCGGGCCTGCCTCGAGGACGACCAGCTCGTTGCCGCGGCTTCGCACCTCCTCGACCGCACGCCGCACGTCGACGAGCGGCCCGTCGCCCACCGCGACCACTTCCGACGCCGCCGGCAGCAGCCCCGAGAGCGCCTGCGCGCCGGCGTCGGTGGTCAGCACGAGCGCCCCGCGCTCGAACGCCGGGCGGTTCGGGTCGACGCCGCCGGTGCCGGTGATCACCGCGAGGTCGGGCTCCGGCGGTCGTCCGAGCCGCCTGCGTAGCTCAGCCCAGTCGTCTGCGGCGTCCGGGTACGCGCTCTCGGGCGTCCAGAGGCCGTTCGGCGACGCCTGCAGCGTCCCCGAGCCGATCAGGACGACCTCCGCGGTCGCGCGCAGCAGGCCCATGACGAAGCGGTCGTCGTCGTTCTCGTCCGCGATCAACCGGTTCGCGCGCGCGAGGCCGGGAATGGCGACGACGCCGTCTAGTGACGAGACGAAGTTCGCGACCACCCGCGCGCCCTCGAATCCGAACCGCCCCGGGTAGCGTCGCGCCAGGCCCTCGGGGAGGTCGAACGCCGGCCCGTCCGGGGCCTCGTGGAGAAGCTCTAGCCCCGTGCCCAGACCTCCTGCAGGAACTCGGCCCGCAGCGCCGGGTCCTCGAACGCACCCCGCCAGAAGGTCGTCACCGTCCGCGAGTGCTCTTCGACCCCGCGCATCTGCGTGCAGAGATGCGAGGCGGCGAGGTGGACGGCGACGCCGCGCGGCTCGATCAGCTCGTCGAGGGTGTGGGCGATCTGCTCGCCGAGGCGCTCCTGCACCGTGAAGCGGCGGGCGAACAGGCGCACCAGGCGGGTGAGCTTCGAGATGCCGATGATCCGATCGCCGGCGATGTAGCTGACGTGAGCGACGCCGTGGAACGGCAGCGCGTGGTGCTCGCAGAGGCAGACGAACGAGATCGGCCCCTCGACGATCTGCCCCGCGAGGGCGGGAGAGAGCTCCGGCGCCTCGCTCGGGAACGCGGTCAGCAGCTTCTCGTCGCCGTCGTACCCGGCGGTCGCCTCTTGCAGCGCGCGCAGGAAGCGCGCCGGAGTCTCGCGCGTGCCCGGGGTGTCCAGGTCCATCCCGAACGCCGTGAAGATCTCGCCGATGTGCCGCTCGAAGCGCCTCCACTCCGCGGGCGAGACGTCGCGGGGCGAGGCGTAGCGATCCGCTTCGGCCGCCTGCCTCAGGTCGACGACTGCTTCCAGATCCACCTGTACCTCCCGTTCTCGATGTGGCGGCGAAGCAGGAGCTCCCGCCGGTATGCGAGCGGCACGAGCGCGACCGCGCAGCCGATCGCCACCCATGCGTACGCCGCCGGTGCGCCCGCGGCGAGACAGATGCCGAGGACTGCGAGCTGGGTGCTCAGGCCGAAGTTGGCGAGCACCGTGACGGTGGCGCGATCGTGGTAGGCCAGCCGCGCGGCCGGACTGCGGCCGCGGAGGCGCTGCTCGGAAACACCCTCGACGAGCCGGTCCTGCGGCGCGTAGACCGCTGCGTAGACGCGGGCCAGTACACCGGCGAGCCCGCCCGCGGCCGGCATCGCCTCGGCCGGCTCGCCGCGCTCGCCCCGGTACAGCCGCTCGGCGTTGTAGTTGACGCCGAGCACGAGAGTCAGGCACGCGAACCCCGCGGCTGCGAGCGCCCAGCGCCCGGTCGCCCAGCCGATCCCGGCGAAGATCGCCGCGTTAACGACGAGATCCGACTCGGAATCGAGGTACCGGCCCAGCGCCGTCACCCGCCCGGTCGCCCGGGCGAGCTGCCCGTCGGCGTTGTCGAGCACCGTCTTCAGCTGTAGCAGCAGGGCGGCGGCGGCGAGCGCTCCGCTGCCGATCAGGTAGGCGGCGACGACCCCGGTGGCGCCGGCGGCGAGCAAGACCGCGGGCGGCGGCACGCGCAGCAGCGCGAGCACGAGCACGACTGGATGCGCGGCCGGCCGGAAGACGTGCTCGCAGAGCAGCTCACGCCCGTGCCGCGGCTTCCGTGCAATGCTCCCGCGGATGGAGTGGCCCGAAGTCGACGACGGGCTCGAGCGGGAATTCGAGTTCGCCTCGTTTCCCGACGCGATCGCGTTCGTCGACCGCCTCGCCGAGGTCGCGGAGGCCGAGAACCACCACCCGGACATCGACCTTCGGTACCGGCGCGTGCGCGTCCGCTGGACGACCCAGTCGGCCGGTGGGATCACCGACCGCGACCGCGAGCTGGCCGCCCGCACCGACGGATTGGTCTGATCAGGCGAGGTCGTCAAGCGCTGCCTCGTCGACCGGCTCGCCGGCCCGGATCAGGTCGCGCGCGACGTCCACCTTGCCCCAGCGTCCCAGAGCAGGAATCCACGCGGGCGATTCTCGTCGTCCACGTAGGCAATAACGCCCTTGCGGTTCGGCTCCTTCCACGACGCGACGACCCGCTGCCGCGAGTCGAGGTCACCGACCGCCTCGTAGCCGAGCTCGAACAGGTCGGAGTAGAAGAACGGCAGGTGGTCGTACGGCTGACCGGCGCCGGCCATGTTCGCGCCGACCGTCCGGCCGTGCGTGTTGGCGTGGTCCTCGTGCTCGACCCGCGCCGCATGGCCGAGCGCGGCGAGCGGGAAGCGGGCGACGTCGCCGGCGGCGAACACTTCCTCCCGCCCGCCGGCCCGGCCGAGCTCGTCGACGACGATGCCGTCGTCGACGGGCAGCCCGATTGCCTCGGCGAGGTCGGTCGCCGGCTCGATGCCGAGTCCGGCGATCACGCCGTCGGCCTCGAGCTCCGTGCCGCCGGACGTCCGCACGCCTCCGTTCCCGGCGCTCTCGACGCTCTCTCCGGCGAGCACCTCGACGCCTTTCTCTCTGTAGTAGTCGGTCACGAACGCGGAGAGCTCCGCCGGGAAGAGCCTCGAACAGATGCCGGGATCCGGAAAGACCATGGTCACGCGGCAGTCGTTGGCGGCAAGCGCTGCGGCGATCTCCGAGCCGATGAACCCGCCGCCGACGACCACGAAGCGGGCGCCGTCCTCGGCCAGGCCGCGGATGTGCCGGTAGTCGTCGAGCGTCCGGTAGTACACGACGCCGTCGCCGCCGCCTGCGGGCAGGCGGCGCGGCCGGCCGCCAGTGGCGAGCAGCACCGTCTCGTACCGGTACGTGTCGCCCGCGTCGTCCGTCGCGGTGCCCGCGTCGGCGTCGACGGAGACGACCGTGCGCCCGAGCCGCAGGTCGACGTCCAGCTCGTCTGTTCCGCGCCAGATCTTCTCCTCGTCGTCATCGGACTAGAGGCCCTTCGTCAGCGGCGGGCGCTTGTACGGCGGATGCGCCTCTGCGCCGACCAGCGTGATCGAGCCTTCGGCGTCGTGCTCCCGGATCCCCTTGCAGGCGGCGTCGCCGGTCATGCCTCCGCCCACGATTAGGTACCCGGTCTCGGTCTCGCTCACAGCAGTCTCCCTTCAGTTCGCAGGCTCGGACGCCAGCAGCGCCCGCAGGCTGTCGTGTTCCTCGCGGCAGGCGGGGCACCCGCGCAGGTGGGCGCGCATGCCTGGGACGATGCGGTCGGCGTCCTCGCCGGCCAGCTCGAGCTCGACGTACCGGTCGAGCTCGTCGAAGCAAGCGTCGCAGCCGAGCTCGGCCTCGCCGGGGCCGAGCAGGCGCACGAGCTCGGAGCTGAGTTCCGGGGTCATTCCGTTCCCTCCTCGAAGGCGTCCAGATCGAAGCCCGCCTTCGTCAGATGCGCTCGAAGCTTTTGGCGCGCGTCGTGCACGGTCTTGTAGAGCGCGCCGCGGGTGGTGTCGAGGCGCTCGGCCAGGACGTCGATCGGCACGCCGTTGAGCGCGAGCGCGACCAGCACCGTTCGCTGCCGCTGCGTCAGGCCCGTCGCGATTCCCTCCTGGATCGCCGCCAGCAGCGCTCGCTGCTCGGCCGTCTCGGCAGGGCCCGGCACACGACTCGGGACGAGCGTCCAGCCCTCGGGCTCGAGCGGAAGCTCGCGGCCCTGCCACGCGCGGCGCCGGAGCTTCACCGCCGCCTCGAGCAGCGCGAACTTGTACGCCCAGGTTGTGAACCGGCTGGCGCCGCGGAAGTCGGCGAGCCGGGCGAGCACCGAGACGGCCGCGTCGTCCGCTGCCTCCTCGGCGATCTCGGCGAGCTCGCCGCCGCGGAGGTGGGGAAGAGCCGGCCGCCGACGGGCGATCTCGAAACGGGCCGCCCGCACGAGCAGCTCGCGCAGTCGCGCGACCGCCTCGTCCCGTCTGGGGCCGTCCGCGCGCAGGTCGTCGAGCCACGCCTGCGACTCGGAGTCGAGCAGGACCCGTGTCCGCGATCGGGTCATCGTTGCCATCATCGACGTTGGTGTCGCGCCGTTCGCGGTCCTTACGTCGGCCGCGCGAGGTCGATCAGAACCGCGAGGTTCCGGGTGCGCTGAACACGCTCGGGTTGATCGTGTTGCCCGCGATGTCCTCGAGGGACGAGTCGGGCGTGTAGGTCGGCGTGCCCGCGGGGACGCCGGCGCTGACCGTGCCGCTGGGCGTGCCGAGCCTGATCTGGAGCGTGTGTGCGGTCGGGTTCCACTGGATTCGGCCCGCGGTCGAGTTGAACGTCCGCGTGGCGGTGACATAGTCGCCCCCGAGCGCCACGGAGCCGAAGTGGAACGTGCCGCCGCAGTTCGAACCGATGCCGGAAACCGTCAGGGTGTCGTTGGCGCCGGTGTCGGCGATCTGGATAGTGACGGCGGTCTTGGTGATCGTCTGGTTGCCGGAGTTCGTCCAGGTCGAGCAGAAGGTGGTGGCGTCGAGCTGCTCCGAGTAGTTGATCGTGACAGTGTCTCGCGAGCCTGCAGTTCCGTTGCCGGTGCCGAGGACGACATTGGTCGGCGCCGGCGCCGTCTTGTCGATGCAGATCGTCGTCGCAGCGGTCCTGACCGCCTCCTGGTTGCCGACGTTGTCGACGGTGAAGTACTTGATCGTGTAGTTGCCGTCCGTCGCCAGCGAGATCGAGGTGCCCTGGCTCGAGCTCGCGGTCGGGGTCGATCCGTTCGTCGTGTAATAGGTCGCCGCCACCCCCGATCCGGCGTCGGTCGGCGTGAGGGTCACCGTCTGGGTCGTGTTCTGGCACGTGGTCCCGATCGAGGCCGTGTTGTCGCTCGTCGCAGGCGCGGTCGAGTCGTTCGTGAAGGTCAGCGTCGAGGTCGCGGTGGTGTTGCCGGCGGCATCGGCTCCCGTCGCGACCTCGGTCGGCGAGCTGGTCGTGCCGGCGCTCCAGCTGAACAGGTTCGAGACATACGGGCCACCGGAGGGCGTCGACTTCACGTCCGGCGTGGTGTGCGTCCAGCCGGTGGACGTCCCGCCGAGCGCCGCGAAGGTGCTCGAATCGGCGCCGGAGGTGGCATCCGAGACGGTGTTCTGGACCGAGAAGGACCCCGAGTTGCCCGCCCCGCCCCGGTAATAGACGGTGTTCCCGCTGAGATACGAGCCGGCGGTCTTGTTGGTCAGCGCGAGTGAGTTCGCCGGGGCGACGTTGTCGAGCTTGATGTGGGTGGTGTTGGCGGTCTCGGTGTTGCCGGCGTTGTCGACCGACCAGTAGGCGATGGTGTGGTCGGCCTGGCCGGAGACGGTGACGGTGCCGCTGTAGGTCTGCTGGGCGCCGCCGTCGACCGTGTAGAAGCGGCTCGCGACCCCCGAGGTGACGTCCGTCGCGGCCAGGGTGAAGGTCACGCTCGCCCGCTTGAACCAGTTGTTCGTGCCGTCGGGGGCGGCCGGGGTGGTCGCGATCGTCGTCGCCGGCTTGACGTTGTCGAGCTTGATGTGGGTGGTGTTGGCGGTCTCGGTGTTGCCGGCATTGTCGACCGACCAGTAGGCGATGGTGTGGTCGGCCTGGCCGGAGACGGTGACGGTGCCGCTGTAGGTCTGCTGGGCGCCGCCGTCGATCGTGTAGAGCGTCGAGGCGGTCCCGGAAGAAGCATCCGACGCGCCGAGCGTGAACGTGACGCTCGTCCGCTGGAACCAGCTGTTCGTGCCGTCGGGGGCGGTCGGGGCTGGTCGCGATCGTCGTCGTCGGCGTGACGTTGTCCAGCTTGATGTGGGTGGTGGCGGTCGTCTCGGTGTTGCCGGCGTTGTCGACCGACCAGTAGGTGACGGTGTGGTCGCCCTGCGTCGAGATGGTGACGGTGCCGCTGTAGGTCTGCTGGGCGCCGCCGTCGATCGTGTAGTAGCTGTTCGCGACGCCGGAGGTCGCGTCGGTCGCGGCCAGGGTGAAGGTGACGCTCGAGCGCTGGTACCAGTTGTTCGAGCCGTCCGGCGCCGCCGGCACGGTGGTCAGCGTCGTCGACGGCTTGGCCGTGTCGACCTTGATCGCCGGGGTCGTGGTCGCGCTTTCGCTGTTGCCGGCAGTGTCGACCGACCAGTAGCCGACCGTGTGCGAGCCCTGCGGGATCGAGACCGCGCTTCCCGTGTACGTCTGGGCCGCCCCGCCGTCGACCTTGTAGAAGGTGGACGCCACTCCCGAGGTCGCATCCGAGCCGCTGAGGGTGAACGACGTGGCCGAGACCCGCCAGCCGTTCGTTCCGTCCGGCGAGGCCGGAGTGATCGTGATCGAGGTCGACGGCTTGACCGTGTCCACCTTGATCGTCGCGGTCGTCGTCGTGCTCTCTGTGTTGCCGGCGTTGTCGACCGACCAGTAGGTGACCGTGTGCTGGCCGTCGAGGATCGAGACCGCTCCGGAGTAGCTCTGCGTCGTCCCGCCGTCGATCTTGTAGAGCGTCGCGGCGACGCCCGAGGTGGCGTCGGAGGCGCTCAGCGTGAACGACGGCGTGGTCACGTACCAGCCGCCGAAGCCGTTCGGGGCGGCGGGGCTGACCGCGATCGAGGTCGACGGCCTGACGTTGTCCAGCTTGATCTGGGTGGTGTTGGCGGTCTCGGTGTTGCCGGCGTTGTCGACCGACCAGTAGGTGACCGTGTGGATGCCCTGGCCCGAGACCGTCACCGCGCCCGCGTAGGTCTGGGTCGCGCCGCCGTCGACGGTGTAGAAGCTCTGCGCCACGCCCGAGCTGGCATCGGATCCGGTGAGGGCGAACTGCACGCTCGCCTGCTGGAACCAGCCGTTCGCCCCGTCCGGGCTCGACGGTGTCGTCGTGAGCGAGGTCGAGGGCGTCGTCGCGTCGATCTTCACCGTCGCCGTCTTCGCCGGGGCCTCGACGTTGCCCGCGTCGTCCGTGGCGTAGAAGGCGATCGTGTGCGTCCCGTCGTTCGATCCGTCGGCCGGGGCCGGGATGGTGACGTTCCCGCTCGTGCCGTTGATCGTCTGGGTCGAGCCCCCGTCCACCTGGTACGTGATGCTCGCGACGCCCGAGCCCCCGACGCCGTCCACGGCGGAGAGGCCGACGACGACGTCGCTCGCGTGCCAGGCGGCGTCCACGCCGCCGGCCGAGCTGGTCGGCGGAACGGTGTCGACGAGGATCGCCGTGCTCGCCTGCGAGGGATAGGGAGCCGCGTCGCCGACCGCGAAGATCGAGTGCGGCCCGTCGGAGGGCCGCGGAAGCGTGATCGAGACGCTGGCGTTCCCGCTCCCGTCCGCGATCGTGGGCGGCCCGGCCAGTGTCGTGCCGTAGGTCGAGTCGTCGAGCCGGTACGTGACTCCCTCGTTGGAGGCGAACCCGCTCAGGGATCCGGTGAGCGTCGCCGGGCTGGAGCCGCCCGCGAACGCCGCCAGCCCCAGCGTCGACTGGGCGAGGGTCAGGCTCCCCGCACCGATCGTCACCGTCCCGCTCATCGTGCTCTCGGTGCCACGCCAGTTCGCGCCTATCACCGGCGTGATCGTGTACTGCCAGCTTCCGAACGGCACCCCGGTCTCTGTGCAGCTCAGGGCTGCGACGACGCCGCCGCAGCCGGCGAGCGTGATCTGCGGAGCGTAGGGCGGGTTCGCGTCGTAGCGGGTGACCAGATAGCCGTCCACGGGATGCCCGTTGGCGAGCGTCGTGGCAGCCCACGAGATCGTCACCGCCCGGCCGGGCTGGCTGCTGACGCTCGTGGGGGGCGCGCCCGGAGCCACCGACGTCGCAGCTCCTCCGCCTGCGCTGCCGGCGGCCGCGCCGCCGCTGAAGTACGCGAGCAAGCCGCTCGCCAGCCCGCCGGCTGCGAGAACGGCAACCGAGACGACGAGCAGCCGGCGCCGGCGCCCGAGCGATCGGCGGAGAGCGCCGCTCATCCCGTCGCCGTCCCCGCGTAGGCGAGATTGACCGAGGCGTTCCGGCAGGCGTTCTGGTTCCCGGCCTCGAGCATCCGGAGCTGCGGCCAGTCCGACTGCGCAACCCCGAGGTCCTGGAGCGACGCGGTCGCCCTGGCCGGGACCGTCGGCGCCGCCTGCAGCTGCTGCGACACGCTGAAGTTGGCCGCGTCGCAGCCGCCGGCGGAGGTGCCCGTCACCGACACGGTCACGCTCTGGACGGTGATCGGCGCCGGGTTCGAGTTGGTGAAGACGAGGTTCAGCGGCACGGCCGCGGCGCCCGGGTAGAGCAGCGCGCCGGCCGGTGGGTTGCCGGAGATCGAGAAGGTCACCGAGGCAGGGGTGACGACCCAGGTCGCGCACGCGGCTCCGCTCGCGTTTTCTGCCTTGTCCAGTGCGCGGGCGCAGAAGATGTGGGCGCCTGTCGTCAGACGGTGGTAGCTCTTGCCGTGCCCGCATTTCGTGTAGGCGGCACCGTCGAGCTCGCACTGGAACTTCGTGTTGCGCTCGGCGTCGCCGTAGCTGAAGCCGGCCTTCGTCAGGCTCGTGGAGTCGGGCGGCGTCTTCGTGAACACGGGCGGCGGCGGGGCCTGCGTGTCGACCGTCCAGGTCTTCGCGGCGGGCTTTCCGATCACCGCTCCGAACTGCGCCTCGACCCGGAAGGTGTGGCCGCCCTCGGCGAGCGGGCCGGCGTATGCGATCGATCCGGTCGTCCCGCTGCCGCAGGCGGTGAAGGTGCCGGCGTCGATCGAGCAGAGGAAGTCGACCGCCGTCTTGCTGCTGTAGGCGAAGTCCGCATGAGCCTGCTTGCTCAGCTTCGGCGGCGCGGCAGTGATCTTGGGCTGGGCCGGGCTGGCTGCGGTCGAGGAGCTCAGCGCGGCGTAGGCGCCGCCGGTCGCGAGCCCGAGCAGCACCACGAGCAGCGCCGCCAGCGGCGTCCTCCGGCCGAGGCGCCGCGCCTTCACGGGCCCGTCGCCAGGGAGATCGTGAAGGTCGCGCCCTGGCACGCGTCCGCGGCGGAGGTGTCCATGCCGATCGCGCCGGTGAGCTGGAGGTCCAGGCTGCCGTCGGTCGTCCCGACCCGCGCCGGAACGTCCCAGCCCGTGCCACCGTTCGACTGGCTGGTGAAGTGGAGGGCGGAGATGTCGCAGCCGGAGTGCGCCGGGTCGACGCCGATGCCGTCGCCACCGAGGACGAGCGAGTTGATCCGGAGCGGGAACGGGTTCGGGTTCGAGACGGTCGCGTCGACCTCGCCCGATCCGCCCGGGTAGAGGAGGTTGGCAGCTCGGCGTCTGCGCTGCGATCATCAGCGGGTCGGGGGACGCGACCGAGGCGCTGCCGCTCCCGTGTCCCGCGGATGAGTAGTAGGCGACGGCGCCGCCCGACAGCGCCAGCGCCGTGGCAGCTGCCGCCACGACCGCGAGCAATGCCTTCTTTTTCCGGATCCTCCGCCTCATGATTCGTCCTCAGCTGGCCTCGACCGCTGCGCCGGGGGCTCGAACAGGCGAGCCCTCCGGCGCGGGTGGGTCGCTAGTTGCTCGACCAGCTGATGGTCATCGACTTGCCCTGGCAGGCGTCCTGGCTCAGGTTCTGGTTGAGCATCCGGACCTGGGTCGAGGCCGTGTCGCTCGCCCCGGCGGCCAGCGTGCCGGCGTAGGAGATGTCGTCGACCTGGAACCAGTTGCCGAGGCACCCGGCGTTGTCTTCGACGCTGCCCGAGACCTGGCTCACGTACTCCGAGCCGCTTCCGGGATTGTGGATCGTGACCGTGACCGGGACGTCGGCGCCGCCCGGGTACAGGGGGCCGACCGACGGGCTGGTGAGTGCGACGTCCGTCGACGAACCGACCGTCGCCGTGCCCGTGCCGCTGCCGCTGCTCGTGAAGTACGCAAACGCACTCGTACCGAGCCCGATCGCCAGAGCGGCGACCGCGACCACGATCACGCGCTTCTTCGTCACGTATTTCGACATCTGCAAGTTCCTCCTTGTTCAAGGCTGTCGCCCGCTCGTTGGCGAGCGGACACACGAATTGCCACCGAGCCAGGGCGCCGGGGCGCGTCACGAGGCGGTTCTGCCGTCGAGATCGCGAGTGCAATTGCCCGACCGGCTGATTCTTCCTGGCTGATAAAGAGGATCGGCCCGTCTCGAAGGCTGGTCATCCCCCGGAGGAGTGATCCGTTCAAGGTACCCCGTTCGGGGAGCGGCGCTGCGGCGCGGACAACCGGTGTGTGAGGATGGGGCGGTGAAGCTCGGCGCCCTCGTCTGGCCGCAGTACACCGACTGGCCGTCGCTGCGCGAGACCGGCGAGCTTGTCGACCGCCTCGGCTACGACTCGGTCTGGACCTGGGATCACCTCTACCCGATCGTCGGCGACCCCGACGGCCCGATGTTCGAGGGCTACCTGACGCTGGCCAGCTGGGCGGAGCACACCGAGCAGGTGCGGCTCGGGCTGATGGTCGGCGCGAACACGTTCCGGAACCCCGCGCTGGTGGTGAAGATGATCACGACGCTCGACCACATGAGCGGCGGCCGGATGAACCTCGGGATCGGCGGTGCGTGGTTCGAGACCGAGCACACGGCGTTCGGGATTGAGTTCGGCTCGGGCTTCGGCGAGCGCCTCGACTGGTTCGACGAGGCGGTCGAGCTGATGCGCGCGATGCTGCCGGGCGGTCCGGCCTCGACACGCGGCAACTTCTACCGGGCGAAGGACGTCCTGAACAACCCGCCGCCCGTCCAGGCCCGCCTGCCGATCATGATCGGCGGCAGCGGCGAGCGGAAGACGCTGCACACGGTGGCCAAGTACGCCGACGGCTGGAACACGGGCGGCGACCTCGAGCGAGTCAAGCACAAGGATTCGGTCTTGCGCCGGTGGTGCGAGGAGGTCGGCCGCGACGAGTCGGAGATCGAGCGCACCGTCCAGGGCGGGACGCCGATCATCCGCGACACGGTCGAGGAGGCCCGGAAGGTCGCTGCCGCCTGGGCGGAGCGCAACCGGCTACCCGACTGGCGGAACTCCACGGACCTGCAGGGCCCGGCCGAGCTGGTCGCCGAGCGCTGGGCGCCGTACCTCGACCTCGGCTTCGAGCACGTCTACGTCGATTGCCCGGCTCCCTTCGACCACGAGACCCTCGAGCGCCTGGCCAAAGAGGTCAGGCCGATGCTCGAAGGCGCTCACTGACGCTCGCTTCACGGGGGAAACGGCCGGTTTCCCCTGTGGGCCCCCTTCCCCCGCTCTTCCGGGAGTCTTCGACTCCGGCAGTCGCGACCTCCCGAGCCGCCGCAGCGGGTGGCGGCCGCCATGTCGGCCGCCACCACGATCAATGGTGGTTCACGTCCGCGGCTTGCCAAGGCGCGCGCGAATCTCGTCGGAGAGGGGCACGCTCTGCCCGCGTCCGTAGTCGTAGCCGACGAGAACGCTATTTGCCTGCGCCGCCAGCCGGCCGCCGGAGTGGATCTCGTGCTCGAGCTCGAAGCTCTTCGTCCCGACCCGCGCGCAGCGCGTGCGCACCTCGATCTCCTCGCCCGCGTGCAGCTCCGAGCGGAAGTCGATCTCCACCCGCGCGAGGATGAAGTCGGCGAGCCCGCCGAGCACCTCGATCCGCGATTCCTCGAGAAAAGTGGAGTAGACCGCGTTGTTGACGTGCCCCATCGAGTCGCAGTCGCGGAAGCGGATGCGCTCATGCCGGACGTGCCAGGACGCCATGCATCCTTGTAACACAGTGTTACTTGCACCGGCGAGGCGCACGCGGGCGGCCCTGGAGGGCTTGTAACACTGTGTTACTTGCAGGGAGCGGGACGTGATCGCCGTTTTCGGCGGGCTGGGGGCCGCGCTTGCGTGGGCGGTGACGACGCTGACCGCGGCGCGCGCGAGCCCGCTGATCGGGCCGTGGGCGACGCTGGGCTGGGTGATGCTCACCGGCTTCGTCGTCGTCGCACCGGTCGCCGCCACGCAGGGAAAGCCGGAAGGGCTCGACGGGGGCGCGCTCCTCTGGCTTGCGATCTCGGGCCTCGGCAACGTCGTCGGCCTGCTCTGCGTGTACAGCGGGCTGCGGATCGGGAAAGTGGGCGTGGTCGCGCCGATCTCGTCCTCCGAAGGCGCTGTGGCGGCGGTGTTCGCCGTCCTGGCGGGCGAGCACCTCGGTGCCTGGACCGCGCTCGCGCTCTTCGTGATCGCGGTCGGCATCGTGCTCGCCGCCCGTCCGCCTGCCGAGAGCGAGGACGCGGGCCACGACGACCCCCGAGCCGGGTTCTTCGCGCTCGGCGCGGCGCTCGCCTTCGGCGCCAGTCTGTACGCGACCGGGCGGGCGAGCCTCGACCTGCCGATCTCCTGGGCGGTGCTGCCGCCGCGGCTGCTCGGCGTCGTGCTGGTGACGATCCCGTTCGCCCTCGTCGGCCGGCTGCGGCTGACCCGGGAGGCGGTTCCGTTCGTGGTCGGCTCGGGACTCGCGGAGGTGGCGGGCTTCGTCTCCTACGCGATCGGCGCCCGGCACGGAATCGCCGTCGCCGCCGTGCTCGCCTCGCAGTTCGCAGCGGTTGCCGCCGTCGGCGCGGCCCTGCTCTACAAGGAACGCCTGACCCGCACCGGCGTCGCCGGCGTGGTCGTGATCGCCGCCGGCGTCGCGGTGGTCAGCGCCCTACGCGTCTGAGCCTCGGAGGCCGACCGCGAAGACGCGCAGCCTCCTCATGCGCGTTCGAGGGTCGCATGGATGCGGCTCTGCCACTCCAGCGTCCTGATGATCGAGTAGCCGAGCAGCGCCCAGACTGCGCCGACGAGCGCCTCTGCCCCGACGAGGCCGCCGACGTCCGCGAACGAGGCGCCGTCGGCCAGGCGCCGTGCGGCCTCGATCCCGTGCGTGAGCGGCAGGCCCTGCGCGATCGTCGACATCCAGCCGGGCAGGTCGGCGAGCGCGACATTGGCACCGCAGAAGACCAGCAGGATCCCGAAGATGATGTTGTCGAGCGTGGCGGTGTCCCGCGCGAGCAGCCCGACGCCGGCCGTCGTCAGGCCGATGCCGGTGCACGCGAAGGCGGAGACGAGGATGGTGAGCAGGATCCAGGGAACCGATCCTGCCGGAATCGAGATGCCGACGATCAGCCCGCCGACGGCGAAAGCAAACGCGGAGACGAAGAACCCGTTCGCGATCACCGGCAGCGACCGGCCGAGGAAGAGCGGGATCCGCTTGGCCGGCGTCGCGAGCACCGCTCCGAGCGTGTTCTGGTACCGCTCGCCGGCGATCGTGTTCGTCATCGCGAAGACGCACGGGATGGCCGCATACTGGAGCGCATTGCCGATCACGTAGAACTCGTCCGACTGCGTGTGCGCCGCCCGGCCGATGTAGACGAAGAGCAGGATCTGGAAGATCGGCGCGATCACGTACGTCGGGATCAGGACCCACGGCGACAGCCAGCCGAAGAGTGCCCGGAAGCTGAGCAGCCCGCCGACGAAGAAGAGCCGAACGCTGCTCACGTCAGCGACAGCACCGCCCGTGCCCGCGCCGCGCGCAGGAACCGGTCGACCACCATCACCCCGATCGCCGTGTAGAGCAGGCCAAGACCGACGCAGATGAGCAGGTCCGGCAGCGGCGTCCCGCCCTGTGCCGACTCGCGGATGGCCTGCATGCCCCAGGTCGGCGCCAGGGCCCACGAGATCGGCCGCACCCACGCCGGGAACAGCGACAGCGGGACGAGGAACCCGCAGATCAGCCAGACCGGGTACTCGAGCAGGTTCCCGAGCGCCCACGCGGTCCGGTACCGGACGAACGAGACCGCGATCAGGAAGCCGAGCATGCCGATCGCGACCACGGTCGCAGGCACGGACAGACAGAAGACCAGCCAGTGCTCGACGTGGACGTGGATGCCGAACAGGACGCGGCCCCAGATCAGAGTCGACGCCATCGAGTAGAGGCCGATCGTCGCCATCGCGATCGTCACCGGCAGCAGGACGAGCGCGAAGTGCGCGGGTGCCGCGACCAGGAGCTCGAGCGTTCCGTGCCAGCGCTCGCGCTGGAGGGCGGCGCCGGCGGCGGTGCTGGTCGCCGCCCACACGCCCATCACCGACGCGCCCAGCGACGCATAGAACAAGGCGTCCTTGTTTCCCGCCCGGTACATGAAGAAGGCGACGGTGGCGAAGAACAGCGGGTAGACGATTCCGAGCACGCCGTTGAACGACGAGCGGGTGAGCATCTTGACGTGGAAGAGCCACCCCATCCCGAGCAGCCGGATGGCTCTCACAGTGAGACTCCGTGGCTCAGCGAGCGAGCCAGGGGCGAGCGAGGAATCATGCGTCGCGTCCGACGAGCGCCACGTACGCGTCCTCGAGTGTCGGCTCGCGAACGGCCACCCGGCCGACCCGCGTCGTGCCGAGCAGCCCCAGCAGGCGCTGGGTCAGCTCCGTTCCTGCGGGGGATTGCACGTGCAGCACCTGCGCCTGGTCGCGCTCCTCGATCGAGACCGAGGTGACGCCTTCGGCCTGCCGCACGCGCTCGACCGCGTCGTCGTCGACTCCGAACGTCTCGATCTCGATCACCGTGCGGTCGGCGACGATCGCTTTCAGGTCGCGGGGCGTACCCTCGGCGACGATCTCGCCCTTGGTGATCACGGCCATCCGGTCGCAGAGGTCGTCCGCCTCGAACATGTAGTGCGTGGTCAGCAGGACTGTCTTGCCGGCTTCGGTCAGCCCCGCGATCGTCCGCCGCAGCTCGCGCGCGCCGACCGGGTCGACGCCGATGGTCGGCTCGTCCAGGAAGACCACGGGCGGATCGTGAAGGAGGCCGCGCGCGATGTGCAGACGCTGGCGCATGCCGCGCGAGTAGCCCTCGACACGCTCCTTCTCGCGGCCGGAGAGCCCGACGAGGTCGAGCAGCTCGGCGATTCGGCGCTTCTGGTCAGCCGGCGGGACCGCGTACAGCTCGGCGAAGTATCGGAGGTTGTCGAGCGCCGAGAGCCGCTCGTACAACCCGCGGTCGCCGCCGAACACGTAGCCGATGCGCTTGCGCACCTCGCGTGCGTCCTTGACCACGTCGTAGCCGAGTACGCTCGCCGAGCCCTCGGTCGGGATGAGCAGCGTGATCAGCATCTTGATCGTCGTCGTCTTCCCGGCGCCGTTCGGCCCGAGCAGGCCGAAGAGCTCCCCGTCGGCGACCTCGAACGAGACGCCGCGAACCGCCTGGACCTCGACCGCGCGCCTGCGGAAGATCCCCGTCGACGTCTTGTACGTCCTGACGAGGTCGCGCGCCTGGATCGCGTTCATCAGTGTCGAGCCCGCTCGAAGTCCTCGAACGTGATCATCATCCGGCGGAGGAGAGCGTTCAGTTCCTTCTTCTCGCGTGCGGTGAGCCCTGAAGCGACCAGGGACTCCTTCCCCGCCTGTGCAGTCGTCGTCTGCTCGTACGCCTCCCGCCCGGCGGCCGTCAGCTCGACCTGGACGCCGCGGCGGTCGTCCGGGTCGCGCAGCCGCTCGACCAGCCCCGCTTCCTCGAGCCGGTCGAGCCGGTTCGTCATCGCCCCGCTCGACAGCTCGAGGTGCTCGGCCAGCTGGCCCGGCGAGGCACGCCGCCTCGAACCGGTCTTGCGGTGGAGATAGCCCAGGACCTTCCACTCGCCCCACGTTAGGTCGTGCTCCGCGCAGGTCTCCTCCATCATCCGCTTGATCCGCCGGCTCAGGCCCATGATCCGGTCGACGATCCCCTCGACCTCGAGGTCGAGATCGGGCAGCTCCGCCCGGATCGATTCCAGGAAGTCGTCGACATGGTCGCGCTCGACCGACTTGGCCATCGGCGGATTATTCCACGACAAACCTCTTGACGTCAAGATATCCGACTGTTAGTCTCTTGACTTCAAGATACTCGAAGTCGAGAAATCGGAGGTGAAGCGATGTTCTTCGACGCCGACTCACGCAGGATCCAGATCGACTACCGCATCGAGTCGCTGAGGCGTGACTACAACCGCGAGGCTGCGCTCGAGCTCTTGGGCGGGCGCCTCGCAGCACTCCTGCGGCTTCCCTTCGCAGCAGCCGATTTTGAACCTGCACCGCGGGCACTGCCACGTGGCGTGACGCCACTCCATGGCTGTTCCACACCGCCAGCACGCCTCCGTCGCCACCCCCGCGGAATCTAGGAAACGCTCCGGACGCGGCTGCTACACTCGTCCGGCGCGGCGGCGTAGCTCAGCTGGTTAGAGCAGCGGAATCATAATCCGCGTGTCGGAGGTTCGAGTCCTCCCGCCGCTACCTCCTCGCACCATCCACCGGACGAAGAAAGAAGGCAGCATCCCCTAGAACCATGGCAAAGACCGGCGTCAGAGAAAAAATCACTTTGGCATGCGTTGAGTGCAAGCGGCGCAACTACGAGTCGAAGAAGTCGAAGCGGAACACGCCCGACCGCGTCGAGCTCCGGAAGTACTGCCGCTGGTGCGGCCGCCACACGGCGCACCGGGAGACTCGCTAACCCATGGCCCGCCAGACGAGAGCGGAACGGCGCGCGCGGCGCGAGGCGCGCGATCGCTCGATGGCGGGCGGCAACAATGCCAGGGCGACCGACGGCCAGGCTGCAGCCGTGCCCGCGGTCAAGGCCGCCCCGGCCCCGGCCCCGAGCCGTTCGGACGGCAACCGGGCCGGCAACTTCGTGCGCGAGTCGATCGGCGAGCTCCGCAAGGTCGAGTGGCCCACGCAGAACCACCTGATCCAGGGCACCGTGGTCGTGATCGTCGCCTGCGTGGTCATGGGCACGTACCTCTACTTCGCCGATCTGATCTTCAACAAGCTCGTCAGCAAGCTCCTCCTCGGACAGTAAGGGCCACAGACATGTTCCAGTGGTACGTGATCAACACCTATTCCGGGCACGAGAACAAGGTGAAGACCAATCTGGAGCACCGGATCGACTCGATGAACCAGCAGACCCGATTCCGCCGCGTCGTCGTCCCGACCGAGCAGGTGATCGAGACGAAGGACGGTCAGAAGGTCCAAGCCGAGAAGCGCGTCCTGCCGGGCTACGTCCTGGTCAACATGGACCTGAACGACGACGCCTGGATGGTGGTCAAGAACACGCCCGGCGTGACGGGCTTCGTCGGGGCCGGCTCGAAGCCGGTGCCGCTCTCGCAGGGCGAGGTCGACAGGATCCTGCACACGGGCGCCGCCAGCGGGGAGCGCCTGCGCACGCAGGTCGAGTTCACGCTCGGCGAGTCGGTGAAGGTAACCTCCGGGCCGCTCTCCGACTTCGACGGCGAGATCGTCGAGGTCAACCCCGAGGGTCAGAAGCTGAAGGTGCTCGTCGACATCTTCGAGCGTCAGGTTCCGGTCGAGCTCGGGTTCGACCAGGTCAAGAAGATCGACTAGCCAAACGGCTGCGCCGTTTCGCTAGAAAGGCAAATCGCATGGCAAAGAAAGTTCTGACACTGATCAAGCTCCAGATCCCTGGCGGGCAGGCCAACCCGGCGCCGCCGGTCGGCCCCGCGCTCGGCCAGCACGGCGTGAACATCATGGAGTTCTGCAAGGCCTTCAATGCGCAGACACAGCAGGAGAACGGCCGCATCATCCCGGTCGAGATCACGGTCTACGAGGACCGCTCGTTCACCTTCATCACGAAGACGCCGCCCGCCGCGGTGCTGATCAAGGAAGCGCTGAATCTCCAGAAGGGCTCAGCCGAGCCGAACCGCGACAAGGTCGGCCGGCTGCGCAAGGACCAGGTGCGCCAGATCGCCGAGACGAAGATGCCGGATCTGAACGCCCGAGACGTCGAGGCTGCGATGCTCGTGATCGCGGGAACCGCACGCTCCATGGGCGTCGAGGTGGAGCCGTAGGATGAAGGTGTTCAGCCCGGCGGAGGTGCCGGCGTTGCCGGCGCCGGAGCGAGATAGATGAGCCACGGGAAGAAGTACCGCAACGCGCGCTCGGCAATCGACCGCGAGCAGGCGTACTCGCCGCTCGAGGCGATCAAGATGCTGAAGGGCTGGGACGGTCCGAAGTTCGACGAGACCGTGGAGGCGCACGTCCGCCTCGGGCTGAACGTCCGCCACGCCGACCAGCAACTGCGCGGCACCCTGATGCTGCCGCACGGAACCGGCAAGGAGCTGCGCGTCGCCGTCTTCGCCGAAGGCGAGAAGGCGAAGGAGGCCGAGGCGGCCGGCGCGGACGTGGTCGGCGCCGCCGACCTGGCCGCAAGGATCGAGGGCGGCTTCGACGACTTCGACGTCGCGATCGCCACGCCGGACCTGATGGGCACGGTCGGCAAGCTGGGTCGCATCCTCGGTCCGCGCGGGAAGATGCCGAACCCGAAGACCGGCACGGTGACGATGGACGTCGCGAAGGCCGTGCAGGAGTCGAAGGCGGGCAAGCTCGAGTACCGCACGGACCGCGGCGCGAACGTCCACCTGCCGATCGGCAAGAAGAGCTTCGACGAGCGCCAGCTCCTGGAGAACTACGCAACCGTGATCGAGGAGATCGTCCGCGCGAAGCCGTCGGCGGCGAAGGGCCGCTACATCCGGACGATCACGTTGGCGACCACGATGGGCCCGGGCGTGCACGTCGATACGACGCTCACCCGCGGCATCACGGAAGAGCTAGCAGAATCGGCTGACGCCGATTCCGCTAGGGAGGCGGCTACAGTTACAGGCTGACAGACAGGGTTAGGCCGCCAGAGACCGCCGGCAGCCCCAGGCAGAAGTCCGGCGCAGGTGTCCAGCAACGAGACCGCTTCTCGATTGTTCGGGCGCCGCAAGGCGCCCTAACCATTCTCCGGAGGAGAATGGCATGTTGAAAGCAGACAAGGAACGGATCGTCGAGGAGCTGACCGAGCGCCTGAAGACGACGCCGACGCTCTTCGTCGCCGACTACCGCGGCCTGTCGGTCACGGAGATCGACGAGCTGCGCACGAAGGTGATCGAGCAGGGCGCGCGCTTCACGGTCGTGAAGAACACGCTGACGAAGCGAGCGGCCGAGGCGGCCGGCGCGGAAGCGCTGCTCGCCATGCTCGAGGGTCCGACGGCGATCGCCTTCATCGAGGCCGACGGCGACATGGTCGCCGTCGCGAAGGCGCTGTCCGACGCCGCCAGGGCGACCCGGATCCTGTCGATCCGCGGCGGCATCCTCGACGGCAACCCGATCGGCGAGGCCGACGTCCAGAACCTCGCGACGCTGCCGACGGTCGAGGTCCTGCGCAGCCAGGTGCTCGGCGCCATCACCGCACCGCTGACGACGGTCGCCGGACTGATCAGCGCGCCGGTGCGCGACCTGCTGGGCCTGATCGACGCCCGCATCGAGCAGCTGAAAGAGCAAGGAGACACGGGCGAAGCCGCGGCCGCCGAGGCCGAAGCTTCTGCAGAAACCTCGGAGGAGTCGGAAGCAAGTGAAGATCCCGTCGCCGGCGAATCCGAGGGCGAAGAGCCAGTTACAGATGAAACGACGGGCGCAGCCCCGGCGACAGACGAGGCTACGACCAAGCAGCCGAGTCCAGAGGAAGGAGCGAAATAGTGGCAGCCACTGGTGTTGACAAGGTGTTCGACGAGCTCGGGAAGATGACGGTCCTCGAGCTGGTCGACCTGAAGAAGAAGATCGAGGACGAGTGGGGCATCAGCGCCGCCGCCCCGGTCGCGGTCGCGGCCGCTGCGCCGACAGCGGGCGGCGACGGTGCCGGCGGCGAGGAGCAGACCTCGTTCGACGTGGTGCTCGCGAGCGCCGGCGACAAGAAGATCCAGGTGATCAAGGTCGTCCGCGCGATCACCGGCCTCGGCCTGAAGGAGGCCAAGGACCTCGTCGACGGCGCCCCCGCTCCGGTCAAGGAGGGCGTGAACCGCGAGGAGGCCGACTCGATCAAGGCGCAGCTCGAAGAGGCCGGCGCCGGCGTCGAGATCAAGTAGCGGAGGCGCGGCTCGAACGAACGGCAGTGACAGGCTTGAGCCTGTCACTGCCGTTGGCCCAGACTGTGCTCAGGCCGGTTGCAGCTCCGGGAGACGCCTGCTGCCGATCGAGGCGAGCAGCCGATCGACTAGAGCAGACCAGCCTCCACGAGCGCTTCCTGAAGCGGCTCCGGGCGGCCGTGCTCGTGCGCTGCCTCATACGCGCCGTCGCCGAGGGCTTTGCGTGCAGACGACTTCGCCCGGTCGAAAGCCTCCTGCTCGTGGGTCTGGAGGGAAACACCTGCAGCGGCCAGCAGGCCGTCGGCCACACCTGACAGCTGTGCCGCCCCCGGTGCGTCGGCCTCCAGCAGGCGGATCTGCACGACGGTCGCGAGTGCGTAGGCAGAGACCTCCTTGTAGTCGAGCTCGACCGTCAGCGCGAGGCACTCCTGCAGCCAGAAGATCGCTTCGTCGGCCTGGCCCGCCTTGAACAGGAAGCTGCCGAGGTTGTAGCGGGTGATCGCCTCATTCGGCTTGTACCCGGTCTCCTGGCCGAGTTCGAGCGCCTCCTGCGTCGCTCGGATCGCCTCGTCGTAGTCGCCGCGCTCCGAGGCGACATGACCGAGGTTCTGGAGCACGATCGCCAGCCGAGCCGGCTCGTCGAGCTCTCGGAAACGGGCCGCGCTCTCCTGCAGCATCTGGACCGCCAGGTCGAGATCGCCGACCCGGAACGCGGCCGTCCCGCGCGCAGCTTCCCCGTCCAGCTCGAAGCCCCGGTTGACGGCCCGGGCGCGCTGCGAACAGGCGAAGCGCGTCGCCGCGGACGGTGGGCGCGGCCGGCAGCAGCTGCTCGAGGTCGTCGAGCACGAGCAGCATCCGCCGCGAGCGCAGGTGATCCACGATCGTCTCCCCCGGCGGCCGTGTTCCCGCCTGGAGGCCGAGAGCTTCCGCGATCGACGAGAGGACCAGCCCGGCGTCCGAGACGGGAGCCAGGTCGACGAACAGCGCGCCGTCCCGGAGCTCGGGCTCGAGCTCGGCCGCCACCGCCAGCGCCACACGGGTCTTGCCGGTGCCGCCCGCGCCGGTCAGCGTGACCAGGCGGGCGTCCCGGTCGCGGAGGACCGCGGTGATCGCGGCGAACGGCTCGGCGTCGTTCCAGAGCTCCACGGCCGCGAGGGAGCTCCTCGAGGCGCTCCGCCTCGCTCGCCGTCGGCACATCTCCATGTCCTCGTGTACCGGCGATTAGGCCGTGGCGCCGGCGGCTTCACCCCGCTGGCGTCATCCCCCGCTCACGGAGAGAGAAAGGCGGAGAGGGGGAGAGCCTGACGGGTAAAGCAAGACCACATCGGCCGGACAGCGGCGCTACACTCCGGAATAGACCCGGCCAGCGGGTCGTTATCTCTTTCGCGGGAGCCGATTTCCCTTGCCCAGGGGCGTGGGTATTCGGTATCCTGCAAGGTTCGCGCCCCATCTGTTCGCCCGACCGCCGCAGCAGTAGACATCTCTAAGGGAGGAAGTTTCCACTTGACCAGCAGGGTTGCTGCGCCTAATGCGCGCAAAACGTTCTCGCGCCTGAAGCACGTTCTCGACCTCCCCAACCTGATCGACATCCAGAAGGCCTCGTTCGCGTGGTTCCTGGAAGAGGGGCTTCGGGAGACGATCGACGATATCTCTCCGATCGAGGACTACACCGGCACGCTCGCGGTGGAGTTCGCGGAGTACGAGTTCGGGGAGCCGCCGGTCTCGATCAAGGAATGCCGGGAAAAGGATCTGACCTACCAGGTTCCGCTTTCCATGACCGTCCGCTTCGTCAACAAGGAGACGGGGGAGATCCGCGAGCAGCGGGTCTTCATGGGTGACTTCCCGATGATGACCGACCAGGGCACGTTCATCATCAACGGCACCGAGCGCGTGATCGTCACGCAGCTCGTCCGGTCGCCCGGTGCCTACCTGATGGAGCCGAAGGACGCCACGAAGCAGGTGTTCACCGCCAACCTGATGCCGAGCCGCGGCTCCTGGCTCGAGCTCGAGATCGACAAGAAGGGCGTCGTCTACGCCCGGATCGACCGCAAGCGCAAGCTGCCGATCACCACGCTGCTGCGCGCGCTGCCGGCCGAAGACCCGTCCACCGGCTTTCAGCTGGACACGAGCTCGAACGAGGCGATCCTGAAGCTGTTCGACAACTCGATCTTCATCGCGCTGACGCTCGAGAAGGATGCGACCACGCGCGAGGAAGAGGCGCTGATCGAGGTGTTCAAGAAGCAGCGCCCGGGTGAGCCGCCGACGCTGGACAACGCCCGCAACCTGCTACGGGCCCTCTTCTTCGATCCCAAGCGCTACGACCTGACCAAGGTCGGCCGGTACAAGCTCAACCAGCGCCTGGGCGTGAGCGTGCCCGACGGTGTCAGGGTGCTGACGACCGAGGACATCCTTGCGCTCATCCGCAGGCTCGTCTCCCTGCCCACCCAGCTCGGCGTGGACGAGGAGTCGAAGGACTTCGCGGCCGACGCGATCACGATGCCCCGCGCGCCGATCGCGCACGAGCTGGACGAATACGAGGACTTCGGCAACCGCCGTCTCCGGACGGTCGGTGAGCTGATCCAGGAGGCGTTCCGGGTCGGCCTCTACCGGATGGAGCGGGTCGTCCGCGAGCGGATGACCACGGAGGACGTGGACACGATCACGCCGCAGACGATCATCAACATCCGGCCCGTGGTCGCCGCGCTGAAGGAGTTCTTCGGCTCCTCGCAGCTCTCGCAGTTCATGGACCAGACGAACTCGCTGGCCGGCCTCACGCATCGCCGCCGGCTTTCCGCGCTCGGTGCCGGCGGCCTGACCCGCGAGCGCGCGCCGATCGAGGTGCGCGACGTGCACCCGACCCACTACGGGCGCATGTGCCCGATCGAGACGCCGGAAGGCCCGAACATCGGCCTGATCGGCTCGCTCGCGTCGTTCGCGACCGTGTCCGAGTTCGGCTTCATCCAGACGCCCTACCGCCGCGTGGTCAACGGCAAGGTGACCGACGACATCGTCTACCTAGACGCGGCCGAGGAGGCCCAGTACACGATCGCGCAGGCCTCGGAGCCGATCGACGAGAAGACCGGCAGGTTCCAGCACGACCAGGTGCTCTGCCGTTCGCGCGAGGGGGAGGCGGTCACCGCGGAGCCGAAGGACATCGAGTTCATGGACGTCGCACCGGCGCAGATCGTGTCGGTCGCGACCGCCCTGATCCCGTTCCTCGAGCACAACGATGCGAACCGGGCGCTGATGGGCGCGAACATGCAGCGGCAGGCGGTCCCGCTGATGATCACCGACCCGCCGCTCGTCGGCACGGGGCTGGAGTACCGGGCCGCCGTCGACACCGGCGACGTCGTGATGGCGGACGCGGCCGGGACTGTCGTCGACGTCGACGCCGAGAAGATCGTCGTCGAGTCGAAGGACGGCAAGGACGAGTACCACCTGACCAAGTTCATGCGCTCGAACCAGGGCACGCTGATTCACCAGAAGCCGATCGTCGGGCTCGGCGAGCGGGTGCGCGCGGAGCAGGTGCTCGCGGACGGCAGCTCGACCAAGGACGGAGAGCTGGCGCTCGGCAAGAACCTGCTGGTCGCGTTCATGCCGTTCGAGGGCTTCAACTTCGAAGACGCGATCGTCCTGTCGGAGCGTCTGGTCAAGGAGGACGTCCTCTCCTCGATCCACATCCACGAGTACGAGATCGACGCCCGCTCGACCAAGCTGGGCGACGAGGAGATCACCCGCGACATCCCGAACCGGTCAGAGGATTCGCTCAAGGACCTCGACGAGCGAGGCATCGTCCGGATCGGTGCCGAAGTCGGCTCGGGCGACCTGCTGGTCGGCAAGGTGACGCCGAAGGGCGAGACCGAGTTGACCGCCGAGGAGAAGCTGATCCGCGCGATCTTCAAGGAGAAGGCACGCGAGGTCCGCGACACGTCGCTGAAGGTCCCGCACGGCGAGGGCGGCAAGGTGATCGACGTCAAGACGTTCTCGCGCGACGCCGGCGACGACCTGCCGCCGGGCGTGAACGAACTCGTCCGCGTCTACGTCGCCAAGAAGCGCAAGATCGCCGAGGGCGACAAGCTCGCCGGCCGCCACGGCAACAAGGGCGTGATCTCGCGGATCGTCCCCGAGGAGGACATGCCGTTCCTCGAGGACGGGACGCCGGTCGACGTCGTCCTCAACCCGCTCGGCGTGCCGAGCCGGATGAACATCGGCCAGATCCTCGAGACCCACCTCGGCTGGGCGGCCGCCCACGGCGTGTTCGCCGAGAATGGTGACGGGGCATGGACGCCGATCGCCACGCCAGTCTTCGACGGGGCAACGGAGGAGGACGTCGACGAGGCCCTGGTCAAGTGGACGCAGCAGAACCCCGACTCACCGATCAAGATGAACGTCGACCCGAAGCGGCCCGACGGGCGGCGCTGCTCCGGCAAGGTGCGGCTGTTCAACGGCAAGACGGGCGAGCCCTTCCAGGAGAAGGTCACCGTCGGCTACATGTACATCCTCAAGCTGCTCCACCTGGTCGACGACAAGATCCACGCGCGCTCGACCGGCCCGTACTCGCTCGTCACCCAGCAGCCGCTGGGAGGCAAGGCGCAGTTCGGCGGCCAGCGGTTCGGCGAGATGGAGGTGTGGGCGCTCGAGGCGTACGGCGCCGCCTACACCCTCCAGGAGATGCTCACGATCAAGTCCGACGACACGGTCGGGCGCGTTAAGGCCTACGAGGCGATCGTCAAGGGCGAGAACATCGCCGAGCCGTCGATCCCCGAGTCCTTCAAGGTGCTGCTGAAGGAGATGCAGTCGCTCGCGCTCGACGTGCACGTCATCTCGGAGGAAGGCACCGAGGTGCAGGTACGCGAGGAGGACGACGAGCTGCTCCGCGCCGCGGAGGAGCTCGGCATCGACCTGTCGCCGGGGTCGCTGAGGGCGGCGGCGCGCGAGCCGACCGCCGAAGAGGTCGAGGAGGGCCAGGAGCGCGTCGACCAGGAGGGCGAGCTGACGCTGCCGACCGACGAGTCGCTCGGCGGCCTCGACGAGGCACTGGCGGAGGGTCCGATCGAGCCCAATCTCGCCGACTCGGTCGAGGAATGATGGTCGAGGAATGAGCTCCGCTCATTCCTCGAGTGAAGTCTGGTAACCCAGCGGAAGTGCAAAGGGAAAGGAACACAGAATTGGCAGCTCGAGAGACTGCACACATCGATCACTCTTTCACGGGAGGTGAAGAGTGATCGATATAAACGATTTCGACGCGATCCGCATCGGGCTTGCGTCGCCGAAGCAGATCCGCGACTGGTCGTCGGGCGAGGTCACCAAGCCGGAGACGATCAACTACCGCACGCTCAAGCCCGAGCGCGACGGCCTGTTCTGCGAGCGCATCTTCGGTCCGACCAAGGACTGGGAGTGCTACTGCGGCAAGTACAAGCGCGTCCGCTACAAGGGGATCATCTGCGAGCGCTGCGGCGTCGAGGTGACGCGCCAGAAGGTCCGCCGCGAGCGGATGGGCCACATCGACCTCGCCGCCCCGGTCAGCCACATCTGGTTCTTCAAGGGCGTTCCCAGCCGCATCGGCTACCTGCTCGACATCGCACCCCGCGAGCTCGAGAAGGTTCTGTACTTCGCCGCCTCGATCGTCACCTCGGTGGACAACGAGGCTCGGGCGAAGGACGTGAACGACCTCGAGGACAAGGTCCGGTCGGAGGCCGAGCGGATCGACGTCGACCGCGACGAGCAGCTCGCCGCGCTCGAGCAGCGGCTCCAGCGGCGTCGCGACTACTTCACGAAGGGCAAGGAGAAGGACTTCGACGAGGACGACGACTTCTGGGCCCGCGGCCTGTCCAACTGGGCCGAGGAGCAGCTGATCCCGGGTCTCGAGGAGGCGCGCGGACTCGCCGGCGGCCTGTTCGTCGAGATCGCCCCGGAGCTCAGCACCGAGGACTCGAAGAAGATCCGCGAGCGGGTGCACTCGACTGCGATCCGCGACGACCGCAAGCTGGCGACGCGCGAGTTCGAGTCGGTGGCCGCCGCCGCCACCCAGGTTCGGGAGGCCCTGGCGCCGCTGTACAAGGAACTGGCGAAGGCGACCGGCTCGAAGAAGGGCGCAGTCACCAAGCACATCAACCGGGTCATCGACGGCCTGCTCGATCCCAAGGCGGAGCTGAGCGAGGACGACGCGACGCTGGTCGCGTCGGTCGACGTCAAGAACCTGGAGAAGTCACGTGAGCTGGGTAACGGGCTGCTGCGGGAGACTCTCGAGACGGCGTCGCCTGAGGCGAACGCCGAAGAGATCCGCGACGTGGCCAGTGACCTCTGCCTGCGCACCGACGGGAAGATCGCCAAGGAGGAGTACGACGCGATCGTCCAGTGGCTGATGAAGGTGCGCGAGATGTACCAGGACATCGAGTCACGGCGGAATGACGCCCGCGAGGCGGCGGTCGAGGCCGTCCGCCGCCTAGAGACCACCTGGCAGCTGTTCAACGACCTGGAGCCGAAGATGGTCGTCAACGACGAGCAGATCTTCCGCGAGCTCAAGGACCGGTTCGGGTCGTCCTACGGCTTCGGCGTCTACTTCCAAGGCGGGATGGGCGCAGAGTCGATCCGCGAGCTGCTCAAGGCCCTCGACCTGAACGCCGAGGCCGCGTCGCTCCGCGAGACGATCCGCACCTCGAAGGGCCAGAAGCAGGCGCGGGCGATCAAGCGGTTGAAGGTCGTGAACGCGTTCATCAAGTCCGAGAACAAGCCGGAGTGGATGGTCCTCGACGCGGTGCCGGTGATCCCGCCGGAGCTGCGCCCGATGGTGCAGCTGGACGGCGGCCGGTTCGCGACCAGCGACCTGAACGACCTCTACCGGCGCGTGATCAACCGGAACAACCGCCTCAAGCGGCTGCTCGACCTCGGTGCGCCCGAGATCATCGTCAACAACGAGAAGCGCATGCTCCAGGAGGCCGTCGACGCGCTGTTCGACAACGGCCGCCGCGGGCGGGCGGTCACCGGCCCGGGCAACCGGCCGCTGAAGTCGCTGTCCGACATGCTCAAGGGCAAACAGGGCCGGTTCCGCCAGAATCTGCTCGGCAAGCGCGTCGACTACTCGGGCCGCTCGGTGATCGTCGCCGGGCCGTACCTGAAGCTGCATCAGTGCGGGCTGCCCAAGCTGATGGCGCTCGAGCTCTTCAAGCCGTTCATCATGAGCCGGCTCGTCGAGCGGAAGTCCGTCCAGAACATCAAGGCGGCGAAGAAGTACGTCGACTCGATGACGCCCGAGGTCTGGGACGTGCTCGAGGAGGTCATCGCCGAGCACCCGGTGCTGCTGAACCGCGCACCGACGCTGCACCGCCTGGGCATCCAGGCGTTCGAGCCGGTGCTGGTGGAGGGCAAGGCGATCCAGGTCCACCCGCTCGTCTGCCATGCCTTCAACGCCGACTTCGACGGGGACCAGATGGCCGTCCATCTGCCGCTGTCGGCGGAGGCCCAGGCCGAGGCGCGGATCCTGATGCTGTCCTCGAACAACATCCTCTCGCCCGCCCACGGCCGCCCGCTGGCGACACCGACGCAGGACATGATCCTCGGCGGCTACTTCCTGACCTACGCCGAACAGGTTGGCGGCAAGGACATCTCGCAGCTCGACGTGTTGACCCTGAAGCCGGCCGCCCGGCCGAAGCGGTTCGGCAGCGAGACCGAGGTCGTGCTCGCGATCGAGTCGAAGCAGGTCGAGCTCCAGCAGCCGATCGAGTACCGGCACAACGGCGAGCTGGTCGTGACCACGCCCGGCCGGGTCGTGTTCAACGCGGCGGTCGAGCGGGCGCTGGTCGACGCCTTCCGCAGCACAGCTGCGAGCGGCAGCTCCGGCGGCAACGGAAAGCCGGTCGACCACGAGTTCATCAACCGGACCCTCCCGAAGAAGGAGATGGACCAGCTGATCTCGGACCTGTCGGACCGCCACGGCGCGCACACGCTCGCCGCGGTGCTCGACGCGATCAAGACGCTCGGCTTCCGTTTCGCCACGGACGCGGGCGTGACGATCTCGAAGAACGACATCGTCATTCCGCGCGAGAAGGAGCAGATCCTCGGCGACTACGAGAAGCGTGTTGCCGAGGTGGAGGCCCAGTACGAGCGCGGCCTGATCACGGAGGAGGAGCGGCACGAGAGCATCGTCAACATCTGGACGGAGGGGACGGACACGGTCGCCGACGCGATGGAGAAGACGCTCTACGAGCTGAACCCGATCTACATGATGGCCAACTCCGGAGCCCGCGGATCGTTCAAGCAGATCCGCCAGCTGGCCGGCATGCGCGGCCTGATGGCGAACCCGAAGGGCGAGATCATCGAGCGGCCGATCAAGGCGAACTTCATGGAAGGCCTGTCGGTGCTCGAGTACTTCATCTCGACCCACGGCGCCCGCAAGGGCCTCGCCGACACTGCGCTCCGCACGGCCGACTCGGGCTACCTCACGCGGCGCCTGGTCGACGTGTCGCAGGACGTGATCATCCGCGACCACGACTGCAAGTCGAATGAGCACGTCGACCTGCCGATCCATCTGCCGGAAGGGCTGAACCGCAGCCTGCTCGGCCGGGTGATCGCCGAGGACGTCTACAAGCCGCTTTCGACCGGGAAGCCGGGCAAGAGGAAGCTGCTCGAGAAGGGGAAGCTGCTCGACAATCAGATGCTCCAGGCCTTCGTCGCCGAGCTCGAGGACGGTGAGATCGAGACAGTGCCCGTCCGCTCGGTGCTCAAGTGCAAGAGCGAGTACGGCGTATGCCAGGCCTGCTACGGGATCTTCCTCGCCACGGGCGGGATGTGCGAGGTCGGCGATGCGGTCGGGATCATCGCCGCGCAGTCGATCGGGGAGCCGGGCACGCAGCTGACCATGCGGACGTTCCACACCGGCGGCGTCGCCGGCGCGGACATCACGCACGGCCTCCCGCGCGTCGTCGAGATCTTCGAGGCCCGCAACCCCAAGGGTGCGGCGCGGCTCGCGGAGATCGGCGGCAAGGTCACCGTCGAGGAGACCGAGCGCGGGCCGAAGGTGACCATCGACCCGATGTCCACGAAGGAGGACGACGAGCCCAAGGAGTACCAGCTCCCGCGCCGGACGCGCCTGCTCGTGAAGACCGGCGACGACATCCTTCCGGGCGATCCGCTGCACGAGGGCTCGCAGAACCCGACCGAGCTGCTCGAGCTCCACTTCAAGGGCGGCCGTGGCTCGACGCCGACCGAGCTGTACCTCGTCCGCGAGGTGCAGAAGGTCTACAAGTCACAGGGTGTCGACATCCACGACAAGCACATCGAGCTGATCGTCCGGCAGATGCTGAAGAAGGTCCGGATCGAGAACTCCGGATCGACCGACTTCCTGCCCGGCCAGATGGTCGACAAGGTCGTGCTCGAGCGCGAGAACAAGCGGGTGAAGAAGGAGAAGGGCGAACAGGCGACATTCGAGCCGCTGATCCTGGGGATCACGAAGGCGTCGCTGGCGACCGAGTCCTTCCTCTCCGCGGCATCGTTCCAGGAGACGACCAAGGTGCTCACCGACGCCTCGATCGAAGGGAAGGTCGACCGCCTGCTCGGCCTCAAGGAGAACGTGATCATCGGCAAGCTGATCCCTGCGGCGACCGGATTGAAGCGGTACCGGACGATCGAGATCGGCCCATCCGAGAAGGTGCCGAAGGAGGCGTACGAGCGCGAGACGCTCCTCGCCGCCCTGCAGGAGATCGGCTCGGACGGCGGCGGGATCGACCTCGCCTCGCTGGGGCTCGATTTCGGCGGCCAGCCCGACCTCAACGACGAGGCGAAGCCTCACGAGGCCGGCGAGGCCGAGGAAGTCCCCGAAGTCGACTCTCCGCTGGACGACTAACGCTCGCCCCGGCCTGCGGCCGCGGGCTCGCTCTCGTGGGGGGAACCGGCCGTTCCCCCCACGAACCCCCCTCCCGACCACGCTCGCACCCGAGTGACCGTTCGGGCTGCGGCCGCAGGTCGGCTGTGCGGCGGTAGCGGGCGCCGGTTCCTCTTGACCGGCGCCGTGTCCTGGGTACGGTTTGACTTGCAGGTGCAGTTCCGGCCTGCTGGGAGAGAGGACCAGCTTGCGGCCCGCGCGTTTCGCGAATACGTCCAACCATGGCCTGAGGAGATCGGCGCGCTAGCGCGCGTCCGGCCCTGCGCGACATGGAAGGTGCAGGGCCAGAACCGGCATGACGGCACTGATCATCGCTCTCGCCGCCGCCTTGGTGGGCGTGCTCGTCGTCGTCGTGGTCGGCCAGCGGCGCCGCGCGCTCGGCAGCCCTCGGCGTGCGGACGGCGCCGACGAGCTCAAACAGGCTCAGCTCGAGCTTCGCTGGGCACGGCAGCTCTCCGCGCTCTCCGAGACGCTCGACCTGGACGAGCTCCTGTCCCGCGTGCTCCAGGGGGCCGCGCAGCTCGCGAACGGCGACGCCTCCGCCGTCGCGCTGTGGGGGAAAGGCGAGCCCCCGATCGTGAAGGCCATGAACCTGACCTCCGACGAGGCCCTCCCGCTGCTCGGGAGTTGGCCGGCGGAGAGCCGCTCGCGGGCGCTCACCGTTCGGTACCGGTTCCCGGGCGAGACGATTTCCGCCAACGCCGTCCAGCTCGGCGTGCTCCTGCCGCTCTCGGCCGAGCCGGGGTCGCCGACCGGGACGCTGGGAATCTTCTGGCGGCGCGCCGCGGAAGAGCCCGGCGACGAGACCCTCGCGACGCTCGAGGAGCTGGCACTCGCGGCCGGCAGGGCGATCGAGAACGCCCGCCAGTTCCGCGAGCTGCATGAGCTGGCGGTTCGCGACCCGCTGACGGGACTGCACAACCGCCGCTATTTCCACGAGACCCTCGCGCACGAGGTGAAGCGGGCGCATCGCTACGACCGCCGCCTCGCGATGCTCTTCTTCGACCTCGACGACTTCAAGGCGATCAACGAAGAGATCGGTCACCTCGGAGGGGACTCGGTCCTCGCGGAGGTCGCGCAGCGCCTTCGTCTCGTGGTGCGCGGAGCGGACATCCCCTGCCGGGTCGGAGGCGACGAGTTCGCCGTCATCCTCCCGGAGTCGTCGCTCGAGGACACCGACCTCTTCTTCCGGCGCCTCCAGCTGGCGATCCAGGGGCAACCGATCGGCCGGATACCCAGCCTGCAGATCTCGGCCGGGATGGCGGAGCTCCAGCGCGATGACGACGCGACCTCGCTCTTCCGCCGAGTCGACCAGGCGCTCTACCGGGCGAAGCGCGCCGGCAAGGGCCGCGTCATGACCGCCGCGGACGAGCCGGAAGAGTCGAGCGGGTCGTCCTAGCGGCGAGCTTCGGCGCCGGCCGGCTCAGTGGTGGCCGTGGTCACTGTGGTCACTGTGGTCGCCCCAATCAATCGCCGTGACCGCCTGAGTTCCCGTGCTCACCATGGTCACCGTCGCCGCCGGCCTGCCAGTGGTGACTGTGGTCGGAATCGCTCCAGGTATGCCCCGGATTCGAGGCCTGCTCGCTGCCACCGCCGCCACACTGGGCGCCCTCGTAGTGCTGGGGGTTGCTGATCGGCGGAGTGGGGGGGCGCGGATTGGGCTCGGGTTGTGGCTGCGGCTCCGGCCCAGGCCCGTTCGGCCCGGTGGTCGGGGGCGTGTTTGTCTCGTTGACTGCCTGGTCGACCGCGGCGAGCGTGCGGGTGGCGGTGCCGGTCGGCGTCGGGTCGGTCGGGTTGGCCGTCGGAGTGGTCGCCGTCGTAGGCGTCTGCGGGAGCGGAGTGGGAGTCGGCGCGGGCGCCGGCGTCGGCTTGGGCTTCGGCTTGGGCTTGGGCTTGGGCGTCGCGCTGGGCTTGGGCGTCGCCTGGGGCTTCGGAGTCACCTGAGGCTTCGACGCCGGCGCGGGAGCCGATGTGGACGCGGGGCTCGTCGCGGGAGTCGTCCGCGACACGAACTGGGTGCCGCTGCTCGCCGAGGCAGAGGAACTCGGCGACGGATGGGTCGCGACGACGCCGGAAGCCGGGCTCGGGGACGCGACGGAACGCGTGTGGTGGGTGACGACGAGGCGCCGGGCGGCGGCGTCGGGCGGCCGCTTGGCCGGGGACGCGGCAGCGACAGGAGCGGGCTTCGTCGGCGGCGCCCCGGGTCGAGGCGCTGGCCTCGGTGCGGCGGGGGCGGCGATCTGCGGGACAGCCGGTCCGGCAGTCTCCGATCTCGTGGAATGCCCCGGGGGCTTGACGCTCAGATAGATCGATGCAGCGGTTCCCGCCGCGGCCAGCCCGACGCCGCCGGCGAGCGCAGCCTGGCCGGGGACGAGGGCGAGCGCCGCGAGCGCCGCCAGGCCCTTCTTCTGGGCGGCGGCCGCCGGGCGGGAAACCGGAGGGGCGGGGGTCACATCGACGGCTGGCAGCACGACCGGCGTCAGTGCCGCGGCGTCGACTCCCCAGATCGCGGCTGCCTTCTGCGCGCACTCGATCGAGTCGAACGGCTCGGGATGCGGCGGAACGAACACCTTGAACCGGTCGTCGAACTGCCGGCGGCAGATTGAGCACTCGGGCACCGAGGTGGAGGTATACCGGGACGGCCGGACGTCGCGCGCCTACCGCGCACGGCCTGTTTGACGTGCCCCGCTGCGCTTCGCTACCATCCACATCCGGGTTGGCGGTGGCGTTGCCCCGCCGGCCTTTGTTGTGTGCAAGCCCTGAAAGCCCTCTGGAGGAGTTCTCATACCGACTGTCAACCAACTCGTGCGGAAAGGTCGTACTGCGCCGAAGGCGAAGGTGAAGACGCCTGCGCTGCGCGGCGCGCCGCAGAAGCGGGGCGTCTGCACGCGCGTCTACACGACCACACCGAAGAAGCCGAACTCGGCGCTGCGGAAGGTCGCGCGTGTCCGGCTGACCAACTCGATGGAGGTCGGCGCGTACATCCCCGGCGAGGGCCACAACCTCCAGGAGCACTCGGTCGTGCTGATTCGCGGCGGCCGCGTCAAGGATCTCCCGGGCTTCCGCTACAAGGTGATCCGCGCCGCGCTCGATTCGTCGGGCGTCGCCGACCGCAAGCAGGGCCGCTCCAAGTACGGCGCCAAGCGGGGGAGCTGAGCATGCCGCGCCGCGCCGAGATCCAGATCCGCCCGCTGGACCCGGATCCCCTCTACAACTCGCGCATGGTCACCCAGCTGATCAACCGGGTCATGACCGCCGGCAAGCGGTCGACCGCCGAGCGCATCGTCTACGGCGCGCTCGACAAGGTCGGCGACCGCACAGGCAAGCCGCCGCTCGAGGTGCTCGAGCAGGCGGTGAAGACGGTCACGCCCGTGCTCGAGACGCGCAGCCGCCGCGTCGGCGGCGCGAACTACCAGGTGCCCGTCGAGGTGCCGCAGCGCCGCGCGCGCACGCTGGCGATTCGCTACCTCGTCACCTACTCCCGCGACCGGCGGGAGAAGAGCATGGACGAGAAGCTCGCCGGCGAGATCCTCGATGCGCTCCAGAACCAGGGCGGAGCGTGGAAGCGCAAGGACGACATGTACCGCATGGCCCAGGCAAACAAGGCGTTCGCGCACTACCGGTGGTAGCGATGGCGACGGTCGAGAAGAACACGCGCGCGGGCCTCGAGCGGGTCCGCAACATCGGGATCATGGCCCACATCGACGCCGGCAAGACGACGACGACCGAGCGCATCCTCTACTACACCGGCCGCACCCACAAGATGGGCGAGGTGCACGAGGGCGCTGCGACGATGGACTGGATGGCGCAGGAGCAGGAACGCGGGATCACGATCACGTCGGCGGCGACGACGGCGTTCTGGCGCGAGTTCCGGATCAACATCATCGATACGCCCGGGCACGTGGACTTTACGGTCGAGGTGGAGCGGAGCCTGCGTGTGCTCGACGGCGCGATCGCCGTCTTCGACTCGGTCGCGGGCGTCGAGCCCCAGTCCGAGACGGTCTGGCGGCAGGCCGACAAGTACAAGGTGCCCCGGATCGCGTTCATCAACAAGATGGACCGCACCGGCGCGGACTTCTTCGCCTCCGTCCAGTCGATGGTCGACCGGCTCGGCGCGCGCGCCGTACCGGTGCAGCTGCCGATCGGCCAGGAGGAGCACTTCCGCGGCGTCGTCGACCTCGCCGAGATGAAGGCGACCGTCTGGACCGACGACCTCGGCACGAACATGGCCGAGGAGGAGATCCCGGCAGAGCTGGCCGAGCAGGCGCACGAGTACCATCATCAGCTGATCGACGCGGTCGCCGACCACGACGACGAGCTGATGGAGACCTACCTCGAGGCCGAGGAGAAGGTCACGGCCGACATGCTCCGGCGGGCGATCCGCAAGGCGACGCTGCACATCAGCGTCACGCCCGTCCTCTGCGGGACCGCGTTCAAGAACAAGGGCATTCAGCCGCTGCTCGACGCCGTGATCGACTACCTACCGAGCCCGCTCGACGTGCCGCCGATCCACGGGATCGACCCGCGCACGGAGAACGAGCTCTCGCGCCGCCCCGAGCTCGACGAGCCGTTCGCCGCGCTCGCCTTCAAGGTCATGTCCGATCCATACGTCGGGAAGCTGACGTACATCCGCGTCTACTCGGGCCAGATGAAGCAGGGCGACCGGGTGATGAACACGACCACCGGCAAGTCCGAGCGCGTCGGCCGCATCCTCCAGATGCACGCCAACCACCGCGAGGAGCGCGAGGAACTCGGCGCCGGCGAGATCGCCGCGATCGTCGGCCTGAAGGCGACGACGACCGGCGACACGCTCGCCGTCGACACGGCCCCGATCCGGCTCGAGTCGATGACGTTCCCCGACCCGGTGATCGCGGTCGCGATCGAGCCGAAGACGAAGGGCGACCAGGACAAGCTCGGCTCAGGCCTGCAGCGGCTCTCAGAGGAGGATCCGACCTTCCAGGTGCGCACCGACGAGGAGACGGGACAGACGATCATCTCCGGGATGGGCGAGCTCCACCTCGAGATCATCGTCGACCGCCTGATGCGCGAGTTCAGCGTGGACGCCAACGTCGGGCGGCCGCAGGTCGCCTACCGCGAGACGGTCGGTCAGCCCGTGCAGAAGATCGAGGGCAGGTTCGTCCGCCAGACCGGCGGCCGCGGCCAGTACGGCCATGCCGTGATCGACCTCGAGCCTGCCGGGCCGGGCGAAGGCTACGAGTTCATCGACAAGATCGTCGGGGGGAAGATCCCGCGGGAGTACATCTCCTCGGTCGACCTGGGGATCCAGGAGGCGATGGAGTCGGGCGTCCTCGCCGGGTACCCGGTCGTCGACCTCCGCGTGACGCTGATCGACGGCTCGTTCCACGACGTCGACTCCAGCGAGATGGCGTTCAAGATCGCCGGCTCGATGGCCTTCAAGAACGCGATGCAGCGCGCGAAGCCCAAGCTGCTGGAGCCCGTCATGGCGGTCGAGGTGGTGACGCCGGACGACTACCTGGGCGACGTGATGGGAGACCTGAACTCGCGCCGCGGCCGGGTCGAAGGCCTCGAGCCCCGCGGCAACGTGCAGGCGATCCGGGCGAAGGTCCCGCTCGCCACCATGTTCGGCTACGCCACCGACCTGCGCTCGACGACGCAGGGGCGGGCCACGTTCACCATGCAGTTCGATCGCTATGAGGAAGTACCAGCCACGATTTCTCACGAAATCGTGGCTAGAGAGACGACAGGCTAGGAAACGGGTTCCTAGCTCAGATTTCCGGAGGAAATATGAGCAAGCAGAAGTTCGAGCGCACCAAGCCGCATCTCAACGTCGGCACGATCGGCCACATCGACCACGGCAAGACGACGCTGACGGCCGCGATCACGAAGGTGCTGTCGGAGCAGGGCACCGGCACCTCCGCCCGCGACTTCGACTCGATCGACAACGCTCCCGAAGAGCGGCAGCGCGGGATCACGATCAACACCGCGCACGTCGAGTACGAGACGGCGAACCGGCACTACGCCCACGTCGACTGTCCCGGCCACGCCGACTACATCAAGAACATGATCACGGGCGCCGCCCAGATGGACGGCGCGATCCTCGTCGTCTCGGCCGCCGACGGCCCGATGCCCCAGACGCGCGAGCACATCCTGCTCGCCCGACAGGTCGAGGTGCCGTACATCGTGGTGGCGCTGAACAAGGCCGACATGGTCGACGACCCCGAGCTGATCGAGCTCGTCGAGATGGAGGTCCGCGAGCTGCTCTCCAAGTACGAGTTCCCCGGCGAGGACATCCCGATCGTCCAGGTCTCGGCGCTGAAGGCGCTCGAGGGGGACGCCGAATGGACGCCGAAGATCCTCGAGCTGATGGAGGCCGTGGACAGCTACATCCCGGAGCCGCAGCGCGACGTCGACAAGTCGTTCCTGATGCCCATCGAGGACGTCTTCACGATCACCGGCCGCGGCACCGTCGTCACCGGCCGCATCGAGCAGGGCCAGATCAAGTCGGGCGACGAGGTCGAGATCGTCGGCATCCAGGACGAGACCCAGAAGACGGTCGTCACCGGCCTGGAGATGTTCAACAAGCTCCTCGACTTCGCGCAGGCCGGCGACAACGCCGGCGCCCTGCTCCGCGGCATCAAGCGCGAGGAGGTCGAGCGCGGCCAGGTGCTGGCGAAGCCAGGCTCGATCACGCCGCACACGCAGTTCAAGGCCGAGGTCTACGTCCTGTCGAAGGACGAGGGCGGGCGGCACACGCCCTTCTTCAACGGCTACCGGCCGCAGTTCTACTTCCGGACGACGGACGTGACCGGCTCGATCAAGCTCCCGGAGGGCCAGGAGATGGTCATGCCGGGCGATAACACCAACATGGAGATCGAGCTGATCCAGCCGATCGCCATGGACCAGGGACTTCGCTTCGCGATCCGCGAGGGCGGCCGCACGGTCGGGGCCGGCGTCGTGACCGAGGTCATCAAGTAGGCACCGGAAGGAGCAGGGGCACGTGCCACAGCAGAAGATCCGCATCCGGCTCAAGGGCTACGACCACAAGCAGGTCGACCGCTCCGCGCGCGACATCGTCGAGACGGCGGAGCGCTCCGGGGCCACGATCACCGGGCCCGTGCCCCTGCCCACCGAGAAGAACGTGTACTGCGTGATCCGCAGCCCCTTCAAGGACAAGGACTCCCGGGAGCACTTCGAGGTGCGCACGCACAAGCGCCTCATCGACATCCACTCCCCGACGCCGAAGACGGTCGACTCGCTGATGCGCCTCGACCTCCCGGCGGGGGTCGACATCGAGATCAAGCTGTAGTCGATGAAGATGCTCCGTATTTCCATCGAGGGGAAGACGTGAAAGGGATCATCGGAAAAAAGATCGGAATGACTCAGCTCTTCGACGAGGAGAGCGGCGTGGTCACCCCCGTGACCGTGATCGAGGCCGGTCCCTGTCCCGTCGTCCAGGTGAAGACTGTCGAGAGCGACGGCTACGAGGCCGTGCAGCTGGCCTTCGAGCCGGTCGCCGAGCGGAAAATCTCGAAGGCAGAGCTCGGGCACCTGAAGAAGGCGGGATTCGAGGGGCATCGCCATCTCGTCGAGTTCCGCGGACCGAGCGAGACGGTCGTGGGCGAGCCGGTCACGGTCGACGTCTTCCAGCCTGGAGACTCGATCAAGGTCTCCGGGATCGGAATCGGCAAGGGCTTCGCCGGCACGATCAAGCGGCACCGCTTCCACCGCGGTCCCAAGTCGCACGGTTCCCACAACATCCGCAAGCCCGGCTCGATCGGCGCGTCGGCGACGCCCTCGCGTGTCTTCAAGGGCGTCCGCATGGCCGGCCGGCTCGGCGGCAAGCGGGTCACGCAGGTCGGTCTGAAGGTGCACGAGGTCGACACCGAGAACAACCTGCTGTTGGTCAAGGGCGCGGTCCCGGGGCCGAAGAACGGCATCGTCGAGATCAGGGAGGAGAAGGCGCATGCCGGCCGCCAGCACCACTAGAGCACCTCTCCTCGACGCCGTCGGCAGGTCGACCAAGCAGGTCACGCTCGACGGTGACGTCTTCGGCGCCGAGGTGAAGCCGCACCTCGTCCACGAGACCGTTCGCGCCGAGCTGAACGCCCTGCGCGCCGGGACCCGCGGGGCGAAGAGCCGCGGGCTCGTCTCCGGCGGCCGCTCGAAGCCGTGGCGCCAGAAGGGCACCGGCCGCGCGCGCGCCGGCACGACCCGCGCGCCGCACTGGACGGGCGGCGGCGTCGCCTTCCCGCCGTCGATGCGCTCGTTCGAGGTGAAGGTCAACCGGAAGGCGCGTCGCGCCGCGCTTCGCGGGGCGCTGTCCGCGCACGCTCAGGCCGGAACGCTCGGCCTGGTCGACGGCGCGGCTTTCGACGGGCCGAGCACGAAGACCGCCGCCGCACTGCTGGACACATGGGCGAAAGAGCGCCCGCTGGTGGTCGTCGTGTCGGACGACGACATCAACCTCGGGCTCTCGTTCCGGAACCTCGAGAAGGTCGCGGTCATCGCGCCGTCCGAGCTGGACGTCGCCGCTGTGGTCTGGGCCCGCTCGCTGCTCGTCTCGCAGGCCGCGCTCGACGGAGTCCTCGCGCGCGCCGGCGCCGGCAACGGGACCCAGGCTGGGGAGGAGGAGTCGTCGTGAGCCTCACCGCCCGCCAGGTCCTGATCGCACCGGTCGTCTCCGAGAAGAGCTACAGCCTGATCGAGGCCAGGAAGTACGCGTTCAGGGTCCACGCCGATGCCCACAAGACGCAGATTCGCCAGGCCGTCGAGGAGCTCTTCGACGTGCGCGTGATCGCCGTCAACGTCTCGAAGGTGCAGCCGAAGCCGAAGCGCCGCGGCATGCACCGGGGGACGAAGCAGGGCTGGAAGAAGGCGATCGTTCAGGTGCACCCGGACGACGAGATTCAGATCTTCGCGGGAGCCCAGGTGTAATGCCGAAAATGCTGCGCATTTCCGGCATGGGAAACCTTCGAAGGGCGATTGCCTGATGGCACTCAAGAAATACAAGCCCACGTCCCCGGGACGCCGGTTCATGAGCGTCTCCTCGTTCGAGGAGATCACGCGGACCGAGCCGGAGCGCTCGCTGACCGCGCCGATCAAGAAGACCGGCGGCCGGAACGTGAACGGGCGCATCACGACCCGTCACCAGGGCGGCGGACACAAGCGCCGGTACCGGATCATCGACTTCAAACGCCGGAAAGACGGCGTGCCGGCGAAGGTGGCCGCGATCGAGTACGACCCGAACCGGTCGGCCCGAATCGCGTTGCTCCACTACGCCGACGGCGAGAAGGCCTACATCCTCGCGCCCGCACGGCTCGAGGTGGGCTCGACGGTCGAGTCCGGCCCCGGCGCCGACATTCGCCCCGGCAACGCGCTACCGCTCGAGAACATCCCGACCGGCACGATGGTCCACAACGTCGAGCTGAAGCCCGGCCGCGGCGGCCAACTGGCGCGCAGCGCCGGCTCCGGTATCCAGCTGGTCGCGAAGGACGACGGCTACGGCGTGCTCCGCCTCCCCTCGGGTGAGATGCGGCGCGTGCCGCTAACCTGTCGGGCCACCGTCGGGCAGGTCGGGAACGTCGACCACGAGAACCAGTCCGGCGGCAAGGCCGGCCGGAGCCGCTGGCGGGGGAAGCGCCCGTCGGTGCGCGGGTCGGCGATGAACCCGGTCGACCACCCGCACGGCGGCGGCGAGGGCAAGTCGAAGGGCGGCCGCCACCCGGTCACCCCCTGGGGCGTGCCGACGCTCGGCAAGCGCACCCGCCGCAAGCACAAGGAATCCGACAAGTTGATCGTCCGCGGCCGCCGCCGCGGAAAGGAAAAACGATGAAACAGTCGCGAAAAATGTTCCGCATTTTCCGCGAGGAGAAAGGCATATGAGTCGATCCAGCAAGAAAGGGCCGTTCGTCGAAGAGCGGCTGATGAAGAGAATCGAGGAGATGAACACGTCGGGCAGCAAGCGCATGGTCCGCACCTGGTCGCGCACCTCGACGATCTTTCCCGAGATGGTCGGCCACACGATCGCCGTCCACGACGGCCGCAAGCACGTGCCCGTGTTCGTGTCCGAGCAGATGGTCGGCCACAAGCTCGGCGAGTTTGCGCCGACGCGGATGTTCCGCGGGCACGCCGGTGACCGGCAGACGCAGGTGAAGCGGGGCTAGCGGGTGGCTTCGACGCCGACCGAGACACAGACCGTGCGCGCCCAGGCGAAGTGGGTGCGGATGTCAGCGCGGAAGGGGCGCGTGGTCGCGGAACACATCCGTGGCCGCAGCGTGCCCGAGGCCCGCGCCGTGCTCGCCTTCACGTCGCGCGCGGCTGCGCGCGAGATCGAGAAGGTTCTCGCCTCCGCGGTCGCGAACGCCGAGGCGAACCACGGGCTCGTCGGTGACGAGCTGATCGTCCACACGGCGGTCGTCGACGAGGGGCCGACGCTGAAGCGCTGGCGTGCTCGTGCCCGCGGGAGGGTGGCGCGGATCCAGAAGAAGACCTGCCACGTCACCGTGCTGCTTGCGCCGATGGCTCGAGAAGCGCCAGCTGTCGCCGGAGCGCCGAAGCGCGGCGAGCCCAAGCCGGCCGAAGCGCCCGAAGCCACCGAGCCGGAGGCACCGCCCGAGGCCGACGCGGCGAAGCCGAAAGCCGAGACGACCGAAAAGACGGCCGAGTCGAAGCCGAAGAAGCCGCGCACGCCGCGGAGGAAGAAGACGGAGGACTAATGGGCCAGAAGATTCATCCCGGCGGCTTGCGGGTCGGTGTCATTCACGACTGGAAGTCGAACTGGTACACGTCGGCGAAGGAGTTCAAGGGCGCGCTGCTCGAGGACATCAAGATCCGCGAGCACATCAACCGCAAGCTCGGCCATGCGGGGCTGTCCGACATCCTGATCCGCAAGGACAAGCAGCGGATCACGATCGACATCTACACGGCCCGCCCGGGGATCGTGATCGGCAAGTCGGGGGTCGAGGTCGACGCGCTGCGCCGCGACGTGCACGCGATGACGCACAAGAACGTGCACATCAACATCAACGAGATCAAGCGGCCCGAGCTGGACGCGAAGCTCGTCGCCCAGTCGATCGCCGAGCAGCTCCAGAACCGCGTCAGCTTCCGGCGCGCCATGAAGCGCTCGCTCGCCTCGGCGATGCGCTCGGGCGCGCACGGCGTGAAGATCAAGTGCGGGGGCCGACTCGGCGGCGGCGAGATGAGCCGCGTCGAGAGCTACTCGGAGGGCCGGGTCCCGCTGCACACGATTCGCGCGGACATCGACTACGGCGCGTGCGAGGCGAAGACGACGTACGGCCGGATCGGCGTGAAGGTCTGGATCAACAAGGGCGAGATCATGCCCGAGGGCTACGAAGGCTTCACCCAGCGCGACTCACGGCTGGGCGACCAGGACCAGGCCCGGCGGCGGGGCGGCGCCTCGGAGGGCCTGTCGGCCTCGCGCGAGAGCGGCCGCGGACGCCAGGCCGACCGCGAGGGCCTCGGGCCCGTGCGGAGACGCCGGAGCGGCGGAGCCGGTGGCCCGGGCGGCGCACGCGGCGGCCGCGGCCGGAGGGGCGGCGGCGGAGCTCCACGCGAGGCGGCGCCGCCTCGCGCCGACGAGACGCCGACGTCCGCCGAGCCGCAGGTGACGGAGCCGCCGACGGAGACGACCGACACGCCGGTGGCGGAGGCGCCCGAGACGCCGAGCACGCCGACGGAGGAAACAACCGACTGATGCTGCTCCCCAAGAAGACCAAGTACCGCAAGCAGCAGCGCGGCCGCCGAGCGGGCACCTCGAAGGGGCAGACCCAGGTCGCCTTCGGCGACTACGGGCTCAAGTCGCTCGACGCCGGCTGGCTGACGAACCGCCAGATCGAGGCGGCCCGGATCGCGATGACGCGCAAGATCAAGCGCGGTGGCAAGGTCTGGATCAACATCTTCCCGGACAAGCCGGTGACCCAGAAGCCGGCCGAGACCCGGATGGGGTCCGGCAAGGGCTCGCCCGAGCACTGGGTGGCGGTCGTCAAGCCGGGCCGCGTGATGTTCGAGCTGGCCGGCGTCCCGGAGCCGCTCGCCCGCGAGGCGCTGCGCCTCGCCGGCACGAAACTGTCCGTACGGACAAAGGTGGTCAAGCGGGAGGGGAGTCTCTTTGGCTGATCCGGAGGTGACCCCGTGAGAGCGCGGCAGCTGCGCGACCTGACCGATGCCGAGCTGACCCGGCACCTGGAGGAGACCCGGCAGGAGCTGTTCAACCTCCGCTTCCAGTCGGCGACCGGCGCGCTGGAGAACTCTGCGCGCCTCCGGCTGGCGAAGCGCGAGATCGCCCGCATCCTGACCATTCGCAACGAGCGTGAGGCAGATCTGGAGAGGACCACCTAGGAATGGCTGACGAGAAGAAGACGAAGAAGACCGACGAGACCACGGAAGAGACACCGGCGGCAGAGGAGAAGCCGAAGCGCACCCGCGCCAAGAAGGCGGAGCCGGAGGCGGCTGCGCCCGAGACTGACGAGAAGCCGAAGCGCTCGCGCAAGAAGGCCGAGGAGACTGCGGCCGAACCGGCCGAGGCGCCGGCCGTCGCGGAAGAGGTCGAGGTGGAGGCCGAGCAGGTCGAGGCCGAGCCCGTTCCCGAGCCCGTCGCCGAGGAGGCGCCCGCCGAGGAACCCGAGCCGATGCCCGAGGAGCCCGCTGTCGAGGAGACGGTCGCTGAAGCCGAGCCCAAGCCCGACGTCGAGGCGGAGGCCGCTGCAGCCGGAGCACCCGTCGCCGCCGAACCCGTGTCAGAGGAGCCTGTCGCAGAGGAAACGCCTGGCGCGGAACCGGCAACAGACGAGGCTGCGACTGAGCAGCCGAGTCCAGAGGGAATTGCAGCGCAGGGCCCCAGCCAGTCGATCCGCGGACCGAAGCCGAAGAAGAAGCGGCTGCCTCGAGCTCAGCGGCATCAGCACCCCCGGCCCAAGCGGGAGTTGTCGGCCGAGCGCGAGCGCAAGCCGATCACGCGCCTCCCGAAGCCCGACTCGGAGCGCGGGCGCGACCAGCAGCGTCGCGGCGTCGTCGTCTCGGCGGCGATGGACAAGACGATCGTCGTCCGCGTCGACTCGATCAAGGCGCACCCGAAGTACAAGAAGGTGATCCGGCGCTCGAAGAAGTTCCATGCCCACGACGAGCAGAACCAGGCGAAGGCCGGCGACGTCGTGCGCATCGTCGAGACCCGTCCGCAGTCGAAGACGAAGCGGTGGCGGCTCGCCGAGATCCTCGAGGCCGCGAAGTGATCCAGCAGGAGACACGAGTCCGCGTGGCCGACAACACCGGCGCCCGCGAGCTGCTCTGCATCCGCGTCAAGGGCGGGTCTCACCGCCGCTACGCGCGGGTCGGCGACATCATCGTCGGCACGGTCAAGACCGCGACCCCCCAGGGCGCGATCAAGAAGGGCGAGGTCGTGCAGGCGGTCGTCGTCCGCACGAAGAAGCCGTTCGGCCGTAACGACGGCACGCAGATCGCATTCGACGAGAACGCCGCCGTGATCATCGATGCGCAGCGCAACCCCCGGGGCACGCGCATCTTCGGGCCTGTCGCCCGCGAGCTCAGGGAGAAGAACTTCATGAAGATCGTCAGCCTCGCACCGGAGGTTCTGTAGCCGGCCGGCTGACGCCGACCGGCTAGGAGAAAGGCATGAACACCATGAAAGTCAGAAAAGGAGATCTCGTTCAGATTCTGTCGGGCAAGGACCGCGGCAAGCAGGGCCGCGTCATCGACGCTCGCCCCGCCGAGCGTCGCGTGATCGTCGAGAACCTGAACGTCGTCAAGCGGCACACCAAGCCGCGCCCGATGCGCGACGCCAACCGCATGGGCGGCACGACGATGATGCCCGGCGGCGTGATCGACATGCCCGCGCCGCTCGCGGTGTCGAAGGTGATGGTCGTCTGCCCGTCGTGCAACCTGCCGACGCGCGTCGGCCACGTTTTCCGAGAGGGCAAGGGCAAGAGCGTCAAGATCCGCGTCTGCCGCCGCGAGGGCTGCGGAGGGGAGCTGGACAAATGAGCGTCGCTCGCCTTCGGCTCGCTCCCACCCGGGAAACCATGTTTCCCGGGCTGACACGACCGCGGAAACCGTGTTTCCCCGGGGGGACGCCCTACTTCCAGAGGCCGATGCTGGTCAGGGGAACCTCCCGGTTCCCCTCGGACCCCTCACCCGCTCAACGGCCGGAGGTCGGCCGGTGAGCGCGACCGCGACCGAGACCGAGACGTACGCGCCGAGGCTGAAGGAGCTCTACGAGCAGGAGCTCCGGACGCGCCTCAAGGACGAGCTCGGGCTCGCCTCGATGATGCAGGTACCGCGCGTGACCAAGATCACGCTGAACATGGGCGTGGGCGAGGCCAAGACCGAGGCGAAGGCGCTCGACGCCGCCATGGACGAGCTCTCGACGATCGCCGGCCAGAGGGCCCAGATGCGCCGAGCCCGGAAGTCGATCGCCGCGTTCAAGCTCCGCGAAGGCATGCCGATCGGCGCACGGATTACGCTGCGCGGCGCCCGGATGTACGAGTTCCTCGACCGGCTCGTCTCGATCGCGCTGCCCAGGATCCGCGACTTCCGCGGGCTCGACCCGGGCTCGTTCGACGGGCGCGGCAACTACTCCCTGGGCATCCGCGAGCAGATCATCTTTCCCGAGATCAACTACGACGACGTTGCCGCCGTGCGCGGCCTGGACATCGCCATCACGACGTCCGCGAAGGACGACGAGGGCGCGCGGGTCTTGCTCCGCGGCCTGGGCCTGCCGTTCGCCGACGACAGGAGGGAACAGGAGTAATGGCCAAGAAGTCGATGATCGCCAAGGCCGCCCGCCCACAGCGCTACAAGGTGCGCGCGTACACGCGCTGCAACCGTTGTGGACGGCCGCGCGCAGTTTTCAAGAAGTTCGGGCTCTGCCGCATCTGCCTGCGCGACCTCGCCCACGCGGGCGTGATCCCGGGCATGACCAAGAGCTCCTGGTAAAGCCGTGAAGAATGCTGCGCATTTTCCACGGGTGGAGGGCTAGAAAATGTTGACCGATCCGATCGCAGACATGCTCACCCGCATCCGGAACGCCAACAAGGCGCTCCAGGAGACCGCCTCGATGCCCACCTCGCGGATGAAGGAGGACATCGCGCGCCTGCTCGAGCAGGAGGGCTACATCCGCGGCTTCCGTGTCGAGCACGGCGAGGCCTTCGACACGCTCGTCGTCGAGCTGAAGTACGGCCGAAGCCGCGAGCGTGTGATCACCAATCTGAAGCGGATCTCGAAGCCGGGCCGGCGCATCTACGCGCGCAAGGACCGCATGCCGCGCGTCCTGGGCGGCATGGGCACGGCTATTCTGTCGACCTCCAGTGGCGTGATGACCAGCCGCACCGCGCAGGAGCGTGGCATCGGCGGCGAGGTCATCTGCTTTGTGTGGTGAAAAGTCTCACGACTTTTCACCAGTGAGATAACCATGAGTCGAATCGGAAGATCGCCAATTGAGCTGCCGGCCGGAGTCTCGGTCTCGATCAGCCCTGGGCGCGTGATGGTCAACGGCCCGCTCGGCGAGCTCGCGCAGGAGGTCCCGCAGCGGATGACGATCGAGCAGTCGGAGAGCACGATCACCGTTACCCGGCCGACCGACCGTGGCGAGGACCGCGCGCTCCACGGCCTGACGCGGACGCTCGTTGCGAACATGGTCGAGGGCGTGACGAAGGGTTTCGAGAAGCGGCTCGAGATCCAGGGCGTCGGTTACCGCGCCTCGATGCGCGGCACCGCGGTCGAGCTCAACGTCGGGTTCTCGCACCCGGTCGTGAAGGACGCGCCGGACGGGATCATCTACGAGGTCCCGACCCAGACGGAGATCGTGGTGAAGGGCATCGACAAGCAACAGGTCGGCCAGATCGCCGCCGAGATCCGCAGAGTCCGCCCACCCGAGCCGTACAAGGGCAAGGGCATCCGCTACCAGGGCGAGTACGTGCGCCGGAAGGTCGGGAAGAGAGCATGACAGCCGCGAAAATCGCTCCGCAATTTCCGCGGGAAGGAGAGGTCCGCTCGTGCCTGCACTGACCTCGCGTGAGCTGCGCCACCGGAGGCATCGCCGGGTACGCGGCAAGGTCGCCGGCACCGCCGATCGTCCGCGCCTGGCCGTGTTCCGCTCGAACCTCGGCATCAGCGCGCAGCTGATCGACGACCAGGCCGGCAGGACGCTCGCCGCGGCGAGCTGGCAGGGCCTGAGCAGGTCGAAGGGGTCGAAGACCGACCAGGCAAAGGAGGTCGGCAAGTTGCTCGCCGCCAATGCGAAGACGGCGGGCGTGGAGACCTGCGTCTTCGACCGCGGCGGCTACCTCTACCACGGACGCGTGAAGGCGCTCGCAGAGGGCGCCCGCGAGGGAGGATTGACGTTTTGACGAGTGTCGAGCGTGAGGTGTTCGCGCGGGAGGAGACGCGCGAGCTCAAGGAGCGCGTGGTCGAGATCAACCGCGTCGCCAAGGTGGTCAAGGGCGGCCGGCGGTTCTCGTTCACCGCGCTGGTCGTGATCGGCGACGAGGTCGATCGCGTCGGTGTGGGTTACGGAAAGGCCCGCGAGGTGCCGCTGGCGATCTCGAAGGCCGTCGACGACGCGAAGAAGAACCTCTTCACGGTGCCGAAGCACGGCACGACGATCACGCACGAGATCCTCGGGCGCTCCGACGCGGCCCGCGTGCTGCTCCGGCCCGCCAGCGAGGGCACTGGCGTGATCGCCGGCGGCGGCGTGCGCGCGGTCCTCGAGCTGGCCGGGATTCGCGACATCCTCGCCAAGAGCCTCGGCACGACGAACCCGATCAACATGCTGAAGGCGACCGTCAACGGGCTGAAGAGCCTGCGGCGCCCGGAAGACGTGGCGCGCATCAGGGGCCTGACGATCTCGCAGGTATTGCCCGTCGCCGCCCCGTCGCCGAGCCAAGAGCCCGCCGGGGCCTCAGCCGCCGCGGAGCCGGCGACACACGAGGCTGCGACGGAGCAGCCGAGTGAGGAGAAATCGTGAAGGTGAGGGTCACCCAGGTCCGCAGCCAGATCGGCCACAGCGAGAAGCATCGAGGGACGCTGCGCGCGCTCGGCCTCGGCAAGATCGGTCGCAGCGCCGAGCACGAGGAAGGCCCGGTCCTCGCCGGTATGCTCAGGAAGGTCAACCACCTGGTGAAGGTGGAGAAGCCCTAGCTAGATGGCCGGCGACCTCACCCTCTCCAACCTCAAGCCCGCGCAGGCGCGGAAGACGCGGAAGCGCGTCGGCCGCGGGATGGGCTCCGGCAAGGGGCGCTACTCCGGCCGCGGGATCAAGGGCCAGAAGTCGCGGTCGGGCTCGCACACCATGCGCGCAGGCTTCGAGGGCGGCCAGATGCCGGCGTACATGCGCATGGGCAAGCAGCGCGGCTCGACCTCGAAGGACGCGATGCCGATCGGCCCGTTCCGGACGAGCGTCTGGTCCGTGAACGTCCGCGACTTCGCGCGCTTCGGCGCAGGGACCGAGGTCACGCCCGAGCTGCTGAAGGAGGCGGGCCTCGTCCGCAACCTCAACCGCGACGTGAAGGTGCTCGGCCACGGCGACCTGGGCGTGAAGCTGACCGTGTCGGCGCACGCGTTCTCGAAGAGCGCGGTCGAGAAGATCGAGGCGGCCGGCGGTACGGTCACCTGGCTCAAGCCTCCCCACGAGCCGAAGAGGCGGAAGCACAAGAAGGGTGCTCCTGCCGCCGACAGCGCTGCCGCCGAGCCCGCCGAGAGCGAGGAGGCAGCCGCCGAGACGGAGCCCGCCGCCGAGGAACCCACCGGGGAGCCCGAAGAGAGCTAGGTGCCTCATGCTCTCGTGGATCGCCAACGCCTGGCGGGTACCCGAGCTCCGCCGCCGGCTCCTCTTCACCGCCTTCGTCCTCGCCCTGTACCGCCTCGGGAGCTTCATTCCCGCGCCGGGTGTGGACTCCGACCAGATCAAGACCTACTTCGGCAACCAGGGCGGCACGGTCCTCGGCCTGCTCAACCTGTTCTCCGGGAACGCGCTCTCGCGCTTCTCGATCTTCGCGCTCGGGATCATGCCGTACATCACGGCGTCGATCATCCTGCAGCTGGGGGCGGTGGTCGTTCCGTCACTCGCGCAGCTGCAGAAGGAGGGCGAGGCCGGCTACGCCAAGATCAACCAGTACACGCGCTATCTGACCGTCGTCCTCGCGGCCGCGCAGGCGATCGGCTACTCGTACCTCTTCCGCCGCCAGCACATCCTCAGCGCCAACACGGGCCGCCTCGTCCTGATCGTGGTCACGCTGACCGCCGGCACGACGCTGCTGATGTGGTTCGGCGAGCAGATCACGAAGCGCGGCGTCGGCAACGGCATCTCATTGCTGATCTTCGCCTCGATCATCGACCGTGCCCCGCTCGCCGTTCGCGCGTGGATCGACGGCGGGCCGACCACCAAGCTGTTCTTCCCGCTGCTCGCGCTCGCCGTGATCGTCGCCGTCGTCTTCATGCAGGAGGGCCAGCGGCGCATCCCGATCCAGTACGCGAAGCGTCAGGTCGGGCGACGCATGACTGCGGGAGGCTCGACCTACTTACCGCTGCGCGTGAACATGGCGGGCGTCATCCCGATCATCTTCGCTGCGGCGGTGATGGCCTTCCCGCCGACGATCGGCCAGTTCTTCCCGCAGACGCAGCCCTGGATCAACCGGCACTTCACGCAGACCGACTGGCCCTACCTGGCGATCGAGGCCCTCCTGATCATCGTCTTCACCTATTTCTACACGGCGGTCCAGTTCAATCCGGTCGACCAGGCCGAGAACCTCCGGAAGTACGGCGGCTACATTCCCGGGATCAGGCCAGGTCCGCCGACGGCGCAGTACCTCGACCGTGTGCTCTCGCGGTTGACGCTGCCGGGATCGCTCTACCTGGCGGTCGTCGCCGTGCTGCCGACGTTCCTCATCCAGTTCTTCCACTTCTCGCAGTCGACAAGCACGTTCCTGGGCGGCACCTCGTTGCTGATCATCGTCGGAGTCGCGCTCGACACCATGCGCCAGATGGAGTCGCAGATGATGATGCGGTCGTACGAGGGCTTCCTTCGGTAACGGGGGAACCCCTGGTTCCCCCGTTGACCCCCTCCTTGCGCGCGCCGTCTAGGCTTCTTAACGTGACGGAGCCGGCCCAGGACGTGGTTGTTCTGACGTTGCTCCAGCCGAGTTGTGCCTCCCGCCGGGCAAAGCCCGGCTCCGGCGGCGGATGGTCTCGCCACGAGAACGGAGCCAGATGAACCTTCTCCTGTTGGGGCCCCAGGGGGCCGGGAAGGGAACCCAGGCGAAGCTGATCTCGCAGCACCTACGGTATTCCGCAGGTCGCGACCGGGGACATGATCCGCGAGATCAAGGAGCTCGACACCGCGCTCGGCCGCCGGGTCCGGGAGATCTACGACCGGGGCGACCTCGTCGACGACGCGACCATCGTCGAGCTGATCGAGTCGCGGCTCGACCGCGGTGACACCATCCCCGGCTTCGTTCTGGACGGGTTCCCGCGGAACACCGCTCAGGCCGAAGCGCTCGACGAACTCCTGGCCCGGCTCGGGCGCGACCTCGACGTCGTCTTCCAGCTCCAGGTCGGCGACCGCGAGGTGCTGCTCGAGCGGCTGGCGAAGCGGGCAGCCCAAGAGGAACGGACCGACGACACCCCGGAGGCGATCAGCAAGCGGCTGGCGATCTACGACCGCGAGACGGCTCCCCTGGTCGAGTACTACCGCTCGACGCGGGGGAACGTCGTCGGGATCCATGCCGACCGGCCGGTCGAGGCCGTCTTCGCGGAGATCCGCGCCGCGCTCGACCAGGTGACCGCGTGATCATCCGCAAGTCGCCCGATGAGCTGGAGCGGATGGCCCGGGCGGGGCGGATCGTGGCCGACACGATCGCCCTGATGGGCGAGCACGCGCGGCCCGGCGTCACCACCGCCGAGCTCGACGAGTTCGCCGACGAGTACATCGTCGGCCAGGGCGGCCACCCGACGTTCAAGGGCTATCGCGGTTACCCGGCGGCGACGTGCATCTCCCCGAACTCCATGGTCGTCCACGGGATTCCCGGCCCGTACGAGCTCGCCGACGGTGACATCCTGTCGGTCGACGTCGGCGTCACGCTGGACGGCTTCGTCGCCGACTCGGCATACACGTTCACGGTCGGGGAGATCTCGGCCGACGCAGAGCGCCTGCTCGAGGTGGGACAGGCTGCGCTGGCCGCCGGCATCGAGCAGTGTCTGGTCGGCCATCGGCTTTCGGACATCTCCCACGCGGTGCAGCTCGTGACCGAGGCGGCCGGCTTCTCGGTCGTGCGCAGTCTCGTCGGTCACGGCGTCGGGCGGTCGATGCACGAGGACCCGCAGATCCCCAACTACGGCCAGCCGGGCCGCGGGCCGCTGCTCGCCGAGGGCATGACATTCGCGATCGAGCCGATGATCACCGCCGGTGGCCCGGACATCGTCGTCCACGACGACGAGTGGTCGATCTCGACCGCGGACGGCACGCTTTCTGCCCATTTCGAGCACACCGTGGCAGTCACGGAGGCCGGTCCGCGGATCCTGACCGCAACACCCGTTTTGCTACGATGAGTGCTCACGGCGCAGCCGCCGCTGTGCCGTGGCTCTATCCATTTTCGATCTCGGGCCGAGAAGGCGAGGTCGAACTGAGGAAGGATGGCGGTTTCGTACCGATGAAGGTCAGAGCGTCCGTGAAGCCGATGTGCGAGCGCTGCCGCGTGATCAAGCGGCACGGCACGACCATGGTCATCTGCACGAACCCCCGCCACAAGCAACGGCAAGGCTAGGAGCAAGCGTTGGCACGGATCGCGGGTGTGAACCTCCCGAACCAGAAGCGGCTCGAGATCGGGCTGACCTACATCTACGGGATCGGGCCGACCGGCGCGCGCAACATCTGCGCGGCGCTCGACCTGTCGCCCGACGAGAAGATCAAGGACCTCACCGACGAGGAGGTCACGAAGCTCCAGCGCCACATCGACGATCAGTACCAGGTCGAGGGCGACCTGCGCCGTGAGCGCCAGCAGGCGGTCAAGCGCCTGATCGAGATCGGCGCCTATCGCGGGATCCGCCATCGCCGCGGGCTGCCGGTCAACGGCCAGCGGACGAAGACCAACGCGCGCACGCGCAAGGGCCCGAAGAAGACGGTCGGGCGCGGCAAGAAGGCGGCGAAGTAGTGGCGCCCCCGAGGAAGGCAGCCGGCCGCGGGCGCACCCGCCGCCGGGTCAAGAAGAACATCGCGATCGGGCAGGCGCACATCAAGACGTCGTTCAACAACACGATCGTCTCGCTGACCGACAAGGACGGCGCGGTGATCGTCTGGGAGTCGGCGGGCTCCGCCGGCTTCAAGGGCTCGCGGAAGTCGACGCCGTTCGCAGCGCAGGTGACGGCCGACGCCGCCGCACGCAAGGGGATGGAGCACGGCCTGCAGAAGGTCGAGGTCTTCGTCAAGGGGCCGGGCTCGGGGCGCGAGACGGCGATCCGGTCGCTCCAGGCGGCCGGACTCGAGATCCTGGGCGTTCGCGACGTCACTCCGCAGGCCCACAACGGCGTCCGGCAGAAGAAGCGGAGGCGTGTCTGATGGCCCGTGACCGGTCGCCGAAGTGCAAGCAGTGCCGTCGCGAGGGCATGAAGCTGTTCCTCAAGGGCGAGCGCTGCCTGACCGAGAAGTGCGCGATCGAGCGCCGCAGCTACCCGCCGGGCGAGCACGGCCGCGGCCGGATCAAGCAGTCGGAGTACCTGCTCCAGCTGCGCGAGAAGCAGAAGGCGCGCCGGTACTACGGCCTGCTCGAGAAGCAGTTCCGGACGTACTACGAGAAGGCCAACCGGCTGAGCGGTATCACCGGTGAGAACCTGCTCCGCATGCTGGAGACGCGGCTGGACAACGTGGTCTACCGGCTCGGCTTCGCCGCCTCACGTGCGCAGGCGCGCCAGCTCGTCCGCCACGGTCACTTCCAGGTCAACGGCAGGCGCGTGAACATTCCCAGCTACCAGGTCAAGCCGAACGACGTGATCACGATGCGCATCGGCTCGTCGGCCGAGCAGGCCGTCCGCGACGCCACCGACTTGACCGCGTCGGTCGCGCCTTGGCTCCAGGCCGACCACGACGGTCTCACCGGCAAGATCCTCAAGTGGCCCGACCGGGTCGAGATCGACACCCCGGTGCAGGAGTCGTTGATCGTCGAATTGTATTCCAAATAGCTCGCGCTATTTGGAATAGAAAAAAGAAAGGACGAAATTGGCAACGCGTATGATCGAATTCCAGGTCCCGAAGATCGTCCACGAGGAGGTCGACGAGGACCGCGGCGTCTTCGTGATCGAGCCCCTCGATCGCGGCTTCGGCTACACGTTCGGAAACTCGCTGCGCCGTGTGCTGCTCTCCTCGCTGGAGGGCGCCGCCGTGACCTCGGTGAAGATCGAGGGCGTCGCGCACGAGTTCACGACGCTTCCGGGCGTCCGTGAGGACGTCACGGACATCATCCTCAACCTCAAGAACCTGATCTGTCGCCTCCACGGCGACTCGCCCGAGGTCGAGGTCCGCCTCCAGAAGAAGGGTCCGGGCCTGGTGAAGGCCTCGGACATCCAGGCGCCGGCCGAGCTCGAGATCCTCAACCCGGACCTCGAGATCGCTAACCTGGCCGAGAAAGGCAAGCTGGAGGTCACGCTGACCATCGGCCGCGGCCGCGGCTACGTGCCGGGCGAGTTGAACCGCGGGCCCGAGCACACGATCGGCGTGATCCCGATCGACTCGATGTTCTCACCGGTCCGCCGGGTTTCGTACGACGTCGAGGCCGCACGCGTCGGCCAGCGCACCGACTACGACAAGCTCCGGCTCGACATCACCACCGACGGCTCGCTCGACCCGCGCGAGGCGATCGGCCAGGCAGCCGAGATCCTGATCCGCCAGCTCGCGATCTTCACCGACATCGAGAGGATCGAGGGCTTCGGCGAGGCGGCGGCCGTCAGCGACGGCGGTGCGCCCGTCGAGCCGTCGCTTGCCCACGGGATGGAGAACTTTCCGATCGAAGAGCTCGAGCTCGGCGTCCGCTCGTACAACTGCCTCAAGCGGGTCGGCATCGAGACGATCGGAGACCTCGTGATGAAGTCCGAGAACGAGCTCGCCGCGATTCCGAACTTCGGCAAGAAGTCGATCGAGGAGGTCAAGGAGACGCTGGCCACGCACGGCCTGCGGCTCCGTGGCGACGACGGGAGCAACGACAGGAGCAACGGCAGCGAGGGATGAGGCACCATCGCTCTGGAAGGAAGCTCGGCCGCGACGCCTCGCACCGCAAGGCGCTCTACGCGAACCTCGCGGGCGCGCTGATCGAGCACGGCCGCATCAAGACGACCGTGACGAAGGCGAAGGCCGTACGGCCGGTCGCCGAGCAGATGATCACACTCGGCCGGCGTGGCGACCTCCATGCGCGCCGGCAGGCGATGGCCTATCTGCGCTCGCAGCAGGTCGTCCACACCCTGTTCGCCGAGGTCGCACCGCGGTTCAAGGACCGGCCCGGCGGTTATTCGCGGATCGTCCGCCTCGGGCCTCGTCCCGGCGACGCCGCCGAGATGGCCTACCTCGAGCTCGTCGACTTCTCGGCGGAGGAGCAGGCCGAGGAGCGCTCGGAGCGCCGCCGGCTCCGCCTGCGCCGCCGCCGGGAGGCCGAGGAGCGCGCCGAGGCCGAGGCCGCCGCGACTGAAGCTCCGGCCGCTTCCTAGAACGTCAGAACCGTCGGCCTGGCCCGCGAAACCGGCCGCCAGAGCCGTCCTACAATCGACGGGTGAACGACGCCGGTCTGGCGGGCCGCACGCCGGACGCCGTCGGACGCGGGCTCGCCGACCTGTTCGAGGAAATCGACGTCGACCCTGTGCTCCTCCGTGACGACGACGCGATGGCGCGGGGACGCGCGGTGCTGGCGGCGCTTCGCGGTCTCGCGGACACCGGGCCGGTCGTGCTCGCGATCGACGACGTCCAGTGGCCGGACTCCGCCTCTGCGCGAGCAGTGCGATACGCCCTCCGCCGTTTCGAGGCCGAGCCCGTCGGCGTGCTCGCGACGACGAGAGCCGGGGCGGACCCCGGCGATCCCTTGCCGCGTCAACCGCCTTCGCGCCGCCGAGCTACGAGCTTGCTCGAGCTCGGCCCGCTCACGGTCGGCGAGCTCAGACGTGTCCTCGCCGGAACGGTGCCGAGCATCTCAGGGTCGTTGCTCCGCTGGATCTATGACGTGTCCGCCGGCACCCGCTCTATGCGATCGAGCTGGCGCGCGGTTTGGAAACGGACAGCCGGGCCTCGGGTCTCACCGACGGTCTCCCGCTTCCCGATCCGGAGCTGACGCCCGAGTTCGAGCGGATCCGCTGGTTCCCGCTGCCGGGCGAGGCGCTGCTCGCTCTCGAGTCGGTGGGTCGGGCCGAGCGAGTAGGGGCAGGCTTCGCCCATCTCCGGTCTTTGCGCCCCCGTCGGGCTTCGAAAAGGCCCAGGGTCAGGCTGGAGCCTGACCCTTCCGGGCTGACGATCGTGCAACGATGATGTCGTCGATCAGCCCGTAGTCCATCGCTTCCGGCGGCGACATGAAGTTGTCGCGGTCGATGTCGTGCATCACCTGATCGACGTCTCGGCTCGAGTGGCGCGCGATGATCTCGGCCATCCGGCGCGTGACCGACAGCACCTCGCGGGCGTGGATGTCGATGTCGCTCGGCGCACCGCGGAAGCCTGCTGAGCCCTGGTGGATCATCATCTTCGCGTTCGGCAGCGCCGAGCGCTTGCCCGTGGCGCCGCCGCAGAGGATCATCGCCGCCGCCGACATCGCCATTCCGACGCAGATCGTCCGCACGTCGGGCGTGACGAACTGCATCGTGTCGTAGATGGCCATGCCCGCATAGGCGGAGCCGCCGGGCGAGTTCACGTACAGCGAGACGTCCTTGTCCGGGTCCTCGGCCTCGAGGAAGAGGAGCTGTGCGGTGATCAGGTTGGCGACGTGGTCGTCGACCTCGGTTCCGAGAAAGACGATTCGCTCGCGCAAGAGGCGCGAGTAGATGTCGAACGAGCGCTCGAGGCGTCCGTCCGACTCGACGACCATGGGAACGAGCGTGCTCATCGGTTCCTCCTGCTAGGTTGTGCAACCAGGAAGTTGCCGATCATACATGCAACCAGGAGGTTGCCCAATGGAGGTCGAACGCGAGCTCGTGCTGGATGCGCCGCCGGCGGAGGTCTGGGAGGCGCTCACCGACGAGGAGCGGCTGGAGGAGTGGTTCGCCAACGATGTCGAGTTCGATCTCGACCGCGGCGGCGTCTTCCGCTGGGACGACGGAGAGGTACGCCACGCAGTGGTCGAGGAGGTCGACGCCGAGCGGCGGCTGGCGATCCGCTGGTGGGAGCCGGGCGGGGCGGAGGAGAGTGAGGTGACGTTCACGCTCGAGGAGATCCCGGCCGGGACGCGGCTCGTCGTCACCGAGACGGCGTCCTGCGACTGGGCCTGGGCGTTGGAGGCGCATGCCGGAAGACAGCGTCTTCTCGGCGCTGTCTGACCCGAGCCGGCGTCGCCTGCTGGAGTCACTGGCGGGCCGGGAGTCGGCCTCGCTGACCGAGCTCGCCGCCGACCTGCCGGTGACGCGGCAGGCGGTCTCGAAGCACCTCGCCGCGCTGGGGGAGGCCGGCCTGGTCGAGGGGCGCCGCGCCGGTCGCGAGACGCGGTACCGCCTGACGCCGCAGCCGCTCGGTGACGCGCTGGCATGGATGGAGCGGATCGGCGACCGCTGGGACGAGCGGCTCGCTCGGCTCCGCGATCACGTTACGCGCAGCTAGACCTCCCATGAGCCTGCCGGGGAGGGCATGAGCCCGCGAGCCGCCGTGGTGCGAGAGAATCATGCCATGAGCAGGATCGAGCTTGGCCTCTGAGACGCCACCGCTGTTGCTCGGGGCTCTGTCGCACGCCGAGGCCCGCTCGCTCGTGTTCGTGCTGGCCGCAACGGCTCTCGGCGCGCTGCTCTCCCGTCTGCACGAGCGCGTGGTGCTTCCCGCGGTGGTGGTCGAGATCGTGCTCGGGATCCTGATCGGCCCGCAGGGGCTGGACATCGCGAAGGTGAACAGCTACATCAGCTTCCTCGCCAACTTCGGCCTCGTGTTCCTGTTCTTCTTCGCGGGTCTCGAGGTGATCGAGAAGCAGGTGCCGCGGGCTTCGCTCGTGAGGGCGAGCTCCGGTTGGGCGGGCTCGCTGGCGCTGGCGACCGTGACAGGCGTCGCGCTGCACGCGTTGGGTGTCGATGCAGCGTGGTGGGTTCTTGCGGTCGCGCTTGCGACGACCGCGCTCGGCACACTCGTCCCGATCCTCTCGGACGCAGGGATCCTGTCGACACCGCTCGGTACAGCGGCGCTCGGCACCGGCGTCGCCGGCGAGTTCTGGCCGATCGTCGTCATCTCGGTCTTCCTCACCGGCGCATACGGAGCGACGACCGAGCTGCTCCTCCTGCTCGGATTCGGGGCCCTCGTGGCGGTGACCGCCGGCGTCGCCCTGCGCGCCCGGCCGCCGCGCATCGTGAGCGTGCTGCGGGAGACCGTGCACACCACCGGTCAGGCTGCCGTGCGGATTTCGGTGCTCGCGCTCGCCGCACTCGTTCTCCTCGCGGTCGATGCGGGCTTCGACTTCGTCCTCGGCGCCTTCGCGGCCGGCCTCGTGGTGGGAGTCGGGCTGGCGTCCCCGGAGGGAGAGGCCGTGCGCATGCGGCTCGAAGGCATCGGCTTCGGCCTGCTGATCCCGATCTACTTCGTCGTCACCGGGATGAACTTCGATCTCGACAGCCTCCTGACCGCAGGCGGGCTGGCGCTGGCGGCCCTCTTCCTCGCCTTGCTGATCCTCGTTCGGGGTGTTCCGGCGCTGCTCTGGCTGCGCGAGCTGGGTCGTCGGCAGACGGTCGGTCTCGCGTTCTTCGGCGCCACCGGCCTGCCGCTGATCGTTGCGATCGTCGGTGTCGGCTCCGACCGCGGCGCGATCGGAGCAGCCGTCGGAGCATCCCTGATCGGAGCGGGGATGATCTCCGTCCTCGCCTTCCCGCTGGTCGGGCTACGCATCGAGCGGACGAACCGCGATCTCGCTCGCGTCCCTCCGGCGGAAGGCCCGGCATTCGACGAGTACTGAGGCTCGGGCTGCCACGGCGCGGCCGCTAGCTGTCGCTGAGCGTCGCCTTCTCGATCACCACGCGCTTGGTCGGCTGCTCCGTGGCCGGGTCGCCGAGCCTGCCGATCTTGTCGACCACGTCCATGCCGCTCGACACCTTGCCGAGCAGCGCGTAGTCGGGCGGCAGGCCGATGTCGTCCCCCGTGACCACGAAAAACTGGCTGCCTGCCGTGCCCGGAGGCTCGTCCTGCGTCTTCGCCATCGCGACCACGCCCTTCGTGTACTTGGCGTCGGCGGACGGCGGGTCGACGGTCGTGTAGCCGGGGCCGCCGGTGCCGTTCCCACTCGGGTCGCCTCCCTGGATCACGAAGCCCGGGACGATCCGGTGGAAGGTCAGACCGTCGAAGAAGCCCTTCTTCACGAGGGCGGCAAAGGACGCTGTCGTGTTCGGCGAGCTCTTGACGTCGAGGTCGAAGGCGAAGGTGCCCTGGTTCGTCTTCAGCGTGACGGTGTAGGTCTTCGCGGGATCGAGGGCGGGGCGGCCGAATGCGGACGTGGCCGTCTCGGCCGTGGTCGTGGTCGTGCCCTCCTTGTCGCCGCCTCCGCCGCAGCCGGCGAGCAGCACGGCGGCCGCCACGAGTGCGACGATCGGGGCAGTGCCGAGAACCGTGCGCCTCAGGCTCGACATCGAGTACGACGGTACCGACTTCTCCGGCTGGGCGGTGCAGCCCGGGTTCCGCACGGTGGAGAGCACGCTCCGCGAGGCGCTGGGCGGGATCTTCAGCGGCTTCGACGAGCTTGCGGTCGCCGGCCGGACCGATGCAGGCGTCCATGCGGTGGGGCAGGTGGCAACCGTGGCCGTCAAGGGTGGGCCCCCGCCGGCGAGTACCGCGGAGGCGCTGAACGGGCTGCTCCCCGACGACCTGGCCGTGATCGCGGCAGCCGAGGTCGCGGGCGACTTCCAGGCTCGCCACTCCGCCCGGTCCCGCACCTACCGCTACCGCATCTGGCGGCGGCGCACCCCTTCCCCGTTCGAGCAGCGGCGCAGCTGGTGGATGCCGCGCCCGCTCGAAGAGGCCAAGCTGGCCGAGTCCGCCGACCTGGTCGTCGGCGAACACGACTTCCGGGCCTTCACGCCGACCGAGACGCAGCACACGGTCTTCCGCCGAGAGGTGCGGAACGCCGCGTGGCACCTGCGCGGCGACGCGCTCGAGCTGGAGATCACGGCAGACAGCTTCCTGCGGCACATGGTGCGCACGCTGGTCGGGACGATGATCGAGCGCGAGCCGCAGGAGATCGCGAAGCTGCTCGAGGGTCGCCCGCGGGCCGAGGCCGGCTCGACCGCACCGCCGTGGGGGCTCTATCTCGTCTCGGTCGAGTACTAGACGCCGGTCGGGCCGGGCGCGACCACGATCGGATTCTTAACGGTGCCAGGCACTGTTAAGACCTCTGGCCGTTTCCTGCAGGGAGCAGGGACTTTACAGTGCCAGGCACTGTTAAGACGGCGGCCCCTGAGCCGGCGTGCCTCCCCACGGCGAATGTCCGCTCGAGCAAAGAAACCGGGCATCGATTGGGCGTCGTTAGCATCAGGGACGTGCGGTTTCCCGTGGTTCTGTTCGACCTCGACGGCACGATCGTCGACTCCGGCTGGATGATCCTCGCCTCCTATCGCCATGCCACCGAGACCGTGCTCGGCCGCACCTTCCCCGACGACATCCTGATGGCGAAGGTCGGGAGCGGCCACCTCGAAGATCAGATGCGCGCCTTCGACGAGGCGAAGGCGGACGAGCTTGCCCGCGCCTATCGCCAGTTCTACAAGCCGCTCCATTCCGAGCTGGAGGCGTTCCCGGGGATGCTCGAGCTGCTGGAGACGCTCGACAGCGAGAACCGATTGCTCGGGATCGTCAGCGCGAAGCGCCACGACGTCGTCCAGCTCGCGTTCGAGGCGCTCGGCTTCGGCGAGCTGATGGACGTGGTCGTCGGCTCGGACGAGGCGCCGCGCGGCAAGCCGTATCCGGACCAGATCCTCGTCGCGCTCGACCGCCTCGACGTCGATCCCGACGACACCGCCTACGTCGGGGACGCGCCCTTCGACATCGCCGCGGCGAAGGCTGCGGGGGTGCACGCGATCGGCGTCACCTGGGGCGGCATCCACACGCGCGAGCACATGGAGGCGCAGGGACCGGACGCAGTCGTCGACACGGCCGACGAGCTCTATGCCGTCCTCTGAGCAGGCGCCGACGGTCGAGAGCCGCGCCGCCGAGCTGCGCGGGCTGCTCAACCGCTACCTCTACGAGTACCACGTCCTCGACGAACCTTCGGTCTCGGACGCCGAGTACGACCGTCTCTACGACGAGCTGGTCGCGCTCGAGCAAGCCAATCCTGAGCTGGTCACCCCGGACTCGCCGACCCACCGGGTCGGTGCGCCCGCTTCTGACAGGTTCCAGAAGGTGCGACACCTCGAACCGATGGGCTCGCTGGAGAAGGTGACGACCGACGAGGCGCTCGCCAAGTGGGCGGACGACATGCGCAAGCGGCTGGGCGGCGACGAGGACGTCGCCTACGTGATCGAGCCGAAGATCGACGGCCTCGCGGTCAACCTCACGTACGAGGACGGCGTCTTCGTCCGGGGCGCCACCCGGGGCGACGGCGTCCAGGGAGAGGACGTGACGCCGAACCTGCGGACGGTCAAGGCGATCCCGCTGCGGATGCACGGCGTCGGTCCGCCCGCCCTGGTCGAGGTGCGCGGCGAGGTGTACCTGCCGCTTTCCGGCTTCCGCGAGTTGAACGAGCGCCTGGCCGGGACGAACCAGAAGCTCGCGCCGAACCCGCGGAACGCGGCGGCGGGCTCGCTTCGCCAGAAGAACTCGGCGATCACCGCGGACCGCCCGCTCTCGACCTGGATCTACGGCACCGGCCATCGCGCGGGCGTCGAGTTCGAGACCCAGTTCGGCATGCTCGAGTGGCTCCGCGTGGGCGGCTTCCCGACCAATCCCTACGCCGAGCGGCTCGAGTCGATCGAGGAGGTCGCGGAGGCTTGCCGTGCCTGGGAGACCAGGCGGGTGGAGCTCGACTACGAGATCGACGGAATCGTGATCAAGGTCGACTCGCTCGACCAGCAACGCCGTCTCGGCGCGCTCCATTCCCGCCCGAGGTGGGCGCGTGCCTTCAAGTGGGCGCCGATGACGGCGACGACGCGGCTGCTGAAGATCCACATCCGCGTCGGCCGCACGGGCGCGCTCAACCCCTGGGCGGTGATGGATCCGGTCGAGGTCGGCGGCGTCACCGTCACCCGCGCCACCCTCCACAACGAGGAGGACATCAACCGCAAGCAGATCCGGGAGGGCGACGACGTGATCGTGCAGCGCGCGGGAGACGTGATCCCCCAGATCGTCGGCCCTGCGGGTCCGCACCGACCCGGCACGAAGCGATTCCGGATGCCGAAGCAGTGCCCGCTCTGCGGGACGGACGTGGTCAAGCCCGAGGGCGAGGTCATGCACCGCTGCCCGAACCGCGCCTGCCCCTCGCGCGGCCTCGAGACGCTGATCAACTGGACCGGCATCGCGGACATCGACGGCGTCGGCGAGCAGACGATCCGCATCCTCTGGGACAAGGGGCTCGTCCGCTCGCTGCCCGACCTCTACCGCGTGACGAAGGAGCGGCTGCTCGACCTCGACGGCTTCGGGGAGGTCTCGGCCACTGCCGCGATCCAGGCGATCCAGCGCTCCAAGCAGGTGCCGTTCTCCCGCGTCCTGCTCGGCCTCAACATCCCGGGGGTCGGCTGGGTGCTCGCCCAGAACCTCGCCCGGCACTTCGGCGACGTCGACCGCCTGACGGCGGCGGCGCAGGAGGAGGTGGCCGAAGTCGAGGGTTATGGCCCCGACCGGGCCGAGGTCGTCGTCGAGTGGTTCGCCGACGAGCAGAACCGTGCCCTCGTCCGGGAGCTCCGCGAGCTCGGCCTGCGGTTCGAGGCCGGCGAGGAGGACCGCCCCGCCGAAGGGCCGCTGACGGGCTCGACCTACGTGGTCACCGGCACGCTCGAGTCGATGAGCCGCGAGGAGGCGACGGCTGCCCTGGAGGCGAAGGGCGCGCGGGTGACCGGCTCGGTCTCGAAGAAGACCACAGGCCTGATCGTGGGAGAAGAGCCCGGCGCCTCGAAGCTGACGACGGCAGGGCGGGCGGGCGTGCCCCTCCTGGCCGAGGCCGACTTCCTCGCGCTGCTAGGCGCCCGCTAGCACCGTCGCGAAGCGATCCTGCGCGGCATGGGCGGCGTGGGTCGAGAGGCCCGGCGTGTTGACGAGGACGGCGAAGGCGTACCGCTCGCGCACGTAGCCCGAGAGCGCGGAGACGCCGTTCAGCGTCCCGGTCTTCGCACGGACGTTCCCGCGAGCCGGCGGGCGGCTCATCCGGTCCTCCAGCGTGCCGTCACGGCCGGAGACCGGGAGGACGCCGAACAGAACCGGGCGGATCTCACGGTTGGACCACGCGCGCTGGAGGATCGTGACCAGCACCTTCGGAGTCAGCCGGTCGAGGCCCGACAGGCCGGAGCCGTCGGCGATCCGAACGCCCGCGAGCGGGACCGCGTGCGCGGCCAGCACCGAACGGACGACCTCGGCTCCCGCGGCGGTCGTCCCCTGCCCGGCGACGACCGCGCCGAGCTGCTTGAGCACGAGCTCGGCCGTGAAGTTGTCGCTGACCACGTCCATGTGGCGCAGGATCCCGGCGAGCGGCGGCGACCAGCGCACCGCGAGCGGCCAGCCGCCGGCCCGGGCGATCTTCGTCCCGCCCGCCACCCGGACCCCTGCGCGCGCAAGTGCCCTGCGGAACAGTCGGACGGTGGCGGTCGCGCCCGCAGCTCCTTCGATTGCGAGCGCCGAGAGCGCCTGCGACTCGAACGGGACGAAGCCGGTCCTCCACCCGGGCCCGGCCCGCCTCGAGTCGAACCACGACTCATCGCCGACCAGGCTGCCGGTCACGCGGTGGACACCGGCCGCGCGGACGTCCGCGGCGAGCCTGGCGAGGCCGGCACGGTCGAGGGTCGGGTCTCCGCCGCCCTTCAGGACCAGGTTGCCGGTCCACGCGCCGCCCGGGCCGAGCCTGCCCTCGCCCAGCACCGAGGTCTGCATCCGGAACGCCGGACCGAGCGCGTCCAGCGCCGCGTACGTGACCACGAGCTTCTCGTTCGATGCGGGGAGGAGGGCGGTCTGCACGTTGTGCGCGTACACGACCCTGCCAGTGGCGAGGTCGACGGCGAGCGCCGCGGTACCGGGCCCGGTGAAGCCGGCGAGAGCGGCGTGAAGGCGCGCGCGCAGAGAGGCAGCCCCGGCCGGCTGGGCCAGGAGCATCGCCGCGAAGGCGGCGGCCGAGAAGGTGCGAATCGAGGCCCTGGGACCCACCGGCGAACAAGATAGGACGCCCGGCCCATGGAGGGTGCGCGAAGCGGGTCGGATAATCGGAGTGGATGGTGGGGAAGGGTTCCGATTCGGCGGCCGTGCTGGACGACGTCCGGAGGCTGCGGGACGCGACGTCGCCGCCGATCGAGGACGCCGAGCGCGTGCTCACGGACGGCTACGCGCTGGTTCTTCGCGCCGAGGGCGAACGGCTCCAGCTGCGGAGCAGGCTCGAGCAGCGCGCGACGGCCCTCGGCCCGGTTTCCGGAGGCGACGAGGTCGTCGAGATCGCGGCGCTCGCGCAGGGGATCGCCCGCGCCGACGGTGAAATCGAGCAGTTGCGAACGGCCCTCGGTGAGCTCGCCGCCCGGGTGCGCCGCCTGCGGATCGCCTAGGACGAGCTCCGGCTACGCGAGGCCGCTGCGCACCGCGTAGACGGCGGCCTGGATCCGGTTCTGGATCTGGAGCTTCATCAGGATGTTCGAGATATGGTTCTTGACCGTCTTGGGGCTGATCACGAGGTCGGCGGCGATCTGTGCGTTGTCCTTTCCGTTGGCGATCAGCTTCAGCACCTCGAGCTCGCGGTCGGAGAGCTCCGCCCGGATCGCGTCGGCCATCTCCGTGTCGGCCGTCGTCGAACGGACTCGCTGCAGGACCTTCGACGCGATCAACGGCGAGATCAGTGACGCGCCGACGGCTGCCGAGCGGATGCCGGAGACGACGCTCTCGATCGACGCGTCCTTGAGCAGGTAGCCGCAGGCGCCGGCGACGATCGCGTCCATGACGTCGGCGTCCTGATCCGAGATCGTCAGGACGATCACCCTGGTCAGCGGCGACTGAGCGGTGATGTGCTTCGTCGCTTCGACGCCGCTCATCTTCGGCATGTTCAGATCCATGACGACGACGTCCGGTGCGGCCTCGCGGACGAGCTGCACCGCCTCGACGCCGTCTGCCGCCTCCCCGAGCACGTGGACGCCCTGCTGCTCCTCCAGCAGGTTGCGCAGCCCTGTCCGGAAGAGGTCGTGGTCGTCGACCAGAACGACCCGAACGGCGTCAGGCGTGCCGTTCACGACGTCGGCCATGTTCCCCCCGGGCGCCGCACGGATCGCATCTTAGTGCTTCTCCGATCGAAGTCGAAGCCGGGCAGGCGCCGGCGGTCCGTCAGTGGAACGTGATCGTGACCGTCCGACCGAAGGCCGCCGCCTCGGCGCACGACCTGAACCAGACGTCGATCCGGGCTCCCTGGACGGCTCCGCCCGTGTCCGCGGCCACGCCTTCGCCGTAGCCGGGGATCGTCATGCGCGTCCCCAGCGGGATCACGGAGGGATCGGTGGCGACGATGCCGGGGCCGACCGGCAGGCCGGTCGCAGTCGAGCCCTTGAGGCAGTAGCCCGTCGCGTAGACGGTCATCGTCCCGCCCGGTTTCGGCGGCGGCGGTGCCGTGGTCGCGGGAGCCGGCGCCGCCTGGCCCACCGAATCGACGGGGGCGGGCGGCGGCTCGGCCGGGGCGGAGGCGGCCGTCGCCGCCGGGCCACCCGACGAGTCGGTCGGCGCAGCCTGGTCGGTCGCGGCCGGGGTCGCGCCCGTCCGGGTCACGAGCCGCGCGCGCCGTCGCGCCTCCTGCGCCTGCGCCTCCAGCCGCGAGATCTGGGTCGCGGTCAGCTGCTGCTGGTGTTGCAGGCTCGCGAGGTATGCGCTCCGCTCGGCCCGGGCCTGCTCGAGCCCGGTTGCGGTTTCGGTGAGGCGAGACCGAACCTGTTCCGTCCGTGCAGACTCCCGGACGAGCTCCTGCTCGACCGTCGCCAGGCGGCGGCGGGCCGTCCGGGCCTGGTCGAGCACGGACTGGGTCGTCCCGGCGGTGCGGTGCACCGCGTCGAGCCCGTCGATCGCCTCTTCCAGCGAGGTCGCTCCGAGCACGACCGCGATCGGATCCGGCTCACCCTGCTCGTAGAGGTAGCGGAGCTGGTCCCCGAGCCGCCGCTCCGCGACGACGGTCGTCCGCCTGGCGGCCTGGACGCGCCGGCGGACGGCCACCCGCTCCCGTCCCAGTGCCTCGGCTCGGGCCTGCACGCGGGCGAGGTCGGAACGTGCCTGCGCCAGGCGACTCTCGAGCCCGTACAGCTGGACGACGGCAGCCCGGGATTCGGCCGCCAGTGCGGCCTGCTCTTGCCGGAGCCCCTCCACCCCGGGGCTCTGGGCCGGCAGGGTCGCGGGCGCGCCGAGGATCAGCAGGAAACCGACGAGCACCGCGAGAAAACGAGGGAGCCTGTGACATCTCGCCCGCACGCGCCGCCCGACCGTACCACACGCTCGCCGAACGGGCGGGTGGGCCGTTCGGCCTATTTCGCGCGGCTTTTGGCGCAAATTGCCGCCTGTTCCCGGTTGCCGCTGTCTGTACCCCCTGCTAGGGTGCTGCCTTCGTGACGTACCGGCCCCTCCCGGTGCGCCTGTCGAGAGTGGTGTGGGGTATCGCTTCGTGCGCCCGCAGACGGCAGGCAACCTTCGTAGTCATTGCGCTCTTGGCGTCGCTGCTTGCTGCCCAGGCGGCGACGGCGGAGCCGCCTCAGATCACCGCCAAGCGGGCCGAGGCGGAGCGGGTCCTGGGTGAGATCCACTCGCTGGACGTTCAGATGGAGAAGGCGATCGAGGCCTACAACGGCGCGACCGACCAGCTGGCTGCGATCGAGCGCGAGCGCGCGTTGAACGGTCGTGAGCTGGGGATCGCGAAGCACAACCTGTACGTGTCGCAGCGCCGGCTCGGCGCCCGCCTGCGGTCGATGTACACCGACCGCCAGGACGACTCCACCCTGGCGATCCTGCTCGGCTCGAACTCGATCGGCGAGTTCCTCGACCAGGTCGACACCGTGAACAGCGTCGCGTCCCAGGACTCGCAGGTGGCCGGCGAGGTCAAGAAGTTCAAGCACGACGTCACCGTCCGCGCCGCGCAGCTGAAGTCCGCCCACGCGCGGCAGGAGCAGGTCGTGGCCGAGCGCGCGGCCGCCAAGCAGCAGGTCGAGGCCGGCCTGGCCGAGCGCCAGCAGCTGCTCGGCTCGATCCGCGGTGAGATCGCGCGGCTCCAGCGCGAGGAGGAAGAGCGTCAGGCGCGGCTCGCCGCCGAGGCCAGGGCTCGTTTGGACGCCCAGCTCGCCGCCCAGCACGCGGCCGTGCAGCAGGCGCAGGAGCAGGACGTCGTCGGCGCCTCCGCCGTGTCGCCGGACGGGGCCGTCACCGTCGCGCCGCCCTCCCAGTACGGCGGGGTCGTCGGGATCGCCATGCAGTACCTGGGCACGCCCTACGTGTGGGGTGGCTCCTCACCCGGCGGCTTCGACTGCTCGGGCCTCGTCGCGTTCGTCTACTCGCAGGTCGGCGTCTCGCTGCCGCACCACGCTGCCGACCAGTACAACTACGGCGTTCCGGTCTCGCGCGACCAGCTCGAGCCCGGCGACCTCGTCTTCTTCGACGGGCTCGGCCATGTCGGGATCTACATCGGCAACGGCCAGTTCGTCCATGCCCCGCACACCGGCGACGTGGTCAAGATCTCCAGCCTGAACGACTCCTGGTACGCGGCGACCTACGTCGGCGCACGCCGCATCACCTAGGACGCTCGCTCCGCTCGCTTCACGGGTGAACCCCTGGTTCCCCCGTGAGCCCCCTCCTTGCCGACGGTGGCGCTGCTCTGCTGAATCGGAGCCGGCCACGGCAATGTCACCGCCATTGTTGTCTCGCCGCAGCGAGCCTCCCGCCGGGCCAAGCCCGGCTCCGGCGGCGAAATTGCACGGCATCACGGCGTGTACGGGCGTTCTATCGCGTCGGCGAAGTGCTCCTGCACGCTCGCTCCGCTCAGCTTCACGGGTGAACCCCTGGTTCCCCCGTGAGCCCCCTCCTTGCCGACGGTGGCGCTGCTCTGCTGAATCGGAGCCGGCCACGGCAATGTCACCGCCATTGTTGTCTCGCCGCAGCGAGCCTCCCGCCGGGCCAAGCCCGGCTCCGGCGGCGAAATGGCACGGCATCACGGCGTGTACAGGCGTTCTATCGCGTCGGCGAAGTGCTCCTGCACGACGCTGCGTCTCAGCTTCAGCGTCGGTGTGATCTCGCCCTCCTCGGCGGAGAAGTCGCGCGTGAGCACCTGGAAGCGCTTGATCTGCTCGTACCGTGAGCGCTGCTCGTTGACCTCGTCGACGATCCCTTGCACGAGCGCAGTCTCGTCCTCGCCGCCGCCGGCTCGCCATTTCGCGATCTCCTCCTGGTCGAGCGTGAGCAGCGCGGCGACGTAGGGCCGGCGGTCGCCGAGGACAATCGCCTGCGACACGTACCTCGACGCCTTGAGGTTGTTCTCGAGGTTCTGCGGCGCGACGTTCTTGCCACCGGCTGTGACGAGGATGTCCTTCTTCCGATCGGTGATGGTGATGAACCCGTCATCGTCGATCTCGGCGATGTCGCCGGTGCGGAGCCAGCCGTCCTCGCCGAGCACCTCGCGGGTCGCCTCTGGATCCTTCAGGTACCCGGCGAAGACCGTCTCGCTGCGCAGCTCGAGCTCGCTGTCCTCGGCGAGCCGCACCTCGACCCCCGGAAGCGGCTTGCCGACCGTGCCGAACCTGTACGCGTCGGGGCGGTTGACGGAGGCGGCGGTGGTGCACTCCGTGAGGCCGTAGCCCTCGTAGATCGGCAGGTCGAAGGCGGCGAAGAGCTCCATCACCTCGCGCGAGAGCGGCGCGCCGCCGGAGTTCGCGAGCCGCAGGCGCCCGCCGAGGCGCGCCTTCACCTGCGAGTAGACGAGGCGGTCGGCGAGCCGGTGGCGGAGCGCGAGCCCGCGCGGGATCGGCTCGCCTGCCTGCCGCCGGCGGCTGACCTCGCGTCCGACTCGGAGCGCCCACTGTCCGATCGCGCGCTTCGGTCCCCGGGCGTCGTCCAGCCCGGAGACGACGGCGGTGTGCACCTTCTCGTAGACGCGCGGCACGCTCGGGAATGTGGTCGGGCGGACGGCGGCGAGCGCTTCACCGACGCGGAGCGGGTCGCTGCAGAGGGCGAGGGTGCAGCCGACGTAGCGCGCCTGGAGGTGGATCAGGCGACCGTAGTTGTGCGCGAGCGGGAGGTAGAGAAGCAGCGTGTCGTCGGGGCCGACGAAGCGGCTCGGCATCCGGTCGACCACCGCCGCCATCTCGTAGTAGTTGCGATGACGGATCATGCAGCCCTTCGGCGGGCCGGTCGTCCCCGAGGTGTAGATGTAGGTGAAGAGGTCCTCCTCGTCGACCGCCGCTTCGGCTTCGGCGAGAGCATCCGGATGTGCAGCGGCGTGCTCGCGGCCGCGTCTCTCCAGCTCGGGCAGGTCCGCAAAGGTGACGACGTGGCGGAGACCGGGCAGCTCGCCTCGCACCGACTCGACCTTCGCCCGCTGCTCCTCGTCCTCGACGAGCACGCCGACCGCCTCCGCGTGGCCGAGCACGTGGGCGGCGTCGCGGGCAGAGCTGTTCGCGTACACCGGGGCTCCGATCGCACCGATCAGACTGAGCGCGAAGTCGAAGAGGCACCACTCGAGGGTGGTCGACGCGAGGATCGAGAACGCGTCGCCCTTGTTCACGCCGAGAGCGAGGAGGCCGTTCGCGAAATCGTCCACCCGCGGCGAGGCCTCCGCCCACGACACCTCAACCCAGGTGCCGTCGCGCTCGGCGAGGTACGGGGGACGAGCCGATTCGCGGCCGGCCGCGTTCCGCCACAGCGCCCCGATCGTCCTCGCCCCGGCCATCGGCGCGAAGGGTACTGGGGAAGGGAACCCGGTCTGCGCCTAGAATTCCAAGTGCCCCAATGCGGACGACCTGGAACGGATCGATCAGCTTCAGCCTGGTCACGATTCCCGTCGGGCTGGCCCCGGCGACGAAGCCGTCGGCGCGCGCCTCCGACGTCTCCTTCCGGCAGCTGCACGCGGAGTGCAAGACGCCGATCAAGAACCGCCGCTGGTGCCCGGTGCACGAGCGCGAGGTCGAAAGCGACGAGATCGTCCGGGGCTGGGAGGTCGCCAAGGGCCAGTTCGTGATCGTCGACGACGCCGACCTCGAGGCGATCGAGCGTTCGAACACGTCCCGCTCGATCGACATCGAGCGCTTCGTGCCGCTCGACGACGTTGACCCGGTCTACTTCGATCGCACGTATTTCCTCGTCCCCGCGGTCGCGGCGGCCGCGCTTCGCCCGTACGTCCTGCTCCGCACCGTGCTGGCGGACGAAGGCGTCGGAGCGATCGGTCGCTTCGTCCTCTCCGGCAAGGAGAAGCTCTGCCTGATCCGGCCGAAGGGCGACGCGCTCGTGCTGGAGACGATGTTCGTAGCCGAGGACGTCTACTCGCAGGCGGAGATCGACGAGGCTGCGGGGGACGGCCAGGCGCCGAAGAAGGCCGAGCTCGACCTGGCGCGCCAGCTCGTCGACAGCCTCGTCGGCGAGTTCGACCCGCGCGAGCAGCTGACCAGCGAGTACCGGCAAGACCTGCGCAAGCTGCTGGAAGCGAAGCTGGCCGGCCAGCCGATCGAGGAGCCCGAGGAGATCGAGGAAGCTCCGGTGATCGACCTGATGGCCGCGCTCAAGCAGAGTGTCGCCGACGCGAAGAAGCGCAAGGCCCCGGCGGAGGATGGTCAGCCAGCAGCGAAAGCGCGCACGCGTCGCGCGGCCGCCAAGAAGTAGCCGCGCAGCTCAACCTCCTCGGTATCGAACTTCGCGCCGCCACGCGCCGCCGTGTTAGGAGGACGCCGGGAAGATGATGATTCGCTGGGGCGACGGTCCAGACGAGAGTCTGTGGTTCAGCACTGGAGACGCGATCGGCTACTGGGAGGGCGTTGTCGACTGACCGGGTGTGACCGAATACTCACAAGCACATAGGGTCTGACTCCGCTTTCAGCCTTGGACACAACCGCCTGACCCAGGCAGTTTCCGCCCCAGCCGGGCTTTGCCCGGCGTAGGCAGCTATGGCCTGTGACTCGCTGCGAAAAGGAGAGGGCCCGCGGGGGGAACATGGTTCCCCCGCGCTAGTGCTTGGCGGGCGTCGCGCCGATCGCCTGGAGCTGCGCCGCGAACAGGCTCTTGTCGATCTTGCCCTGGTAGATCGGGACGCCTTCCTGCAGGCAGACACGGATCACCTCCGTGCGGTCGATCCCGAGCTCCTTCGACAGCTCCTCAGGCGTGAGGTGATTCGGCATGACGCTCCTTCCCCAATGATGAGCACAGAGAGGGACTGGCCCTACGGGCCTGTCCCCGGTTCCTTAGAGACGAAAAACCCATCGGCGCACAGCTGTCGTTTGACGCTGGGCCGATGGGCTTGGTGAAAGCCTTCCGGTTCTCGATGCGGGAGATCAGAGGTCCCGCTCCTCCGGACGGATCATGGTCACTTCACAGAATACCCCCAAGGGGCGACGTGCTCAAACCCGGGGCCAGCCGGCTCGAGGGCGCCGCCGCGTCCGACATGCGCGGACGCGGCACGTCACCGATCTGGGTGGGCGATACGGACGGAAATCGTTGGATTTCCGGCCGCTGTCAAACGGGGTTCGGGAGCTCGAAGAACTCCCACTCCACGTCGAAGCGATCCGCGAGCCGCGCCGCGAGCGCCTGCACGCCGAGCCGTTCGGTCGCGTAGTGGCCGGCGGCGACGAACGTGATCCCGAGCTCGCGGGCGAGGTGGAGGCTCGGCTCCTCCGGCTCTCCCGTGAGGAACAGGTCGTGGCCCGCCGCTGCCGCCTCCGCGAGGTACCGGCCGCCGCCGCCGGAGACGATCGCGACCCGCCCGACCTTCTCCGGACCGTCCTGAAAGATGAGCGGCCGGGGCGAGATGCGGTCGCGAACGCGGGCGAGGAACTCGTCGACGGGCACCGGGGCCGGGAGCCGGCCGGCCACGCCGATCCCCGCGAACGCCCCTTCGACCTCGAGCCCGAGCTCGCCGGCCAGCAGCGCGTTGTTGCCTATCTCCGGATGGGCGTCGAGCGCGAGGTGGTACCCGGCGAGCGTCAGATCGGCCTCGAACAGCGTCTCCAACCGCCGGCGCACGCGCGCGTCGATCACGCGCGGCTCGTTGTCCCACAGCAGGCCGTGGTGCACGATCACGAGCTGGGCGCCTGCCGCGGCCGCGCGCTCGAACAGCTCGAGCGACGACGACACGGCGCAGACGATCCTCGACACGTCCTCCGCTCCGGCCACCTGCATGCCCTGCGGGCCGTAGTCGTGGAACGAGTCGAGGTCGAGCAGCGCCGCCGCGTACTCGAGAATCTCGTCCCGCCGAGCCATCGAGAGCGATTGTGTCAGCCGCTCGGGTACCCTGTTCGGGCTCGGGGTGTGGCGCAGCCTGGTAGCGCGCTCCGTTCGGGTCGGAGAGGTCCCCGGTTCAAATCCGGGCACCCCGATCAGGCGCGGGGGAACCCTGGTTCCCCCGCGGGCCCCTCCTTGCGGGCGGATGTTTGGTTCGATTGCTCGCGGAGCCGGCGACTGGAACGGCGATCCCAACGTGCACGCACCCGTCCCGCCGCATCGGGCCGCTGCCGCCATGTCGGCAGCGGGGGCGACGTTTCTTCAGCGTCTTCTCAGGCGGCGGGCGCGCGCAGGCGTCACCGGCGCCAGGTAAACCTGGGCACGTGACCCTGCGCGCCGTTCTCTTCGACGTCGACTTCACGCTCGCCAAGCCGGGACTGGACCTCGGGCCGGACGGCTACCGCAAGCTCGGCGAGCGGTACGGGCTCGACCTCGACCCGGCGCGGTACGACGAGGCGCGCGCCGCCGCGGTCGCCACGCTCGAGCGCCACCCGGAGCTCCGCCACGACGAGGAGCTCTGGTTCGCCTTCACCGAGCGGATCGTCCGCGGCATGGGCGGCGACGCCGACGCGGCGCGCGACCTCGCGGTCGAGATGACCCGGGCCTGGGAGCGCTCGGAGAACTTCGACCTCTACGAGGACGTCCTGCCGGTGCTCGGGCGGCTGCGGGCGTACGGTCTGAAGGTCGGCCTCGTCTCGAACGGCGGCCGTGAGATCTCCGACTTTGTCGCGCATCACCGCCTCGAGGTCGACTGCGCGATCGCCTCGCGTGCCCATGGGTGGACGAAGCCGCACGAGTCGATCTTCCTCGCCGCCCTCGACCTGATCGGGGTCGCCCCTGCCGAGGCCGCGATGGTCGGCGACTCGGTCGAGGACGACATCGAGGGCGCTGCCGCGCTCGGGATGCGGACGGTGCTGGTCGACCGCGAAGGCAGCCGCGGCGAGGGGCTGCCCGATCTCTGGAGCCTGCCCTCGGCGCTCGGGCTAGAGCCCTAGTTGGGCCCGCCAGGCCTCGGTGTGCTCGCCCAGCGCGGGAGCGGGCGACCGTGCAGGCTCGCCGGCGAACTCGCCCGCGGCCTCCTCGATCGTCCAGACCGGGCCGGCAGAAACGTCCTCGCCGTCCGTCAGCCCGAGCCACTCGGCGAGGGGGCGCGCGGCGATCGCCTCCGCCAGGGCCATGGCGACCGCCCCCTGGTCGGGGTCGAACTGCCGCTCGGCGAGCTCCGGCCGGCCGACGATCTCGCAGAGTCGCTGCCAGAACTTGGGTTCGAGCGCGCCGACCGTGAGCCAGCGGCCGTCCGCGGTCGCGTACATCCGGTAGCACGCCGCCCCACCGGTCAGCAGGCGCTCGGGCAGCCCCTCGAGCCGGTGGGCGACGAAGCGATGCGACCCGTGCGTCATCGAGACGACGACGCGCTCGCCTCGACCGGTGCGCTCCCGCTCGAGGAGCGCCGCGACCACGTCGAGGGCGGCCGAAAGGCTGCCTGCGGCGAGGTCGGCGACCTGCGTGGGCGGCATCGCGGGCGCGGTATCGGCGAGGACGCCGGCCCAGCCCAGGTAGTTGACGTCGTGCCCGGCCCGCTGCTCGTGGCGGTTCCCGACGCCGAAGCCGGTGATCGAGCAGAGCACCGCCGTCTCGGGCACGACCACCCCGAGCCGCTCGATCACCCCGGGCCGGAAGCCCTCCAGGACGACGTCGGCGCGGGCGCAGAGGGCGTTGGCCAGCGCCAGCCCCTCCTCGGTCTTCAGGTCGCAGACGACCGACTCCTTGCCCGCGTTGACCGCCTCGTGCCACGCAGGCGCGGTCGGCCGCATCGGATCGCCCTGCGGCGGCTCGATCCGGACGACCCGTGCGCCCAGCCGCGCGAGCTCGCGGCTCGCGAACGGCCCCGGTAGGTACCAGGTGAAGTCGACCGCGAGCGTCCCGGTGAGGGGTTGCACGCTCTTTACTATGGGCGAGCCTTGACTGACCGGTCAATCGCACAGGAGGAGAAGCGCCGCCTGTTGCTCGACGCCGCAGTCCGCGTGTTCGCGCGCAGCGGCTACCACGACTGCCGCGTGGGCGACATCACGGAGGAGGCCGGCGTCGCGCACGGGCTCCTCTACCACTACTTCAAGTCGAAGGACGAGGTGCTGGAGGCGGTGTTCCGGGACGCCTGGGGCGACGTGCTCGAGGCCTTTCGCGGAATCGAGGAGTCCGACGACGCGCCGCGCGAGCAGCTGAGCCATGCCGCCGCCATCCTGCTGCGGTCGTGGCGGCGCGACCCCGACCTCGTCCGCGTGCTCGTCCGCGAGATCGGCCGCACACCACAGGTGCAGACGAAGGTCGACCAGTTCGGCCGGGCGTTCACCTCGATCGAGCGGATCGTGGCGCGCGGCCAGGACCAGGGCGTCTTTCGCTCCGACCTCGACGCTCGCCTCCTCGCCTGGATCTTCTACGGCGCGATCGAGGAGATCCTCACCGGGTGGGTCCTCGGCCAGCTCCCGGACGGCGACGGCGACGTCGACCGCGCGGAGCGGACGGTGGTCGACGTCGTCTGCGAGGGGATGGCGGTCCGCTGAGCACCCGGCGCGGACTCGTCTGGATCCTGGGGCTCGGCGCCTTCGGCCTGGCCTTCTCGATCACGACCACGGCCGCGTACCTGCCGCCGCTGCTGGAGAAGTTCACCGACTCGAACACGATGATCGCGGCGGTGCTCGCCGCCGAGGGCGTGTTCGCGCTCACGTTGCCGCTCGTGATCGGGCCGTGGAGCGACACCTTCAAGACGCCGATGGGCCGGCGGCGTCCGTTCATGTTCGCCGCGTTGTGGCCGATCGGCTTCTGCCTGGCGATCGTCGCCTTCATGCCGAACATCTGGACGATGACGCTGATCGTCCTGGCGTTCTTCTTCGCCTACTACGTCTACGAGCCGCCCTACCGCGGGCTCTACCCGGACGTCCTGCACGAGAGCATGTACGGACGCTCGCAGGGCGTGCAGCACGTGCTGCGCGGGACTGCCCTCGGGATCGCGCTGGTCGCCGGCGGCTTCCTCTTCAAGGCCTGGGACCCCGCGCCCTTCCTGCTCGCGGCGCTCGCGACCACCGCCGCCTGCGGCGCCGTCGTGTTTCTCGTGCAGGAGCCCGAGGGCGAGGGCTCGCGCGTGTTCCGCGGTGTCCGCAGCTACGTGCGGACCAGCTGGACCGTCTTCCATGAGGTGCCCGAGGTGCGGCGGTTCCTGTTCGCGAACGCGGCGTGGGAGGGGACGTTCGCGGCGATGCGGACCTTCGTCGTCCTCTACATCACGAAGGGGCTCGGGCAGCCGCTCTCGACGTCGTCGGCGGTGCTCGCCACCGTCGCAGTCGGCTACGTGATCGCCGCCCTCGGCTCCTGGCAGCTCGGCAACCGCTACGGCCTCGCCCGGGTGATCCTCATCGCGTCGTTCGTCTACGGCGGCGGGTTGCTTGCCGCCGGCCTCGCCACCGAGTGGCGCAGCTGGTATTACGGCTTCATCCTGCCGGTCGCGGCCGCGGGCGGCACGGTGATGACGCTCTCGTGGGCGCTGCTCTTCAAGCTGATGCCCGCCCAGCACCGCGGCGCCATCTCCGGCCTGGCGACGACGACGAAGGGGATGGGGCTGCTGGTCGGCCCGCTGGTCGCCGGCGTGCTGATCGACGTGATGAAGCCGTACCTGTCGAAGACGGACGGTTACGAGATGCTCTGGCCGGTCTGCGCGTTGCCGGTGCTGGCGGCGATCCCGCTGGTCGCGTCGCTGATCCCGCACGAGCGGGCCAGCGGCAACGCGGAGCCCCAACCGGGATGAGCCGAGCCTGAACCGCTTCGGGAAGAATGGGCACGTGCGCCGGTTCAACCTCTTCACGGACGAGCTGGAGGCGGAGGACGAGTGGTACCGGCCCGGCTACCCGAAACGCGCCGCGGCGGTCGACGAGGCGATCGGCGGCGCGAAGATCGGCGGAGCAATGTACGAACTCGAGGAAGGCGAACGGCTCTGTCCCTACCACTACCACCACGGCGTCGAGGAGTGGCTGGTCGTGGTCGCGGGCACACCGACGCTGCGCACGCCCGGGGGTGAGCAGCCGCTTCGGGCCGGCGACGTCGTCTGCTTCCCGGGGACGCCGGAGGGCGCCCACACCGTCCACGGGCCCGGCCGGGTGCTGATGCTCTCGCACGAGGTCTGGCCGGCGGTGGTCGTCTACCCGGACAGCGACAAGGTCGGCGCACGGCCCGGACCGTGGGGAACGAACGACGCCGACCGGCTCAACTTCCGACGGGGCGACGCGGTCGACTACTGGGACGGCGAGCCGTGAGACCGGTCGCGAATCTGTACGACGCCGAGACCGTGCAGGACGACGACGATCCGGCAGGGTACGAAACCCCCTACGCGCGGATCGGGCCGCTCGTCGGCGGCTCGGCGCTCGGCGCGAGCGTCTACGTCCTCGACGAGGGGCAGTCGGTCTGCCCGTACCACTACGAGTCCGACGAGGAGTGGCTGATCGTGCTCGAGGGCCGCGTGGTCGTACGTACCCCCGAGGGCGAGGAGGAGCTCGAGGCCGGCGACACGGTGTGCTTCCCGGTCGGGCCGGACGGCGCGCACAAGACGACCAACCGGCGGTCGGAGCCGGCGCGGATCATGATCCTCTCGACCAAGTCGAGCCCCGCCTACGCCGTGTACCCGGATTCGAACAAGGTCGGCATCTGGCCGCCCGGCAAGCTCTTCCGTCTGGGCGACGGCGTCGACTACTGGGAGGGTGAGCTGTGAGCGACGCCGTCAACCTGTTCGGCGACGAGTGGGACGCAGGGCGTGACCGATCAGGCTGGCAGTGGCGGCGGCTGGGGGTGGGGAAGCGTCTCGGCGCCGAGCGGATCGGGGCGTCCCTCTACGAGCTCCCGCCTGGGCAGCGTACGTTCCCGTACCACTGGCAGGTGATCGAGGAGGAATGGCTGATCGTCCTTCATGGCGAACCGACGCTCCGCGATCCCGGCGGCGAGCGCCGGCTGGCCGCAGGGGACGCGGTCGTCTTCAAGCGCGGGCCCGACGGCGCGCATTCGATCCGAAACGACACCGATGAGCCCGTGCGATTGCTGATGCTGTCGTCTGACCGGGAGTCGGCCGGCGAGATCGCCTTCTACCCGGACAGCGGCAAGGTCGGCATCTTCGGCGAGAGCTTCGGCAAGTACCTCGACGAGAACGCCGAGCTCGAGTATTTCGAGAGAGAGGAGTAGCCACTAGGCGCGCGCGAGCGCCGGTCCCCAGGAAACGAGCGGGGACATCTCGCCGGTGTGGCCGTTCAGGTGGCGGTAGCCGAGCGCGTGCTCGGCCTGCATCATCTTGTGGATCTGCGTGGTGCCCTCGTAGATGATCGGCGCGCGGGCGTTGCGGAAGTAGCGCTCGATCCCGTACTCGGCCGAGTAGCCGTACGAGCCGTGAACCTGGATCGCCATGTTGGCGGCCTCCAGAGCCGACTCGGTCGCGTGCCACTTGGCCAGTGAGGTCTCGCGCGTGTTCCGCCTCTGCTCGTTCTTCATCCAGGCAGCCTGCATGACCAGCAGCTTCGACGTCTCGTAGCCGAGCACCATCTTCGCGATCAGGTCCTGGACGAACTGGTAGCGGCCGATCGCCTGCCCGAACGTCTCGCGCTCGCGGGCGTACTCGACCGAGCGCTCGAGGCAGGCGCGGATGACGCCGCACGCTCCGGCGGCGACCGTGAAGCGGCCCTGGTCGAGCGAGTGCATGGCGATCTCGAAGCCCTGCCCCTCCTCGCCGAGCCGGTTCTCGTCCGGGACCTCGACGTTCTCGAAGAAGAGCTCTCCCGTCGAGCCGGCCCAGACGCCGAGCTTGTTCTCCGTCTCGCGCGTGGTCACGCCCTGCCATTCCCGTTCGACGACGAACGCCGTCATTCCCTTGTGGCCGGCCCCGGGATCGGTCTTCGCGACCACGAGCTGGTGGTCGGCGACGGTCGCGTACGAGATCCAGTTCTTCTGCCCGTTCAGGATCCAGGAGTCGCCCTCGCGGCGCGCGTTCGTGCGCATCGCCGCGACGTCCGAGCCGGCGCCGGGCTCGGTCAGCCCGAAGCAGCCGAGCTTCTCGCCCTTCGCCTGGGGGACGAGATAGCGCTGCTTCTGCTCCTCGGTGCCGTACTTGAGCAGCGACAGCGAGTTGAGCCCCACGTGCACCGAGATCAGCGTCCGGAAGGCGGCCTCGCCGCGTTCGATCTCCTCGCAGGCGAGCGCCTCGGAGATGAAGTCGAGGCCCGAGCCGCCGTACTCCTCCGGGACGACGATCCCCAGAATGCCCAGCTCCGCCAGTCCCTCGATCAGCTCCAGGTCGAGCTTGTGGTCGATGTCGTTCTGCACCGCGACCGGGAGGACGCGCTCGTCCACGAAGGCGCGGACGGTTTCCTGGATCAGCCGCTGCTCGTCGGTGAGCTCGAAGTCCACGCCGAGGAGTGTAGGCCGCCGGCGGGGAAGGCGTACGCGAGTGCCGCGGGCAGCTGTGCGCGCCAGAGGCGGCCGTCGTGGCCGCCCGGGCCGAGCCAGAGCCGGTGCGGGAGGTGCAGCGCGCGGAGCTCGACCGAGAAGGACCTCGTCCCGGCCGCCGTCTCCCGGTCGTGGGTGGTACCGCAGGAGAGAAAGATGCGGGTTCGCAGACGGCGGAGCAGCGGCGCCTCGCGCCGGGCCAGCAGGCCCGGGTCGTGGGCGTGCAGGCCTGCCGGCGTCGCGTGCACGAGCGCTCCGGCGTGAAGCGGATGGAAGTACCCGCTCCACGCCTCCAGCGTCGAGAACATGAACGGATGCCGTAGCCCGATGTCCACGGCGCCGTAGCCGCCGGCGGATAGGCCCGCCAGGACGCGTCCCCGGTGGGCCGCAATCGTCGGCAGGTTCGCGTCCGCCCACGGCACGACGTCGTGGACGAGGTACTGCTCCCAGGCACCGGTCCAGTCGCCGTGGTACGCGTCGATGCCCGCAGGAGGGATCACCGCGATGAACGGCGGCAGCGCGCCGGCGGCGATGTGGGGATCGGCATATGAGGGCAGGTCGATGCCGTCGACGTACTGGTACGGGGAGCCCGGGAAGCCCTGCAGCAGGTACACGACCGGATATCGCCGCGCCGCGTCGTAGCCCGGCGGTAGGTAGACCACGGTCGGGCGGAAGAACCGCGGCTCGACCGAGTTCCGGATCCAGCCCTGGATGACGACGCCTCCGTCCGGCCCGGTCGCGATCTGGTGGAAGCCGGCCGGAAGGGCGGCACCCCGCGCTCCACCCGCCAGCGCCAGCCCCGCGAGCGCCGCTGCGACGCGGATCGTCATCCGCCCGCCGGGCGCCGGAGGTGGTCGAGCGCGAGCGACAGCCAGGCACGGGCGTGCGCGCTCCAGACCGTCTGGTCGTGGGCTCCGGGATAGATCCGGAAGACGTGCGGCACGCCGGCCGCGCGTAGCTCACGGTCGAGCTGCTCGTTCTCCGCACGGAACCGCTTGTCGCCGGCGCCGACATAGAAGGCGAAGAAGGTCGGCCGCTTCCGCTCGTCCGCGCGCAGGCCCGGGATCAGGGTGTGCGCGCTCTGGGCCGGCGTGTGCGGGATCACCGCGGTGCCGGCAGGGTTCGTCGGCCGGAAGTACCCGCTCCACGACTCGATCACCGAGAAGTCGTCGAGGTGGTGGATGGCGAGCAGCACGGCCCCGTACCCGCCGGCGGACAGGCCGACGAGCGCCCGGCTGCGACGGTCGCGGATCGTCCGGTAGTGGGCGTCGACGTACCGCGGCAGCTCCTGCGCGATCGCCGTCTCCCAGTTCCGGCCGGTGCCCCAGTCGAGGTACTCCGGGTCGGTGTCGCCGTCGCGGGCGCCTCGCGGCGCGACCACGATCGCCGGCCGCCCGAGAGCGTCGAGCGCGCGGGTGATGAACCCGATCCCGCGGTAGGCGTACGGCGACGCGGGCAGCCCGTGGAGGAAGTAGATCACCGGATACCGGCGGTGGGAGGTCGAGTAGCCCGGCGGCAGGTAGACCGTGAACGGGAGCGTGCCGCCGAGGGCGCGCGAACGGAACGACCCCTCCGTGGTGCGGCCGTGGACTCCGGCGGCGAGGGCGAGCGCGGCGAGCGCTGCTGCGATCACCCTGACGTGATACCGGCCCGTGGCGGGCCGCCGGTCCGGCGTAACCGGATCTTCTTCGAGGCTTAACGCGGCACAACCCGGGGTTAACGCGACCGGCCTTATAAACGATCTCGAGGAAGCGAATGGCGGGCCCGAGCCAAGAGATCGTCCGCACCGGAGCGTTCCCCGGCAGAGCGATCGCCGCCGCCGGACTGGTCGCGCTGTTCGTCGCAGTCGGTGCTCTCGGCGTCTACCGCTACGCCCGCGGCTTCTGGCTCTACCGGGGCTTCCCGGCGCCGACCGACCCCGGCTTCGTGTCGTCGAAAGGCGTCGCCGAGCGGCTCTACGTGGCAAGCCCCGCACTCGGCGGCCGTCGCCAGCCCGTCGACGTCTACCTGCCGCCGGGCTACTTCCGCTCCCCTCACCGGCGCTATCCCGTCTTCTACCTCCTGCACGGCTTCCCCGGCCGGCCCGGAGCGTTCCTCGAGACCGTCCGCATGGGTGTGGTCGAGGACATCCTGGTCGCGCGTCGCCGGATCCGGCCGGTGATCCTGGTCATGCCCTTCGGGTCGACCGGGACGTTCACCGACAAGGAGTGGGTCGACGGCGTGCGTAGGCACGAGGGGTGGGCGACGTTCGTCTCCCGCGATCTCGTCCGCGCCGTCGACGCGCGCTACCGGACGATTCCGACCGGCGCGGCCCGGGCGATCGGCGGCCTGTCCGAAGGCGGCTACGGCGCGATCGACATCGCGCTCCACCACCCGCGCGAGTTCCGGGTGGTGGAGAGCTGGTCGGGCTACGAGCGGGCCGATCCGATCCGGTCGATCTTCGGGCACAGCCGAACTCGCCTCACGGCGAACAGCCCGCTGCTCCAGATCGGCCGAGCCGCACCGGCGCTGCACGCGGCCGGGACGCGCTTCTGGTTCTACTCCGGCTCCGACGATCGCCTGCTCGGCCAGAACCGGGAGTTCGCCGCCGACCTGCGACGTCTCGGCATCCCGCATCGCTTCCTCATCCGCCGCGGCGGGCACAACTGGGCGCTGTGGCGCGGCAACGCCGCCGTCGCGCTGCTCGCGGCTGCGAGGCACCTGGCATGAGGGCCGCCCTCCGGGTAGCAAGCCTGGGCGCGGGACTGCTGGCGTGCCTGGCGGTGACGGTCGCCGCCTCCGGCTGGCTCTACCTGCTGCGGCCGGCCGGAGACTTCCGCCCGCGGATCGGCGACGCGCTCCCGCTCGACGAGCTGGCCCGCCACGACTCCACCTCGCTCGTCCTGTTCGTCGCGGTGTGGCTGACGGCGGGCCTCCTGCTCGGCCTGGTCGCCCGAGCGCTCGGCACGGAGCGCCTGACGGCGGCCGCCCTGCTCGCGCTCGGCGTCGGGCTCTGGGGCTACCTCGCCGTTGGCGTTGCGCTCCTCACTGTCCGCCAGATCCAGGGGCACGACGCCTTCGCCGCCGCTGCGTCGCTGCGCGCCGTCTACCTGCCCGCCGTGCTCGCCGGGCTGGGAGGCGCCCTGCTCGGGCGGCCACGCAGCACCACGAGCCCGCGTGCGCCCCTGCCGCTCGCCGCCGCGGTGGCCGTCACCGGACTGGTCGGCGTGATCGACGCGGTGCTGCCGGAGCGGCCGGACACCCTGCTGCAGACGCTGGCGCCGGAGCGCGTCCATCCGCTGGCGAGCGCGCTCGCCGCCCCGCTCGGCCTCGCGCTGATGCTGGTCGCACGCGGCCTCGCGCGGAGGAAGCGGCGCGCACAACGACTCGCGGTCGGGCTGCTGCTCGGGCTCGCCGCGCTCCACGTCCTGCACGGCTCCGACGGCGGCGCCGCGTTCGCCGCCTTCGTGGCGGTCGCCCTCATCGCCCGGCGGCAGGCCTTCACCGCCCCCGGGGATCCGACGGCGAGCCCGCGCCTCGCCGCCCGCGCGGCCGTTGCGGTCGCCGCGATCGCCGTCTACGCCGCGGCCGCGCTCTGGATCAACCGGATCTCGGCCGACCAGCCCTACACCCTCGGCTTCGTCGCGCGCGAGATGGGTCGTTCACTCGCCGGGCTGTCGCTCGGCGGCTCGGCGCACGTCGGCGACTCGTTCGGCGAGTGGTTCCCGGTCTCGGTCTTCATCCTGGGCCTGGCAGCGGCTGCGTGGCTGCTCACCTCCTGGCTCGCTCCGTGGCGCTACCGCCACCGCGAGCAGGAGCGCGAGCGAGCAGCGGCGTTGGTCGCCGCCTGGGGCGCCGACACCCTCGCCCCCTTCGCGCTCCGAGCCGACAAGTCGTACTTCTTCAGCGATGACGGCGGCGTCTTCCTCGCCTACCGGGTGGTCGGTGGGGTGGCGGTCGTCTCGGGCGATCCGATCGGCCCGCGGACCGAGATCGACCGGCTCGTCGCGCAGTTCATCGCGTTCGCCCGTGAGCGCGACTGGCGGATCGTCATCCTCGGGGCCTGCGAGCACTGCCTCGAGGTCTACCGTGCCTATGGGCTGCACGCCCTGTACCACGGGGACGAGGCAGTGCTCGAGGTCGCGCCGTTCTCGCTGGAGGGCCGCGCGATTCGCAAGGTGCGGCAGTCGGTCCACCGCCTGGCCGCGGCCGGCTACACGGCCGAAGCGCTCCACCCTCGCGAGATCGGACCGGAGCTGCGCGGCCGGCTGGAGTCGATCGCGAGCGAGTGGCGCGGCTCGGCTCCGTCGCGCGGCTTCGCGATGGCCCTCGACGCGCTGTTCCGGCTCGAGGACGAGGACGCCCTGTTCGTGATCGGCCGCGGGCCTGCCGGGGAACCCGAGGGGTTCCTGCACTTCGCGCTCTCACCAGCCGGCTCGGCGCTCTCCCTGTCGTCCATGCCGCGCCTGCGGACGACGCCGAACGGGTTCAACGAGTGGCTGGTGGTCGAGACGGTCGACTGGGCCCGCGCGCACGGCTACGAGCGCGTCTCGCTCAACTTCGCCCCGTTCGCCGCCCTGCTCACGCCGCAGGCGGAGCTGTCGCGCGTCCAGCGCGTCGAGCGGCGCGCGCTCCTCGTGCTCAAGGGCCGCTTCCAGCTCGACAACCTGCTCGTCTTCAACCGCAAGTTCTTCCCCAGCTGGGAGCGCCGCTTCCTCGTCTACGAGCGCCGGCGCGACCTGCCGCGCGTCGGGCTCGCAGCGCTCGCGGCCGAGGCGTATCTGCCCTTCAGCGGCCGCGACCGCAAGTGAGCCCTTCGCTCGGCGCGGGCCTGGCGCTGGCGCTCGCCTCGGCCGCAGCCCTGAACTGGGGCTTCTTCACCCAGCACGGTGCCGCCTCGGAGCTGCCCCCGCTCAGCGTCCGCCGTCCAGTCCACTCCCTACGGTTGCTCTTCTCGAACCTCCGCTGGCTCGCCGGCTTCGCGGCCGGTCTCGCCGGCTGGGCCCTGTATGTCGCGGCGCTCGCGCTGGCGCCGCTCTCGCTCGTCCAGGCGACCTCGGCGGGCGGGATCGGCCTGCTGGCGCTGCTGGTCGAGCGGACGACCGGAACGAGGCTCGCGCGCCGGGAGTGGGTCGGCGTCGGCGCAGCGGTCGGCGGGCTCGTGCTGCTGGGGATCTCGCTTGCCGGCCAGGGGAGCGGGGGGAGGTACGGCGACCCGGCGATCGTCGGCGTCTGGATCGGCCTGTCGTGCGCAGCCGCCCTGCTCGCTGTCCTCCGGCTGCCCGGCGGCGTCGGCTTCGGGGTCGCTGCGGGTGTGCTCTACGCGGCCGGCGACGTGGCGACGAAGGCTGCGGTCGCCGGCGGGCTGGCGACACTCGCGTTCGTCGCCGCCGTGCTCGCGTGCCACGGGCTCGCCTTCGTCGCGCTCCAGCTCGGCTTCCAGCGGGGCGGTGCGCTCGCGACCGCCGGCGTCGCGACACTGCTCACGAACGCCCTGCCGATCCTGGCCGGCACCGTCGTCTTCCACGAGGGCCTGCCGGGCGGAGCCTTTGGCGTGCTGCGCGTCGCGGCATTCGCGGCCGTCGTCTCCGGGGCGGCGCTGCTTGGCAGGGCGACCCAGTCGTCGGCGCCGGAGCCGCTTCCGGCTCCCGGCGCCTTGCGTAGCCTCGGCTCGCTTCGTACCATTGACTGACCGGTCAATCGAGCCCAGGAGAGCACGATGTCGATCGCTGAACAGGCCGTCGCGGCGGGTGTGTCCTTCGCACTGACCGACGAGCAGCGCGCGCTGCGCGAGCTGGCGCACGACTTCGCCGTGAAGGAGATCAGGCCGAGGGCTGCCGAGTACGACGTCCACATGACCCATCCCGCCGACGTGCTGGCGAAGGCGCACGCGGTCGGGCTGATGAACCTCCACGTGCCGGTCGAGTACGGAGGGCCCGAGCTTCCGCTCTTCGACGGCGTGCTCGTCGCCGAGGAGCTCAACTGGGGCTGCTCGGGCATCGGCACCTCGCTCGGCTGCAACGGGCTGGGGGCGGCGCCCGTGATCATCGCCGGCTCGGAGGAGCAGAAGCGGATGTGGCTCCCGCCGCTGCTCGAGGAGCCGATCCTCTGCTCCTTCGGCCTGAGCGAGCCCGACGCCGGCTCGGACGTTGCCCGGATCAAGACGACGGCCGTCCGCCGCGGCGACGAGTACGTCCTCAACGGCTCGAAGACCTTCATCACCAACGCCGGCTACTCGGCCTGGACGGTCGTCTTCGCGAAGACCGACGCGGATGCCGGCCATCGCGGTCTGTCCGCGTTCGTCGTCCCGATGGACACGCCCGGCGTGACCGTCGAGAAGCACCTGGACAAGATGGGCCAACGCTCGACCGACACGTCGGCGTTCGCGATGGCCGACGCCGTCGTCCCCGCCGCCAACCGGCTCGGAGCCGAAGGAAAGGGTTTCACGATCGCGATGCAGACCCTCGACACCACCAGGCCCGCCACCGCGATCGGCGGCATCGGTGTCGCTCGCGCCGCGTTCGAGCACGCGTGCGAGTACTCGAAGGAGCGCGTCACATTCGACCAGCCGATCGCGATGCACCAGGGCGTCAGCTTCCTGATCGCCGACATGGCCACGAAGATCGAGGCGGCGCGGCTCCTGACCTGGCAGGCGGCCTGGATGCTGGACAGCGGATGGGGGCGGAAGGCGACCCTCTACTCGTCGATGGCGAAGCGGTTCGCGGCCGACACGGCGATGGAGGTGACCACCGACGCCGTCCAGGTCTTCGGCGGCTACGGCTACATGAAGGAGTACCCGGTCGAGAAGCTGATGCGGGACGCGAAGCTGTACCAGATCTACGAGGGCACCTCGCAGATCCAGCGGCTCGTGATCGCGCGGGACGTCCTCTTGCCGCGAAGCGACTGACGTCGCTTCGCGGTTAGGGTGCGGCCGATGTCGCTGGAGATCGATCTCTCCGGGAGAGTCGCCCTCGTCACGGGTGGTTCCCGCGGGCTCGGCCGCGCCGACGCCCTGACGCTCGCTCGCGCCGGCGCCGACGTCGTCATCGCCGACATCCAGGTCGAGTCGCAGACGACCGACGAGGAGGCCGAGCGCTACGGGCCGCTCGCCCAGGTGGCCCGCTCGCAGGGGCTCGTGTACACGGAGGCGACGGCGGAGGAGATCCAGGGCCTGGGCCGACGCGCTGCGGCGGTCAAGTGCGACGTCACCGACCGGGAGCAGGTGGCCGCGACCGTCTTGCGCGCGGTCGACGGGTTCGGCTCAGTCGACATCCTGATCAACAACGCCGGCACGCTCGACCACGTCGCCCAGCTCGGCGACCAGAGCCCGGAGCTCTGGGAGCGCGACCTGCGCGTGAACCTGACCGGCGCCTTCAACTGCTCCCAGGCCGTGTGGCCGCACATGCAGGAGCGCGGCTGGGGCCGGATCGTGAACATGGCGTCGGTCGCGGGGACGCTCGGCGGCTTCGGCCAGGCGAGCTACTCGACCACGAAGGCGGGGCTGCTCGGCCTGACCAAGTCGCTCGCGCTCGAGGGCGCCCGCCACGGGATCAACGTCAACGCGATCGTCCCCGGCATCATCGGCACCGAGGTGTTCTCGTTCGGGAACCCCGAGATGAACGAGCGGATGACCAAACGCACCGCTCTCCGCCGCGTGGGCGAGCCGCAGGACATCGCCAACGCGATCGCGTTCCTCTGCTCTGACCTGGCCGCGTACATCACCGGCGTCGGCCTCAACGTCTCCGGCGGGATCGAGCTCTTTACGTTCTAGTCCGTGCTCGCCGGCTCGGTCGCCGGCGAGCCGAGCCCCGTAGCCTCGAGCCCGGCTTCGGCGGCGGATCGTCCTGGCGTCGACTGCGATACTCGATCTCGTGGCGACCGTCACTCGACATGGCATCTCGTTCACGCCGACGCCGGAGCAGAGGGAGTTGCGCGAGCTGGCGCACGAGTTCGCCGCGAACGAGCTCCGGCCGATCGCTGCCGAATGGGATGAGCGCGACGACTTCCCGCGCGACCTGCTCGCGAAGGCGGCGCGGCTCGGCCTGACCTCGTGCTCGATCCCGCGCGAGCACGGCGGCGCCGAGGTCGACGCCGTCACCGGAGCGCTCGTCGCAGAGGAGCTCTCGTGGGGCTGCGCGGGGCTGGCTGCGACGATCAACGCCACGCTGTTCCCGGTACGGCCGATCGTCGGGTTCGGCACGGAGAAGCAACAGGCGCGGTACCTGCCGTGGCTCGCCTCGGAGAACGGGTGTCTCGCCGCGATCGCCTTCACCGAGCCGCACGCGGGCTCGGACGTCAACGCGCTGCGCGCCGACGCCCGGCGCGAGGGCGACTTCTGGGTGCTGAGCGGCGAGAAGTGCTATGTGACCAACGGCGGGATCGCGGAGCTGACGATCGTCTTCGCGCGCTCCGAGTCGGGGATCTCGGCCTTCTTGCTCGAGGCGGGCGATCCCGGGGTGACCGCGGGGCGCAAGGAGCGCAAGCTCGGCCTACGCGCCTCGTACACGGGCTCGATCGTGCTCGAGGACGCGCGGATCCCGGCCGATCGGCTCCTCGGCGAGGACGGCGAGGGCCTCGCGGTGGCGATGGACTTCTTCCGGCACTCGCGGCCGCTGGTCGCAGCCGGCGCAGTCGGCGTCGCCCGCGCCGCGTTCGAGTACGCGGCCGAGTACGCCCGCGAGCGGGAGGCGTTCGGCAAGCCGATCCTGGCGAGGCAGGGCGTTTCGTTCAAGCTCGCCGACATGGCGATGGAGATCGAGGCCGCGCGGCTGCTGGTCTGGCGGGCGTGCGCGGCGATCGACGCCGGCGAGGACGCGGGACTGCTCGGCTCGTACGCGAAGGCCTTTGCCGCCGACACGGCGATGCGCGTCACGACCGAGGCCGTCCAGGTGCTCGGCGGAGCAGGCGTGATGCTCGACCACCCGGTCGAGAAGTGGCTCCGCGACGCGAAGGTCTTCCAGATCGTCGAGGGGACATCCGAGATCCAGCGGCACGTGATCGCCGGCTACATCTGGCGCGGCCGTGCCTGACCGGGTCGTCCGCCTCGACCGGGTCCCGGACGAGCAGATCGCCGTCCTGACGCTCGACCGGCCGCCGCTGAACGCGATCGACGCCCAGATGGTCGCCGAGCTCGCCGAGGCGACCGCGGAGCTGGCCGCCGACGGCGAGACGCGCGCGGTGCTCGTGCGCAGCGCGCTCGAGGGCGTCTTCATGGCCGGAGCGGACATCCACGAGTTCGAGCGCGTCGCGGAGGAGGGGATCGACCGCGCGCTGCTCGCGCAGGAGGTCTTCAGCCGCTTCGCCGAGGTGCCGCAGCCGACGGTCGCGGGGGTCAACGGCCACGCCCTCGGCGGCGGTCTGGAGCTCGCCCTCGCCTGTGACTTCCGCTTCGCAGCCCGGGCGGAGGGCATGCTGATCGGCCTGCCCGAGGTGCGGCTCGGGCTGCTGCCGGGCGCCGGGGGGACGCAGCGGCTGACGTGGCTCGTCGGGCCGGCGCGGGCGACCGAGCTGATCATGAAGGGGATCCAGCTCGAGCCCGAGCAGGCGGCGGCCGAGGGGATCGTGCACTTCCTGGTCGAGCCGGAGGAGCTCGAGGCCAAGGCCCGCGACTACGCGGTGCGGCTCGCCCGTCAGGCGCCGATCGCGCTGCGTGGGATCAAGCGGGCGATCCGGGCGGCGCAGACGCCCGACGGGCTGGCAGTCGAGGGCGAGGCGTTCCGCGAGGTGCTCGCCTCGGCCGATGCCCAGACCGGTGTGCGGGCGTTCCTGGAGGGCGAGCGGCCGACCTTTTCGGGAGAGTAAAGGACGCCGGTCGCATGGGTACACTTCTTGCCTTGCGTCTCGAGGCGGGAGTCACCCATTCGCCGTATTACGTCCGGCGCCGGCGCCAGGCGCGCGCTCGCCTCATCAGGCGGCTGACGCTCGCCGTCGTCGTCGTCCTCGTCGTGGCCGTGGTCGCGGCCGCGGTCGTGTACGCGGGCTCCTCGTCGATCCTGGCGGAGGGTGTCCGCATCGACGGCGTCGACGTCGGCGGCATGTCCACTGCGCGGGCGACGAGGACGCTCGAGCAGCGGGCCCGCGCCACCCTGGCCCAGCCGGTGCAGCTCGTCACCGCCGGGCACACGTTCAAGGTCTCCGCCGCGAATCTCGGGCTGACTCCCGACTGGGCTGCCGCGGTCTCGGCCGCCCGCAAAGAGGGCGACGGCTTCGGGCCGCTGCGCGGCTTCAGGCGCATGAAGCTGCGCCTCTTCGGCGGCGAGGTGATGGCGAGCGCCACGTACCGGCACGCCGCGCTGAAGGCCGAGGTCGCCCGGATCGCGGACGCGGTCGACCGGCCCCACCGAGAGGCCGCGATCGATCGGCACGGCCTGAAGCTGGCGGTCGTGCCCGCCACCACCGGGCGTGTGCTCGACCGCAAGGCTGCCGGCGCCGCCATCGTCGCCGCGCTTGGCTCTCTCTCCCGCCGTGGGCCGGTGACGCTGCCGATGCGGGACGACCAGCCGCGGGTGACGGATGCCGATCTCGCCGCCGCGCTGACCCGGGCGCGCACGGCCGTCTCGGCGCCGGTGGTGCTGACGCTCGGGGCGACCCGGTACCGGATCCCCCGGTGGCGGATCGCCACGCTGCTCAAGCTTCCGAAGAACGGGGCGACCAGGCTGCGGATCGGCGGCCCGGCGGCTGACGCGTTCTTCAAGGCGAAGCAGGACGTGGTCGACACGCCCGCGCAGGACGCGCAGTTCGTCGTCACCACCAACGGCATCCGCGTCCAGCCGTCGAAGAACGCGCAGGTGTTGGACGTCCCGAAGACCGTGGAGGCGCTCCTGGCGGCGGCGGTCCGGCCCGCCAACCGCACCGCGGCGATAGCGGTCGCCACGCAGGCGCCGCAACGCACCACCCAGGACGCGATGGCGATGGGCATCACGGGCCTGTACTCGAGCTACACCACCTATTTCGGCGGTGTCCCCAACCGGATCCACAACGTCCAGCTCGTCGCCCACCTGATCGACGACGCGCTGGTCCCGCCCGGCAAGGAGTTCTCGTTCAACGGCACGACCGGCGAGCGGAACGCGGCGAAGGGCTTCCTCGACGCCCCGGTGATCATCAACGGGGAGCTCCAGAGCGGGCTCGGCGGCGGCGTCTGTCAGGTCTCGACCACGGTCTTCAACGCCGCCTACGAGGGTGGGCTGCCGATCACGGCGCGGACGAACCACGCCCTGTACATCAGCCACTACCCGCAGGGCCGCGACGCGACCGTCAACTATCCCGACACCGACCTCAAGTTCGTGAACGACACCGGCCACTGGCTGCTGCTGCGCACGTTCGTCAGCTCGAGCTCGCTGACCGTGAACCTCTACGGCAGCCCGCAGGACCGCAAGGTCGTCAGCGAGACGTCGCCGCTCGTCACCACAGGCCCGGTGCCCCAGGAGATCACGAAGGACCCGAACCTGCTGGTCGGCGAGAAGGTGGTCGACGAGCAGGGTTCGCCGCCGCTGTCGACCAGCGTCGACCGCAAGGTCTACGACGACAAGGGCAGGCTGCTCTACGACAACACCTGGTATTCGAGCTACGTCGGCGAGAAATCCATGATTCGTGTCGGGACGAAGCCGAAGCCGAAGCCGAAGCCCAAGCCGAAGGCGAAGGTCGAACCGGCGATCACGCCGAGCGACTACCTGCCCAGTGACCTCGCTCCCGGCTCGACGACGCCGGCGGGCACGACGGGCGCGTCGGGTGTCGCCGGCTCGGACGCGTCGACCACCGCCACCTCGACCGCCACCACCCCCTAGCTCTCGGCCGCGGCGACCGCCTCGGCGAGCCAGCCGGGAAACCGCGTGGGCCGCAGGGATTCGCGGTCGACCACGGCGTGCTGCGTCCAGCCGTCCGCCACCACCTCGTCGCCGCGCGTCAGCACGTACTCGTACCGGAAGCGCGCCCCGCGCACGTCGACGACGCGCGCGTTGACGGCGACCCGGTCGTCGAAGAAGACCGGCTTCAGGTACCGGACGTGCGACTCGATCGTCAGCGCCTCGTAGCCCTCCTCCTGGATCGTCCGGTATCCGTCCCGGAACCGTGCGAGGTACGCGATGCGGGCCACCTCGTACCAGACGAGATAGGAGGCGTTGTGGGCGATCCCCTGCGCGTCGGTCTCGGCGAAGCGCACGGTGATCTCGGCGGAGAAGCGGTAGCCGTCCATTCAAGTACCACAGTGGTACAAGCTGCCGACGCGGCCTGGTTGCGCGACGTCGGAGTCTAGTAACACAATGTTACAAGGTTGGACGGCGGTGCTAGTGCCGGGCGACGCGGAGCGTGTCGAGGACGTCGCGGGCCTCCGCGACGAGGCGCGGTGGAGCCTCGCGGCCGACGAGCACCGTGGCCATGAACGAATGGCCGCGCTCGGCCCACTCGACCGAGCCGCCCGCGCCGCGGAAGCACTCGATGACCGGCGGCCGGTGGATCCGCAGGTTCGCCGCGGTGAAGTGCCGCGGTCGCGGCGGGCCGTGGCCGATCTTCATCCCGCCGAGCGGCTGCGTCCACTCCACCACCACGATCGCGACCGCGGTCGCCGGGAACGTGTACGACTCGATCTGGGTCTGGCAGACGCTCGTCAGGTCGGAGTGGATCCGTCCCGACGAGACGACGATGCGGGTGCGCGGCTGGAGATACCTGCCCTGGTCCGGTTTCGTCGCGTGCCAGCCGGGAGGCAGTGCGACGGTGACGTCACCGGTACCGACACGGGGCGACGCCGCGACGACCAGCGCGACGAGCACGATGGCCAGCTTCGCGTACAACTCAGGCATCGCCGCCGAGCATCTCGCCAGGATGATCGTCGAGGCGCAGCCCTGCGTCGTCCTCACGGGCGCGGGCGTCTCGACCGAGAGCGGCATCCCGGACTTCCGCTCGGCGACCGGCATCTGGGCGAGGTACGACCCGATGGAGTACGCGACCATCGAAGCCTTCGGGCGCGACCCGGCGAAGGTCTGGGATTTCTACGCGAAGCGGCTGGGCGTGCTCGCGGAGGCCCGGCCGAACGCCGCCCACGCCGCCCTGGCCGAGCTCGGGCGGCGCGGTCTCGTCGAGGCGGTGATCACCCAGAACGTCGACGGGCTGCACCAGGCGGCCGGCTCGCGGCGGGTGATCGAGGTGCACGGCTCGATCCGGACTGCCGGTTGCCTGTCCTGTGGTCACCGTGAGGAATACGAACGAGTGGCCGAGCTGGGTCCCGTCCCTGCCTGCGCCGACTGCGGCGCGGTGCTCAAGCCGGACGTCGTCATGTTCGGCGAGCCGCTGCCGGCCGGAGCGATGGAGGCGGCTTCCGAGCTCGTGCGCCGCGCCGGACTGCTGCTCGTGGTCGGCTCCTCGCTCGAGGTGTATCCGGTCGCAGGCCTGCCGGAGGACGCGCTGCAGGCCGGAGCGCGACTCGCGATCGTCAACCGCGGGCCGACGCCCTACGACCGTCGCGCCGACCTGAAGATCGACGCCTCTGCAGGCGAGACGCTCGCTGCAGCGCTCGAGGCACTCCAGGCTTCGTCCCCGGCCGAGCTTTGAGACAATGCGCACCCATGGGAAGAGCGCAGGCCATTCTGCTCTGCGGGGCGATCCTGGCGGCGACCGCGACGACCGCGACTCCGGTCGCGTCCGCCGCCGGACAGTGCCGCGCCGGCCAGCTGCGCACGGTCGGAACGCCGACCACAGCCTTCGCCGCAGTCGCGAAGGGTGCGACCGCGACCTACCGGCGTCCCGGCGCGGCCGTGCTGACGACGTTCCCGAGGCTGAACGGGCTCGGCTACCCGACCACGTTCTCGATCGTCGGCGCAATCCTGAACGCTCGCTGCGAGGCCTCCTGGTACCGGGTGAAGCTCCCGATTCGCCCCAACGGCGTCGTCGGCTACATCCGGCCCGCGAACGTCGCCGTCGAGAAGGTGACGACGAGCATCTCGGTCGACTTGTCGAGGCGCGAGCTTCACGTCTACCGCGGAGGCAGGCTCGTCCTGAAGACGGCGGTCGGCGTCGGTTCACCGGCGACGCCGACGCCCATCGGGCGCTTCTACGTGAACCAGCGGATCACGGTCGCCGACGCGACGGGGCCCTTCGGGCCGGCCGTCCTCGGCGTCTCGGCCTTCTCGAACGTCCTCACCGACTGGGCGGAGGGCGGACCGATCGCCATCCACGGGACGAACGAGCCCTGGTCGATCGGGCGGGCCGCCTCGCACGGCTGCGTCCGTGTCCCGAACCCGACACTCGAGCGCCTGTTTGCGCTGACCCCGGCAGGGACGCCGGTCGTCATCCACCCCTGACGCTATTCTCCGTCGATGGCCCAGCGGAAGAAGCAGCAGGAGAAGGACGTCCTCCACCGGCTGGCGGACAGCGGCGAGGAAGCGCTCCAGAAGTTCATCGGCGATCTCCCCGGAGGGAACAAGGTGGTCGGGGCGGCGAACTCGCTCTTCGCCCGGGTCGACGAGCTGACCAAGCGTATGCGCAGCCTCGACCCGCTCGAGCGGCGGGTATCCGAGCTCGAGCGGCGCCTGGACGCGCTCGACAGGACCAGCCCGGCGCCGAAGCGGACGAGAACGGCGGCCAAGCGGAAGCCCAGCGGCATCGCCCGCCCGCAAGGCACCCGAGTCCTAGGCGGGCACGCGCAGGCGTAGCGCCCGCGGCATGACCTCGAAGCGCACCGGGGTCGTGCCCGGCTGCTCGCCGTCGAGCTGGATCGGCAGCGCCTCGTCCGACTCGACCGACACCGTCGCCCCGCGCAGGAGCTCGGCCTTGGGATGGGGGAGATGCGTGCCGCGGTAGATCTTCGGCAACGTGCGGACGAGGTCGGCTTTCGTCACGTCGCCGATCAGCAGGACGTCGAACAGGCCGTCGTCGGGGCTGGCCTCGGGGCACATCAGCATCCCGCCTGCCAGGTAGCGACCGTTGGCGACGATCACCTCGTGCATCCGGCCGGAGCGCTCCTCGCCGTCGACCTGCACGCCGACCTCGGTGTTCCGCCATCGCGCGAAGACCGCCAGCGTCGACCACAGGTAGGAGGCCTTCCCGCCGAGCGCCTTCGACGACTCGTTCGTCCGCTTGGCGACGGCGCCGCTCATCCCGACGCCGGCGACGTTGACGAACCAGGCCTCGCCGGGCTCGCCCGACCAGGCGCGGAACCCCACGCGTCCGGCGTCGATCTCACGCGTGGCTGCTCCGAGCGCGATCCGCACGGCGTCGTCGAAGTTGGCCGGGATCCCGTACGTGCGAACGAAGTCGACGCCCGTTCCGCGTGGCACGACCGCCAGCTCGCACCCGGTCCCGACGAGGCCGGAGGCGACCTCGTTGACGGTGCCGTCGCCGCCGACGGCGACCACAAGGGCAGCGCTCCCCTCGGCCGCCTGCCGGGCGAGCTCGCGAAGGTGCCCGGGGCGTTCCGAGAACAGGACGTCCCCGAAAAGGCCGAGCGTCTCTGCCCGGTGGGCGAGCTCGGGCCATCGGCGGCCGGTCACCCCGTTCGCCGAGGCGGGGTTGACGAGGAAGACGGTGTGGTGCCGGTGTGACTGCGTTCCGTTGGCCTCTCGGGTCACGACGCTTTCGCCGCCGGAGCCGGGCTTTGCCCGGTGGGAGGCCCCCGTCAGGCGGTGACCGTGGCCAGCGCGAGCTCGGTCATCTGGTCGACGGCGGCGCGCAGGTCCTCGTCGGTGATGCGCTTGAACTCGCCCTCGACGACGACGTCGCTGACCGTCAGCAGGCAGCCGGCCCGGATCTTCTTCAGCGCGCCCAGCGTGAACAGCATCGCCGCCTCCATCTCGACCGCGAGGATGCCGCGGTCCGACCAGCGCTGGTACTGCCCCCCGTCGGGGTTGTAGAAGACGTCGCTCGAAACCACGCCGCCGACTCGAACCGGCTTGCCGAGCTCCTTCGCGTGGTGGACGGCACCGTGGACGAGCTCCCAGTCGGCCGTCGGCGCGTGCGGCTCGCCGCCGATCAGGTTCGTCGGCGTCCGGTCGGCGGGAGTCGCCGAGACGGCGACGATCAGGTCGCCCATGGTCATGTCGGGCTGGAGGCCGCCGCAGGTGCCGACGCGGAGGATCTTCTTCACGCCCAGCTGGACGAGCTCCTCGATCACGATCCCGGCCGATGGGCAGCCCATCCCGCTCGACTGGACGGAGACGCGCTTCCCCTGGAAGGTGCCGGTGTAGCCGAGCATCCCGCGCTCGTGGTTCACCTCGACGGAGTCGTCGAAGAACGTCTCGGCGATGTACTTCGCTCGCAGCGGGTCGCCGGGGAGCAGGCACCCCTCGGCGTAGTCCCCCGGGTTCCCTCGCAGGTGGATCGGCATCGCGCAAGCCTATCCAGACCCAAGATGTATAAGCAGAGAGACGTGAGCCGGCCGTTCGAGCCTTCGCTGCGCCAGACACTCGCCTTCTGCGCCGAGGACCCCGTCGAGCGTGTCTTCCTCGAGGACGTTGCCCGCCGCGGGCTCGGCCGCTTCGTCGCGACCGGCGAGAACGGCTCGCTGACGGCGCTCTGCCACGTCGGCGTCAACGTCGTCCCTTCCGGCGTGGGCTGTGCGGCCTTCGGCCGCGTGGCCGCATCCGGGCGGGCGCGGATGGTGATCGGCGAGGAGCGGGCGGTCGACGAGCTGTGGGCGGCCGCGCGCCGGTTCATGCCCGCGCCGCGCGAGGACCGGCCCGGCCAGCCCGTCTACCTGATCGACCGGCCGCCCGTCCCCGGCGAGACCGGCCTCCGCGAGGCGACGCCCGCCGATCTCGAGCTGCTCGTGCCTGCGTGCGCCGCCGCGCACCGGGAGGAGATCGGGATCGACCCCCTCGACCGGGATCCGGACGGCTTCCGGTGGCGGACCCAGGCGCAGATCGGCGAGGGCCGCTCGTGGATCTGGCTGGAGCACGGCACGATCCTCTTCAAGGCGGAGGCGTCGGCCTGGACCCCGGAGGCGGTTCAGCTGCAGCAGGTGTGGGTCGACCCCGCGGCACGCGGCAACGGCTACGCGCAGCGCGGCATGCGCGACCTCTGCCGCCGGCTGCTCGACGACGTCCCGCGGATTTGCCTGTTCGTCCGCCCCGAGAACGCGCCCGCGATCCGCGTCTACGAGGGGATCGGGATGCGGCGGACGATCTCGTACCGGAGCCTGATCTTCTGATCATGCGCTCCGCGCAGATCTCAGGGCGCCGGACTCGCAGAATCAAGATCGTCGAGTCCGGCTTTCTGGAGCGGCTGCTCGCGCTCCTCCTGCTGGCCTGGCTGCTGCGCTGGGCCGCGGTCGAGGCCGCCTCGCACTGGGTGCGGATTCGCTCGAGACGCGGCTAGAGTCGCTCCGCGCGCAAGGGGGCAGCACTCTTTGCGGTCCTCCTCGCCGCGCTCGGGGGCGGCCTCCGGCGCGCCGGCGCCTGCCCGGCCGGTTCGGGTACCTCTGGGTCTCGGAGCTCCTCCGGCGGAAAGCTGCTCCGGGTCTCGAAGACGGGGCGGATGAAGGAGTTCCGCTGCCGGCGGGCGCCCGGCCTACGGGTTGGTCTCGGCCCCCGACGGGAACGCGTGGTTCGCCGATCGCGGCCGCAACCCGTGAAGCGAGCAAAGCGAGCGTCTACCAGCCGTGGATGCGTGAGAGCTCGATCCGGAGCGCCACCGAGAAGTCGGCCGCAAAGCTCGCCGGCGTCCAGCCCAGCGCCTCGATCCGGCCTGCGTACTTGCGCACGTACTCGGGCACCTCGTTCGCCGGCGGGTCGTCCGATGGGCGCATCTCGCCCCAGCAGACGACGATGTCCGCCTCGATCCGGTCACTGTCCAGGTTGAGGCTGACCTTCGGGTTGGCGGCGATGTTCGCGAGCTTCCGCTTCTCCGGCCTGCTGTAGAGCAGGATCGAACGATCACCGTCCCAGAGGAACCAGACCGGGATCGGGCGCGGGCCGCCGTCGGAGGCGACCGTGGTCAGCCAGCCGATGATCTCCTCGTTCAGTCTCCTCGTCGCGCGCCGACCGAACTCGGTGGTCTCGTCGAGCACGCCACGAGCCTATCGGCGGCACAATGGGCGTGTGGAGCTCCTGGAGCGGATCGAGGAGCACATCCGCCGGTACGAGCTGATCGAGCCCGGGGGCGAGGTGACCTGCCTGGTCTCGGGCGGGCCCGACTCGACCTGCCTCTGGCACGCGCTCGCCGCGCTCGGCTACCGCGTCTCGGCGGTGCACGTGAACCACGGGCTCCGCGGAGCCGAAGCCGCGGCCGATGCCGTGTTCTGCCGCGCGACGTTCGATGCCGAGGTGATCGAGGCGTCGCCCGGGCGGACCGAGGCCGAGCTCCGCGACCTACGCTACGACCTGACCGCCGGCCGCGGACTCCGCGCCACCGGGCACACGGCCTCCGACCAGGTGGAGACCGTGCTCTACCGGCTGGCGGCCAGCAGCTCGACGCGCGGGATCAAGCCGCGCCGCGAGGACGGCGTCGTCCGACCGCTGCTGGCCGTCTGGCGCGAGGAGACGGAGGCGTACTGTGCCTCGAACCGGCTCGCGACGCGAACCGACTCGTCCAACCCCGACACCCTTCGCGGTCTGATCAGAGCCGAGATCGTCCCGCTCCTCCGCCGCCTGCACCCGGGCGCAGAGGAGAACATCCGGCGGCTCGCAGACGAGCGTCCACGCCTCCCCCGCGGTCTGGAGGAGACGCTGCTGGAGCTGCTCGCCTCGCACGAAGGCTCGAAGTCCCGTGATCTCGGGAGAGGCATCCGGGCTGTGCGCGAATACGATCGCGTCTCGCTCGATGACGGCCCCGTGCGGTGGGGCCCTTGGACGATCGAGTCCGGCGAACCCGGTTTGGCGGTGAGGACTCGCCGTCCCGGCGACCGCGTCGGCGGTCGACGGAAATTGCAGGACGTGTTCGTCGACGCCAAGGTGCCCAGAGCGGAGCGCGACGGCTGGCCGGTGGTCGCGAACGACGAGGAAGAGGTTGTCGCCGTGCCCGGGATCGTGGAGGATGCACGGGTGCGGGTGGCGCGCACGTGATGAAGACGGAGCTGGACCGGGCGGTCGGCGAGATCCTGATCGACGCCGACGGCCTGCGGGCGCGCATCGGCGAGCTCGGCGACGAGATCTCGGCCCATTACGCGGGGCAGGACCTGCTGCTGATCGGCGTCCTCAAAGGCGCGGTCTTCTTCATGGCCGACCTGATGCGCCACCTGACCGTCCCTTGCGAGGTCGACTTCATGGCGATCTCCAGCTACGGCGCGCAGACCGACTCGTCGGGCGTCGTGCGGATCCTCAAGGACCTGGACATCAACATCGAGGGCCGCAACGTTCTCGTCGTCGAGGACATCATCGACTCGGGCCTGACGCTCTCGTACCTGATGCGCAACCTGGAGTCGCGCGAGCCGGCCTCGCTCGAGGTCTGCGCGCTCCTGACCAAGCCGGCCCGTCGCGAGATCGAGGTGCCCGTGCGCTGGATCGGCTTCGAGATCCCGAACCGCTTCGTGATCGGCTACGGGCTGGACTTCGCGGAGCGCTACCGGAACCTGCCCTACGTCGGAGTGCTCAGCGACGACCTGATGCCCGAAGGGGTCTAGAGAAGAGGAGCAGGGCGGGAAGGAACGAAGAATCCTCCCTGCTACCCTGGGCGTAGGAAACGACAGTGAACCGCTTCTTTCGCAGCGCGCTCTTTCCCCTGATCGTCATCGTCCTGCTCGTCTACCTGGCGAGCCAGACGCTCATCAATCCGTCGAAGTCGACGGAGAAGCAGACCTACTCGCAGCTGATCCAGCTCGTGCAGAACGACCCCGGCTCCGTCAAGGAGGTGGTCTTCAACCCGAGCAAGCTCCAGGTCGTCGCCACGCTGAACGATCCGAGCTCGAAGAAGATCAAGGTCAACTATCCGAGCGACCAGTCGCAGATCCAGTTCCAGCGGCTGCTCGAGCAGAAGAAGGTCACCTTCGATTCCAAGGGGACGGGCTCGTCGCCGTGGTGGTCGATCCTCACCTCGCTCTTGCCGTTCGTGATCCTGCTCGGTTTCTGGCTGTTCATCATGAACTCGATGCAGGGCGGCGGCTCGAAGGTGATGTCCTTCGGGAAGAGCCGCGCCAAGCGGATGGCGCCCGACTCGCCGAAGATCGGCTTCAAGGACGTCGCTGGCGTCGACGAGGCGGTCGAGGAGCTCCAGGAGATCAAGGAGTTCCTCGAGAACCCGAAGAAGTTCCAGGCGCTCGGCGCGCGCATCCCGAAGGGCGTGCTGCTGTACGGGCCCCCGGGCACGGGCAAGACACTGCTCGCCCGCGCGGTCGCCGGCGAGGCGGGCGTGCCCTTCTTCTCGATCTCCGGCTCCGATTTCGTCGAGATGTTCGTCGGCGTCGGCGCAAGCCGCGTCCGCGACCTGTTCGAGCAGGCCAAGCAGGCGGCTCCGTGCATCGTCTTCATGGACGAGATCGACGCCGTCGGCCGTCACCGCGGCGCCGGCCTCGGGGGCGGCCACGACGAGCGCGAGCAGACGCTGAACCAGCTCCTCGTCGAGATGGACGGGTTCGAGCTGAAGGACAACATCATCCTGATCGCAGCCACGAACCGGCCGGACATCCTCGATCCGGCGCTCCTGCGCCCCGGCCGCTTCGACCGCCAGATCGTCGTCGACCGGCCCGACCGCAACGGCCGCCGCAAGATCCTCGAGGTGCACGCGAAGGGCAAGCCGCTCGCCTCCGAGGTCGACCTCGACACGCTCGCCGCCGGCACTCCCGGCTTCACCGGCGCCGACCTGGCCAACCTCGTCAACGAGGCCGCGCTGCTCGCCGCCCGCCGCGGCAAGAAGGTCGTGCAGCAGGAGGAGCTCGAGGAGGGGATCATGCGCGTGATCGCCGGCCCCGAGAAGCGCACGCGGCTCTTCTCGGAGGAGGAGCGGAAGATCACCGCCTACCACGAGATGGGCCACGCTCTGGTCGGTCAGTACCTCGAGCACACCGACGAGGTGCACAAGATCTCGATCATCAGCCGCGGGCAGGCGCTCGGCTACACGATCTCGCTGCCCCGCGAGGACCGGTACCTGACGACGAAGTCGGCCCTGATGGACCGGCTGGCGATGACGCTCGGCGGCCGCGCGGCAGAAGAGCTCGTCTTCCACGAGGTCACCACCGGAGCTGCCAACGACCTCGAGCAGGTCACGTCGACCGCGAAGCAGATGATCATGCGCTTCGGTATGAGCGAGAAGCTCGGGCCGCGCGTCCTCGGCCGCAACCACGACATGCCGTTCCTCGGCCGCGAGATGGGCGCCGAGCCGGACTACTCCGAGGAGATCGCCCGCGAGATCGACGACGAGATCCGCCGCGTGATCGAGGAGGCGCACTCGACCGCCCACCAGGTCCTGCGCGACCACATGGAGGACCTGCACCGGCTGTCGGCGATCCTGATCGAGCGCGAGACGATCGACAAGGACCAGTTCGAGCGGCTGCTCACCGGCGAGGACGAGGCTGCGGTCTTCCCCGAGGAGCCGCCCTCCGTCGAGCCGGAGCCGGCGCCCGAGCGCGAGAAACGCCCGAAGCCGCAGCCGAAGCCGTTCCCGCTCCCGGGCGCGCTCTCACAGCCGCCGCCGCCCGAGGGCGCGAAGCCCTAGCAAGGCACCCCCGCAGTCTGAAACGCTCCGCCTGTCGCGAGAGGAGGCAGGCGTGGGAAGTGTGGTCGGACGGGTGGTCGCCGGAGCCGGGGCGGTGCTGGCGGTCGTCGGCATCTTCCTCGACGCGATCCTGACGACCAGCTACTGGGCCTTCGACGGTACCGTCGCCTGGACGGGCCTCGTGCTTGCGGCGCTCGCCCTCCTCCTCGTCGTCGCCGGCTGGGCAGGGCATGGGCAGGACGGCTGGCTGTTCGCGATCGGCGCCGTCCTCACCGGCTTCTGGGCGTGGATCCCCGCCCTGACCGCCTTCGACGACTGGGACCAGACGCGAGCCGGGGTGTGGCTGTGCCTGGGCGGGGGCGCGCTGGTCGCCGCGGGCGCCGCCGTCGCGATTCTGACGGTCGCCGGAGCCGAGACGACCCCGAGCGGCATCTCGTTTCCCGCGATCGTCTCCGGGGCGGGAATCGCGCTCGTCCTCCCGGCGATCTTCCTCGACGCCGAGCAGGGCTCGAGCTACTGGGACGGGAACGGCGTCGGGATCCTGATGCTGATCCTGGCGGGCCTTTCCGCGCTCGTCTGGGCGGCGACCGTCGCCGGAGTGCGGACGCGCGGCCTCGACTCTGCGCTGACGCTCGTCCTCCTCGGGCTCGTCGCCTTCGACCCGGTCGGCTCGGCGTTCGACAACCTCCGCGACCTCGAGGCGGGTGCCTGGCTCGCGCTGGCCGGCGGGATCCTGGCCGCGGGCGGCACCTGGTCGGCGCGCGGTGTGGAGGCGCAGCGCGCCGTGACGACACAGGTGTGACGGGCGTGTGGGCGGTGTCCCGGCCGCCCACACGAGGCCCCGTCGCTACGCCGTCGCGCCCTTGCTCTCCCAGAACCGGTTGAGTGCCCCCTGCACCTTCACCACCCAGATGATGAAGCCGATCAACGGCAGGAGCATCCAGAAGCCGGTCACGCCGCTGACGGGCTGGTGCTGCCCCTCGCGCGAGTAGAGCTTGCCGACCTCGGATGGGGCGACGAACCACATCACGATGCCGATCAAGATGCCGATCACGAGCCACAGGATGCCGCCGAGACCGTCGCTCGAGTATCGCTTGAGCTCCTCTCCGGTCTTGTAGTGCCAGTAGAGGAAGTAGATCCCGAGCGTGATGATGCTGATGATGATCACGAACGCGACGCCGCGCGGCTTGCCCAGGGGGGCGGCCACGGCTGCGGGCGGCGCGGGTGCTGCTGCTGCCTCACTCATGCAGACTCCTTCCGGTTCCAGGTGGACAGGGCATCAGACCACGCCACCGCCGACCGGTCAACGCCGTCGTTCGGTCAGGCACCCTTTCGGGTGGCGAACCAGGTCGCGGCCATGTCCTCGTCGCCGTGGCCGAGCTCGATCGCCCGCTGCATCCGGTCGAGCGTCTGGGGGCCGAGCCGCAGCTCGACGCCGGCCGCGTCGGCCATCTCCACCGCGAGCCCGACGTCCTTCGCGGCCAGCTTCAGTGCGAAGGCCGCCGAGTAGTCGCCCGTGACGATCTTCTCGCCCTTCAGCTGCGCGTAGGGCGAGTCCATCGGCCGGCCCTTGATCGCGTCCAGGAACGACCGTTGGTCGAGCCCGAGCGCCTCCGCGAGGGCCATGGTCTCGCCGAGGTTCTCGACCAGGTTGAGGATCCAGAGGTTGATCGTCAGCTTCAGCTTCGTGCCGGCCCCGGGCTCGTCCGCTAGCCACATCACCCGGTTGGAGACGGCGTCGAGGACCTGCTCGGGGCGTTCGGGCCCCGCCGCCAGCACGAGCAGCTCGCCGGCCTCGGCCGCCGGGCGGGAGCCGAGCACGGGCGCGTCCAGGAAGCGCGGGTGCCGCGCCGCGAACCGGTCCGTGTCGGCGACGCCGACAGTGGAGGACTGGATCCAGAGGGCCTCCGGATCGAGCTCGGGCACCACGGCGTCGACGGTCGGCCCGTCGGCGAGCATCGTCAGGACGATCTCGGCGCCGTCGACGGCCTCGGCCGGCGTGTCGGCCACGGTCGCGCCGAGACACTCGGCCTTCTCCCGCGTGCGGTTCCAGGCGGTGACGTCGTTCCCGGCCGCGGCGAGGTTGCGCGCCATCGGCCCGCCCATGATCCCCGTGCCGAGCACTGCGATCCGCATTCGCGCATCTTAGGGTCTGACCCCAGAGGGGTCTGTCCCTGCGACCTGGCCGCGCTGCGGCTCTGCGGGGACAGTCCCCTGCGGGGACAGTCCCTACGATCCCAGGGTGCGCATCGAAGACCGCTTCCCCCGTCCCTCCGTGATGGGCGTTGTCAACGTCACGCCGGACTCCTTCTCCGACGGGGGCGTCCACTTCCGCGCGGAGGATGCGATCGCCACGGGTCGCCGCATGCTCGACGACGGCGCTGCGATCGTTGACGTCGGCGGCGAGTCGACCCGGCCCGGCTCGAACGGCATCTCGGTCGACGAGGAGCTGCGCCGCGTCGTCCCCGTGCTCGAGGCGCTGGCCGGCCTGCCCGTCTCGATCGACACGTCGAAGGCCGAGGTCGCCCGGCGCGCGCTCGACCTCGGCGCCGAGCTGGTCAATGACGTCACCGCCCTGCGCGGCGATCCCGATCTGGCCGGCGTGGTTGCAAACGCAGGCGCCTACCTCTGCCTGATGCACATGCGGGGCGAGCCGCGCACGATGCAGGACGACCCGCGCTACGACGACGTCGTGACAGAGGTGGCGGCATTCCTCGAGCAGCGGCTCGCCTTCGCGGTCGAGCAGGGCATCCCGGAGGAGCGGATCTGCCTCGACCCCGGCATCGGCTTCGGGAAGACGGCCGAGCACAACGTCGAGCTCATCCGTCGGCTCGATGTGCTGCTCGCGCTCGGCCGGCCGGTGGTGATCGGCTTCTCGCGCAAGCGCTCGCTGGGCCGGATGCTCGGCGACCCGGAAGCGACGACGGGATCCGTGTCTGCCAGCCTCGGGGCCGCCGTCGCTGCGTACGAGCGGGGCGCGACGATCCTCCGCGTGCACGACGTCCGCGAGACGGTCGAGGCGCTAACGGTGGCAGCGCGCATCGGGACGGCCCCGTGATGATCGTCGAGCTGCACGGGTTGGAGGTCTTCGGCCGGCACGGTGTTCTCCAGGAGGAGAAGCTCGACGGCCAGACCTTCGTCTACGACGTCGAGCTCGAGGTCGACGAGCCCGGTTCCGACCGGATCGAGGACGCAGTCGACTACCGGCTCGTCGCGGAGTGCGTGCAGGAGGTGTCGGATTCGCGCTCGTTCGACCTGATCGAATCGCTGGCTGCGGCCGTGGCCGACGCGCTCGTCGAGCGGCTCGCGGTATCGCGCGTGCGCGTCCGCGTCAGGAAGCCGCATCCGGCCGGGATCGCCGCCGAGTGGTCGGCAGCCACCGCCGAGCGCACGAAGAGCTAGACGGCATTCCGCTCCCAGACCAGCCGCAGCCCCTGCAGCGTCAGCTCGAGGTCGACGGCAGTGATCGTGCTCGAGTGAGGCGCGATCAGCTCCGCGAGCCCGCCGGTGGCTACGACGGGCGCATCCGCCGCGTCGAGCTCGGCCCGGATCCTCGCAACGATCGCGTCGACCTGGCCGGCGAACCCGTACACGAGGCCCGACTGGAGGGCGGCGGTCGTCGTCTGGCTGATCACGCGCTCCGGCTCCTCGAAGGGAACCTTCGGCAGCCGGGCCGCGCGCGCGAAGAGCGCGTCCATCGAGACCTCGATTCCCGGTGCGAGCACGCCTCCGGCGAACTCGCCGGCAGCGGACACGACGTCGAAGTTCGTCGAGGTGCCGAAGTCGACGACGACTGCCGGAGCACCGTGGCGCTCTCGCGCCGAGACCGCGTTGGCGATCCGGTCGGCGCCCACCTCGCGGGGATCGTCGTAACGGATCGCCATCCCGGTCGGAACCCCCGGCCCGAGCACGAGCAGCGGGACCTTCGCCCAGCGCCCGGCGAACGTCTCGTACTCGTGTACCAGCTGAGGCACCGACGAGCAGAGCACGATGCCGTCGAGCGACGCGAGGTCGACGAAGGCGCGGAGCATGACTGCCAGCTCGTCGCCAGTGTGGGAGCGGTCGGTGCCGGCCCGGAACTGCTCCGAGAGACTGTCGCCTTCGAACAGGCCGAACACGGTCTGGGTGTTGCCGACGTCGACCGCGAGCAGCATGCCGCGAGCCTAGCGCGCGCCGCCGCCGCCGCGATCAGCTGTCGTCGTCGGCGCCGAGCGTCTCGCCGATGCGCTCTGCGAGCGCCTCGGCCGTCAGCGGGGGGCCCTCGCCCTCGCTGCGCAGCTCCTCGACGGTGACGTCGCCGGAGGTGAAGATCCGCGTGCGCGGGATGATCCGGCTCGGCCGGTTCTTGTCCCAGACCCAGACGTCCTCCATCTCTACTTCGAACAGTGGGTAGGCGGGCTGGATCCGCGGCTGGAGCTCGACCTTGTTGCAGAGGTAGGTCGTGTCTGGCGTGAGCACGCAGTAGCGGAACAGCGGGAAGACCGCCGCGTACTCCTTCTTCAGCTGGAGCTCGAGATCCGCCTCGAACTCGTCGAGCTCGTCGAGGTGCGACATCAGGCGGATTGTAGCCCGGCGACGAGGTCCGCCAGCGAGCCGCGACCGGGGACGGCCAGGCCGGGATCGAGGTCCGCCAGCGGCTCGAGGGCGAACAGGCGCTCGTGCAGCCGTGGGTGGGGCACTTCCAGGCCCGGCTCGACGATCCGCTCGTCGCCGTACAGGAGCAGGTCGAGGTCGATCGTCCTCGGGCCGAAGCGGGGACCCTCGCGGGTGCGACCCAGTCGGCGCTCGATTCCGAGCAGCCGGTCGAGCAGCGCGCGGGCCGGCAGCGTCGTCTCGACCGCCGCGGCCGCGTTCAGGAAGCGCGGCTGGTCGACCATCCCGACCGGCGCGGTGTCGCGGAACGGCGAGACTTCGACCACCCGTATCGCGGGCTCGGCTGCGAGCTGTTCCAGCGCGGCGCGCAGCATCGCTTCCCGGTCGCCCAGGTTCGCACCAAGGCCGATGTACGCGAGGGTCATCCGCCGCCGTAGATGGAAACGGGCAGCTCGAGCAGGCGGTCTTCGACCGATGGCTGCTCTACCTCGAGGCGCTCGAGCACGTCGGCGGCCCCCGGGGCGGCGGCGAGCAGGCGCTCGACGACCGCATCG
>CAWJCM010000010.1:0-69625 GCA_963841405.1 uncultured Actinomycetes bacterium | reverse complement strand
GGTCTCCAAAACCGTAGGTCGGGGGTTCGAGTCCCTCCGCCCCTGTAGCCCTGATCAGGCCGTTTTCCGCGTAGCGAAGCGACCTGCGGCCGTGCCAGGCTGGCGGTGCGTATCCGCCTGAGACCGCTGGAACCCGCCTCAAACGGGCGCGCACTGGCGCGCAACTGGCGCGCAAACTCCCAGCTTCGCGGCCGAGCCCTCCGCCGGCTGGTCGCCGTACTCGTTCTCGAAGGCGCACCTCGCGCCCCTGCTGTCCGCGAACCACCACTCGGCATCGTGCACGTTCACGACGAACCAGCCCACGGTGGCGGGTGCGAGCCCTGAGCGAGAGTCCTTGAGCTGCGCCTCGGGCATGGACGCGATTCTCGCATCTCGGGAGGACGAGCGAATGAGCCGCTTCCGCGGCTCCAGGTCAGAAGATGAAGGGCACGAGCATCTTCGTCGAGCGCTTGTACGGCGGGTAGTTGTCCGGGAACTGCTCGGTCATGAAGCGCTCCTCGACCGTTGCGCTGTACAGGAAGTAGACGCCAGCCAGGACCACGGCAGGCAGCCACAGCCAGCTAAGCGCGACCGCGGTACCGACGCCCGCGACCAGGATGCCCGAATAGATCGGGTGGCGAACCAGGTGGTAGGGGCCGCTCATCACCAGCTCTGGCTCGTCCTTCCGCGTCATCGGGGTGCCCCAGTTGCGCCCGAGGTGCATGCGGGCCCAGATCGCGAACCCCAACCCCAGGGTGAAGAGGACGAGCCCGATTCCAGCGTGCCACGGATCGGTGTTGAGGCCGTGGCCGCGCAACACTCCCAGGCGAATCAAGAGGATCACGACGACAACGATCACCGCCCTGATACGCAGCTCGCGGGACCACGGCACGCGGCCCTTCTTCATCGAAAGGGCCGCCACGAGCCAGTACAGCCAGAACGCCGCCCATCCGAAGGCGAAGACGAGCTCGACCGCCCTCATCGCGACTCATGCTTCCACGTGGGCGGCGTGGCGACGCGCTGGTGGGTCAGTGTTCGGGAATGTCACATGAGCGGAGGCCTTGGGTAGACGATCGTGAGCCTCGTCGGTCGCGACGATCAAGGATTAGACTGTCGTCGCGCACGGCGTTGGGTCGTGCCGACGACCGAGGAGGGCCTCGTGACGGGCACGACCGAGAAGGCCGGCTCCGGCTTTGGGCTCGACGCGGGCGATGGTGAAGCGACGTGGTTCATGGGCCAACTGGCGACGGTCAAGATGGGAAATGACGAGACCCGGGGGAGCTGCGCGCTCCTCGAGTTCGTCACCCCAGCAGGTGGCGGGCCGCCCTACCACGTGCATCGCGACCAGGACGAGTCGTTCTACGTCCTTGAGGGCGAAATGACCTTCTACGTCGGGGACTCCGTCATTCAGGCGAAACAGGGATCGTTCGCCTTCGGTCCCCGGAACGTCCCGCACACCTTCGTGGTCGGATCGCAGGCCCCGGCCCGCTATTTACTGTTCACCGAGCCCGGAGGATTCGACCAGTTCGTCGCCGAGGTGGGCGAACCCGCGGCGGCTCGGACCCTGCCCCCGCCGTCCGACGCGCCCCCCGACATCGCTGCAATCTCTGCGATCGCGGCCAGGCATGGGATCGAGATCCTCGGCCCCCCCGGACCGCCGCCGTCGGCGTAGACCGCAGCTGAGCGACGGGATTCCACGTCAAGCCCACTCGCCTGCCCGAGTGCTCAGAAATGTCCCTTGCCCGGTCAGGGTCGCCGGCGCCACTTCAGCAGGCTCGTGATCGGCTGACCGTCAGGTGCGAGACTGCGATCGTCCAACTGGTGGACGAACGTTTCCCCTCGTCCTAGGCTTGTTCGTCGGTTGTACCGGGTGAGCGGCCGCGCGTATCGAGCGGCGACTTTCTTTGCCAGGAGACCGATCGGTCGTGATGCGCTTCCGGCTGATCGAGGCGGAGCCTGCCGGGGCTGATCGCGGGCATCTTCGAGCAGTCGGAGCGAACCTAACGGTGTGCCCCGGATCCATGCCGAGCACCTTCAAACAGCGCGGCCCGGAGTCGTCGTCTAGGGCTGGATGGTCTCGTGAACCGCGAACTCCTTGATGTCGGGAGGCCCCTGTGGGGTGATGCCCGCCGCTGCCATTCCCTCCGGAATCCGGGACTGGAAGGCGTCGAAGTCCTCGCGCGACTCCCAGAAGTCGATGATGCCCCAGCCGCCGTCGATCGGACCAGACGCATGGAAGATGAGCCCCTTCGGAGCGGCCCGGGTCGCATTGATGTGGTCGTGCGCGGTTTCGAACTGCTCCTGCGTGATCCCCGGGAGCTTGATGCGGATGCCGATGGCCATCTGAACCCTCTCGTACGGTGGTGGAAGGCTGGACACTACAGCCACGCCGGTCGTCACACACGATCTTCCCCAGCGCCGGTGTTCGGGGTTGTTCCCTGAGCGCCCGGGTCGCGGCTGCGAGGCGACCTTGGGTGAACATCTCTACGAAAACGAGTCAAGGCGCTCGCCTACGCCATCGAGCGCGAGCAGGGGCCGCTCGACGTCTTCGTCAACGACGTCTTCGGCGGCGACCGTCCGGAACGAAGGGAGCGAGTGACCGCCCGCTGCTCGACGGGTTTCGCGGGGCGCCTCGCGGGGGCCGCGCCCGGCGACACTCAAAGCCAGATGCATCCGCCGACGAGGAGCAGCCGCTTCAGCGCTCGGACGGCGCGCACGGGCCGAGCGCGAGTTTCAGACTTGGGCGAGCCTCGCAGCTCACTGATGGGCGGTGTCCTTCGACTTGCCGCGGCGCTTCGTCCCCGAGGCTCGTGGCGGCGGCGCCGACCACATGACGGCGGCGAGATGATCGCGTTCCGGCCCGAGCTCCGCGACCACACCGGCGAGTCGGCGCTCGCCCTCGGGAGTGAGATGCAGGTACCGGACACGCGCGTCGCGAGACGAAAGCTCGCGGTGGACGAGACCGAGGTTCTCGACCCGGCGGACCAGCTGCGTCACGGCGCTCTGACCGAGCATCAGAGACTGGCACAGGCTGGTGACCGTCACCCCGGGTCCCTGGCCGCTCTCGGTCTTGATCGAGAGCAGCAGCTCGTAGCGCTCCGCCGTCAGCCCGTGCGCGCGTGACACCCTCTCGGTTCGACGAAGGAAGCCGCGGAGGGCACGGCGCAGCTCGGCGGCACGCCGGTATTCCTCTGCCGGAAGGCCGGGTCGCATGTTCTCTTCCATCGATGTGTCTCCTTCGAAGGCGACGGCTGGATAGTCGAAGACGGGTTTCAAGTTCACATAGTGTGGTATATCACGCTTTGATTGATCTCAAACGACAATGCAACCCCGCCTGCGCGGGTGGTGCGCGAGCAGCGCACCTGACGAACGAAGGAGTGAGAGATATGTCTCGTTCTTCGAGGAAACGGTGGACGCTCTTCGGGGCGGCATTGGGTGTGGGCGCCACACTCGTCCTGGTCGTCGGCGTCGGCGTGCTGGCCGGAGCGGGTGCTGCGGCAAGCAAGGACGCGCCGGGGAACCTCTCTTTGCCGACGATCTCGGGAACGCCGAAACAGGGTCAGGTTCTGAACGGCGACCGGGGGAACTGGAGCGGCGCTCCGACCGAGTACGACTACAACTGGCAGCGTTGCAATGACAGTGGCAACAACTGCTCGGGCATCGACGGCGCCCACGACGCGACCTACACCTTGAGCGGGGACGACGTCGACCACACGATCCGGTTGGAGGTCGTGGCGAAGAACGGTGACGGCAGCACGGCGGCAACCTCGGTGCCGACGGCTGTTGTTGCTGGGGGGGCGCCGCAGAACACGTCGCCGCCGACGATCTCGGGGAAGCCGGAGCAGGGGCAGAAGCTCCACGGTGACCATGGCAATTGGAGCGGGTCGGTCACCGACTTCAACGACTCCTGGTTGCGGTGCGACAAGAACGGCGGCAACTGCTCGACGATCGGCAACGCCGCCGGGCAGAACTACACGCTGACCTCGGCGGATGTCGGCCACACGATCCGGTTCAGGGTCGAGGCCAGGAACTCGAGTGGCAACACCACCGTGACCTCGGTGCCGACCGCGGTGATCGGTTCGTCGGCCAAGGCGCCGGTGAACAAGTCGGCGCCGACGATCTCGGGGACGGCGGCGGTCGGCCAGGTGCTTACCCTGAAGATCGGGGAATGGAAGGAGTCGCCGACCAGCTACCGCTACCAGTGGCTTCGTTGCGACGCTAACGGCAACGGCTGCGCCGTGATCGCGGGGGCGGTCGGGCTGACCTGGCGGGTGTTGCCTGCTTCGGTGGGGCACAGGATCCGTGCGCGGGTCACCGCGTCGAACGCGGGCGGCTCGACGCCGGCAACCTCGGCGCCGACCCAGGTCGTCGGCGGTACGCCGGCTCCTCCGCCGGCCGCGGCCGGCTGCCCGGCCGGCAGCGGCACCGTCGACGTCGCCCGGATCGGATCGCCTGCGCGGCTGCTGATCGACCGCCAGACCACGAATCCGTCGGTTGTCCGCGGCGGGACGCGCGAGCTGGTCGTTCGCTACCACGTGGTCGCCTGTGGCGGTCGTTCGGTGCAGGGCGCGCTTGTCTACGCGACGGCCGTTCCTTTCAACCAGCTGACGATCCCTGCCGAGCAACGCACGAACAGCCAGGGCTGGGCAGATCTCCACTTCCGGATGCTGTCCGGCTTCCCGGTCAGCTCGAAGCAGCAGTTGATCGCGATCTTCGCCCGGGCGCGCAAGTCGGGCGAGAACGTGCTCGGCGGCATCTCCACCCGCCGCCTGTTCTCCGTCCACGTCAACCTGTAGGACTGACGCGGACACACCGGAGAGGGGCCGTGCAGGTGCGCGGCCCCTCTCCTCGAGAGTCAGGTCTCTGCCGCAGTCGACGCCTGTCGGCGACCGCAGCGCCGGGCACGAGCAGCCGGGGCCGTGAGCGTCTCGGGACTCCGGGCAGGCTCAGAGCCCGTCGGCGAAGAGGTACCGCGGGTGTGGCGGGACATAGCCGCCCAGCTCGAGGACGATCTGCGCGTGGCGGGTCAACGGGATCTCACGCGGCTCGCCCTGCCAGCGCCTCCCCCCGACGAAGGCGAGCAGTGGCGCTGGCGAGCGGAAGCCGGCGATGCGTCTCGGGCCGAGCGGCTGGCCCCACAGCCGGAACAGGTCGCCGACGGTGGCGCGCGTGCCGCGGCGGATCTCGATCACGCCGGTCGGCTCGCGGGTCCGGAGGGGATACGAGCACCGTCCGCCGCGCGCGACCCCGACTCCCGCCGGGACGAGCAGCACGCGCCGGTGGACGAAGAGCTCGAGGTGGGCTCCGAACCTACGTCCTCCGTCCGGTGCGCAGCGGAAACGCCCGACCGGCTGGCCCCTGAGCACAGCAGCGGGCGCCGCGGCCGGTCGGAAGCCCGGGCCGACGCCGATCGGCCACGGCTTGACGTCCGGCGGTAGCGGCGGGCTGCCGAAGGCGAGCGCTACTGCCAGTGCGACGATCACGCCGGCCTCCGCCGCCCAACCCGGGCGAGCACGAAGCCGATCGCACCGAGCGCTGCGGCGACCGCCACGCCGACACCGATCCAGATCCAGGCGGACGAGCCGCCGCCCGCAGGTGACGAGAGCGCCCTCTGGCTGCTTCCCTGCTCCCCGCCGGTCAGGTCGCGCACGAGCACCGCTGCAGTACGGACGAGACCGTCGGTGCCCTGCTCGACCTTTGCGTCAAGCACCGAGCGATCCGCGATCAGCTTCCCCCGCTGGGAGAGCGCCGCCCCCTGGGGCATGACCACGAGCAGCTTCCCGCTGTACAGGAACTGGAGCTCGGCGCCGAGGAAGCGCGCGTAGTACAGCGGGTTGCCGAAGAGCGTCGGCACGCCGCCGAGGTCGCGCCTCGCCGCGATCACGGCGACCTTGATCGGCTTGCCCTCGGCGCGGGCGTTCCCGACTGCGTTCCGCAGTTCGTCGGCGACCGCCGGGGTCACGCGCGCGTACGGGAGGAAGACGTCGCTCGTGTAGAGCGTGTCGCTGGCCGGATCGGCGTCCGCCCGTGCTCCCGTCGCAAGCCCGGCGGCGAGCGCCGCCACCAGCGCGATCAGGCATCCGAGGCGAGCCACCGGCTGAGGATACGACGCTACGGCGTGATCAGATGCTTCACCTCGAACGACTCCGACGGCGGCGGGCCCGCCTCGATCGCCGAGTCTCCGAGCGTCTGTCGTACCGCCGGGAAGATCCGCTCGTCCCGGAAGCGCTCGTAGGCCTCCTGCGACTCCCAGACGGCCACCGACTGCCACGTGCCGTCCACCTCGCCTGCTGCGTGGACGATCAGCCCGTCGGGTAGGTTGTCGTCGACTCCGATCGCGTTGGAGACGGTCTCGTAGTCGTCCCAGGTCGCCTCCGTCGATTTCTGGATCTGGGCCCACGCCATCTCGTCCTCCCATCTGTCGATTGCTGACGACTGGAGAATGACATCATCCGCGCGGTGGCCGCCCCAGCCCAGCGCCGGGCGCTCGGTGCGCTCTTCGCGGTGCTCGCCCTCGCGTTCGGCGGAATCGCGGCCGCCGCCGGCGCCGCGGGGCAGTGGGTGATCCTCGTCGCCGCCGCGGCACTGGCGCTGTGGATGGCCGGACTGGCGATCAGAGCCCTCCGAAACTGAGGAATCCGCCGAGCCGCACCGTATTCTCTAGCCCGACCCTTGGCCGAAGACATCAAGCCCCTCTGGCGCGAGTACAGGAAGAACGGCGACCGCGCGGTCCGCGACCGCCTGATCCTCACCTACGCGCCGCTCGTCAAGTTCGTTGCCGGCCGGCTCGGAAGCGGCCTGCCCGCCCACGTCGACGAGGGCGACCTCGTCTCGTACGGGCTCCTCGGCCTGATCGGCGCGATCGAGCGCTACGACCCCGACCGGGACGTGAAGTTCGAGACCTACGCGATCGCCAGGATCAAGGGCGCGATCATCGACGAGCTGCGCGCGATGGACTGGGTGCCACGGTCGGTGCGCTCGCGCGCTCGCGACATCGAGCGCGCGATCGCCATGCTCGAGGCGAAGCTCCACCGCGTACCCACCGACGATGAGATCGCCGAGAGGCTAGGGATCACCACGGACGAGCTCGACGACAGCCTCACCGACATCTCCCGTTCTTCGATCGCCGCGCTCGACGAGCTCTGGACGGTGTCGTCGGGCAGCGGCGACCAGGTCTCGCTGATCGACACGATCGAGGACACGTCGGGCCCGCAGCCCGCGCTGGTACTGGACCAGACCGAGATGCGCGAGGCGCTCGGCGAGTCGATCGCGCACCTGCCTGAGCGTGAGAAGCTCGTGATCACGCTCTACTACTACGAGGAGCTCACCCTGCGCGAGATCGGCGAGGTGCTGGGCGTCACCGAGTCGCGCGTCTCGCAGCTGCACACGAAGGCGATCCTGCGGCTGAAGGCGCACCTGGCGGGCACGGCCGCGGCTCGGGTCACGGCGGAGTAGCAGTCACAGGGTTTGAGCCTGTCGCTGCCGTCCGCGCCGGCGGGGCTTCGGATGGGCGAGGCGGATCGCTTCGGGGTCGGTCTTCGCGGGATACGATCGCCCTGACAAACCGACCGAGGAGTTTCGCGCGCATGTCTGCTCAGGAGCCTGGAAAGATCCGCAACGTCGCCGTCGTCGGCCACCGCGGCACGGGGAAGACCTCGCTCGTCGAGGCGCTGCTGTTCCAGTCCGGTGCAGTCAACCGGCTCGGCACCGTCGAGCTGGGGACCACCGTCTCCGACTGGGACGAAGACGAGAACCGGCGCCAGATGTCCCTCTCGGCCTCCCTCTGCCACTGCGAGTGGCAGAACCGGAAGATCAACCTGATCGACGCTCCCGGCGACGCCGGCTTCCAGGGGGACACGATCGCCGCGCTGCGCGTGGTCGAGGGCGAGCTGGTCGTCATCAGCGGCGTGATGGGAGTCGAGGTCGGGACGGGGCGGACCTGGCACCGCGGCGAGGACGGGCACGTCGCGCGCGTGGTCGTTGTGAACATGCTCGACCGCGAGCGGGCCGACTTCTTCCGGGCGCTGGAGGGCGTGCGCTCGCAGCTCTCGTCGAACTGCGTCGCCGTGCACATCCCGATCGGCGCCGAACACGAGCTCACCGGCATCGTCGACGTCCTGCACATGTGCGCGTACTTGAGCCCGGACGGGCAGCGCGAGGGGGGGCGCACCGGGATTCCGGCGGAGATGGCCGACCAGGCTGCCGAGTACCGCGAGAAGCTCCTCGACGCAGTGGTCGAGACCGACGAGGGCCTGATGGAGCGCTACCTCGACGGCCAGGAGCTCTCCGACGAGGAGGTGGCGAAGGCGCTGAAGGACGCGGTCACGCGCGGCGAGGTGTTTCCGGTGGCCGCGGCCGTCGCCACGAAGAACCTGGGAACGACCGCGCTGCTCGATCTGCTCGTCGAGGGCGTCCCCAGTCCCGCGAAGAAGGGCGCGCCGGTCGAGATCGAGGGCGCCGCCACCGCCGCGTTCGTCTTCAAGACGATCGCCGACCCGTTCGCCGGCCGGATCAACGTGTTCCGCGTCCTCGAGGGCACGATCACGACCGACACGACTCTGACCAACCAGCGCGAGCACTCCAAGGAACGGATGGGCTCGCTGCTCGTCCTGCAGGGGAAGGAGCACATGCCGACCGACGCGTTCGGCGAGGGCGACCTCGGCGCGGTGGCGAAGCTGAAGGACGTGATGACCGGCGATCTCCTGGTCGACAGGGAGGTCGCGGACGAGCTCCCGCGCTTCGACTTCCCTGAGCCGGTGATGAGCTTCGCGATCACGCCGAAGGCGAAGGGCGAAGAGGAGAAGCTCGGCCAGGCGCTGCGGCGGCTGACCGAGGAGGACCCGACGCTCGTGATGCGCCGCGACCAGCAGACGGGAGAGCAGCTGCTCGCGGGCCTCTCGCAGATGCACGTCGAGGTCGCGGTCGAGCGCCTCCGGCGGCGGTTCGGCGTCGAGGTCGACCTGCACCAGCCGCGCGTCCCGTACCTGGAGACGATCCGCTCCGAGTCGCGCGCGCAGGGGAAGTACAAGAAGCAGACGGGCGGCCGCGGCCAGTACGGCGACGCGACGATCGTCCTCGAGCCGCTTGCGGACGGGGTCGGCTACGAGTTCGTGGACAAGATCGTCGGCGGCGTGATCCCGCAGGGCTTCCGGCCGGCCGTGGACAAGGGCATCCAGGAGGCGATGCAGCACGGCGAGCTGGCCGGCGCCCCCGTCCAGGGCGTCCGCGTCTCGCTGGTCGACGGCTCGTACCACACGGTCGACTCCTCCGAGATGGCGTTCAAGATCGCCGGCTCGATGGCGTTCAAGGCAGCCTACGAGAAGGCCAGACCCGTGCTGCTCGAGCCGATCATGGAGGTCGAGGTGACCGTTCCCGACGACACCGTCGGCGCCGTCAACGGCGACCTCAACTCGCGGCGCGGCCGCCTCCAGGGGATGGAGCCGGCAGGCGGGATGACCTCGATCAAGGCCGAGGTGCCGATGGCGGAGATCCTCACGTACTCACAGGCGCTGACCTCGCTGACCGGGGGCCGCGGCGACTACCACATGCACTTCCTCCGCTACGACGAGGTGCCGACGCACATCGCGCAGAAGATCATCGAGGAGACGAAGCGCGCGCGCGAGGAAGAGAAGGTCTAGGGAATTCCCCTGGAATTCCCTATAGTGGCGACGCCGTGAAGTCCTTGCGCACGATGGACGTGAAGCAGTGCGCGATCTGCGAGCGCACGCTGCTCGTCGGGGAGCGCCCGCTCCGGTTCGCCCCGGGCGGGGTGGACGACTTCGTCGACGTCTGCGTGCTCTGCCAGGACGTCGCGCACGAACACGGCTGGATTCGTGAGGGCAACCCGATGGGGCCTGCCGTGCGGCAGGCTCGCCGGCGGCGCTCGCTCAGCCTGGCGGCGATCTTCGGCTCGCAGCGTCCGCCGGCGGCCGACCAGCTCGTCGCCGAGCCGATCCTGCGCCGGCTGTCCTCCGGCGAGCAGGCGCAGATCGAGGCGGCGGCGCTCTTCAACGCGAGCGATGCCGTGCGAACCGTCGACGGGATCTCGCGCAGCCTCGGCGAACCGCGGGCGAGCATCGTCGTCCTTCCCGGACCGAATACCGAGGTCGTGATCACGGTCGCCTGGGAGATCTCGTGGTACCAGTACCGGATCAGCCCCGGCTCGTCGCAGTCGGTCCGGCTGGCCGAGCGCGGCCTCGAGCCGGGCGAGCTCGACCCGATGTTCGCCAACTGGAATGCGCGCGTCGAGACCGGGACCGGGATCCTGCCCGACATCGAAAATCCGCTGTGATGAGCACGGAAAGGGACTGGCCCCGTGGGGCTGTCCCCGGTTCCGTTTACCCCTGGTGTCCGGCCGATCGATTCGTACAATGAGACTGTGGGGATGAGGAGCAGATGATCCACTGCGTGATCCCACGTGCGCTCGAGGACGAGCTGTACGAGCGGATGGTCGCCTACTACGAGGACAACCCGAACGTGACGGTGATCGTCGACCGCCGCTCGGGACCCGACCGTCGCCGCGGACGCGCGTTCGGCGGCATGCGCCAGCTGCGCGACCGCCGGCGGCTGCGGGCGGCCGGGACGTTCCCCGACGTCGACGTCGCGTAGCCCTCTCCCGATCTGGACCCGTAGCTCGATCTAGACTCGTGGGATGGCGGCCACGGGCACACGGAGCTTCCAGAACTTCATCGGCGGCGAGTGGGTCGACGCGGTCTCCGGCGAGACGTTCGAGAGCACGAGCCCTGCGACGGGCGAGCCGATCGGGACGTTCCCGCTGTCAGGGCCGGAGGATGTCGACCGCGCGGTCGAGGCGGCGAAGGCGGCCTACGAGGAGTGGCGGCTCGTCCCGGCGCCCGCCCGCGGCGAGATCCTCTACCGCTTCGGCACGCTCGTCCGCGAACACAAGGACGAACTCGCGCTGCTGATGTCGCGCGAGATGGGCAAGGTGCTTCCCGAGGCCGGCGGCGACGTCCAGGAAGCGATCGACATGAGCTTCTACATGGCAGGCGAGGGGCGCCGTCTGTTCGGCCAGACCACGCCGTCGGAGCTGCGCGACAAGTTCAACATGAGCGTGCGCATGCCGATCGGCGTGATCGGCGTGATCACGCCGTGGAACTTCCCGATCGCGATCCCGTCCTGGAAGATCGCCCCGGCTCTCGTCTGCGGCAACACCGTCGTCTTCAAGCCCGCGACCGACACGCCGGCACTCGGCGAGCGCTTCGTGGAGCTCCTGGTCCTGGCGGGGGTGCCTGCGGGCGTCGTCAACGTCGTGCACGGCGGCGGCAGTGCAGTCGGCGAGCGTCTCGTCCGCCACCCCGACGTGCCGGTGATCACGCTGACCGGCTCGCGCGAGACCGGCGTCGCGGTTCTGCGCGCGGCGGCGGACAACCTCAAGCACGTCCATCTCGAGCTCGGCGGCAAGAACGCGGTGATCGTCCTTGACGACGCCGACCTCGACCTGGCCGCGGACGGGATCATCTGGTCCGCGTTCGGCACGTCGGGCCAGCGCTGCACGGCCGCGAGCCGTGTGATCGTCCACGAGCACATCTACGCCGAGCTGCAGTCGAAGCTGGTCTCCGCCGCCGAGCAGCTCCGCCTCGGGCCGGGCTGGGAGGCGGACACCGATGTGGGACCGGTGATCAACGGCCGCGCGCTCGAGCAGATCCACACGTACACCGGCATCGGCCGGGACGAGGGTGCGACGCTGCTCACCGGCGGCGAGGTGGCCAGTGGCAACGGCCTCGAGGGCGGCTTCTTCTACCGGCCGACGATCTTCGGCGATGTCGAGCCGGGGATGCGGGTCGCACAGGAGGAGATCTTCGGCCCGACCACCGCGCTCATTCCCGTGAAGGACACCGACGACGCGATCCGGGTCGCGAACGGCGTCCGTTACGGGCTCTCGTCGGCGATCTTCACCCGCGACGTGAACACCGCCTTCCGCGCGATGCGAGACCTCGTCACCGGGATCACGTACGTGAACGCGGGCACGATCGGCGCCGAGGTGCACCTGCCGTTCGGCGGGATGAAGGAGACCGGAAACGGCCACCGCGAAGCCGGCCAGGCCGCACTCGACGTCTTCACCGAGTGGAAGTCGATCTACGTCGACTACTCGGGAAAGCTTCAGAAGGCCCAGATCGACACATAGCGGGGGAACCCCTGGTTCCCCCGCTGGCCCTCTCCTCCGCTCGCTCGCTGCGCTCGCCTCGGCGCTCATAGAGCGCGGCGGTGCCGCGCCCGCACATGTCGGTCGCGGCGGCGAGGCTTCACTGACCGACGATGGATACTCCTGCGGTGTCCGTTCCTCGCGAGCCGATCCTGATCCTCACGGGTCCGCCGGGTGCCGGGAAGACGAACGTCGCGCGGCTGCTCGCAAAGCTGTCGGATCGGGCCGTTCATCTGGAGTCAGATCGGTTCTTCCATTTCATCGCGAGTGGGTACGTCGAGCCGTGGAAGCCGGAGTCGCACGAGCAGAACACGGCGGTCATGCAGATCGTCGCTGGCGCGGCAATCGGGTATGCGAGCGCCGGCTACCGGACGATCGTCGACGGGATCATCATCCCGGGTTGGTTCTGGGAACCTGTTCGAGACGCGATCGCGGCAGCCGGTTTCGACGTTGTCCTCGTCGTATTGCGCCCGCCGCTGGCACTGGCGCTGAAGCGTGCCTCCAGCCGCGACGCGAGCAGGCTCACCGACCCGGCTGTCGTCGAGCAGCTCTGGTCTGCGTTCTCGAACCTCGGAGAGCTCGAACGGAACGTAATCGACATCGGCGCCCAGACCCCCGAACAGACCGCGAGTGAGGTGGCCTCTCGCTTCCCGCTGTAGTCGCGGACCGCTGTCGTTCAGATCAAGAGCCTTGGCGCCGAGGCCTTTGGTAGCGCGGCCGTTCTCGCCATCTGGCGCCGCGTCGGAGACGCGGCTAGCGTCGCTCGATGTGCCGACGATCAGCAGCTTTTATGGCATCTTGATCCGGATGTTCGTCAAAGACCATCCGCCTCCGCACTTCCACGCCATCTATGGCGAGCAGGAAGCGAGGATTTCGATCGCGACGGGCGAGCCGATCGAGGGCGAGCTGCCGGTTAGGGCGAAGCGTCTCATTCGCGACTGGGCCAACCTCCACAATTCCGACCTCGAAGCCAACTGGCGCCGACTGGAATCGATGCTTCCTCCTGAGCGAATCGAGCCGCTGCCATGATCGCGCCCCCGGTTGTTTCGGCGACCCCTCTGCGGCCCTACGTCGTGCGGGTCGTGTTCGACGACGGCGAGGTTCGCGACGTCGATTTCGAGCCACTGCTCGAGGGAGAGGTTTTCCAGCCTCTCCGCGATTGGGAGTTCTTCGAGCAGGTCGCGGTGAGCGAGTTTCGAGACACGATCGAGTGGCCGAACGGCGCAGATCTCGACCCTGAGGTCATGTATGGAATCGCCGAATCGGCGACCGAGCCGCGCGCGAGAATCAGCACTCCCCAGCGCGCGTAGCCGGCTCCTGCATGAACGTCGCCGCGGGCTGATCCTGGGGCAGCACCTGACTCCCGCGGAAAGGTCCGCGCGCAAATGGAGCCGGCGAGGCAGCGGCCGGCTCCGCGACCGGTCGTGCGTCGTTGCCACTCGCGAGGAGGGGGTCCGTGGGGGAACCAGGGGTTCCCCCACGAGCGTCAGCTGTACTCGCGGGCCAGCGCGCGGTGCAGCTCGACCTGGTCGACGACAGCGACGGTGACCTTCCCGCCGAGCAGTGCGCGCAGCTCGTCGCAGGCGCCGACGTCGGTGGGGTCGGCGACCCCGACGAGCAGGCGGTCGTCGTCGAGCACGCGGATCGGGATCGCGCCTCGGTTCCGAGCCTCGGCCGCCGGGAGGCGCTCGACTGCGGCGTGCTCGATCTCGCTGGAATCCAGGTCGACGAATTCGAGCTCGTACTGCTCCGCGAGCGCGCGGGAGATGGCCGACGACTCTACCCAGCCCCACTGGACGAGGAGCTCGCCGAGTCGCAGTCCTGTTCCCTGCTGATCGATGAGCGCGAGCTCGAGCTGCTCGTTCGTGATCAGTCCTTCGCGCACGAGCAGGGCGCCGAGCGGAAGCCAGGCCGGCTTGTGCGCGGGAAGCATCAACTGCTGTATCGGCCGGATGCCCATTGTCCTAAACCCCCGACGGCCGAGGGATGTCGTCCGGCGCCGAGAGGACGATGATTGTTGACATGAGGGGCGTTCCACGGAACGACGACGCTACGCGGCTCGACCGGGCGCTCGATCGCCTGGCCGAGGCGTGCGAGCTGACCGCCCGGAGGGGCGAGGCGATCGAGGAGCGGCGCGTCGCTGTCCGGGCGCGCCTCGAGCACGAACTGGGCTCGGAGCTGACCAGGAAGCTGCTCTCCGGCCTCGCGCACGCCGCCTAGCGGCTGCGTGAAGGCGAGGCTCTTCACCGACGGCGGCGCAAGGGGCAATCCCGGGCCGGCAGCCGCGGCGTTCGTGCTCGAGACCGAGGACGGCACCGTGCTCGAGGCCCGCGGCACGGCGATCGGCGTGACGACCAACAACGTCGCAGAATACCGGGCGCTTGTCGACGGCCTTCGCCGGGCCTCGGAGCTGGGCGTGAGCGAGCTCGAGGTGGTCTCGGACTCCGAGCTGATCGTCAAGCAGATGCGAGGCGAGTACCGCGTGAAGAACGAGGCTCTGCGTGTCTTGCATCGCGAGGCAGGCATGCTCGCCGACGCGATCGGCCGCGTGAGCTTCACGGCGGTCCGGCGCGAGCAGAACGAGCTCGCGGACCGGCTCGTCAACGAGGCGCTCGACTCGGCGTCGTACTAGGCAGGGCGGCGGCGCCCCCCAAAGGCGGGGGCTATACTGACCGCCGCGCGGATGTAGCTCAGTTGGCTAGAGCGTCTGCTTGCCATGCAGAAGGTCGAGGGTTCGAGTCCCTTCATCCGCTCTGAAGTCCCTGTAAATCGCCGGGTGGCGTCGCCATAGTCGGCAACGGTGGCTGCAGAATGGCTGCACTCGGGGTCCGCTCGGGCGGCGATCTCCCGCCGCAGCCTGACCAAGACTTCAGCGTTGATGCTCGCCTCTGCGTCATCTCGCGTGGGCGAATGTCCTGCAAATGAGGCAATCGTCTCCGCGCCTTCCCTCAGCGGTCGCTGGGCTGCCGAGACAGATCGGATGACCTTCTAGTAGATCGTCTGCTGCAGAAGGTCATCCGCCTGCAGAGGGCCATCTATCGGGTGGTCGATGTCTCCTGATCCAGAACCGATCTCTAATCGCGGGAGGTGACGCCGATGGGGAGATCGACGACCAGCTGACATGGCCCGCCACGCACGTGCAGGCGAAATCGCCCTTGCATTCTAGGCGCTGAAGTGTAAATGTATTGCTAGGCGTGGCTGAATATATATTCAATGACCAGTACTCCGCTGGCGTTTGGATGTTCGGCTCTTTCGTTGACCGCTACGCGACCGACGGGTATGGACCCTCGATCTCGGTCGCCGAGGCGATTCGCGCGGCCGCGTCGGTGGGCGGGATCGAGTCGCTGGACCTCAACTACCCGTTCTGGACTCCAAACTTCTCGGCCTCCGACGTGCGCGCCGCGCTCGAGGATTCGGGGCTCCGCGCGCTCGCGATCACGCCTGAGATCTACACGCAGGAGTTCCGCGCCGGCGCGTTGACGAATCCGGACGCGAAGGTCAGGCGACGGGCGCTGGATCTGATCGTCGAGGCAACCGAGGTCGGCTACGAGCTCGGCGTCGACTACATGAAGATCTGGCCGGGCCAGGACGGCTTCGACTATCCGCTGCAGGCGGATCCCCGCCGGCTCTGGGAGCTCTCGGTCGAGGGGATGCAGAAGGTGGCAGGCCCGCATCCCGAACTACCGTTCGCCATCGAGTACAAGCCGAGGGAGCCGCGGACGCACATGTTCTTCTCCGACGCCGCGCGGACGCTACTCGCGATCGAGGACATCGGTCTGCCGAACGTCGGCGTGCTGCTCGACTTCGGCCATGCGCTCTACGGCGGTGAGTCGCCGGCGGCCGCGGCCGAGCTCTGCCTCTCGCGCGGCCGCCTGATCGACATCGACCTGAACGACAACTTCCGCGGCTGGGACGACGACCTAACCGTCGGCTCGGTACACCTGCTCGAGACGCTCGAGTTCCTGCACACGCTCCGTCGGGCCGGCTGGGACAAGGCGTGGAAGCTCGACCAGTTCCCGTTCCGGGAAGATCCGGTCGAGGCCGCGCGCGCCAGCATCAGGATGCTGCGGGGGCTGCACCGGCTGCTCGACCGGATCGACGCGGACCAGTTCGCCGCTGCGCGGGAGCGCCAGGACGCGCTCGCGGCGCAGCGGCTCGTGCAGGACATGCTGCTCGGCGACCTCGCGGAGGCTCGGTGACGACCACCGTGCGTGAGACGCTGCCGGGTCGGATCGATCGCGGCCTGCCGCGAGAGGAGCAGATTCGGTTGCTTGCGGACGCGGCGCTGCTGATCCGGCGCCGCAACCTGACGCTGATCGAAGCAGCCGGCCTCGGTCACGTCGGAGGCGACCTCTCCGCGACGGACATCGTCACGACGATCGTCCTCGCCGTCCTCGACATCGACCCCGCAAACCCGAGGCTCCCCGAGCGCGACCGCTTTGTGATGAGCAAAGGGCACAGCTCCGGCGTCCTGTACACGACGCTCGCCGCGTGTGGCTTCTTCGACCCGGCGCTGCTCGCGACCTACATGCAGCCGCTCTCGCCACTCAACGGCCATCCCGACAGCAAGAAGGTGCCCGGCGTCGAGGCGAACACGGGCCCGCTCGGGCACGGGCTGCCAATCGCAGTCGGGATGGCGATCGCCGCTCGGCTCGACGAATCGCCGCGCCGCACCTTCTGTCTCGTCGGCGACGGCGAACTCCAGGAGGGCTCGAACTGGGAGGCGCTGATGGCCGGTGGCCACCGCAGCCTCGACCGCCTCTGCGTCATCGTCGACCGCAACGGCCTCCAGCAGGGCGCGCCGACGGAGGAGACGAGTCGGCTGGAGCCGCTCGCGGACAAGGCACGAGCATTCGGCTGGGCCGTGGCCGAGGTCGACGGACACGATTACGGCGCGCTGCTCGACCTGTTCGAGCGGCTACCGGTGGAGCGGGCCACGCCGAGCTTCGTCATCGCGCACACCCACAAGGGCAATCCCGTTTCGTTCATGCGCGATCGCGTCGAGTGGCATCACAAGGTGCCGTCGGCGGAGCAGCTCCAGGCGGCGCTCGAGGAGCTGCGATGACCGCCGTCGTGCAGGAGCCGGCGCTCTACGACTGCCGAGACAGCTTCGCTGCAACACTCGAGGCGCTCGCAGTAGAGGACGATCGCGTCGTCGCGGTGTGCAACGACTCAGTCGGCTCGAGCAAGCTTGGCGGCTTCCAGAGGCGATTCCCGGAGCGGCTGATCAACGTCGGGATTGCGGAGCAGGCGATGATCGGCATCGCGGCCGGCCTCGCCAACGGCGGCCGCCGTCCAGTCGTGTCCGGCGCGAGCTGCTTCCTGACGGCGCGAGGGCTCGAGCAAATCAAGGTCGACCTCGCCTACACGAACGCGAACGTCACCATCTGTGCGATGAGTCCCGGCGTCGCCTACGGCGAGCTCGGGCCGACGCACCATTCGATCGAGGACATCGCCTGGCTGCGCGCGATCGACAACCTTGTCCTTGTCGTCCCTGCCGATCCGCTCGAGACCGAGCAGGCGCTGCGCGCCGCCGTCGAGCACGACGGACCGGTATTCCTCCGCGTCAGCCGCATGGGCGTGCCCGCCCTCTACCCGAACGACCACCGGCTCGAGTTCGGCCGTGCCGTTCGCCTCGCCGACGGCGGTGACGTGACGCTCGTCGCGAACGGGACGATGCTGACACGCACCCTCGACGCCGCCGCGCTCCTGCACGAGGAGGGCGTCTCCGCGCGCGTCGTCTCGATGCCGACGGTCAAGCCGCTCGACCTGGCCGAGCTGATCGCCGCCGCCGACGAGACCGGGGCGATCGTCACCGTCGAGGAACATTCCGTCTACGGCGGCCTTGGTGGCGCCGTCGCGGAGGCGCTCGCGGTCAGCAGGCCGGTGCCGATGCGGATCCTCGGCTTCCCTGGCTTCGCACCGACCGGCTCCGCGCCGTGGCTCCTCGACCACTTCGGACTCTCCGCGGGCGGCATCCGCGTAGCTGCCCTCGAACTCATGGAGCAGAAAGCATCGTGACCACGATCCTCGCGATCGACCAGGGCACGACGAGCACGAAGGCGCTACTCGTGACGCCCGCCGGCGAGGTTGTCGCCTCTTCGTCGGCTCCGGTCGGACGCTCCTTCCCGCGGCCGGGGTGGGTCGAGCAGGATGCCGCGGAGCTGTGGCAAAGCGTGCAGATGGCGGCGGCTCAGCTTCCCGCGGCGGAGCCTGCCTACATCGCGCTCACGAGCCAGCGCGAGTCCGTCCTGCTCTGGGAACGCGCGAGCGGGCAACCGCTGACGCCCGTCGTCGGCTGGCAGTGCACCCGTGGCGCAGACCTCTGCGCGGAGCTGCGAGCGGCGGACGCGGACGCGCTCGTGCGTGAGCTCACCGGCCTGCCGCTCGATCCGATGTTCACGGCGTCGAAGCTCCGCTGGCTGCTCGACGCCGATCCGGCGCTGCGAGCCGCAGCCGAGGACGGCAGCGCCTGCGCCGGCACCGTCGACAGCTGGCTGCTCTGGAACCTCTCGGGCGGAGCGCTCCACGCGACCGACGCCGGCAACGCCTCGCGAACGCTCCTCCTCGACCTGCACAGCCTCGATTGGAGCGACGAGCTGCTGCAGCTGTTCGAGATTCCCCGCAGCTGCCTCCCCGTCGTCGTTCCCTCCTGCGACGGGGCACTCGGGGAGTCGGCGCCGAACGGCCGACTCCCCGAACTGCCGATCGCCGCGGTGACTGCCGACTCACACGCAGCGCTCTACGGGCTCGGTTGTAGCCGTCCTGGCAGCGCGAAGGCGACCTACGGGACCGGCAGCTCGGTCATGTCGACGACAGGAGGCGAGCCACGCAAGTCCCGGAGCGGCCTCGCTGCGAGCGTCGCCTGGCTGGGCGACCGTCCGACCTACGCACTCGAGGGAAACATCTTCTCGAGCGGTGCGACCGTCGAGTGGTTGGCAGGGATCCTCGGCGTCGCGAGCGCGCTCGAGGTCGAGCTCCTCGCCGCTGCGGCCGCAGACAGTGGCGGCGTCCACGTCGTCCCCGCCTTTGCCGGGCTCGGTGCGCCCTGGTGGCGGCCGGACGTACGCGGCCGGGTCACCGGCCTCACGTTCGCCAGCGGACGTCGCGAGCTCGCGCTGGCAGCGGTGGAGTCGATCGCCTACCAGGTTGCCGACGTCGTCGGAGCGCTCGAGCGCGACCTGGGGCGTCCGCTCGACGAGCTCCGGGCCGACGGCGGCGCGAGCCGCAACGATCGGCTGCTCCAGCTGCAAGCCGACCTGATTGGTTGCCCGGTGATCCGCAGCGAGGCTAACGACGCCGCCGCCGTCGGCGCCGCGCTCCTCGCAGCGGCCGCCGTCGGCATTCGCGAGGGCGCTGTCCTGCCGCGGGTGGGCGAGACCTTCGAGCCGCAGATCGACAGCAGGCTGCGCGAGGAGTTGCTGGCACGCTGGCACGACGCCGTCGCCGTCGAGCCGGTCTGGGAGGCGGTGCTGCGATGACGTCAGTGGAACGGCTGAGGCTGATGACGAAGGTCGCATGCCTCTACTACGAGCAAGGCCTGCGGCAGCCCGAGATCGCCGAGCAGCTGTCGCTCTCGCAGGCGATGGTCTCGCGCCTCCTCACCGGCGCGCAGAAGGAAGGGATCGTCCGCACGACCGTCACCCCGCCTGCGGGCGTCTACCCCGAGATCGAGGACGAGCTCGAGCGCCGCTACGAGCTCAAGGACGCGGTCGTCGCCGACTGCGTCATCGAGACGCCGGATCAGATCCTCCGCGACATCGGCAGCGCCGCCGCGACGTACCTCGAGACGACACTCGGCAGCGACGAGGTCGTCGGCATCTCCTCGTGGAGCGAGACGCTGCTGCGGATGGTCGCGTCGATGCAGCCGCCACGCCGCCCGGCCGGAAGCCACGTCGTCCAGATCCTCGGCGGTATCGGCAACCCCACCGCCGAGGCGCACGCGATCCGGCTGACGACGCAGCTCGCGTCGCTGCTCAAGGCCGAGCCGCACTTCCTGCCTGCACCGGGGGTGACGGCGTCCGCAGCGGCGACCGCCCACTATCTCGCCGAGCCTCCCGTGGCGGAGACGAGCACGTACTTCGACGGCCTCACACTCGCGCTCGTCGGGATCGGCGCGCTCCGTCCCTCGCGCCTGCTCGGCGAAAGCGGCAACGTCTTCTCCGAGCGGGAACTCGACGAGCTCGACCGGCTCGGTGCCGTTGGCGACATCTGTCTCCGCTTCTTCGACGAATCCGGCACGCCCGTCGACAGCGGCTTCGGCGAGCGCGTGATCGGGCTCTCGCTCGAGCAGCTGCGTCGGGTTCCTCGCGCCGTCGCAGTCGCCGGCGGCGCGGAAAAGTTCGAGGCGATCCGCGGTGCGCTCGAGGGACGGCTGGTCAATGTCCTGATCACCGACCGCTTCACCGCCGAGCGCCTGGCCGCGATCCCGTCGCGGGGCGACGAAGAGCAGATGCTCGAGGAGGTGTCGATATGACCCGCTCTGCGTTCGCCCTCACCCGCCACATGATCGGTACGACACGACGTTCGCACGCCACCGCGGGCGTCGCCGCCGCCGTCGTCGCGGCCCTCGTCCTGCTCGCCATCTTCGACCCTCCCTGGGTGATCGAGTCGAAGGGCAAGGGCGACTCGGGCTCGGCCGTCGCCGGAAGCGCGAACCTCGATCCCGACAAGTACGTCGCCTCGATCTGGTCGAGCAAGATCCTGCCGACGGTGCAGAAGGAGGCGATCGACCTCCCGACGCTGCTGACCGACCTCGAGCGCGATCCCGCCGCAACGGCCAGGCGCTTCGGCCACTACGCGATCGACGGCGGGCCGCCCTCCTTCCTCGTCAAGGGAAGCGGCCGTGTCGTCTCCGTCGACACCGTCTCGCTCGTCTCGACCGCAGGCATCGCCTTCGGCTCCCACAAGAAGCCCGTCGCTCTGATCCAGATCGGCCCGGTCCTGAACGGCACCGACATCCGTGACGCGCTCCCGTTCATCAACTTCAACCAGTTCGTGAACCAGGTCCAGTACGGCGAGGTCGCGGTCTCGATCAACGCCATGGTGACCAACACGGTTCTCGCGAAGCTCGACACCGCGAAGCTGAAGGGCAAGCACGTCGTCTTCACCGGCGCATACACGGCGCCGGACCCGAACGCGCCGTCGACATCTTCGCTGCCGATGATCACCCCGGTCACGCTCGAGGTGGGTCGGTGAGCTGCCCTCGCCGCGACGTCGTCCTCAGAGCGGAGGGCGTCAGCAAGGTCTTCGGCGGCACCGTGGCGCTCAACCACGTCGACTTCAACGTCTACGCCGGCACCGTGAACGCGCTCGTCGGTGAGAACGGGGCGGGCAAGTCGACGCTGATGGGTGTGCTCGCCGGGGTCCACGAGCCGACCGGCGGGCGGATCCTCGTTGATCGGGAGCCGGTCGAGCTTGGTTCGCCGCGGACTGCCGGCGCGTACGGCATCCGGTTGATCCATCAGGAGCTACTCCTCTTCCCGGATCTGAGCGTGGCGGAGAACATCTTCGTCGGCAACGAACTCACTTCGGCCACCGGGGTGCGGCTGCGCGAGCAGGAGCGCGAAGCTGCCAGGCTGCTCGAGCGGCTCGGCGAGCGCATCGATCCGCGCGCGCAGGTAGCCGACCTGCCGGTCGGCCAGCAGCAGATGGTCGCGATCTGCAAGGCGCTCTCGCAGGACGTGCGCGTGCTGATCATGGACGAGCCGACGTCCGCTCTATCGGCGCGCGAGGTCGAAAGCCTGTTCAAAGTGATCCGCGGCCTGGTCGCCGAAGGCGTGTCGGTGGTCTACATCTCGCATCGCCTCGAGGAGATCCTTGAGATCGCTGACTTCGTGACGGTCCTCCGTGACGGCAGACTGGTCGCCGAAGCGGCAACGGGCGAAATCGATCTGCACTGGATCGTCGAGCAGATGATCGGCCGCGATCCGGACGAGTTGTTCCCGTACGAGCCGCGTGCGGCCGGCGAACCACTGCTCGAGGTACAGGACCTGACCCTGCCAAGGGCGGGCGGCGGCTTCTGGCTCGATCGGGTTTCCTTCTCCGTCGCCGCCGGTGAGATCGTCGGTCTCTACGGACTCATGGGCGCCGGCCGGACCGAGCTCCTGCAGAGCCTGATCGGCGAACAAGAAGATGCGGTCGGCCGCATTCTCCTCGACGGCGTACGCATCGACGGCGAGCGCATCGGGGCCCGGATCGCGCGCGGGCTCTTCCTCGTCCCGGAGGACCGGCAGCGCGAAGGACTGGTCCAGGCCCTGTCGGTGAAGCAGAACGTGTCGCTCGCGAGTCTTGGTGACCTCACCTCTGCCGTCGGCCTGTCCCTTCGCCGTGAGGCTCGCGCTGTCGGGCAGGTGGTGGGCGATGTGGGCGTCAAGGTCCCCGACATCGACCACCCGGTCACGGCGCTCTCCGGTGGCAACCAGCAGAAAGTGGTGGTTTCAAAGGCGCTCATGACCGATCCGAAGGTGCTCCTGATGGACGACCCCATGCGCGGGATCGACGTCGGCGCGAAGACCGAGCTGTACCGGATCATGAAACGGCTCGCGGGCGAGGGCCTCGCAATCCTCTTCACGTCCTCCGATCTGATCGAGGTGCTTGGGATGGCCGACCGCATCCTGGTCATGGCCCGCGGCCGCTTGACGCGGGAACTCGGCCGCAGTGAGGCGACCTCGCGGGCGCTCGTCGCGGCTTCGAACCCGCACGCCGCAGAGGCGGCAGCGTAATGAGCGCGGCGCTCGACTCCCTCCGCCGCCAGGCTCCCGGATCGGCGCAGGAGCTGCTCGGGCAGCTGAGGACGCTTCAGGGCTGGCGCGCGCTGCTGCTCCGCATGCGCGCTTTCGTCGCGCTGATCGCGATCGTGATCGTCTTCAGCGTCCTCTCCCCGGCCTTCTTCACCGCTTCGAACCTGCGGGTAATGACGGAGCACGTCGCCATCGCGGCGATCATGGCGATCGGCGAGACGTTCGTCATCCTGAGCGCCGGGATCGACCTCTCCGTCGGCTCCGTCGCCGGCCTCGCCGGCATGGTCGCCGGCGGCCTGCTCAACAACGGCCTCGACCTCGGCGCGCTCGGCGTCGTCGTCTGGTTCAACGTGCCGCTCGTGATCCTGATCGGCCTGGGGGTCGGCGCCGGGTGCGGAGCGGTCAACGGCCTGATCATCACACGGCTCCGCGTCGCGCCATTCATCGCAACGCTCGGGATGTTGTCGGTCGCGCGCGGGTTCGCCGACCTGCTGAACAACGGCACCACCTTCCCGAACATCGCCGGAACCCGGCAGCACCACAACACCGGCTTCGACTTCATCGGCACGGGGAGCTTCCTGCACGTGCCGTTCACGATCGTGGTGCTGATCCTGTTTGCCACCGCGGCCGTCTATGTCTCGAAGAGGACGGCGTTCGGCCGCCGCGTCTACGCCGTTGGCGGCAATGAGCGCGCCGCGGAACTGAGCGGCGTCCGCGTCAACCGGATCAAGATGGGCGTCTACATCATCTCTGGCGTCTGCGCCGCGATGACAGGGCTTCTGATCACGTCCCAGCTCAACGCGGCGTTCCCGGATACCGCCGCCTCGTACGAGCTGACGGCGATCGCGGCCGTCGTCCTCGGCGGCACCTCGCTCTTCGGCGGTCGGGGCACGATCGGCGGCACGATCATCGGCGCGTTCGTCATCGGCTTCCTCAGCGACGGGCTCGTGCTCGTCGGCGTCTCGGAGTTCTGGCAGATGGTCGCCAAGGGCTCCGTCATCGTCGCCGCCGTCGCGCTCGACGAGGCTCAGAGGCGGCGGCAGTCCCGTGCGTCGTCGGGCACGGTCGCCGCCCTGGTCGAGGAGGTGGTCCAGAGCGAGAAACCCATAGCGCACGTCTGACCGGAACCGTGCGATCCAGCGACCTGCGGGTCGCGGAAGAGGAGGAGAAAGAGCATGTTGCACATCACCAGATGGAGGGCGGTCGCGTTTCTCGCGCTGATCACGTCGCTGGGCGTCGCGGCCGTCTCAGCCTCGGCGGCCCCTGCGGAGCAGAACGCCAAGAAACTGATCGTGGTCATCGTTCCCGAGCTCACCAACCCGTTCTTCGCGTCGGAATCGAAGATCGCGGTCAAGGAGGCCAAGCGGCTGGGCTACAACACGCTTGCGCTCTCGAGCGGCGGCGATCCGACTAAGGAGTCACAGGAGGTAGACCTGGCGATCTCCCGCAAGGCGTCCGCAATCATCCTCGACAACGCCGGCGCGGATGCATCCGTCGCTGCCATCAAGAGGGCGAAGAAGGCGGGGATCCCCTCCTTCTTGATCGACCGGGAGATCAACAAGAGCGGCATTGCCGTCTCGCAGCTCGTGTCGAACAACTTCCAGGGAGCCGTGCTCGGTGCCACCTACTTTGCGAAGCTCATGGGAGCGAAGGGTGACTACGCCGAGCTGACCGGAAAGGCGTCCGACACCAACGCAGGCGTCCGCTCCAAGGGCTACCACTCGGTGCTCGACAAGCTCACTGGGGTAAAGCTGGTCGCCAAGCAGACCGCCAACTGGGACCAGACGCAGGCGCAGCAGGTGGTCGAGACGATGCTCCAGGCCCATCCCGAGATCAAAGGCATCATCTCCGGCAACGACACCATGGCGCTCGGCGCCGTCGCGGCGCTCCAGAATGCAGGCCGCAAGGACGTCGTCGTCGTCGGCCTCGACGGAAGCCCCGATGCCGCCTCAGCAATCCTGAAAGGCACGTTGAAGGCGACAGTGCTTCAGCCGATTGCCGACTTCACGAAGCTGGCCGTCGATCAGGCCAACACGTACATCAAGGCGGGCAAGAAGCCCAAGAAGGAAAAGCAGCTCCTGCCGTGCTACCTGATCACGAAGGTGAACGCAGCGAAGCTGCACAACTTCGTGCTCAGCAAGTAGAAGCGGCCCGACTCCGTGGGCCGGGCGGAAACGCGCCCGGCCCACGGGCCACTCCGAAGAATACGTTCGAGGCCGATGATCGCGCCGCGCTCTGCGATCGTCAGGAGTGCGAACGTGCGACGATCTGCGCCCGCCCCGCCGCGAACGCGCCGTCGCAGATGCCTCTTCGGCGGCGCCCCTTTTGGCGGCCCGACGTTGCGGAGCTTCTCGGCGATTTCCGAGCTGTATCGCGCCGCGAAGCGGACGAGCGCGAGGAAGGGGCGGACCGTCACACAGCTCGCCCGTGCCCAGTCGCTCGCTGCGTCGACCCGTAGGAAAGGCATACGGCCGGCGGGCCGTTCAGGTGCCCTGGTGGTGCTGATGATCACGACGGCTGCAATGGCTGCACCCGCTGTTCGCTCGGGTTCGGTCGCGTTCGCATGGCGGAGCCGAAGTCGCTGCAAACGGCAGGTTTCGGCGAACCCAAGCGAACCGGCGCGAACGGCCGCCAAGCCTTGCCATGCAGAAGGTCGAGGGTTCGAGTCCCTTCATCCGCTCCTCAGAAAGCCCCGCTCCAAGGCTTTGTGCAACAGCCTCTCAGGCGGGGTTTTCTCGGCCCGGCGTTTGCAGAATGTCCAGGATGCTCGGGCTGACTAGGGTCTGACTGGGGTTTTCGCGGCTCCGTCCGCGGCCGGGTCAAAGCGTCCACGACCCACGGCAGGCGGGAGGCCCTTGACTTGAACCTAACTTCAACTTGTAGCGTGGCTCCAGTGACGAGCAACGGCACGCGAGGAGGCAGCCATGACGAGCGAGAAGAGGCCGAGCGAGCGGATCACCCAGGAGGTCACCTCCTGGCCGGGGATCACGGCGGGGTACGGCAAGCGGGGGGAGTTCGCGTTCAAGCTGGGCGGCCGAGAGATCGGCCACCTGCACGGCGACCGCGTCGCCCATTTCGGCTTTCCCAGGGAGGTCTGGGGCTCCCTGTTCGACCAGGGGCGAATCGACTATCACCCGATCTTCCCGGGCAGGCCGGGCTTCGGCGCCCGCAGCATCCAGGCCGAGGCGGACGTCGAAGACGTAATCGCGCTGATGTGCCTCAACTACGAGCGCATCGTCGCCGGCCACGGCTTGCCCACCAAGGCAGCCGCGTGATGCCCGAGGTAGACGCGACACACACGATCACCACGCACATCGTCGTCGGTGACGCGGCGCTCGCAGCCGACTGGTACAGAACCGTCTTCGGCGCCGAGGAGCGGGATCGCCTCGCGGTGCCGGGCGGCAAGCTGATGCAGGTCGAGCTCCGGTTTGGCGACTCGACGGTCATGCTGGCCGACGAGTTCCCTGACCTAGGCGTCCTTTCTCCGCTCAGCGTCGGCGGCACCGCGACCGTCTTGCACTTCTCGAGTGAAGACGTCGACGCCGTCTGGCAGCGCGCCGTCGACGGTGGTGCGGAGGTGCGCCAGCCGCTACAGGACGTCTTCTGGGGTGAACGCTACGGGCAGATCACCGATCCGTTCGGACATCGCTGGGGGATCGCCCAACGGCTCCGGGACGTGCCACGCGACGAGCTCGAGCGCGCCGTTGCCGAAGCGTTCGGCGGCTAGCCCCGAGGCGGTCTCCTCCGAGAGCTCGAAGCGGTGATTCGCTCGATCAAGGGATAGCGCCTCCGTTCTCCCGCAGGCACACTCGGTCCAGTTGCTCCTACGCGGCCTCATCCTGCTGGTCGTCATCGCCGTCGCGCTGTTCGCTGCTCTGCGGGCGTTCACGAAGAGCGGGCAGTCTCCGACGGCGTGCGGTGGGGCCGGCCAGGCCTGCGTGACCACGAACGACGCGCTCCCCGGCGGCTGGCCGAGCAACCCGACCCGGCCCTGATCGCCGGTATCGACAACACCGTCGTACACTCAGGACATGCCCGCCTGCGGACAGTGCGGGGAGAACAACCCGCCCGAGGCCCGGTTGTGCTGGTCGTGCGGCACGCGGCTGGCCGCCGCGGACCGGGCCGGAGGCGAGGAGCGCCGGGTCGTCACCGTCCTGTTCGTCGATGTCGTCGATTTCACCGGTATCTCGACCCGTCTCGACCCCGAGGATCTGAGGCGCGTCCAGGCGCCCTATTTTCGCCGGGTGCGCACGGAGCTCGAGCGTTTCGGCGGGCACGTCGAGAAGTACATCGGCGACGCGGTGATGGCGCTGTTCGGTGCTCCGGTCGCGTACGGGGACGACGCGCAGCGCGCCGTGCTGGCGGCGTTCGCGATCCGTCGCGCGATCGGCGAGCTGAACGACGAGGAGGATCTCGACTTGAAGGTTCGGGTCGCGGTGAACACCGGCGAGGCGTTCGTCGACCTGAGCGCCCGTGCCGATGCGGGCGAGGGGATGGCGGCGGGCGACGTCGTCGTCACCGCCTTCCGGCTCCAGCAGGCGGCCCCCGTCGGCGAGATCGTCGTCGGCGAGGCCACCTACCGCGCGACGCAGCGCGCGATCGAGTACGCCGAGCTGGCGCCGGTGACCGCCAAGGGAAAGCCCGAGCGGCTGGGCGCGTGGAGAGCCGTCGCCGTCGACGAGCCGGCAGGCCGCCCGGCGGCACGGCTCGTCGGCCGGGACTACGAGCTCGCCCACCTGCGCTCGCTGGTCGGCACCGACGACCTCGACGCTCCGCGCCTGGTCACGCTCCTCGGAGGTGCGGGAGTCGGGAAGTCGCGCCTGCTCTGGGAGCTCCGGCGTTCGCTGGAGGACGCCTCCGAGGCGGTCGTCTGGCGGCAGGGGAGGTGCCTCGGCTACGGCAGCGGGATCAGCTTCTCCGCGTTCGCCGAGCTGGTGAAGTCGCACGCCGAGATCCTCGAGAGCGACACGCCGGACACGGTCGGGAAGAAGCTGGGCGCGACGGTGGCCTCGCTCGTCCGGGACGCCGCAGCCCGCGACTGGACCGAGGCGTACCTCCGTCCGCTGGTCGGCCTCGAAGGAGCGGAACGCCTCAGCGGCGACCGCCGCGGCGAAGCGTTCGCCGCGTGGCGGCGCTTCGTCGAAGGCATCGCCTCCGCGAGCCGCGTCGTGCTCGCCTTCGAGGATCTCCATTGGGCCGACGACGGGCTGCTGGACTTCATCGAGCACTTGCACCGCTGGCCCGGGCCGCCGCTCACGATCGTCTGCACGGCTCGGCCGGAGCTCTGCGAGCGCCGGCCGATGTGGCCCGGTGTGATCCAGATCGAGCCGCTGTCCGTGGAGGACACGACTGCGCTCGTCGACGCGCTGCTCGGCGCAACGGCACTCGGCCCCGAGCTGCGCGACGAGCTGCTCGTTCGCGCCGCCGGCAACCCGCTGTACGCGGAGGAGTTCGTCCGCATGTTCCAGGAGCGCCGCGGCGACGAGGGCGTCCTGCTGCCGGAGACGGTGCAGGCGCTCATCTCGGGCCGCCTGGACACGTTGCATCCGGAGGCCAAGGAGATCCTCCGCGACGCGGCGGTGGTCGGCCACGGGTTCTGGGTCGGAGCGCTGGCGCACCTCGGCGGTCGGCAGAAGGAGCAGATCGAGCGGCGGCTCGGAGAGCTGCAGTGGAAGGAGCTCGTCCGCCCGCACCCGCGCAGCGCATTGGCGGAGGAGAGCCAGTACATGTTCTGGCACGTCCTCGTGCGAGACGTGGCGTATGCGCAGATCCCGCGCGCCGCCCGCGCGGAGAAGCACCGGCTGACGGCCGAGTGGATCGAGTCGCTGGCGCCGGGTCGCGGCGATCTGACGGAGCTGCTGGCCCACCACTACACGAGCGCGCTCGAGTACGCGCGGCTGGCCCGCCAGGACACGACCGGGCTGGTCGACCGCGCCCGAGTCGCACTCCGCGACGCGGGCGAGCGGGCGCTCACGGTCTATGCCTATCCGGCCGCGGCGCGGTTCTTCCGGGACGCCCTTGAGCTGTGGCCGGCCGCCGATCCCGCTCGGCCGCAGCTGCTCTTCCACCTCGGCCGAGCGCTGTTCTGGTCGGAGCGCGGGGGCGAGCAAGAGCTCGGCCGCGCTCGCGAAGCACTGGTCGAGGTGGGCGACGTCGAGCGGGCGGCGCAGGCCGACGTCCTCCTCTCCCGCCTCGCAACCGCGCGAGGCGAACGCGAGCGCGCGGCAACGCACGCCACCGCTGCGGTCCACCGCCTGCGGGACGCGCCGCCTTCCCGCGAACAGGCCGAGGCGGTCAGCAATCTCGCCGGCTTCTACGCGCTGTGCGGTGACTCTGAGAGGGCTCTGGTGGCGAGTGAGGAAGCGCTCGCGCTCGCGGAGAGGATGTCGCTCGACGAGATCAGAGCGGAGACCCTGACGTTCCGGGGGCACGCGCGCATCCTCGGCGGCGACGAGGGTGGAATCGCCGACCTCGAGCAGGCGGTCGAGCTCGCCGAAGAGGCGGGCTCTCCGGCGATCGTGCGCAGCTGCGCGAATCTCGCCACGTCGCTCGTCGAGCTCGGTCAGCTCGAGCGGGCGTGGGCGGTCTACGACCGCGGTCGCACGGCGGCGACGCACTTCGGCGATGCGCACGGCCTGCACTGGCTCGCCGCCGAGTGGCCGTACGAGCTCTACTGGCGCGGGAGGTGGGACGAGGCCGTCGAGGCTGCGGAGTCGCTTCTCCGCGAGGACGACGCGGGTTACGGCGGGTACGCGGGCAGCAGTGTCCGCGCCTGGATCCGGCTCGCGCGTGGCGACCTTGCCGGAGCGCTCGAGGACTCTGCCACCGCGCTCGGCTTCGCGCGCCGGTCGAAGGACCCCGCCGCTCTCTGCCCCGGCCTCGCTCTTCGAGCGCGCGTGCTCGCCGAGGCGGGGCGTCCCGGCGAGGCGGCGCCGCTCGCGGACGAGGCGAGCGCCGTGGCCTCGGGCCGTGACGTTCTCCCCTCCTTCTGGACAGCGGACCTCGCGGACGTCATGCACCAGCTCGGCCTGCGCAGCGGCCTGCCTGTCGAGGCGAACGCAGGGGCGCGCTGGCTGGTCGCAGCTCACCACCTGGTCGCGGGCTCGCACGCCGACGCCGCAGCCGGCTACGCGGCGATCGGAGCTCTGCCGGAAGAGGCGAAGGCGCGGCTGCGAGCCTCTACAGAGCTGGCCGCGGGCGGGGCCTGGGACAACGCGCAGAAAGAACTCGAGCGCGCTCGCGCCTTCTACCGAGAGGTCGGTGCGGAGGCCTACGTTCGCGCGGCCGAGTCGCTCGCCACTGCCGGCGCGAGCTAGGAGCTCGCGTCGCGCTTCTTCGATTTGGGCGGGCTGGTTCCGCCTGCCTTCTCGTCGGCATGGACGAGGCCCTTCCAGGACGTCGCATTGAGCTCGTCGAGGAGTTCCTCGACCCTGGGCGTCTCGGCGGGCAGCTCGACGAGCGCGTATGCCTGGCCGTCCCCGTCATAGAAGGTCTGCTCCTCGCACAGGCGGGCGCCGTAGTCCTTGCAGATCTTCTTGACGTCGTCCCTCCGCTTCTGAGGCGGGCTGGAGGTAATGCGAATCCAGTGAAAGGGCATCCGCGGATCGTGATGTCTTGCGGCCGGAAATGCAACTCGCCCGGCTCAGTCGCGGCGGGTGTGCTGCCAGGGCCCCGGCGCGATGTCGAGCACCAGGTCGACAAGCCAGATGACCACGGTCGCCCAGACGAGTGCCCAGAAGCCGTGGATGTCGAAGCTGGGGACGATCACGGCGGTCAGCAGCAGCATCAGCATCGACACGCCGAACCAGGCCAGGCGCAGCGTGATGATGGCGAGCGGAAGCGTGATCGCCTTGAGGACGGGCTTCAGAAGCGTGTTCAGCAATCCGAACAGGAGCGCCGCCAGGATCAGGTCGCCGGCCGAGCCGATCGTGACCTTGTCGAACACGGCGATCACGACCACCAGCGCGATCGCGTTCGCTGCCCACGAGAAGAAGAGTGACCGGAGCAGGTCGATCGGTCGATCGTACAATCCTGGCCGCTCAGGCCAGAGCTTTCGCCGCCTTCGACTGGACGTGCTCGAGCGCTGTCACCGGCTCATAGCGGGGCGGGTAGTGGGGGTCGGCACAGCTCGGGATGCAGTCGATCACCGCGTCCGGGCGCGGGTCGTGGAAGAAGACGATCGTCTGGCGGCGGCTTGCGGCCGCCCGGTCCGCCGGCGGAATCGAGACGCGGTGCAGGGTCGCCGGCCACCGGTCGTTCGTCCAGCGGGCCATCATGTCCCCGAGGTTGACGACGAACGATCCCGCCACCGGGCGAACGTCGAGCCACCTGCCGTCGGGCGTCTGTACCTGCAGCCCGCCAGGCGCGTCCTCCGTGCGCAGGATGGTCATGCAGCCGTAGTCGGTGTGGGCGCCGGCCCGCAGCTGGCCCGGCTCGAGCGCACCGTCCAGGGGCGGGTAGTTGACCGCGCGCATGCTCGATGAATGTCCGCGGAACGCATCGTCGAACCAGTCGTCGGGCAACCCCAGCGCGCGTGCGAAGAGACCGCGGAGGCGTGCGCCCAGCTCCGAGAGCGTGACGAAGTACTCCTCGAACGCGACGCGCAGCTCCGGCGGCCGCTGCGGCCAGCCGTACCCGGCGACCCCCGGCCCCCAGTCGAGCGACTCCTTCAGATCGCCGGGGGCCCGACGGCCGAGGCTGGCGGCGAGGCTCTCGCTGCGCAGCGGCCGGTAGGCGGGCAAGCCGGGGGTCATGTCGCCCTCGGCCGCAGCGCGCTTCTCCGCTTCCGGGAGATCGAAGAAGGCGCGTGCCGCGGACGCCGTCCGCTCGACGACATCGTCCTCGACACCGTGCCCGACCACCGTCAGGAACCCGAGCTCGCCGCACGCGGCGCCCACATCCGCCGCGACCTTGCGCGGATCGCCGGAGATGTCGATCACGGGCACGCTCACGGCGTCTAGCCTAGGGAAGGTGACCGCGTTTCGTCGTGACCGCACGATGCTGGGGTTGGTTGTGCTGGCTCTCCTTGGTGCTCTGCTCCTCGCCGGCGTGTTGCTCGCGCTGCTGCTGCCGGGCGGCGGGAAGAAGCACCGGCGCGGGAACGCCGCCCCGGCGACGACCTCGCAGCCCGAGACGACCACCACCGCTTCTCCGCAGACCACGGCACCGCCGCAGACCACGGCACCGCCGCAGACCACGGCACCGCCGCAGACCACGGCACCGCCTCCGCCCCCGACGACCGTAGCCCCGGCGCCCGCGGGACCGCTGCAGGCCCTTTCGGTCGGCCCGTTTTCGGCGATCGTCGAATGGACGGGGCCGGACCCGCCGGCGTCGGTCGGCTTCGGCCTGCCCGACCTGGGGCCGACGATGTGGGCACCGCTCGAAGGAGGGCGGGCGACGCTCACGGGCTTGCGCTTCGCCACCGGCTACCGCGTCTGGGCCGGCGACGCCACGCTCGACGTGCAGACGGCCGGCGTCCCGGCGTCGCCGTTCGCCGGCATTCGCAACGGGTCGATCGCTCTGGACGGCCAGCCTTTCTTCCCGCTGACGGTCGTCGCCCAGTGTCCCAGCGGCTACGAGAACTCGCTCGCGGCGGGGATCTCGCTGTTCGCGGGGAACGACTGCGGCGGCATCGCCGATCAGACCGAAGGGCTCGCCGGCCGCGCCTTCTCGCTGACGAACCCCGACGAAGCCGGCATCGGCGGGCCCGGGGTGATCGGCTGGTACTACCCCGACGAGGCAGACCTGAAGGGATTGACGGGGGCGACATTGCCGCAGTTCCCGACGCTCGAGCAGACGGCTCGGCTGCGGGTGCTGACCGTGACGAATCACTTCTACTCCCGGACCGCACCGCTGGCGCCCGGCCGGGGCATCTACCCGGGCCTGATCGCAAAGGCCGACGTGATCGGCTTCGACCTCTATCCCCTGCAGGAATTCTGCAAGTCCGACTGGCTGCCTGACGTCGCCGTCGCACAGAGGGAGCTGGTGAGGCTCGCGCGCGGCCGGCCGACGTTCCAGTGGATCGAGGCCCAGTCGTGGAAATGTCCGCAGGCGGGGCTTCGCGTCACGCCGGCGACGGTGCGCCTCGAAAGCTGGCTGTCCGTGATCGGCGGAGCACGCGGGATCGGCTTCTTCCCGGCCGACTGGGATCCCGCGCTCACGCCGGCGATCGCCCAGATCGCGAAGGAGGTGGCAGCGCTGGGCGGCGCGCTGCTGGCCGCGGACCGCCCCGCGTCGGCGTCTGCGCCGGTGCTCGCGGCAACCCGATCTCTCGGCGGCGCGCTCTACGTGATCGCCGCCAACCCGACTCGGAGTTCGGTCAGATCCTCGATCCAGGCTGCCGGGCTGCACGGCAGGACGTTGGAGGTGCTGGAAGAGGGAAGGACGGTCGCGTCGTCGGGCGGCTCGTTCGAGGACGGGTTCGGGCCGTACGCCGTCCACCTGTACGTCGCGCGACCCGCCTAGAGCAGCTGCGCGACCACGCGCAGGTCGTCGACGAACGCCGCCAGCTCGGCGCGGCGCGCCTCGTCGTCGCGTTGACGGAGGATCGACGACGGATGCACCGTCGCAACCACGTGCTCCGCCAGCGGCGAGTCGAGCAGCTCGCCCCGCTGCCTGGTCACGCGGAACTCCTTGCCGAGCAGCGACTGCGCGGCGGTCGCGCCGAGGGCGACGACGACGCGCGGCCGGACGGCGGCCAGCTCTGCCTCCAGCCACGGCCGGCACGCGACCGACTCCGACCATGTCGGCTTCTGGTGGATGCGCCGCTTCCCGCGGCCCTGCCACTTGAAGTGCTTGACCGCGTTGGTCACGTAGGCGCGGGAGCGGTCGATGCCCGCCTCGGCGAGGGCCTCGTCCAGTAGCCGGCCCGCGGGGCCGACGAACGGCCGTCCGGCGAGATCCTCCCTGTCGCCCGGCTGCTCGCCGACCAGCATCACCCTGGCACGGGCAGCGCCCTCGCCGAAGACGGCCTGCGTCGCGTTCGCGTACAGCCGGCAGCCGCGGCAGTCCTGTACCGCCTCGCGGAGGGTGGGGAGCGCCAGGCGCTCGGGGACGTACTCGGCGGCCGTCATCTTCCAGGGTGGTTCCCGGGACGGCGGATACCATGCGCGGGCCGGCGCCTTGGCCGAGTGGTTAGGCAGAGGCCTGCAAAGCCTCGTACGGCGGTTCGAATCCGCCAGGCGCCTTCTCCCGCACGAACTCCGGCACCGGCTTCGCCGGAGCCATGACGAGTTCGCGCGGATATCGAGCCGTTGTGAGCCGCGCCCGCCAGGTCGGTCGCGGCGGCGGATGAAACCAGGACCGCTGCGGAGGCGTTCACCAGGAACCGACTGTGACGCCGCCCCATTCCTCGGGTGCGACGTCGCGCACTGTTTGCGTCAGCTCCCAGCGATGGCCGGCCAGGTCCTCGACGAGGCACGAACGCTCACCGTACTCCCAGGTTCGCAGTTCCTCGAGGACGCGGGCGCCGGCCTCGCGCGCGCGGGCGAACGCCGCGTCGACGTCGGGGACGCGAAGCTTGATCACGTGGGTGGCCGCGCCCGCGCTGGGCGCGACCTGGTCGGCACGGGCCTCGGCGACGACGACGGCACCGTCCGGTGGGACACGAAGCTGCGCGCGATGCGAGTCGCCGATCCGCACGCGCTCCTCGAAGCCGAACGCGGACTCCAGCCATCGTACGGCTGCACGCACGTCCGGATAGATCAGCACCGGCGTCACGGTCGCGGGCGGCGCGGAACGGTTCGTGAGCATGATCCCAGACACTAGCGAGGCCATAGGTTAGGTTCCCGGCGTGGCACGAGCCGCGATCTGCGTCTGCGTCGCCGGGGCGACCGGGTGAACCGGTAGCGCGGTCGCACAGGCGGTCGATCGGTTTGGTGGCTTAGGTGGTCGCGTGGCGGCGGCGGTACGCCCGCGTCTTCGTGCGGTTGCCGCAGAGCTGCATCGAGCACCAGTTGGCGGATCGGTTTCGGGAGTAGTCGTAGAAGGCCCAGCGGCAGCCGTGGTTTCGACAGGCTTTCAGGCGGCTCCAGGACCCGTCCACCATGGCGCCGTACGCGACTGCGAGCACGCGGCCGAGCAGGCCGTCGACGCCGGGCGCAGAGGCCGCGAGCGCCGGAGGCTCGAGGTCGAGGCTGAAGTCCGCGCGGTCGGCTGCGCGGCGCAGCACGGCGTGGGGATCGCCTTCCGTCGCCTGTCGGTTGTTGGCGTACAGCAGCTCGCGGATCGCCTCGCGCACCTCGCGGGCGCGCTCGAGCTCGTGCGGCGCCGCCTGCACGCCCTCCTCGGCCAGCAGGTCGGCCAGCCAGTCGCGGCCACGCTCGAAGTCGGCCGTGTTGACGAGCCTCTGGACGAGTCGGAGCGGTTCGGGCGCGTGGTTCGGCAGGTCGTAGCGCGGCACGACACCAGTGTAACTTTGTCACCGGTGGCGCGCCGCGCCGCAGTTCGCCGCTAGTACCGCTCCTCGACCACCTCGTCGGCGGGACTTTGCTCGACGACGACGCGCCGCTGCCTGCTGCCCGGGTGGGAGACCACCGTGCGCCGGAAGTACCCGGGGCCCCACCAGGTCGACCAGAAGGCCAGCGAGAGCACGAAGCCCACCAGCCCGACGATCATCAGGATCACGCCGACGGCGTTGACGTCGAGACCGGAGACGCTGGTCTCCACGGCCCACGTCAGGATCGCGCCCACGGCGATCAGGATCAGGCTCACTCCGATTCCCATGTCTCTCCCCTCTCAGCCGCCGAAGCGGCCGACGTAGATCGTCACCTCCGCTCCCGCCGGCGCCTGCCGGCCCACGGCGGGGCTTTGCCCGACCACGAGCCCGTCCTCGGACTCGTCGGTCGTCTCCTGGTCGACGGCCCGCACGTCGAACCCGGCCGCCTCCAGATCCTGGGTGGCGGTCACCTCGTCCTCGCCGGTGACGTCCGGGACGAAGGTGGCCGCGGCGGCGCTGACCGCGCCGGCGCGCTTCTTGCCTTTCGCCGGGCCGCGCGACACCGTCAGCAGCACGTGGTCGCCCTGCTCCGCCGCCGTGTCGGCGCGTGGCGATTGCGAGACGACGCTGTTCTTCGATAGCGAGCTCGGGACCTTCCTGATCTCCAGGACCAGCCCGACTCCGCGTAGCTGCTTGCGCGCATCGTTGATCTTCTGTCCGCGAACGTCGGGGACCGTCACCGTCGTAACCGCCGTCGGCGACGCCGGCGCGGTGGGCGTCGTCTGACCTGAGGACGTCCGCGTCGCGACGTTCAGCCGCACCGCCGAGCCTGACGGTGCGGTCGCGCCGCCCTGCGGATGCTGCGCGAGCACCTGTCCCGCGGCCTGGTCGCTCGGCACGCGGACCAGGTTCGCGGTCAGTCCCTGTGCGCGAAGCGTGTCGACCGCTGCCGCCACCCGCTGGCCCGTGACGTCGGGAACCGGGACCGGCTTTCGGCCCTTCGACACGTTCAGAATGACCGTGCCGCCACGGGAGACTCGCGCCGCCGGAGCGGGGGACTGGGCCACGACGCGGTTCGCCGGCTTCTCCGAGAACACACCGCGGGTCGTCCCGGCGAGGCCGGCACGCCGGAGTGCAGCAAGCGCCGCCGGTGCCTCGAGGCCGACGACGCGAGGAAGGGCGATTCTCGCGGGTGCCTTCGTCGTGGGAACGGCCGCGACCGTTTGCACCGGCGCTCCTGTCGTCTTCGGTGAGCCGCCGTGGTGTCGCGAGGCCAACCAGGCGCCGACCAGTGCCGCGATCACGAGGACGAGCAGGACGACGAGCCACGGCCAGAGCTCGCGGTCGGGCGGTGGCTCCTCGACCGGTGCACCGAAAAGCGGCGGTTCCGCTGCCGGCGGCAGCGGCGCGGTCGGTTCGTCGACGACCTGCGTCGCCTCACCCGGGCCCGGGGTGCGCCTGAGGACAGGCATTGCTCGCTCTGTTTCCCCGGTTGTCCGCAAAGTACGCTTGCGCGCGTGACGGCCGTCAAGATGGACGGAGCCGCCCTCGCGGCGCGGATCAGGCGGGAGGTCGCGGCAGAGGTCGCGGAGCTGGGGCGGCCGGGACTGGCCACCGTGCTCGTCGGTGACGACCCCGCGTCGCACATCTACATCGGGAAGAAGCACGAGGCGGCCCGCGAGGCCGGGATCGAGCCGCATGACCATCACCTTCCGGCGGACACCTCGGAGGAGGCGTTGCTGGCGTTGGTGGGCGAGCTGAACGCCGACGACGCCGTCGACGGGATCCTCGTCCAGCTTCCGCTTCCCGACCACATCGACGAGGGCAGGGTGTTGCGCGCCGTCTCGCCGCGCAAGGATGTCGACGGCTTCCACCCGGCCAGCGCCGGGCAGCTCTACCTCGACGAGCCCACCTTCGTGCCGGCGACCCCGCTCGGGATCATGGCGCTGCTGGAGGAGTACCGGGTTCCACTGGAGGGGAGGCGGGCGGTCGTGATCGGTCGCAGCACGATCGTCGGCAAGCCGGCCGCACTGCTCCTGCTGCGGGCGAACGCGACGGTGACCCTTTGCCACTCGCGGACGACCGACCTCGCCGCGCACGTGTCCCAGGCCGACGTGCTGGTCGCGGCCGTGGGCAGGGCGGGCTTGGTCTCGAACGACATGGTCAAGCCTGGCGCCGCGGTAGTCGACGTCGGCATGAACCGCACGGACCAGGGGCTCCGCGGCGACATCGACCCGGACGCGTTCGCGGTCGCCGGGCTGATGACGCCCGTTCCGGGTGGGGTCGGGCCGATGACGATCGCGATGTTGTTACGGAACACGGTCAAGGCTGCGAACTATCGCGCCGGCCGCCTTGCGTTCCCCGGGAACGGGCGCTAACGTTCGGCCCGCTCAACCCTGGGTCGGCGGCTCGGTGCCCGGGCCGTCGCTTGTTTTTGCAGCACAGAAGGAGGATGTTTTGGCAGAGGGCACGGTTAAGTGGTTCTCGAACGAGAAGGGCTACGGATTCATCGAGCGGAGTGAGGGCGAGGACGTCTTCGTCCACTTCAGCGCGATTCAGTCCGACGGGTACAAGACGCTGACCGAGGGTCAGAAGGTCGAGTTCGAGGTCGTGCAGGGCCAGAAAGGCCTGCAGGCGGCGAACGTCGTTCCGCTCTAGAGCTTCCCTTTCGGAACCTGTTGCCTGGGCCCCCGAAAGGGGGCCCTTCCATTTTGGGAGACTTGGCGTTGATGGAGATCACGAGAGACGAGGTTCTGCACGTCGCGAAGCTCGCGCGGCTCGCGCTGAGCGACGAGGAGGTCGAGCGCTTCCGCGGGCAACTGAGCGCGATCCTCGAGGCGGTCGGCAAGGTGTCCGAGCTCGACCTCGAAGGTGTGCCGCCGACCTCGCACCCGCTCGACCTCGTCAACGGCCTGGCCGAGGACGAGCCCGCGCCGTCGCTCGCGCGAGAGGAGGCGCTGGCGAACGCGCCCGACCCGGAGAAGGGCTTCTTCGGAGTGCCGCCGGTATGACTGCTCCCGCGCTTCGCCCGAGGCTCGCTCGCGTGGGGGGAACGGCCGGTTCCCCCCACGAGCCCCCCTCCCTAAGCCTGCTCGTACCTGAGCACCGGTCGGGAGCCGCGCCCGCCTTGTCGGTCGCGGCGGCGGAAAGAGCAGGGATGCGTGTGGAGACGACGGAATGATCGACACCCTCCGGCTGACCGCGGAGGAGGCGAACGACCTGCTCACGCGCGGCGAGGCGTCGAGCCAGGAGCTGTTCGATGCCTATCGCGCGGCGATCGACGAGCGCGACGGCGAGCTCCACTGCTTCCTGCGGCTGACCGACGGACCCGGGGAGGGGATCCCGATCGCGCTCAAGGACGTGATCGGGACGAAGGGCGTCGAGACCACCGCCGGGTCGAAGATCCTGGCGGGCTACGTGCCCGTGTACGACTCGACCGTGGCGGCGCGCTGCAAGGCGCGTGGCCTGCGGCTGCTGGGGAAGACGAACACCGACGAGTTCGCGATGGGCTCGTCGACCGAGAACTCCGCTTACGGCCCCTCGCGCAACCCATGGGACCCCACGCGGGTACCCGGCGGGTCCGGGGGCGGTTCGGCGGCCGCCGTCGCTGCCGGCCTCGCTCCGTGGGCGCTCGGCTCCGACACGGGCGGCTCGATCAAGCAGCCTGCCGCGCTCTGCGGCAACGTCGGGCTGCGGCCGACGTACGGGACGGTCAGCCGGTACGGGATCGTCGCGTTCGCCTCGTCGCTCGACCAGGTCGGCCCGGTGACGAAGACGGTCCGCGACGGAGCGTTCCTCTACTCGATGATCGCCGGCCGCGATCCCGCCGACTCGACCACCGTCGACGTGCCGCCGGTCGAGATTCCCGAGGCGGGCTGGGCCGACCTGAAAGGCCTGCGGATCGGCATGCCCGTCGAGATGCGGGACGCTCCCGGGATCGAGCCGGGCGTCGCGGATGCGGTCGCACGCGCGATTGCCCTCTGCGAGGAGCTCGGCGCGGAGGTGGAGGAGTGCTCGCTGCCACGCTCGGTCGAGTACGGGCTGCCCTGCTACTACCTGATCGCTCCCGCCGAGGCTTCGTCGAATCTCGCCCGCTACGACGGCGTGCGGTACGGGTTCCGGGCGGAAGGCGACGACCTGACCACCGTCTACGAGCGCACGCGCGACGAGGGCTTCGGCGACGAGCCCAAGCGCCGGATCATGCTCGGCACCTACGCGCTGTCGGCCGGTTACTACGAGGCGTTCTACGGCAAGGCGCAGCAGGTGCGCACGGTGATCATCCGCGAGCACGCGGCGGTCTTCGAGCGCCACGACCTGATCGTCTCGGCCACGTCGCCGACGGTCGCGTTCCCGATCGGCGCGCGCGCGGACGACCCGCTGGCGATGTACGCCTCCGACCTGCTGACGATTCCCTCCTGCGTTGCCGGTCTCCCCGGTCTCTCGATCCCCTGCGGCCTCTCCGAGGGGCTGCCGGTCGGACTGCAGCTGGTCGGCCCGCAGCTCTCGGAGAACACGCTGTTCCGTGCCGGTCATGCGCTCGAGCAGGCGCTCGGCTTCGACCACGTCCCGGAGCGGCTCAGATGACTCGGTGGGAGGCCGTCGTCGGGCTCGAGATCCATGTCCACCTGAAGACGCGGACGAAGATGTTCTGCCGCTGCGAGACCGGATTCGGTGCGCCGGAGAACACGCACACCTGCCCGGTCTGCCTGGCGCACCCGGGGGCACTGCCGGTGGCGAACCGCACCGCCGTCGAGTGGACGATCAGGCTGGGCCTCGCGCTCGGCTCCGAGATCGCCGGCCGCGCGGTCTTCGCCAGGAAGAACTACTTCTATCCGGACAACCCGAAGGGGTACCAGATCTCCCAGTACGACCAGCCGCTCTGCGTCGGCGGGCGGCTGGCGGTGCCGGGGGGAGAGCCGTTCGAGATCGGCTTCGTCCGTGCGCACCTGGAGGAGGACGCCGCGAAGACCGTCCACGTCGGCGGCGGCACCGGCCGCAAGATCGGCGCGGAGCGGTCGCTGATCGACTTCAACCGCGGCGGCACGCCGCTCGTCGAGATCGTCACCCAGCCGGACATCCGCTCGGCCGAGCAGGCGGAGCGCTTTCTCCAGCTGCTGCGCCAGACGATCGTCGCGCTCGGCATCTCGGACGCGCGCATGGAGGAGGGGACGCTGCGCTGCGACGCCAACGTCTCGGTGCGGCCGTCCGGCTCGGACGAGCTCCGCACCCGCTGGGAGCTGAAGAACATGAACTCGTTCCGCTTCATCGGCCGCGGGATCGACGCCGCCGTCCGGCGGCAGGTCGAGCTCTACGAGTCGGGCGGGACGGTCGAGCAGCACACCTACGACTACGAGCCGAACACCGACACGCTGACGCCGCACCGCTCGAAGGAGGAGGCGGACGACTACCGCTACTTCCCCGAGCCCGACCTCGTGCCGCTCGAGCCCGAGCAGGCGCTGGTCGAGCGGCTGCGCGGAGAGCTGCCGAGCTGCCCGCGGACGCTGATTCGCGCACGGGCGGAGGCGCTCGGAGTCGAGGACGCCTGGGCGCTCGTCACCACCGACCGCGACCCGGCGTACCGCGGCCTCGTCGCCTGCGGCGTCGCTGAGCGCGAGGCGTTCAACTTCGCGATGAACCAGCCGATCCCGGCGCGAGCGAACCTCACGGAGCTGGCCAAGGTGGCGAAGGCGGCGAAGGACCTGACCCGGGAGGCGCTGTCGAGTGCGGTCGCTGCCAGCGCCGACGAGGGCTTCGGAGCGGACGACTACCTGGCCCAGACGACTGTCTCCGACACGTCCGAGCTCGAGCCGCTCGTCGACGCCGTGCTTGCCGCCAACCCCGGGCAGGTCGAGGCCTACCGCGGCGGCAAGGACGGTCTGCTCGGGTTCTTCGTCGGCCAGGTGATGAAGGAGACCGGCGGGAAGGCCAATCCCAAGATCGTGAACGAGCTTCTGCGTGAGAAGCTGGGATCACGGTGATCGACGAGGCGAACGAGCTCCTGCGCGGGAAGGGCTACTCGGCCGCGCATCTAACCGCGGTCGCCGCGCCGCTCCCCGGCAAGGTGCTGCTCAAGGGGACGAAGATCCTCAGCCCGTTCTCCGACACCGAGGAGGTCGTGTTACGGGTCGCCCGGGACTTCGTCCCAACCGCGGACGAGCTCGGCCGGCGGACGCTCACGCCGCACGAGATCCGCGACTGGCTCGAGGCGGCGTGATCGCCGAGACGGCGCTGCGCCGGGAGCAGGCGTTCGTGGACGGCCGCTGGGTCGATTCCGACTCCGGCGAGACGTTTCCGGTGACGAACCCGGCGACGGGGCAGGAGTTCGCGCGCGTGCCGCGGATGGGCGTGGCCGAGACCCGGCGTGCGCTCGGAGCAGCCGCGGCGGCGTTCCCGGCGTGGCGCGACCGAACCGCCGCCGACCGCGCCCGGATCCTTCGCTGCTGGGCCGACCTGATGGTGGAGCACCTCGACGACCTCGCGCTGCTGCTCACGCTCGAGCAGGGCAAGCCGCTGGCCGAGTCCGAGGCCGAGATCCGCTATGCCGCGTCGTTCCTCGAGTGGTTCGGCGAGGAGGGCAAACGGGTCTACGGCGACACGATCCCCTCGCCGCTGCCGGATCGGCGCATCGTCGTGCTCAAGCAGCCGGTCGGCGTCTCGGCCGGGATCACCCCGTGGAACTTCCCCTCGGCGATGCCGACCCGCAAGGCGGCGCCTGCGCTGGCGGCCGGCTGCACGATGGTGCTCAAGCCGGCCGAGCAGACGCCGCTGTCCGCGCTCGCCGTCGCCGCCTTGGCGGAAGCAGCCGGGCTCCCGCCGGGTGTCTTCTCCGTCGTCACGGGCGACGCCGACGACGCGCCGGCGATCGGCGGCGAGCTGGCCTCGAGCCCGCTCGTCCGCAAGCTCGGCTTCACCGGCTCGAACGAGGTCGGCAAGCTGCTGATGGCCCAGTGCGCGCAAGGGCTGAAGAAAATCTCGCTCGAGCTCGGCGGCAACGCGCCGTTCATCGTCTTCGACGACGCCGACCTCGACGAGGCGGTCTCCGGCACGCTGCTGAACAAGTACCGCAACTCGGGCCAGACCTGCATCACCGCCAACCGGATCCTCGTCCAGGAGGGCGTCTACGACGAGTACCTCGAGCGGGTCGTGGCGGGCGTGACGCGACTGAAGGTGGGGGCGGGGACCGAGCCGGACGTCAAGGTCGGCCCGCTGATCGACCCGCCCGCGCTCGAGAAGGTCGAGCGTCACGTCGCCGACGCGCTCGACCGCGGCGCCGAGCTCCACCTCGGCGGCGAGCGGCACGAGCTCGGGCAGACGTTTTTCCGGCCGACCGTGCTGACGGGCCTGACTCCGGAGATGGCGATGAGCTGCGAGGAGACCTTCGGCCCGGTGGCGGCGATCGCCCGCTTCTCGACCGAGGAGGAGGCGGTGCGCATCGCCAACGACACTCCCTACGGCCTCTCGGCGTACTTCTACAGCCGCGACGTCGGCCGCGTCTGGCGCGTCTCCGAGGCACTGGACTACGGCATCGTCGGGATCAACACCGGCTTCGTCTCCACCGAGGTCGCCCCCTTCGGCGGCATGAAGGAGTCGGGCAGCGGCCGCGAGGGCTCGAAGTACGGGATCGACGACTGGCTCGAGCTCAAGTACCTAGCCCTCGCCGGCCTGACGGCCGCCGACGGCTAGATCGCTATCGGCGCCGGCCCCCAGCACGAGCTGCGAGTCGGCATGCTCGATCACGACCGCGTCGTGCGTCGCGCACACCACGGCGGTGCCGTGCTCGTGGGCGAGCTTGGCGAGGAGCTCGCCGACGGCACGCGCGTTCGACTGGTCGAGCCGGGCGGTCGGCTCGTCCGCCAGCAGCAGCACCGGATCCGCTGCGAGCGCCCGCGCGATCGCCACCCGCTGGCGCTCGCCTGCCGAGAGCCGGTCGGCACGATGGTCGAGCCGCGGGCCGAGCCCGACCTCCGCCAGCGCCGCGGCGGGATCGCCCTCCAGCCCTCGTACGAGGAGCCCGAGCTCCACGTTCTCGTGCGCGCTCAGGTGCGGCACCAGGCCCGGCTCCTGGGTGACGAGCGCGACATGCTCGCGGCGGACGGCGGCCGCCTGCGCCCGGTCCAGCGTTTGGAGCTCGCAGCCCCGGACGAGCACCCGGCCCTCGGTCGGCCGGTCGAGCCCCGCCAGCAGGTGCAGGAGCGTCGTCTTGCCGCTCCCGGAACGGCCGACGACTGCGGTCAGCGTGCCGCTCGCGAAGGCGGCCGAGACGCCGGAGAGAACCGGCTGCGGCGCGCCCGCGAAGCGCTTGACCACGCCGTGCAGCTCTGCGACCACCTCGCCCGGCTTGGCCGCGTGCTCGTGGAACATGGCCGGGGCGGGGGTGTCGAGCGTGCGGTCGAGCTCGTCGCTGGACAGAACGAGCTCGTGCTCGCGCCCGTCGGCGTGGAGCCGCGTGGGCGCGCCGAGCGCCTCGAGCAGCGGATCGGGCAGGCGAACCCAACCGGGCTCGGTCACGACCAGCGACGGGCGCACGCCGGGGCGGCCCTCCTCGACGACGCGTCCGTCGCGGACGTGGACGAGTCGGTCGGCGATCGTCGCCGCCGCCTCGTCGTGGCTGACGACGAGCGCGGTCGTCCCCTGCTCGCGGGCGAGCTCCGCGATCAGCTCGTAGACGATCTGCCGCGTTCTGGGCGTCCAGCTCGCCGGCGGGCTCGTCTGCCAGCAGCAGCCGCGGGCGCGTGGGCCAGTGCGGCGCACAGGGCGACACGCTGCTGCTCGCCGCCCGACAGCGACCCCGGACGGGCATCGAGCCGGTCGCCGAGCCCGACGCGCTCGAGCAGCCCGCCGGCGATCGCGCGAGCCTCCGGCCGCGGCGAGCCCAGCAGCTCGAGCCCGAGGCCGACGGTGTGGACGCAGGTCAGATCGGGGGAGAGCGCCCGTGCGTAGTGCTGGTCGAGCAGCCCCAGGTTCCGTGCCCGGAACATCGCCGCTGCTCCCGGGTCGAGGCTCCCGACGTCCGTGCCGAGCACCCGGGCGACGCCGGCAGACAGCCGGTCGAACGCCGCGACCGTCCGCAGCAGGGTCGTCTTCCCGGAGCCGCTCGGCCCGAGCACGACCACGATCTCGCCCTGCTCGACCTGGAGCGTCAGCCCCTGGAGCGCGACCGAGGTCGCGCCGCCGAAGCGGTGGATGCGGAAGGCTTCGCGGACGTCGACGGCCGGCGTCATTCCAGGCTCCAGGAGGCGCGTTCGGGCCGGTTGCCGCGGAACGCGGCGAGCGACGCCGCCTCCGCCACCAGCAGCGCGGCCAGCATCAGCGCCGCGATCCCGATCCCAGCGACGAGCCAGTCAGGGTCGAGCCGCAACGGCGGCTCCGGCACGCCGGTCGTTCCGGACACGCGGATCAGCGAGACGACCAGGCGGGAGAGCAGCAGCGCAAGTGCCAGACCGCCGGCGAAGCCGAGCACCAGCAGGATCACGCCGCGCATCCGCAGCTGACGGCGCATGTCGGCCGGCGGCAGGCCCTGCGCCTCGAGGTCGAAGAAGTCGCTCTTCTCGTCGTGCAGCTCGGAGGCCACCCCGACCCAGAACCCGAGCACGGCCAGCACGAGCGCCACCAGCCCAGCGGCGCCCAGCGCGATCGCCGTCGCGTGCGCCAGCGGGTCCCCTGCCAGCCGCCGCTCGATCGCCGCGCGCGACTCGACGACGAGCCCGGAGAACGGCGGCCGGTGCAGCGCCTGCCCGGCGACCGAGCCGTCGCCCGGAGCCGAGATCCAGACCTCGTTCGGCGTCCCCTCGCCCGGAGCGTTTGCGTCGATCGCGGTCGACAGCCAGGCGGCGTCGGCGAGGACGAACGCGCCGCTGTCAGCGGGAACCGACGGCAGGCGAGACGCCACCCCCACGATCCGCACGTCGACGTGCGTGTCCTGGAAGTCGAGCACGCTCGTCGCCCCGACCCCGCCCGCGGCGCGGGCGACGTCGGGCGAGACGACCACGGGCATCACCTGTCCGTCGGTCGGCTGGGCCGGGCGGAAGACCAGGCGGAGCCCCGTGTCCGGGAATGCGTACCGGATCGTCGCGCCGCCGGCGCGCGGGAGCACGTCGCCGCCTGTGGACAGCGTCCAGTCGCGCCAGTCGGTCAGCACGCGACCGCCCGCGCGCAGCGGCCCGATCGCGATCTCGCCCGACGGCGCCACCGCGACCGAGCCCTCGGCCTCGTCGTGCGCGAGCATGAACGCCTCCGTCTCGGGGAGCGCGAGCTGGATGCCGAGCACGCGCAGCCCGCGGCCGCGGGGAACGTGCGCCGTCAGCGTCGTCGCCTCCCTGGGCACGCGCCCGAGCGGGAGGAGCGAGATCCGGCCACGCGGGTCACCGACCACGATCCACGCGAGCACGTCCGCGCCACGTAGCCGCGTCCGCGTGGAGAGCGTCTCCGTCCCCGCCGCGATGCGCACGCCGCGCAGGCTTGGCTGCCCCTGCGCCGACAGCTTGCGCGCAATGGACGAGACCGGGACGGAGGAGAAGTCGGACCGCCAGCGCAGCCGCCGGACCGCGGCGGCCGGGACGCCGAGAACGGTCGGCGAGAGGACCGCCGTGCCGGTCCCGGGCGTCGTCGCCGCGAGCCGAAGAACCGGAAAGGCCCGCGTGCCCGGCGCCGTCCGTGCGTATTCCGAGAGCGGAGCGGCGTCGAGGGGCTGGACCAGCTTCGACCCTTCGCTGACCGTGTAGTCGAGCGGTACCTGGAACGCGGCCTGGTCGGAGGCGCCGCGGGCGAGCGTCGCGCGGTAGGCGGCAGCGAAGAGCGCGAGCCCGAGCGCGACCGTGATGAACGCACAGGTGACGACGGTCCGCGACGGGGCCCGGGCAAGCGCGAGCACCCCCAGGCGAAGCGTCAGCGAGCGGCCACGCGTCAGCCGCTCGCCCGCCCGCATCGCCGGCCCGAGCAGGCGTGCGAGCACGACGGCGACCACGAAGCAGACGAGCGCGGGGAGGACGAGCAGCAGGACCGTGTCGCCGCCGGAGACGTTTCCGGGGTCGAGTGCCCCGCGGCTGAGCCCGACGACGATCGCGGCCGCCGCCCCGACCGCAGCCACGTCCGACAGGCGGATGCGCCGGCGTCCCTCCTCGTCGTCCCGGGTCAGCGTCGTCGCGGCGAGCACGAGCGTGACCGCGAGCACGCCCCCTGCAAGCGCGCCGAGCGTCCAGCCCGCCAGCAGGGTGTGCGAGAGAATCCCGCCCACGGGCTGATCGCTTGCGGCCGCGATCGCGGCGACGGTCGCCGCGCCGGCCGCGATCCCGAGCAGCGCTCCCGCAAGCGTCATCGCCCCGATCTCGGCTGCGAGCGCCAGCCATGCCTGCCAGCGCCGGGCACCGCGGGCGAGCAGGCGCCGCCGTTCGCTGCCGAGCCCGCGGCGCAGGCCGACCGCGGCGATGATCGCGAACCCGAGCAGCAACGCGCTCGTCTCGCCGCCGACGAGGATCAGGCGCCTGGCGGCGATCGTGCCGCGCCGGGTCGCGTTCAGCAGCTCGTCGTCGGGACTGCTCAGCCGGAAGGCCGGGTCTGTCGCGTACAGCGCCGTCTGCCCCCGCGACTCGGCGGCGAGGATGTGGCCGACGTCCCACGTGTGCAGGCGGTCTGCGCGCAGCGGCGAGAGCCACGAGTACACGCGGTAGAAGGGCTGGAGCGACGGCAACCGCTCGAGCGAGTCGACGCTCGGCGCGATCAGCACGGCCGGCGGCGCGGCCGGGCTGGCGTACGCCGCCGAGATGTAGCCGAAGAGCCCGGGATCGCGCAGCTCGGCGACCCCGACGCGGTCGAGCCGGACGTCGCCCTCGTGCAACCGCGCCCGCCCGCCCTCGCCGAGCTGGAGCACCTCGCAGGACGCCGGTGTGCAGGTCCGCGGGAGCCGCCCGGAGCGCAGCCGGACGATCGCTGCAAGCCGGTCGACGCCCGCGATCTCGACCAGCTGCCCGGCGACCCGCAACTGCCGGAAGAACACGACCCGTCGCGCCGCGCCGGGCGACAGCGTGCCGAGCACCCGTCGCACCTCGCGGTCCTCGCGCGCATACATCTGCCGGTTCAGGGGTGTCCCGAACCGGTCGACGCGGAAGCCCTGGGCACTGTCCGGCAACGAACCGAGCGCCTGTCCCAGCGCCTGCTGCCGCGCGACCAGGCTCCCGCCGACGATCGCGACCGTCATCGCGAACGCGAGCGCCACACCCGCCACGACCAGCACGGGACGGAGCGGCTGCGAGCGCAGCCTCGCAGCGGAGACGCCGAGCGCCGCCAAGGCCGCGCGGTGCCGGGCCCGGCGAGAAGACGGTCGCCTGTCGGGCTTCAGCCTGACATCGCCGCTTTCCTCCCGCCCCATCACCGCCGAAGAGCTTACACCGGTGTCGCGCAGCGACCCTACCGCTTGTCCGCCCGGCCGAGGACGTACGGCCGGATGATGCTCGGGCCTTCGGGCAGCTTGCCGCGCTCGACCTCGTCCACCGCGAACGCCGACTCGATCCGCGGCAAGGTGTCGCGGTTGGGGTGGCAGCCCATGGCGACGACGCCCCAGACGCGTTCCCAGCGGTCCTGCCGCCTGGCCACCTTCGGGTCGTCCGAGCGGACATGCTCCAGGAAGAGGTAGCGGCCACCGGGCTTCAGCACACGGCGGATCTCCGTGAGCGCGGCGTCCTGGTCGTCGACCGAGCACAGGAGCAGCGAGCCGACGACGGTGTCGAACGACTCGTCCTCGAACGGCAGGTACTCGACCGGCGCCGTCACCGTCTCCACGCGACGGCCGGCCTCCTCGGCTCGCCGCTCGGCGCGGCGGAGCATGCCGCCGAGCTCGTCCGTCAGTGTCACGTCGCCGACACCTTCGGGGTAGTACCGCGCGTTGAAGCCGGTTCCGGCGCCGACCTCGAGCACCCGTCCCGCTGCGGGCGCGAGCAGCTTGCGCCGCCCGTCCTGGATGAACCGCTTCTTCTCCATCGGCCCGGCGACCAGGTCCTGGAGAGCGGGTGCGATCCGGTCGCGGAAGGACATGTTCACCGTGCATCGTAGAATCGCTGCGTGATCGTCGAGGAGCGCGACTACCACGTCTACACCGGCAAGCTGAACGAGCTCGTCGGACTATACGAGTCCGTGGGAATCGCGCTCCAGGAGCGCTACCTCGGCCGCCTCGTCGGCGCGTTCACGACCGACGTGGGCAGTCCCTCGACCTACACGCACATCTGGGCGTACGACGATTTCGAGGACCGGGCGAGGCGCCGGCGGGAGCTGCAGGCAGACGAGGCGTGGGTCGCGTTCCTCGGCCGGATCCAGCCGCTGATCCACACCCAGGAGAACCGGATCCTGATTCCGACCTCGTTCTCGCCCTTGAGGTGAGCCGGCTGGAGGGGAAGGTCGCGCTCGTCACCGGCGGCGCGCAGGGGATCGGCGCGGCGATCGCGGGGGGCCTCGTGGCCGAGGGCGCGACGGTCGTCGTCGCCGACCTGAGCCCGCCCGAAGGCGGCATCCAGGCGGATGTCTCGAACGAGGCCGACGTCGGGCGGATGGTCGACGAGACGCTCGACCGGCACGGACGCCTCGACATCCTGATCAACAACGCCGGCCTCTACGCCTCGCTGGCGATGCGGCCGTTCACGGAGATCCCGCTCGAGGAGTGGCGCCAGGTGATGGACGTGAACGTCGCCTCGATGTTCCTGACCTGCCGTGCCACGGTGCCGGCGATGCGCGAGCAGGGCGGCGGCAAGATCGTGAACATCTCGTCGGGGACGCCCTTTCGCGGGGTGCCGTTCCTGCTCCACTACGTGACCTCGAAGGGCGCGATCGTCGCGTTCACGCGGGCGCTGGCGAGGGAGCTCGGCAAGGACGGCATCCACGTGAACTGCGTCGCGCCGGGCTTCACGATGACAGCCGGCGTCGAGGCGCACCCCGAGGTGGTGGAGAAGCTGCGCGACGTCTCCGTCGCCGCGCGCACGATCCAGCGCGACCAGGTGCCGGAGGACGTCGTCGGGGCGGTCGTCTTCCTCTGCACGCCGGGCGCGGACTTCATCACCGGCCAGACGATGGTCATCGACGGCGGCCAGTACTTCCATTGAACCTCGTCCTCTCACTGCGGCCGCACGACGCGCAGAACGCCGTCGTCCACGAGCTCGACGACGGAACGTCGCTCGTCTGGGAGCTGCTCGACACCGAGCCCGCCGACGCCCTGCTTGCCGCGCCGGTCCGGGTGCAGCCCGGCTGGCTGATGCGCCACGACCGGATCGACTTCCCGCCCGGAGGCATCGCCTACCGCCACACGCATCCCGGGCCGGGGATCCGCTACCTGCTGCACGGCTCGATCCGGATCGAGTCGGGCGGCGAGACCCACGACTACGAGCCGGGCGAGCCGTGGTTCGAGAGCGGGCCGGAGCCCGTTCTGGCGACTGCCTCCGCCACCGAGGAGAGCGCCTTCGTCCGCGTCATGCTGCTGCCGCCCGAGTGGGCGGGCAAGCGGACGATCGCCTACGTCGACCCGGCGGACGAGGACCGGCCGAAGCTCCAGCGCCCGACGGTCTACGGCGAGTACCCGATCGCGTTCTAGCGTGCGCACCGCCGCACGCATCCTGGTCGACCAGCTGCTCGTCCACGGCGTGGACACGGCGTACTGCGTTCCGGGGGAGAGCTACATCAGCGTGCTGGACGCGCTCGGCGACTCGCCGATCCGGCTCTACACGACCCGCCACGAGGCGGCCGCGGCGAACATGGCCGAGGCGTACGGGAAGCTGACCGGCCGGCCCGGCGTCTGCCTGGTCACGCGCGCTCCCGGAGCCACACACGCCGCGGTCGGGATCCACACCGCCTACCAGGACTCGACGCCGCTCGTTCTCTTCGTCGGCCAGGTGCCGCGCACGCACCTCGGCCGCGAGGCGTTCCAGGAGCTCGACTACGCGCGGATGTTCGGGGAGATGGCGAAGGTGGTGACGACGCTCGAGGACGTTGCGGAGACGCCGGAGCTGGTCGGGCGGGCGTTCCGCACCGCAACCTCCGGCCGTCCCGGGCCGGTGGTGGTCGCGCTGCCCGAGGACGTCCAGGACGACGAGGCCGACGTTCCCGACGCGGTGCGGTACCGGCCGTCGCGACCCGCTCCCTCGCAGGCGGACGTCGAGCGCGCGCTCGAGCTGCTCGCAGCCGCCGAGCGGCCGCTGATCGTCGTCGGCGGCGGCGGCTGGAACGCGCAGGCCGGCCACGACGTGCTGGCGTTTGCCGAGGCCTCGAACGTTCCCGTGGCGGCCTCGTTCCGGCGCCAGGACTACGTCGACAACGCCTCTCCGGCGTACGCCGGCTTCCTGACGATCGGCCTGGACCCGGCCCTGGCCCGGCGCGTCCAGGAGGCCGACGTGATCCTCGCCCTCGGCACCCGCCTCGGCGAGATCGCCACGCGCCAGTACTCGCTGCTCGAACCGCCCGTACCGCGGCAGCGGCTGATCCACGTGCACGCCGACGCGGACGAGCTCGGCCGCGTCTACGAGCCGGAGCTGGCGATCGTCTCGGGATCGCCCGAGTTCGCGGCCGCGCTCACGCCGGTGGACGGCGCCCGGCGGGTCGCATGGGTGGAAGAGGCCCGGGCCGGCTACCTCGCCAACCTCGGCCACCGTAAGCTGCCGGGCGACCTCCAGCTGGCCGAGGTCATGGCCTACCTGCGCGAGCGGCTGTCGGACGACGCCGTGCTCACGAACGGCGCCGGCAACTACACGGTGTGGGCGCACCGCTTCTACGAGTTCCACCGCTTCGGCACGCAGCTCGCCCCCTGCGCCGGGGCGATGGGGTACGGCGTTCCGGCCGCGGTTGCCGCCAAGCTCCTGTACCCGGAGCGCGTGGTCGTCTGCCTGAGCGGCGACGGCGACTTCCTGATGAGCGGCCACGAGCTGGCGACCGCCGCGCAGTACGGCGCTGCGATCGTCGTGCTGCTGGTGAACAACGGCATGTACGGGACGATCCGCATGCACCAGGAGCGCCACTTCCCGGGCCGCGCCGTCGCCACCGAGCTCGTCAATCCGGACTTCGTCGTCTACGCGGAGTCGTTCGGCGCATTCGCCGCGCGGGTCGAGCGGACCGAGGACTTCGCGCCCGCCTTCGAGACGGCGCTGGCCGAGGGGCGCCCGGCGCTGCTCGAGCTTCGCGTCGACCCGGAGGCGATCACTCCGCGGGCGACGCTCAGCCAGATCCGGGCGGGCGGATAGCGTTCCGGCATGCGCGATCTGCTCCACGAGACCGCCGATCTCGCCGCCGACTTCCTTGAGAGCCTGCCCGATCGTCCCGTCTTCCCCCGGGTCGAGGTCGACGAGCTTCGCGCCCGGTTCGGCGGAGCTCTGCCGGACGCGCCGACCGACGCGCGCGAGGTCGTCCGCGAGCTGGCCGCCGCCGGCGACGCGGGCGCGGTCGCGATCCCCGGCGGGCGCTACTTCGGGTTCGTGATCGGCGGCGCCGTTCCCGCCGCGCTCGCCGCCGACTGGCTGACCTCGGCCTGGGACCAGAACGCCGGCCTGTACGTCGCCGGCCCGGCGGCCTCGGTGGTGGAGGAGGTGGCAGGCGTCTGGGTCGCAGAGCTGCTCGGGCTGCCGCGTGGAGTCTCGTTCGCGTTCGTCACCGGCACGCAGATGGCGCACGCGACCGCGCTGGCGGCCGCGCGCAACCACGTGCTGGCGCAGGCCGGGTGGGGCGTGGAGCGCGACGGCCTGACGGGCGCGCCGCCGATCCGCGTGCTGGCCGGCGAGAAGGTGCACTCGACCCTGGTGCGCGCGCTGCGCCTGATCGGCCTCGGCACGGGATCGCTCGTCACGGTCGCGGCCGACGACCAGGGGCGGATGCGCTCCGATGCGCTGCGTGACGCACTCGCCTCCGGCCAAGGCCCGACGATCGTCTGCGCCCAGGCGGGGGAAGTGAACACGGGCTCGTTCGACCCGCTCGAGGAGATCGCCGACGCGGTCACGGCCGCGGGCGCCTGGCTCCACGTCGACGGCGCGTTCGGCCTCTGGGCGGCGGCCAGCCCACGCTTCGCACAGCTGGTCCGAGGAGCCGCGCGCGCCGACTCCTGGGCGACCGACGGTCACAAGTGGCTGAACGTCCCGTACGACTCCGGCATCGTCTTCTGCGCGAAGCCGGAGCCGCACCGCCGCGCGATGTCGGTCCAGGCCGAGTACCTGGTCCAGAGCGGCGAGGGGGGCCCGCGCGACCAGGTCGACTGGACGCCGGAGTTCTCGCGCCGCGCCCGCGGGTTCCCGGTCTACGCCGCGATCCGCTCGCTCGGCCGGACCGGCATCGCCGAGCTGGTCGAGCGCTGCTGCGACCTGGCGCAGCGGTTCGCCGCCGGCGTCACCGACGTCCCGGGCGTCGAGGTGCTGAACGAGGTGGTGCTCAACCAGGTGCTGTTCCGCTTCGGCTCGGACGAGCAGACCGCCGCGAAGCTCGACGCCGTACAGCGGAGCGGCGTGGCCTGGATGAGCGGCACGGCCTGGGCCGGCCGGCAGGCGATCCGCATCTCGGTCAGCAACTGGCAGACGAGCGAAGAGGACGTCGACCGGACGGTCGCGGCGTTCGCGGCCGCGTAGGAGCCGCTCAGCCGGCGGTGCGGCGGCCCCGCGGGCGAGGAGGTCCGAGACCGGCTGCGCGTTCAGGACCGCGGCGGCGCGTTCGGGCGCGAGCGTGGCGACGAAGGCCTCGACGAGGCGTCCGGCCTCCGCGAACGCGGCCGCGGCGGTCTCGTCGTCGCCGAGATCGTAGGCGGCCTCCCCGAGGGCGGCGCGAGCCTGCCAGCGCGCAGGCGGACCGATCAGCTCGTCCGCGATCGTCACCGCGGATCTGAGCGCGCCGAGCGCCTCGTCGCGGCGACGGAGGCGCGCAGACGCCTGGCCGAGCAAGGTGAGCGAGCGCGCCTCGTACTTGCGCCGGTGCGTGCGGCGCGCGATGTCGAGCGAGCGCTGCGCCCACTCCAGCGCCGACTCGGGTGTCTCCGCCTGGAGCGCGATCTCGGCACGGGCCGCGGCGAGCCGGCCGGCGATCAGCCAGGTCGTCCACGCGGTCGCCTCGCTCACCCCTTTCCACCGGGCCGGCCAGGCCGCCTGCGCGGCTCCGACGTCTCCGACGAGCAGCAGCGTGAAGAGGAGATCCGAGCCCGCGAACTGGCGCGGCATGCTGAACGCCAGCTGTGCCGAGAGCTCGAGGGCTTCCTCGGTGCGGCGGTGTGCCTCTTCGAGCAGGTACAGCTCGCGGTACGCGACCGAGGAGTAGTTGAGCAGGACGTTGGGGCTGCGCCCGTGGTCGCTCGCGATCCTGAAGAGCTCGTCCCAGATCGCGAGCGCTTCCTCGTGGCGTCCGAGGGCGACGAGCGAGAGCGCCTCGTGCCCGCCCGCACGCAGTAGGGACTCTGCGCTTTCGATGTCGGCTGCGAGCGCCCGGGTCTCTCGCGCGAGCTCGAGCGACCGCTCGTACCGGCCGGTCCAGTAGGCGGTGTTGGCGTGCAGGTGCAGCTGGTGCCTGAGTGAGAGGAGCCGGCTTCCGGGCACCCATTGGGCGAGCGACCGCTCGCCCAGCTCGAAGGACCGGTCGAGGTCTCCCTCGGCCCCGCGCATCGCGAGGGCCTGGCTCTCGAGTGCGGTGAGGGCTGGACCCGCAGTCGGGTCGTCGAACTCACGGAGGAGAGCGCCTGCCGCCTCGACCGTCGAGAACACGGCCTCCTCGTGCTCGGTCCAGAGATGGGCGTGGCCGAGCGCGAGCAAGGCGTCGAGCTGCGCCTGGCCGTCGAGCTCGGGAACAAGGTCGCCGAGCTCCTGTACGGCTCCCTCGTAGTCGGCGAGCTCGACGAGCGCGATTCCGCGGTCGAGCCTGATTCTCCGCCGCTCGGCCTCGTCCGGCGCCAGCTCGAGCGCCATCGAGTAGAGATCGACCACGGCGTCCTGCGCCCAGCTTCTCCGGGCCATGTCTGCCGCCTGCGCCAGAACGTCCGGCCGACGACCGCGGCGGACAGCAGCGCTCCGCGAGCATCGGCGGGCAGTGCGTCGATCCGGGCCGCAATCGCCTCGCGGACCGTGACCGGCAGGTCCGAGCCCGCGCTGAGCTCGGCGACCGAGGCCGACAGCTCGTCGAGGACGAGGGGATTTCCCCCTGCCGTCTCGATGATCCGTCCGAGGTCGACCGCGCCGGCCTGCTGCGGCAGCAGCCGGGCTGCCAGGGCGGCCGCGTCCTCCGCCGACAGCGGGTCGAGCGGGATTGTCTGGGCGGCCAAACCGGCCCCCCAGGTCGCATGGTTGTCGAGCAGCTCCGGGCGGGCGGCGACCACGAGCACCACCGGCGAGTCGCGGAGGTGCTGCGTGAGGTACTGGAGCAGGGCGATCTCGCTCGGCTGCGCCCAGTGGATGTCCTCGAACACGAACACGGTCGGCTGTTCGTGCCCGACGCATGCCACGAAGCGTCGCGCTGCGAAGAAGGGCAGGAGCAGCTGCTGCGCCGCATCCTCGGGCGCGAGGCCGAGGAGCAGGGCGAGGTACCGGAACGTCTCGGCCGCCTCGTCCTCCGGCATCAGGCGATCGACGGTTACGCGGAGCTTTCCCCGCGCCGCCTCCGGCTCGTCCGAGCCGACGATTCCGCTCGAGGCGGAGACCAGCCGGGAGAACGCCTGGTATCCGACCTGCTCCTCGTACGGCAGGCAGCGCCCGCGGAGGATGCGACCGTCGCTTCCCGCGACCCGCTCCGAGAATTCGTGGCAAAGCCTCGACTTCCCGATTCCTGGCGGCCCGAGAACGGTGACCAGGTGCGGGCGGCGCTCGTCCACGCACTGGAGCCACGCCGAGTGCATCAGGTCGAGCTCTCTCGAGCGGCCGACGAGCGGCGCGCGGCGCACCGTGCGTTCCATGCCGTCCGCTGCGGCCGCGACGGCGAGCCAGGCCTCCACCGCCTGCGCCTTCCCCTTCGCATCGACCGCCTGGTGCGGCTCGTACGTGATCCCGCTGCGGCTCGCTCGGTACGTCTCGGCGCCGACCAGCAGGCCCCCCTCGGGAGCCGCCGACTGCAACCGGGCGGCGGTGTTGACCACGTCCCCCATCGCCAGCGGCTCGCCCGCGCCGCCGTCGACTGCGACGACCGCGTCGCCCGTGCTCACCGCGGCGCGCGCAGCCAGCTCGAGGCCGTGCTCGCGGTTGAGGTCGTCCATGCCGGAGAGAACGCGCAATCCGGCGCGCACGGCGCGCTCGGCGTCGTCGCCGTGGGCGGTCGGGGCGCCGAAGACGGCCATCACCGCATCCCCGATGACTTCTCCAGCACGCCCCCGTGCTGCTCGATGTGCCGCTTCGCCTCGTTGTGGAACAGGCGGAGCGTCTCGCGGACGTCCTCGGGATCGGCTTCATCGGCGCGCGCGGTCGAGCCGACCAGATCGACGAACAGCACGGAGACGAGCTTGCGCTCCTCGTGGACGGCCGGGCGCTGCTCGAACGGTGCTCCGCAGCTGCTGCAGAACCGTGCATCCAGGGCGTTGTCGACGCCGCAGGTCGGGCACGTCTTCACGGAAACCAGTCTGGGGATCGCGATTCTCGGCGTCAATCGACGCCGAGGGGCCGGGCGGCGCTAGTTGACCGTCGGGTCCTCGGGCATCAGGGCGACCACGCGGTAGACGCCGCCCTTGTCCCGCAGCACGCGTGCCCAGAGGTCGTCCTCGGGCTCGGGGAAGAGCTCCGGCGCCCGCGACGACCCCAGGATCCAGGACGACTCCTCGAGCTCAGCCTCGAGCTGGCCCGGCCCCCAGCCGGCGTAGCCGGCGAACACGCGCACGCGCCGGGTCGCGCCTGCGAGCAGGTCGAAGTCGCCGTCGCCCGGCAGGAAGCCGACGTCGTCGACCACGAGCAGCGCCGCTTCCTCCGGGTCCTCGAACTCGGCGAGCACGAGCACGGCCGACTCCTGCACCGGCCCGCCGACGTACACGCGCTCCTCGTCGGAGACGAGCGGCAGCAGGTCGGGGACCGCGTCGGCGACCGCCGTCTCCGACGGTCGGTTGAGGACGAGCCCGGCTGCGCCTTCGTCGGTGTGCTCTGTGACGAGCACCACCGCCCGCCGGAAGTTTGGATCGAAGAGCGCCGGCGAGGCGAGGAGCAGCTGACCCTTCAGCGAATCCACGCCATCATTGTCTCCAACCCCGTCCGGTGCGGGCGCCGGTCTTTCGGTCTGTGAGCGCTACCCTGCCGCGCGCGGAGGCGAGACCGCGCTCTCGCCGGAGCGCAAGAAACCGCCGGGAAGTCGCCATCAAGAAGGAGGGGGCCCACGGGGGAACCATGGGTTTCCCCGTGCCCTTACTCGTACTGCAGGGCCTCGAGGACGTTGAGCCGCGCCGCCCGTCTTGCCGGGAAGATCGCGGCGACCATCCCCGCGATCACGGCCACGATCGCGAACACGATCAGCGAGCCGACCGGCCAGGAGAGCACGAGGAAGTCCACGCGCACGATCATCAGCACCGAGAGGACGATCCCGAGCACGATGCCGACGACGGCGCCGATCAGCGCCGTGACCACGCTCTCCAGCGAAACCATCCACCGCACCTGCCAGCGGGTCATGCCGACGGCCCGCAGCATGCCGAGCTCCCGGGTGCGCTCGTAGATCGTCAGCACGAGCGTGTTCACGATCCCGAAGAGGCTGACGATCACCGACAGCGCCAGCAGCACGTAGAGGATGTTGAGGATGTTCCCGATGAAGCTCGCCTGGTTCTTCTTGAACTCCTCGCGGGTCTGGACCTTCGCGTTCGGGAAGCCCTTCAGGTCTCTGTCGAGGCGGGCGCTCGCCTCGGGCGATGCGCCCCCGTTCACGTTGAAGAACACGAACTGGTCCTGGGGCGTGGTGTAGAGCCGGTCGAAGGTCGCGGTCGAGATCACGAGCGGCCCGTTGAAGGGAGAGCCGCCGGACGGCGGGTCGTAGATGCCGGCGATCCTGAAGGTCGGCCGCTGGCCGTTCGGCACGAGGATCGTGACCTTCGAGCCGAGCGACAGGTCGTGCTTCTTCGCGTAGTCCTTGTCCGTGAACGCGTCGTTCTGCCCGAGGGTGTCGAGCGTTGCGGGCGAGCCCGCGGTCCAGTCGAGCCGGAAGATCTTGCTTCCGCCCGGGTTCACCGCCGACAGGGTGTTCCGCTTGCCGTTGATGCGCATGTCGCCGACCCGGACGCCGACGACGTCGTGGACGCCGGGCGTCTGCTCGAGCGTCCTTCCGATCGCCGAGGGGATCAGGTCGAAGTTGTTCTCGGCGGTGACGGCGTAGTCGGCGATGAAGATCTTGTCGACCGCGCCGAAGAACGAAGCGCGGATCGAGGTCGCCAGCATGGTGACGAGCGTGACCAGCGTCAGTCCGATCATCAGCGCCGCCGCCGACGAGCCGGTCCGCTGCGGGTTCCGGATCGCGTTCTCACGGGCGAGGATTCCCGGGGCTCCGGCCAGGCGGTCGCCCGGGATGCCCAGCACCGCGGCGAGCGGCCGGATCAGCTGCGCGGTGAACAGCGCGACGCCGAAGAAGATCAGGACGGCGCCGATGCCCATGAAGGCGAGCACCGGGCCCGTACCGCTCGCTCCCCACATCCCGTAGGCGAGCACGAGGAAACCGAGCACCGCCAGCGTTGCCGATCCGACGCCGCGGTACTTTGCGAACCGGCCCGGGGGAAGCTTCGCGCCCTCCCGGACGGCCGCGATCGGCGGCACGCGGGTCGCGCGGCGCGCCGGCCGCAGGCTGGCCAGCATCGTCACGAGCGTTCCCACCACCAGGCAGACGATGATCGTGCGGGTCTTGAACAGGAGGCCGGTGTTCGGCAGCGTGAACCCCACCTCGCCGAAGAGCCAGAAGAGGAGCTTCGCCAGCCCGAGGCCGAGGAAGAGCCCGACCACCGAGGCAAGGAACCCCATCACGAACGACTCGAGCAGCACCGACCGCCTGATCTGGCGCCGTGTCGCCCCCAGCGTCCGCAGCGTCGCGAACTCGCGCGTCCGCTGGGTGACCGTGATCGACAGCGAGTTGGCGATCACGAACGAGCCGACGAACAGCGCGATGATCCCGAACGAGAGCAGGAACTTCTGCAGGAAGCTGGTGAAGGCGTTGGTGTCGCCGGCGTCCGTGTCCGCCTGCTCGGCTCCGCTCTTCACCTGCGTCTGCGGCGGGAGGATCGACCGGATGTCGGAGAGCAGCTCGGCCTCGCTGACCCCGGGCTTCTTCGAGACCCGGATCTGGTCGAGCTTGCCCTCCTTCCGGAAGAGGCGCTGAGCGCTCTTCAGGTCGAATCCGGCGAGCGTGGCGCCGCCGATGTCGAGCCCGCTCGTGCCGAACTTGACCAGGCCGGACACGGTGAAGGGCTGGGCGCTCCCCTGCGCCTCCACGCCGATACGGTCGCCGACGGAGATGTGCTTCTTGCTCGCGGTCGAATGGTCGATCACGACCTGGTTCGGGCCGGGCCACTTGCCTTCGACCAGGGAGAGGGAGTTGAACCTCGCCTGGGTCGGATCGACGGAGAAGCCGAGATGCGGGGCGCCCCCGAAGCTGATCACCTTGCCGTTCGAGCCGATCAGGTTCGCCGTGTCGGCGACGCCGCCGATCGCCGCCTGGACGGACGGCAGATCCTCCACCTTCCCGAGCAGCGACTCGTCGAACGGCGGCAGGTCGGTGGTCGCGTCGGCGCTGACCGCCGACTTCCCGGTGATGGACGCGTCGGTGCCGCGGTAGATGTTCGAGAAGATCGCGTTGAACGCGTGTGTGATCGAGTCCGTCAGCACGAACGTGCCGCTCACGGTCGCGATTCCGAGCACGATCGCGAACGCGGTCAGGAACGTCCTGAGCTTCCGCGCCCAGAGCCCGCGGAGCGCGATCGACCTCACGTCCGGCCGATCTCCTCCATCGCTGCGATCACGTCGTGCGGTTCGGACCGGGGGAGCTCCTTGACGATGTTGCCGTCGGCGAGGAACAGGATCCGGTCGGCGATCGAGGCCGAGCGCGGGTCGTGCGTGACCATCACGGTCGTCTGGCCGCCGTCCTGCACCGCCTGGCGCAGGAGCTCGAGGATTTCGCCGCCGGTCTTCGAGTCGAGGTTGCCGGTCGGCTCGTCGGCGAAGACGACGGTCGGCTTCGAGACCAGCGCGCGCGCGATCGCGACGCGCTGCTGCTGTCCGCCGGAGAGCTCGGACGGGCGGTGGGAGCGCCGATCCTTCAGCCCGACCGAGGCGATCAGCTGTTCGAGCCAGGCCTCGTCGGCCTTCTCGCCGGCGATCGTCAGGGGGAGAGTGATGTTCTCCTCGGCCGAGAGCATCGGCAGCAGGTTGAAAAACTGGAAGATGAAGCCGATGTGCTCGCGGCGGAGCTTCGTCAGGTCGGAGTCGCCGAGCGTGGTGATCTCGGTGCCGCCGATCTCGACGCTGCCGCCGGTCGGGCGGTCGAGCCCGGCGAGGATGTGCATCAGCGTCGACTTGCCCGAGCCCGACGGGCCCATGACCGTGGTCAGCTGTCCCCGCGACACGTCCAGCGAAACGCCGCGGAGCGCGTCGACGGCCGTGTCGCCCTCGCCGTAGCGGCGGGCGACGTCCTGCGCGACCACGACGGCTCCGTTCGCTTCCGCATTGCCCATCGGCTGCTCCTCTGCAGGGGCCGCATGTTCCATGCTGCCAAACTAACAAGCGCTGCCTGCCCCCGCAGTGGGGGTAGCCACACTCTTCGCTACGCTCGACGCGGATGTCGGCGAAGCGGTATCTGTTCACGCCCGGGCCGACGCCCGTTCCGCCCGAGGTTTTGTCCGCGCTCGCCGAGCCGGTCGTCCACCACCGCGGGCCGGACTACCGCGAGCTGTTCGGCGAATGCCTCGAGCGGCTCCACGCCGTGTACCGCACCGCCGGCGACGTGCTCCTGTTCACCTCGTCCGGAACGGGTGCGATGGAGTCCGCGGTCGCGAACCTCTGCTCGCGCGGCGACCGCGTCGCCGTCGTCTCGGCGGGCGCGTTCGGCGAGCGCTGGCGGGCGCTGGCGACCGCGTACGGCGCCGACGTGCAGGCGGTCGAGTACGAGTGGGGAGAGACACCGCGCGCGGAGGATCTGACCGCGAAGCTCGAGGAGGCCGGCGGCGCCAAGGCCGTGTTCCTCACGCACTCGGAGACGTCGACCGGCGTGGTCGCCGACGTCCAGGGGCTTGCCGCCGCCGCGAAGGGGTCGGGCGCGTTGGTGGTCGTCGACGCCGTCTCCAGCCTCGGCGCCGTCCCACTCGAGACCGACGCGTGGGGTCTCGACGTCGTCGCCTCCGGCTCGCAGAAGGCGCTGATGACCCCGCCCGGGATCGGACTCGTCTCCGTGTCGGAGGCTGCGTTCGCCGCGCTCGGCTCGTCGCCTCGGTTCTACTTCGACTGGGAGCGCACGCGCGCCGGGCAGGCGAAGCTGGACAGCGCGTTCACGCCGGCCGTTTCGCTCGTCCGCGGGTTGAACGTGGCGCTCGGGCTGCTGCTGGACGAGGGACTCGAGGCCGCGTTCGACCGCCATGTCCGCCTCGGCCGCGCCTGCCGCGAGGGCGCGAAGGCGATGGGGCTCGAGCTGTTCTCGCCCGATGAGGACCGCTCGGCCGTCGTCACCGCGATCCTCACGCCGGACGGCGTCGACGCGGGCGAGCTGCGGCTCGCGCTCCGCGACCGCTACGGCGTCACCGTCGCCGGCGGCCACGGCGACCTGAAGAACCGACTCTTCCGCATCGGCCACATCGGCTACTACGACGTCTTCGACGTCGTCGCCGCGCTCGCCGCCGTCGAGCTCGCTCTCGTGGAGGCCGGCGCGGAGGTCGAGCGCGGCGTCGGCGTGGCCCGCGCGCTCGAGGCTTACTCAGCCGTTCCCGCGCGGAATGCCTGATCGTCCGCGGGTGCTCGTCCGGGAGCCGATCGCAGTTGCGGGCGTCGAGCTCCTTCGCAGCCGCTTCGACGTCGACGTGGACGGCGACTCCGACCTCGCCGAGACGATTGCCGGCTACGACGCGATCGTGATCCGCTCGGCGACGAAGCTGACCGGGGACGTGATCGAGCGTGCCGACCGGCTGAAGGTGATCGGGCGGGCGGGCGTCGGAGTCGACAACGTCGACGTGGACGCTGCCACACGCCGTGGGATCGTCGTCGCGAACGCTCCCGACTCGACGGTCGTCTCGGCCGCCGAGCAGACGATCGGGCTCCTCGTCGCGCTCGCGCGGAACATCCCGCAGGCGCATGCGGCGCTGAAGCAGGGAACGTGGGAGCGCTCGCGCTGGGGCGGGATCGAGCTCGCCGGCAAGACGCTCGGCGTCCTCGGTCTCGGCCGCATCGGCCAGCAGGTCGCCCGCCGCGCCGCCGGCCTGGGCATGCGCGTCGTCGCCTTCGACCCGTTCGTCGGCGAGGACCGGTTCCGCGAGGCGGGGATCGAGCGCGAGACGACGCTCGAGGCCGTGCTCGGCGCGGCCGACTTCGTCACGCTCCACCTGCCGCTGACGGACGAGACGGCGGGGATCATCGGCCGCGACGCGCTCGGGTCGATGCGAGACGGCGCCCGCCTGATCAACGCCGCGCGGGGCGCGCTCGTGGACGAGGACGCCCTCGTCGAGGCGATCCGCTCGGGCAAGCTCGCTGGCGCGGCCCTCGACGTCTTCTCGTCGGAGCCCTATTCCGGTCCTCTGCTCGCGCTCGACGAGGTCGTGGTCACGCCGCACCTGGCCGCCTCCACCGACGAGGCACAGGACCGGGCGGGCGTGATCGTCGCCGAGCAGATCGTCGCCGCCCTCGAGGGCGGCCTGGTCACGAACGCCGTGAACATCCCCGTCGTCGACGCCGCCGACCTCGAGATGCTCGGTCCGTTCATTCCGCTGGCGGCGAAGCTCGGCCGGCTCGCCGTGGAGCTCGAGGGCGGGTGGCCGAAGCGCGTCGTCGTCGCCGCGCACGGGCCGCTCTCCGAGTACGACACGCGGCTGCTCACGGTGGCCGCTCTGAACGGCGTCTTCCAGGGCCGCGTCGACCAGGCGGTCAACTACGTGAACGCCCCGGTGATCGCGGCGGAGCGCGGCATCGCCGTCTCCGAGGAGCGCTTCCGCGCGTCGCGCGACTACATGAACCTCGTCGAGGTGCGGGCCGACGGCGTCGCCGTCTCCGGAACGACGATCGGGCCGGAGCCGCGCCTCTTTCTGGCCGGCGCGCTCGGCTTCTCGATCGACATCGAGCTCGCCGCCAACCTCGTCTTTCTGCGGTACACGGACATGCCCGGCGTGATCGGCCGGGTGGGGACGATGTTCGGCGAGCACGGCGTGAACATCGCGAACATGGCCGTCTCGCGGACGCACGCGGCCGGGAAGGCGCTGATGGCGTTCGCGATCGACGGCCCAGCCCCCGTGGAGCTGGTCGAGCGCATCCGCGCCGAGGGCTTCGACGACGCCCAGTTCATTTCCCTGGCATGAGCTGCTGGCCGGAATCCGTCGAGCGCGTGAGCGAGGCCTTCCGCGCGGCCGGCGCGGAGGCGCGGATCGAGGAGTTCGCCGACGGCACTCCCACCGCGGAGGCCGCAGCCGCGGCCGTCGGCTGCGAGCTGGGCCGGATCGTCAAGTCGCTGCTCTTCGACTGCGACGGCTCCTGGGTGCTCGTCCTCGTCCCGGGCGACCGCCGCGCCGACGCCGCCAAGGTGGCGCGGGCGACCTCGTCGAACCGCGCCCGCGTCGCGAGCGCCGCGCAGGTCCGCGACGTCACGGGCTACGAGGTCGGCGCGGTCGCACCGGTCGCGCTGGCCCGCGTGTCACGCGTCCTGCTAGACGGCCGGATCCCGACGCAGGACACGCTCTGGGTGGGCGCCGGCTCGCCCAGGCACATGGCGGGGCTGCCTGCGTCGGAGCTCGCCCGGGTGACGCGGGCCGAGCTGGTCGACGTCGCAGAGGACACGTAACATCAAGGCGGGCCGGTGCAGGAGAGCGAGAAGATCTGGATCAACGGCGACCTGGTGGACTGGGCGGACGCCCGGATCCACGTCGGCGCGCACGGCCTCCACTACGGCACCGGTGTCTTCGAGGGCATCCGCTGCTACGCGACCGAGCGCGGACCCGCGGTCTTCCGCCTCGGCGACCACCTCGACCGGCTCGAGGCCTCGGCCCGCCTGCTCTACATGGAGCTGCCCTACACGACCGAGGAGCTCCGCACCGCCTGCTTCGAGACGCTCGCCGTCAACGGCCTCGAGGCCTCGTACCTGCGGCCGATCGCGTTCTACGGCTACGGCGAGCTCGGCGTCCACTGCGGCGACAACCCGGTGGACGTCGCGATCATCTGCTTCCCCTGGGGCGCCTACCTCGGCGAGACGAGCCAGCAGGAGGGCGTCCGCGTGATGATCTCCTCGTGGCGCCGGGTGGGCCCGAACACGATCCCGCACGCCGCGAAGGCGACCGGCGTCTATCTGAACTCGATGCTGGCCACGCACGAGGCGAGCCGCGCCGGCTACGACGAGGCGATCCTGCTCACCGAGGACGGCTACGTCGCCGACGGCCCGGGCGAGACGATCTTCGTCGTCAAGGACGGCACCGTGCACACCCCCGACCTGAGCTCGTCGATCCTGCCCGGGATCACCCGCGACTCGATCATCCAGATCGCGCAGGACATCGGCTACCCGGTCGTCCAGAAGCCGCTGATTCGCAGCGACCTCTACCTCGCCGACGAGGTCTTCATGACCGGCACAGCGGTCGAGGTGACGCCGGTGCGCTCGATCGACGACCACGAGATCGGCGTCGGCCCGGTCACGCTCGAGCTCCAGGCCGCCTACCGCGACACGGTCGAGGGCCGCACCGAGCGCTGGGCCCAGTGGCTGGACTACGCGCCGACGCCTAAGCCCGCGTAGCCAGCAGGGTCTCGACCACCCGGCGCTGGTCGTCGTCGTTCAGCGCCGAGCCGCTGGGCAGGCACAGGCCGCGCTCGAACAGTCGCGCCGACACCCCGCCGCCGTACACCGGCGCTTCGGCGAAGACCGGCTGGAGGTGCATCGGCTTCCAGAGCGGGCGCGACTCGACGTCCTCGGCCTCCAGCGCGAGGCGGATCCGGTCGCGGTCGGTGCCCGCCTCCCCCGGGTCGATCACGATGCAGGTGAGCCAGCAGTTGCTGTTTCCGTGGGATGCCCAGGGCATGAGGCTGATCCCCGGCGTGCCGTCGAGCAGTTGTCGGTAGCGAGCGTAGACGCGGCGCCGAGCCGAGACCCGCTCGCCGAGCACCGCGAGCTGCGCCCTGCCGACAGCCGCGAGCAGGTTGCTCAGCCGGTAGTTGAAGCCGACCTCCGTGTGCTCGTAATGCGGCGCGGGCTCGCGTGCTTGCGTCGAGAGCCTGCGAGCATGGTCGATCCACTCCGTGTTCCGCGAGACCAGCATGCCGCCGCCGCTGGTGGTGATCACCTTGTTCCCGTTGAACGAGAAGGCGGCGAGGTCGCCCTGCCCGCCGGACGGCTCGTCGCCGTAGAGCCCGCCGAGCGATTCCGCTGCGTCCTGGATCAGTCTCACCCCGCGCTCGGCGCACAGCTCCCCGATGCGGTCGTAGTCGCAGCACTGGCCGTAGAGGTCGACGGCGACGACCGCGCGGATCGCCGGCCGCTCGGCCAGCGCCCGCTCGAGCAGCCCGGGATCCAGCGTCCAGGTGGCGGCGTCCGCGTCGACGAACACCGGCTCTGCGCCGACGTAGACGATCGGATTGGCGCTCGCAGAGAAGGTGAACGACGAGCAGGCGACCTCGTCGCCGGGGCCGATGCCGAGCACGACCAGCGCGAGATGCAATGCGGCCGTCCCGCTCGAGAGCGCGAGCGCGTTCGGCACGCCGACCAGCTCGGCCAGCTCCTGCTCGAAGGCGTCCACCTGCGGGCCGAGCGGCGCGACCCAGTTCGAGTCGACCGCCTCCTTCAGGTATTCGAGCTCGCGGCCGGACAGGTGGGGGGGAGAGAGGTAGATCCGAGGCATCGCGCGAGCCTACCGCCGGTTGCATAATCACCTTGTGGCGGACGGCTCGACCAGGATGGTCTTCCTCGGCTTCGGGAAGTACGCGCGTGCCGACAAGATCTACGCGCTCGAGCCGCTCGACGCGGCCGACCGGGGCAGCGGCCGCCGCACCCGCGTCTGGGTCGAGGGCGTGGTCGACCCGATCGTCGCCTCGCGCACGGAGCGGACCATCCTCCACGAGATGGGTCAGGAGCACGGGGACGGCTCCGCGATCGTCGACGAGGCGCTCGGGCTCGCCGAGCGGCTGGCCGAGGCGGCCGACCAGGGCAAGGTCGACCTCAACGACCTCGGCCGGCGCGCCCGAAGGCTGCTCGAGAAGACGTCGAAGCCCGCCGGCGGCGAGAAGCTCTTCTAGTCTCCCGGCGCTCTGACCGATTTCGACGGAACTCCGGGGCCTGGCGATCGCCGGCTTCGGGCTGGACCACCGCGCTCTGGCTCGGCCTCGCCATGCTCGCCGTCGCCGGCCTGGCCGACGCAGTACAGCGCGATTCTCCGCTCGACCATCTTCTTCTCCGGCGCGATCGCCTGTGCGGTCCGAACGGTCGCGATCGTCGCCGCCATCCCGAGCCTTCCCGCTCCGACGCTCGGGCCCGTGTCCCCGAAGGCCATGTCACGGGGAGTCCCTGGAACGAAAGCGTGACCAGTTCTCCACGGAAGTCCATGTCCCAGGGACAGTCCCTGGAACGAATGAATGACGCGCTTCCCACGGCGTTCTTCGCGCGCAGCGTCCACGAGGTCGCGCCCGAGCTGATCGGCGTCACGCTGCTCGTCGACGGTGTGGGAGGACCGATCGTCGAGGTCGAGGCCTACGACCCGACCGATCCGGCCAGCCATGCCTTCCGCGGCCGCACGCCGCGGAACGCCGCGATGTTCGGCCCGCCCGGACACGCGTACGTCTACCGCTCGTACGGGATCCACTGGTGCCTGAACCTGGTCTGCGAGGAGGAGGGAACGGCGGCGGCGGTCCTCCTACGCGCCCTGGAACCGACTCACTGCGTCGAGCGCATGCGCGAGCGGCGACACCTGGACGAACCCCGCCTCCTCGCCGCAGGCCCCGGACGCCTGTGCGAGGCGCTCGGCGTCACCGGCGAACACGACGGGCGAGCGCTCGACCGGCCGCCGTTCGCTCTGCTCCCGCGCGCGGCAGAGCCTGAGATCGCCGCCGCGCCGAGGGTCGGCATCACCCGCGCCGCCGACCGCCCCTGGCGCTACGTGCTGGAGAGCTCGCGCTACCTCAGCCGCGCTTTGCCCAGAGCGTGACCGGCAGACCGGCGCCCGCCGCCAGCCCGGCCCTGGGCTGCTGGCGGACGACGTGCCCGGCGACGCCGTGCACGACGGGCTGGAGCTTGAGGCGCTCGAGCCGGGCCCTCGCCTCGCCCACGGGCAGCCCGACCACGCTCGGGATCACGCCGTGGATCGGCTTCGCGAAGACGATCGTCACCTTGTCGAAGGACGAGAGGCGGCCTTTCGGAGGGAACTGCTTGACGACCACGTCGAGTGCCTGGCCGGCCGAGGCCGGCTTGTAGACGACCACCGGCGTCAGGGGCTGCGCCGCCAGCCGGGCGCGCGCGGCGTCGTACGTCTGGCCGACGACGTTCGGTACCTCGACCTCGTTCGGCTTGCAGTTCGCCTTCCTGGCCGGCTGGCGTCCGTTGAAGTACGCGACCTGGATCGTGTTCCGGCAGAGGCCGTTGTCGAGCTGGAACGAGCCGTCCCGCAGGACGAGGCGGCGGTACGTCGAGCCCGGGACATCGGCCGACGGGAAGCTCTGCGGATCGTCCTTCAGGTACGGCAGCGCCTTCTCCACGAATTCCTTCCAGATCAGCGCCGGATAGGTGCCGCCCGCGACCGCGTCGCCGTGGAACTGGGTCAGCATCGGCACGAGCCGGTTCGGGTACCCGACCCAGACCGCGACCACGAGCTGCGGCGTGTACCCGACGAACCAGGCGTCGCCGTAGTTCTCGGTCGTGCCGGTCTTGCCCGCAACCGAGCGGCCGTCCGGCAGCTGCGCCCGTACGCCGGTACCCGACTGTACGACCTGCTGGAGGATCGAGTTGACGATCTCCGCGTTGGTCTCGGTGATCACCTGGTGGGGCTTCGGTGCGTTCTTCTTGCCGCTGACCGAGACGATCACCCGCGGACGGTCGCCGATGATCGACCCGTCGATGCGCCGGCCGCCGTCCGCGAACGCTGCATACGCACGCGCCATCTCCAGCGGGTTGACCGCTTCGCCGCCGAGCGCGATCGAGAAGTAGCCCTGCAGCGGACTCGTGATCCCCAGCCTGTGCGCGGTCTTGACCACCGCCTTCGGGCCGATGATCTGCGTCAGCTGCGCGTACACCGTGTTGTCGGACTCGACCGTCGCCGTGGTCAGGTCGATCGACCCGAGGTTCGCGCCCTCGTAGTTGTGGACGTAGTAGGTGCGGTCGCCGAGCGGAATCGACACCGGCTTGGACTCGAACACGGTCGAGGGCGAGATCCCCTGCTGGAGCGCGGTGGCCAGCGCGAACGGCTTGAACGACGACCCGGGCTGGCGCTCCCCCTGCACCGCCAGGTTGAACTGGCTCTTCCGGTAGTTGCTGCCGCCGACCATCGCCAGGACACGCCCGTCGCGGGGATCGATCGCGACCAGCGCCGCGGCCGGTCCGTCGGGGGCGGTCAGTACCTTCGAGATCGCCTTCCGCGCCTGCTCCTGGAGGCCGAGGTCGATCGTGGTCACGACCTTGAGCCCACCCCCGAAGACCTTCCCTGACCCGTACCGGTCGACCAGCTGCTGCTTGACGTAGTCGACGAAGTACTGGGCAGGCCCGCGTGTCCCGGGGAGGCCGATGTCGTCCGACCTCGGCAGCGGCGTGCGGTTCGCGAGCCGGAGCTCGTTGTACGTGATGTCGTGCTGGTCGAGCATCGCCTGCAGCACCTCGCCCCGCCGGCGGTGCGTCGTCCTCGGGTTGGTGGCCGGGTTGTAGAGGCTCGGATCGGAGGGGATACCGGCCAGGAGCGCCGCCTCGGCGAGCGTCAGCGAGGACGCGCCGTGCCCGAAGTACACGCGCGATGCCTGCTCGATCCCGTAGGCGCCGTTCCCGAAGTAGATCGTGTTCAGGTAGGCGGTCAGGATCTTGTCCTTCGGCCACACCTGCTCGAGCTGCCACGCGAGGGCGGCCTCTTTCAGCTTGCGGCTGATCGTCCGGGTGCTCTTGACGTAAGTGTTCTTGACGAACTGCTGGGTGATCGTCGAGCCACCCTGGACGACCTTCTTGTTGCGGACGTCCTGCCAGACCGCGCGCAGGATCCCGTGGATGTCGACACCGCGATGCTCGAAGAACCGACGATCCTCGATCGCGACGATCGCCTGCTTCATCACCGGCGCGATGTCGTTCGAGTCGACGACGACGCGCGCCTCGGAGCCGCGCAGCACCGCCAGGACGCGCTTCCCGCTCGAGTCGTAGATGTAGCCGTTCCGCTCGAGGCGGTGGCTGCTCCGCGCGGGATCGAGCTGAGGCAGCTCGCTCCGGATCCCGGTCACCAGGCCGTAGGCGAACGACACGAAGCCGAACAGGCCCACCAGGAGCAGGAGGGTGAAGAGGCGGAGCTTGCGGATGCGGCGACGTTTGCCGTTCGCCGCGGGGGCCTTCTTTCTGCGTAACAGAACCCGCGGATTCTAGCTCCGGTCTTGCCTCTAGACTCGGCTCGTGGGTCTGCCAGAGCTGATCTGCAATGCCGTCGACGTGCTCCCGAAGGGCGAGCTCGAGCGCAAGCTCGCGCTCGGCCGCCCGTTGCGCGTGAAGTTGGGCATCGACGTCACCTCTCCGGACATCCACGTCGGCCGCGCGATCCCGCTCCAGCGCATGCGCGCCTTCCAGGACGAGGGTCACGTCGGCGTGCTGATCATCGGCGACTACACGACCCGGATCGGCGACCCGTCGGGCCGGTCGACCGAGCGGCCGCTGCTGACCGACGAGGAGATCGAGCGGAACGCCCGCACGTACATGGAGCAGGCGATGATCGTCATCGATCCCGAGCGCACCGAGGTGCGGTACAACGGCGAGTGGCTGTCCGAGCTCTCGTACGCGGAGGTCGTCCGGCTCGCGCGCACGATCACGGTCGCCAGGATCCTCGAGCGGGACGACTTCGCGAAACGCTACGCGGCACAGGAGCCGATCTCGGTGTCGGAGCTCCTCTACCCGCTCATGCAGGCCTACGACTCGGTCGCGATCGAGGCGGACGTCGAGCTCGGCGGCACCGACCAGCTCTACAACCTGCTTGCCGGCCGCGACGTGATGGAGGCGTACGGGCTCGAGCCGCAGGTCGTGCTCACGACGCCGCTGCTCCTC
>CAWJCM010000009.1:0-155077 GCA_963841405.1 uncultured Actinomycetes bacterium | reverse complement strand
GGTGCTCGCGCTCCTCGCCCGGGGGTACACGAACCGCGAGATCGCCGACACGCTCGTGATCAGCACGAAGACGGCGAGCGTGCACGTGTCGCACATCCTGCGCAAGCTCGGCGCCGCGAACAGGCTGGAAGCGGCCACGATCGCGCACCGCGTCACACCACCGGCGATCCCGACCTCGGAGCTCGGCGCCTGAACGAGGTGTAGCGTCCACCCCGCGTGAAGCCCTTCGATCAGGTCGAGCTGCAGCTGGCCGCCCGCAACCACGGGATGCCGCTCGAGGCGCTTCGCTACCCGGTCACGCCGGCCGGGCTCCACTACCTCCTGATCCACTACGACATCCCGGCCGTCGATCCGGCCGACTTCGCGCTCACGGTCGAAGGAACCATCACCCGGCCGCTGACCTTCTCGCTCGACGATCTGCGCGAACGGCCGGCGGTCGAGCTCGAGGTGACGATGGAGTGCGCCGGGAACGGCCGCGCGCTCCTCCCCGAGCCGCGGCCGGTCAGTCAGCCCTGGCTCGCGGAGGCGATCGGCACCGGCGCGTGGCTCGGCACCCCGCTGGCGCCGATTCTCACCGAAGCTGGGCTCGACGACGACGCCGTCGAGGTGGTCTTCACCGGGCTCGACCGCGGCGTCGAAGGAGGCGAGGCCCAGGAGTACGCGCGCAGCCTGCCGGTCGAGGAAGCCCTGCGCGACGACGTCCTGCTCGCCTACGGGATGAACGGCGGGCCGCTGCTGCCGCAGCACGGCTTCCCGCTTCGCCTGGTCGTCCCCGGCTGGTACGGGATGACGCACGTCAAGTGGCTGTCCAGGATCACCGTCGTCGCCGAGCCGTTCTCCGGCTACCAGCAGGCGCAGGCGTACAGGTTCCGGCGGGGCGAGGACGATCCGGGCGAGCCCGTGACGCGGATCGTGCCGAGAGCGCTGTTGGTGCCCCCCGGGATCGCGAGCTTCCCGGAGCGGGAACGGACGCTCGACGCCGGACCGGCAACGCTCGAAGGGCGGGCATGGTCAGGCTGGGCGCCGGTCGAGGCGGTCGAGGTGAGCGTCGACGGCGGCGCGACCTGGACGGAGGCGACGCTCGACCCGCCCGGCCACCGCTGGGCCTGGCGCGGCTGGCGCTTCGACTGGGACGCGACGCCGGGCGACCATGTCCTCTGCTGCCGCGCCCGTGACGAGGCCGGCAACGCCCAGCCCGACCGGGCCGACTGGAACGTCGGCGGCTACGCCAACAACGGCGTCCAGCGCGTGCCGGTGCGGGTGGTCTAGTCTGCGGGCTTCGACGCGCCGCGTTTCTCGTCGAGCTTGCCCGCGCGGATCGTCTCCGCCATGACTTTCGACTCCTCCCGGTAGACCGAGCCGTCCTCGAACTCGATCACCGGGTATGTGCGCCCGCCGGAGATCTCCTCGAGCTCGCGGCGACTCTGGCGGAGGAACGGCCCCTTGACCACCTCGTACTCGATCCCCTGGTCGTCGAGCGCGCTCTGCACCCTCCAGCACGGATGCCCCCGGAGCTTCACCCACATGTTCGAGCAGCGATAGAGCTTGATCGCCATCCGCCTACGATACTCCTGTGCGCGCGGTCGTCCTCGACGAGCAGGGGCAGCCGGCGCTCGCGGACGTGGCCGAGCCCGACGGCGACGGTGAGCTCGTCCGCGTGCTCGCCTGCGGGCTCTGCGGATCGGACGTCGAGAAGATCGGCGTCTCTCCTACGGGCACCGTCCTCGGACACGAGGTGGTGGCGGAGGCGGACGGCCGTCGCGTCGCGCTCGTCCACCACCGCCCCTGTGGCGACTGCGCGCGCTGCCGGTCCGGGCACGAGTCGACCTGCGAGGCGTTCCGGGCGGCCACGATCGTCCCGGGCGGGTTCGCCGAGCTTGCCCGGGCGACGGACTACGTCGAGCTGGACACCGCCGTCGAGAACGCGGCCGCCACCTACGTCGAGCCGCTCGCCTGCGTCCTGCGCGCAGTCGACCGCCTTCCCCGAGGTCGCGTGCTCGTGGTCGGAAACGGTTTCGTCGGCCGGCTCTTCGGCGCCGTGCTCGAGCAGCGCGGAGACGAGGTCTTCGCGGTCGACCGCGATCCGTCTCGCGACGGCCGGCATCCCGACGGGCCGGTTGACGCAGCGGTGCTCTGTGCACCCACGGGCGCAACCGAGGCTGCGGAGGCGCTCGAGCCGGGCGGCATGCTGCTCGTCTTCGCCCACTCTGTCCCGCTCGGGCTCGACCCGGTCTACCGGCGCGAGCTGACCGTGGTCGGCTCCCGGTCGGCGACGCCGCGGCACATGCGCGACGCGGCGAGACTCCTTCCCGACCTGGACGTGCCCGAGGCGACGATTCTGCCGCTCGACCGTTTCGCGGAGGGGCTCGACCGCTACCGCAGCGGCGGCGCGCTGAAGGTCGTGTTCACCCCGTGACTATCCCGACCTCGCGACGCCGACCGAAGGCAACGAGACAGGCTGAAGCCTGTGCCGTCTCGAAGGCAGGGGCATGAGAGCGCTGGTCTTCCACGGCCCCGGCGACCTGCGGCTCGAGACCGTGCCCGACCCCGTTCCGGGACCGGGCGACGTTCTCGTCCAGGTCGAGGTCGCGCTCACCGACGGCACCGATGCCAAGGCGTTCCGGCGCGGCCACCCGGTCCTGCTCGGCCCGCCGCCGAGCCCGTTCGGGCACGAGTTCTGCGGGATCGACGTCGCGTCGGGTCGCCGAGTGGTGGCGGCCAACTCGGCGCCTTGCGGCACGTGCCAGGCGTGCGATCGTGGCGAAGAGACGCTGTGCGAGAACCTGCTGCCGCTGCTGAACGGCGCCTACGCCGAGCTGATCGTCGTCCCCGAGCGGATCGCGCGGCGCAACCTGCTGTCGGTCCCTCCCACCCTTGCGCCGGAGGTCGCCGCGCTCGTCGAGCCGCTGGCCTGCTGCCTGCACGGGGTCGACCGCGCCGGGATCGAGCAGGGCGATTCGGTCGCGATCCTCGGCGCCGGCCCGATCGGGCTGATGCTCGCCGCCTGCGTCGCGGACGCGGGCGGGCGACCGTTTCTCGCCGGCGGCCGCGCCGGGCGCCGGGCGCTGGCTCCGCTGTTCGGCGGAAAGCCGGCGGCCGGGGCGGCCGACGTCGTGATCGAGGCGGCCGGAACCGAGCAAGCCTGGCGTGACGCCGTCGCCCTGGCCCGGCCCGGTGGCACGGTCGTCCTCTTCGGCGGCCTGCGGGCAGACGCCGGGGTCGAGCTCCACGCATACCGACTCCACTACGAGGAGCTGACCCTGCGCGGCGCCTTCCACCACACGCCCGCAACGGTGCGGGCCGCGCTCGCGTTCCTCGCCGGCGACGCGTACCCATGGGAGCGGTTGATCACGCACCGGGTGGGGCTGGACGGCGTCGCGGCACTGCTCGCCGACCCGCCGCTCGACTACCTGAAAGCTGCGGTGATCCCCTAACCCCGCTCGACGCGCGAGCCGCCGACGATCGCGTCGCGGCCGTCGGCGAAGCGGACCCAGGCTTTGCCCTTGCCGTCGTAGTCCGGCGACCAGACGACCAGCACGGCGTCTTCGCCGCCGACCCGAACCGGCTCCGTGCCTTCGGCATCGACTCCGCGCCAGACGCGGACGAACGGATTCTCCTCCCACTCGCGGCCGATCGTCGTCTCCTCGGTGTGACCGGGCAGGACGCGGGTCTCGGGCGGCAGCTTCATCAGGACGTCCATCACCGAGCGGCGGACGGCCTCGTAGTCGTCGCGCGTGCCGCCGACGGCGTCCTTGAACAGCGTGTCGCCGGTGAAGCAGACGCCGCCGCCGTGGAACGAGAGTCCGTCGCCGCTGTGCCCCGGTGTGGGCAGCGCCTGGAACCGCAGGCCGCCCTGCTCGAAGTCGCCGGTCACGACCGGCAGGCCGAGCTCGCCCTCGTGCTCGACGTGGTCGTGGTGCCCGTGCGTGCGCAGGACGGCGACGGGGGTGACGCGCCAGCGCTCTGCCGCCGCGTGGAGCGGATCCATCGGCGCGCCGCTGTCGACGAAGACGGCGATCCCGCCCTCCGCGTCGGCGACCAGGTATGCGTTCGACAGGTAGCCCGCGTGCATGCTCCGCTCGATCAGCACCCGCTGAACCTTACTGGTCCAGAATCGCATGACCGTGAAGCGCCTCCTCGTCGCAGTCGTGCTGCTCGCTGCCGCGGCCGGGCCTGCCCGCGCAGCCGACGTCAGCGTCCTCGTCGTCCCGCCGTTCGCCCCCCAGCAGTACGCCGATCGCGGCGCCGTCGGCCTGTTCGTTCCGGGCGCCGGGGAGACGGTCACCCGCCGGGCCGCGCTCGCCTCGCTCGTCCGCGGAAAGGTCGAGCCTTCGGTGCTGGGCGGAACGCCCTCGGGCAAGCCGCTGATCTCGCTGGGCCGCCGGCCGGGCGACGTCACCGTCTACGTCGCTCTGCCGCCGCCCGGCCGGCACGGCAACACCCGCCGCTATCCGATCGCGATCGTCGGCGGCGGCTACGAGGGGATCCTCACCTCGCGCTCGACGCGGATCCGCGGCCTCGTCTCGATCGCCGATGTCGCTCCGACCGCCCGCGCGCTTGCCGACGGCACGACACCGAGGATCCGCTGGAGCCCGGACACCGAGGCCGCCGTTCACCTCCGCAGGCTCGACCGGCGGCTGACGGACACCCACGACGTCCGGCTGTGGGCGACCCTGATCCTGGTCGGGTCGGTGCTCGCGGGCGCGCTCCTCGCCTTCGCCTTCCGCTCCGAGTATCTGGGCCGGGCCGGATTGCTGGCTGCGCCCGCCGTTCTGGCCGCGTCGCTGCTCCTGGCGGCGGTCGCGGTCACCCGGCCGTGGGTGGTCGCCCTCGCGCTGGTCGGGCTGACAATCGGCGCGTGCTTCGCGCTCGCGGCCGTGCGCGGGGTCCTGCCGTGGGCGCTGATCGCGCTCGTCGTCGTGTACCTGGTCGTGTTCGCAGCCTGGCCGGAGGTGAACTCGCTCGCGGCGATCGGCGCGCGACCGGACGGCGGCGGGCGCTTCTACGGCGCCGGAAATCTCACCGAGACGGTGCTGCTGACCGTCTCGCTCGAGGCAGCGGCGCTGCTCGGCGGCTGGTGGATCGCGGCCGTCTTCGTGCTCACCGTGGTCACCGTCGGCTGGAGCCACGCGGGCGCCGACGGCGGCGGGATCGTCGTCCTGATGGTCGCCTTCGGCGTGCTCGCAGCAAGGATCTACGACGTCCGCTTCACCGTCCGCCGCGTCGTGCTCGGCGGCCTCGCGGTGGTGGCCGCGGTCGCCGCGATCGTCGGGCTGGACGCGGCCACAGGCGGGTCGAGCCACGTGACCCACGCGTTCCGGCGCGGGCCGGTCTCGCTCGCCGAGGAGCTCGCCCACCGGGTGCACATCTCCGCCGCCTCGGTCGCCTCCGGTTGGAACGAGGCGTTGGTGTTCGCCGTCTCGATCGTCGCGCTCGTCGTCCTCTGGACGCGTCCTCCGCGCTTCCCCGCCGGTGACGCGCTGGTCGCAGGCGTCGCCGTCTCGCTGTTCGTCAACGACAGCCCGGGCGACGTCGCCTCTGCGGGTGCGCTCTCGTACGCGGTTCTCTGGGCGTACGAGCGGGTACGGCAACCGGCGCGTGTCGTTGCCGGGCCAGATAGCGTCGAGGTCGATGCGCCGGGCGTCACCCCTCGCACGTGAGGCGGTCGTCTCGGCGGGCGTCGCGGCGTCCTTCGCCGCGCTGCTCGCCTGGGCCGGTCCGCCGGGCACCGACCTCGCCGCCCACATCTACCAGCGGGCCGTCTTCCTCGACCACGGCTTCACGTTCTGGAACAACTTCTGGTACGCGGGGCGCTACAGCTTCGTCACCTACAGCCTCCTGTACTACCCGCTCGCGGCCGCGCTCGGGATCCGTCTGCTCGCGGTCGCCACGGTGGCGACGGCGACGCTGGCCTTCGTCGTGCTGGTCTGGAGGGAATGGGGCCCGCAGGCGCGCTGGTCGAGCCGCACCTTCGCCGTCGTCTGGGCGGGGATCGTGCTCTCCGCGGCCTTCCCGTTCGCGCTCGGCGCCGCCCTCGCCCTGCTCGCCCTCTGGGCGCTCCAGGCGAGGCGGCCGTGGCGCTTCGCCGCGCTCGCCGGGCTGACCGCCGCCGCCAGCCCGATCGCGTTCCTGCTGCTCACCCTGGTCGTCGTCGGCCTGGCGATCGGACGACGATCCGACCGCTGGCTCCAGCTCGCCGCCGGCTCGGGGCTGCTGGTGATCGTCCTGCTCGAAGCGCTGCTCTGGCGCGTGTTTCCGGGGAGCGGCCGTTACCCGTTCTCGACCGCCGAGCTGGCGGCCGCGTGCGCCTACTGCGCGCTCTCGGCCGCCTTCGCCTGGCGCGTCGAGCAGCTGCGTGCGCTCCGCTACGTGTTCCCGGTCTACGGCGCCGCGTGCCTGGCCTTCTTCTTCCTGTCCACCGCCGTCGGCGAGAACATCGCCCGACTGCGCTACGCGGCGATCCCGCTCAGCGTCCTCGTGCTGTCGCTGCGGAACTGGCGTCCTCTGGTACCCGCGGTGATCGTGCTCGCGCTGGCGATCTCCTGGAACGTGACGCCGCTGGTGGCCTCCTTCGTGCACGCCGAGGACGACGCCGCCGCCCACGAGGCGTACTGGCAGCCGGCGGTCTCCTACCTCCACGCGCACCTGACGCCCTCCTACCGCGTGGAGGCGGTGGACACGGCCGGTCACTGGCCCGCGCTCTATCTCGCTCGCGCCGGCATCCCGCTCGCGCGCGGCTGGTTCCGCCAGGACGACTTTCCGCAGAACGAGGTGCTCTACGACGACCTCGGATCGAAGGCGTACCTCGGGTGGCTGCGCGGGCTCGGGGTCAGGTACGTGGTGCTCACCGACACGCCGACCGACTACAGCGCCCGCGGCGAGGCGGCGCTGCTTCGCGCTGGCAGGACGCCGCTGCGGCCCGTCTTCACGAGCCGGCACCTGGTCGTGTACGAGGTGCCGAGCCCGACGCCGATCCTGACCGGGCCGCCGGACGCGCGGGTGGTCTCGCTGACCGAGTCGCGGATCGTCGTCGCTGCCGGCCGGGCCGGGAGCTACCGGCTGGCAGTGCGCTGGTCGCGCTACTGGCAGCCCTCGTCGGGCTGCGCGACCCGGAACCACGACGGCATGATCCGGCTCGCGATCGCGCGGCCCGGCCGCGTCGCGCTGAAGTTCGCGCCGAGCCCACGGAGCGCGTTCGCGGCGCTCGCAGGGCGCGCTGCGCGCTCCTGCGGCAGTGAGTAGACTCGCGCGCGTGCTCCGCCGAGCCCTGATCCTCCTCGCCCTGGGCGCCGCGCTGGCCGGCTGCGGGACCGGGACGGTGACGACACCGACGCCGCAGACGGTGATCGGCAAGGTCGCGGCGCCGCCCAAGGCGACGGGCAACGCCACCGCCGGAAAGCAGGTGTTCGAGACGGCCGGCTGCAAGAGCTGCCACACGCTGAAGGACGCCGGCGCGACCGGAACGGTCGGCCCGAACCTCGACGAGGCGAAACCGCCGGCCTCGCTGGTCGTCGACCGCGTGACGAACGGCAAGGGCGTGATGCCGTCGTTCGGCGGCCAGCTGACACCGCAGCAGATCGCCGACGTGGCCGCCTACGTCTCGTCGGTCGCAGGCAAAGGCTGATTCTTCCCGACGACTTCCCGCGGGACGTGCAGACGTTCGCCTGCGACCTCGACCGCACGCTGATCTGGAAGGACGCGGAGCTTCGGGCCCGCACGCGCGCGGCGATCGCCGCGGCACTCGCGACCGGCATCCACGTGATCCTGGTCACCGGCCGGATGTTCCGGTCGGTGCGTCCCTACGCGCAGGCGGCAGGGATCGACGAGCCGGTCGTCTGCTACCAGGGCGCGGTCGTGGCCGACCCGGTGAGCGGACGGTTCCTGCGGCACGTTCCGATCCCGCTCGAGCCTGCGCGCGAGGCGATCGCCGCCGTCGAGGTCGAGGGTTATCCGCTGAACTGCTACGTCGGCGACGAGCTCTACGTCGCCGAGCACACCGCCGCGTCCGAGGCGTACGCGTCGTTCCAGCACCTCGAGGTGCACGCGGTCGGCGATCTGCTGGGGTGGCTGAAGGAGCCGCCGACCAAGCTGGTCGCCGTCGGCGATCCGGTGGAGCTGGACGGACTCGGGGAGCGCATGCGTGCTCATTTCGACGGCCGGCTGTTCATCTCCAGGTCGCTGCCGTACTTTCTCGAGTTCGCGAGCCCCGACGTGACGAAGGGGTCGGGGCTCGCGTTCCTCGCCGAGCACCTCGGCTTCACCGCGGCAAACACGGTCTCGTTCGGCGACGGCGAGAACGACGTCGAGCTGCTCGAGTGGGCGGATTACGGCGTGGCCGTCGAGAACGCGCACGAGCGGGTGCTCGCGGTCGCGGACTTCGTCTGCCCGCCCTGCGACGAGGAAGGCGTGGCGCAGGTGATCGAGGCGTACCTGGCTCGTTAGGGCCTCTTGCGAGCGTCGCCGGCGACGCTCACCATCGGCTGATGCGGTTTGACTCTCGGCCTGTCGGCCGTTCGACACAGCCCTCTAGACTCCGTGCGTGATCGACCTCCGCGCGGCTCGGACCGACCCCGGGGGCTTCCGCGCCGCGGTCGCCCGCAAGGGCGCGGGCGAGGCCTTCGACGCACTGCTCGCCGCCGACGAGCACTGGCGCTCGCTGGTGCCGCGGGTCGACGAGCTGCGCGGCCGTCTGAAGCTGAAGGGCAAACCGACGCCGGCCGAGCTCGAGGAGCTGAACGACGTGAAAGAGGAGCTGCGGTCGGTCGAGGAGCAGCTCGCGGCCGCCGAGGCCGAGCGCGACCGGCTGCTCGAGCAGGTGCCGAACCCGCCCGACCCGTCCGTCCCCGACGGCGACACGGAAGAGGACGCCGAGGAGCTCCGCCGAGTCGGCGAGCCGGCGCGGGGAGGCCCGGAGCACACCGAGATCGGGCGTTTCGAGCTGGAGCGCGCGGCACGGCTCTCCGGCTCGCGATTCGGCTACCTGGTCGGCGACACCGCTCTGCTCGCCCTCGCGCTCTACCGCTTCGCCCTCGATCGGGCAGTCGCCCACGGGCATGTGCCGATGCTGCCGCCCGTGCTCGTCCGCGAGGAGGCGATGTACGGCACCGGCTTCTTCCCGACCGAGCGCTCGAACATCTACGCCCTGCCGGACGACGACCTCTACCTCACCGGCACCTCCGAGGTCGCGCTCGCAGGTCTGCACATGGGCGAGATCCTCGACGAGCTGCCGCTGCGCTACTCCGCGTTCTCCACGTGCTTCAGGCGCGAGGCCGGCGCTGCGGGCAAGGACACGCGCGGCATGTTCCGCGTCCACCAGTTCAACAAGGTCGAGCTCTTCGTCTACTGCGAGCCGGCCTCGGCGACCGACGAGCACGACCGGCTCCTCGCGATCGAGGAGGAGCTCGTCGGCGCGCTCGGCCTCCCGTACCGCGTCGTGAACGTGGCCGCCGGCGACCTCGGCGCGCCGGCCGCGAAGAAGTACGACATCGAGGGCTGGTTCCCGCACCAGCAGCGCTACCGCGAGATCACCTCGACCTCGAATACCACCGACTACCAGGCGCGGCGCCTCGGCATCCGCTTCCGGCCGGACGGCCAGAAGGGAACGGAGTTCGCCGCCACCCTGAACGGCACCGCGGTCACCGACCGTTTCGTGCTCGCAATCCTGGAGAACCTGCGCGGCGAGGTGCCGGAGGTGCTGCGTCCCTACGGCGCACCCGCGACGATCACGCGAGAGGAGTCCCGATGAACCGGTTCGAGCAAGCCGTCAACGGGTGCATGATCCCGACCGCCGAGCTGCTCGAGGAGACGGCCAAGCCGCTCCACCGCGCGATCCTGCTCAACTTCTGGCGGCACGTGCATCTCGAGGGCGCGGGCGACTACGAGCGGATCGTCGCACCGGACATGATGGTCGACGCGCCCGTCTACCGGGTCACCTGGGGTGCGAACCCGGCCGAGATCACCGGCAAGGAGGGTGTGCTCGCGTTCTACAACAGCGTCGGCGAGTCGGTCCTGTGGCATTCCGACGACCGGCTCGCGGTCGGTGACTGGGGCGTCTCCGACGAGATCACCTTCCACCAGCTGGCGCGCGGCGCCGACCTCCGGGCGGTCGGGTACGAGGTCGAGAATGCGGAGTCGCTCTACCACGTCTCCAGCCGGCAGGCGTTCATCTGGCCGTACGACGACCAGGCGCGGCTCGCAGGCGAGCACCTGTACGAGGACAAGACGAGCCTGGCGATCGAGGAGGTCGATCCAGCCGAGGCGATCACGCCGGCTCGCGTCCGCGAGATCCACCGGGAGCAGCTGGCGAGGCTCGAGGCCGAGCGCGGCGAGCGCTTCTGGGCGCTCGAGACCCAGGAAGCACTGGCTTCCGCTTGACTTAGGCCACCGGCGGGGTGCCGGAGCGGCCGAACGGGGTGGTCTTGAAAACCACTGGGCGTGCAAGCGCCCCCTGGGTTCGAATCCCAGCCCCGCCGCTCAAGCGGGCCGTTTGGCGGGAAGGAACATGGCCGCCGCGAGCCCGACGAGCCCGAACACGGCGATCGCGATCATCGCCACCGCGTACGAACGACTGCCGATGGCGACCACGGAGACCAGGATCGTGCCGGCGATCGCGGTGCCGAAGGAGGAGCCGAGGTTGGACACGCTGCGCGAGAGGCCCGATATCTCTCCCTGCAGCGCCTCCGGGAAGCTGGACTGCACGACGTTCACCGACGGCGTCAGCATCCCGCCGAGACCGAGGCCGATCAGCAGTAGTCCGGGGACGAACATCCAGAGGCTCGGAGAGGCGCGCACGAGGCCGAGCAAGAGGCCGACGCCGCCCAGCGTGACGACGAACCCGGTCACGATCAGCAACTTCTGCGAGTACTTCTTGGCGAGCCGCTCCGCAGCGAGCGACGACGTCAGGATCCCGACCGTCGCGGCGGTGAAGATGACGCCCGTCTTGATCGAGCTGTATCCGCGAACCTCCTGCAGGTAGACCGAGACGACGAACGATGTCCCCATGAGCACCAGCCACTGGATGTTCTGGGTGACGAGGGCGAGGTTGCAGGTGCGATTCTTGAACAGCCCGGTGGACAGCAGCGCCTCCTTCCCCGCTCGCTCGCGTGCGCGGATGTAGAGGTAGAACGCGGCCAGGAACGCGGCACCGACCACGAGGAACACCGTCAGGAGCACGTTGTTGCTACCGGCCTGCAGGATTCCGAACACCACACAGAACATCCCGACCCCCGACAGGATCGCTCCGACCGAATCAAAGGGACGTGTGGGATCCGACGGCAACGGGTCGACCATCCGGCGACTGAGGAAAACGATGGTCGCGACGACCAGTGCCTGGAAGACGAACGCGGCCCGCCAGCTGATACCCGTCGTGATCACACCTCCGATCAGCGGCCCTGCTGCCGCGCCGATCCCACCGAGGCCGCTGATCACACCGAAAGCCCAGGCGCGCGAGGTGAGGTCGCTGAACCAGATCGTCGCGAGGATGTAGACCGGAGGGATCAGGAGCGCCGTCCCGACGCCCTCGAACACGGAGTTACCGAGGATCAGCACGCCGAGACCGGGAGAGGCCGCGCTCAGCAGAGCACCGATCCCGTACAGCGTGAGCCCCCCGATGAAGCACCGTTTCCGGCCCCAGCGGTCGGTGAGCTTGCTGCACGGAACCATCAGGATCGCCATGATCAGCAAGAAGAGCGTGATCGCCGTCTGGACGCCCTTCACGGTCGTGTCCAGGTCATCGCTGATGTCGGCGATCATCACGTTCATGTTCGAGCCCGCGAAGCTGCAGATGAACTGGGCAAGCGCGAGCGGGAGGATCAACCTCCGCGGCGAAACCACGGGACGCTCCGGAATCAGGGCTGACTCTCCTTCAGGGCACGTCGACGAACGAGACCGAAGCGGCGAAGGTTACGCACCGCATCCCATACTTGGCAACGCCCCTGCCCTGCGCAAGACTGGTGCCACGATGCCGTTGCTGAAGTCGATGGAGACAGAGATCGCCGCCGCGCTCGAGCACATCAACGTGCCCAGCTACCTGATCGACACGGCCGGAATCATCCGCTGGGTCAACGAGGCCGGGCGGCGGCTCGTCGGCGACGTCGAGGGCCGCCAGTTCACGTCGGTCGTCGCCCACGAGGAAACCAGGCGGGCGCGGGAGCACTTCGCCCGCAGGATGCTCGGCAACACCGAGCCCGCCGACAGCCCGCTGGTGCTCGTCGACGGGCAGGGCCGCCGTGTCCCCGTCGAGATCAGCTCGGTACCGCTGACCCGGGGCGAGCACGTGATCGGCGTCTTCGGCCAGGTCTCGGATCTCGTCGAGGAGCCGCAGCCCCACCCCGACCTCCGTCTCACCCCCCGCCAGGCCGAAGTGCTGCGCGAGCTCGAGCGAGGCCGCACGACCGCGCAGATCGCCGAGGACCTGCACCTGAGCCGGGAGACCGTCCGCAACCACATCCGTCACCTGCTCCACGCAGTCGGAGCCCATTCCCGGCTCGAGGCGGTGGCCGTGGCGCGCGGGCAGCCGCTGACGACCCACTGACGATCGGCGACGTCGATTGACCCACTCGGGTCAAGCGGCGCGGTTCGTCCGCCCGGCACTCTGTGGCCATGGAAGACACAGCTCCGGGCATCAGCAATGTCGTTCGCTTCGAGATCCCCGCCTATGCCGGCATCGACGAGCTCTGCGCGTACATCCGGCCGCGCTGGGGCGGGTCGATCAAGTTCCAGGACGATGTCTGGTACGTCTCGGCCCGCATCCGCCGGAGCCAGAACGACCTGGCGCAGCTGCTCCGCAAGGTCGAGACCTACGTCGCCGAGTCCGGGCTCCAGGCGATCCGCTACGAGCTCGACGGCCGCTTCTACATCATGGAAGCGCATGCGCTCGAGCGGGTGGCCGCGCTCGCTGCCTGAGCGCGCAGGAATTCTCCCCGCACGCGGCGAATTCTCCATATCGACCAACGTCCGTCCAGGCCTGGGCGACCGGCACTCGCCTGCTCGGACGATTCGAGCCAGGAGGAAAGCTGATGTCGACGGTCGTTGTCGTCGAAGACGAGATGTACGACGAGAATTACGGCAGCTGGTGGTGGATCTTCCTGATCACCGGGACGCTCTGGCTGATCCTGTCGCTGATCATGTTCCGTTTCAACCTCAGCTCGGCGAAGTCGATCGGCGTGCTGGCCGGGATCGTCTTCCTGATCGCCGGCGCGTTCTCGCTCGGCCTCGTCGCGGTCGTACGGGGTGGGTGGTGGAAGGCGCTGAACGTCATCCTCGGCGTCCTCCTCGTCCTGGGCGGGATCTTCTCGTTCATCCACCCGCAGGACACGTTCGTCGCGATCGCCCAGATCACCGCCTTCATGCTCCTGTTCGTCGGGATCATGGACCTGATCATCGCGTTCTCCGACCGGACGGGCCTCTGGTGGCTCCGGATGATCGCCGGGTTCATCTGCATCGGCCTCGCGTTCTGGGCCGCGGGCGAATTCGGCAGGAAGGCGGCCCTGCTGATCGTGTGGATCGGGCTGTTCGCGCTCTTCCGCGGGATCGACAGCTTCTTCATCGCGTTCTCCCTGCGGCACGCGCACAAGGAGCTCGCGGGCAGCACGCGCTGAGCCGGACGGGCGGCCGGGTCGAACAGGCCCGGCCCGGCCCGGCCCGGCGTACAGCTTTTCCAGGCTGCCCGCCCGGCCGCCGCCGGTCATCAGGGCGAGCAGGCCCTGCATGGCGATGTTGACGAGCCAGACCACGATCGTGGCGCCGACGTACGTCCAGAAGCCGTCGATCGAGAAGTTCGGCGCCACCCACTCGGCCAGCGCGAGCATCAGGACGTTGATCGCGAAGTAGGCGATCCCGAGCGTGAAGACGATCAGCGGCAGCGTCAGGATCGCCAGGATCGGCTTGAGGATCGCGTTGGCGATCGTGAGCGTGAGGGAGCCCAGCGCGTACGACCAGAAGCCCTCGATCTCGACGCTGTCGAACAGCCAGTTGATCACGAGCAGCGCCAGGACGTTGATCCCGAGCGTGATCGCGAACCAGACCACGAACCCGTAGCCCGGCCGGCTGCCGTTCCACCCCGCCACGGGGCGGACTCTACGGCTCGTAGCTCGTCTCGTCCAGGCGGGCGCCGAAGCGCCAGAGCCGAGGCTCGAAGGCGTGGCCGTACTTGAAGAGCAGGTGGCGGACGACGTCCGTCGCGCCGTTCCTCGGGCCCGAGACGGTGCGCGCGTCCAGGTCGAACACGGTCTCGCCGACCGTGATCGTGCGGCCCTCGACCGCGACCCGTGCCTCGCCCTGCTCGCCCCTGAGGCGGCCCGCCCAGGCCGCGTCGCCGCGCTCCTCGGGCTCGAGCGTCCACCCCAGCACGGCCAGCGCACGGCCGTTGCCCTCGAAGATCTCGCGGACGATCGCCGCCCGGTGCACCGCGTCGAAGTCAGCGCGCTGCTCGCGCTTCACCACCGTGGCGGGAACGCCCCCGAGCAGGGCGCCACGAGGCGCGTTCGAGGCGACCACCGAGTTGGCCATCACCGTCACCTCGGCGTCGAGCACGACGCCCGGCAGGGTCAGCGAGCCCGGCCCCAGCCACGAGCGCTCGCCGATCGACACCGGCGCGTACGAGAACGGATACCCGTCCAGCGCCTCGAGCCACTTGCGGTGGGTGTAGATCCGCGCGCCCGGGCTGAGGCACACGCGCTCCCCGAGGGTGACGTCGCGGTCGGTGTTCAGGTACGTGTCATAGGCGACGAAGCAGAGGTCGCCGATCCGGCAGTCGTGGATCCCACCCTGGCCGTCGACGACTGCGACGCTCCAGCGCAGGGTGACCACGTCGCCGGCCACGAAGTCACGGCAGAAGAACCGGCAGCTCGTCCCGATCTGGCCGAGCTCGCCGATCGTGAAGCGCCGCGCCCGGACGAGCACGTCCTCGCCGATCGAGGTGTCGGTCCCGATCTCGACGAACTGTGCGTCGATCAGCGTGCCGCGGCCGATCGCCACGCGGTCGCCGATCTCGGCGCCGTGCTCGCGATAGAGCGCGATCTTCTCCTCGGACGGGAGCCCGGCGATCGAGGCGGCGTCGCCGTGCAGGCGGGCACGCAGCTCGTCGGAGAGCCGCCCGCGGGTCGGCTCCTCGGCTGCGGACTCGGGGACGGCGATGCTGCCGGCCAGCGCGCGGACGTCGCTTTCGCGCACGATCCCGGAGCCCGGCACGTCGTCGAGCGAGACGCCGAGCTGCACGGCGAGCCGCCGTGCCGGCTCGGTCGCGAGCCGCTCGCCGGACGGGGCGGCGGTCTCGACGGTCGAGGGAGTACTGCTCCAGCCGTCGCGCTCCTCCTCGGTCGCGAACAACCAGCCGAGCTCGGCGAGCACGGCGACGCGGTCGCCGACCCGCGCATTCCAGAGGACGAAACCGGCAGCCTCGGCCTCGACCTCCTGCACCGCCTTGCTCGTCTCCACCGAGAAGAGCGGCTCGCCCGGCTGCACGTAGCCGTCGGCGAGCTCGACGACGACCACCTCGTCGTCGTTCTCGTTCAGCTTCGGGACGACGATCGGCGTGGCCATCAGACGATCTGCCCGGCGAGGGCGGCAGGCGCGGCCTCGCCCGTCACCGGCAGGAAGCAGGTGTCGACGCGCGGGACGCGATAGCGCTGCTCGTGGGCGGCCCAGTTCGCCGGCGGCCGGGTCGAGTACGCGATCGTGAGGCCGAGCCGCTCGCAGACCCGCTCCGACTGCCCGTCGTGGTCGCCGTAGGGGTAGTTGAACCAGGCGAGCGGCTCGCCGAGCAGCCCGCCGAGCCAGTCGGCGGCGCCGGCGATCTCGCGCTCCTGCTCGGCCTCGCCCAGCCCGCGAAGCGACGGGTGACTGATCGAGTGGCCGGCGATCGAATGGCCGCGACGGCGGAGCTCGACGATCTCGTCCGTGGACATGTAGAGCTCCCGGACGAAGGCCGCCTCGTCGAGCGAGACGTGCCCGGCGAAGAGGCGGTCCATGATCCGCTCGGAGACCTCGCGTGGGATCAGCCGGTTCGATGCGTACTTGAAGCGCAGGTACTTCTCCGACCCACGCCGGTAGTCGCCGATCGGCGCGGACGCCAGGATCCCGGGCACGTCGGCTTCGGGTGCGACCTCCTCTGCGGCAGCGACGTACGCGTCCGCGACCCCGTCCTCGCCGAGCCGGCCGCGGACGAACTGGTTCTTCTGGACGAAGGGAATCCGACCGTGCAGGTAGGGCAGGCCGATCGGCGCGAAGATGCCGTGGATCCCGTGCCGCTCGAGTACGGGGGCGGCGTTGTCGTAGTGGTCCCGCACCCCGTCGTCGAACGTGAGCACGAAGCCGTCCGGGATCGGCGCGCGGTCACGCGCCGCCGCGAGCAACGCATCGGGCTCCAGCGGCTCGTAGTGCCGGAGCAGGTGCTCGACCTGGCCCTCGAAGTCGTCGAGCGTGATCGCCGCGATGCCCGGATGCCGCGGGTCGGGGTCGCGGACGTAGTGGTACATGACCAGGATCGCGCCCATCTCGGACGGGAGCCTAGCCTCTGGTCGTGAGGGCGCTCTTCTCGACCGCCAGCCGCTCGAGCTCGCGCTTGATCGACTCCGTCGTCGGAAGGACGACGTCCTCGAGGCTCTTCGCCGCGGGGATGGGGGAGGCCGACGCCGCGATCCGCGCGAAGCGGCCGCTGAAGCCGGCCTCGGCCAGCCGGGCCGCCACCTCGGCGCCGAACCCGCCCTCGCCCGGCGCCTCCTCGACGGTGACGACGCACTCGGAGGCGAGCGCCGGCGGCAGGATCCCGTCCAGGTCGAGCGGCGAGAGCTGCGAGACGACGCAGAGATCGGCGGCGAGCTCGCGCTCGAGGAAGAGCTGCCGCACCGGCTCCCAGGCGAGCGACGCGCAGCGGCCGTACGCGATCACGGTCAGCTCCGGATCGTCGAATCCGACCGGGCTGAGCCGGACGTTCGGGTAGACGCCGGTCGTCGTCCGCGCGGAGTAGTGATCGACGAGGCCGTCGAGCGGCTGCCGCGCGCGCTCGGCGTAGACCGCCTTGTTCTCGACGAACAGCACCGGGCCGGGATCGGCCGCGACCGCGTTCCAGAGCAGCGCGTAGGGATCGGTGAAGCTGGACACCGCGACCACCCGGAGGCCGGGGATGCCGAAGAACATCTTCTCGAGGCTCTGGCTGTGGGTCGGCCCGTAGCCGCGCCCGCCGCCCATCGGCACGCGGACGACGACGTTGACGGTTGCGTGGCCCTGCGAGAGGTAGTGGTGCTTGGCGGCGCTGTTCGCGAGCTGGTCGGCCGCCAGCGCGACGAAGTCGCCGAACATGATCTCCGCCACCGCCTTCCCGCCCATGAGCGCGAAGCCGGTGGCGCTGCCGACGATCGCCGCCTCGCTGATCGGCGTCGGGTGGATCCGCTCGGGGAAGCGGGTCGAGACACCCTTGGTGACGGCAAACGCTCCGCCGTAGGGGTCGAGCAGGTCCTGGCCGAAGATGTGGACGCCGGGGTCGCGCTCGAGCAGGTCGTGCAGCGCCTGGTTCAGGCGCTCGACCACGCGCGGCTCCTCGGCCGGGCGCGCCCAGGGCTCGGCTTCCGCGCTCTCGTCGAGCGGCGGGTAGACGTCGCCGAGGTGTGCGAGCTGATCCGGCTCGGGGCTCGCCTCCGCGGCCTCGAGTGCCGCCTCGAGCTGCCCGGTCGCGTCGCGGCCGGCCTGATCGACGTCGGTCGGGTCGAGCGTCGCCGCCAGCTTCGTTACGGGGTCGCGCGTCCGCAGCTCGGCCATCTCCCCGGCCGAGCGGTCGTCGTCGCGCTTGCTGTGCGGGCCGAGGCGGATGGTGCGGACGACCCTGAAAGCCGGCGCTTCCCGGGCGCGCATCGTCTCGACCAGGGCGGCGAATTCCCGCTGGAGCTTCGGCGCATCCGCTCCGTCGAGCCGCGCGGCGTCGATCCCGAAGGCCTCCGCGCGGGCGAGCGTGTCCCCGGCGACGCCGACGGAGGACGGCGTCGTCTGGGCGATCGCGTTGTCCTCGAGCACGATCAGCAGGCGCACGCCCCAGAGGGAGGCGAGGTTCATCGACTCGTAGAGCGCACCCTGGCCGAGCGTGCCGTCGCCGATGAAGACGACCGCGATCCCGTCCTCGCCCCTGAGCTTCTTGGCGAACGCGACCCCGAGCGCGACCGGCACGAGCTGGCCCTGGATTCCCGAGCTGATGAAGGCGACCGAACCGGGGACAGCCCTGCCGGACCTGTCCCTCTCTGTGCTCATTCCAGATGCGTGCAGGTGCTGGCTGCCGCCGCGGCCGCCGCAGACGCCGTCGGAGCGGCCCATCAGCTCGGCCAGGAACGCGGCCAGGTCGCCGCCGGAGGCGAGGAAGTGGCCGTGGCAGCGGTGCGTGCTGAAGATCGCGTCGCCTTCGCCGAGCCGGCCGAGGAGCCCGACCGCGATCGACTCCTGCCCGATCGAGGTATGCGTCGTTCCGGAGAGCAGGCCTTGCGAATGAAGCTGCAGGAGCTTCTCCTCGGTGCGGCGGATGACCAGCATCCGCCGGTAGAGCTCGAGGTCGTCCAGCATCGGAGGCTGCTCGGGCACAGCTCTAGGGTAGACGCTGCGCTAGCGGCCTTCGGCGACTTGCTTCGCTTCACCGGGGGGACGGCCGGTTCAGCCCCCGTGATCCCTCTCCCCCGATCTCGCTCGCACCCCTGTGACCGCTCAGTGGCCGCGGCCGCGCATGTCGGCCGCGGCGACGATCGCGCAGGCCGGTGCGGTCGGCGTGTGCCGACGCCGTGCTGAGGGCGACGAAGCTGGCGGCGAGGACGAGCAGCTTCAGCGTGCCAGCATAGACTCGGCCTCGTGGAGCACGAACGGGACCGCCCGCTCGACCAGCGGGATCTCGACGCCGACCCGGTCGCGCAGCTGCTGGCGTGGCTGGCGGGGGCGCGCGCCGCGGGCATCGAGCTGCCGGAGGCGATGACGCTCGCGACGGCGACGCGCGGCGGTGCTCCGTCGGCGCGGATGGTGCTCTTGAAGGACGCCGCCGACCGCGGCCTGAGCTTCTTCACGAACTACGAGAGCCGCAAGGGCCTCGAGCTGGCCGAGAACCCGCGGGCCGCGCTCGTTCTCTACTGGCACGCGCTCGGGCGGCAGGTGCGCGTCGAGGGAACCGTCGGGCGGCTGCCCGCCGCCGCGTCCGACGAGTATTTCGAGTCCCGCCCACCTCCGAGTCGTCGCTCGGCCGCAGTCTCGCCCCAGAGCCGGGTGATCGGCAGCCGCGAGGAGCTCGAGCGGGCCGCGGCGGCGCTCGGAGAGGACGTCCCCCGGCCACCGGGGTGGGGCGGCTACCTGCTGGTGCCGTCGCTGTGGGAGTTCTGGCAGCACCGGGTGGATCGGCTGCACGACCGTTTTCGCTACCGGCCGGGCGGGGAGGGCTGGATCGTCGAGCGGCTGGCGCCCTAGTGGCCTCGCCGGCCGAGCCGGACCTCCGGGACCTGATGCGGCGATTCCCGCACGGCGTCGCCGTGCTGACGGTCGAGGCGGAAGGCGAGAAGCTGGGGCTCACCGTCGGCTCGCTGGTGTCGCTCTCGCTCGAGCCGCCGCTCGTCGGCGTGGCGATCGACCGGCAGGCGGCCATGCACGAGCTCCTTCGCCGGGCCGGCGGCTTCGGGCTCAGCCTGCTGGCGCAGGGGCAGGACTGGCTGGCGCAGCATTTCGCCCGAGGCGTGCCGCCGATCGCGCTCTGGCACGGAATCGCGAGCCGCGAGGGGGCGGCCGGGGCGCCGCTCCTGGTCGGCGCGCTCGGCTGGCTCGAGTGCCGGCTGGCTCAGGAGATCTCCGCGGGTGACCACACGTTCTTCGTCGGAGAGGTGCTCTCGGTCGAGCTCGGCGAGCCCGTACCGCCCCTGGTCCACGTCGAGTCGGGCTACCGGAAGCCGTGATCGAGGCGGTCGTCTTCGACCTCGACGGCGTCCTGATCCAGACCGAGGAGCTCTGGGACGAGGTGCGCGCCGGGCTGGCGCGCGACCGCGGAGGCCGCTACGGGCCGGAGGAGCAGCGGGCGATGATGGGAATGAGCTCGCCGGAATGGTCGAGATACATGCACGAGCACGTCGGGCTGCCCGAGTCGCCGGGCGAGATCGCCGCCGAGGTGGTCGGCCGCATGGCGGCACGGTATCGCGAGCAGCTGCCGCTGATCGGCGGGGCGGTCGAGGCGGTCGACAGACTGGCGACGCAGTGGCCGCTCGGGGTCGCGTCCTCGTCCAACCGCCCGCTGATCGACCTCGTACTGGAGCTGTCGGGCCTGGCGCGGGTCTTTCGCGCGACCGTGTCGTCGGAGGAGGTGGCCCGCGGCAAGCCCGCGCCGGACGTCTACCTCGAGGCGTGCCGGCGGCTCGGCGTGGTGCCGTCGCGGACGGCGGCGGTCGAGGACTCGCACGCCGGGATCGGGTCGGCGAAGGCGGCCGGCCTGCGTGTGATCGCGATCCCCAATCCGGCGTTCCCGCCCGGTGACGAAGCGCTCGCCGGGGCGGACGTCGTGCTCGGCTCGCTGGCAGAGCTGACGCCGGAGGTGATCGTAGGTTCTGACCTCGACGGGGTCTGACCCCGCAGAGCAGCGCGCCACCACGGCCGAACCCCGGGACAGTCCCCGCGGGACAGTCCCTCAGACACGCCCGAACAGGACGCAGCCGTTGTGGCCGCCGAGACCCATCGCGTTCGAGAGCGCGACGTCGACCTGCGCGCGGCGCGCCTCGTTCGGGACGTAGTCGAGGTCGCACTCCGGATCGGGCGTCTCGTAGTTGGTCGTCGGCGGGATGACACCCTGGTGGATCGCGAGCACGCACATCATCGCCTCGACCGCGCCGGCCGCGCCGAAGCAGTGGCCGGTCATCGACTTCGTCGACGAGACCGCCAGCTCGTACGCGTGGTCGCCGAACACTTCCTTGACCGCCTTTGTCTCGGCCAGGTCGCCGAGTGGCGTCGAGGTCCCGTGCGCGTTGATGTAGCCGACCCGTTCCGGCGCGACCTCGGCCCGCTCGAGCGCCGCGCGCATCATCTCGACGACGCCGACCGACTCGGGATCCGGCTGTGCGAGGTGGTGGGCGTCGTTCGAGGCGCCGTATCCGAGTACCTCGGCGTAGATCGTCGCGCCGCGGGCGCGGGCCGTCTCCAGCTCCTCCAGCACCAGCACACAAGCCCCCTCCCCCATGACGAAGCCCTCGCGGGTCAGGTCGAACGGCCGGGAGGCCCGCGGCGGATACTCCTCCTCCGCGGCGAGGCCGCGCATCGCGCAGAACCCGGCCAGGATCAGCGGATGGAGGCAAGCCTCGGCGCCGCCGGCCAGCACCGCGTCCGCGGATCCCCGGCGGATGACCTCGGCGGCCTCGCCGATCGCGGTGGAACCGGTCGCGCAAGCCGAGACGGGCGCGTAGTTGGGTCCGCGCAGCCCGAGCGCGATCGCGATCTGCCCGCTCGCCGTGTCCACCAGCACGCTGGGGATGAAGTACGGCGAGACCCGGTCGGAGCCGCGCTCCAGCAGGACGCTGTACTGTTCGACGATCCCGACCAGGCCGCCGATCGCCGTCCCGAAGAGCACGCCGACGCGGTCGGGTTCGTAGGCACCCTCGAGCGACGCGTCGTCGACCGCCTCCGTCGCGGCCGCGACCGCCATCACCACGTTCCGGTCAAGCCGCCGCGCCTCCTTCGGCCCGACCACCGCCGCCGGATCGAACCCGCGCACCTCCGCCGCGATCCGTACCGGGAACCCGCTGGTGTCGAACGTCGAGATGAAGTCGATTCCGCTCCGGCCGGCCACGGCCGACTCCCAGGTCGAACGGCGGTCGTTGCCGAGCGGCGTGACCGCCCCGAGCCCCGTGACCGCGACCCTGCGCATGGCCCGAGAGCCTAGCCGCCGCTAGCCTGCGAGGCGTGCCTGGCAAGCATGTGCCGTTTCCGCCGATGGAGGCCGAGCTCGTGCGCGAGCTCCCCCACGGCGGCTGGCAGTACGAGCCGAAGTGGGACGGCTTCCGCGGGGTGCTCGAGAACGACGGCGGCGAACTCGCGCTGTGGAGCCGGAACGAACGGCCTCTGCTGCGCTACTTCCCCGAGCTACGCCCTCTGGGCGAACTGCTCCCGCCCCACTCCGCCCTCGACGGCGAGATCGTGATCGAACGAGAAGGCCGGCTCGACTTCGACGCGATGCAGATGCGGCTGCACCCGGCCGAGAGCCGCGTGCGCAGGCTGTCGGCCGAGATCCCCGCGCAGTTCGTCGCCTTCGACGTCCTGCTCTGGAAGGGCAAGCCGGTCCACGAGCTGCCGCTCGAGAAGCGTCGCCGCGAGCTGGAGAAGCTGGCGAAGTCGTTCCGGATCTCCCCGGCCACCCGCGATCCCGAGGTGGCTGCGGTCTGGCTCGACGCGCTCGAAGCGGCCGGGCTGGACGGCGTGGTCGCGAAGCGCCTCGGCCTCCCCTACCTGCCGGGCTCGCGCGAGGGCGTCGCCAAGGTCAAGGCGCACCGGACGGCCGACTGCGTGGTCGTCGGCGTCCGCTGGAAGGAGAAGCCGACCAGGCTGGCGACGCTCCTGCTCGGTCTCCACCGCGAGGACGGAGAGCTCGACTACGTCGGAACGGCCGCGGTGGCGGCGGGCAAGCACGACGAGATCCTGAAGCAGGTGAAGCCGCTCCTGAAGGGCGCGCCCGAGCGCGGCTTCTCCGAGCCGAACCGCTGGGGCGGCGGCGAGCTCGCGCAGTCGGCGATCAGACCGAAGCTGGTCGTCGAGGTTCGCTACGACAAGGTGCAGGGCAACCGCTTCCGCCACGGTACGAGGCTGATCCGTTTCCGGGAGGACAAGAATCCGGAGCAGTGCACGTGGCGGGAAGTCCGGAAGCCGCCCGGACCGAACGACCTGACAGTGCCGGCGCTCCTGCAGAAGGGCCGGGCTTCGGCCTGACCCATGCCTTCGGGCGGCTCCGGCGAAGGCCTGGGACAGGCCGGATCTGTCTTTCTGATCACTCGTCCGGCGGCTCGAGTCCGAGCTGGGCGAACCTGGGCCGGAGCGAGACCTTCCGGCGCCACATCCCCTTCGTCAGGTCGCCGACCGCGTCGATCCGGTCGCGCATCGTCGTCAGGGTGAAGTCGCCCGGGTCGCAGTCCGGCACCTCGTCCCACATCATCGGGGCCGACGCGCGTGCGTCGGGCATCGGCCGGATCGAGTACGCCGAAGCGATCATCCGGTCGCGCGCGTTCTGGCCGTAATCGACGAACACGCCTGCGCGGTCTGCGACCTTCCACGTCGTGGTCGCGACGGCCTGGTCGCCGATCCGGCGCTCGACGTCCCCGGCCAGCGCCTTGGCGAAGTCGCGCACCGCGGGGAACGCGAGCTCGGGCCTGATCGGTGCGAGGATGTGCAGGCCGGTCGCGCCGGAAGTCTTCGGAAACGAGACCAGTTCCAGCTCGTCCATCACCTCCTTCACGACCGTCGCGATCTCGCGAACGTGCGACCACGGGTTGCCGGCGCTCGGGTCGAGGTCGATCAGCAGGTAGTCGGGCCGCTCGACGTCGTCGATCCGCGCTCGGGGAAGTAGACCTTGTCGAAGTTGGTCAGGCGGACGTCACGGCGGCCGATCCGCATCACGTCATCTTCGCGGAGCTACCCTGGGCTCATGCTCGAGGAGACCCAGCGGCCGCGTGTGACGCTCGAGCCGCTCGACGACCACGTCGTCGTCGAGCCCTCGGACGACGAGGCCGAGACCCGGCACGGGCTGATCATCCCGGCGAGCGCCGAGGCGGGCTCTCAGACTGGCATCGTGATCGCCACGGGCGCCGATCCGGGCGGCGTCGAGCCGGGCGACAAGGTTCTCTTCCCGCGCGGAGCCGGGTTCGACGTCCGGCTGGCCGGCACTGCCGTCAAGGTGATGCGCCGCTGCGACTTGATCGCCCGCGTCCACGACTGAGCGAGAACGGAAACGCCCGCTCGAGGCGGGCGTCTCCAATGCCGGTGGGGTATGTGAGGGGAGTTCCGGCCTGTTCAGCATGCCGCGGGGCAGGTGATGTCACATGACCACGAAGGGTGATATTCCGCGTCCCTCGAACGAGGGAAAGATCGAGGCGGAGAGGGCGGGATTTGAACCCGCGACCCGCCTTTCGACGAGTACGCGATTTCCAGTCGCGCTCCTTCGGCCGCTCGGACACCTCTCCGCGCCTCGAGCAGACTAGCGCCGATGCGTGGGAGGACCCATGATTCCCCCGTGTGCCTCTTCTGTGCTCGCTCGTTTAACCCGCATCACGCACCCGAGGAGCGCCGAGGTCGGTGGCGAGCCTTCGGCCGCCTGGAGACGGTGCCGATACGATTAGCGCTCCGGAGAAGTGGCCGAGTGGCTGAAGGCGGCGCCCTGCTAAGGCGTTATGTGGGTGAACACCTGCATCGAGGGTTCGAATCCCTCCTTCTCCGCCTCGGAGGGGTGGCAGAGCGGTCGAATGCGGCGGTCTCGAAAACCGTTATCCGTCGTTAGGCGGATCGAGGGTTCAAATCCCTCCCCCTCCGCCTATCTGACAGGGAATGTTCCAGGTTCGAACCGGAACATTCCCTCGTCACGTTCCATAGGTCGGGGTACCTCGGCATCGGAAAGAGCCGATTCGCTGTCCGGCCAAAGTCAGGCACTCACTCGCCGGCGCGGATCACGATACGGACGACCGACAGACTGCGGCCCCGCCTACGATGGAGGTTGGTCGGCAGGGTCGGTCCGCCATCCGTTCGCGATCCACCGATCAAGGCGTCCCTGCATGCCGAGGACGAGGTACTGGCTGTCGGAGTAGACGACGACCTGGTCGCACGGAGGCAGCTCGCGCAGCGCGTACTCGGCGGCGAGGATCTCGGCCTGCTGGTTCGTCGCGTCCGATAGTTCGAGCGATCGTTCGACCGGCATTTCATCCATCCGGTCGTCGAAGACGTGACCGACGAACGCGATCCCTGCCGGGCCGCCGGTCGTCCCCGCACCGTCCGTGTAGAGCACGGCGGTCGTCACGAGAAGAGGCTCTCTATCAGTCCCACACAACGCCTTCCGGCAATCGGCGTGGTTGCCTTGATCGTCACGCCCGCGTTCCGCCCGGCTGACCAGCCGCGGTACCCGCGTGGTACCCGTCCGGGCCTGAGCGGGGCTGGATCTGCATGAGCAGCGCCAGGCAGAATCCCGTAACGATGCGAGGACATGAGGCCACATGAGCCTACGCGCATTACCCCTGGTTCCCCCGCGAGCCCCCTCTCTGCTCGCTCGCTTCGCTCGCGCCCGCTGACGGGGAGGCCGCAGTGTGCTGCGCCGCCCAGGGTCGGTCGCGGCGACGAACTGCACTTCCAGTCAGCGCGGGCCGGTCGGCGGCGGAATCCCGAGGTCGTGGCAGATCTTCCGGGCAAGCACAAAGGCGATCTCGCGATGGCGCGGCACCGCCGTAGAGCGCTCGGAGTCGAAAGCGTCAGAAGCTGTGGTTGCCTCCCTCGCACAGCAGTCGCGCTCCCTGGGCGCGCAGATGTCGCTCGAGCGCGCGGCGCTTCAAGCGCCGATGACGAGCTCGAGTGGCTCGCTATCAACGGACACGCCGACCGGATGCTCACCGAAGCGAAGCTCGAGGATGCCGCGGAGCGCGTCGATCACGTTCTCCCGCGCCTCCTCGCGTGTCTTGCCCTGGCTATGGGCCCCGGGAACCTCGGGGATCCAGGCGACCACCCAATCGTCCTCGCCCGGCTCGTAGACGATCGTCAGCTGGAGGGACTCACTCACCGAACGGTACCGCACGACTGGCCTCGAGCAAGCTCGTGAGCCTCCACCATTCGCGCGAGTTCAAACGTTGTTCCACAAGGGCCGTGAGGCGCGGGAGAACCCCTGGTTCTCCCGCGGGCCCTCTCCTCTGCTCGCTCGCTTCGCTCGCATCGCGCGACTGACCGGCGGCGTCAGCGAGCCGCGTCCGCACAGGTCGGGCGCGGTGTCGCATACGCGACCTGGCGGCCGGAAAGAATACGTGCGTGAACGAAGGCCCGCTCCTCCTGATCGTCGGCGGCGTCCTGGCGGCGAGCATCGTGGTCGCGTTCGGCGCGTCGCGCGCCGGCGTGCCTGCGCTGGTCGCATTCCTCGGGCTCGGGATGCTGCTCGGCTCCGAGGGCCTCGGCGGGATCGAGTTCGACGACGCCGAGCTCGCGCGGAAGGTGGGGGTGGTCGCGCTCGCGGCGATCCTGTTCGAGGGCGGGCTCGCCACGTCATGGCGGCGGCTGCGCGAAGTCGCGATCCCGGCGACCTTGCTGGCGACCGTCGGCGTGGTGGTGACGGCACTCCTGACCGGGCTCGCCGCCTACGCGTTGTTCGATCTCTCCTGGCTCCAGTCCGTGCTGCTCGGGGCCGTCGTCTCCTCGACCGACGCCGCGGCGGTGTTCGCGACGCTGCGCTTCACCCACATCCGCCGCCGGCTTGCCCGGACGCTCGAGGCCGAGACCGGCGGCAACGACCCGATGGCGGTCGCGCTGACGATCGGCCTGATCGACTGGATCGAGAAGCCGGACTACGGGATCGCCGACCTCAGCCTCCTGCTGCTCCGCCAGCTGGGCCTCGGGCTCGTGATCGGGGTCGCGCTCGGCGTGGCCGCGACCTGGACATTTGCCAGGCTCCCCCACTCGATCGGCGCGTTCGCGCCCGTCGCCTCGATCGCCGCCGGCGCGCTCTCGTTCGGGATCGCCGACGTCAGCGGCGGCAGCGGCTTCCTCGCCGTCTACCTGGTCGGGCTCGCCGTGGGCAGCACTCCTTCGCGCTTCCGCCGCCACCTGGTCACGTTCCACGAAGGGCTCGCCTTCGTCGCGCAGGTCGTGATGTTCGTCGTGCTCGGACTGCTCGTCTTCCCTCGCGAGCTCGGCCCGGTTGCGCTCTCCGGGCTGGCGCTCGCGGCGCTGCTCGTGCTGCTGATCCGGCCGGCCGCAGTCGTGATCTCGACGGCCTGGAGCCGGTTCGACGCCCGCGAGCGGGCACTGCTCGGCTGGGCCGGCCTGCGCGGCGCGGTGCCGATCGTGCTCGGAACGATCGTCCTCTCCGAGCACGTCCACAACGGCAAGACCATCTTCAACGCAGTCTTCTTCGTGGTCGTGCTCTCGACGCTCGTCCAGGGAACGACGCTGGAATGGGTGGCGGAGAAGCTGCAGGTCGTCTCGCTCGCGCCGCGCTCGATCGCACCCCCGCTGGAGGTCGACGCACTCGGCTCTCTCGACCTGATCGACTTCGACGTCGCTGCCGACCACGCGATCGCGGGCTCGGCGGTCCGGGAGCTCGGACTGCCGCGATCGGCCCTGGTCGCGGTGGTCGCCCGCGGCGACGAGACGATCCCGCCGCGCGGCAGCACGGTCATCCAGCCCGGCGACCGCCTCTTCGTCCTCACCCCCCACTCGATGCGACCCGACATCGAGGACGTCTTCTCGCGCTGGCGTCGGCGGGTCTAGGAGCCGGGGCCGCCGGTCAGGAAGGCGACGAGATCCGCGACCTGCTTGTCGCTGAGCTGGAACTGCGGCATGACGCCGTTCGGATACCCCGGGACGACGTACGCACCCGGGTCCTTGATCGACTCGGCCGTGTATGCCTCGACCGAGCCGCGGTTCGCAGTCTTCGCGTTGGCCGCGAGGTCGTCCAGGTCGGGCCCGACCTTCGCGGTCGAGCCGGCGGGCTTGAACGTGTGGCAGGCGCTGCACCCTTGCGAGACGAACAGCGCCTTCCCGGCCGCGGCGTTCCCCGCAGGCGGGGCGGGGGTCGTCGTGGTGCCCGTGCTCTGGGACAGGATCGGATTTCGCTCCTCGACCTTCGCCCCGGCCTCCGGGGGCTCGCCGGCGAAGGCGATGATCGCGCCCAGCATCGCGGCCGTGAGCAGGACGCAAACGCCGAGGAAGAGCATGATCCGCCTGCCCGGGAAGTTCGGGTTCATCCGCGAGAACACGAATGAGGAGCAGAGCGCGAAGACGATGAAGACCGCGGCGACGGCGATGATCACCGTCTTGTGCCCCGTCGAGAGCGCGCTCAGCACGCGCGCACGCTACCACTCGCGCGCAGCCGCTACCCGGCTCGTCTTTGGGCGAGGCCTCTGAGCCCTTCGCTGAACGTCCGCGTGGGCATCGTCGGCACGGGGACAGGGGCAGTCCGTTCGGCCTGGGCCAGCTTTCGCGCCCTTTCCGTGAGTCGGTTCCGCTCCTCGACGAGCCCCGCTCCGAGCGCGTCCAGCTCGCGCCCGCGCCGCTCCAGCGCGGCGAGCGAGTCCGCGAGCTCCGCCTCGCGCGCCGCCAGCAGCGTCGCGCGGTCTTCGAGCTCCGCGGCGCGCAGCTCGGTGCCGGCGTTCCGCTGCTCGGCCGCCACCAGTTCGGTCGCGCGGGTCTCGAGCTCGACGCGCTCGCGTGCCGCGCTCTCCTCGGCGAGCTGCACCGCCGTCTCACGCGCGGTCAGCGCGACACGCGTGGCCGCCAGCCGGCTCTCCGCCTCTTCGAGCGTCCGTGCCTTCGCCTCGAGCCGCTCCTGCTCCGGACGGAGATCGACCGGAACGACCACCGGCGACGGTTCCTGGTGCGACGCGGCCCGCTCGCGCTCGGCCAGCGTCTGCGACAACTCCTCCAGCTCGATCTCCCGCGCGTCCAGCTCCGCCGCACGCCGTTCCAGCTCGGCGGCCCGCGCTGCGAGGGCGTCCGCACTGCGGCGCTCGACCTCGACCAGCTCCTCGATTTGCCGGGCGAGCTCCGCCCCGCGGGTCTCGAGCTCCGCGTCCCGGGCGACCAGCGCCTCGGCGTGCTCGATCCCCTCGCGGCACTCGGCGAGCGAGGCCTCCAGCGCGCGAAGCCTCGCCGCCTCCTGCTCGAGCTCTGCGGTCTTCGCCTCGACCGCCCGCTCGCGCTCGCCCACCTCGGACTCGCGCCGCGCGAGCGCCCGCTCGCGCTCCGAGATCTCGCGGGGCACCGGCGCTGCGAAGACGCCCAGACGCCGCCCCGGTCCCTTGCGTTCGAGCTTGCGCCTGGTCGACTCGAGCTCACGCTCGCGCTTCCCCGCCCGCTCGGCGGCGTCCCGGAGCGCCGCCTGCATGCGAGCGACCTCGCGCCCCGCCGCCTCCTGGATCCGGTCCCGTTCGGCGGCCAGGTTGCGCTCGAGCTCCTTCAGGCGGCGCCGCTCGGCCTCCAGCGCCTCGATCGTCGGTTGCGCATCGTGCTCCACAGCCTCGATGATAGGCCGGAAAATCGAAGCTGAATCGGTGACAGGCCGAGGAGGGCCAGTCAAGCGAGGCAGTGACTTTGCGCTCTCACGCAATACTCAGGTACACCTGATTCGATTCAGCGCTCGCCCGTGTCCGCGCGATCAAGGAGGAACCTCGTGAGCACGTCCGCCGACGACCGTCCGAACGTCGCAGCAACCGAGGCGAGAGAACGCCTCGAGCCTGCGCTCTTCGAGATCCGGCGGGTGATCGCCGGCCAGGACGCGATGCTCGAACGGGTGCTGGTCTGCCTGCTCGCCCAGGGCCACCTGCTGATCGAGGGTGTGCCCGGCCTGGCGAAGACGCTGACGGTCAAGACGACCGCCGCCGTGCTGGGCGGGTCCTTCTCGCGCATCCAGTTCACGCCCGACCTTGTCCCGTCCGACCTGGTCGGCACGCGCATCTACCGGGCCGACGAGGGCAACTTCGACACGGAGCTCGGTCCCGTCTTCTGCAACTTCCTCCTCGCGGACGAGATCAACCGGGCCCCGGCCAAGGTCCAGTCGGCGCTGCTCGAGGTGATGCAGGAGCGGCAGGTGACGATCGGCCACGAAACCCATCCCGTACCCGACCCGTTCCTCGCGATGGCGACGCAGAACCCGATCGAGTCGGAGGGCACCTACCCGCTGCCCGAAGCGCAGGTCGACCGCTTCATGCTCAAGATCCTGATCGGCTACCCCTCGCACGACGAGGAGCTGACGATCGTCCAGCGGCAGCTCGAGGACGCACCGGAACTGCGCGAGACGCTCACGCTCGACGACCTGCGCGACCTCCAGCGCCAGGTGTTCGGCGTCTATGTCGACCCTGCGCTCGTCAGCTATTCCGTCACCCTCGCGGACGCGACCCGGAACCCCGCGGCGCACGGCCTCGAGGATCTGAAGGCGTACATCGCCTACGGCGCGAGCCCGCGCGGCCCGATCAGCCTCGTCCAGTCGGCGCGCGCGCTCGCCCTCGTCCGCGGCCGCGACTACGTCGTCCTCGACGACCTGCACGCGCTCGCCGCCGACTCTCTGCGCCACCGCCTCGTCCTCTCGTACCAGGCGCTGGCGGAGGAGGTGACCCCGGACACGATCCTCGAGCGAGTCCTCGCCGCCGTTCCGATCCCGCAGCTCGAGTTCGCGGAGACCAACGCGGCGTGAGAGCCGAAGCCGAGCACAGGGCCGACAGCGAAGCTGTCGAGGTTGGTGCGAGGCGATGGCGTGGCGCCAGAGGCGCCCGCCCGGCGGACGCACCGGCGTCCTCGCCCGCGCGGCCCGGCCCGGGGCCGATCCCCGATCGCCTCCTGCGCGCGCTCGACGTAACGATTGGACGCCGCATGGAAGGGCTGCTCGCAGGCGACTACCGATCGTCGGTGCTCGGCGACGGCACCGAGCTCGCCCTCATTCGCCCCTACGTCCCCGGCGACGACGTCCGCCAGATCGACTGGAACGTCACGGCGCGGACGGGCGAGCCGCACGTGCGGGTGCACATGGCCGAGCGCGTGCTCGTCACCTGGCTCGCGCTCGACACCTCGCCGTCGATGCGCTTCGGCACGGCCGACCGGCGCAAGGCGGACGTGGCCGAGGGAGTCGCAATCGCGGTCGGCCACCTTGCCACGCGGCGCGGCAACCGACTGGGGGCGGTCACGTTCGGCGAGGAGGAGCCCCGGTCGCTGCCGGTCCGCCAGGGCCGTCTCGCCCTCGTCGGGCTGCTCTCCGCCCTCCGCGAGGAGCCCGAGCCGCCGCTCGGACGGATCGGCGCTACCTCGCTCGGCGACGCCCTCCGCCGCACCGACTCGCTCGCGCGGCAGCGCTCGCTCGTCGTTGTCGCCTCCGACTTTCGCGGGCCGCGGGCCTGGCGCCGGCCGCTGCTCCAACTCGCCGGGCGGCACGAGGTGGTGGCGGTCGAGATCCGCGACCCGCGTGAGCAGGAGCTGCCGAACGCCGGCGAGCTCTGGCTCGTCGATCCGGAGACGGGCAAGCAGCTTCGGGTCGACACCCGCAGTGCCAAGCTCCGCGCCAGGTTCGCCGACGCCGCCGCGGGCGAGCGGCGCGACGTCGCCCGCGAGCTGGCGTCCGCCGGCGCCCGCCATGTCGTCCTCTCGACGTCCGGCGACTGGCTCCGCACCCTGGTCGCGTTCCTGCGGAGAGCGAGATGACGTTTTCGTCGCCCTGGTCGCTGCTCTGGCTGCTCGCGGTTCCCGTCCTGGTGGCGCTGTACCTCTGGCACCAGAGCCGGCGGGAGCGCTACGCCGCACGCTGGGCATCGCCGGGGCTTCTCCCCAACCTCGTCGACCGGTTCCCCGGACGCCGCCGGTACATCCCGATCGCGATCCTGCTCGCGGCGCTCGCGGCTCTGATCGTCGGCGTCTCCCGGCCGCACGCCACCGTCAGCGTCAAACGCGAGGAGGCGACGGTGATGCTCGCGATCGACACCTCGCGCTCGATGGGCGCGTCCGACATCGGCCCGAGCCGCCTGGCCGCCGCGGTGAACGCCGCGAACCGGCTGGTCGACATCGTCCCGAAGAAGTTCCGGATCGGCATCGTCTCGTTCTCGACGCGGGCGCAGCTCGCGCTCGCGCCGACCACCGACCGCGCTCTCGTGCGCGAGGCGCTCGGGGCCCTGCGCCCGACCGAGGGCACCGCGATCGGAGACGCGGTCCTCCTCTCGACGCGCCTCGGGCTCAAGCAGCGCGCCGGCGACGGAAGCACCCCGCCGACCACGGTCCTGCTGATTTCGGACGGCGCCCGCGACGGCGGTCAGACCGCACCGCGCGCCGCCGCCGAGCGCGCCCGCCAGATGCACGTGCCCGTGTACACCGTGCTCGTCGGCACGCCGAACGGCGTCGTGCATCACCAGCTCCCGGGCGGGTACACCGAGACGATTCGCGTGCCTCCGAGCCCACAGACCCTCCAGCTGATCGCGAACACGACCGGCGCCCAGTTCTTCCGGGCGGCCAGCGACAAGCAGCTGCGCGAGGTGTACGAGAACCTCGGCTCCCGCCTCGGCCACAAGCGGCAGTCGCGCGAGATCTCCGACCTGTTCGCCGGCGGCGCGGCGGTGCTGCTCCTGATCGGCGCCGGCCTGTCGGCGCTCTGGTTCCGGAGGGTGGCATGAGATACCTGCTCCTGGGAGCACTCGTCCTCGGCGCCCTGACCGTGGCGCCGTCGGCCGGCGCGACCAACGAGTGCCGGGGGCTGAACCCGTGCGTCCCGGTCGCCGGGCCGTGGGTCGTCGTCCCGACCGCCCGGACCCTCCCACGCCCGCAGGCGCAGTACCAGCTGACGTGCCCCCGAGGCTTCGTCGTCGCCGGGATCGACGCCCAGCTCAGCGACCAGGCAATCGACCTCGCCTTCCTGGGGATCTCGGGCACGCCGGTCTCGCCGGGCGTGACCACCTCGCGCTCGATCGTGTTCGTGGCCTCCTATGTGGGAGAACGACCCCGGGCGCCGACGTTCAGACCGCACATCGGCTGCATCCCGGCCGCGGGCGGTGGGACCCGCACGCCCACCGCCGTCCGCGCGGTCACGCCGCCCGGGCACCCGACCACCCGCCGGGTGGTCACGGGGCGCGTCCGGGGCGAGTCGACCGTGGTTGCCTCCTGCCGGACGGACGAACGCCTCGTCGGCTGGTATCTGGCACGCGGGTTCGCCACGCCTGCGCCGCCCGCACCGGCGCTGGTCGCGAGTCTGCACACGAAGACGACGGTGTCACGCAACTCCGTGAACGTCCTCGCCAGAGCCGGCCGCGGCCAGGGCCTCGTCCAGGTCGGCGCGACCTGCGCAGGTGGCAGATGACCGCTCGCCGCGCTTCGCGCGAGCTCGCTCTCGCCAGGTCGGTCGCGGCCACGAAAACCCGTGTGTCCCTAGGCGGTGAGCTGTGAGCTTCGGACACCCATTTCTCCTGCTGACCCTGTTGCTGCTGCCGATCGCAGCGCTCGTCTACCTCTGGCTCGAGCGGCGGCCGGCGAAGTACGCGATGACGTTCACGAACATGGACGTCCTGGCGAGCGTGGCGCGCGGCCGCTCTTGGCGGCGTTACGTCGCGCCCGCGCTCGCCCTGCTCGCGCTCGCCGCGCTCTGCATCGCGGTCGCCCGCCCGCACCGCACCACCCTGGTCGCATCCGACCGCGCCACGGTCGTCCTCGTAATCGACGTCTCCGGCTCGATGCGGGCAACCGACGTCAAGCCCTCGCGCCTGGCCGCTGCGCAGAACGCGGTGCGCACCTTCCTGAAGAAGGTTCCGCACAACGTCCGGGTCGCGCTGGTCGCGTTCGCCGGCGACCCGCAGGTGGCAGCGCCGCCGACGACCGACCTCGACGTGGTACGGCAGGGGCTCGACAGCCTCGGGTACTACTCCGGCTACGGCGGAACCGCGATCGGCGACGCGATCGCCGCAGCGGTCGACCTGGTCAAACCGCAGAACCCGAACGGCAAGCAGACGATCGCCTACACGACGATCGCGAACACGAAGAAGAGCCCCGTCTCGATCCTCTTCCTCTCCGACGGGCATCAGACGCGCGGCCTGCTCCAGCCGCTCGAGGGCGCCGACCGGGCCAAGGCGGCAGGCATCCCCGTCTACACGATCGCACTGGGGACGCCGAACGGCGTGCTCACCCGGCCGCCGGGCGGCTTCGGCGGCGGTGGGGCCCCCGGTCAGGGGTTCGGTCCTGCGCAGATCCCCGTGCCGCCCGACCCGGACACACTGCGCCAGATTGCGCAGACGACCGGCGGGAAGTTCTTCGACGCCCGCTCGGCCGAGGCGCTCGAGTCGGCTTACGCGCATCTGGGCTCGGTGGTCGCGCGGGTGAAGGGGAAGCGCGAGGCGACGAACGAGTTCCTCGGGCTCGCGGCGATCCTGCTCGTCGCCGCCGGGGCGTTCTCGGCGCTGGTCGCGCCGCGCATGCCCTGACCTACCCCTAGACCCGAACGCCGGTAAAAGTTAGGGGGTTTCCGGCATTTCGCCGGCGCCGCGAGCCTCCTAGGGTCGCGGTGATGGCGGAGTTCCTGGTCGAGCTCTACGTCCCCGAGACGGACCCGGCGGCGGCGGGCATCACCGACCTCGGCAAGAACAAGGCCTCGGCGAACGGCGATCCGGAGCAGTGCTCGGCGGGCGTGGTCGCCTGCTCGTGAGCGGAAGCGCATCGACGGAAGGAGAGACATGAACGGGGAGAGGGAAAATCACGAGTCGACCCGCCTCAGCAGGCGGAGCTTCCTGGGCAAGATCGGGGTGGGCGCGGTCGCGCTCGGCGCACCTGGAGCGATCGCCGCCGCCCCCCGGCAAGGCGTCGACCCACGAGGCCGGCGGCGCGCACCACGCTGCCCATCGGCTCGGCGTCAGCCAGCACTTCGGCCGGCTCTTCGAGCGCATGCGCCCGTTCGCGGCCCCCGGCACGAAGGGCCTGGAGGCGGCGCTGGTCGACATCGGCTCGCCGGCCGGGATCCTCGACGCCCGGGACGCGCTCGAGCGCGGCCCGGCCGATCTGATCACCGATCTGTCGCTGTCGGAGCACAACCAGAACAACCCCACGCACACGGCCGGGACGACGTTCTTCGGCCAGCACGAGTTTCTGCCCCTCTTCGTCGGGCAGACGATGGTCAACTCGATCGTGCGCCGCGGCCGTCGCTTCTACCGGCCGAAGCGAAGCGAGGCCTTCATCCCGGTCGAGTTCCAGAGTGGCACATACCGGTTCGGTCACTCGATGGTCAGGCCGTCGTACCGGGCCAACCTCGCAGGCGACGGCGGCCAGCCGTTCTTCGGGATGATCTTCGATCCGAAGGCGAGCGGACCGGACCCGAACGACCTGCGCGGCGGCTTCAGGGCTCCGCGGCGCTTCGTCGACTGGCAGACATTCTTCGACTTCGGCGACGGCCAGGTGAAGCCGAACAAGCGGATCGACACCAAGATCTCCACACCACTGTTCGATCTCCCGCTCGGCGCAATCCCCAACCACGCCCCACCGGTGGTGCTCCCGGTGCGGACGCTGCTCCGGCACGTGACCTGGGAGCTGCCTTCCGGCCAGTCGATCGCCCGCAGGTTCGGCGTCTCCGCGCTCGCGCCCGCCGACCTGGACGAGCTGCACGCGTACGGACTCGGGCTCGAGCGCTCGACCCCGCTCTGGTACTACGTGCTGAAGGAGGCCGAGCTGATCGAGGACGGATTGCGGCTCGGACCGGTCGGCGGGCGACTCGTCGGCGAGGTGGTCGTCGGCCTGCTCGAGAGCGATCCGGCGTCCTACCTGGCCTACGACCGGGACTGGCGGCCGACGCTGCCCTCGCGCAGCCGCGACGACTTCCGCATGGTCGACTTCCTCACGTTCGCCGGCGTCGACCCGAAGAGCCGCGGCCGGTAGCCGCGGGAAAGCCTGTTGCGCGCAGGCTCTCCGCCCGCCGGATCAGCCGGCCGACGACGAGCCCTCCGCCGACCGAGAAGACGAACCACGCCACGATCGCCACGACCAGGAACACGATCCACTGCGGCATGCCGTAAAACGGTAGGCACCCAACCGGACGGCACGTGCCGAAGTGCACGTTCGAGCCCGGCGGCCCGCGCTGCGTCCACGCGGTGACGGGCTCGAGCCTGTCACTACCGTCTGCGCCCAGGCGCCCGGAGGCTCGTCCCGACCACCCGCTTCGGCACATACACTCGGTCGGTGGCGGTCGCCTCGCCCCGACGGCAGCACGCGCAGGCGTTGTTCGCCCCGCTCGGGCCGACGTACGACCGCTACGCGAGCCTCCTCTCGTTCGGACAGGATCCCCGCTGGCGCCGCTTCCTCGTCTCGTGCACGCGAGCGGAGCCGTCTGACACCGTCCTCGACGTGGCCACGGGGACGGGAGCGGTCGCGGCCGAGCTGATCCGCCGGAGGCACTGCACGGTCGTCGGGCTCGACCAGAGCCCCGAGATGCTCGCCGAGGCGCGCCGCCGGCTCCCGGCCGGCGTCCGGCTGGTGGAGGGCAACGCCGACCACCTGCCCTTCGACGACGCCTCGTTCGACGCTCTGACGTTCACGTACCTGATGCGCTACGTCGACGATCCCGGAGCGACGCTGACAGAGCTCGCCCGCGTCGTCAGGCCCGGCGGGTCGATCGCCGCCCTCGAGTTCGGCGTGCCGCCCAACCCGGTCGCCCGGGAGCTCTGGCGCCTGTACGTGCGCGTGGGCCTGCCACTCGCCGGGCGGCTGATCTCCCCGGGCTGGCGCGAGGTGGGCGACTTCCTCGGACCGAGCATCGAGCAGCTCTGGGCCCGGCTGCCGCTCGGCCGGCTGCTCGACCTCTGGCGCGCCGCCGGGATCGAGGACGTCCGCTGCCGGCGGCTCAGCCTCGGCGGCGGGATCGTCGTCTGGGGTCGCAGACACGGGGGAAGCAGCTGGTTTCCCCCGTGAGACCCCTTCCGAGCTCCGCCGCCGGCTTCGCCGGCGACGCTCGCGATTGCTTCCACAGTGAGCCGCGCCCGGCCGCGCCCGCCATGTCGGTCGCGGCGGCGAACACCTCTTCCCGAGCTGGCCCGGTTCGATGAGTGCCGAGGCCCGGCCCGCGTTCTATGCGCTCGCGCCGGGAAGCTGGCGCGACTACGTCACGGTGCTGCACGCGCCCTACACGGCCTGGCATCTCAGCTACGTCGTGATCGGCGCCGCGCTCGCACCGCAGTGGTACCCCGGCAGGCTCGGAGCGGCGCTGGCAGCCTTCTTCCTCGCAGTCGGGATCGGCGCGCACGCGCTCGACGAGCTGAACGGCCGGCCGCTCGCCACCAGGATCCCCTCGCGCGTGCTCGGAGCCGCCGCCGCCGTCTCGATCGGCGCAGCGGTCGCGATCGGGATCGCCGGCGCGATCGTGGTCGACCTCTGGCTGCTCGCCTTCGTGGCCGCCGGCGCCTTCATCGTGTGCGCCTACAACCTCGAGCTCTTCGGCGGCCGCTTCCATTCCGACGCCTGGTTCGCTCTCGACTGGGGAGCGTTCCCGCTCCTGACCGCCTATTTCGCCTGCGCCGGGGAGATCCGCGCGGAAGCGGTGCTCGCGGCCGCCTTCGCGGCGCTCGCCAGCTACGCGCAGCGCCGCCTGTCCAGCCCGGTCCGCCGGCTGCGGCGCGAGATCGCCGCCGTCTCCGGGACGGTCGAACTCGCCGACGGCAGCCGCGAGCCGGTCACGCGCGAGACGCTGATCCTCGGCAACGAGGCCGCGCTGCGGGCGTTCGCGCTGGCGATGGTCGCGCTCGCGGTCGCGCTGGCCGTCCTGCGCGCACGGTGACAACGGCCCGGCAAGAGCGTAGGCTGGCGGCATGAAGGGCGCCGACAAGCAGAAGAAGCTGGCGAAGAAGCCGGCCCAGAAGTCCCTCAAGGAGAAGCGCCAGGAGAAGCGCGCCGCCAAGAAGCTCGGCGGCTGATTCCGGCTACCATTCGCGTTCCTTGGCGCGGGTCGGCATCGGTGGAAGGGCGGGCGTCGTCGGCTGGCTGGCCGCCGGCCTGCTGATCGCGCTCGCTGTCCTCGGCCCCGGCGACGCATCCGCCGCAGCCTCGCCGACGTTCAGGCCGTCGCCGCTTCCAGAGCCTGCCTTCTTCGGCCGGGCACCCGGCGTGCCGGCGTCGGCCTCGAGGGCCGCGCAGTGCGGCACCACCCCCGGCCTGATCTGCTCGCAGGTCGTCGTGCCGCTCGACCGCAGCGGCCAGGTGCAGGGCACGATCTCGCTGCACGTGGAGGTCGTCCCACCTGTGGGGACGCCGAAGGGGGCGATCTTCCTGATCGCCGGCGGGCCCGGACAGGGCTCAGCGCACGTGTTCGGCCTCGACGGGGAGGAGGCGGTCAGCATCTACCACTACCTCTTCCCCGGCTACACGCTCGTCGCCTACGACGACCGCGGCACGGGCGAGTCGGGACTGCTCGACTGCCCCGGCGTTCAGGCCGCGCTGACAGCCGACCAGCAGCGCGCTGCCGCCGCCGCCTGCGCCGGCGCGATCGGCGCGACGCGCGCCTTCTACAGCACGGCCGAGCACGCCGAGGATCTCGATGCCGTCCGCCAGGCGCTCGGCCTGGACAAGATCGCGCTGTACGGCGTCTCCTACGGGACGAAGCTGGCCATGGCGTACGCGCTCGCGCACCCGACCCACGTCGACCGGCTGGTGCTCGACTCGGTGCTGCCGCCGGAGGGGCCGGATCCCTACAGCGCCAACGTGCTGCGCGACCTGCCCGCAACCCTGAACGCGTTCTGCGCGGACGGGAGCTGCAAGGCGGCGACGAGCAATTTCGCGGGTGACGTCGCCGCCGTCGCGAACCGTCTGGCCGCCAAGCCCGTGCAGGGAAAGGTGCTCGTGGGGAACGGGCGGACGGTCTCGAAGCGGGTCGACGGCATCGGCCTGCTGAGCACGCTGCTGGACGGCGATCTCAACCCGGGCCTGGCCGCAGAGCTTCCAGCCGTCGTCCACGCTGCGCGGCTCGGCAACGTGCAGCCGCTGCTACGGCTCGTGTATCTGCACGACCTCGGCCAGGTGACGCCGTCGATCGACCTGAGCTTCGCACTCTACGCAGCGACGGTCTGCCGCGACGGCCCCTTCCCCTGGTCTCCGGACACCCCGGTCGCAGACCGCCAGGCGATCCTGAACTCCGCCGTCGCCGCCCTTCCTGCTGGCACGTTCGGGCCGTTCGGAAGCTGGGCGTACCGCTTCGGGAACGCCGACTTCTGCGTCGACTGGCCGAGCCCGGCCGGCGGGGCGGCCCTCGCCGCCGGCCCGCTTCCCGACGCGCCCATGCTCGCGGTCAGCGGCGGCTTCGACATGCGAACGCCGACGGACGGCGCCCGTTCGGTCGTCTCCCGCTTCCCGCACGGCCAACTGCTCGTCGTCCCCGGCGTCGGCCACAGCACGGTCACGGCCGACCCGTCCGGATGCGCACTCCAGTCCGTGCGGACATGGATGCTCGGCGGCCCGATCCCGGCGCAGTGCCCGCGCTCGGCAACGTTCCTGGCGCCGATCCCGGCCCTCCCCGCGGCCGGCCCGCCGGGGAAGACGAGGACGGCGCTCGCCACGTACTCGATCGCCCGGAAGACGCTCTCGGAGGCCGAGGCCTCGTGGCTGATGGGAGCCGAACCGGTGATCCCCGGCGCGTACGGGGGCAAGCTCGCCGCCGGCCAGCGCGAGTTCACGCTCACGCGCTACGCGGCGGCGCCCGGCGTCACCCTGACCGGGACGCTCCGCCTGACGAGCACGAACCTGCCGCTCAGGTTCCAGGGCACGGTGACCGTCGGCGGCGCGTCTGGCGCGAACGGGATACTCGGCCTGAACGGCAACAGCCTGCGCGGCACGCTCGGCGGTCGCCTCGTCGGCCGGTAGCCGCCGCGTCGGCAGCGCGCACCTTGTCGCGAGCGGCCGCAGCGAGCGCGACCGGCTCGACCAGCTCTGGGTCCCCGAAGGGCTGCTGGGAGCGGACGCTCCGCGACGTGCGCAGATCGAGCGTCTTGCGCCGGGAGGCGCTCTTCCGGGCGGCGCGGGCACAGGTTCGAGCATGGCCGGTTCGACACGGAGCTTCGGCGCATCTCTGGTTAAGGGCGCTGGCCCGCTCCGGTGGCGCAGCCTAGGAGAAGCGGGCGGCGAAGAGACGCCTCACGTGCGCGCCCTGGAGGGTCAGCGTGATGCTCCCGCGCAAGATCCGGCCCTTCGCGGTCTTGGGGATCCGCCAGACGCAGGTGGCGATGCCGTTCGCGACCACGTGGGTGACGGCGACGGCTCGCTTGCCGGCGAGCGTAGCCGGGCAGGTGACCGTGCCCGATCTGACCGGGCCTTTCGTGTCGTTCTCGGTCGCGGCCAGCGACACCGAGAACGTCCTCCCCGCCTTCGGCGGCCTCGGCGAGGTGGTGAAGGCCGTCACCGCCAGGACGAGCTTCGTCAGCACCTGGTACGAGTAGAGGCCGTGGCCCGAGTCGGGAGCGGTGTCGCCGTGGATGTTGGTGAAGTCGGGGTTGCCGGCGGCGTCGACGACGATCCCCGAGATCGCGATCGTGGCGAACCGGAGCAGCTTCGCCCGGCCGAGGTCCGCCGCCGAGACGTGGATGGTCGCGCCGGCAGCCGCGTAGGCGTAGGTCAACGACGTCTGCGACGGCGCGGTCACGTAGTCGCTGCCGTTCCACTGGAAGAGACCGACCGCACCGGCCTGCAGCTGGATCGCGTAGTCGGCGCCGAACGAGTCGGGATCGCCGGTCGCCGCGTTGTTGTCCGTGTCGAGGAAGAGCAGCAGGAGCATGTCCGGCGTCAGCGTCGGGCGGTTGCTGATGTTCACCTGGAGGGTGATGTTGCCGGCGTCGTCGTTCGAGACCGCGATGCTGGTGATGTCCGGAGCGTCGGCATCCTCCCCGACCGAGTCGGTGAACGTCTGCGAGTTGGCGGCGGCGTGCACCGACCCACCGAGCGCCACGGGGACGCCGACCACCAGCGCAGTCAGCGCGAGCAGGATCGCCGGCCTCGACCTCATCGGCGCAAGCCTACCTCTGCTCGGGGCTCGGGGACGAGCGCCGCTGCTCGATCGCATACGGTTCGGTCGCCGTTGTACGCGCGCGTGCATACGCTCGAGACGACACCCGAGGGGCACGACCGCGGGCTCGAGTTGCTGCGCGAGATTCTCCCGTGGCTGCGGGAGAGCACGGGCTTTCGCGGCGTCGTCCGTCTGGCCGCGCCGGACCGGTCGAAGTCGATGACGATCACGCTGTGGGCCGACGAGGCGGCGATGCTCGAATCGGCCGAGGCGGCGCAGGGCCTCGGCGCGCTGGCAGCGGAGGCGTCCGGGTCGAAGCGCGTCGCGCTCGAAGACTTCGAGGTGACCTTCTTCGAGGGCCAGCTAGCCTGACTCCGTTGCGGCCTCAGCCGCCTCGGCTCAGGAGCGGGCCGTGTCGCTGCGACAGACCGACGGCGCGCCGTACCGGTGAGACATCGACCTAACGTCTCGCCGTCCAGGTGTCGGCCGACGATGCGTTCTTCCCGTCACGCGCAACGCGCGGCGACTGTCCGTCGAGCGCCGTATCGATGCTGGCGACGCGATTCAGTTCGGGCAGAACCCCGCAGATCTCCAGTGTGCGCTCGATCGTGGGTGAGACGCCAAGAACAACATTGAACCGGCGGCCCCTCGCGTCGGCATCCCGTTTGGTGTGGACGAGAAGATGGATGATGGTGGAGTCGATGAATTGGGCGGGCGAAATGTCAACGATCAGATGGGAGCAGGTGAGCAGAGCCTCTCCAGCCGCCTCTTCCACGGCCGGGGCGGACTGGAGGTCATGCTCTCCACCGAGCACGAGAAGTGCAACATCCGGCTTCGGCCACTGAAGATCGACCGTGGGTTCCGTGTACGGGGACAGGGAGCTGGTCATCCTGTATCCTCCCAAAGTAAGTCATGCTTACTGTGACAGGTGTAAAAAAACGTGTTAGACAATACACGATAAGTAATTCATGTCAACCAACGATGTCGACAAGAACTGGCGGTTCCTCTCCAACCACACTCAAGTGCTGCTCTGCATCGCGCGCGATCCCGACGTGCGGATCCGGGACCTCGCCCCGATGGTCGGAATCACCGAGAGAGCGGCACATCGGATCGTGGCCGATCTCGTCGCGGCCGGATACGTAGAGCGGGAAAGGGTCGGACGACGCAACCGCTATCGAGTGAACCTCGACATCAAGATGCGACACGAGGCGCAAGGCGGGCACGAGATTGGCGAACTACTCGATCTCTTGAAGCTACCGACGGCCGAGGCCGGCGAAACGCCACGGACATGAATGGGCGCGGCTGGGATCGAACCAGCGACCTCCCGCGTGTGAAGCACGCCAGGAGGTTCGCCGCCAATCGCCGTTAGTGCTGATTCCCGGTAGCTGAGCGGGTTCGTCAGGCCTGGCCGGGAGGCCGGTTCGCCGCTGTTCGCCGCCGCTGCTTTGCAGAGGCTTTGCAGCGGCGTAGGCTCCCCCTCGATCGTGAGCACTGTCGATGTCGTGTTCCTCATCCTGGCCGCCACCGCGATCGCTCTCCCCTTCGCGATCGAGCGGATCAAGCGACCTCGGATCGAACTCGAGCCGAGGCCGTGGACTCCGAGGAGTCCTGTCCCGTGGACGTTCGCGGCGGTGTGGATCCGGAATAAGCCGCTCACGCCGATCCTCCGCTGGCTCTTCGTGCGCGAGATCGCCGCCGCCTCGACCGTGCAAGTCGCGTTTCGTCGCCGTGGCGAACTCGTCTTCCCGGAGATCTCCGCCCGCTGGAGCTCCAGGCCCGAACCGCAGCGCACTGAGCTCCAGCTCAGCGACGAGGAACAACTCGCGATCACCGAGGCCGCTCAGCGGGGCGAAGACATACGGGCGCTCCTGTTTCCGCGTGTGTTCGACCCGGCTCTTGTGCAACCGAGTCTCAGGCTCGACCTCGCGCCGGGGACCTGGGAAGAGGTAGCCGTCGCGATCCTGCGGGACGACGGCGAGGCCTTCGCATTCACGGCCGAGTCGTATCGCTTCCCGTACTGGGGGAATCCGGAGTGGGCGCTCGAACGGGGTCAGTACGACGTCACGATCCGCGTCGAGTCGGGCGGCATCACCGCCACGGCCGAGTACACGCTCGACAACCTCGCCGCCGACTTCGCCCACTTCCGCCTGTCACCGAGGAACCGCTGAGCCCGCCTCCCCCCTGAGCACGTCTCCGAACGCCTGCTCCTGCTGCTCCCGGAAACGTTCGTCGTGCTCCGTCTTCGCGAACACATGCGCGTAGATCGAGAGCGTGATCGCCGGGCTCGTGTGCCCAAGCACGCGAGCGACGTAACTCGGGCTCGCCCCCGCCTCGATCAGCGCCGAGGCCGCCACGTGGCGGAGGTCGTGCCAGCGCAGCCGTGGCAGCCCGGCAGCCGCGAGCGCCGGTTCGAGCCCTCGGCGGATGATGTTCCTGACTGCGAGTGGCGTCCCGGCCGATGAGGCGAACACGAAGTCCGCGTCGCCTGAGTGCGGCGAGGCCAGCCGGTGGGCCGCCAACATCTTCGCGAGGCTCGGCGGCATCGGCACGTCACGCTTCGCCGCCTGAGTCTTCGGCTCGACCAGCTCCCCACTCCGAGAAAGCTGCCGACGCACACGGAGGACGCCCGCCGCGGTGTCCACGTCCTGCCAGCGGAGCCCGAGCGCTTCACCCTGCCGGAGCCCGAGGAGCACCGACACGGCCACGAGCGCCCGGTAACGCTTCGACGTCGCCCCGATCAGACGCCCGACCGCCTCACGGTCGAGCGACGGGAACTCGGTCCGGGCGACCTTCGGCCGCTCGTTCCGTTCGAGCTGCGCCACCGGGTTCGCCGGGATCAGCCCTCGTCTCGCCGCGCTGCCGAGCAGCCGGCCGAGCACGGTCAGCACGCCGCGCAGCGTCCACGCCGCGTAGGCGATCCGCACCGGCTTGCCGTCAGCGCCCTTGCGGGTGTAGCCGTTCCGCTGGAGGTCCGCCAGCAGCGTCGCCACGTCATCGACCGTGACCGACGCGAGCTTGCGCCTGCCGAGGTTCGGGAGCACGTGCAGCCGTAGGTCGGTCGAGTAGCGGTCGAGCGTCTTTGGCCTCAGCCTGCCGTCTTGCTGCGCGAGCCATTCGGCCGCGTACTCGCCAAGCGTGACCCGTGAGGGCGCGACCCGCTCGCCTCGGGCGAGAGCCGCGACCTTCGATGCGCGGCCCTGCCGCGCCTCTTTCAGTGTCGAGCAGGTCTGCCAGCGTGTCCGGCCGGTCGAGTCCTGGTAGATGAACTCGTACCGCTTCCCCGCCTTCGTGTCGCGGGTGTAGATGCCGCGCTCACCCTTGACCTTGACGCGGCTCGGCCTCTTGGCCGCCGACAGCTCAGAGTTAGTCTTTTCGTACACGGAAGGTCCGTCCTTTCGTGTCACGGCCCGGGGCGTTCCAGCGCCGCCGGGCCTCTCTTGTAGTGGGCTCATCATAGGACCTTTGACCCCCCACCACAAGAGCGGGCGTCACCCGTAGAAGCCGCATTGCTGCACAGGTTCCCAGCCGTCTGCAAAGACGTGCAAAGCTGCCCGGCCATCACTGTCGCTCCCGGCGCTCCTCGACGAAGCGGTCTAGCTCGTCCCGGCGGAACATCAGGCGGCCCTCGTCCCGGTAGTGCGGCAGCTCGCCGAGACGCTTGTAGACGCGCTCGCGTGGCCAGCCAAGGCGGTCGGCCGTCGAGGATGACCGGGACCGGCACGCCGTTCAGCTCGACCATGACCGTCACCGTGTCCACCCCTACCCCCACCCCGGGCCGCGTGACGCCCAGGAGGCGACCCCCCTCCCCCTCGGCTAGGAGGAGTGCTGCGACGGCCAGAAGCCCGGGATCTGATACCGCGTGCCCGGGTCATGCCGAACTACTCCGCCTGGCCCGGGGCTGCGTTGGGCCGGTCTCCGAGGACATCGAGGGCGTTGACGGGAGCTATCTCCGCGAAAAGACGCAGTGCCGTCTCTTCGTCCGCGTTCAGCTCGGCGACAACTGGCGCGTGTGCTCGAAGGACTACCGATGCCGGTGGCACCTGAACGCGACGCGAACCGCCGGGAAGTGGGGTAAGGACGCGCACCGACCCGACGAGGTCGCGCTGGACAACGCCAAGTGGTAGCGAGCGAGCGGAAGTCCGCGACTCGCCCGCATTGGTGCGGGCCAAGCGGTCGTCTATCTCTTCAGACCGCCCGAGTCACGTTCCCGCAAGAGTTGGGCTCGGGCATGTCCGGAGCGGAGTCGGCGTGGTGAACGAGCGGTGGAGATAGAGGAAACGAGGGTTGGTCTCGATCGCCGGCTGGTTGACTTCGTTATGTTGGCCGAACATTTTGGCCGCCAGGGGTCACGAGGGAGGAATGCATGTCAACTGAGGTCGCCCGTGGTGAGCGGAGCGGTTGGGTCCAGTTCGCCGCTGTCGTGCTCTTCGCGGTCGCGTTCTTCCGGATCATCGAGGCGATTGCCTACTTCGAAAAGAGCCATAAGCTGAACGACTTGTCCGGCGGCTTCTTCTCCAACCATGTCTGGGCTTGGGGGGCGTGGGATCTCTGCATCGCCGTCCTCGGCATCTTCGCCGGGCTCTCGCTGCTCAAGGGCGGGGGCTTCGGACGGTTCGTTGCCTACCTCTGGGCGATCATCGTGTTCGTCAACAGCTTCATGATCATCGGCATCACGCCCTGGTTCGCGGTCTCGATGCTGGCGCTGGCCGGCTTCGTCGTCTATGGCTTGGCGATGAATCCGGAGGAAGGATAGGGACTCTGATGAGCCGCATGTGGTGGATCATCATCCTCGTCGCCGCCGGTGTCGGGCTGGCGGTCGCGATCGGCGTTCTGGGCACGCGGAACGAGCCGTCGGGGCCGTCGAAGAGCGAGGCGGTCTCCAACCTGTGCTCCAGCCTGAGGAGCCTCGGAGATTCCGTCAAGACGCTGACCGGCCTCTCCAGTTCGTCCTCGAAGGCCGACTACCAGGCCGACCTGACCGCGGTCGAGAACGACTGGAACCAGGTCAAGAGCGACGCGCAAGCCGTGCAAGACGCGCCGACCGGCGATCTGAACAGCGCCTGGGACAGCTTCTCATCGGCGGTCAAGGACGTTCCGGATGCCGCCTCCGTCCAGGACGCGGTCTCGGACATCACCCAATCGGCCGATCAGCTCGCCTCGGCGGCCGAGACGACCGCTTCGCAGGTCAACTGCTCGTCCTCGTCCACACCGACCACGACGTCCTCGTAAGGAGGGACTCTGATGGCAGAGCAAGCAAGTGAGACGCCCGTCCTCGATTTGCTAACGGGCATGACCGCGGACTCGATCGAGGCGTCCGACCTCGATCCGGAGACCTTGATGCTCGTCAGGATCGCGGCACTCGTGGCGGTGGACGCGCCGCCCGCCTCCTACCTGATGAACCTCGGCGCCGCCGCTGAGCTCGGCATCGGCGAGGAGCAGGTTCGCGGCGTCCTGGCCGCAGTCGCCCCGATCGTGGGGACTCCGCGAGTGGTCGCGGCAACCGGAAACATCGTCGAGGCGTTGGGGTTTGCACTCGAAATGGCCGAACTCGAGGAGGAAGGCGACAGCTAACTGCGTAAGCCCTGAGTCGCTCGAGCAGGAGACATTCGCGGTGTCGAGCGGGGCACCGTAGCGGGTTGCCCTGCGCGGGCGCGGGGCATAGCCGTACTCCGGAACCGACCGCACGGTCTAAGTTCGCCATCTAGGGCCACATGGTTGAGCCGAACTTTCGACCTCGTGCGAGGTCGTGCGAGCGGCTCGCGCACGCGCATCGTTCTGCCCTCACCGCGTATTGCACGAGGACGCCTCGGCGGCGCGTGCGCTTGGGGCTCCCGGCCGGAGATACTGCTGACCGCGCCGGTGCAGGAGACGCACGCCGCGAATGAGCGAAATCTCGACACACGGACGAGCCCAATGGCTTCGTGCCCTTGCACGTAGTCTGGCCGCTCTCGTCCGCGACGTGCTCTCCCGCTACCGCCGCCTTGGCGGTTCGCAGTTCGCGGCGGCGATCTCGTACCGGGCGCTGTTCTCGCTCGTTCCCCTTGCGACGTTCGCGGCGACGATCCTCGCTGAGGTTCTGTCGTCCAGCAGCGTGACCCGCCACGATCTCGTGTCGGCGATCGCCGAACAACTCGGCCTCTCCACCGACGGGACGGCGAGGCTCGACGCGCTCATCAGAGCCGTTCCGCCGCCGTGGAGCCTTGCCGGTCTAGCGGCGCTCGGGCTCGCGCTATGGGGCGCAACGGGCGTGATGTACTCGATCCAGAAGACCCTCGCCGTCGTGTTCGACGGCGGCGTCTCCCGTGGGCTGATCCGTGGGAGGCTCGTCAGCGCACTGCTCGTCCTCGGCGCACTCGGTCTTGTCCTGCTGGCAGTGATCGTCTCGATGCTCGAGAACGTCGTTCGCAACGTCAGTGATGACGTTGGCGACGCTCTCGGCTGGCAGCCGACCGGATTCGGGTTCCTCCTCGGCGTCGTCGTGCCTGCGGCGGCGGTCTTCCTAGTCTTTGTGCTGCTCTACCACTACCTGCCCCACCAACGTCCCGGCTGGCGCGCTGCCCTTCTCGGCGCTGCCGTCGCGGCTCTTGGACACCAGGCCGTGCAGTTCGGTCTCGGCTGGTACCTCTCCGGGCCTGCTGACTTCACCAAGGTTTACGGCTCCGCGAGTGCGATCTTCGCCTTCCTCTTCTCCGTCTACCTGAGCGCCAGCGCATTTGTCCTCGGTGCGATCCTCACCGCCGTGCTCGACGAACAGTTACGCACCCCAAAAGAAGCTCTGAGCGACGAACCCCGACGAGCTTCGCCCGCCGCCAACGGCGTAAGCTGAGCGCCCCAACCGGAAGGAGTGCTGTGCCCCCGCAACTTCTTGCCTGGGAAGCGAGTGCCTGGATCACCACCGGCACTCTCGCCGCTCTGCTCTGGCTCGTCCTGTTCATCTTCCTCGGCATCAAAACCCTGCGGAAAGGCCACTGGGTGATGTTCCTGATAGGGATCGTGCTGCCGATCTTCTGGATCATCGGCGCACTCATCCCCGCCCGACGCTAAGGCTTGCGGGGCCCTGTTCGTTCTGGGGATCAAGGGTCGACTCGATTAGGGGGGAGAACATGCCGAAGATCGTCGCAGCGACGTTCTCCGACCAGGGTGCTGCCGGCGACTGCCTGGCGTCGGTTGGTGGTGTCCTCGCCGACGCGCTCAAGCAGGGCGCTGTTGTCAGTAAGACCGACAGCGGCGAGATCAAGTTCGTCGAGACGAAGGACATGGGATCGAAGCAGGGCGCCGTGACCGGAGGCGTGATCGGCGCGGCCGTCGGGATTCTCGCAGGCCCAGTCGGCATCATTGGCGGCGGAGCGATCGGGGCTGGCATCGGCGGTTTGGCCGCGAAACTACGTGACTCCGGCTTCCCGGACGCCCAGCTCAAGGAACTTGGCGAGGACCTCAGGCCGGGGGAAAGTGCGATCGTCGCCCTTGTCGACGACGACGCCGTCGATGAGGCGCAGGCGCTCTTGAAGGTCGTCGACGTCGATCGAGTCGTCGTCGACGAGGTGAGCAAAGACCTCGCGGACGTCCTCGAGCAGGAGGCCGCCGGCTCAAGCGCCGTGCCGACGGCGCCGGCAAGCTAGAAGCAGCACCGCAACTCGCACGACGCTACGCAAGGCTGCGTCTCGTGTTCGCGCGCCTTCGTGAAGGTCTATGGCGTCGGGAGTGGGCGGCACTTGGCACCGCGAGCTACAAGCGTCTACGCTCGTGCGGGAGCGAGATGGCGGAGACGGTCGAGCCGGTTGACGTTTCTCCCGACGGGGACGAGTCCACCGAGCAGGACGAGCGCCCGTCGGTCACCGAGCTGCTCGTTCAGCTCGGTCGCGACCTGAGCGTGCTCGCGCTCTGCGAGGCGCAGCTTGAAGCCTCGCGCAACATGCCGGAAGTGCGGCGGGCGGCCCGCGACCTCGCGGCTGCGCTGCTCGTTGTGGTCGCGCTGGCTACCGCCTTTCTGTTCGCGAACGTCGCGGCCTTCGAAGGGTTGTCGACGGTCGTTTCCGGGTGGGTCGCCGCACTCGTGCTCTGTGCGATGTGGATCGTGGTCGGGGTTTCGCTCCTGATCGCGCTGCTGGTCAGGGCGGGACGCGCCACCGGGTGGAAGTGGTGGCATGTCTTCAGGGCCGGCCCGACAGAACCCACGAAGGATCTCGAGCAAGCACGCGCCGAGGCCGAGAAGGCCGTCCTCGAGACGCTCGAACGGCTCGCTCCCGCGATAACCATCGAGATTGCCACGGCGGCGGTCGCCAATGCAGGGGACATGGCCGAGGGGGTGCTCGACGTCGGCGAAGACCTCCTCGAGACGTCCGACGAGATCGTGGAGGCGATCGCCGAGGACCTCCCGGGCGGCGGTGTCGTGAACCAGATGTGGGATGTAGTGCTGATGCCCGGGCGCTACGGGCTCAAGGTCGTGACGACCGTCCTGAAGCGCGACGATTCCCGCGACTAGGCCCACCACAAGAGTTTGGGCGCGGAGCTCGCGCTCGGCCATCGTCCGCAAAAAACGCTCTGGGCGTACATCCGAGAGTCCCTTAGCTACCGTGCTTCGGCTCTCTTCTTGAGCGCTGCGTTCATCTCCTCGAAGCCGGTTTCGGTCTTGTCGAGGGTGCCCTTAAAGAGTCCGACAAGGACGCCGGTGAACCGCTCCTGCTGAATGAACCGACAGCGTCGTTCCTCGATGGGCTCGATCCCTAGCGTGTGCTCCCCATCAAGGAGACCGGGATGTTTGTGCGGAGTGCGGTCGTGAAAGCGAGTCTGAACCGACCGGCTGGCGTGTCTACTTGGACGACGACGGGGCCGCGGTCACGTTCTGCCCTGAGTGCTCGGAGCGGGAGTTCGATGCCTGAGCCTGTCGTTGCCTTGCGGTCGCCCTAGACGATCGGCTCGACCTTCGCATCGTAGGATGTTGGAGGATGGGCGACGCGCGGGTCGAGGCGGTCTACATCGCGGCCGAGCACAGCGAGCTGGCGCATGCGGTCGTGTCCGTGCAGGCGATCGCCGGCAAAGGTCTCGAAGGGAACCGGTACTTCGACGAAGGCCGGCCGGAGGCGGAGCTGACCCTGATCGAGGCCGAGCAGATCGAGCAGGTGGCGGCTGAGAGCGGGGTCCAGGTCGACGCGGCGGCGACCGGGCGCAACGTCCTCACGCGCGGCGTCTCGCTGAACGATCTGGTCGGCAAGCGTTTCAGGGTGGGCGAGCTCGAGTGCCGCGGAGTCGAGCTGTGCGAGCCGTGCACGACGTTCGAGAGCAAGACGACGCCGGGCGCCCTCAAGGCGTTCGTTCATCGCGCAGGCTTGAACGCCGAGATCCTGGTCGGCGGCGTGCTGCGTCCCGGTGATCCGGTGGAGCCGCTCTAGCGAGGAAGCTGCTCGTCCGGCCGGCGTCGTGTTCGACCCCGCGCCGGGCCCCGTTGCCACGTTCGGCAAGATCCGAGGTAGGCACCGAGGTAGGCACGCCGCGAGCATTTCCGGCACTTCTGGCATGTCTGACCCGCTTGGCTTTAGGCAAGCCATGGGCGCGGCTGGGATCGAACCAGCGACCTCCCGCGTGTGAACCCGGAGCGACGGAGATTGCTGGGGACCGGATGGGATGGTTAAGCCATTTCTCCTACGAGGAGACGGGATCGATTCCCCCACATTCCCCGGTTCTACTCACCACAGTCTCACCACGTCCAAGTCGGCCTCTCCTCGGCTCCCTCCGTCGTTCTCTTGGTCGGCAACAGATCGGGAGACCTCACATCCATGTCTCTGAGCGCCGAGACTTGCGGGGACGGGGTGGCACAGCCGAGCCACTTTGCAATCACGATGGAACTGCGATTCCCCTCTTCCCCGCCTCTACTCACCACACCCATATGGATAAGACCTCTTGACGCTGCTCCTGCAGTCACTTGTCGGTCGCTCCTTCCGGGATATCTGCAGGGCTCGATTCTGTTGTCAGCTCAGCGCGTGAACTCGCGCTTCCCATCGCCCTCGAGGATTCGATTCGTCGCCTCGTTCCGAGCCCTTTCCTTCTGCAACCAGAACGCTCGGGAAGGGCGGCGGCGGTTTACGCGCCATTCGCTTCGAAATGGCCGGTTTGGTACGCGAGCACCACCGCCTGCACGCGGTCGCGCAGGTTCAGCTTCTGGAGGATGTGCGTGACGTGCGTCTTGACGGTCGTCTCGCTGATGTAGAGCTCCTTGCCGATCTCCGCATTCGACAGGCCGTTGGTCAGCAGGCGGAAGACGTCCCGCTCGCGCTCGCTCAGGTCCGCGAGCTCCTTCGGGGCGCCCGGGCGCTGCATGCCGGCGAACTTCTGAATCACGCGCTTCGTGATCGCCGGTGAGAGCAGCGCCTCGCCGGCGGCGACGGTGCGGACCGCGGCGATCAGCTGCTCGGGCGAGTCGTCCTTGAGCACGAATCCGCTCGCGCCTGCCCTCAGCGCCTCGAATACGTACTCGTCGAGGTCGAACGTCGTCAGGATCAGGATCCGCGTGGCTGGGTCGGTCGCGAGGATGCGTCGAGTCGCCTCGAGCCCGTCGAGTTCGGGCATGCGGATGTCCATCAGGATGATCCCCGGATGGAAGCGGGCGGCCTTGTCGACCGCCTCGAGCCCGTTGCTCGCCTCGGCAACGACCTGCATGTCCTCCTCGCCGCCAAGCAGCATGCGAAAGCCGGCGCGGACCATCGACTGGTCGTCGGCAACGAGGACCCGGATCGTCACCGTGCTTCCTCCGCGACTGGAAGGCGCGTGTTGAGGACGAATCCGCCCTCAGGTGCGGTGCCCGCAGACATCTCGCCGCCGTAGATTTTGACGCGTTCGCGGACGCCGACGAGCCCGTGTCCGAGGCCGTCGCTCTTGGCGACGCCGCTGCCGTTGTCACGCACCTCGATCTCGACCTCGTCCGGCCGGTAGCGGACCGTCACGTCCGCATCGCTGCCGGCGGCATGCCTGAGCGCGTTGGTCAGTCCCTCCTGGACGATGCGGTAGGCGGAGAGGTCGACTCCGCGAGGAAGCTGGAAAGGCTCGCCCTCGACATGCAACCGGGCAGGCAGGCCTGCGCGGCCCACCTCGTCCAGCAGCGCGTTCAGGCCGTCGAGGCCCGGCTGCGGGACGAACTCGACCTCGTCTTCCTCTCGCCGCATGGCGGCAAGCAGACGCCGCATCTCGGTGAGCGCCGTCCGGCCGGCACGCTCGACGCTCCTGAGCGCCTCCCGGTCATCGGCACGTGAATCGGGGAGCTTGTGCCGGACCGCGCCCACTTGGAGCACCATCACGCTGACCGCATGGGCGACGACGTCGTGGAGCTCGCGGGCGATTCGTGCACGCTCCTCGGCCACGGCCACGCGGGCCGCCGACTCGCGCTCGTCCTCGGCCCGGACCGCGCGCACCTCGGCCGCGGAGGCCTGGTCCTCGCGCGCCCGGAGAGCGAAGCCCGCAATCCAGGCCGCGACGAACCGGAGAGTGAGGAAGATGAACGTGTTCGTGGCCTGCGGGCCGGGGATGTTCCAGACGAGGATCAACATGGCGGCGACGACGATGGCGAGGCCGATCGCCGCCTTCCGGCGATCGCGAACGTATCCGAGTAGAAGCGCTGCGGCCAGACCGACGACGCCGAGGCTGTCGACCCACGCGAGCAGCACCCCGTCGACGAACGTGATCGCGGCGACCAGGACCCAGTATGCGGCCGGTCCGGCAAAGGGAAAGCGCCGGCGCGCGAACAACGGTGCGACCAGCACGACGAGCGCGGGCACCGAGAACCAGAGAGTCGTGGTCGGCGCGCCCGGCGAACCGTGCAGGACGGAGAGCTGGACGATGCCTGCGAGGAGCAGGAGCGCGATCAGCGCCTCGACCCAGTACTCGCGCAAGGCGCATTCGATCCGGCTCATGCGCTGAAGGTACTGCACGCCCTCGCGTGCCGCCTCCTACCTGAGTAGGAGCCGCATTCGTCGGTAGGTCGCAGTCCAGATCGTCGCCGGGTCGGAGCATGAATCCGACTTTGTGACGGCGACCTGCGGGCCGCGCCCTCCTAGCGTCGGTGGAGTCAACGAGCAGGAGGAACGAGATGTCCCGCACCACCGATACCACCCGCGAACTCGCCGCCCGCGAGAGCAACGGACTCCACGTCCTCCTGCTCTGGCACCCCCGCGAGAACGACCTCACCGTCGAGGTCGAGGACGTCCGGATCGGCGACGGCTTCCAGCTGTCCGTCGCGCCCGAGCGCGCACTCGACGCCTTCTACCACCCGTTCGCGTACGCCGCCTGAGGCGGCCGAGCCAAGAGAGGAGAACAACCGTGTCCCCCAGCACAACCCCCGACAAGAAGCGCAACCTGGCCGCCCGCATGGGCCGGTGGAGCGCGAGCCACTGGAAGACAGCCACGTTCGGCTGGCTGGCCCTGGTCGTCGTCGCCTTCGGCATCGGCAGCATGGCCGGCACCAAGAACCCCGATCCGAACACCGCCGGTCCCGGAGAGTCGGGCCGGGTGGATCGGATCCTGCACGAAGGCTTCAAGCGGCCGGCGGCCGAGAACGTCCTGGTCCAAAGCACGACCGCCACAGCCGGCACGGCCGCCTTCGACGCGGCCGTGAAGGACGTCGTCGCCCGCGTCTCGCGCGAGGCCGACGTCCGGAACATCCGCTCGCCGCTCGCCCCCGGACATGGGGACCAGATCTCGAAGGACCGGCACTCGGTACTCGTCGGTTTCGACATCCGCGGTGAGATCGACAAGGCGCCGGACAAGGTCGACCCCGTCGTCGACGCCGTCGCAGCGGCCCAGGCCGCCCATCCCGGGTTCTTCATCGGCGAGATGGGCGACGCCAGTGCCCCGAAGGCCATCGAGGGCCAGTACGGCAAGGATCTCGCCAAGGCTGGGACGCTCTCCCTGCCGATCACGCTGATCATCCTGATCGTCACGTTCGGGGCGCTCTTCGCCGCAGGGATTCCGCTGCTGCTCGCGCTCACGGCCGTGTTCGGCACCTTCGGCCTGGTCGCGATCGCGAGCCACGTGCTTCCGATGGCCAACGAGACGATGCCGCTCGTGCTCCTGATCGGCCTCGCGGTCGGAGTTGACTACTCGTTGTTCTACCTCCGGCGCGAGCGTGAGGAACGCGCAAAGGGCCGGAGCGAACGGGCCGCGATCGAGGCCGCCGCGGCGACGTCGGGCCGGTCGGTGCTGATCTCCGGCCTGACCGTGATGGTCGCGATGGCCGGCATGTTCGTCACCGGCGACAAGACGTTCGCTTCGTTCGGCGTGGCGACGATGATGGTCGTCGCCGTCGCGATGCTGGGCTCGCTCACCGTGCTGCCGGCTCTGCTCTCGCGCCTGGGCGACCGGGTCGACAAGGTCCGCGTCCGGCGGCGTCCCACCAACGGCGGCGAGAGCCGGACGTGGGGTTGGATCGTCGACCGCGTCCTGCGGCGGCCCGCCCTCTCCGCGGCGCTCGCCGGCGGAGCACTGCTCCTGCTCGCACTCCCCGCGATCCAGATGCGGATGGCGGACCCCTCGCCGGACACCTACCCGGCGCAACTCGAGGTGATCAAGACCTACAAGCGGATGCAGCAGGCGTTCCCCGGAACGGCGTTGCCGGCGAACGTGATCGTCAAGGCGGTGAACGTGAACGCCCCGGCGGTCCGCTCTGCGATCTCCGAGCTCGAGCAGCGGGCGCTCGCCAGCGGCCGCGCGCACGAGCCGATCACGATGGCCGTCAACGCGGTCGGAACGGTCGCGAACATCACGATCCCGATCGACGGCAACGGCTCAGACAAGGCGTCCAACCGCTCGCTGGCGCTCCTGCGCCACACGCTCATCCCCGAGACGGTCGGCGCACTGCCGGACACGGAGACCGGCGTCACCGGGCTAACCGCGCAGTGGAAGGACTCGAGCGACCAGGTCCGGCACGCGCTGCCGCTCGTGGTCGCGTTCGTGCTCGTGTTCGCGTTCGCGCTGATGCTGGTCGCGTTCCGCTCGATCGTGGTCGCGCTAAAGGCGATCGTGCTCAACTGCCTGTCGGTCGCCGCGGCCTACGGCATCCTCGTGCTGGTCTTCCAGCACGGCCTCGGCAAGGGCCTGCTCGGGTTCAGCGACACGTCCGGCGTCTCGCCAGTGATCCCGCTGCTGCTGTTCGTGATCCTGTTCGGCCTCTCGATGGACTACCACGTGTTCATCGTCAGCCGGATCCGCGAGCGGTTCCAGCGTGGGGCGACGATGGACGAGGCGATCTCGGACGGGATCCGCTCGACGGGCAGCGTCGTCACCAGCGCCGCGATCGTGATGGTCTGCGTGTTCGGTGTGTTCGCCACGCTGTCGATGCTGTTCTTCAAGCAGTTCGGCGTCGGGCTCGCGGCGGCAATCCTGATCGACGCGACGATCGTCCGCGGCGTCCTGCTGCCCGCGACGATGAAGCTGCTCGGCGACCGGAACTGGTACCTGCCGGCATGGCTCGAGTGGCTGCCGCACTTCGACGACGGCGAACTCGAGATCGACGACGAGCCGGAGCTCGAGCCGGCGCGGCCTGCCCCCAGGCAGAAGCGCCGCCTCGGCTTCGCGCGAATCACCGGCCTGGTGCTGATCGCGATCCTCGCGCTCGGGCTCGCGTACGTGAAGCTCGCCTCCGGTGGGGACAAGGTGACCGTCCCCGCCGGGGCGAAGGCCGGCCAGCTGTCCCTGCATCCGTGCCACTACGGCACGGAGCAGGGCAGCTACGGCGCCGACTGCGGCACCCTCGTCGTTTCCGAGAACCGGGCTCAGCCCGGTTCTCGGCTGATCGCCCTGCCGGTGACGCGCATCCGCTCTCTCAGCTCCCATCCCGGTGCGCCCGTCTTCCGCCTCGAAGGCGGACCCGGCAGATCGAACGTGCACTTCAAGGACGCGAGCCGTCTGGCCGAGAACCACGACGTCGTGCTCGTCGGCTACCGCGGCGTCGACGGCTCGGTGCAGCTCGACTGCCCCGAGGTCGCCTCGGCGCTGAAGCGCTCCACCGACCTGCTCGGCCAGAAGTCTTTCGACGCCTATACCCGGGGCTTCCGGGACTGCGCGGCCCGGCTCCGGGCTGACGGGGTCGACCTCCGGGGCTACTCGATCCCGGCGCAGGTCGACGATTTCGAGGCGGCCCGTACTGCACTGGGCTACGGGAAGATCGACCTCGTCAGCGAAAGCGCGGGCACGCGCACCGCGATGATCTACGCCTGGCGCTACCCGAAGAGCATCCACCGCTCGGTGATGATCGGCGTCAACCCGCCCGGCCACTTCCTCTGGGACCCGAAGACGACGGACGCGCAGATCCAGCGCTACTCCCGGCTCTGCGCGCAGGACCCGGCATGCAGCAAGCGGACGGACAACCTCGCGGCGACGATGCGCGAGGCGGAGTCCGAAATCCCCAGCCGCTTCTGGGGGCTTCCGTTCGACGAGAACGCCGCCCGCGTCGCGTCCTTCTACGGGCTGATGGAGACGACCGCGGACGAAGCGCCGCTGAACGCGCCGATGACGATCTCGACCCTGATGTCGGCGGCCAAGGGCGACCCGAGCGGGCTCTGGTTCCTCTCGCTGATGGCGAGGATGGCCTTTCCCGAGTCCTTCGTCTGGGGCGAGCTGGCCGCGATGGCGAGGGGCGACACCCTCGCAGCGAAGCGGTACTTCGCGCGGGGGCCACAGCGCAAGGACTCGATCCTCGGCAACCCCGGCACCGAGTTCCTCTACGCCGGCGGCGGGCTCATCGACGCATGGCCGGCGACTCCGGACGAAAACGAGTACGCCACGGTCCGGGATTCGAATGTGGAGACGCTGCTCGTCGGCGGCACGCTCGACTTCGCGACCCCGGCGGTCAACGCGACTAGGGACCTGCTGCCCCACCTTCCGAAAGGCCGGCAGGTCGTCCTCTCGGAGCTCGGTCACACCAACTCGTTCTGGGTCGAGCAGCCGAAGGCGAGCACGCGCCTCCTGAACACGTTTTTCGACACCGGCAAGGTCGACACGTCGCTCTACACGCCGCTGAAGGTCGACTTCACGCCGGAGCTGACCCACACCGCCCTCGGCAAGGGCTTCGCCGGCACGTTCTACGGCCTACCGGCGATCGCGCTGCTGTCGCTGCTCCTGATGTGGCGGCGCGTCCGGCGGCGTGGCCGAATCGGCCACACGGCGAGCGTCCTGCTGCGGTCGGTCTTCACCGTCGTGCTCGGGCTTGCCGGCTGGTTCGCCGGGCTCGTCGTCGTTTTCTTCGCGTTCCCGGCCGTGCCCCTCGACGATGCCGCGCTCGCGATCTTCTCGGTCGGCATCCCGATCGGCGTAGGCATCCACCTCGCGGCCCTCGACCGGGACCGGCCGCAGCGCTGGCGGTTCGCGATCGTGCTCGCGGGCGCGCTCCTCGGCGCGTGGGTCGGCTTCCAGGCCGGCACCAGTCTCCTCGCCCTGATCACGACGATCGTCGGCGCCGCGCTCGGCAGCAACCTCGCCGCAATCGTCCTCGACGCCCGCCGCGATCGTGTCGTCGCTCCGGCGCCCGAGGCCGCGCCAGTCGCGGTGCTCGTCTAGGCATACGCTCCGGCCTGTCCCGACGGAGTGACGCTCCGTCGGGACATAGGTGGCCCGAGTTCTGCTGAACGAGATCACGCGCCCGAGGCCATCGCCTGCCGTACGGCTTCGTCGGTCCGCTGTCGGTCGAAAAGGTGGATGTAGCGGCGCTCGGTGATCGTGCTCGACTCGTGCCCCATGCACGCGCAACTCCTCCTCTGCGGAGATACGGTGGCGCTTGCCGTTCGAGGCCGGGCTAAAGCGCCACGCGAGCTCGGTCGGGTTCTGCGAGTCGCCGGTGACGCCGGCGAGGCGCCCGACGCTACGCCGCTTTAGCTCGCGCTCGAGATAGCGGACGGTGTCTGCGAACTGTGTAAAGACGATGACCTTGTCGTCAGGGTAGTCGCCGGTGAGGAGACGATGCAGGGCGGCAAGCTTCTCGTCGTTCTCTGGATCCCATTCGCCGGCCTTGTCGAGGATTGTCATCAGCGCCTGCGCGTCGGCGTACAGGTCCTCGGCGAGCCGCTCCGAGAACAGCTCCGGGCGCAACCAACGGAAGCGGCGCGCCTGAGTCGACTCGTACTCCCTGTAAAGCGCTGCCGCCCGCTCGCGAAAGTCCTGCTCGGTGCTCATCGAGATCGTCTTCAGCGCCTCGTCGGCTGTGACGCCCTCCTCGTCCTCGTCGAGCATCGCCATTGCCGCCGGCGCCTGCGTCTCGGCGTCCTCGTCGTTGATCCGCGAGTCCATGAGCTCGGCGTCCTGGGTGCCTATCGGCACCGGGAGACCGTTGTCGAGCGCGTGCAGGTAGATGAAGTTGCGCAGGACGTGCCGCTCGACGGACTGAATGAATGCCATTCCTCCGCTCTCGAGCCGCTTGAACAGGTTGGTGCGGCTGAAGCCCATCAATCGCTTCCCAGCGCGTCCGAGATCCTGGATGATCTTGGCCTCGGCCGCTGTTGGCGGTTCGTCGGGAGTGGCGCCGATGTAGTTGCCGAGGCCGTATCGCGGCAGGTGGAGGGTGGTGATGGCAGTGACCACGTCCCTCGCGTAGAGGCGGGGCGTATTGGTCGTCGGGGTTAGCGTCGTCAAGCCCGAATTCCACGGTGATCGGCCGGCGGGCCGGGAAGTACGAGCGCGTGCCGTCCTCGAAAGTGAGGTACTTGCGTCCGTCATCGTCCGTCTCCGCATAGTTGTCTTGGATGAAACTTCGCGTCCGCCGCACTAAGTACAGGCGCATCAGGTCGCGCCAGTCGTCGGCGTAGTGGGTGTGCTCGAACGCCGCGAGCGAACGCACAGGCGCCTGGTGACGGCGGATGAATTCGGTCTCACCGAGCTCGCGCAGCAACCGCTCGGGGCGGATGCCGAGGTCGGCGTCCTCGGGGACGAAAAGTCGGAGCTGGTTGGCGAGATCGAGATAGGTCTTGTTGTACGGCGTGGCCGTCAGCAGGATGCACTTGCTGTCGTTCGCCTGGACGTACTCGTGGATCGCCCGGTAGCGCTTGCCGTCGCGGTTCCTCAGGTTGTGGCTCTCGTCGATGATCACGACGCGGTACCGCCGCAGGTTCGGCAGCTCGCGCTCGACGACGCTGTGGGAGAGTACGCGCGCGCGCGCAGGCGGTACCGGTCGCGGTAGTCCTCCCACATCGAGACGAGGTTCTTCGGGCAGATGATCAGGGTCTCGAGGCCGAGGTCCTCCTCGAGGATGCGTGCCAGCGCGGTCGCCATCAGCGTCCTTCCGAGCCCTACGACGTCTCCGACCAGGACGCCGCCGCGCCGGTTGACGTGATGCGCCGCGATCTTGACAGCCGCTGTCTGGAAGTCGAACAACCGGTCGCGGAAGTCGCGCGGAATCTGAAACTCAGAGAGGCCGGTGCGCGCCTCCTGGGAGAGGTGGTAGGCCATCTTCAAGTAAATGTGGTACGGCGGGATCGCCTCCTCGCGCGCCCAGCTCTCCTCGATCACCTGGACGAGCTCATCGGAGATGTCAATCGACCAGCGGTCGTCCCAGCGGTCGTTGAACCAGCGCTCGAGCTTGTCGGCCGCGTCGTGGTCGAGAACGTCGATGTTGAGCTCGCCCTGCCCGGAAAGGCCGGGCAAAGTCAGATTGCTGCTGCCGAGGAACCCGATCTTCGGATTGTTGGCATCAGAGCGGTAGAGCAGGTAGAGCTTGGCGTGCAGAGTGTGGCGCAGAAACAGTTTCACGCGGAGCTTGTGCGCTCGGATCTGCTCCGCCAGACGGCGCAGGCCAGCCTCGTCAGCATTGGTCGGAACGCCGACGGCAAGCTGAGCGCGAAACTCCTCAGCCAGCTGTGTCTTGAGCCGCAGCGCTGTAGCGTTGTCAATGCCGTCGCTGCCTGATCGCAGGCTCATCAGCTCGCGGAACTCGACCTCCGGCTGACGCTGCATTCCGACGAGCAACCGGCAGCAAGACTCGTCGGTTCCGGCCCAGCGCTCGATATAGGAGTCGATCTGGCGCCATCCGCGCAGATTGAAGTAGCCGACGCAGAAGTCTGCGTGTTCGGCGACGTCGAGCGTCTCCTGCAACGCCGGCAGCAGGCGCTGGTCGATGTTGTCGAAGATCCGAGGCATGACCAATCAAGACGATAACCGCGGCATCCGCGTCTCGACAGCGGTCTACCGCGGGATGCAACGGCGTAAGCGATGTCGCTGGCGCGGACGAGCAGCCCGCCGTTCACGATCTGTCTCCTCTGGTCAGCGGCGACCCTAGCCCGCTGTCGAAGCCAACGACGAAGTCAACGCACAAGAGCTTGGATGGCCTCAGACGGCCGGAAGCATGGCAAGAGCCTCACGTAGCCATGCGCTCTGACCATGCATAGCCACGCCAGACCAGGCTGAGTTCGCAGGATCGCACCTAGGGGGCCGCCTTGTTGACACGCAAGGGTGCGGGAATCCGCTCTCGTAGCGCGTACTCACCACAAACTCACCACATGGCCTCGCGAGGAGAGCGCCGGCGACGAGAAATGGCTTGCTAAGCCATGGGCGCGGCTGGGATCGAACCAGCGACCTCCCGCGTGTGAAGCGGGCGCTCTCCCGCTGAGCTACGCGCCCCGGGACGGCTTAGGTTAGCCGTTCCTCGAACGACAGAGCCCCGGCCGGAGGCCCTCTTCGGGTCGGGGCCGGAATCTGGGTCGGATGGCCCTTCCTCTCGCTAGACGTTCGCCACTACTTCACGAACCTCGACGCTCTCCAGAGTGACCGCCTCGGTAACCATCTGCGGAACTTGATCCGCCGCGGCCCGAGCAGCGTCCTCCGACTCGAACACGACCATCGACAAGCCGTCTGAGCCGTCAGAGCGAGTCCAGTAGCCTGCGACGACGCCTGGAAGTTGCGAGACGCGGGGAGCGGTCACCTCTCGCAGCCTCTTCTCGGCTGCCTCGCGGTCGTTGACCGTGACCTTCACCACTACTGCGTGCATGTCGCCTCCAATCCGTCGGGAGGCCCGAGCATAAGCAAGCGAGCGCCGACGCTGTGTCGGATCAGGGCATCTCGTCGTAGCCGAGTGTCACGAACTCCTCGTTCGGCACCCAGCCCAGGCCGCTTGCCAGACGGTTCGTGAAGTTGAACATGCCCGTCACCTCGGCGATGTCCATCACGTCCTCGTCGCTCCACCCCGCCTCTCGAAGAGCCTCGACGTCCTGCTCGGTGCAGGCTGCCGACTGCCCGGTCAGCTTGACGGCGAAGTCGAGCATCGCACGCTCCCGGGGCTCGATGTCCGCGTACCGGTGGTTCGTCCGCAGCTGCTCCACGAGCAGCGGGTCGCCGGTCAGCTTCCGCAGGAAGGCACCGTGGGAGACCATGCAGTAGTGGCAGCGGTTCTCCGTCGAGACGACGACGGCGATCATCTCCCGCTGCACCTTCGTCAACCCGGAGTCGCCGCGCATCAGGTCGTCGTAGAACGCGTTCCAGAGCTCCAGGTGCCGAGGCCGGAGCGCATAGACCCGAAGCACGTTGGGGACGAACCCGAGCTTCTCGTTCGCCTTGTCGAACAGCGCCTGGACGCCGTCGGGGGCGTCTTCCTCGGGCGGGACGCGGAGCCACGACGCCTGCCTGACGGCCCTGGCCACGGGCCGAGTGTACCCCGGGCTCACTTGCCGAGGCGGGCTCTGCCCGCCTCGGCCGCTACGGCCTCTCGGAGACCGACGCTCCGAACCACCAGCACATCCGCCGGCTCAGACCACGCCCGACCGATCGAGCCGATGTCAAGGAGAGGGCGCGCGGGGGAACCAGGGGTTCCCCCGCGAAGCGAAGCCATCGTAGCGCGCGCACCGCGCGCGCTACGATGGCAAGCGCCCGGTCGCGCTAGGCGGGGAGCTAGCGGTTCCCTGAACCCGCAATCCGCTCCAGCGGGGCCGAATACCGTCCGAGGGGCGGGTTCTTCGGGGCTTGGGCCCGAAAGCGCAGCGCTGACGGCCAGGTTCCGCGCACTGGGAGCCTTCGAACCGCGTCAGGTCCGGAAGGAAGCAGCGCTAAGGAGTTCCTCTCAGGTGCCGCGGTCAGGCCTGGCCCGAGCAAGCGGATCGGGTTCCTCCCGGGGAAGCCGTTTCGACGCCGGTTGCGCGGCCGGGCACTATTCGCCGGCCACCCAGGGCCCCTGGCCCGCGATCCGCTCGACGCGGATCCGCGTGATGTGGCCCGGCGGCGAGTCCGGCATCGGCGGAAACGTCGTCCCCGGCCCGACGTAGATCTGCGCCAGCCGGCGGAGGAGCTCGGGCGCCCCACCCTCGGTGATGCGGGCGGTGCCGTAGAGAACCGCGTAGTCGCGCATCCCGATCGCGTTCGACCCCGGCGCTTCGAGCGAGACGGCGACGCGCGGGTCGCGCCGGATATTCCGGACCTTCCGGTGCTCGAAGAGGTGCGCCGAGACGACCTCGTCGTCCTCGATGCCGATCCAGACGATCGTGACCTGCGGGCTTCCGTCCGGGTTGACGGTGACGAGGTGCGCGAGCGGCCCGGACTCGATCAGTTCGCGGACCTGGTCGAGAGCCGATGCCATCTTCCGAGTGTAGGCAGTCCCGCTCTCCTATAGTCGAGTGGTGGGGATCGCCCACATGGACGAAGTCGAGGATTTCGAGATCACCGTCGGCCACATCCGAGGGACGTGGTCCTTCGTCGGGAGGTCTGCCGGCTCCCTGAGTGTCGGAGCCAACCGAATTGAGATCCCGGCCGGCGGGTGGTCGACGCCTGCGCACGAGCACGGCCGTCAGGAGGAAATCTTCTATGTGCTCTCGGGGAAGGGCTTCTCCTGGCAGCGGGGCGAGGCCTACGACATCGGCGAGGGCGACGCCATCGTCTACCTCGCCGGCGGTGGGGCGCACACCCTCCACGCGCTCGACGATCTCGACGTGCTCGCATTCGGCCCGCGCGACCGCGACGAGAGTCCGCGCTTCCCGCGCCTGGGAGCCTCCCTCGTCGGAAATCGCTTCGTTGAGACGCTCGACGGAACGACGGACGGCTACCGCCCGACGCAGTTCGTCCGCGAGGCCGAGCTCGGCCCGCCCGAGCTTCCCGACCCGAGCCCGCGACCGCCGACGATCGTCAACGTCCGCGACGTCGAGCCGAAGGAGATCATCCGCCCGCGGATCCAGCGAACGCGCCGCAACCTGGGGACGGCGGTGGGCTCCGTGACGACCGGCCTGCAGCACGTCGAGGTCGTGCCGGGGATGCTCTCCGCGCCGCTCCACTGCCACTCGCTGGAGGAGGAGATCTTCGTGATCCTCGACGGCGACGGGACGCTTCTCCTCGGCGACGAAGAGACGCCGGTGCGGCCCGGGCACGTCGTCTCTTGCCTACCGGGCACCGGCATCGCCCACGCGTTCCGAGGCGGCGAGAACGGATTGACCTACCTCGCGTACGGGACTCGGGAGCCGGGCGACATGTGCTTCTACCCCACCTCGAGCAAGATCGCGGTCGCCGGCGCGATCTTCCGGGTCGAGCCGCTCGACTACTGGGACGGCGAGGACTGAAGCGCGGCGACGTAGCGCTCGGCAGAGGCCCGCACCCGCTCCTTCCCGTCACCGTCGACGACCCTCCCCCACCAGGCACCGTAGACGCGGTCGAACTCGTACGGCTCGAGCTTCTCGACCATCCGCCGGACGGTCGCCGCGGGCAGCGGGATCAGGTTCGGGTACGAGTACATGAAGCTGACCCAGCGCCGGTCCATGACCACCTGGACGATGTCGCCGACGAGGAGCGACCGTCCCGCGTGCAGCACCTGGCCGCCGGCGAAGTGGCCGCCGAGCCGGAGGAGCGTCAGACCGCCGCCGAGATCGAGCTCCTCCCCCTCCCAGTACTCGACGCACGCGTCCGGCCGGACGACCCACTCGCGGTCGTCGGCGTGGACGTAGACGGGGATGCCGCCGAACACGCGGCTCCAGTCGACCATCGTCGTGTAGTAGTGCGGGTGGGAAATCGCGACCGCGAGCAAGTCGCCGGCCGCCTCCGCCATCCCGTCGAGGAGCGGCACGCAGTCCCAGAGGACGCCGTCGACCACCAGCGCGCGCTGGCCGATTGCGAACGAGGGCATGCAGCCGATCCCGAGGAGGCCGTGGTCGTCGCGGACATCGGCGCGATACGTCGCGCGTAGCGCCTCGAGCGTCGTCCACCGCTGGCCGTCCCAGCCCACGTACTGCCGCGCGTCCTCGCAGATCACGCACCGTGACGGCGGCTGGTCCGAATCGGCGTGCTGGCAGCCGCAGGTCTGGCAAATCCACAGGGCCACTGCGATCGATTCTGCTTGAATCGACTCGATGACCGCTCTCTACCGGAAGTACAGGCCTCAGAACTTCGACGAGGTGGTCGGGCAGGAGGCGGTCGTCAGGACGCTGAAGAACGCGATCGCGGCCGGGCAGGTGCGGCAGGCCTACCTCTTCGCCGGCCCGCGCGGCACCGGCAAGACCTCGATGGCGCGGATCCTGGCGAAGGCGCTGAACTGCGAGCAGGGCCCGACGCCGACGCCGGACAACACCTGCGGCGCCTGTGTGGCGATCACCAACGGCTCGTCGATGGACGTCGTCGAGATGGACGCCGCCTCCCAGCGCGGCATCGACGACATTCGCGACATCCGCGAGAAGGCCATGCTGCAGCCGGCCGGCCGCTACAAGGTCTACATCCTCGACGAGGCGCACCAGCTCACCGACGCGGCATGGCAGGCACTGCTGAAGCTGATCGAGGAGCCTCCGCCCCACCTGCTCTTCGTTTTCTGCACGACCGAGCTTCAGAAGGTGCTGCCGACGGTGCGGTCGCGCTGCCAGACCTTCGTCTTCGCGCGGCCCCGGCTGCCCGATCTGGTCAAGAAGTTGCGGCGGATCGCCGACGGCGAGCAGATCGACGTCCCCGACGCCGCGTTGTCGCTGATCGCGCGGAGCGCTCGCGGTGCGTACCGCGACGCCGAGTCGACGCTCGACCAGCTCGCAGCCGCGACCGAGGGCACGATCAACGTCCAGGACGTCCTGCAGATGCTCGGGGCGGTCGAGGAGGAGGCGCTGTTTCGGCTGTGCGACCTGATCGTCGATCACGACACCGCGGGTGCCCTCACCTTCGTCGAGGAGCTGTCGGAGCAGGGCCAGGACATCGGCCGGGTCGTCACCGACCTGCTCGAGCACCTGCGTCACCTGATGCTCGTCCACCACCTTGGCGAGGTGCCCGACTCGCTGCCCGTGACCGAGGAGACACGCGAGCGGCTGCGCGCCCAGGCGAACCAGCTCCCCGAGGCGACCGTGCTACGGCTGTGCGACCTGCTCGCGGTCGCGGTCGAGGACATCCGGCAGGGGGGCGATCCGCGGCTCCCCTTCGAGCTCGCGCTGGTGAAGGTGACGCGTCCCGGCGCCGACCTCTCCACCGAGTCGATGGCCTATCGGCTCGAGCTGCTCGAGCAGCGTGGCGGCCCTTTCGGCCATGACCAGGGGACTGTCCCGCGGACAACGCCGGAAGAGCCACGGCCGGAAGCGCCGGAGCCGCCGCGGGCGCAGCCGTCGCTCGAGCTCGAGCAACTCCGTGACGCCTGGCAGCGATCGGTGATCCCCGCGATCGAGCGTCGATCGATCCCGGCCGCGCCGGTGTTCGGCGAAGCCCGCCCCACCGCGCTCGAGGACGACACGCTGACGCTCGAGTTCCCGCCGTCGAACGCCTTCCACCGGAGCCTCGCCGAGGACAAGTACGCGTCGCTGATGGTGGACGCGCTGTACGAGGTGACCGGCCGCAGGTTGCAGCTCGCGTTCGCGATCGGAGAGGACGGGGAAGGCCCGGTCGAGGAGACCGAGCCGGCGACCGAGGAGGATCTGGTCGCGCTCGTCAAGGAGACCTTCGACGCCAGAGAGGTGGATGAATAGTGCCCGGCCAGCGTTTCGACATGAACCAGCTGATGCGCCAGGCGCAGGAGATGCAGGCGCAGATGGCGCGCGCCCAGGAGCAGCTCGCCAACGAGATAGTGGAGGCGTCCGCCGGCGGCGGACTCGTCACCGTCAAGGCGACCGGCACTGGCGTCATCCAGGAGATCAAGGTCGACCCGAAGGCGATCGACCCGGACGACCCCGAGCTACTCGAGGACACCGTGCTCGCAGCGGTGAACGAGGCTCTGCGCTCGGCACAGGCGCTGGCGGAGTCGAAGCTCGGAGGGTCGCTGGGCGGGCTGGGCTTGCCCGGTCTGTGAGGTAGAAGGCAAGGGAGCTCAGAAGGGACAGGCTTCAGCCTGTCCCCCGGCCCTTCGCCGGTGTCACGCGAAGGCACGGGTCAGACTGAGGTCTGACCTGCTGGGATCCGCTACGTCCCTCTCACTGCCTCCGGCAAGATGCGCATGTCGAGCACCTCGCAGCCTTCGAAGTTCGGCATGGGCAAGCCGGCCGCCTGGAGCGCCTCCTTCACCTCGGGCTCCTCGGCCATCGCGTGCCGGCCTTCTTCGTTCTCCCAGAGGTTGATCACGAGAATGCCGTCGTCGGTCTTGGCGGCGATCGTGCCGAGCCCGCCGTGCTTCGGGGCCAGACGGCGGCCGACCTCGGCGATTCCCTGAAGCTTCTGGGCCAGCTCGTCGGTGTCGCCGGACATCCGCATCATCGAGATGACTGCCATCGGACATGCCTCCTTCGTCGGGGTCGGTGCGTAGCCTAGGGTGTTCGTCGTGTTCTCTCCAGCGGTTCAGAACCTGGTCGCGCAGCTCACGCGTCTGCCCGGCGTCGGCCAGCGGACGGCGCAGCGGCTGGCCTTCCACCTGCTGCGCACGCCGAAGGACGAGGCGCTCGCCCTGGCCGCCGCGATCGTCGAGGTGAAGGAGCGCGTCCGCTTCTGCCGCGAGTGCGGCAACTTGACCGAGGACGAGGTCTGCGCGATCTGCCTCGACGCCCGGCGCGACCACTCGGTGATCTGCGTGGTCGAGCAACCCGTCGACCTGATCTCGGTCGAGCGCACCGCCGAGTTCCGGGGCCTCTACCACGTCCTCGGCGGCGCACTGTCGCCGATCGACGGCGTCGAGCCTGCCGACCTGCGCATCGACGAGCTGGTCCAGCGCGTCGACCGGAACGGCGTCGAGGAGGTCGTCGTCGCGACCAACCCGACGATGACCGGCGAGGCGACCGCCGCCTACCTGGCCGACCGGCTGCGCGGGCGCGTGCGTGTGACGAGGCTCGCAAGCGGCCTCCCGGTCGGGGGCGACCTCGAGTACGCGGACGAGGTCACGCTCGGCCGGGCGCTGGCCGGCCGCCGCGAGATGTAGAAAAACACGCAAATTGCGGGCTTTCCGAGTCGCTCCTCTTGTACCCCGAAGAAGCAACGTCTAGATTCCCCGGCGTCGAACCGGTTGGCCCTCGGGTCAGCCGGTTTGGCATTTGTGGGGCCGTTTCCCGCCGCAGCTAGGCTTGTGCGCACGTGGCCGCCACCACCGACTACGAAGCCGTTCCGGGGATCGCGCCCACCGACGAGCAGCGCGTCGGCACGCTGGTGATGAAGTTCGGCGGGACGTCGGTCGCCAACCCCGACCGGCTGCAGGCGGTCGCCCGCCGGATCGTCGCGGTCAAGGAGGAAGGCGGTCGCGTGGTCGCGGTCCTCTCGGCCATGGGCGACACCACCGACGAGCTCGTCGAGCTTGCCCACCGCATCTCACACCGGCCGAAGCCGCGGGCGATGGACATGCTGATCTCCGTCGGCGAGCGCATCTCCTGCGCGCTGGGCGAGATGGCGATCGAGGATCTCGGGCACGAGGCGATCTCCCTCACCGGCTCGCAGGCGGGGATCGTCACCGACACCACGCACACGAAGGCGAAAATCGTCGAGGTGCGGGCACAGCGGATTCACGAGGCGCTCGACGAGGGGAAGATCGTGCTGGTCGCCGGCTTCCAGGGCGTGTCGACCGGCCAGGAGATCACCACGCTCGGCCGCGGTGGCTCCGACACGACCGCGGTCGCGCTCGCCGCCGCCCTCGGCGCCGACAGCTGTCAGATCTTCACCGACGTCGAGGGTGTCTACACCGCCGACCCGCGCGTCGTCCCGGAGGCGCTGAAGCTGCCGGTCGTCACCTACGAGGAGATGCTGGAGATGTCCGCCTCGGGGGCGAAGGTGATGGCGCTACGCTCCGTGGAGTTCGCCCGCAACCACGGCGTGCGCCTGCACGTGCGGTCGACCTTCAGCGAGTCGGACGGCACCTGGATCCAGGAGGAGGACGAGCAGTTGCTCGAGAAGGCGATCATCTCCGGCGTCACCCACGACACGTCGGAGGCGAAGCTGACGCTGATCGGCGTGCCCGACCGCCCCGGCGTCGCCGCGCGGGTGTTCCGCGCGCTGGCCGATGCCGGCGTGAACATCGACATGATCGTCCAGAACGTGTCGTCCGAGGGGCTCACCGACATCTCTTTCACGGTGCCCAAGTCCGACCTGGCGGTCGCCGAGCCGATTCTCGAGGCCGGTTGCACGGACGTCGGCGCGGCCGGGTGGTCTCAGGACTCGGCGATCGCGAAGGTCTCGCTGATCGGCGCGGGCATGCGCTCACACCCTGGCGTGGCGGCGGACATGTTCGAGGCGCTCGCCGAGGCAGGGATCAATATCGAGATCATCTCGACCTCCTCGATCCGGATCTCCTGCGTCGTCCGCGCTGCGGACGTCGCCGGGGCGGTGCAGGTCGTGCACGAGAAGTTCCGGCTGTTCGCCGAGGAGCGAGCGGGTGCCTAGAGTCGGCGTGGTCGGCGCCACCGGCGCCGTCGGCACTGTCACGCTCGAGCTGCTCGCCGAGCGCGGGTACGACGACGTGCGCGCGTTCGCGTCGGCACGGTCCGCCGGGTCGCGGATCGCCTTCGGCGGCCAGGCCCTGGTGGTCGAGGAGGCGACGCCCGAGGCGCTCGCCGCAGGCGATCTGGACGTCTGCCTCTTTTCGGTCGGCACGTCGAGCTCACGCGAGCTCGTCCCCCACGCCGTGCGCGGAGGCGCGGTCGCGGTCGACAAGTCGTCCGCCTACCGCCTGGACGACGGGGTGCCGCTCGTGGTTCCGGAGGTCAACGGCGGGCGCGCGTCCGAGAACGAGGGGATCGTCGCCAACCCGAACTGCTGCACGATCCCGCTCGCCTGCGTACTGAAGCCGCTGCACGAGGCGGCCGGCCTGCGGCGCGTCCGTGTGGCCACCTACCAGTCGATGTCCGGCGCCGGGGCGTCGAACATGCAGCGACTCGCGGCCACAGAACCCGACGCGCTCGACCTGCTGATGGAGTGGGACTTCGACGGCGAGGAGTTCGACGAGGAGACCAAGCTCCGTGAGGAGACGCGCAAGATCATGGAGCTGCCCGAGCTGCCGATCAGCGCGAACTGCATCCGCGTCCCGGTGATGGTCGGGCATGCGGAAACGGTGTGGGTCGAGACCGAGTCAACGCTCGCGGCGGACGAAGCGCGGTCGCTGCTCGCCGCCGCCCCGAGCATCAGGCTCGAGGATTTTCCTTCCCCCGGCAAGGCCGCCGGGCTCGATGAGGTTCTCGTCGGTCGGATCCGGCAGGATCCGACCGATTCGCAAGGGCTCGTCCTCTTCCTCGCCTGCGACAACCTCCGCAAGGGCGCCGCGCTGAACGCGGTTCAGATCGCGGAGCTCTTGGTCGGGCGCGAAGCACTGGCCGCCTGAGGCAGGCCTCGGGCCTCGACAGAGCTCGTAGCGTTTGCCACCCAGTCTCTGAGACCGGGGTGCAACAAGAGCGCAACGTTTTCCCCACAGGCGAGCTGAAAGGCCGTGGCCGTGCGGCCGCCGCGCACGGAAGATCGGCGCGGCGGCGCTCTACGGCCGCTGCGGCACGGGCGCCGGCGTCAGCGCCTCCTTGAGCGCCCGAAAGACCCGCAGGCGCATGCCTTCCTGCACCGCCACGAGGCCTCCCAGTTCCAGCCGCGCGAGCTCGACCCGCCCCTGCGCACGGACGGTCCAGAACCCGAAGTCGGCGAGGAAGTCGGCCGGGAACACGGTACGGTGGACGAGGAAGCGCTCGTAGGTCGACTCGCCCTCGGTGTAGCGGTACGCGAACGCCTCCAGGGCCTTCGCGCCCCGGTCCTTCGCGTCGCCGATCGCGGCGAGGAAGAGCGACTGCATCACCCAGGGCGTCGCGGGTTCGACGACGTAGGCGCAGGTGACGAGCACCGCCTCCGGCGACGGAGGGCCGGCGGGCAACCGAGCCGCCCGGGGGAACAGCCCGGCCGGCCCGTACTGCATCGAGCCGAGGAGCCGCCCGTCGGCGTCGTAGTAGACCGTGCCCCAGGCACCCCACTCGTCCTCGGCCTTCTGGATCCAGCGACGCTTGTCGACGCTGCGCACGCCGCCCGACTGCCACCAGACGCAGTCGTGACAGACCGACGGTGCCGTCTCCAGCGTCGCCCCGGTGAGGCTGGCAACCTTGGGAGGCATCAGGCGCGGACGGGGCCGACCTCGTCCACGACCACGTCGACCCGGGCCGGCTGTACGTCGGCCATCCGCGCCAGGTACTCGGCCACGCGCGCTTGCACCTCGGAGCCGGCGGACCCGAACGGTGCACCCCACTCGGCCGCCAGATGCAGCTCGACCGAGACGCGGCCATCGTCCTCCACCGTGATTCGGACCGACCGGTGCCTGGGCAGGTGACTGCCGACGAGCGACCGCACGCCGTCCACCTCGAGGGCCGCATCTGCCGCGTAGCGCGCGAGCACGTCGGGCGAGATGCTGGCGTGACCTTCCATCAGGCCGATTCTAGAAACAGCTCCGTTGCCTCCGGCCGCGCGAAGAACCGGAAGGGAACGAACGTCGTACCCAGCCCGGAGGAGACGTGGAGCACCCCGCCCGCCCGCTGGTAGAGCCCCTGGTTGTACGGCGCGCGCGGATGCGCGATCCGTACCTTGCCGCGCCCGTAGGGCAAGCAGATCTGGCCGTCGTGCATGTGGCCAGACAAGATGAGGTCGAACGCTCCCTCGGGCAGCCGGTCGACGATCCGCGGGAAGTGAGAGAGCAGGATGCGCAGATCCGCGTCGGGCTCGGCCAGCTCCCACGGCCGCGCCTCGTGGCGCAGGTACGTCCGCGGGTCGACGCCGACGAACTGCACGCGGCGGCCGCGCACCTCGACTGTGACGGCGCTATCCGACAGGAGCGTGCCGAGGCCGAGATCGACCTCGCCGACCGGCTTCGAGAACGGGTCGCGGCTGTCGGCGAAGTCGTGGTTGCCGAGCACCGCGTAGACGGGCGGCAACCGCTCGATCAGCGCGCGCAGCCGCTCCGCTCCTTCAGGGCGGGCCAGGAGGTCGCCCGTGAGCAGCACGAGGTCGGGCTTTCGCTCCGCCACCCAGTCGACCGCCCGCTCGACCGCCCTCGCCCCCGGTGACGGAACGCCGAGGTGGAAGTCGGTGAGGTGCGCGATGCGCAGGCCGGCAAGCTCGGGAGGCAGTCCCGCCAGCGGCACCGCGAGCTCGTCCAGGCGAACCCAGGCGGCCTCGTACAGGCCCCAGGCGACGCCGGCCGTGGCGACGCCGGCCACCGCCGCCAGCCCGGTCCTGAGCGACTCCCTCGTCAGACCGACAGCTGCTCGACGACCGGGTCGACCGAAACGACGTGCCGCTTGAACTTCAGCTCCGACTCGGTCAGCCCGGCTGCGACGCCGACGAGTTGCGAGAGGTGGACGATCGGCATCCCCAACGTCCGGCCGGTGGAGGCCTCGAGCTTCTGCTGCCATGCGTCCAGCGACAGATGGCAGAGCGGACACGGCGTGACCATCGCGTCGGCGCCGGCCTCCATCGCCTGCTCGATCGGCTGGATCAGCTCGCCGAGCGCCGTCTCCTCGCGCGCCTGGATGATCGGGAAGCCGCAGCACTTGATCTTGGCCGGATAGTCGACCGGCTCGCCGCCGCAGGCGCCGATGATGCGCTCGAGCGACCAGGGCCGGTCGGGATCCTCGAAGCCGAGGATCTTGGACGGCCGGAGGATCTGGCAGCCGTAGAAGGGTGCGACCTTCAGGCCCTTCAGCCCCTTGTGGGCGACCTGCTTCAGCAGCTCGAAGCCCTCGCCTTCCGCGATCAGCCACAGGAAGTGCTTGACCTCGATCCCGCCCGAGTACCGCGGCACACCCACCCGCTTCAGGTTCTCATTCACCCTCGCGCGCAAGGCGTCGTCGTTCTTCAGCTGCCAGTTCGCCTGGCGCAGGTTGAGCGTGCAGACGTTGCAGATCGTCATCAGGATGTCCGCGCCGGTCGCCTCGCCATAGGCGAGGATGCGCGCGTTCAGGTGGAGGTAATAGTCGGGCTCGGCCTCGTGGATGTCGCCGGCGCCGCAGCAGGTCACCGACTCAAGCTCGTCGAGCTCGATCCCGAGCTTCGGCGCGAGCGCCTGGGTGGACGTGTCGAGCTCCTTCGCCGACAGCGAGGCCAGGCAGCCCTTGTAGTACGCCACCTTCGGCATCTAGTCGCCGCCCTCCTCGCTCGGCAGCTCCGGCTGCTCGGCCGGCGCGATCCGGCTTGCAGGCCCCGTTTCCGGGGCCACGTGGTCCTCGGCGAACTCGATGTGCGCAATCCCCTTCTCACCCTGGACGATCCCGGCGGCACCGTCGCGGCCCTGCTCCTTGACCAGGTTGTAGAGATCGCGCGCCTGCTTCACGTTCTCGGCGACGTGCGGCGGGAACGGCAGCGGCACCTTGCCCTTCCGCGCCAGGCTCATCGCGAACTTCGTCTGCTTGATCGACGAGACGACGCCCTGCGTCTTCGGCACCAGCTCGGTCTCGCGGAGCCAGCCGGTCGTCTTCGCGGAGGTGACGAACCAGTTCGCGTGCTTCGCGCCCATGTCGCGGTCGATCCCGTGCTTGATCGACTCGGCCCCGAGCTTCGCGATCGCGTCGCGCGGATCGACCCCCTTCGGACAGCGCTCGGTGCAGAAGTAGCACCGGGTGCAGTCCCAGATCCCGTGCTCGGAGTTGTAGGACTCGAGCCGATCGACGGTCGCCTGGTCGCGCGCGTCGCCGACGAAGCGCATGCCCTTCGCGAGCGCGGCCGGGCCGAGGAACTCGGGGTCGGACTCCATCGAGTTGCACTCGGAGACGCAGCAGCCGCAGTTGATGCAGAGCGCCTCCTTGTGGATCACCTCCGTCTCGGCGGGCGAGACGTGGAACTCCTTGTCCTCCGGCGCCTCCAGGTAGCCGGGCTGGAGCCACGGCTTCATCGCGCGCATCTTCTGCCAGAACGGGCCCATGTCGACCACGAGGTCCTTGACGATCGGCAGATTTCCCATCGCGGAGATCACCGGCACGTGCCCGGCCTCGACGATCGGCAGCATCCGCTCCTTGCAGGCGAGCACGGCCCGGCCGTCCATCCGCATGCCGCACGAGCCGCAGATCATCATCCGGCAGCTCTTGCGGAACGAGAGCGTTCCGTCGACCTGGTCCTTGACGATGTCGAGCACGTCGAGCAGGCAGGCCCACTCGGGCGCTTCGACCTGGTAGTCGCGCAGCTCCCGCTCGCCGGACTCGGCGTCGAACCGCCAGATCTTCAGGGCGACGTCCATCACCCGGTCGCGGCTCCCGCCAGGCTCGAGATGTCCGTCACCTGGTCGTTCGACGGGATCCGGATGTCGACCGGGGCGCCGAAGTCGTGGAAGCGCTCCGTCGTGACGACGTTCATCGTCTGACCCTGGATCGTCTCGGTCAGGACCGCGCGGACCTGCCGCACGAGGCCGTCCTTGCCCACCCAGACGTGCACGGGGAACGAGCTCAGGTGCGCAGACTTCGTCAGCTGGTCGATCGCGTTCCGCACCGCCTCCCGCTGGTCGGCGGGCACGAGGTCGGGGTACTTCGAGAGATCGACGTTCGCGCGGTAGTGCGTCGTGTCGACGCCGTCGAGCTGCTCGGTGCCGACCGTCGTCACGTCGCCGCTGACGGTTCGGAGCCAGTCGACCATCTGCGACGGATCGGCGGCGAGCTGGGTGAACTGCGAGAGGTCGATGCCGGCCTGCTTGCCGACCGCGCTCAGGTCGACCTTGATCCACGGCTTGCCGCCCGGCACGACCCTCGCGAGGACGGGCAAACTCAGGTAGATCACCGCCCGGCCGTTCGAGAAGTCGGCGACCTCCTGGCCGACCCAGTCGCTCGCCGAGCCGAGTGCTGCGGCGGCGCCCAGCTGCGACGCGAGCGGCGACAGGTCGAGGCGCATGGTCATGCGGTGGTTCTGGTTGTCGAGCGCACCGGTGGCGCTCACCTCCATCCGGCCTCCCGGGAGCTGCGAGGACAGCATCGTCACGGTGAGGTCGGTCTTCATGCTCGGCGTCGCCGTCGACTTGGTCGCGGCCGACGCCAGGAAGCGGGCACCGCCCTGCGCAGCCGGCGGCACCGCTACCGACGAGCCCGAGCTCCCACAACCGACGGCCGCGACCGCCAACCCCGCGGCGACCGCCCCTCTGGTGATGAGCCGAAGGGTCATTGCTAGTACGTCCTTTCCTGTGGCTGCCACTTGGTCACGGTCACCGGCTTCCAGTCGAGCACGGGGCGGTCGGCGATCCAGCGGACGACCGTGTGCTTCATGTAGTTCGCATCATCGCGGTCGGGGTAGTCGTACGGCCGCGCATGCGCGCCTCTGCTCTCCTTGCGGGCAAGACCGGACACGACCATGCAATCGGCAAGTTCGAGCAGGAACCCAAGCTCGAGTGCCTGGGTGAGGTCGCTGTTGAAGACGTCGCCCTTGTCCTCGACGACCACGTTCTCGAAGCGCTCGCGGAGACCGGCGACGATCTCCTGCTGCTCGAGCATCTGCTCCTCGCGGCGGAAGACGCCGAAGTTCTCGTGCATCGTCTGGCCCAGCTCCTCCCGGATCCTCCACGGCCGCTCGCCCGCTGTCCTGTCGAGCAAGACCTTCAACTCACGCTCGGTGTCCGAGACGACCCCCTCCGGGACGGTGACGGTCGTGTTCGCGAGCGCCCACTCGGCCGCATGTCGGCCGGAGCGCTTGCCGAACGTGATCGTCTCCATCAGCGCGTTGCCGCCGAGGCGGTTGGCGCCGTGGACCGAGACGCAGGCGCACTCGCCGGCGGCGTAGAGACCCTCCAGCTCGGTGCGGCCCCAGACGTCGGTGTCGACGCCGCCCATGTGGTAGTGGGCTCCCGGCCGGACGGGAATCGGGTCGTGGATCGGGTCGGTTCCGACGAAGGTCATCGACAGCTCGCGGGTCCCGTGGAGGCGCTCGACGATCTTCTCGGCGCCGAGGTGGCGGAGGTCGAGGAGGACGTTTCCGTCGACGCCGCGACCCTGGTCGATCTCGGTCTGCTCGGCGCGGGAGATGACGTCGCGGGAGGCGAGCTCCATCGCGTTCGGCGCGTAGTCCTTGAGGAAGCGCTCGCCCTCCGAGTTGAGCAGGTAGGCGCCCTCGCCACGACAGCCCTCGGTGATCAGCACCCCAGACGGCGCCAGCGTCGTCGGATGGAACTGCATCATCTCCATGTCCTTCAGCGGCACGCCCACGCGCAGCGCCATGGTCATGCCGTCGCCCGTGCAGGCGTAGGCGTTCGTGGTGCCGACGTACAGCCGGCCGGCACCGCCCGTGCAGAGGATCACCGTCTTGGCCCCGATCGTCTTCAGGCCGCCGTTCAGCAGATCCCAGCAGATCACGCCCTGGCAGCGGCCGTCCTCGACGACGAGCTTCCAGGCGAAGTACTCCTCCAGCACGAGGACGTCGCGCTTCATCATCTGCTCGTAGAGCACCTGGATCAGGACGTGGCCGGTGATGTCGGCCGCGTAGGCGGTCCGGGGCTCGCCGGCCGCGCCGAACGGGCGCTGTGCGATCTTCCCTTCCTCCGTACGCGAGAAGACGGCACCCCAGTTCTCGAGCTGGTAGACGTCGTCGGGCGCCTCGTCGCAGAGGATCTGGATCGCGTCCTGGTCGCCGAGGTAGTCCGACCCTTTGACCGTGTCGAAGGCGTGCTTCTCGGGGTCGTCCTCGGAGGCGTTCCCGAGCGCCGCGTTGATCCCGCCCTCGGCCGCGCCGGAATGGCTGCGAACCGGGTGGATCTTGGAGATGACGGCGACGTCCGCGCCGATGTCGAACGCCTCGATCGCGGCGCGCATGCCGGCGCAGCCGGCGCCGACGACGACCACGTCGTACTTCGCGTCCACGAGAGCTGACGCTATCTAAACGCGGGGGCCTGCGGACGCGACAGCGGCGCCGGCCGACTCGGCGAACTGGTGGAAGTTGTCGCGGAACATCCGAGCGAGCTCGCGGGCCTTGCGGTCGTACGCGTCGGGGTCGCGCCAGGTCGAGCGGGGATCGAGCAGCTCGGTATCGACGCCGGGTACGAAGACGGGAACCTCGAAGCGGAAGACGCGATCGGCGCGATACTCGACCTCACGCAGGTCGTCGTCCAGCGCAGCCCGGAGCAGCGCCCGTGTCGCGGCGATCGGCATCCGATGGCCCTCACCGAAGGGGCCACCCGTCCAGCCCGTGTTCACGAGCCAGACCGTCGCCTCCGGGTGCGCGTCGAGCTTCTCGCCGAGCATGCGCGCGTAGACCGCAGGCGGCTGCGGCAGGAACGGCGCGCCGAAGCAGGTCGAGAAGGTCGCCTGCGGCTCGGTCACGCCGATCTCGGTGCCGGCCACCTTTGCCGTATAGCCGGAGAGGAAGTAGAAGAGCGCCTGGTCGCGGGTCAGCCGTGCGATCGGCGGCAGGATCCCGAAGGCGTCGGCCGTGAGCATGACCACCGCATTCGGATGGCCGGCCCGCTTCGCGGGGAGGGCGTTCCCGATCTGCTCGAGCTTGTAGGCGGCACGGGTGTTCTCGGTCTTCGAGGCGTCGTCCAGGTCGAGCACGCCGTTCTCGTCGACCGCCACGTTCTCGAGGATCGTCCCGAAGATCTCCGTCGTTCGGTAGATCTCCGGTTCGGCCTCCGTCGAGAGCCGGATCACCTTCGCGTAGCAGCCGCCCTCGAGGTTGAAGATCCCGCTGTCTCCCCAGCCGTGCTCGTCGTCGCCGATCAGCGAGCGCTCTGGATCGGCGGAGAGCGTCGTCTTGCCGGTGCCGGAGAGGCCGAAGAAGATCGCCACGCGGCCCCCGTCGTCGACGTTGGCCGAGCAGTGCATCGGAAGAACGCACTCCAGCGGGAGCCGGTCGTTCATCACCGTGAAGATCGACTTCTTGATCTCGCCGGCGTAGAACGTCCCGCCGATCAGTACCTCCATGCGTCCCGGGTGGAGGACGACGAAGGTGCCGGTGCGAGTGCCGTCCTCGGTGGGATCGGCCTCGACGGCAGGCGCGTGGAGCACGAGCGCATCGGGCTCGAACTCCGCCAGCTCCTCTACGGTCGGGTCGATGAACATCGTCTTCGCGAACAGCGCGTGGTAGGGCCGGTCGGTGATCACCCGCACCGAGATCCGATGGGCCGGGTCGGCGCCGGCGAACGCGTCGACGACGTACAGGTTCTGCCTTTCGAGCTGGGCGACGACCTTGTCGCGCAGCCCTTCGAAATGCTCCTCCGAGAGAGGCTGGTTGACCGTCCCCCACCAGATCCGGCTTTCGGATCCAGGTTCCTCGACGACGAACTTGTCCTTGGGCGAGCGGCCGGTGAAGCGACCCGTGTCGACGCAGAGCGGGCCGCCCTCGGCCAGGCGCCCCTCGCCGCGCCCCAGGGCGTGGGTGTAGAGCAGCGCGGTGGTCGGCTGCCGGTACACGCGACCCTCGGGATTCAGCCCGTGCAGTCCGAGCGGGGTTTCGGTCGTGATCGCGATTGCGGCTCTCCTCGGATCCGAATCCTAGATGCCCTCGACGAGCAGTTGGTGAACCTGCATCTTCACGTGGCGCCCGATCACGATCGCCCTGGCGACGCACAGTCCCTCGTTCGCCCACTCGTAGTGTTCGTCGTCGGACTCCAGAGTCATTGCGAGCGCAACGTCGAAGCTGCGGCCGTTCGCGTTCTTGCGGCCCAGGCCCATGATCGAGAAGACGATCCGCGCGCCGTCGTCGGTGACGATCGCCCCGGCGAGGTCGGCGAGCAGGACGCCATCGCCGCGGACACGCGGGTTGTTCGAGAACCTGACATCGCCTTCGACGCGCGGCCCGGTCGCGCGGCCGGTGCCGGCGGCGTACCCGACCCCGTCGAGCCCGCCGTACGGCCGTACGACCACGTACTCGCCCTCGTACCGCAGGTCGAGGTCGAAGATGTGCTCGAGCCTCATCGGCAGTGGCGGAGCCTACACTGCGGCTGTGCGGCTTCGTCCGGATCCAGTACGTGATCGCTGCTCCGCGGCCTCGTCCGCGGCCCGACCGACCTCAACTTGGAGTCCGTGCGCCAGGGCGCAGCGACGGTCTGGTTCTACGACCACGACCGCGTGCGCTACGCCGCCGAGTTGCTGACCGCCGCCCGGACCGCGCGGGCGCCCACCGGGGCCCGTGGGCGCCTGCCCGCGAACTCCGTTCGACCCGTACCACGCAGCCGACACGGGCCAGTAGGACCGGTGTCGCACAAGTAACACAGTGTTACAAGCACTTCGGAGGGGCCCAGGCGGGCGCCTGCGAGCAAGTAACACAGTGTTACAAGCTCGGGCGTAGGGGTCGCCGCCGCCGGCTCGAACCTTTCGAGCATGGACGAGATCAACCGCCTGCTTGCGAGCCCGGCGCTCTCCGATCCGACGCGGCGCGCGTACCGGTCCGACCTCGAGCAGTTCACCGCGTGGCTCCGGGCTCGACGGCTCGAACTGGACGACGTGGACATCCGCGTCCTGTCCGACTACGTCGCCGACCTCGGGCGGCAGCGGCCGAAGCTCGCGCCGGCGACGATCGCCAAGAAGCTGACCGCCGTCCGCGCGCTGCTGCGCTCGGAGCTCGGGCCGGCCCGCGTTCCGGATGCCTCACTCGCGCCGAAGCGACCGCGCCGCCTTCCGGTCGCACCCAAGGCCGACGAGATCGACGCGCTGCTCGACGGCGTCGAGCGTGACGGGCCGCTCGGCCTGCGGAACCGTGCACTGGTCGAGCTCGTCTACTCCGCCGGTCTGCGCAGCGCCGAGGCGGTCGGGCTCGACCTCCGGGACGTGGACTTCGACCAGGAGCTCGTCCACGTTCGCGGCAAAGGCGGGAAGGAACGGACGGTGCCGCTCGGCGAGGAGGCCGCGTACCGGCTCGGCCGCTATCTCCGTGAGGGACGGCCCCGGCTCGCGCGGGGCGCGGCGGACGCCGTCTTCCTCTCCGCCCGTGGCCGCCGCCTCGACACCAGTACCCTCCGCCGTCTGACGCCCAACCCGCACCGCCTGCGCCACGCGTTCGCCACCCACCTGCTCGAGGGGGGCGCCGACCTCCGGGTGATTCAGGAGTTGCTCGGGCACAGCTCGCTCTCGACCACGCAGATCTACAGTCATGTCGACGGCCGCCGCCTGCGGCGGGTCTACGACCGGGCGCACCCGCGATCGTGACGGGCGATGGAAACCGTGACGCAGATCTCGGCGGGTTCCTCGCGCTGCTCGCGACCAGGCGGGCGCCACGGACCGTCGAGGCCTACCGCCGCGACCTGGCCCACCTGACCGGGCGGCTCGGCAAACCGCTCGGCTCGGCGAGCACGGACGACCTGCGGACGTACCTCGCCGAACTGCGCGCGGCCGGCCTCGCCCCGGCGACGATCGCGCGTCGGATCTCCGCCGCGCGAGCCTTCTTCGCTCATCAGGTGCTGCTCGGCGCCCGTACCGACAACCCGGCCGCCGAGCTCGAGTCGCCCCGCCGAAGGCCGAAGCTTCCCCGGACGCTCTCGCCGCGCGAGGCCGAGCGCCTGATCGAGGCCGCCGCCGGCACGACCCCGCGTGCGCTCCGCGACGCGGCGCTCGTCGAGCTCCTCTACGGCGGCGGGCTCCGGGTGAGCGAGGCCGTCGGTCTCGAGCGGGCCGGCGTCGACCTGGACGAGCGCCTCGTCCGCTGCGTCGGCAAGGGGAACAAGGAGCGGATCGTCCCGATCGGCCGTTCCGCGACCGAGGCGCTGCGACGCTACCTGGCCCGGGGTCGCCCCTACCTCGACCGACGCCTCCGGCCGGAGCTCTTCCTGAACGCGAAGGGCGGCGCGCTGACCCGGGCCGGCGCCTTCCTGATCATCCGGCGGCTGGCCGAGAAGGCCGGCCTGGAGGCGGACCGGGTACACCCCCACCTCCTCCGCCATTCGTTCGCCACGCACCTGCTCGAGGGCGGCGCCGACCTGCGCTCGGTGCAGGAGATGCTCGGCCACGCCGATCTGGCGACGACGCAGATTTACACGCACGTCAGCGACCGCCGCCGCCGAGAGGCGTACTTCGACGCGCACCCGCACGCGCGGCGCGCGAAGATCTAGCGCGACTTCCGCTTCAGCCCCGCGGCGACCTTCGCGGCCGTCTCGGCCAGGTCCCGCTCCTGCCGCTCGTCGTCGGCCAGCCCCTCGAGCAGCGCGATCGTGTCGCGCTGGGCGGAGCCGTTCTTCAGGCAGACGATCGCCAGCCGACGGACGGCCTGGTTGTCATCCGCGGTCGCGAGCCGGTGCAGCGGCGACCGCACCGAGTTGACCGCGCCGGGCGCATCACGCGAGAGCAGCTCCAACGAGATCAGCGCCGAGCCGCGGCAGGCCGGGCTCTCGTCGTCGAGGCCGCGTGCGAGCAGCTCGATCTTCCGGCGGAAGCGAAACTGGCCTACCGCACGATAGGCCATCGCCCGCTCGCGGTAGTCGGCGCTGCGCGCGTCGGCCTCGACCTCGTCCTCCCACTGCCGCCGCAGGTCCGCCAGACCCCGCTCGTCCCCCGCCTGCGCGAGCGCGTCAGCCTGGGCCGCAGCCTCGGCGAGTGTCAAGCCGGCTCGAGGGAGCGCGGCGCAGGCCCGACGTATCGGGCGGAGGGCCGGAAGAGCCGACCTGTCCGCTTCTGCTCCAGGATGTGCGCCGACCAGCCGGCCACGCGGGAGCAGGCGAACATCGCCGGGGCGAGCGGTGGCGGGATCTCGGCCACGTCGAGCACGACCGCCGAGTAGTACTCGACGTTCGTCGCCAGCACGCGCTCGGGATGGCGCTCCTGCAGGGCCTTCAGCGCCGCCTGCTCGAGCTTCTCCGCAACCTCGACCTGGTCGGAGCCGAGCTCCTGGGCCGTGCGCTTGAGGATCCGCGAGCGCGGGTCCTCCGCGCGGTAGATGCGGTGGCCGAAGCCCATGATCCGCTTGCCCGTCGCGAGCGCGTCGTCCACCCACGCCTCGGCGTCGCCGGTCGCCGCCACCTCCTGGAGCATCGGCTTCACGTACGCGGGCGCGCCGCCGTGCAGCGGACCGGACAGGGCGCCGACGGCGGCCGAGAGCGCGGCGCCGCAGTCGGCGCCGGTGGAGGCGACGATCCGCGCGGTGAACGTCGACGCGTTCAGGCCGTGCTCGGCGGTGCAGATCCAGTAGGTGTCGATCGCCTTGACGGCGCGCGGGTCGGCCTCGCCGCGCCAGCGCAGGAGGAACTTCTCGGCGGCGGTGGTGCCCTCGGCGACGATGTCGTCGGGAACGGCGTCGGTGTGCCCGTCGGCGACCCGCGCCGAGCGCGCGACGATCGCCATCATCTGCGCCGAGAGCCGCGCGAGGTCGGTCCGCGCCTGCTCGTCGGAGATCTCGTTGAGCTTGCCGAGCTTCCAGAGCGCCGACAGGCGCGCGGTCTCCGCCTGGAGGTCGGAGGGTGCGTTGCCGGAGAGCGCGGCCGGCTCGATGTGCTCGGGCTCGGGCATCACCGAGTCGAGGTCGTTGTCGACCAGCAGGCCCCAGACGCGCTCGTACGGGTAGTGCCCGACCAGCTCCTCGATGTCGATGCCGCGGTACCGCAGCTGCCCGCCGTCGCGGTCAGGCTCGGCGATCTCGGTCTCGACGGCGACGACGCCCTCGAGGCCCGGCTTGAAGTCGCTCACGGGCAGGAATCTACCCGGACCGGCGAAGAAGACACGCCGGTAGAGTCAGGCCCGTGGCGCACCGAGTCACCCTGATCCCCGGCGACGGCACGGGCCCCGAGCTGACCGAGGCGACCCGCCGAGTCCTCGAGGCGACCGACGCCGAGTTCGACTGGGACGTCCACCACGCCGGCACCGACGTAATGGAGGAGAACGGCGGCAACCCGCTCCCCCAGGACACGCTCGACTCGATCCGCGAGAACGGGGTCGCCCTCAAGGGCCCCATCACGACGCCGGTGGGAGGCGGCTTCCGCTCGGTCAACGTCGGTCTCCGCAAGGAGCTGGACATGTACGCGCAGGTGCGGCCGTGCAAGTCCTACGAGGGCGTGCGGACCCGCTTCGACGACGTCGACCTGATCATCGTCCGCGAGAACACCGAGGACCTCTACGCCGGGATCGAGTACGAGCAGGGCTCGGCCGACGCCGAGGAGCTGATCCGGTGGATCGAGTCGAAGGGCGGCCGGCTCCGCTGGCCGGACGCGGGCATCTCCGTGAAGCCGATCTCCGTGACCGGCACGCGGCGGATCTTCGAGTTCGCCTTCGACTACGCCCGCCGGAACGGCCGCGGGAAGATCACGGCCGTCCACAAGGCGAACATCATGAAATTCTCCGACGGCCTCTGGCTGCGCGTCGCCCGCGAGGTCGCGGCCGAGAACGGCGACATCGAGTTCGACGACCGGATCGTGGACAACATGTGCATGCAGCTCGTCCAGCGGCCCGAAGAGTACGACGTGCTCGTGCTGCCGAACCTCTACGGCGACGTCCTCTCCGACCTGTGCGCCGGGATGATCGGCGGGCTGGGGATGGCGCCGGGCGCGAACTTCGGCGAGCATGCCGCAGTCTTCGAGCCCACCCACGGCTCCGCCCCGAAGTACACGGGCCTGAACAGGGTCAACCCGATGGCGCAGATGCTGTCCGGGATGCTGATGCTGCGCCACCTGGAGGAGACCGAGGCCGCGGATCGCCTCGAGGAGGCGATCGCGGAGGTGATCCGCGAAGGGAAGAGCCTGACCTACGACATGAAGCCGACCCGTGACGACCCGACTGCGGTCGGAACCAGCGAGGTCGCGGACGCCATCATCGACAGGCTTTCGCAGCCTGCGGCCGCGAAAGCCTAGGAGGAACCGTGAGACGCAAGGTCACCGTCGTCGGCGCCGGGAACGTCGGCGCCACCTGTGCGCTGGAACTCGCGCGCCGCGACTACGCGGACATCGTCCTCGTCGACATCATCCCGGACTTCCCCCAGGGGAAGGCCCTGGACATGAACCAGGCCGGCTCGGTGCTCGGCTTCGAGCCGAACATCCAGGGCGCGAACGACTACGACGAGACGGAGGGCTCCGACGTCGTCGTGATCACGGCGGGCAAGCCGCGCTCGCCGGGGATGAGCCGCGACGACCTGGTGACCACGAACGAGGCGATCGTCGGCTCGGTCACACGCGAGGTGGTGAAGCGCTCGGGCGACGCGATCATCGTCGTCGTCTCCAACCCGCTCGACGCGATGTGCCACGTGGCAAAGGCGCACTCGCGGCTCAGGAAGAACCGCGTCTTCGGCATGGCCGGGATCCTCGACACCGCCCGCTTCTCCGCCTTCATCGCGTGGGAGACGGGCTGCTCGGTCAAGGATGTGACGGCGATGGTGCTCGGGGGCCACGGTGACCAGATGGTGCCGGTCGTCTCGGCGACCACCGTCGGCGGGGTGCCGCTCGACCAGCTCGCCCCGGCAGCCGCGATCAGGAAGATGGTCGCGCGGACGCGGACCGGCGGCGGCGAGATCGTCAACCTGCTCGGCACCTCCGCGTGGTACGCACCGGGCGCCGCGACCGCCCAGATGGTCGACGCGATCATGCTCGACGAGAAGCGCGTCCTCCCGTGCACGGCCTACCTCGAGGGCGAGTACGGCGTCAACGGCCTCTACATGGGCGTGCCGGTGAAGCTCGGCGCCGGCGGCGTCGAGGAGATCGTCAAGCTGAAGCTGAGCGCAGAGGAGAAGCGGATGTTCAAGGCGTCCGCGGCGGCCGTCCGCGAGGTGGTCGGCGTGCTGAAGAAGAAGTAGCGCCGCTGCTCGAGACGATCGACAATCGGTTCGCCGACCGCCTGTACCGGATCGAGCTCGCCGACGTCGAGTTCACATCTATCTGCCCGCTGACGGACGCGCCTGACGGCGGGACGATCGTGATCCGCTACGGCCCGGGCGCAAAGCCGATCGAGCCCAAGTCGCTGCGCGACCATCTGACCGCGTACCGAAACCGGCAGATCTTCCAGGAGGAGGTCGTGAACGAGGTCTCGACGAACCACGAGGCCGGCGACCGTCTGCGCGGTCGTCCGCGACGAGGACGGCAGAATCCTGCTTCAACGCCGGCGAGACAACCGCGAATGGGCGCTCCCGGGCGGCCACGTCGAGGAGGGAGAAACCATCGCTGAAACCGCGCTCCGCGAGATCGAAGAGGAGACGGTCTGCTCGGCGGAGATCGTCCGGCTGACCGGCGTCTACTCCAACCCGGCTGGTACCAGGATCACGTATCCGGACGGGAACGTGGTCGAGCCGGTGGCCGTCTGCTTCGAATGCCGGCATGTGGGCGGCGAGCCGCAACCGACCGAGGAAGCCTCCGAATCGCGCTGGTTCACACCCGCGGAAGCGTCGAGCATCATCTGGTCGAACCATGCCGACCGCCTTACAGACGTCCTTGCTGGTCGCGAGGCGCCCGCCTGGACGTGATGGTTCCTTAACGGTGCCAGGCACTGTTAAGAGCCAGGCTCGAAACCTCGCTCCGAGCAGCGTCTTTACCGTGCCTGGCACCGTAAGGACGGGCCGCCGCCTCGGCCGATCCTGAACGAGACGTAAGAGTCGCGCGGTGCTCCGGGAACCGCCTCTAAGCTGATGGCCATGGACCTCGGGCTTGCCGGCAGGACGACGATCGTCTGCGGCGCCTCCTCCGGCATGGGCCTTGCGATCGCGGAGGCCCTCGCCTCGGAGGGGGCGAACGTCGCCATGTTCGCGCGACGCCGCGACCTGCTCGAGCGCGAGGCCGAGCGGATCGGAGCGCTGGCGGTACTAGGCGACCTCACCGTCCCGAACGACCTCCAGCGGCTGGTCGAGCGGACGGTCGACGCGTTCGGCGGCATCGACGTTCTCGTCAACAACGGCGGCGGCCCTCCACCCGGGCCGGCTGCGGGCATCGCCGACGAGGCGGTCGAGACCGCCGTCGAGCTGCTCCTCCTGTCGGCGATCCGCCTGACCAACCTCTGCTTGCCCTACCTGGAGGCGAGCGGGCGCGGGCGGATCGTCAACATCGAGTCGAGCTCCGTCCGCTCGCCGATCGACAACCTCGCGCTCTCGAACGCGGTCCGGCCCGGCGTGGTCGGCTGGATGAAGACGCTCGCACGCGAGGTCGGAGCAAGCGGGATCACCGTGAACACGATTGCGCCCGGGATGATCGACACCGAGCGGCTACGCTCGGTGTCCGGCGTCAGGGACGTCTCGCAGATCCCGCTCGGGCGGATCGGCGAGCCGTCCGAGATCGCGGCCGTCGCCTGCTTCCTGGCCTCGGACCCCGCCGGCTACCTCACCGGTGCAGTCGTACCGGTCGACGGCGGGTTCACGCGCAACCTGCTCTGAGGGCATGCGGCTCCGGCTCCCGTCTCCCCTGACCCTAATCGGCGCGGGTCTCGTCCTGCTGGTGGCGACCGCCGCCATCCTCTGGATCGTCCCGTCCGACTACTACGTGTACCTCCCGGCCGACGCGAAGCCGGTCGCGCCGCTCGTCAGCGTCCAGGGCGGAAAGGACCCTTCCGGCGATGGCGGCGTGTATTACGACGCAGTCATCGTCCGCCGGGCGAGGCTCTTCGAGCAGCTGTTCCACTTCGTCCACGAGGGGGAGACGCTGGTGAAGGCGGACCAGGTCAACCCGCCGGGGACGAGCGACCAGCAGGTACACGTGGAGAACCTGCGCGAGATGGCCACCTCGCAACAGATCGCCGGCGCCGTCGCACTGAGGCACCTCGGGTACAAGGTCGACATCCAGCCGAGAGGGGCACTGATCGAAGGCGTCGCGCCCGGCTCGCCGGCGGCCAAGGCGAAGCTCGAACCGACCGAGATCATCGAGACCATCGACGGCAGGCGGGTGAGGACGACAGGCGACGTGCGCAGGCTGATGGCAGCGCACCGGCCCGGCGACCGGGTGCGCATCGAGATTCAGACCGGCGAGGGCGTCGAGACCAGGACGGTGGGGACGATCGAGGGCTGCACCACCCCGCCTGGCGGGACGCAATGCCTCCCGGACCCGAAACGGGCGATCCTCGGAATCGTGGTGAAGACCGCCGCCGCGATCAGACTGCCGATCCCGGTGAAGATCGACGCGGGCTCGATCGGCGGTCCGTCCGCGGGACTCGCCTTCGCGCTGGAGGTGCTCGAGGAGCTCGGCCACGACGTCACGCGCGGCTACAAGGTGGCCGCGACCGGCGAGCTCGACACGGACGGGACCGTCGGGCCGATCGGAGCGGTGAAGCAGAAGGCGATCGCCGTACGCCGTGCCGGCGTGGACGTCTTCCTTGTGCCTGCTGGGGATAACGCGAAAGAGGCCCGCAAGTGGGCAGGACCGGTCAAGGTGATCCCTGTGGACAGTTTTCGACAGGCGTTGCATGCGCTGTCAACGCTGCCGCCGAAGCGGTAAAATCGCTGCAAATCGGCGGATTTAGAAACGTCCGCAAAGAGCAGGTTTTTCGAGACGCGGCCCCTTGAACCATGGCGCCACCGTCCTATCATCGCTGTCGGTTCGTCGTCTCCGGGGGAGAGTGGAGGAAGCACGTTGGGCAAGCGCGTCGAGGTCACCTGCGAGGACTGCTACTTCCACAAGGCGGGGCTGTGCGCCCTCCTGCTCGAGTCGCCGTGTCCGACCTTCCGGAACACGCACCTCGGCGTCATCGTCCCTCCGCAGCAGCCGCAGCTGGTGCCGCGTCCGCTGAGCGCGTTCGCGCCGCAGGTAGCCCCCGCGTAGGATCGCGGCCGTGAGCACGCCGCAACCTGGGATCCCCGATCGCCCCGCCGGCGAACCGCTGGCAGACGCCACGGAGGAGGGCACGCCGCCGGCTCCCGTCCCGCCGGACGGCATGAGCCCCGAAGAGGATCGGCCGTCGACCTGGCAGCCGATGCTCTGGGTCAAGATCGGCCTGCTCCTGCTGGTGATCGCCTACGCGATCGGATTCGTCGCCGAGAACGGGCAGCGCATCGAGATCCACTTCGTCTTCGCGACCGAGAAGGTCAGGTTGATCTGGGCGATTCTCCTGCTGCTCGGCGTCGGCGTCCTGGGCGGGATCCTGGTGTCGCAGCTATACCGCCACCGACGTCGCTCGCGGCTCGCGAAGCAACCCGGCAAGTAGAGCCACACCCGCGGTCACATCGGCAGGCGAGACGAAGCTGAAGGCGAGGCGTGCCGAAGCGCCGCCCCCTTCGCCGGGGGGGTAGAAGTCGCTCCCACGCACGAAGGTCACGCCCTTGTCGGTCGCCGCGGCTAGGAGCGCCGCCGCGTCGATCTCCTCCGGCAGGTCGAGCCAGGTGAAGTAGCCCCCCTGTGGCCGGCTCCAGCGTGCGCCGTCGGGCAGTTCGCGCTCGAAGGCCGCCAACATCGCGTCCCGGCGCTCGCGGAGCAGCCCGACGACGCGGTCGACGTTCCCGTCGAGCAATCCGCGGCTGACGAACTCGAAGGCCGTCGCCTGTGGAAGCAGCGCGGGAGTCAGGTACGTCTGGACGGCCAGCTCCTCGAGCCGATCGATCAGCCCGGCGGCGCCGATCAGGTAGCCGACACGCAGCCCAGGCGCCACGATCTTTGAGAACGAGAACGAGTAGACGACCCCCTCGCCGCCGGCGAGCTCGTGGACGCTGGGGAGCGCCTCGCCCTCGTAGCGGACGAGCGAGTACGGATCGTCCTCGAGGATGAGCACCTTGCCTTCGCGCGCCAAGGCGGCCAGGGCGTGCCGGCGTTCGAGCGACAACGTTCGGCCGCTCGGGTTCTGGAAGGTCGGGATCGTGTACAGGAACGCCGCAGGCAACGTCAGCGCGTCGGGATCGATGCCGTCGTCGTCCATGCGAACCACGACGGGCTGCGCGCGGTGGCGGGCGGCGATGTGCAGCGCGCGGTCGTACGTGGGGCCTTCGACCAGGACGCGCGCGCCGGGCTCGACCAGGAGCCCGGCGATCAGTGACAGTCCCTGGAGCGAGCCATTCGTGATCAGCACCTGCGCCGGCTCGACGCCGTGTCTCTCGGCCACCCACTCGCGGAGCGGCCCGTAGCCGCCGACCGGCCCGTAGTTGAGGATCGTGGTGCCGTCGCGCTCGAGCGCCGCGCGGGCGCAGTCGGCGAGCGCGCCGACGGGCAGGCACTCGGGGGCGGGAACGCCGCGCGCGAAGGAGATCATGGCCACGGCCCCAGTCTAGACAGGCATCCGCGTTGCTCCGGCTGCCTCGCGAACGCGAGCCCACGTGCGCACCCAGCGCCGGTCCGGGCTCGACCTGCGGCTGCAAAGGTCCGTACCCCCGCCCTTGGGTGGGGGCTGAGCCCCTGTCCCCTGCCGGCGACGGTACCGGTTCCCGCTGCGCGTGTCCGTGCCGATTCCGAGTCGATTCGTGCGCTGCAGCCGGGCGTCGAGCGCCGGCCTCGTTGGCTGTCGGGATGCGAGGCCGAGCCGCCGCTACCCACCGCGCAGCACCTGGGCGGCGATCTGCGCGGCCTCGGTCGGCGAGGTGCCGACTCGGACGCCGTTGGCCTCCAGCGCCTCCTTCTTCGCCTGCGCGGTGCCGGCCGAGCCGGTGATGATCGCGCCGGCATGCCCCATTGTCTTGCCGGGGGGCGCACTGAAGCCCGCGATGTATGCGACCACGGGCTTCGACATCTCGGCCGCGATGAACCGGGCCGCCTTCTCCTCCTCGTCGCCGCCGATCTCGCCGACGATGACCACCAGCTCGGTCTCGGGGTCCGCCTCGAAGCGCTCCAGCACGTCGATGAAGGACGAGCCGACGATCGGGTCGCCGCCGATCCCGACGATCGTCGAGTTCCCCAGGCCCAACCCGGTCAGCTCGTGGCCGATCTGGTACGTCAAGGTCCCGGACCGCGAGACGAGCCCGATCGAGCCCTCACGGAAGATCTCCGCCGGGATGATCCCGACGTTCGCCTTGCCGGGTGACAGCGCGCCCGGGCAGTTGGGGCCGAGCATGGTCACGCCGCGCGGACGGATGTAGTTGTAGACCCGCAACATGTCGTGCGCGGCGAGGCCTTCCGCGATGCAGATCACCGTGGCGATCCCGGCGTCGACCGCCTCGAAGATCGCGTCGGGCGCGAACCGCGCGGGCACGAAGATCATGGTCGTGTTCGCGCCCGTTTCGGCCACGGCCTTGGTGACCGTGTCGAAGACGGGCACACCGTCGACGTCCTGGCCGCCCTTGCCCGGAGTGACCCCTGCCACCAGCTGCGTCCCGTACGCGCGGTTGCGCAGCCCGTGGAAGCTGCCCTCGCGCCCGGTCAGGCCCTGGACGACGAGCTTCGTGTCGCGGTCGACGACGATCGCCACTAGTTCACCGCCTTGATCACGATCCGGTCGAGCACGACCTTGCTGCCTTCCACCCGGTCCGCAACGAGCTCCCGGACGCGCGCGGCGTCCCCGGGCGGACAGCCGGCGCGGATGAGCCAGGGCTCCAGCTCGATCGGGTGCCGGATCGTCTCTACGAGCTCGACCGCAACACCGGCGTCCTCGAGGAGCGTGCGCCACTCCTGCTCGCTGTAGTTGCGCCTGTGCGAGGGGTCGCGGAGCTTCTCGGCCTGCTCGAGCTGCTCACCGCCGTGGAGGTTGTCGGAGATGAGGACGAGCCCGCCGCTGACGCGGGCCATCTCCCGCACCGCGAGCGCCACGTCGTCGAAGTGGTGCGCCGCCACGCGGCAGGCGACCACGTCGAAGCTGCGGTCGGCGAACGGGAGCTCCTCGCTCCGGCAGATGACGTCCGGCTCCATCCCCGGGGCGGCATCCGTCGTGACCACGTTCAGCCCGGCCTCTCGCAGTCGGCGCGCCACGTGGCCACCGCCGGTGGCGACGTCCAGCGCTGTCCGCGCGCCGGTCGCCCACTCGACGATCAGGTCGAGGTCGCGGCCCTCCCGGTGGGCTTCGCTCTCGCGATAGGCCTGCGCGCGCTCCGACCACACGTCCGTCATGCGGCGAGCTCCACCGCGCGCCGGGCCGCCTCCAGCATCGTCGGCTCGACGTGCAGGTTCGGAGGCGCCGCCTCCTCGAGGATCCTGCGCCCCTCCTCTGCGTTCGTCCCGTCGAGCCGGACGACGATCGGGTGCGGGATCTCCATCTGTCCGAGCGCCTGCAGGATCCCGCGGGCAACCTCGTCACAGCGCGTGATCCCGCCGAAGATGTTGAACAGGATCGCCTTCACCTGGGGGTCGCCGGTGATGATCTCCAGCGCGTCGACGACTCCCTGGGCGTCGCCGCCGCCACCCAGGTCACAGAAGTTCGCGGGGCGGCCGCCGACCAGCACGATCACGTCGAGCGTCGACATCACGAGTCCCGCTCCGTTCCCGAGGATGCCGACTTCGCCGTCGAGCTTCACATAGGTGACACCCTTCTCGCGCGCCGCACGCTCCTCGGGCGCATCTGCCTCCGGGTCGCGCATCTCGGCCACGTCGGGATGCCTGAAGAGCGCGTTGTCGTCGACCGTGAACTTCGAGTCGAGCGCCTTCACCTCGCCGGCCGGCGTGACGATCAGCGGGTTGATCTCGCAGAGCATCGCGTCCTGGTCGACGAAGGCGGAATAGAGGCGGCCGGAGATCGCGGCGATCTGCTTCTGCTCGTCGGGGTCGTCGACGCCGCCGCCGTAGACCAGCGCACGGGCATGCCACGGTTGGAAGCCCTCGAACGGGTCGAGGTGGAGCTTCACCAGCGCGTCGGGCGACGACGAAGCGACCTCCTCGATGTCCACCCCGCCCTGCGTCGTGAACATGAACAGCGGCTGCTTCGCTCCCCGGTCGAACGTCACCGATAGGTAGTACTCCTTCGCGATGTCGGACGCCTTCTCGATCCAGAGCTTGCGGACGACGTGGCCGTGGATGTCCAGTCCGAGGATCTCCTCCGCCCTGGCCTCGGCCTCTTCCGGCGAGGCGGCGAGCCTGATCCCGCCGGCCTTCCCGCGGCCACCCGTCAGCACCTGCGCCTTCACGACCGTTGGACCTCCGAGCTCCTCCGCCACCGCCCGCGCCTCGGCTGCCGTGGTCGCGAGCCCGCCGTCGGACACCGGGATCCCGGCACGGCGGAACAGCTCCTTGCCCTGGTACTCGTAGAGGTCCAAGCCGCAGGCGAGCCTAGCTGACGACGGCCGCCTGGAAGCGCGCGTCCTGCCGGAGCGCCTCGAAGTCGGAGTCGGCGGCGGCGCCGTGGCGCAGCTGCGGGTCGAGCTCGAGCGAGCGGGTGAGGTGCGCGAGCGCCTCCTCCGTGTCACCGGCGAGCGACTCGAAGCACGCCAGGTCGTACAGGAGCACCGGATCCTCGCCGTGACTGACGAGCGCCTCGCGGAGCACCTCGACCCCGTGCGCGTACTCGCCGGGCCCGTGGAAGAAGCTGGCGCGGCGCAGCGCATCCCACACCAGGTGGATTCCGAGCAGCCGCCGCAGCTCGATGATCGGCTCGGGATGGTCGTCGACGCGAAGCTCGCAGATGCGGTCGATGCCCTCGCGCGACTCGGCGGCTGCGCCGGAACGCTCGACCACGATCGCCGACGACTGCTGACCGCGCCGGTCCCCGCCCGCCGCCTGTGCCGCCTCCAGCGCCGAGACCAGCCGCTCGGTCAAGGAGGCACCAGCGGTGTCGAGGAACGCACGCTCCATCTCGGTCACGACAGCGTCGCCGGCGAGGATGTTCCCCTGGACGGCGTAGCCGTCGCCGGCCCGGTGCCCGGCCCACGGCAGGCAGTCGGCGCCGGTGCGGGCGGCGGCGCGACCGTCGGCGGTGACTACGCCGAGCTGCCGCAGCTCGCGCGCTTCGTCGTCCGCGAGGGCCCCGTCGAGCGCCGCCGCCGGCCCGAGCCCCTGCTCGACCAGGGCCAGCACCTTCGGCCCGTAGGCGGCGACTCCGGCCGCCTGCGTGGCGACCGCGCCGACACCCGCCTTGGCCCACGGCACGACCGAGCCGACGGCGAAGTAGCGGGACTGGACGGCGCAGCCCACCTCGCCCGCCGCGGGATCGGCGGCAACGATCGAGAAGGTGCCACGCACGATCGAGCGCACGAGGTGAGCCTAGCCGCGAGCGCACGCTCGCGGCATGGACGCGGCAACCCGATGGACTGGGGCGTGCGGGTTGCCCGAGAGGTCGTGCTGCCCGGAACCTCATGGGGCACGGTCGGCCTCTACCTCGCGTTCCCTGCTCGTCCTCTCGGCCGCGACGGCGCTGTGGGCGACCTGGTGCTTCCGCGCTTACGAGCGGACGCTGTAGGGAATACTCACCGCACCCCCACCCCGAGCAGGTAAAGGAGGCATGGCATGAGCGAGCAGACTCTGACCGACACCGAGATCGAGACCGCCCCGTTCACGCGGATGGAAGCGGAGACCGACGCGGACGGGACCGACGGCGACGCGGACGGCACGGACGGCGACGCGGACGGCACGGACGGCGACGGCACCGACGGCACGGACGGCGACGCGGGCGGCGACACGGACGGCACCGATTCCGACGCCGACGCAGAAGACCCGAGCTAGCGGAGCGCTCGTCCGCTGCGTCGAGCCGGTCGACGCCGACGAATTCCTCGCCGAGTACTGGGAGCAGCGGCCGCTCGCCGTGCCGCGCGCCGAGGAGGGGCGCTTCGACGACCTGCTCTCGGTCGCGGACGTCGAGCGGCTGGTCTCGTCCGGCGGACTGCGGACGCCCGGCCTCCGGCTCGTCAAGGACGGCGGCACCATCTCGGAGGCCCAGTACGCGCGGGAGGTCTCCTGGCGGCCGAAACCGTTCACCGGCGTCGTCGATCCGGACCGGGTCGCGGAGGCGTTCGCGGACGGCTCGACGATCGTCCTCCAGGCCCTCCACCACACCTGGCTTCCGCTTGCACGATTCTGCCGCGAGCTCGAGGCGGACCTGGGCAGCGGCGTGCAGGCGAACTCGTACTACACGCCCCGGCGCTCGCAGGGGTTCGCCGTGCATCACGACACCCACGACGTCTTCGTCCTCCAGGTCGCCGGCGAGAAGCACTGGCGCATGTACGAGCCGCTGCTCGAGCTGCCCCTGAAGGCGCAGCGCTGGTCGTCGTCGCTGGGTGAGCCGGGGCCGACGGTGCTCGAGCTCACGCTGAGGGCAGGGGACACGCTGTATCTCCCCCGCGGCTGGCTGCACGACGCGCTGACCTCTGACACCGACTCCCTGCACATCACCGTCGGCGTGAACGCCCACACCTGGATCGATGCGCTCCGGGCGGCACTCGACGAGTGCCAGGACGACTTCGAGTTCCGCCGCTCCGTGCCGGGCGACGGCGAGCTGGACGTCGATCTGGTCGCGCGGCTGGCCGCCCGGCTCGACCCCGAAGACGTCCGGCGGCGGGCGCGGGCGAAGTTCGTCGCGAGCCGCCGTCCGATCCTCGACGGGCACATCCAGGAGGTGCGCGAGCTCGATTCGGTCACGCCCGACTCCTCGCTCGAGCGCCGTCCGACCGTGATCGCCGACCTCGAGGGAACGACGCTCTCGTTCGAAGGCAAGCACCTCGAGTTTCCCGCCCGGGCGCGCAAGGAGCTCGAGGCGATCGTCGATTCTGAGTGGCCCTTCACGATCGGCGAGCTGCCGGGCGGCCTCGACGAGGAGGGCCGGCTCGTGCTCGTCAGGCGGCTGATTCGCGAAGGATTTCTACGGCGTAGTGCCGCGGACGCCTGAGGGTCTCGGCGGAGCACGTCAGGTACGTCAGCTCGCCCGGTTCGTAGACGACGCCGACGTCGAACATCCGTGAGCCGGCGCCGAACCGGACGTGCGGGCCGTCGTGCTCCAGCAACTGGAGGTCGCCGATCCCCCTGAGCCCGGTCATCCGCCGGATCGCGATCTCCGCAGCCTGCTCGGAGAACGTGTGGGCCGACCTGCCCCGGTAGCGGTCGAGGTCGATGCGACCGGCAAGGTACCCGTCGAGAAGCGACCAGGCCGCCTCTGGATCGACCCGCCCGAAGTACAGCCCCTCCGGCAGGACGACGACGTTCCCCGCGAACCGGTCGCCGCCGAGATGCGACGACTGCCAGACCCAGCCGTCTTCCGCCTGCTCCTCGAGCGCCTTGTACAACGGCCGGCCGTAGCGGGCGCAGCACCGGTCGTGCTTGCCGTGCGTGCACACGATCAGCAGCGGACGCCCGAGCGGTTCGCCGCCTGGAGCGGTCAGATCGACGGAGAGCAGCTCGTCGTAGGCGTCGATCTCGGCGTGGTAGAGCGTCGGCTCGCTCCCCACGGAGCTGCCCCAGAACACCGCGAGGCTCGGGTGACCGCGCCGGTGCGGGCGCCGCAGGAACAGCAACTTCGTGTTGCGCCGTGCGTCGCGCTGCTCGACCAGGCGGGCCTTCACCTCGGGTGAGAGGCCGCTCGAGGCGAGAGCGTCGTGCCCCCACAGGCCGCGGTACTCGACCAGGATCCAGTGGTCGACCCGGCTGGCCGTGGCGGCCAGCGACTCCGCGTTCTCGACCGAGACCTCGGCACAGAACGGCGCGCTACGCTCCGGCATCCGGCTCCTGCTCGGGCGCGACGACGCAGATCACCTGGCCCGTGCCGATCGGCTCTCCCGCCCTCACCGACAGCTCTGAGACGACGCCGTCGCGCAGCGCATGGACCTCGTTCTCCATCTTCATCGCCTCGACCACGCAGATCACCTGGCCTGCTGCCACCGCTTCGCCGTCCTCCACCTCGACGGACAGCACCGTGCCCTGCATCGGGCTGACGATCGCGTTCCGCCCGCCGGCGCCACCCATTCGCGCGGCGGTGCGCTCCCGCCGCCGCTCGGCGAGGGCTGCCCACGGCGGCTCCGAGGCGAGCACGGTGACGTCGAACCGGCGGCCGTCGAGCTCGACGGCGGTCACGCGCTCTCTCAGCCTGCCGTCCGGGGCGGCTTCTATCGTTGTCTCATGCGACAACTGAGCTGCCTGCTGGGCCAGCTGCTCCGACTCCACCGCGCCGCGACACGTGCCTGCTTCCACGAAGCACGGGTGGCGGAACAGCGCGCGGTGGAACCCGAGCAGCGTGGTGATGCCGCCGATCCTGTACTCGTCGAGCGCCCGCAACATCCGCCGCCGCGCGTGCTCCCGGTCGACCCCGTGCACGACCAGCTTGGCGATCATCGGGTCGTAGAGCGCCGAGACCTCGGATCCGTCCTCCACGCCGGAGTCGACGCGGACGCCCGGCCCTCCCGGCTCCCGGTAGCCCGCGATCCGCCCCGGCGTCGGGCGGAAGCCGGCGGACGGATCCTCTGCGTTGATCCGGCACTCGAAGGCGTGCCCGACGAGGCGAACGTTCTCCTGGCGCAGCGAGAGCGGCTCTCCGGCCGCGATCAGCACCTGCTCGCGAACGAGATCGAGACCCGTGACCAGTTCCGTGACGGTGTGCTCGACCTGGATGCGCGTGTTCATCTCCATGAAGTAGTAGGCGCCGTCCCGATCGAGCAAACCCTCCACGGTTCCGGCAGAGCGGTACTCGACCGCACGGGCCGCCTCGACGGCGATCGCGCCGATGCTGGCGCGAAGCTCGGGGTCGACCGCCGGCGACGGCGTCTCCTCGACAAGCTTCTGGTGGCGGCGCTGGATCGTGCAGTCGCGCTCACCCAGGTGGACGACGTCGCCGTGGGCGTCCGCCAGGAGCTGCACCTCGACGTGACGGGGATCCTCCAGGTAGCGCTCGACGTAGACGGCCGGGTTCGAGAAGTAGGCTTCGCCCTCGCGACGAGCGGTCTCGAGCGCGCGTTCGACGTCGTCGCGCTCTCGGACGACGCGAAAGCCCTTCCCCCCGCCGCCCGCGCTCGCCTTGATCGCGAGGGGCCAGCCGAGCTCGGCACCGAGCCGGACGACTTCGGCCGCCGTCTCGACCGGCTCGGTCGTCCCCGGGATGATCGGGACGCCGGCCGCCTTCATCCGCTCGCGCGCCTCGGTCTTGGAGCCCATCGCCTCGATCGCCTCCGACGGAGGACCGATCCAGATCAGGCCAGAGCCCTCGACAGCGCGGGCGAAGGCGGCGTTCTCGGCCAGGAACCCGTAGCCGGGGTGGATCGCTTCAGCTCCCGCCTTCAGCGCCGTCTCGACGATCTTCTCCTGGTTCAGGTAGCTGGCGGCCGGCGCGCCGCCTCCGAGCAGCCAGGCCTCGTCGGCGACGCGGACGTGCAGAGCGGATCGGTCCGCCTCCGAGTAGACGGCCACCGACCCGATCTCGAGCTCGCGCAACGTCCGGAAGATCCGGACGGCGATCTCGCCACGGTTGGCTACGAGGACTTTCGAGAAGACGCTCACCGGCGACGTATTCTCCACGGAATGATCGGTCTGGCCGACCAGCTGACGCTTGCGCGCATCGTGGCGACGCCGTTCGTCGTCATTCTCTTCATCTGGGACTTCCCCGGCCACGCCTACTGGGCGACCGCGCTGTTCATCGCCGCGATGGCCACCGACCAGATCGACGGCTGGCTGGCGAGGCGCCAGGGGCGGACGACATCGCTCGGCTCGCTGCTCGACCCGGTCGCCGACAAGGTGCTCGTGCTGGCGACGATGGTCGTCCTCGTCGGCGAAGGCGCGTTCCCCGGGTGGATGGTGGCGGCGATCGTCGCGCGCGAGCTGCTCGTCTCGGGGCTTCGGCTCGCCGCCGTGGAGCGCGGGGTCGTGCTGCAGGCGCGTGACCTGGGCAAGCTGAAGACGTGGTCACAGGCGGTCGCGGCGGCACTCGGCGGCTTCGCCGTAGCCGGCGCCTGGAGCACGTCGGTGGCCTGGTGGGGCCTGCTGGTCGCGGTGGTGCTGACCTGGCTCTCCGGGCTCGACTACGCCCGCGACGCGCCGGCACTCCTGCGCGGGCGGGCGCTCGCCTGACCGGCTCGCTCCCTCCGAATCGGCGTCGACAGCCTCGCGGATCCCGGCCTCCCACCACGGGCTCCAGCGCTCGTTTCCGCCGTTCCGGGCGGAGAGCGCACGCCGCAGCACCTCGCGTTCCTCCGGGCTTGGTGCGGGGGTGATCTGGAAGGGCACGGCCGGTTCAGCCTAAAGGAGCATCGGCGAACGGACGAAACACTGGGAGATGATTCGCCGCGCCCTCGCCTGCGCCGTCCTCGGCCTCGTCCTCGCCGCCCCGGCGTCGGCGGCGACCTCGTGGGCGCAGCCCCAGATCAAGGTCGTCACCGCCCGCGGGCTGATGGGCGGGAAGTCCGCGGCCTTCCGGCCCGACGACGCCCTCACCGCCGGCGAGCTCGGCGACCTCGTCGGCGGGCTGACCGGGAAGCCCCAGCTTCCGGTCGCGAACCTGGCCGTGCCAGTCACGGTCGCCCAGCTCGACGCCCAGCTCGTCCGCGGGCTGGGGCTGCTGCCGGTGGCCCGGCAGTTCACTGCGTCGACCCGGGCGGCCGGCCTGGCCCCGACGCGCGCATTCGGCACCGAGACGGTCGCGCGCCTGCTCGGGCTGCGTGTCAACCATCCTGCCGCGCAGGACTTCCTCGAGCTCGGGCCCGACAGCGTGGCGACGAGGGCAGAGGCCGCATACTCGGCCGCGAGAATCCTCGACCTGCACACCGGCGACCTCGACGCCGTCGCGTCGCTGGCCGCGACCTTCAGGCCGGCCCCGCTCGCCGGGCTCCAGCGCTCCGTGCTCCAGACCGCGGTTTCATTCGTCGGCTACCCGTACGTCTGGGGCGGGACGAGCGAGCTCCCGCAGGACCCCTTCGGAACGGGCACGACGGTCCCGGGCGGCTTCGACTGCTCGGGATTCGTCTGGCGCGTGTTCAAGCTCCAGGCGTACGCCGGTGCCGCCACGCTGCCCGGCGTGCTCCGCGGCCGGACGACGTACGCGATGGCTGGCGAGGTCCCTCAGGCCAAACGGATCCCGCTGCCGAAGGTCGAGCCCGGCGATCTCCTCTTCTTCGGCTCGGCCGGCCCGCGGTCGAAGCCCGGCCAGATCAACCACATGGGCATCTACCTCGGCAGCGGCTGGTTCATCCAGTCCTCCGACCAGGGCGTGGCGCTCGCGCCGCTGACGTCCGGCTGGTACTCGAGTCGCTTCGCGTGGGCCCGGCGCCCGATCGCCGAAGCCGGCCTTTGACGCGGGAGAACCCATGGTTCTCCCGCGAGCCCTCTCCTGTGCTCGCTCGCTTCGCTCGCGTCGCGCACCTGAAGCAACCCTGAGCGGTTCGGGGCCACGCCCGCACATGTCGGGCGCGGCGACGATCGGTCAGAGAGGAATATTGCCGTGCTTGCGGGGCGGGCGGCGCTCGCGCTTCGTCAGCATCGTCTCGAGCGCGTCGACGAGGATCGGCCGCGTCCGGCGCGGCTCGATCACGTCGTCGACGTAGCCCCGCTCCGCAGCCGTGTACGGATTCGCGAACCGCGCCTTGTACTCGTCGATCAGCTCCGCGCGGCGCGCGGCCACCTCGGCCTCGCCGTCACTCTCCAGCTCCTTCCGGAAAACGATGTTGACCGCCCCCTCCGGCCCCATCACCGCGACCTCGGCGGTCGGCCACGCGAAGTTGAAGTCGGCGCGGATGTGCTTGGAGGACATCACGTCGTACGCGCCGCCGTAGGCCTTCCGCGTGATCACGGTCAGCTTCGGCACCGTCGCCTCCGCGTACGCGTACAGCAGCTTTGCCCCGTGCCGGATGATCCCGCCCCATTCCTGCGCCGTCCCCGGCAGGAACCCGGGCACGTCGACGAAGGTGACGAGCGGAACGTTGAACGCGTCGCACGTGCGCACGAAGCGCCCGGCCTTGACCGAGGCGTCGATGTCCAGCACACCCGCGAGCGACCGCGGCTGATTCCCGACCACCCCGACGGCGTACCCGCCGAGACGGGCGAACCCGCAGACGATGTTCTCCGCCCACCGCTCGTGCACCTCGAGGAAGTCCCCGTCGTCGACAACATGACGGATCGCCTCCTTCATGTCATACGGCTTCGTCGGCTCGTCCGGAATCAGCGCGTCGAGCTCGGGCGCCTCGCGCCCGACAGGGTCCGACGGCTCCGCGAACGGCGGCTGCTCCAGGTTGTTCTGCGGCAGAAACGAGAGCAGGTAGCGCGCGTCCTCGAGGCACGCCTCCTCGTCGGGTGAGGTGAAGGACGCGACCCCCGACTTGGTCGCGTGGGCGGCGGCGCCGCCGAGGTCCTCGGACGTCACCTCCTCGCCCGTGACCGTCTTCACCACGTCGGGCCCGGTGATGAACATGTACGACGAGCCCTCGACCATGAACACGAAGTCGGTGATCGCCGGCGAGTAGACGGCGCCGCCCGCGCACGGCCCCATCACCAGCGAGAGCTGCGGCACCACTCCCGACGCCTGCACGTTCCGCCAGAAGATCTCCGCGTACCCGGCGAGCGACACGACACCCTCCTGGATCCGCGCACCGCCGGAATCGTTGATTCCGATCACCGGGCAGCCCACCTTGACGGCGAGGTCCATGACCTTGCAGATCTTCTCGGCGAAGACCTCGCTCAGCGACCCGCCGAAGATGGTGAAGTCCTGCGAGAAGACGAAGACCTTGCGACCGAAGATCGTGCCGTAGCCGGTCACGACCGCATCGCCCCACGGCCGCTTGTCGCGCATCCCGAACTCGACCTCGCGATGGCGCACGTAGCGGTCGAGCTCGACGAACGAGCCGGGGTCGAGCAGCTTCACCAAGCGTTCCCGCGCGAGGAGGCGACCGCGCTCCCGCCGGTTCGCCACCGCCTTCGTGGTGCCCTGGTGGAGCGCCTCGTCGCGCAGCGCCTCCATCCGCGCGAGCTTCTGGGCGGTGGTCTCGTCCACGGCGAGAGCCTAACGACGGCCGCTGCTAGGTTCGCTCGGTGCGGGAGCGGCTCCCCCCGGCGCTCCAGGAGCGCGACTTCCGGTTCCTCTGGTCGGCGATCTTCTCGATGCGCTTCGCCGAGAACATGATCGCGGTCGCGGTCGGCTGGCAGGTGTTCGCGATCCACAAGGATCCGCTCGACCTCGGGCTGATCGGACTGGCGGAGTTCGTGCCGTTGCTGCTTCTCGCATTGCCGGCGGGCCACCTGGCCGACCGGCTGCCGCGCCGGCTCGTCGCCGCGCTGGCGCTGGCTGTGATGGTCGGGGTCGCCGCCGCACTGCTGGCGGTCACCGTCGAGGACGCACAGGTCGTCTGGCCGTACTTCCTGCTGGCCGCGCTGACCGGCGCGGCCAGCGCGATCGGCTGGCCGGCGTACCAGGCGCTGACGCCCGAGGTCGTTCCGCCCGACCTGGTGCCGGGCGCGGTCGCGCTGAGATCGGTTGCCGGTCAGATCGCGGTGATCGCCGGCCCGGCGGTCGGCGGGCTGCTCTTCGCCTGGCAACCGGAAGCGGTCTACGCGGCGGCGGCGCTGCTCTTCGCGGTTGCGGGGATCTCGATGGCAGCGCTCCGGGTTCGACCGCACACGGTGGATGCTCCGGTCGGGCTGGCCGGCCTCGTCGGCGGGATCCGGTTCGTCTGGCGCACACGCATGCTGCTCGGAGCGATCACGCTCGACCTCTTCGCGGTGCTGGTCGGGGGCGGGGTCGCGCTGCTGCCGATCTACGCACGCGAGATCCTGCACGTCGGGCCTGTCGGCCTCGGCGTGCTCCGCGCCGCTCCCGCGATCGGTGCGCTCGGCGCCGCACTGATCCTGGCACGGCGGCCGCTTCGACGCGCCGCCGGCCCGACGCTGATCGCGGTGGTGGTGCTGTTCGGCACGGCCAACATCGTCTGGGGCGCGTCCAAGTGGCTGCCGCTCACCCTGGTCGCACTGGCCGTAGCCGGGTTCGTCGACATGTTCAGCGTCAACATCCGCTCGACCACGGTCGCCCTGATGACGCCGAACGAGCTGCGCGGCCGCGTCGGCGCGGTCGAAATGGTGTTCATCTCGGCGTCGAACGAGCTCGGCGCCTTCGAGTCGGGCGCGGTGGCGGCGCTGATCGGCACGGTGGCGACGGTCGTCGCCGGGGGCATCGCCACGATCGGGATCGCGCTCGCGTCGATCAAGGTCTTCCCCGAGCTGGCGCGGATGGGGAGGCTCGAGGATCTGCGTCCCGAGCCCGCCGGTAGTCTCGCGAGGTGAGCGTCGACCGCTCGACCGTCTGGCCCTATGTCGATGGCGTGCCCGCGGAGTTCTACTACTCGCGGGACGGCCATCCAACGGGAGCCGAGGCAGAGCGCAGACTGGCCGCGCTCGAGGGCGCGCCCGACGGGCAGGCGCTGCTGTTCTCCTCGGGATCCGCGGCCGCGACGGCACTGCTGCTCGCCCTGCTCGAGCCCGGCCAGACGGTCGCCCTCGCCGAGGGCGCGTACTTCGGGACGGGCTCGATCATGGACGAGCTCGGGCGCTGGGGGCTCCGCCATTTCGAGTTCGACCAGACGGGCCCGGCGCCCGACGGCGCCGACCTGATCTGGCTCGAGGCGCCGTCCAATCCATTCCTGACCATGCCCGACCTCGCCGCTGCAGCCGCGCACCCTGCTCGGGTGGTGGTCGACTCGACCGCGGCGACGCCCGTCTACCTGCGCCCGCTCGAGCACGGCGCGGACTTCGTCCTCCACTCGGCGACCAAGTATCTGACCGGCCATTCGGATGCGCTCTCCGGTGCGGTCGCGTCCCGGGAGGCCGCCGATCACCGGCGGCTCTGGCAGTTCCGCCAGCGCACCGGCCCCACCTGCGCCGCGGACGTCGCAGCCCTGGTCACGCGCGGGCTCAAGACGCTCCGGGTGCGGGTCGAGCGCCAGACCGAGACCGCGCTCGTGCTGGTCGAGCGGCTCCGCACCCACCAGGCCGTCGAGACCGTCCGCTATCCCGGCTTCGGTGGGCTGCTCTCGTTCGACGTCGCCGGCGACCCGCTCCCCGTCGAACGCGGGCTGCGACTGATCAGGAACGCGACCTCGCTGGGCGGCGTCGAGTCGACGATGGAGTCACGGCGCCGCTGGGAGGGCGACCGCGTGCCGCTCGGCCTGCTCCGCCTGTCGGTCGGGCTCGAGGACGCGGACGAGCTCTGGGCCGACCTCGAGCAAGCGCTCGCCGCCGCAAACTCGAAGTAGGAGTAGATATGGAAGGGACCGGCTTCAGCCTGTCCCTTGCCGTTCGTCGGCATCGCCGCCCGGCTCGAAGCCGGAGGAGGGACTCGAACCCACGGCCTGCTGATTACAAATCAGCTGCTCTACCAGCTGAGCTACTCCGGCGTCTCGAGATCATGGTACGGCCTGCCACTGCCGACCGGAGGCAGAGGGCCAGGCTGAAGCCTGTCCCTCTGAGCGACCGCCGACTACTGCAGGACTTCGCGCGAACGCTGGTGCTGGAGGATCTTCCGCTTGACGCGCTGGAGGGCGTTGTCGATCGCCTTCGTATCGCAGCCCAGCACTTCCGCCATGTCCTCGTAGGACGAGCCCTCGAGGTACATACGGAGCGCGTCCGCCTCCAACGGGGAGAGGCCGTTGCCGAGGCAGAAGACTAGCGACTTGAGCTCGTCGGTCGAGATCACCGCCACCGACGGGTCGTTCACGTGCGAGCCCGGCAGCGCGTCGCCGAGCGTCACGTCCGAGTCGGGATCCTGCCCCGCCGGCGTCTGCGAGAACGACACGTACGTGTTCAGTGGCGCGTGCTTGAAGCGGGTGGCAGTCTTGATCGCCGTGATGATCTGCCGGGTCACGCACAGCTCGGCGAAGGAACGGAACGACGTCTCCTTGTCGGCGCGGAAGTCGCGCATCGCCTTGCAGAGGCCGATCAGCCCCTCCTGCACCAGATCCTCCGGCTCGCCGCCGGCGATGAAGTACGAGCTTGCCTTCATCCGGACGAAGCCGGTGTAACGCTGGATCAGCATCTCCCGGGCGTGCTCGTCACCGTTGTGGACGCGCATGACCAGCTGCAAATCCTCTAGCTCACGTTGAGACTTCTGCTGTGTCCGGACTGCGGTTGCGACGCGTGCGGGCATGGGAGTCTCCTGGGGATCTGGGGCAGGGAAGCGGGCGCGACCGTGTAAGTCTCACCCTCAGGTTGAGGCGGAAGATAGCACCCTCTTGCAGAAGTTACAAGGGGTTTTGCATTTTTTCCGCTCGCTAGGTTTCTTGCCCCCTGCGCAGCTTCTCCAGCTTGGCCCGCGTCTCCTCGTCCAACCGCTCGGAGAGGCGGAGCGGCGCCCGCTCCTGGTGCTCGGTCGAGCCCAGGTCGCGCAGGAACGTTCGCGACGAGACCTTTTGCACTTCGACGCCCGAGGTGCCGCGCACCGCGATGTCGGACGAGACGAGACAGACCTGCTCACGGCCGCGGTGCTCGGCGGCCAGGCGCTCCAGCAGTGTGTCGGCATGAGGCGCGTATCGCACCGACAGGGGCCCGCGCTCGAGCTCCTCGCCATGGCCGTCGAAGACCACGACGCCGCGGGCGCCGGCCTGGGCGACGAAGCTCGCCAGGCGGTCGACGAGCTCGCGGACGTCCGTGTAGTTCCCCGCGTGGAGCAGGTTGTAGCCGTCGAACAGATAGAGCGTCGGCTCAGGCACCGCCCCGCTGCCTCCGCGCCTCGTAGAGCAACACCGCGGCGGCGACCGAGACGTTGAGCGACTCGACCTGCCCGGACAGCGGGATCGAGACGCTCGCGTCACAGGCGCGCCTGACGAGCGGCCGGATCCCTTTGCCCTCTGCGCCGAACACCAGGGACAGTCCCCCGGACAGGTCCGCATCGGCCATGGGAGTTCCGGCCGCGTCGGCTGAGTAGACCCAGAGTCGCGGCCCTTTGACCTCGTTCAGGTAGCGCGCGAGGTTCGGAACGACTGCGACGGGCAGGTGCTCGACCGCGCCCGCGGACGACCGCGCCACCGCCGACGTCACCCGGGCAGAGTTGTGCGCCGGCACGATCACGCCAGACGCTCCTGCCCCCTCGGCGGAGCGGATCACTGCTCCGAGATTCCGCGGATCCGTCACCTGGTCGAGGGCGACGAGCAGCGGCTCGCCGGCGGCCAGCTCGTACGCGTCCGCGTACCGGAACGGCTCGACGCGCGCGACGACGCCCTGGTGGTCGCGCGTCCCGGCGAGCTCCGTCAGAATCCGTTCGGGAACGACCTTCGGCTTTCGCTCCCACCCGTCGCGTGCCGCCCGCTCCGTGGCGAGCAGCTCGAGCACTTCCCGGCGGCCGCGCAGCGCCTCGCGAACCGCGCGCCGGCCGTAGACGAGCTCGGCCGTCACTGCTTCGGAACGAGGCGTGCCCCGCCGGCGGTGTCTTGGACTTCCCAGCCAGCGGCCTCGATTTCGGAGCGGAACCTGTCTGCTTGCTCGTAGTCCTTCGCGAACCGAGCCAGAAACCGCCGCTTCGCTAAATCGATCACCTCCGTTGGGGCTTCACCTACCACAGAGATTTGGACGTCGAGGTCCGCAGTCGCGGTCGGAGCCTTTACCGTCACGTCGATCCGCTCGATCTCGAGCCCAAAGATGCCAAGTGCCTTGCTCAGTAGCTCAGTCTGACCGGCCGCACGCCACGCGTGAAAGATCGAGAGGGCGGCCGGCGTATTGAAATCGTCCTCAAGGACGGCCTGAAACTCATCCCATGAAGGCACCTCCGCGTCAGTGGGGACCACACGGTGGATGTGCCTGAACTGCTCCCATTGGACCTTCGCTCGCTGTAACGCCTCGTCGGCGAAGTCGACCGGCTTTCGCCAATGACCGCTCAGGTGGTAGAGAAGCAGTGTCTCCCGCCCCCAGACATCGAGCACGTTCCGGAGCGTGACCACGTTCCCGAGCGACTTCGACATCTTCTCGTCGCCGAGCTCGAGCATCCCGTTGTGCAGCCAGACGCGCGCGAACGGGTAGCCGCGCGACCGCGACTGCGCGAGCTCGTTCTCGTGGTGGGGGAAGCGGAGATCGAGCCCGCCGCCGTGGATCTCGAACTCCGGCCCGAGGTGCTTCTCCGCCATCGCCGAGCACTCGATGTGCCAGCCGGGCCTGCCCGGCCCCCACGGCGACTCCCACGCCGCGTCCTCGTGCGGCTTCTGCGCCTTCCAGAGCGCGAAGTCGCGCTGGTCCTCCTTGGCGGGGTTCGGCTCTTGCGCGACCATGTCCTCGAGACGCGCTCCGGACAGCTCCCCGTAGTCGGGATACGCGCGACCCGGAAGTACACGCTTCCCTGCGACTCGTACGCCTTCCCGTCCGCGATCAGCGCCTCGATGAACGCGACGATCTCGGGGATCGTCTCGCTCGCGCGGGGCTCGACGTCGGGCCGCCCGAGCCCGAGGTCGTCGGTGTCGCGGAAGAACCAGCCGGTCGCTTCCTCCGCCAGCTCGCGGCTTCCCTTGCCGAGCTTCGCCGCCTCCTCGTAGACCTTGTCGTCGACGTCGGTGACGTTGTGGACGAGGGTGACCTCGTAGCCGCGCGAGCGCAGCCAGCGCCGCAGCCACATCGCGAGCACGAACGGCCGCGAGTTGCCGACGTGGACGCGCTGGTAGACGGTCGAGCCGCAGACGTACATGCGGATCGGCCCGGGCGGGCCCGGGAGCTCCTCGAGCTTACGGCTGAGCGTGCTGTAGAGCCTGATCGACACGGCGCAGTGCTTCCTCCTCGGGCAGAGCAGCCAGTATCGCGGAGAGCTCCGGGCCGGTGGGACGGCCCGTCAGCGCGAGCCGGAGCTCCTTCAGGTTGCCGCCGGCCGCGCGGAGCTCTCGGACGAGGTCACGCGGGGGCAGCGACGCGAGCTCACGGAAGCGGGCGAGCGTCTCGGCGTCGGTCGCTGCGTAGGGCCGCGGCTCAGCGACCAGGTCGGCATACGCGCGGGCCTCCACGAGGTCGCGCGCACCGCGCATCACCGGCACGTACTGCGGATCCGCGCCAGCCCGTCGAGCCAGCTCCTCGGCAGGCAGTACCTCGATCGCCTCGATCGCGAGCCGCCGGATCCGCGGCAGGTCGAGGCGCACGTCGTGCCGAGGCAGATCGAGCTCCTCCAGGTAGGCCCGGACCGCCTCGGCCGGGATGCCCGCGTCCCGCAGCGACGCGACGGTCGCGCCGTCTGCCCGCTTCGAGAGCTTCTTCCCGTCGTCGCCGAGGATCAGCCCGTGGTGGAGGTACTCAGGCGCAGTCGTCCCGAGCGCCTCGTGCAGCCGCCGGTGGATCGCCTCGTTCGCCCGGTGGTCGTTGCCCCGGATCACGTGGGTGATGCCGAAGTCGCCGTCGTCGACCACGGACGCGAGCTGGTAGGTGGCGGAGCCGTCCTCGCGGACGAGCGTGATCCCCTCGAAGCGCGCCACCCCGAGCTGTTCGGCCGCCTCGCGGTAGCGTGCGCCCCGCTCCGACTGCCGCACCGGCCCCTCGTCCCAGCCGATGCCGAGCCACTCGAGGTCACCGAGAATCGCCCGCTCGCCCCCGGGCACGTTCCGGGCAGGGTCGGTGTCGTCGATCCTGAGCAGCAGCCGGTCGCCGAAGCGCCGGTTGGCGACCGCGGACAGCGCGTTCCCGACGTGGAGCGTCCCGGTCGGGCTCGGCGCGAAGCGAACGCGTCTCACCCGAGCATCTTGCGCCACGTCGACACTCGACGTCGCCCGATGAGCCGCTACCGTTCGAAGGCCGTGCAGTTCCCGAACCTCTGATGTCGTCGCTGCTCGTCACGAAGGCGGTACCGAGACGGCGCGTGTGGCCCTGGCCGCTGGCAGCCGTCGGCGTGCTCTGCCTGGGCGCGCTCGCCTTCGCCTTCTTCGCGTGGCCGAGCGGCGGACTTCGCGTCGACGCGAACGGGCTGCCGCAGGTGCAGCGGCCACGCTTCTCGGGCGGTCTCGTCCGGCTCTCGCTGCACGACGCGGCCGGCAGGGCGATCCCCGTCGACCTTCGCCCCGATGGGACGCTCCGGCCGAGGCGCCCGGTGCCGGCCGGCACGCGACTCGTGGCCGAGGCGACCTTCCGCCGGCCGGGCTGGGTCGGCTGGATTGCCGGGCGCATGCAGACTGCACGCCTGGAGCTGACGGCCCCCACTGCGCGGCTCGCCTCCCGCTGGCTCCGCATCGAACGCGGCGCACCCGTGCGGGTGAGGTTCGACCAGCCCGTCCGCGAGGTTCAGGTGACGGGCATCCGGCCGCGGAAGACCATCCACCTGGCGCGGCCGGACCGGACGGTCGCCCTCGGCCGGCTCGGAGACGCGGGCTCGGTCGGCGTCCGCGCCGTCGCGCTGGACTGGGAGCGACTGCCTGTGCCGACCACGGTTACCTGGTTCCCGCCCGGCCGCACCGCGATGGTCCTGCCGTCCACGGCCGCCGGTCGGGTGCTCGCCGCGAATGCCCCGCTCCGCCTTCGGTTCTCGGATCCGGTCGCGAAGACGCTGGGAAGCAGGCTGCCGGTGCTGGATCCGCCCACTCCCGGGCGCTGGCGGCGGACCGACGCGCACACGCTCGAGTTCCGGCCCAGTGGTTACGGGTTCGGCCTCGACTCGCGCGTGAAGCTGAAGCTGCCCGTTCCCGTCACCGTCGCCGTCGGCGGCTCACGGCACCCGACCAGGACGCTCGCCTGGGCGACGCCCGAGGCGTCCGAGCTCAGGCTGGAGGAGCTGCTGGCGCTCCTCCGCTACCTGCCCCTGCAGTGGCGCGCCGACGTGGCCGATGCGGCGCGCACGACGGCAGGTCAGCTCGCCGCCGCCGTCGATCCGCCGCGCGGCCGCTTCAGCTGGCGCTACTCGAACATCCCGCCTGAGCTGGCCCGTCTCTGGCAGCCGGGCACCTACAACGTGATCGTGCGCGGCGCGATCATGGCCTTCCAGAACGAGCACGGCCTGACCGTCGACGGGTTCGCCGGCCGCGACGTCTGGCGCGTCCTGATCGCCGACGTGATCGCCGGCAAGCCACGCGACACGGGCTACAGCTTCGTCTACGTCCACTCGTCCGTCCCGCAGTCGCTGAACCTCTGGCACGACGGGCAGCTGGTCCTCACCTCGCCCGGCAACACCGGCGTGCCGGCCGCCCCCACCCAGCTCGGCACCTTCCCGGTCTTCGAACACATCCCCGTCGGCACGATGAGCGGCACGAACCCGGACGGGTCGCACTACCACGATCCGGGCATCCGCTGGATCAGCTACTTCAACGGCGGCGAGGGCATCCACGCCTTCAACCGGGCGTCGTTCGGCACGCCGCAGAGCCTCGGGTGCGTCGAGCTGCCGCTGGAGGCGGCGGCGGAGGTCTGGCCGTACACGCCGATCGGCACCCTCGTCACGGTCGAGCACTGAGGCCGAGGGCGAGCGCGATCGCGCCGAGGACGCCTGACAGCGGGCCGAGCGCGGGCGGCACGATCGTGGTCGCGACGTACCCGGCGAGCAGCGCGTCGACCTCCGCCTGAACGAGCGGGAGCAGGCCGGGCACCTCCATCAGGCCGCCCCCAAGCACGATCCGCTCCGGCGAGAGCACGGCGACGACGTTGACGAGCCCGAGCGCGAGGTACCGCGCCTCCAGCTGCCAGACGGCCTCCACGTCGACGAGCCGGCGTGATGGCCGGCCCCATCTCGCCTCGATCGCAGGCCCGGCCGCCAGCCCCTCCCAGCAGTCGCCGTGGTACGGGCACGAACCGGCGAACGGGTCGGCGCCGAGGTCGTGCGGGATGCGCATGTGGCCGAACTCCGGGTGGAGCAGGCCGTGGACGACCTTCCCGCCGGCGATCGCGCCGCCGCCGATCCCGGTGCCGGCCGTGACATAGCAGAACGTGTCGAGCCCCCGGGCGGCGCCCCAGCGGTGCTCACCCAGAGCGGCGGCGTTCACGTCGGTATCGAAGGCGACCGGCACGCCCAGCTCGACGCCGACGACGCCGGCCACGTCCGTGCCCACCCAGCCGGGCTTGGGCGTGGTCGTGATCGAGCCCCACGCCGGCGACCCGGGCCGCAGGTCGACGGGGCCGAAGCAGCCGATCCCGACCGCACCGATCGAGCCCTGACGCCTGAAGAACGCGATCGCGCGGCCGAGCGTCTCGTCGGGCGTCGTCGTGGGGATCGTCTCGGTGGCGACCAGGTCGCCCGGCCCGGTCCCGACCGCGCAGAGCCACTTCGTCCCGCCGGCCTCGATCCCGCCGACCGCGGTCACACCGTCGACCCTGCGACACCTTCCCGCGGTCGCTGCCCGATCTTCCAGGTCGCGGCCGCCAGCAGGCCGAAGACGAGGGTCGGGAACACGGTCAGGAAGCGGTAGATCAGCGTTGCCGCAACCGCCTCGTCGTTGCTCGCCCCGAACGCGACGAGCACGCCGCTGAGCCCGAGCTCGACGAAGCCGACCCCACCCGGCGTGATCGGGATCGAGCCGAGCACGCGCGCGATCGCCCAGGCGGCGAACGCCTCGACGATCGTGATCTCGGCGCGCGGCGTCCCGACCGCCCGCACCGAGAAGAGCAACACGATGAAGACGGTCAGATGGCCGGCGAGAGTGGCGAAGGTCAGGAAGGCCCAGCGACGACGAATCAGGCCGATCGTCTCATCGCGGAAGCGGACGAACGACTCGCCCCGCCACTTCACCGGCGCCCGGCCGATCAGGCCTTTCACCCAGCTGATCGTCCTGGCGGCACGGTCGCCGACGCGGCGCGCGAGGCGCGTGCTCGACAGTCCGATCGCAAACGCGATCACGATCACGATGAAGACTGCGAGCGCGATCAACGCCACCAGCTCGAGCGTCCGGTTGCTGCCGCCCTCGGCGGCGACCCCGGCGAGTGCGACGATCGGGATGCCCAGGATGACGAGTTGGTTCCAGGCGCTCGTCACGACGACGGCCAGCCCGACGGGCCTCCCGCTGAAGCCCCACGCCTTCAGCATGGCGAACGAGGTCGCCATGCCGACCGCTGCACCTCCCGGCGCGACGGTCGACATGGCGGTCGAGGCGAGCGTCACCCGTGTCGCGTGGAAGTAGGAGAGGCCGGGCAACGCCGCCATCCACGGCGGCCCGTACGTGGCCGTATTGAGCAGAACGCCGATCAGGAGCGCGAGGATCCACTCCCACGACAGCCCCTTGACGACGTCCCAGACGTCGCCGTAGTTGGCGATCCTCGGCAGCGCAACGGCAAAAACGGCCGCGATCACCGCGACGGAAAGGACGATCGCGACGATCCGGCCCTTGCCCGTCTTCTTCTTGCGCCGAGCCCCCTCGAGCTCCGCTTCGACGATCTCGTCCTCGGGGTGCTGGGACAGGCCGGCCTGGATCTCGCTCGACGTCGGCGCCGTCATCGCACTGAGTATCGGTGCTGGCCCGGCGGTCCGTCGAGCAGGTTCGTGTCAGGCCGCGATACGGCCCTGCGTAGGCAGTACCGGCGTCCCGCCACGGCGACCGGCCGTCTCCAACCCGACGTCGGCGCCGCCACGATCCCGGCGGCTCACGATGCACGTGGAGGCGCTGCGACGCTCCTGCCCCGCCGGGATCAGTAGAGATCCCAGGAGTCTCACCATCGGCGCGGTCCCGTCACAGACACGCCACGCATCAGACGGTATGGTCGCCTCTGAGGGCGGCGGGGGAAGCTCCCCACCCTGGGTGGGGGCGTGGCTTAGGCTCTCGGCATGGACGCGAACGCCGCCGAGATCCGGGTACTCGGCTGCCTGGTCGAGAAGCAGCGCACGACCCCCGACCAGTACCCGCTGTCGCTGAACGCGCTACGCCTCGCCTGCAACCAGTCGACCAGCCGCGACCCGGTCGTCGAGTACGACGAGCCCACGATCCGTACCGCGCTCGAAGGGTTGTCCCGGCGGGGCTGGGTGAGACTGGCGAGCGGCGTGGGCAGCCGCGCGGTCAAGTACCGGCACCTGCTCGACCAGGCGCTGTCGCTCGACGACGCCGAGCTCTCGCTCCTTGCCGTGCTGATGCTGCGCGGGCCGCAGACGGTCGCCGAGCTCAGGCAACGGAGCGAGCGGCTACACCCCTTCGAGCAGGGCGAGGTCGAGGCGACGCTCACCCGGCTGATCGAGCGCGAGTACGCGGGGCGGCATCCCAACCGGCCGGGAGAACGGGGCGAGCGGTTCACCCAGGTGCTCGGCTCGAACGAGGCCGAACCGGGGCCCGAGCCTGCGCAGCCGCCCCGGGCCGATGATGCCGGCCTCGAGAGCCGGGTCGGGCGGCTCGAAGAGGAGGTCGCGCGCCTGTGGGAAGCGCTCGACGGCGGCGAAGTCTAGGCCGCGGCGCGCAGCTCGTCGAGCTCGTCCTCGAGCACGTCGACGTCCTCGTCGACCGTCCGGCCGACGATCGCCTCGATCTCGTCCTCGGCACGTCCCGCGCGGACGAGCTGCTCGATCAACATCAGGTACTGCGCATTCATGCTTCAAAAAAGGTAGCGAAGGAGCTCGAGTCGAAGGGGAACCATTCCGGTAACCAGGTGGACAACGGTTAGTCTGCCGCGACTTCCCGCACGCAGATCACGTCAACCGCACCGATCCCGCTACGATCCGGCTCGACGTCGGGGCCGCCGTTGCCCGGCTCCGAGACGGCGCCGGGTGGATCTGCACCGCCTGCTTCTGCTTCGGGGGACGCAACTCCTGGCTCGCCACCGCCGCCCGCGACGTCTGGACCGGGCCAATCGACCGGGCGGCGCAGCTGAAGGGGGCCAATCCTCGCGCTCCAGGCGGGCGAGGACGGGAACATCAGCGCCGACAAGAATGCCGCCTTCGACGAGGCGCTGACCGCCTCCGGCGTCGAGCACGAGATCGTCACCTACGAGGGAGCGCCGCACTCCTCCTTCGAACGCCTGCCGGAGCAGTACCGGGCCGCCTCGGACAATGCCTGGGCGCGGACGCTCGCGTTCGTCGAGCGCAACGCCTAACCTCAGCAGCGTGGAGGAGCTGCTGCTCGCCTGGTTCGCCGAGCACGGACGCGACCTGCCGTGGCGTGGAACACGCGACCCGTACGCGATCCTCGTCTCCGAGGTGATGCTCCAGCAGACGCAGGTCTCGCGCGTCGTGCCCAGGTATCTCGAGTGGCTGGACCGCTGGCCTGCGGTCGAGTCGCTGGCCGCGGCGTCACCGGCGGACGCGATCCGAGCCTGGCAGGGGCTCGGGTACAACCGGCGTGGCCTTGCCCTGCACCGAGCGGCACGCGTGGTCGCCGAACACGGCTGGCCCTCCGACCTGACCGAGCTCCCGGGAATCGGCCCCTACACGGCCGCGGCGATCGGCAACTTCGCCTTCGGCCGGCCGATCCTGCCGGTCGACGTCAACGTCGGCCGGGTGCTCTCGCGCAGCGGCGGCGGGTTCGGCCCGGCGGCGGCGCAGGCGCTTTTCGACCTCGGCGCGACGATCTGCCTCGCCCGCGTGCCGCGCTGCGGCGACTGCCCGCTGGCCGCCGGCTGTCCCTCGGCGGGCCGCCGGTACGAGCCCGAGCGAAAGCAGGGTCTGTTCGACGGCTCGTTCCGCCAGCGGCGCGCGCGCCTGCTCAGGCTCGTCGCCGCCGGGCCGCAACCGCTCGGGCATGATCCCGGAGCGCTCGCGTCCCTGGTCGCCGACGGTCTGGTCGTCGTCGAGGGGAAGCGGGCTAGGCTTCCGTCGTGACCCGCTACGACGATCTGATCGCGGAGCTTCGCGCCGCCGCGCAGCCCGACCGCACGGCTCCACCGGGCTTCGAGTCGTATCTCGACAAGGTTCGGACGCGCGCCTACACCGTCACCGACGGCGACGTCGAGGCCCTGAAGGCGGCGGGGCATTCGGAGGACGAGATCTTCGAGCAGACGGTGTCCACGGCCGTCGCCGCCGGCCTGCTCCGGCTCGAGGCCGGGATCGGGGCGATGGGCTCGATGGCGCGGCGATGAGGCTCGGAGTCGTCGATTCGGGGCACGCGCCCGCCGAGGCGGCGATTCTGGCGCAGATCGCGCAGGCACGCGGCCTCCCAGCAGCCTCCGGTGTACTCAAGACGCTCTACTACCGGCCCGAGCTGTTCGGACGGCCGTTTTCGGCCGCGCTCGACGAGGCGATGCGCGGGCCGTCCGACTGGTCGACGGGCGAGCGCGAGCTGTTCGCCGGATTCGTCTCGTCGCTCAACCAGTGCCCGTTCTGAACGCGCTCCCACGGCGCGGTCGCGTCGTACGCGCTCGGTGACGAGGTCTGGAAGGCGGTCGAGGCGGACTGGCGCACGGCTCCCGTCGACGAGCGCCTGGGTGCCATGCTCGGCTTCCTCGAGAAGCTGACGCTCCGCCCGGAGGAGCTCGCTCCCGAGGACGCGGAGCGGGTGCGGGCCGCGGGCGTGTCCGACGAGGCGATGCTGGATGCGATCCACGTCGCCGCGCTGTTCAACATGATCGTCCGCCTGGCCGACTCGCTCGGCTGGGACGTGCCGACCTGGAAATCCTGCCTCGACCGTGGCGAGGCGATGCACTCGCGCGGGTACGCGCTCGAGGCGACTTAGAGCGCCTATCAGAATGAGTCCTCGGAGTTGAGGAGTTTGAGACAGATCAGGGAGCCGGCGATCTGGAGGAAGGCGTCGTGGATGTCGGCACGGCGTTCGTAGCGGACGCGTAGGCGCCGGTACTGGTGCAACCAGCTGATCGTGCGCTCGACGACCCAGCGCTCACGGCCCAGTCCTGAGCCGTGCGGTTGTTTCGGCCGGGGGATCGTGGCGCTGATCCCGCGGGCGCGCAGCTCTTCGCGGTGACGGCGGGAGTGGTAGGCGCCATCGCCGAGCAGCCGTTTCGGCCGCCGACGGGGCCGGCCACGTTTGCCGCGCACCGGCGGGATCGCATCGACGAGCGGCAGCAACTGGAGGATGTCGTTGCGGTTGCCGGCCGTGAGCGAGAGCGCGAGCGGGGTGCCACGCCGCAGGTGAGCGTATGGTGCTTGGAGCCGCTTCTCGCGCGGTCTACAGGGCTTGGACCGGTCTGCTCGCCCCCCCAACGGCCCGCACGTGCGAGCTGTCGATCACCGCCCGCGACCAGTCGATCCGGTCGGCCTCCTGCAGCCTCGCCAGCAGCACTTCGAGCAGCCGCTGCCAGACACCGGCCTGCTGCCACGCCTGCAACCGTCGCCAGCGAGGTCATGCCCGAGCCGCAACCCATCTCCTGCGGCAGATACTCCCACGGGATCCCCGTCCTCAACACGTACAGGATCCCCGTCAACACCTTGCGATCGTCGATCCGCTTGCGGCCCGGGAACCGGTAGCGCCGCTCGACCGTCGGGATCAACGGCTCAACGAGCGCCCACAGCTCGTCGCTGACCAATGGCTTCGCCATCTGCGCGCCATCCTTTCAAGCGAGGGTGACGCAGCCCTTATTCGCCGTCAGCGCAGAGGACCCTTCTTTTCGTTAGGCGCTCTTAGGAGGCGCTTGCACGTCTCGTACCGGCGCAGCGCCACCTCAGCGCCGGCGGCGCGGAACGTCCCGGCAACGACCCCGCCTGCCGGGTAGTTCACGGCCGACACCGTTCCTCGAGCGCGCAGCGACGCGAGGATCTCGGCACGCCAACTCGAGCGTCCTAGGCCCGACGAATCAACGCGACGGCCTGGGCCGCGAGCCCGTCGCCGCGGCCGGTGAAGCCGAGCCTGTCGGTCGTCGTCGCACGTACGGCGATCCGGTCTTCCTCGACGCCGAGCGCCCCAGCGAGCGCCGACCTCATCTGATCGCGAATCGGCGCCAGTCGCGGCTGCTCGCCGATGAAGACGCAGTCGGCATTGACTACCCGCCACCCTGCCGCGCGCAGGCGCCCGGCCACGTCCGCCAGCAGCACGAGCGAGGAGACGCCGGGTGGCGTGCTCCCGTCCGAGGGGAAGAGAGAGCCGATGTCGCCCAGGTTGGCGGCGCCGAGGACTGCGTCGATCAGGGCGTGGGTGATCACATCGCCGTCCGAGTGGCCGGCCAGCCCGCGTGTGCTCTCGACACGCACCCCGCCGAGCACGAGCGGGACCCCGTCCTCGAGCGCATGCGCATCGACGCCGAGGCCGATCCGGAGTTCCCCCTCGCCTGTCACCGCCCCGGCGCTTCCATAGCCCCACCCGGGGTGGGGTCGTGGGATGTCCACCCGCCTCCCACGGCCGATCCTATCCGCGAAGTTCGCACGCGTCTGCGCCTGGACCGGGCCGCTTCGGCGCCGGCTCCTCCACAGGCATGCCCGGTCACCCGAGGGGCTCCTGGCGCGGCTGCCGGGCCTCGAACGCCGTCACGGTCGCGTAGCCTGCCGCACGCGCGTGCTCGACCGCACGGTCGAGGTCACGGCCGACGTCCGCCGGGACGTGCGCGTCCGACGCCAGCGTGATCGGCGGAAGCGTGGCCAGCATCGGCGCCGCCGGGTACAGCTCCCCCACGGGCTTGCGCAGACCGGCGGTCGAGATCTCGAGCGCGACGCCGTCCAGAGGCGGATACTCGATGCGGTCGGGTCGCATGCGGAAGATCTTGGCAAGGTCGGGATGCGCAAGCACGTCGACATGTCTCGAGGAGGCGAGTTCGACCAGGGCGCGGAAGTAGCGGCTCCAGACCTCGTCCACCGCTAGCTCTGCCCACAGCCCCGGTTGCTGATCCACCGCCAGCCCGTCGATCCAGTGCACCGAGCCCAGCAGGTAGTCCCAGGGGTACGGCTCCAGCAGAGCCGCGAGCTCGTCCTGCCGGGCGCCCACGTAGTCGACCTCGAGCCCGAGCTTGACCGGCATGCCTTGCCGTTTCGCCTCCAGCACGACCTCAACGTAGGCGTCCAGGTCGTAGACGCACCGCTGGGTCTGGTACTCGAGCGTCCACACCGGACGGGTCTGACGGAAGTAGTAGACGTGCTCGGTGAAGCCGATCTCGTCGACCCCGCGTGCGGACGCCGTCTCCACGAAACGCTCCACCGCCTCGAGCGTGTGCACCACCCGCTCGTCCGGGTCGCGCAAGTGCAGGTGGTAGTCCACGATCACTGCGCTTCGAAGGCGGAGCCTCCGAGCCAGGACTCGACCAGGGCGAGGTCCTCCGCCGTCGTCACCTTCAGCAGCCGCCGGTCTCCCTCCACGACCTTCACCCGGCCGCCCCGCGCCTCCACGATCGACGAGCAGTCCGTCCCCTCGTCCCCACCGGCAACCGCGGCGCGGAGCACCGACGCCACGAACGCCTGGGGCGTCTGAACCGCCCGAAGCTCGCCACGCGGAAGCGTCTCGACGACGGTCTCCTCCTGCACCCGCTTGACCGTGTCCGACAACGCGAGCCCCGGTACGGCGCCGTCCCAGCCCTCGTTGAGTGCTCCGATCAGGCGCTCGACGACAAGGCCGGAGACCAGCGGACGGGCCGCGTCGTGGACGAGGATCAGGGCCGCATCGTCGGGCACCTCGCCGAGGCCGATCCGCACGGAGGCGGCCCGCGAGTCGCCGCCGGCGACCGAGGCGACGACTTTTCCGCACCCCAGCTCCTCGGCGAGCAGGATCACCGGCTCTTCCCAGCCCGGGGGTGCGACGACCACCATCGAATCGATCCAGGCCGACGCCTCGAGTCTCTCCAGGCTCTCGGCAAGGAGCGGCCGGCCGTTGAGCTGAGCGAACGCTTTGGGTCGGTCCGCCTCGAGCCGCTCGCCGCGCCCTGCGGCGGCGAGCACGGCCCAGACGGACAACGGCCTTCCGCGGCGGGCGCTAGGCGCTCGCTGCCGCGGTTGCCTTGGCCGCCTTCTTCTTGCCGTTCGCGACGGTCGAGAGCACGTCGTCCAGCCAGACCCCCGCCTCGTCCTCGTCCATCGCCTTGGCGTACATGAGCTCGCTGGCGAGGATCTTCTTGGCCTTCACGAACATCTGCTTCTCGCCGGTCGACAGGCCCTTCTCGTGGTCCCGGAGCGACAAGTTCCGAACGACCTCGGCCAGCTCGAAGATGTCGCCCGTCTTCATCTTGTCGCGGTTGTGCTTGAAGCGGCGGTTCCAGTTCTTCGGCATCGTCGTGCCGGAGCCCTGGAGCGCCTTCAGGACCTTCTCGACCATCTGCTCGTCGATCACGCGGCGCAGCCCGACCTTCTCCGCGTTCTCGCACGGCACGTTCACGGTCATGTCGTTGTGGAGAATCTTGATCGTGAGGTAATCGCGTTTCTGGCCGAGCACCTCGCGCTGCTCCTTCTTCACGACAGTGCCTGCTCCGTGGTGTGGATACACCACCTTGTCGCCGACCTTGAACAAGCTGACTCCCCTTTCGAAGCTCCGTAGTCGCCAAGACGCCGGCGGGTCTGACATCCGCCGGCGAACTGGAATCAGTGTAGCTCAAACGGCTTGAAAACGCCAAGTTTCCAGGGCTTTTAACGCCCTCTTCACAAGAAATCCCTGCTCAGAGGCGCCTAGTCGTGCTCGGCCGTGGTCTCCGCGAGCCCCAGAGGGAGCGCCTGCGCGGCGGCCGTTGCCTCGACGAGTGCGAGCGCGCCGCGGCGCGGAGTGCCCCGGGGCGCCAGCACCGTCGACAGGCCGAGCTTCGCGCACTCCTCGAGTCGGCGCTCGGCCTGCGTGGCAGCGCGGAGACGTCCGGTGAGCCCGACCTCCCCGAAGGCCGCGAGCCCGTCTCTCACCGGCACGCCTCTCGCGGCAGACGCGATCGCGAGCGAGATCGCCAGGTCGGCGCCCGGCTCGTCGATGCGAACCCCGCCCGCCACGTTGACGAAGACGTCGGAGCTGCCGAGCGCGACCCCGGCATGCCTGCTCAGCACGGCGACGATCATTGCGAGCCGCTTCGGGTCGACGCCGGTCGCAACCCGGCGTGGCATCGCCAGATCGGTCGGCGAGACGAGCGCCTGGATCTCGAGCAGGATCGGCCGCGTCCCCTCCAGGGCGCAGGCGACCGCGGCGCCCACCTCGCCCGCCTCGCTGCGACCGAAGAGCTCGGACGGATCGGGGACGCCGACCAGCCCGCTGCCGGTCATCTCGAAGACGCCGATCTCATTCGTCGAGCCGAATCGATTCTTTGCAGCGCGCAGAATACGGTGCGCCCGGTAGCGGTCGCCCTCGAACTGAAGCACGCAGTCGACGAGGTGCTCGAGCACGCGCGGGCCGGCCACGGCTCCGTCCTTCGTCACGTGGCCGACGAGGAACACGGCGACGCCGCTCTCCTTCGCCACCCGCAGCAGACGCCCGGCAGCCTCCCGGACCTGCGCGACGGAGCCGGGCGCGGAGGCCAGGTCGCCCGCGTAGAGGGTCTGCACCGAGTCGATCACGCAGACGTCGGGGCGCTCGCGCTCGAGGGTGGCGCAGACGGTCTCGAGCTCGGTCTCGGCGAGGATCTCGATTTCACCGGCGCCGCCGAGCCGGTCGGCCCTCAGCTTCACCTGCGCCTTCGATTCCTCGCCCGTGACGAGAAGCGCCCGCCTCCCGGAGTCCGCGATCGCCCGCAGCGCCATCAGGAGCAGCGTCGACTTCCCGACGCCGGGCTCGCCGCCGACGAGTACGAGCGACGCCGGCACGAGCCCGCCGCCGAGAACGCGGTCGAGCTCCGGCACGCCGGTGCAGATCCGATCGGCCTCCTCCGCCTCGACCTCGATCAGCCGCAGGAGCGGCTTCGCAGCCGCGACCGGGGCACCGCCTACCGTGAACTTCGACTCCTCGACGAGCGTCCCGAACTCACCGCACCCCGGACAGCGTCCGAGCCAGCGACCGGACGAGTAGCCGCACCCGGGGCACGAGAACAGGGACGCCGCAGCCTTGGCCACGGAGCCAGTCTAGGCGCCGGTCCCGACGGGCTTCGTGACCGGTTTGGAACGGAATCGCCAACAGAAGGGCCAGAACTTCAGTCTGGCTCCAGGCCTGCGGTCGCGCCCTGCCAAGGCACGGGACAGGCTGAAGCCTGTCCCTTCCGCCTCATCCTCTGGCTATTCGACGGCGTTCGGGTCCTCGTTCTTCGCCAGCGCCAACGAGCCCGCCTTCGCCTCCTGGAAGTGACGCTCCTGGATCGGCTTCGCCCAGGCGGCCAGCGTCGACGTGCGGGCATCCCGTGCGCGCTGCGCCATCACCTCGACGATCGACCAGTGCCCTGCCTCGCCCGCCTCGGCCATGGTCAGGAACTCGAAGCCGTCGAGCGCATCCGCGTCGCCGCCGAGGTACGTCCGCATCATCTCGGTCGCCTCGCGCTTCACCTCACGGGCCTTCTCCAGGATCGCCGTCTTCTTCCCGTCGAACTCCTCGGTCCGCGCGAGGCAGCGCTCCTCCGTCTCGGTCGCCTCCTGATGCATCCGCTCGAGCGTGCGGAGAAGGTCGCCGTCGCCTTCCTGCTCGACGAGCTTCGCGATCTTCTCGGTCGCGCCCTGAGCGGCCATCGCCAGCCCCATCACCTCGCCGAGCTTGCTCTCGAGCACCGTCAACTCAGCCATCCCCGCTCCTCTCGTGTCGATAGATAGGAGGGAACGGTTACCCGCAGCCCGAGCCGCGTAACGCGGTATCAGCCGGAGGAGCTAGTCGTCCGCGTGCTCGGACGGCTCGTCGACGGAACCTTCGGGCTCGGACGCGTCGCCGGCGGGAACTGCGACCGGCTCGCGCTCCTCGCCGGGGATGATCGTGATGTCGACCTCGTCTTCACCCTTGCGGTCGACCATGATCGTCGAGCCCGGCGTCAACTCCGCGCCGAGGACGAAGTCCGCGAGCGGATCCTCGATGTGGCGCTGGATCGCGCGGCGCAGCGGGCGGGCGCCCATCGCCGGGTCGTAACCCTTCTCGACGAGCATCTCCTTGGCGTCGTCCGTGAGCTCGATCGAGGCCTCGTGGAGCGCCATCTGCTCGCGCAGCCGCTTGAGCAGAAGGTCGACGATCGTCTTGATCTCGTCCTTGGAGAGCTTGTGGAAGACGATCACCTCGTCGATGCGGTTGAGCAGCTCGGGACGGAAGACCTTCTTCAGCTCACCCATCACGCGGTCCTTCATATCGTCGTACGAGAGCCCCGTCTCGTCGCCGATCGAGAAGCCGAGCGTCTGGTTCTTCGAGATCGAGCCCGCGCCGATGTTCGAGGTCATGATCACGATCGTGTTGCGGAAGTCGACCTTTCGCCCCTGGGCGTCGGTCAGCTTCCCGTCTTCGAGGATCTGGAGCAGGATGTTGAAGACGTCCGGGTGCGCCTTCTCGATCTCGTCGAGGAGCACCACCGAGTAGGGCTTGCGGCGCACGGCTTCGGTCAGCTGGCCGCCCTCGTCGTAGCCGATGTATCCGGGCGGCGAGCCGACGAGCCGCGAGACGGAGTGCTTCTCCATGTACTCGGACATGTCGACCTGGATCAGCGCGTCCTCGTCGCCGAACAGGAACTCCGCGAGCGTCCGCGCGAGCTCGGTCTTCCCCACGCCCGACGGGCCGAGGAAGATGAAAGAGCCGGTCGGACGCTTCGGGTCCTTGATCCCGGCACGCGCACGGCGGATCGACTTGGAAACGGCGACGATCGCCTCGTGCTGGCCGATCACGCGCTTGTGCAGCTCGTCCTCCATCCGGATCAGCTTCTGGGTCTCGGCCTCCGTCAGCTTGAAGACCGGGATGCCCGTCCACATCGAGACGATGTCGGCGATCTCCTCCTCGCCGATCTCGGGCTGCTGCTCGTTCTCCTCGTCGCGCCAGGACTCCTCGAGCTCGCGCTTCTTCTGCGAGAGCTTCCGCTCCTTGTCGCGAAGCGACGCCGCCTTCTCGAACTCCTGGTTCTCGATCGCATCTTCCTTGTCCTTGCGGACCTTCTCGATCTCCTCCTCGAGCTCGCGGTAGCGCGGCGGCGCGGTCATCGTCTTGATCCGCATGCGCGAGGCGGCCTCGTCGACGAGGTCGATCGCCTTGTCGGGCAGGTGGCGGTCCTGGATGTAGCGGTCCGCGAGCGCGGCGGCCGCGTGCAGCGCCTCGTCGGTGATCTTGCAGCGGTGGTGCGCCTCGTAGCGATCGCGCAGGCCGCGCAGGATCTGGACGGTGTCGTCGACCGACGGCTCCTCGACGCGCACCTGCTGGAACCGCCGCTCCAGCGCGGCGTCGCGTTCGAGGTACTTGCGGTACTCGTCGAGCGTGGTCGCGCCGATCGTCTGCAATTCCCCCCGGGCCAAGGCCGGTTTCAGGATGCTTGCCGCGTCGATCGCGCCCTCGGCTGCGCCGGCGCCGACGAGATTGTGGAGCTCGTCGATGAACAGGATGATGTCGCCCCGCTGCTGGATCTCCTTCATCACCTTCTTCAGGCGCTCCTCGAACTCGCCGCGGTACTTCGAGCCGGCGACGAGCGCGGCCAGGTCGAGGCTGTAGATCTGCTTGCCGTTCAGCAGCTCGGGCACCTGGTTGGAGCCGATCCTCTGCGCCAGCCCCTCGACGATCGCCGTCTTGCCGACGCCCGGCTCGCCGATCAGCACGGGGTTGTTCTTCTGGCGCCGTGAGAGGATCTGCATGATCCGCTCGATCTCGATCTGCCGGCCGACGACCGGGTCGAGCTTGCCCTCGGCGGCCTGCTTGGTGAAGTTGCGGCCGAACTGGTCGAGCAGCTTGGAGCTCTTCGACTTCTCGGCGGCGCCGCCGGGAGAACCGCCCTGGCGGCGGCCCGGGCCGGACAGCATGCGGATGATCTCGTTCCGGATCTTCTCGGCGTCGGCGTCGAAGTCGAGCAGGATGCGGGCGGCGACGCCCTCGTTCTCGCGGACGAGACCGAGCAGGATGTGCTCCGTGCCGATGTAGTTGTGGCCGAGGCTGAGCGCCTCGCGCAGCGCCAGCTCCAGCACCTTCTTCGCGCGTGGCGTGAACGGGATCTGGCCCGTGGTGACCTCGTCGCCCTGGCCGACGATGCGGGCAACCTGCGCACGCACCTCCTCGACCGTGATGTCCAGCGACTCGAGCACGCGGGCGGCCAGACCCTCCTCCTCGCGCAGCAGCCCGAGCAGGATGTGCTCGGTGCCGATGTAGTTGTGCTTCAGCGCGCGGGCCTCGTCCTGGGCGAGGACGACAACCTGGCGCGCTCTCTCTGTGAACCGTTCGAACACTGGTGGAACGGCATTGTACCGGAGGCGTGTGACTCGCCCGGGGCGGCGGATTGACGCGCATGGGTCATTTGGCTGATGGCCCGTCGGTCAGAATCAAGCAGTGCGAGTCTCAGCCAAGGTCGACTACGCGCTGCGGGCGTGCATCCAGCTCGCCGCCGAGGGCGAGGGCCACGTCAAGGGCGAGCGGATCGCCCAGGCCCAGGAGGTGCCGCTCAAGTTCCTGGAGAACATCCTCGGCGACCTGCGGCATGCGGGGCTCGTCCGCAGCCAGCGCGGAGCGGACGGCGGCTACTGGCTCGCGCGGCCCGCGGCGGAGATCACGCTCGCCGAGATCATCCGCGCAGTCGAGGGGCCGCTCGCAAACGTCCGTGGGGTGCGCCCCGACTCGATCTCCTACCAGGGTACGGCCGAGCCGCTCAAGGACGTATGGATCGCCGTGCGCGCGAGCCTGCGCTCGGTCCTCGAGGCGGTGACGCTGGCGGACGTCGCCTCCGGGGAGCTGCCGGCGGTCGTCCGCGATCTCGTCTCCGACCCGGAAGCCTGGGCGCCGCACCCGTAGGAGCCGGAGACAACTCGGTCAGGACGCGAGCGTCGTCTGCCGCGTCGGCCTGACGTAGACGATCCGCCCGGGCGCCAGCTCCAGCGCCTCCGCCTGGTCGCGGGTGAGCTGTGCCGCGAGATGCTCGCCGTCTTCCCGGACGAGCTCGAGGCGAACGTCGAAGCCGAGGCGGACGAGGCGGACGATCATCGCCTCCTTCGTCGACCCGTTCGGGTCGAGGCTCACCTCGAGGTCGTGCGGGCGCACGAAGGCGTCGCCGAGCCGGTTGACGGCGCCGACGAACTCCATAACGAACTCGTTCGCCGGCCGCTCGTACAGCTCGACGGGGCCGGCGACCTGCTCGATGCGCCCGTTGTTCATCACCGCCACCGTCTCGGCCACCTCCATCGCCTCCTCCTGGTCGTGCGTGACGATCACGGTGGTCGTGTGCGTCTCGTCGTGGAGCCGCCGCAGCCAGACGCGCAGCTCTTTCCGAACGCGTGCGTCGACCGCCCCGAAGGGCTCGTCGAGCAGCAGAACCTTCGGCTCGACCGCGAGCGCACGGGCCAGACCCATCCGCTGGCGTGTCCGCCGGAGAGCTGCGATGGATAGCGCTTCGCCATCGCTTCCAGCTGGACGAGGTCGAGCAGTTCGTGGACACGGGCGCGGATCTCGGCCTTCGCCCGGTGCCGCACCTTCAGGCCGAACGCGACGTTCTCGAAGACCGTCATGTGCTTGAACGCCGCGTAGTGCTGGAACACGAACCCGATTCCGCGCTCCTGTGGCGTGGTACCCGTGACGTCCTCATCGGCGATGTGGACGGCACCGCCGTCGGGCCGCTCGAGGCCCGCGACGATCCGCAGCAGCGTCGACTTGCCGCTGCCGCTCGGCCCCAGCAGCCCGACCAGCGGGCCCGTCGGTACCTCGAGCGACACGTCGTCGAGTGCGACGAAGTCGCCGAAGCGCTTGGAGACATTCAGGATCGAGATCGACATCTAGCGGTGAGCCCCTCTGCTGTTTGCCACGGCACCCCGGGAGACCCGGGCTGCCGTGCAAGGGGGAACCTCTCGGTTCCCCCGAGTCCCCCTCGCCTGGAGCGGCGTGAGCAAGCTCACGCCGCCTCCCTGGGCCTGACCAGCATCATGCTGAGCAGAACGAGGACGGCCGTGACGGCCAGCATCAGCGACACACCGTAGGCACCGGGCTGGTTGAAGTTCTCGTAGTCGTCCTGTACCTGCAGGGTCGGCGTCATCTCGTATCCGTGGACGACCGCGACCGCGCCGTACTCGCCCAGGCAGCGCGCGGTGTGAGCACGACGCCGTAGATCACGGCCCAGCGGATCGAGGGGAGGGTGATCCGCCGGAAGGTCTGCCAGCCCGACACGCCGAGCGTGTGCGCGGCCCGCTCCTGCTCCTCGCCGATCTCGCGCAGCGTCGGCACGACTTCGCGCGCGACGAACGGCAGTGAAACGAACATCGTTGCGATCACCATCGCCGGCAGCGCGAACAGGATCTCGATCCCGTGATCGTCGAACAGGCCGTAGAACCAGCCGCCGCGGCCGTAGAGCAGGAAGAGCGAGACACCGACCACCACCGGCGACACCGCCAGCGGCAGGTCGATGAACGCGTTGACGATTCCCTTGCCCGGAAAGCGCCGGCGGACGATGGCCAGCGCGCACACGATCCCGAACAGGGTGTTGAGCGGCACAGCGATGGCCGTGATCAGGAGCGTGTTCTTGAACGCAGTCAGCGTCTCCGGGGCTGTGACGGAGTCCCAGAACGGCCCGAAGCCGTGCTCGAAGGTCTTCCAGAAGATCATCGCGAGCGGCCCGAGCAGCACGACCGTCAGGTAGGCGAGCGCGACCCCGCGGAGCCCCAGCCTACGCATACTCGTGCCTCGTGGCGAGCCGGCGGATTCCTCCCACGAGCAGCAGGATCGCGAAGGAGATCACGAGCAGGACGACCGCGACCGACGCTGCGGCCGCCCGTTGGCCCGAGTGGACCTGGTTGAGGACGTAGACGGATGCGACCTCGGTGTGGAACGGGTTGTTCCCCGAGATCAGGACGACCGAGCCGATCTCCCCGACGGCCCTGGCGAATGCGAGCGCGATCCCCGAGAGGATTCCGGGCATGGTGTTCGGCAGAACGATCCGCCGGAACACGGTGAGCTCCGAGGCGCCGAGCGAGCGCGCCGCCTCCTCCATGTCGGTGTCGAGCTCGAGCAGCACGGGCTGCACCGTCCGGACGACGAACGGCAGGGTGACGAACAGCAGCGCCATGAAGATGGCCCAGCGTGTGGCCGCCAGGTGGGCCCCGATCGGCGACTTCGGGCTGTAGAGCGTCAACAGGACGAGGCCCGCGACGATCGTCGGCAGCGCGAAGGGCAGGTCGATGACGCTGTTGACGATCGACCGCCCCGGGAAGCGGTCGCGGACGAGCACCCAGGCGGTGATCGTCCCGAAGACGGCGTTGACGAGCGCGGCGAGAACGGCGACGACCACGCTGAGCTTCAGCGCGGCCACCGCCTGGGGGCTCGACACGGCAGACCAGAACCCCGACCAGCCGTCCTCACCGGAGGCCGCAACCACGGCGGCGAGCGGGAGCACGACGATCAGCGTCAGATAGCCCGTGACGAAGCCGAGGGAGAGGGCGGTATCCGCCCCCTCCCTCGCCCAGCTCGGGCCGCGCGGCGCGGCCGCTGCCGCCGGAGCGACGCTAGTCAGAGGTCGGCCCCCGACACTGCGCTCGATCCCGGTCATGATCCCGTTCTGGCTGAACCACTTCTTGTCGACCGTCCGCCAGCCGCCGAAGATCTTGTCGTCGATCTTGAAGATGCCGGGCCTCGACGGGTACTTCGACGCGTACTTCTTCGCGACCGTCGGGTTGACCGGACGCCAGCCGTACTGGCCGAACAGATCCTGGGCGACCGAGCCCTTGGTGAAGCGGATGAACCTGTTCGCGAGCTCCTTGTTCGAGCTCGATTTCAAGACCGCGATCGGCAACTCGATCAGCATCGTCTGGCGGGGGATCACGTACTGGATGTCCGTCCCGTCCGCCCGCGAGGTCAGCGCCTCGCTCTCGTAGGTGAGCAGGACGTGTCGCCCTTGCCGGACAGGAAGGTGTTGGTCGCGTTCCGGCCGGACGTGTCCTGCGAGACGACGTGCTGGAAGAGCTTCTTGACGAACGCCTGAGCCTGAGCGTCGCTCTTGCCGAGGCGCCGCTGCGCGCCGTAGGCAGCGAGGATGTTCCACTTGGCCGATCCGGAGCTGAACGGGTTCGGGGTCACCACCTGGACGCCCGGCTTGACCAGGTCGGCCCAGTTCTTGATGTGCTTGGGGTTGCCGTTGCGGACGGCGAACACGACCACCGTGTCGGCCTCGATCCCCCTGTAGGCCTGTTTGTCCCAGCTCTTGTCGATCAGGCCGGCGTCGACGAGGATGTTCACGTCGTCGCCGGTCGAGAGGAAGACGAGGTCGGCCTTCAGGCCGGCCGCGACCGCGCGCGCCTGGTCGGTGGAGGCCGCGTAGGACTGGGTGAACGAGACGCCCTTGCCGTCGGCGGTCTGCTGCCACGCCTGGATGATCTTGCCGTACGCCGTCTTCGGCGTCGAATAGGCGACCACCGACAGGCTGTCGTTCTTGCTCGAGGCGCCGGCGATCGCGGTCACCGTCAGCGCAGCGAGCACTACACAAAAGGCAACAACAATCCGTCTCATTGACACGTCTTATCTATCGACTTTCTCTACTGGCTTGATGGAAATTACTCATACCCCCGGACGGCGTCAACTACGAACCACTCCGGTGGCCGGGAAGGCGACCTGGTCGCCGACGGGTGTGTGGTCCGGCCGGAAGTGGAAAGGACGTTCGGCGCGGCGTCCGAGGAGCCCCTGCCGTCTCTGGTTGAGGGCGCTTCCCCGCGAGCGGCGGCCGCGCTAGCCGGCCGGGCGCTTTCGCGCGGTCATCAGGACGTACGCGGCCAGGTCCTTCGTCCCGAGCGCCCGCACGATCAGCTCATAGCCGGCGCAGAGGACGAAGGCGGGCAGGAAGATGGCGAAGTAGTTGGACTGGTAGTAGCTCACCCGGAGGTCGACGATGTCGAAGCCAGCCCGCTCGTGCAGCGCACGCATCGCCGAGAGGTAGCAGCGGTCGTAGTGGGCCTCGAAGCCGAGGATGCCTTCGCTGCCCGGGTAGACCATCCGCAGCGCCTTCTCGGCGACGCCATCCGGGAGGAACTGGTTGGCGATCGCGAACGGCGCGAACTTGCCCGGAAAGAGGTGGATCGAGTGGCCGCCGTCCCTGAGCACGCGGTGGGACTCGACGACGAGGGGCTCGACGTCCTTCAGGTGCTCGAGGACCGAGCTGGAGACGACGAGGTCGACCTCTCCGTCTCCGAACGGCAGCTCCCGAGTGATGTTCGCCACCCGTTTCTCGTCGACGTCGACGTTCCCGGCCAGCTCGTCGGCGGAGATGTCGACCGCGACGATCCGGATGTCCTTGCCGGCGTCGCGGAGGCGCGCGAAGGGGCAGCTCTTCCCCCCGCCGACATCGGCGACGACGGCCGGAGTCGGCTGCGCGTTCATGACCCGGGCGACCGTCCGGGCGTACTCGTCGCGCGGGTTGACGCGCGCGTGGGGCAAGCGGGAGGCGAGCGCATCGCTCGCGCGGCGGTTCCAGCCGAAGAACGTGGCCAGCATCGGCATGGGGGGAACAATGCCTCACCCGCCTGCGAGGCCGCTACGCTAGCTCCTCGTGAGACGCGCACTCGTGACCGGCGGCGCGGGTTTCATCGGCTCGCACCTGTGCGAGCGGCTGCTCGCCGACGGCTGGGAGGTCTACGCCCTCGACGACCTCTCGACGGGCTCGATGCGCAACGTCGAGCATCTGATGCCGCGCGGCGACTTCCACCTCGTGGTCGACTCGGTGCTCAAGCCTGCGGTGGTCAACGAGCTGGTGCACAAGTGCGACGTCGTCTACCACCTGGCTGCGGCCGTGGGCCCTCGGCTGATCGTCGAGCGCCCCGTGCACACGATCGTCACGAACCTCGAGGGCTCGGAGATCGTCCTCGACCACTGTGCTCGGTTCGGCAAGCGGGTGCTGGTCGCGTCCACGTCGGAGGTCTACGGCGACCACCGAACGGAAGAGCCGCTCCGCGAGGACGCGCGCCGGGTCTACGGGCCGACCACCCAGAAGCGCTGGCTGTACGCCGACTCGAAGGCGATGGACGAGTACCTCGCGCTCGCGTACCGGCAGGAGCGCGGCCTCGACTTCGTCATCGCCCGGCTCTTCAACACCGTCGGCCCACGGCAGAGCGGTCAGTACGGCATGGTCGTGGCTCGCTTCGCCCAGGCAGCCGTGGCGGGGACGGCACTCGAAGTGCACGGCGACGGCAGCCAGACACGCACCTTTTGCCACGTGCAGGACACGATCAGGGCGCTGTACGGCTTGATGAGCGACCCGTCGACCTCCGGAGAGATCTTCAACGTCGGCTCGCGGAACTGGATCTCGATCCTGGACCTCGCCCGTCACGTTCTCGAGCTGACCGGCTCGAAGTCCGAGCTGGTCTACGTCCCGTACGAGCAGGTCTACGGGCTCGGGATCGACGACATGCTCCACCGGGTGCCGGCGATCGACAAGATCCAAGAGGCCATCGGCTGGTCCCCGGAGCGCTCGCTCGACGAGATCCTCACCGACGTGATCGCCTTCGCCCGCGCGGAGCCGGCGACCGTCTAGCAGCCGGACTTCGCGAACGCGCTATCGGCTGTGCCGCGGGACGAACTGGGACATCGTGCGCCCGACGATCTTCAGGTCGAGCCAGAACGACGCGTTCTCGATGTAGTAGTTGTCCCACTCGACCCGATCGGACAACGAGGTCTGGCCACGGAGCCCGTTGACCTGCGCCCAGCCCGTGATCCCGGCGCGGACGCGGTGGCGGTCGTCGTAGCGATGGATCCGAGGCTCGAAGAGCTCGACGAACTCGGGGCGCTCGGGCCGTGGGCCGACGACCGACATCTCGCCCTTGAGCACGTTGAAGAACTGCGGCAGCTCGTCGAGCGACGTGTTGCGGAGGAAGGCTCCGACCCGAGTCAGGCGGGCGTCGTTGCCGACCCCACCCGGAGCGGTGTCGTCGGGCAGGCTGTCGGGCGAGTCCGGGAAGGACTCGTTCGGACGAAGGGAGCGGAACTTCAGCATCTCGAACTCGCGGCCGTCGTATCCGACCCGGCGCTGACGGAAGACGATCGGCCGGCCGAGCGAGATCCAGACCGCGATGGCACAGATGAGTAGGATCGGCGCGAGCAGGAACAGAGCTGCGAGCGCGCCCACCTTGTCCAGCGCGTACTTGACCGAGAACCGCCAGCCGCGGGGATTGCTCGGATGCGAGGTGATCAGCGGCAAGCCGCCGAGGTGCTCGATCGTCAGGCGCTCGGTCACCTTTTCGAACAGGCGCGGGACGAGCGAGACGCTGATACCGAGCTCCTCGCAGCGGTTGACCAGTCGCAGGAGCACCTCGTTGGGGGCCGTCGAGAAGGTGATGATCACGTGGCGTACCCCGTGCTCCCGGACCGCCTGGTCGAAGTCCCAGCTGGCGCCGAGCACGGGCAGGGAATCCTCGTCCTGCTCGAGCGGCTCCTTGTCGAGGAAGCCGATCGGCTTCAGGCCCAGCTCGGGATGCTCGAGCAGGCGCCTGGCGGTGGTCCGACCGATGTGCCCGGCACCCACGATCAGGGTGGGGGCGAGCGCGATGCCATGCCGGCGCGCCTGCGCCTGCCACAGGTTCACCGAGATCCGGCCGCAGGCGAGAGCCAGCGCCGCGATGATCCCGAGTCGGACCGTTTGATCGGCGGTTGCAGCGGAAGCGTTGTCGATGAGCAGGCGAAGGGTGACGACGATGCTGGCGGCGACGGCGACGACGGAACCGGTCGAGCGCAGGTCGTCCAGGGCGTCCAACTGCACCCTCGGGGCGTAGGCGCCCTTGAAGTACGAGAGGCAGACGACGATCCCCCCGAACAGCGCCGGCCACACGACCCGGTCGCCGAACGTGGTGACGAGCGACGAGGTCAGGTCGGCGATCACAGCGGCCGCGGCGAGGAGCAGCAGGTCCAGCCCGACGCGGACCCGCGTCCAGAAGCGGTCGGAGCGAAGCGCAGCCTCGCGGGGAGCGGGAGCAACCGCCAGCTCCGCGCTCTGCAGCGCGTGCTCGGCGCCCTGCAGCTTGGCGGAGCCGGCAAGCCCGGTGTCGATGTTTACGGACACCGGACTCCCACTCGCCCGTGCGGAGACCAGCAGCCGCGGGGACGCGCTCGGTCAATCATCAGTCGGTTTATGCCTCTCTCTCGCCTCTCTCGTTCCCATCTTGGTCGAAGTTAATCCGGGTTGCAACCCCAAAGAGACAACGTCCGAAAAAAGGGTGCCGACGGCCGCGACTCAGCGGAGACGGGCGACCGAACCGACGAAGGCGCGCGCGACCTGGACCGACCGGCTCGCCTTCAGCGCGAGTTTGATCCTTCCGTCGGCTCTCCAGATCCCGACGCGAGGAAGGTCGTACCGGTCCCGCCAGTTGATCGTCCCTGGCAGGCCGAAGGCTGCCTCGTAGCCGGCGGCGCGGGCGGCGGCGCGGACCCGCTCGTCGCTCTCGCCGTAGGGATAGGCAAAGATCCGACACGGGCGACCGAGCTCCTCCTCGATCCGCTCCCGCGAGACGCGGAGCTCGTCGTCCAGCTCGGCCGAGGGGAGCTGGGTCAGATGCGGGTGCGTCGCCGTGTGCGCGCCGACCTCGACTCCACGGCTCGAAAGGTCGCGGAGGTCGTCCCACCCCATGGTGACCAGCTCGGCGGGCCTGTCCTCGAGCTCGGCGGCTAGCTCGGGAACGTCAAGCGGCCCGCCCCCCTGATCCGCGAGCGTTGAGCAGGCGAAGACGGTCGAGCGCACGCCGAGCCGCTCGAGCAGCGGCATCACGTCGCGAATGCTCAGGAACGCGTCGTCGAAGGTGACATGGAGCAGCCTGCCTCTCCCGCCGACCACCTCCTCTGCGGAGCCGGGCCGGTAGCCGCGCGCGAGCCAACGCCTGACCTGGAGCTCGACGGTTCGCGGCGGGACGGAGAGATGGCTGTCCCACGTCTCCGACGTCGCGTGGTAGCAGAGGACGATTGGATGCCCGCGTTGCATGGCCTTCGGTCGCCCGGATCACGGATCTCGGCGGCGCTAGTGCTCGGGTGCCCCTGCCGCCCGGTCACGTGCGGGACCGGGCTTGCGGCGACGAGCGCGTGTCCGCGCCGCCAGCGACACGGGCTCGGGGGAGGTCCGCACCCGGCCGATGTCGCGCGTGCCTTCGCTCGGCGCTTCGTACGAGTGTGGGTAGCTGTAGCCGACGCGCGGCGGCACGCCCGTCACGACGGCGCCCACGAGCTCGATGTCGAGGCGGTTGGCAAGCGCCCGTACCTCTCTGGCGGTGTCCCGCGTGATCTGGTTCGCGCGGACGACGACGATCACGCCGTCGGCGAGCTTCGCCAGCTCGACGGCGTCGGCGACGAGCAGGATCGGCGGCGAGTCGAGGATGATCGAGTCGAACTGCTCGCTCAGCTGGTCCACTACCTTGCGCATCTCGGTGCTGCCCACGAGCTCGGAAGGGTTTGGCGGAACCGGTCCGCTGGACAGGAGCGCGACGTCACGGTCGCTCTCGGTTCTGTCCAACACTCCAAATGGCCGCACGCGCCGGATCGCGTCCTGGAGGCGGGCCCGGCCGACCAGGACGCTGGTCAGGCCATTCGCGAACGGCGAGAGGTCGAAGATGCTGCTCAGGTGGGGCCGCCGGAGATCGGTCTCCAGCACGGCCACGGACGCCCCCGACTGCGCGAAGGCCAGGGCCAGGTTGGCGCAGACCGTGGTCTTGCCCTCGTCCGGCACGGAACTCGTGACCAGGATCCGTCGGAGCGGATGCCCAACGGCGATGTACTGCAGGTTCGTACGGAGCGTGTAGAAGGCCTCTTCGAACGGACCGTCTCCGTCGAGCAGCATGTGCGGCCGCCTGTCGCGTGTCTGCGGCACGGGGATCTGCCCGATCACGGGGATGCCGAGAGCCTGCTCAATCTCCTGCGTCGTGCGAAGTGTGCGATCGAAGTAGTCGCGGAGGAACGCGGCGAGCAGCCCCAGGACGAGGCCGAGCACGCCCGCGATGATCAGGTTCTGGCCGGGGTTGGGCTGGACCCTGCCCGGGATCACGTGTGCCGGATCCCACACGGTGGCGGTGAGCGGCGGTGTGGCCGGCGTGTTCGCGGACGCGGGCGTCCCCTTGCCGAAGCGCTCGGTGACGAGGTTCGAGAAGACGCCTCCGATCTTCCCGACGATCGCCTTGGCGGTCGCCGGCGAGCGGTCGACGACCGAGACCTTGAGCGCGGCGCTCTCGGGGTTGAACGAGACGCCGACTCGGGAGAGCAGCTGCTCCGGGGTCGTGTCGAGTCGGAGTGCGCTGATCACCCCTCGGGCGACCACGGAACTCTTGATCAGCTCCTGCATGGTGGCCGAGAACGGCTGGATCGCGTTGGCGTTCTGCGGCTGGACGAGGCCGCCCGACTGACCGACGACGATCGTCGTCTGCGCCTTGTACTCGGACGGCTGCCTCAGCGTGAACAGGATGGCCGCCACGAGGGCGAGGACGAAGACGCCGGTGACGATCCAGCGCCGCCGCGAAACCACCGCGAGGTAGTGACGCAGCCCCTGGCCGTCGTCGTCGTCGTCGTGTGCGAAGTCCGTCATCGCCTCGCAGAACTCATCGGCAGTGCGAGCGTCACCCTGAAGGCGTCGGCTGTGATGGCGCAAGACCCCACTCAACACACTGTACGGTATTCCGGCTCGCTGTCGACCCTGACTCTCCTTGCGCCTCGGGATCTACTCGGACCTCGTCTACCAGCGTGACGCCAAGGGGCTCTCGACCGATCGGTCGTTCGTCGTCTTCCTCACCACCCTCGCCGAGCGGGTGGACGAGGTGGTGCTGTTCGGACGCCTCGACCCGGAACCCGGCCGCGGCCCGCACCCCGTCGACGGCGTCGAGTTCGTCGCCCTCCCCCACTACCCGAGCGTGTTCTCCGTCGGCAAGCTGGTCGCCGCCACTCCCCGCTCGTGCCGGATCTTCTCGGCCGAAGTCGAGCGGCTCGACGCGACCTGGCTGTTCGGCCCGGCTCCGCTCGCGGTCCTGTTCGCTCTGATCGCGCGCCGCCGGAAGACGCCGGTCTTCCTCGGCGTCCGGCAGGACTACCCGGAGTACATCCGTCACCGCGTCCCGAGCCGGCTGTGGCTCTGGGCGGTGGGGGTCGCTCACGTGCTCGACCTCGCCTTCCAGCTCGTCGCGCGCCGGACGCCGACGATCACGATCGGCGACGAGCTCGCGCACCAGTTCCGGGGCGGACGCGCCGCGGTGCAGCCGATCTCGCTCTCACTGGTTCGCGCGAACGAGCTCGTGCCAGTCGAGCAGGCGCTGGACCGGCGCTGGGACGGCGAGCTGCGCATCCTCAGCGTCGGCAGGCTCGACCCCGAGAAGAACCCACTGCTCCTGCTCGATGTGATCGAGTGCCTGCGCGCCGGAGACCGTCGCTGGCGCCTGGCCGTTGCCGGCGAGGGGCCGCTCATGGGCCAGGTCGCCGACGAGGTGACCGCACGCGGCCTCGAGGACGCCGTCGAGCTGCTCGGCTACGTCCCGCACGGTTCGGAGCTGGCGGAGCAGTACCGGTCGAGCCAAGTCTTCCTGCACGTGTCGCTGACCGAGGGCCTGCCACAGGTGCTCGTCGAGGCGGCCGCGGCGGGCCTGCCGATCGTCGCCACCGACGTGGGTGGCGTCGCGAATGCTCTCGACGGAGGAACGCGCGGCCTGCTGGTGCCTCCGCGCGATGCGGCCGCGATCGTCGCCGCGTTGAAGCGGCTCCGCGACGACTCCGGTCTGCGCGAGCGGCTCGTCCGGGCCGGCGTCCTCTTCGCCGCCGACAACACCCTCGATGCCCAGCAGGAGCTGGTGCTCGACTTCGTCGAGAACGAGCTGCAGGTCCGACTGCGCTCGCGCTAGCTACTTCCCCCGGATAAACGGTTGACTCGCCCGCAGGCGGGCTTGTCCTCGAGGTCGATTGGCTTGGTGGGCTCGTCTGTTCGGCTTTGCTCGGGTTCGCGTGCTGCTCGGGTGTAGAGGCCGTACGTCTCGACGTTGTAGGTGAGTACGGCCCAGCCGGTCCAGACGCGCGCGCCCTCGCCGCCCTTCAAGCGGCTGCGACGGAGCCCGTGGCGGCGTTTCAGGTACGAGACTCGGCCTTCGCAGCCGGTTCGGTAGCGGGCCAGCCGCCGCTGCGTCCGTTTTGAGCCAGGTGAGGCGCGCCCAGCGATGAAGGTGCGTTCGGGCGCGAGCAGCGCGAGCGCCTCCTGGCACCCCGTCCGCGGCCAGGCCCGAATCGGTCGGGTAGCGCACGTCCGCCTCCACCACCGTCGAGTCGATCCTCACCGCCCGCGCCCGAAAGCGGGTCTCCCGCTCCGCCATGCCGATCACCGCCCGGGAGAGCCCGGCCACCGTCTCCGCGCCCAGCCGGCGGGTCAGCTTCCTGACCGTCGACTCGTCCGGCACCTCCACATCCAGCGGGATCAGACAGAAGCGGCGCAAGTGGAACGAATCGGACACCTCGCGCATCAGCGTCTCGTACCCCCAGCCGTACCGGTGCTTGAGCACCATCACCGCACGTACGTCTGCATCGCGATCGTCGGCCGCCCGTGACTGCGGGCCGAGCGTCCCCGCTCCTGCGCTTCCCGCTGCCAGTGCGCCTCGATCGGCGCCAACAGCCGCTCGTCCCGCAACAGCCCATCGATCCGGGCGAGATCGTCCGGCAGCTCCCGTAGCCTCTCCGGCAACACCACGTCCACAAACTCTCCACCTGGCCGCGCCAAAGCCTCAACATCCTGACCTTCTCCGATCGCCTGAAAACACCCCATTTCCAGGCAAATTCTGAGGAACAGACCGGACAACACCAGGCCGCGGGGCGGCTACTTTATCCGGGGGAAGTAGCTAGGGGCGCGGCGCGACCGGTTTCCGCCCGATGATGTAGCCGAACGCGCTCACGATCATGCCGAGACCGTGGCTGAGATGGAAGGTCGGGAACACGCCGACGACCCGCGGCAGCAGCCTGAACGACTCACCACGGCGTCGAACGGCCTCGATGCCGAACGCCAAGGCGGAGAGCCCATACAGGCCCACGATCGCGGCGAGCGCGATTCGGGCCACGCTGCTCACGGTCGCCGCAACTGCGAGGCCGAGCAGCAGCAGGACGAACGCAGCCGGCACCACGCTGCGCCCGCTGATCAGGGCTCGGTGCTTGCGCATGACCGCGAGCTTCCAGTACCCGTAGCGGAAGTACTGCAGGAAGAGGGCCCCGAAGGAGCCGCGCGGATAGTAGTAGGAGCGGATCGCCGGATCGAGTATCACCCTCCCGCCCGCCTTGCGCAGGCTGAGATTGACGTCCTCGACCTCGCCAACGAAGAGGTCCTCGTCGTATCCGCCGACGCGCTCCAGGGCTTGCCTGGGGAAGGCGCCCAGGTAGTTCGTGTCCACCTCGACACGGACGTTCTCAGCGAGCTTGCGAGTCCAGTTGTGGCCGCCGAACGGGCTGTCGAGCGCGCAGGCAACCGCTCTCTCCATCGGCGTCCTCCCGATCGGCGTGAAGACGCCCGAGGCATTCCAGGCGCCCGTTTCCCTGACCGCCTCGACGCAGTGCCGTACGTAGTCGGCGGGATACTTGGTGTGGGCATCGAGGCGCACGAGGATGTCTCCGACCGAGTGGCTGATGCAGAGGTTGAGCCCGGGCGACTGGAACCCCTGCGGGTTGTCGACCACGGTGAGTCTCAGCCCTTCGCGCCCGGCCGCGGCCTCGAGCAGCTCGACCGTCTGGTCGGTAGACCGGCCGTCGGCGACGACCACCTCGAAGGGCTCGACGAGGTCTTGCGCCGCCAGGTCGGCGACCAGGCCGTCGACGTAGTCGGCCTCGTTCTTGACGGGAATGATCACCGAGACGCGAGGAGCCGACGTCTCGGCCTTTCGGCCGGCCTCGTTATCGAGCATCCTCAACGACACATGAGTGAATCGGCTGTCCAGGGGAAAACTTTACGAGTGGGCTGATCGGCGACCCCGTGTCGTTGAACCAGCCGGCGACCGCTACGGTAGCCGACACGAGGTCCGCCTCGCCGCGGACGGACGGTGCACGCCGGATGCCCGGACCTCCCTCGTGCGAGGGAGGGTGATGCCCGATACCCGCTGGTACACTGGAATTTGGGGACGACGTAGAGCTTTGGGGAGAGACAGAGCTCGCTGAAGAGACGGGGCTCGCGGACAGAGCCGACACGACGAGATCCGGAGGAACATGGCCACGATCAGGGAACTGCTGGCACGACCGAACGCGGCAATCTTGATGGGAGTCCACAGCGCTCTCGGCGCTAAGATCGCCGAGGAGAACGGCGCTGACGGACTGTGGATCTCCAGCTTCGAGGTGCACGCCGCCGCCCGGCTCCCCGATGCAGACATCCTGGGCACCCAGGACTACGTGACCGTAACCCAGCAGATCGTCGACCGGGTGTCCATCCCCGTTCTCGTCGACGGCAACGCCGGCGGCGGGAACGCGATCAACACGATCCGGCTCGTCCGCGAGTTCGAGAAGGCCGGCGCGGGGGGCATGTGCATCGAGGACAACCCGTTCCCGAAGCGCTGCAGCTTCTACGACGGCATGCAGGAGGATCTCGAGCGCTCGAGCACCTTCTGCGGCAAGATCGAGGCGGCGCTCGACAAGCGGCTCGACTCCGACTTCGTCGTGATCGCGCGCACGGAGGCGCTGATCAAGGGGCTCGGAATGGATACGGCCCTCGAGCGCACGAAGGAGTACGCCGCCGCCGGTGCGGAGGCGATCCTGATCCACCACAAGGGCTCGGATCCGGAATCCGTCCTCGAATTCGCGGACCGCTGGTACAGCACGGAGTCCGCCCCGCTCGTCTGCGTGCCGACCACCTACAACACCGTCACCTACGAGCAGCTCGACTCCGCCGGCTTCAAGCTGATCATCTTCGCGAACTACGGCGTACGCGCGATCGTCAAGTCCCTGCAGGAGACCTTCGGCGCGGTGATGGCGAACAAGCGGCTCGCCGACGGCGACGACCACGTCACGAGCATGGACGAGGTCTTCCGCCTGATCTACGTCGACGAGCTCCGGGAGAATGAAGCACGTTACGTCCGATAGCGGGTTGCTGGCGTCGCTGCTGGACGAGGGCTACGACTTCTACACCGGGGTTCCCGACAGCGGGCTGAAGCAGTTCATCGCCGACGTGCAGGAGCTGCCCGACTCGCAGCACGTCCGGGCGACCTGGGAGGGCGAGGCGATCGGGCTCGCCGCAGGGGCGTATCTCGCCGGCCGCAAGCCGTGCGTCTACCTTCAGAACGCCGGTCTGGGCCATACCGTCAACCCGCTGACGTCGCTGTGCATCCCGTACGGCATCGACATGCTCCTCGTGGTCGGGCACCGGCACACGCTTCCGCAGCACAGGGTGATGGGCGAAATCGACGAGCAGCTGCTCCAGCTCATGGGCTGGAGGAACTACGTGATGGTGAGCGGTGACAACAACCCGGACTAGAGAGCAGGCGATCAGTGAGGTGTTCGAGCGGCACGGCCGCGAGGCGATCTACGTGGCCTCGACCGGATACGTCAGCCGAGCGGTTCACGAGCTCGCGGGAGACGAATACCGGGTGCTGTACATGCAGGGCAGCATGGGACTCGCTCCGGCGATCGGCCTCGGTCTGGCGCTGGGGACGTCGCGACCCGTCGTCGTCGTCAACGGCGACGCGTCGCTGCTGATGGCGCTCGGCTCGACGCACACCGTCCGCGACTACGCACGGAGCAACTTCTTCCACTACGTACTCGACAACGGCGTCCACGAGTCCGTCGGCGGCCAGCCCTGTGCCCGGCTCGAGGCCTCCTATCCCGGAGTGACCGAGATCTTCACGGTCGATCGCGCCGGAAAGCCGCCTCGTGTCGCCGTCTCGCCCGAAGAGAACGTACAGGCGCTGCGCGAGTTCCTGGCCCAGGAGCGTGGTGCTGCGATCGGGCCTGCCGGAACGCCGGCCGCCTGAAGCGGGCCCAGTGGTTCTGGCCCAGCGACGGCAGATCCTGTTCAACCCGGGGCCGGTGAACCTCGACCCCCGGATCAAGGACGGGCTCTTCAACGTCGAGCTCTGCCATCGCCAACCCGAGTTCGCCGAGCTCTACGAGCGCGTTCGCTCGAGGCTGTACGAAGTCGCCGGGCTCTCGCCCGACACCCACCACCTGAGCCTGCTGCACGGCTCCGGGACGCTCGCTGTCGACGCCGCCCTCACGTCGCTGGTCCGGGGTCGCGTGCTCGTGATCGTCAACGGCCTGTACTGCGAGCGTTTTGTGCAGACGCTCGCGGCGTTCCCGGATGCCGACGTCGCCGAGCATCGACCGGGCCTTGGGGCTCCGCCCGAGCTCGACGAGTTCGACGGCGAGCTGCGCAAGAGCCCTGCCGACTGGGTCGCGCTCGTGCACCACGAGACCACGACCGGGCTCCTCAACCCCCTCGCGGAGGTCTCAGGGGTGGCGCGCGCCACAGGCGCCCGCGTCTTCGTCGACGCCGTCAGCTCGTTCGGCGCCCATCCCGTGGGCGACGCCGACGTCATCTGCTTCAACAGCAACAAGTGCCTCGAGTCGCTGCCCGGAATCGCCGGAGTGTTCTGGCGTCGGGACCTCACGGTGCAGCCGAACGTTCCCGTGCTCGATCTCTCCGCCTACGTCGACGACCTGCCCAGCACGCCCAACGTCCAGGCGTTCCTCGGGCTCGACATCGCGCTCGACCTGCTGCTGGCCGAAGACCGGCCCGCCCGCTACTCGCGCCTGGCGCGAAAGGTCTGGGAGGTGGGTGGACGCGACTTCGAGCTGCTCCTCCCCGATGCGCACCGCTCGAACGTCCTGACGTCCTTCCGCCTCGACGGCCGGGATCCGGACGCCTTCAACGAGCTGGCGCTCCGCCACGGCTATGTCATCTACCACGGTCAGAAGCAGCTGCGCGACGAGATCTTCCGCGTGGCGAACATGGGCGCGGCGATGGACGACGCGGCGATCGAAGGGCTCTTCAAGGTGCTGGCGTGACGCGTGTCTACGTCGACATGGTGGCCGACCTTTTCCACTACGGCCATGCGGAGTTCCTCGAGCAGGCGCGGACGCTGGGCGACGCCCTCCTGGTCGGGATCCACTCCGACGAGACGGTGAAGGGCTACAAGAGGGAGCCGATCCTGACCATGGACGAGCGCATGCGTGTCGTCGCCACGTGCCGATTCGTCGACGAGGTGATCGCCGATGCACCGCTGTCGATCGACGCCGGCTGGATCCGCAGGCACAATATCGACCTCGTCGTGCACGGCGACGACCTGGGCGAGGAAACGCTCGAGCTGATGTACGGCGTTCCGCGGGAGCTCGGCATCCTCCGCCTGGTGCCGTACACCGCCGGCATCTCGACGTCCGAGATCATCGGGCGGGTCCGCGACAGGTGCGGGAGCGGAGAGCTGCAGACGTGAACCTGCGGCCGCCGCCGGCGCCGGAGCGCATGCCCTGCACTCGCGACACTCCCCAGTGCGAGATCAGGACCTGGGGAGCAGACGCCCTGCGGCCCGACTGCTGCACCGAGCACCTCCTTGAGCTGACCGGCTTCGTCGACGACCTGCTCGAGCGCCATGGAATCGTCCACTGGCTCGACTACGGGACGCTCCTCGGAGCGGTGCGGAACGGCGAGCTGATCCCGTGGGACGGCGATGTCGACCTCGGGATCCTCGATCGCGACGTCGAGGCAGTGCTCGCCCTGGCGCCCGAGGTCGAGCAGGCCGGGTACGTCGTCAAGTTGGTGGGCGAGTCGGTCGTGCGAGTCTCGTACAGCTCTGTCAACGACAGCCACGTCGACCTGTTCGCCTGGCGCGAGGAGAACGGATCGCTCAGGCACGACGAGGACCCCGCGTTCCAGTGGCCGGGCATGACCGACCGCACCACGTTCGCGAAGACGTACGTCGAGACGTTGGCGTGGGTAGAGCTCCACGGCCGTGCCTTTCCCGCTCCGCACGACCCACATCGGTTCCTGCGCGACCACCGCTACGGCCCCGACTACCTCACGCCCGTGAGGGAGATCGTCAACTCCGACATCCGCAAGCGCATCGCCTTCGCGGACGTCGCGTCGGCTCCGACCGAGCTCCTGCAGGTGCTCGGAGACCGAAACAGCCACCTCCTCGCGCTCGCTGCCGCCGATTCGAGCCTCCTGCGCATGGTGCGCACGGTTCCCGGATCCGGAAAATGGGCGCTCCTCTGCGGGCTCCCGCTGGGGCCCAAGGCACGCCATCTCGAAGCTGCTCGCGGGGCCGTGCAGGGCGAGGAGAAGAGCGACGCCGTCGAGAGCCTCGTGTGGTCACTTGCGTGGATCGAGCGGTCGATCGAGGAGTACGAGCGGCCGCCGCGCGTGCTGTGGCTCCGCCGTGCGACGCGCCGTCCTGTCTGGCTGGTCGGAGGGCTCGGAGAGAAGCTCCGCCTGCGGAACCCGCGCCCCTAGCCGGGCCGTCAGCCGCGAGGTGCGGTTTCCGCCGGCCTCGAGGCGCGCTGCTCTCGCACCGGGGCCGACTCGACACGCCTCTTGGAAATCGAGTCGAGGGCCAACGCAAGCCCCACGAAGATCCAGAGCATGTGGCCGAACTGGATCGAGAGGAAGATGATGGCCACGGCCAGTCCGACCAGCGCGACGGCGAAGCAGATCCCCATCTGCCATAACCGATCGGCCCCGGCTCGCCGGGCGCGTAACGCCGCCCGGACGAGGTACGCGAAGGTCAGGACGACAACGGAAAGGAACAGGGCCAGGCCGAGCGGGCCGAGATCGACGAGCGATTCGAGGTACGCATTGTGCAGGGGCCGGTCGGCGGCAACGTACGAGGCCTGGATCTCGACGCCGGGAGTCGTGTGCAGGAGGTCGAGTGACCGAGCTTCGAAGCCGCCGGCGCCCAGTCCGAGGAGCGGATGCTCCTTGTAGCCCGCCCACGCCGCCGACCAGAAGTCGGTTCGACCGGCTCCACGCCCCTGTCCGGAGAAGATCGTCGCGAGGCGATCCGCGTATGCCGCCGAGCCGAGCACGGCCAGGACCCACCCGACGACGGCGATGACGAGGACATAGGTCGCCTTCTGGCGCCGCGTCCGGAAGAAGACCTGCCACGGCACGACGATCGTTCCGATGACGATGACGCCCAGCGCGATGAGCCCGCCGCGGGAGTAGGAGGCGAGGATGGCCAGCCCGATCAGCCCGATCACTGCGTAGAGCACGGGGGTCCAGTTCGTACGGCGAGCAGTTCGCGCAAGCACCAGCGCAGCCGGCACGGCCAGGGCTTCGTAGGCCGCGAACTGGTTCGGATCGCCGGTCAGCCCGGTCCCGCGCTCGATCCCTCCCGAACTGACATACGTGAGGAGCCCGACCACGCCGAACACCGAGGCTGCGGCGACGAACGCGACGAGCACCCACCTCACGTGCTTCTCCTCCTGGATCAGAATCGCGAACGCGAGCGCGAACGCGAAGGACAACGCCCACCGGAAGATCCACGTGTAGACGTAGTGACTGCTCGGCGCCCAGTAGAAGCTGAACAGCACCCACATGCCCAGGGCCACGGAGACGGTCAGCAGGGGATAGGCACGAAGGTCGACGCGACCTCCGGAGAGGATGTAGTAGATGACGACCGCGAGGGCGAGCGGCCCCATCAAACGCCCGACATTGAGCCCTCCGACCGAGACAGCTTCCGCGAAGACGGACACGAGCAGGAACGGCGGCAGCGTCCGGACGTCGATCGCGATCACGACGCATGCCGCGGCGGCCACCACGAGACCGACCGCCCAGAGCGGGCGCTCGACCGCCAGCGCTCCGACGACGACCGCGGCGGCTCCAAGCGAGATCGCCAGCAGGAGGCCGCGCGAGCTCGGGCCGAGCGTCTTCGGCCGTGCTCGGCGCAGTGTCGAGTCGACCGCCATGCCTCAGCCGCCGAGGGCCTGCCGCGACGCCCTGCTCGATGCCGTGCTCTCACTCGTGCACATCGGCCGCGTCAGCCCCCCGCGCGTGAACAGGCCACGGCGGAGCCGGGTCGATCGCCCGCGGCCGGGATGCTCAGCCACGTGAGATGAGATCGGCATGGGTTTCGAATCGCTTGAGCATCCTCGGTAGCCGTCCCGCACGTCGTCCGATAGCCCGCGGAGCCGAGGTCGAGGCGGGTGACGATGGGCAAAGAGTACCTGCGGTTGTTGCCCGTGATTGGCCCAGGTGCAGGGCTCGGGCTCCGGACTGTAAGATTGGATGCGTCCTGGTTCGGGCTAGCGTCATTGCGGCGATCGTGCTCTCTGTGGTGCTCGTCGCCACAGGCGCCAGATCTGCGGCCCACAAGGGGGCGCACATCGCCTCCGCCGTGCAGCCTGCGGCGCGGGGTGTCGTCTGCACCGCCAAGCCATGGACAGCCGGACGGCCGTACTTCGCGCGGACGAGCCTGCTCAACCAGCCGATCGCGCCGGCTGCAGCCGTGGATCCCAACTCGCCGGCCATGATCGGCGCTCTGGCGCGCGTCGGCGCGGATCGCGGCTTCGTCCTCGGCGTCGGCGCCTACACCGTGCCGGTCTACTTCGCCGGCCCGACCACCCCCAAGCGCAGCGTGCTGCTGACCGCGAGCTTCGCTCGCGGCATGGCGGGCAAGGCGCCGGTCCTCAGCCCTGTCCCCATTCCGATCAGCGCGCAGCCGGATCCCGCTTCGGACGGACACATGGCGATCGTCGACCCCAAGGCCGGCTGCGAATACGACTTCTTCCAGGCCTCGAAGAGCAGCCAGGGAGCGTGGCAGGCGGCCTGGGCGAACAGCACCTCCCTCGCCGGGAGCGGGATCTTCCGTCGGCTCTCGCCCGGAGCCCGCGCCTCAGGATTCGCGCTCACCGCCGGTCTGATCTTCCCGATCGAGCTTCGGAACGGGCAGATCAACCATGCGTTGGCGATTGCGGTCCCGAACACGCGAAGGGGCAGCCCGGTCCCTCCGGCCACGCGCTCCGACGGCCGGACCCAGGCGCCCGAAGGCATTCCGATGGGAGCGCGACTCCGGCTCGATCCCACACTCGACCTCTCGACGCTTCACCTCTCGCCGTACAAGCAGACGATCGCACGCGCACTCCAGGTCTACGGGGCCTTCGTCGTCGACACAGGCGGCTCGGTGTCCCTGTACGCGGTCAACCGGGTCGCCTACCGCGACGATCCCTACGCCGGCGTGCTCCCGTCCGACAAGTACATCAGCCTGGACGACATCCCCCTCGACCGGTTCCAGGTGCTGGTTCCGCCGCCGGGCTGACAGGAAAAATCTCCGCGCTATATTGAGTGAGTGGACGGTCTCGGAGACGGCGAGCCTGGCTCCGTCGCCGAGACCAGGTCGCCCCCCCCTTCGCTCCTGAGCTCGGTTTCCTGGACGTTCGGCACCCAGGCGACCGTGGCGATCCTGGCGCTGGTCAACGTGCTGATCGTCTCCAGGACACTCGGCCCCGCGGGCCGCGGAACCGTCGTCTTCCTCACCACGATCTCGTGGCTGACCAGCCAGATCGCCTCCATGAGCGTCGGCCAGTCGGTTTCAAACATCCCCGGGCGTCGTCCCGAGCTGAGGCGGGCCCTCGCCGGAAACGCCGTTCTCCTGTCGCTCGCGCTCGGAGCCGTCGGCATCTGCGCTCTCTACCTTCTCTTCGCCGTCTTTCCCGGCATGAGCCCGGAAGCGGGCCTGGGGCTGGAGGCGCTCGCCCTCGGGATGATCCCGCCGATGATCCTCGCCGACTACCTGAACAGGATGGTGTTCGCCGACTTCGGGATCACCGTGGGCAACGCCTCCCTGCTCGTCGCCTCGGTCGGCATGGTCGTCTTCAACGCCCTCCTCGCCGCGATCGGCGCCCTCACGGTCGGCAGCTCGTTCGCCGTCTGGTGCGCAGGTCAGCTGGCTAGCCTGGTCGTCGTCGCCTACTACGTCGAGTTCAGGCTCGCCGGCTTCGGCCGCCCGGATCTGCGACTCGCGCGCGAGATGGTCGGGTTCGGCCTGAAGTCGCACGGGGGGCGGGTGCTCCAGCTCGGGAACTACCGGCTCGATCAATGGCTCGTGGGTGCGATCGCAGGCAATCGCGAACTCGGCCTCTACAGCGTCGCGGTCGCCTGGTCCGAGGGGCTGTTCATCCTGCCCCGCGCGCTGATGGACGCCCAGCGCCCCTACCTGATTCGCCTGGATCGGCGCGCAGCCGGGGCACAGTCGTCGAGTGCGCTCCGTCTCACGATGCTCGTCACCGCGCCGATCGTGGTCGTCGTCCTGCTCATCGCGCCGTTCCTTTGCCAGACGATCTTCGGCTCGGACTTCCACGGCTCCATCGGCATCCTGCGGGTGCTCGCCCTCGGGGCCTTCGGCATGGCGGCCATGAAGGTGCTCGGCAACGCGCTGATCGCACAGGACCGACCCTTGCTCGAGGGCCTTGCGGTGCTGGCGGCCTTCGTTGCCACGATCGGCCTTGACCTGATCCTGATCCCGAGCCACGGGGGGCTCGGGGCCGCGTATGCATCCACCGCCGCGTACACCGTCGGAGGGCTGGCGGTGGCCGTGATCGCCGCGCGGACCCTCCGGTTCCCGCTCTCGTCGCTCTGGCCGGGCCGTGCTGACATCGGCGAGGCCAGACGCATCGGCACGAGCCAGGTGCGGAGACTCCTCGGCCGCCGTGCGGAGGCCGCGTAACCGCGTGAGCGGCCGCTACACGCTCGTCGACGGTGACCCGCACGCCCACAAGGCGGAGATCGTCGACCTGCTCAACCGCAACCTCATCCCCTCGCGTGAGGAGGTGCTCGCCCGGTACACGAAGTACTACGAGACGAACCCGGCCGGCGCGCCGCTGGTCGTCCTCGCCCGGGAATCGGCGACCAGCCGGTACGTCGGCACCTGCGCCATCTTCCCTGCCCGGATCCGCATCGGGGAGGAGACCCTTCTCGCCGGAGTAGAAGGCGATTTCGCGGTCGATACCGCGCACCGGGGCTTCGGGCCGGCGCTCGCCATCCAGCGTGCCCTGTTCGACCGGATCGGCGGGCGAGGCCTGAGCTGCGTCTACGGCGTGCCGAATCCCTTCTCCGAGGCGATCACGCGGCGCGTCGGCTACAGGGACCTGGGGCGGCTCACGAGGTTCGTCAAGCTCTTCCGCCTGGGCGTCGTGATCGAGCGTCATGTGAGTCGGCCGCGGCTTGCCCGGCTCGCCGCGAACGTCTCGGCGTTCACGGCCGACCCGCTCCTGTCACTCTCCTCCAGAGACCGGTTCACCAGGCGGTCCAAGCGCTTCACGGTCGAGAGGCCTTCGGCCTTCGACGAGCGCTTCGCGAGCCTCTGGGAAATCGTACGACGGCAGGGCCGCATCACGACCCATCGCGACGCCGCGACGATGAACTGGAAGTTCGACAAGCCGAACGACGGAGGGACGAACAGGTACCCCGTGATCGCGGTCGTCGCAGGCGACCAGGCTGTCGGCTACGTCGTGTACAGGACGAGCGAAGGAGTGTGCGATGTCCTCGACATCGCGGCCGTCGCCTCTCGCGAGGTCGTGGACGCGCTGCTCTCGGCGTTCGTGGCGGACGCGAGACGAGCCGGCGTAGCGGCGATCGACATGCGCTACTTCGGGCCTCGGAGCCTGCTCACGAGGCGGCTCAGAGCGTTCGGGTTCCTGGCGCTCGAGCACTCCGACGGGCTGTGCGTCGTCGTCGAGGCCGGCGCCGCGCGGGAGCAGGAGCTCATCGCGCCGGACAACTGGTGCCTGTTCGAATCGGCCCAGGACATCTAGGGAAACGAGCGTGTGCGAGGGATGGCCAAAGAGCCGATTTCGATCTACTGTAAGAGCATGAAGGCTGCTGTCGAGGAGCTCCAGCTCCTGGTCGTCATGGGCACTGACGCGACCGCCGACGAGGTCGACGAGATCCTCACGCACCTGCAGGACGTGGGCGCCGACTCGCGCGTCATGCCGGGCGAGCACGGCACCGTGATCGGCGCGATCGGCGAAAGCGAATTGCTGGCCGTCCTCAACCTCGAGCAGTACGCGGGCGTCGAGCGCGTGATGCCGGTGCCGCGCCCGCACAAGCTCGTCGCGAGAGAGACGTCGCCCGACCCCACGCTGATCCAGGTTCGCGGGCGCAGGATCGGACGCGGATACTTCGCGCTGATCGCCGGGCCGTGCACGGTCGAGAGCGTGGAGCAGACGATCGAGACGGCTCGCGCCGTCCACGCCGGCGGCGCCACCATGCTGCGGGGAGGTGCGTTCAAGCCCCGGACCTCGCCCTACGCGTTCCAGGGGCTCGGCGTCGAGGCCCTGCGGATCCTCGAGGAGGCGCGTGAGGAAACCGGGCTTCCGCTCGTCACGGAGCTCATGGACCCGCGTCATGTCGAGGTCGTCCTGGACGCGGTCGACGTCATCCAGATCGGCGCCCGGAACATGCAGAACTTCACTCTCCTGGCCGAGGTCGGCAAGTGCGACAAGCCCGTTCTGCTCAAGCGCGGGCCTTCCGCCTCCGTCGCCGAGCTCCTGATGGCGGCCGAGTACATCGCGAAGGAAGGAAACCCGCGCGTGCTCCTGTGCGAGCGCGGGATCAGGACGTTCGAGCGCTCGACGCGCTACACCCTGGACATCAGCGCGATCCCGGTGCTGAAGGAGGAGACCCATCTGCCGGTCATCGTCGATCCCTCGCACGCCGCCGGCCGCCGTGCCCTCGTTCCGGCGCTCGCGCACGCGGCCATCGCCGCGGGAGCCGACGGGATCATGGTCGAGGTGCACCCGGCTCCCGAGGACGCGCTTTGCGACGCCGACCAGCTGATCCCGACCGACGAGTTCGCCGCGTTCGCGCAGAGCGTCCGAGACCTCGCGGCGGTCGTTGGCAAGATACCGGGGTGATCGCGGGCCCCAGCACGCGAGCGGAGGGGTTGGTCGAGATGCTCGACCACGCGGCTGCGGCGAATCCGCACCAGACGGCGATCGCCCATCGCGGGGACCGGCTGAGCTACGCCGAGCTGTCGTATCGCACGGCGCAGGCTGCCGCCGGCCTCGCCTCGGTGGGCGTGCGGGCCGGCGACCGCGTCGGCCTCGTGCTGCGGAACACGCCCGAGTTCGTCATCGGCTTCTTCGGCGTCACCTCGCTCGGGGCGGTCGCGGTCCCGCTCAACCCTGCGTACAAGGAAGCCGAGCTCGAGTTCTACTTCCGGGAATCCGAAGTCCGAGCAGTGATCGCCGACCCACGCGTGATCGGCGTCGTCCGGCGAATCGCCGGGCGGATGCACCGGCCGGTCGAGATCGTCTCGACCGGTGCCGCCCAGCGCGGCGCCAGATCGTTCGAGTCGCTGCTGCAAGAGCGTGCGCCCGGCCCGCTCGGGCCGAGGCCGCATAACGAGGATTGCGTCTACCAGTACTCGTCGGGATCGACCGGTCGCGCGAAGCGGGTGCCGCGGACGCACGGCCAGCTCTCCGCCGAGGCGGCCGGTGTCGTCGCCACCGCCGGCATCGACGCGGGCGACACGATCATGGCGGCTCTGCCGCTGTACCACACGTACGGAATGGGCTGCTGCCTGATGACCGCGATCGCCTCCGGGGCGACGCTGCTGCTGCCCGAGGGCCGCGAGCCGTTCCTGCTCCGGCGCCGACCGACCCTCGGGCTGATCGAGCAAGAGCGCGTGACGGTATTTCCGGCCGTACCGAACATGCTCCGGTTCCTTGCCAAGAGTCCCGGTTCCGCGGACCTCTCCAGCCTTCGTCTCTGCTTCTCGGGAGCCGCCGCACTGCCGCAGTCGACCTTCGACGAGTTCAAGGATGCGTTCGGGGTGGAGATCCGGCAGCTGTACGGGTGCACCGAGACCGGCACGATCACCATGAACCTCGACGACGATCCCGAAGGCACCTCGGCCTCCGTCGGTCGCCCGATCCAGGACGTTCGCGTCAGGATCGTCAACGACCGCGGCGTCGAGGTCGCGACCCGCCGAATCGGCGAGATCGCCGTCTCGAGCCCGGCGATGAGCCGCGGGTACCAGGGCGAGAGCCAGACCGACCCGAACGATCCGTCCTTCCGCGACGGCCGCTTCCTGACCGGCGACCGCGGCCGCGTCGACGAGGACGGCCGCGTCTTCATCACCGGCCGTAAGAAGCTCCTGATCGACGTGTTCGGCGAGAAGGTCGATCCGATCGAGGTCGAGGACGTCCTCGCCACACATCCGCGTGTCCAGGAGGTCGTCGTCGTCGGCATTCCCAGCGGCATCGAGGGCGAGCAGCGGATCAAGGCCGTGGTCGTCGCGGACGAGCGGTGCGAGGAGCGCGAACTGATCCGGTTCGCGGCCGAACGGCTGGCCAACTACAAAGTTCCCGACTCTGTCGAATTCCGCGACGAGATCCCGAAGAGCCCGGTCGGGAAGGTGCTGCGCAAGTACCTGGTCGACTAGGTGCGGCCCGACCCGGCGCAGGGCATCTTCGAAACACTTCTCGTCCGGGCGGGACATCCGGTCGAGCTCGATCAGCACCTCGAGAGGCTCGCTCGCAGCCTCGAGGACCTCTACGGCGCCGCGCCGCCACTCGGGCTGCGCGCGCTCGTTCTCGACTGCGCCCAGGAGGTGCAGCTCGGCCGCGAGCGGGTGACCGTCGCGCCAGCGGATGGAAAGACGTTCGACGTGCAGGTTCGCGCCGTCGCGGTGGATGACGCGGACGTCTTCCCGTCGTGGGAGCGGGCGGTCTCGCTCGTTCCGGCCGTCCTCGAGGGCGGCTTCGGCGAGCACAAATGGGCAGACCGGAGTGCGCTCGACCCGCTCGAGGCACATGCCGGCCAGGCTGCGGTTCCGCTGCTGCTCGACGCGGACGACCAGGTGCTCGAGGGCTCCAGGGGGAACGTGTTCGTCGTCGACGGAGGCGCGATCGTCACACCGCCGGCGAACGGGCGGATCCTCCCCGGCGTGACGCGCGGTCGCGTACTCGATGTTGCCGCGGAGCTCGGAATCCCGTCCGGCCAAGAGTCGATCGACCTCGACCGCCTGCTCCGCGCGGACGAGGTCTTCCTCACCGGCGCCGTGCGAGGCGTGGAGCCGGTGCGCACCGTTCAAGGCCGACGCGACTGGGAGGAAGGCAGCCTCACCCGCCAGCTGTCACGCGCGCTTCAGCGGGTCTGGAGCGAGCCGACCGCGGCCTCGTCCGCGGACCGTCTCCCCTCTCGCACCTGACGCGCCGCCCTCAGCAGGGCCGGCTCGCGCTCGGAGGCCGCGGCCGCTGCCCTCGACGCGGAGACGACAGGCTCTCCCTGGACCGCCAGCCGGATCGCCTGCATCAGGGCCTCGGCCTTCAGGAGAGTCTCCTGGTACTCGTCCTCGGCATCCGACTGCATGACGATCGCCCCGCCCACGCCGATCGACGTCTCCTCGCGAGAGAGCACGACCGTCCTGATGACGATGTTCAGATCGGCGCCGCCGGACAGGCCGAAGTAGCCGATCGCACCTGAGTACACGCCTCTCGCCTCGGTCTCGAGGTCGTCGATGATCTCCATTGTCCTCTTCTTCGGCGCACCCGTCATCGAGCCGCCTGGGAAGCAGGCGCGAACGCAGTCCGCGGGCCCGAGGTCCCCCCGCAGGCGCCCCTTGATCGTGGAGACCATCTGGTGGACGGTCTCGTACGTCTCGATCGTCATCAGGTGGGGCACGTGGACGCTGCCGATCTCGCAGACCATGCCGAGGTCGTTGCGGAGGAGATCGGTGATCATGAGGTTCTCGGCCCGGTTCTTCTCGCTCGTCCGCAGCTCCTCGCTGAGCGCGCGATCCTCCTCGGGGGTCGCGCCGCGACGAGTCGTCCCCTTGATCGGCTTCGTTTCGACCCACCGGTCGCGGTGGATGCGGAGAAATCGCTCGGGCGAGGAGCTGGCGACAGCCGCTCCGTCGAATCGCAGGAAGGCGGAGAACGGCGCCGGGTTGACTCTCCGGAGGACGCGATACAGCGGAAGCGGATCGAGCACGACGTCCGTCTTCACCTTGTTGGTCAGGCAGACCTCGTAGGTCTCCCCATCTGTGAGGTGCTGCTTGCAGTGAGCGATGTCGGATAGGTAGGTCTCAGGATCCCGGCTGAGGAAGAAGTCGAGGTGCTGCCGTCGCGGAGTCCCCGGGTCGCCGGTCGTCGGCCCGAGCACGACGAGGGCCTCGAGCAGCTGAGCAACGTCGTCGACCCATCGCTCGCCATCATCGGTTCCCTCGCCGACCGTCAGGCACAGGAGGTAGGTGCACTCGTCGACGTGGTCGAACACGACCAGCCGATCGGCGAAGACGAAGGCCGCGTCGGGGAGCGGCGAACGGTGGACGAGCGACCCGCCGCAGTCGCCCTTCAGCTCGTAGCCGAGATATCCGACAAAGCCGCAGTTGAAGTCGAACGGCACGTTGTCCGAGACTCCCGAGAGCCGAACCAGCTCGCGCTGGAGATAGTCGAAGATCGTCTCCTTGTGGACGTCGGTCACGTCGCCGCGGACGACCGTGACCTCCTTCGAGGCGACGTCGTAGTAAATGCGTGCGCTCAGCGGCCCGGTGCTGCCGCCCATGAACGAGAAGCGCGACTGTGGATCGCCGGCCCTGTTCGAGTCGAGCCAGAAGGCGTGCGGGTCGTCGGCGTACATGTGCACGAAGACCTGTTCCGGGTCGTGGAGACGGTCGAGCTTCCGTACCGTGAGACGGAGGGGCTCCGTGCCCCCCAGCGGCGCTTCGTCCGGCTCGCGGTGGGGGACGATCGAGCCCGCGGGTTTCCGGGAATGCCCTCCGTCGCTCCGGCCCGCCTCGAGCGTCAGCTGCCGGAAGTTTTCGAGGAGCTGCTTCCCGTGCTCTGTGCAGATCGACTCGGGGTGGAACTGCACGCCCCAGATCGGCCGCTGCAGGTGCCGGAGCCCCATGACCACGTCGTCCGACGTCCAAGCGAGCACCTCGACCTCGTCGGGCAGGGGCCGCGGTACGCACAGCGAGTGGTAGCGGACGACCTCGAAGCCCTGGGGAATGCTTTCGAAGAGCGGGGACTCGTCGTGGAAGACCCGGCTCAGACGGCCGTGCATGACCTCGGGCGCGTGGACGACCGAGCCTCCGAAGATGTGGCCGATGCCCTGATGGCCGAGGCAGACGCCGAGGACGGGCAGGTCGGACTCACGAATAGCGTCCGAGCACACGCCGAAGTCGGACGGGCGATCCGGGCTTCCCGGGCCCGGCGAGACCACGATGTTGTCGACGTCCCAGGTCGCCAACTCGGACCAGCTCGGGCCGTCGTTCCGGACGACGATCGGCTCCTCGCCGTTCACGTCGGCGATCAGCTGGAAGAGGTTGAACGTGAACGAGTCGTAGTTGTCGATCAGTAGCGTTTTCATCGCGTACCCAGCATCGAACGCCTCAGACGAGATCCTTCCGCAGCACCTTGCCGATCGAGCTTCGAGGGATCGACTCGCGGAACTCGATCACGCGTGGCACCTTGAACGCAGCCAGCCGTTCGGCGCAGAAGTGGATCAGCTCGCGCTCACTGCACGGAGCGTTCGCGACCACGGCAGCCTTGACCACTTCTGGCTGCCCGCCTTCGAGGCTGCCGACGACCACCACCTCCTCTACGGCCGGGTGCTCGACGAGCACGTCCTCGACCTCGATCGGATCGACCTTGTGGCCGACGACGTCGATGAAGATCTTCGTCCTGCCCGCGAGGGTCAGCCGTCCCTCGGCGTCCAGCTTGCCGAGGTCCCCCGGATAGATCCAGCCGGCGCGGAAGGTGGTGCCGTCGCCGCCGACGGCTCCGAAGTACCCCTCGGCCGCGACCGGGCTCCGAACCGCCACGGTGCCGACCTCGCCCTCGGGCAAGGGAGCTCCGTTCTCGTCCTGGACGACGATCTCGACGCCGTCGAACGGCTGACCCACCGAGCTTGCCGTCGGCAGAGGGTCCGGGTCGAGATTCACGGCGAGCGAGGGCGACTCGGTGCAGCCGTACAGCTGGCGAGCGGCGACGCCGAACCTGTCGAAGAACCTCCGGGCGAGCTCTTCGGGGAGGGCGGTGCCGGCGGAGGTGCAGAACCGAAGCCCCGAGATGTCCACCTGCCCCTGTGCGCTCTCGAGCAAGTCGATCATGAATGGGACCGCCGGGAAGAGCGTCACCTGCTCCTCCTCGATCAGCTCGAGCGTCCGCTGGCGCCTAAACCTGAACGGCGCAGGATTCGGCTGCAACACGAGGCGGCCGCCGCACCCCATCGCGGTCAGCATGCAGTCTCCGAGGCCGTACGCGTGGAAGAGCGGAATCGAGCAGAGCACCGCGTCGTCGGGCCCGAGCCCCAGCGTTCGCGGCACCATGCGGGCTTCGGCGAGCAGCTGCCCCTGCGTCCGCCCGACTCGCTTCGGCCGCCCGGTCGACCCGGAGGAGTACTGGTACAGGAGCAGCTCGTCCTCCTCCGGAAGCGGCGAGGTCAGAGGGTCGGACCGCTCGATCAGCGAATGCAGCGAGACCGCGCTCGACGGGGTGTCGTCCGTCGAGACGACCGTGACGGACACGTCGAGCTGCTCCGCGAGCGCCAGACACGCCCCGCCCCCCTGTCGATCGGTGATCGCGGCGGTGGGCCGGCAGTCGCGCAGCGCGTTCGAGAGCTCGTGCTCCTTCGACTGTGCGTCGAGCACGACTGCTGCCGCCCCCAGCCGGGCTAGGGCGAAGAAGGCGATGACGAACTCGGCGACGTTCGGCAGGATGACGAGAACGTTGTCCCCAGGCTGCACCCCGGTCGAGGCGAGGCCGCCGGCGAGGCGGCCCACTCGCTCGGCCAGCTCGCCGTGGGTGAGGCGATCGTCGCCGTAGATCAGCGCCTCGTTCGGGCCGAAACGCGCCGCGTTCTCCTCGATCAGGCCCGCGAGCACCGGACCTCAGATCGACGCGGCTGGGCGATTCGGGCACCTGACGCGAATCGCTCTTCGAACGTGAGGAGATTCATAGCTGCGTTGGCCGGAGCGGGCCTCTTCTCCGACGGAACTGCCCACTTACGATAGGTCGGCGTCTTCGGCCTGTAAAGGGGAGATCTCCGCGCCCGGACGAGCCGCCTCGTGTTCGGCCGGGGACTGTCGCACGCGGCGATTTGTGATATGCCGAGTCTGTGAAGGCCGAGGACAAGATTCGCAAGTTCGTGATCGACGATCTGCGTTGGGAGGGCAAGCCCGGCGACCTCAAGGAGGACACCTCCCTCATCGACGGCGCCATGGACTCGCTCGGGATCGTAAAGACGATCTCGTTCCTCGAGAGGGATTTTGGGATCAAGGTCGACGAGGACGAAATCCTGCCGGAGAACTTCGAGACGATCGGCGCCTTGGCCGATTTCGCCCGCCGCAAGAGCGGCTAGCCGTAGCCGCTCAGCCGCGCTCCCGCAGGCTCGGGAACAGGATCACGTCCCGGATCGAGCCGCTGCCGGTGAGCAGCATGGTCAGCCGGTCGATGCCGATGCCGCAGCCGCCCGTCGGCGGCATTCCGTAGGCGAGCGCCTCGACGAAGTCCGGGTCGCCGTGCTCCGACTCCTCCGCCCCGGCCTCGCGCTCGGCCTCCTGCATCGAGAACCTCTGGGCCTGCTCCTCGGCGTCGTTCAGCTCGCTGAAGGCGTTTGCGAACTCCATCCCTGCGACGACCGCCTCGAACCGCTCCACCAGCGTCTCGTCCTCGTCGGTCGTCCGCGCGAAGGGCGAGAGCTCGATCGGCCAGTCGTAGACGAAGGTGGGCTGGATCAGCTCCGGCTCGACGAAGTGCGAGTACGCGTGGTCGGCGAGCTGCGACCACGACCGGTCCCGCGACGTGTCCACCCCCGCCTCGTCCAGCTTCGCGCGCAGTTCGGCCTCGTCCCGTGACCAGACGCCCTTGTCGTCGAGCGCCTCGACGAAGCGGACGCGCTGCCAGGGCGGCGACAGATCGAGCTCGTGACCGCGAAAAGTGACCCGGGTCGATCCGGCAGCCTCTGCCGCGGCCCGGACCAGCGTCTCAGTGCGCTCCATCGTGTCCTCGTAGTCCGCGTAGGCCTCGTACCACTCCACCTGGGTGAACTCGGGCGAATGCTTGTACGAGGTGCTCTCGTTGCGGAAATCCTTCGAGAGCTCGTAAACCTTCTCCAGCCCGCCGACGATCAGGCGCTTGAGGTAGAGCTCGTCCGCGATGCGGAGGTAGAGATCGGCGTCGAGCTCGTTCGAGTGCGTGACGAACGGCTCCGCGAAGCCGCCGCCGTAGCGCGGCTGGAGGATGGGCGTCTCGACCTCGAGAAAGCCTTCGCCGTCCAGGTACGCGCGAACGGCGGAGACGATGGTGGTACGAGCGATCGCAAGCCGGCGCGAGTCCTCGCTCATCAGGAGGTCGAGATACCGCTGCCGGTAGCGGGTCTCGACGTCGGTGACGCCGTGGAAGGTGTCGGGCAAGGGGCGCCGGGTCTTGGCGAGCAGTTCGAGCGAGTCGACGGCCAGGCTCGGCTCCCCGCGCCGGCTTCTCGCCGGCCGGCCCGACACACCGACGACGTCCCCGAGGTCGACGTCCACCTCGCCGCCGACCCGCTCCGGCTGAACGAGCAGCTGAATGCGCCCGGAGCGATCGACGAGGTCGAGGAAGACGAGCTTGCCGAGGTCGCGTCGAGCCATCACGCGCCCGGCGAGCCGGCGGATCGCCTCCCCCTCCACGTCCGGCTCGAGCGCCTCGGCCTCGACTCGAACGGGCGCGATCTCCACACGCCCCGGAAAGCGCTTTGGCAGGCCGCTCATAGGACGCGAGTCTACGGACGCCGGCGAAGGCGGGCTGCGCCCGCCGTAGCCCGCAACGGCGCGTGCATCGCCACCCCTACCGGCAGAAAGTCGTGGCGCGAAGCGCCGACTTTATGCCGCTTTGATCTCGAGGATCTTGAACTTGAGCGAGCCGCGCGGGGCCGCCACCTCGACGACCTCGCCCTTCTTCTTGCCCATGATCGCCTTGCCGACCGGTGACTCGTTCGAAAGCTTCTGCTCGGCGGGGTTCGCCTCCGCCGAGCCGACGATCCGGTACTCGAAGGTCTTGTTCGCGCCCATGTCGCGCAGCTTGACGCGCGACCCCACCGAGACGACGTCCTTCGCAATGTCCTTCTTCTCGATCACGCGTGCGGACAGGATTCGCTCCTCGAGCGTCGCGATCCGATGCTCGACCAGAGCCTGCTCGTTCTTCGCGTCGTCGTACTCCGAGTTCTCGGCGATGTCGCCGAACTCGCGCGCGACGCGGATCCGCTCTGCAACCTCCCGCCGCTTCTCGGTCGAGAGGTACTCGATCTCCTGCTTCAGCTTCTCGTAGCCCTCTTTGGTGAGGATGACTTCCTTGGCCAACTTCACGCGCCTCCTCGAAAGAACACGCGGCGCACACAGCGCCGTCGCGGGCCGGAATGGTACCGGCAGGGGGCGTCCCTGCGCAAGGGTTCCTGCGGCTACGATTTCCGCTCGATTTGGGCGTCGATCTGCGGTCTTCCTGGTGGATCGGGCCGGTCGAGGTGACGTCGCGTGTCGTGCTCGCCCCGATGGCCGGCGTCAGCGTGCAGGCGTTCCGCCGGCAGGGCCGCCGGTTCGGCGCGGGGCTCGTCTGTTCGGAGATGGTCAGCTGCGCCGGCCTTCACCACGGCAACGAGCGGACGCTCGGCTATCTGAGGATCGGGGCGGACGAGCACCCACTCGCCGTCCAGATCTTCGGCTCCGAGCCGCCGCTGATGGCCGAGGCGGCGCAGATGGTCGTCGAGGCCGGAGCGGACATCGTCGACATCAACTTCGGCTGCCCGGTGCGCAAGGTGACGAAGACAGGCGCCGGGGCGACCCTGCTCGACGACCCCGACCGGGCGGAGCGGATCGTTGCCGCGGTGGCGGACGCCGTAGACGTGCCCGTCTCCGTGAAGATGCGGCGAGGGCTGGAGGACGGCTCGCGCGCCTGCCTCGAGGTCGGCCC
>CAWJCM010000008.1:0-109356 GCA_963841405.1 uncultured Actinomycetes bacterium | reverse complement strand
AGCGCCAGCTGGCGGTCGAGCAGTACCTCCACCCGCCGGCCGGCGGTGCGCGGCAGGATCGGCGCCGGCCGGGCCGCCCGTTCGAGGGCGGCGCGCGTCACCGCACCCGCCACGCCGTCGCGGCCCAGACGCGCCCACTTCTGGAACGCGACGATCGCAGACGCCGTCTGCAGGCCCGGGCGGCCGTCGACCGCCTCGGGGGCGAGAAAGCCGAGGTCCGCCAGCCGCTGCTGGAGCGCGTGCGTCTCGTCGGACGGGCCGCCCGAGACGGGCGGCGCGGCCGACGGGGGCGGCGGCTCGTCCGGGCGCGGACCGCCTTCTCCGTGAGCGGATAGCGGGTGGCGAACCCGGGGAAGAGCCCGAGGGGCGTTCCGCCCTTGACCAGCAGCTGAACCGACTTCACGCCCGGGAAGCGGGTTGCGGTGAGGACGACCTGGGCGACGCGCGCCGAGAGGCTCTCCGCGCGGGCGCCGGTGGCAAACTTCTCGCCCAGGTCGATCGTCGCCAGGCCGTTTCGCAGCGTGGCGCTGCGCAGGGGCGTGCCGGCCGGAAGCTGGGTGGTGAGCTCTCGAGAGGCCTCGACCTTCGTCGGGCCGGCGAGCAGCGCCCGGATCGCCCCCTCGAGCGTCGAAGCCGGCCGGCTGACGAAGACGAGCTGCTCTCCCTGGAGGAACCCGACCCCGGCGCTCGGGCCGGCCGTCGCGCCCGGAGTGGCGCTCGCGAGGACGATGGCCGTTGCGGCGACAATCGCACCGCACAACCCCCCTGCCAGACCGGCTCACCGGTCCGGGTGCCCCGGAGCGACGGTGCGCCGGCCCTCCTGGTGCACGAACCGGAGGTTCTCCGAGGCGATGCGGCTGATCAGGACTCCGCTGAGGAGCGAGTCGAGCCGAACCTGGTTCTGCAGCTCGACCGTGGGCGCGCCCGTCACGCCGAGTGCGTCGGCCCCTCGGGCTCGGCCTCGTACGCCTCGGGCGAGGCGGCATGGATCCCTTCCTCGGCGCCGGTCGTGCCGTCGCCCTTCGCCTCGGCCACCTGCTCCTCAAGGGCGTTCAGCACGTTCCCGACCTGCTGGTTGACGATCGGCTGGAAGACCCGCTGGCCCATGCTGCCGATCGGGCCGGCCACGCGGACGTCCGCGACCCAGTCCATGTGGGTCCGCTCGCCCTCGGCCTTCAGGTTGAACTCCGTCTCCATCGCGACGATCGCGCCCACGCCCTGGCCCTTCGAGGCGAGCTTGGCGTACTCGATCGGCCGCTCCTCGAGCTTCTCGAAGCTGAAGTTCAGCTTCAACCCGCCCATGCCGAGCGGGATCTTCACGGACGCCTTCCAGTGCCGGTCGTCCTGGATCTCGAAGCTCTCCACGCCCGGGAGCAGCTTGGCCATCTTGGACGGGTCGTTCAGGACGTCCCAGACGAGCTCGGCCGGGGCGTCGAATTCCTTCGTGCCTTCGACTTTCACTGGGTGGTCACCTCCACGAGAGCCGCCGTCTCCTCCGGGGCCTGGAGCATCCGCCAGACCCGCTCGGGCGGGTTGAACGAGTCGTTGACCACCGCCGGTGAGCCCGCGGCGCGCAGGGCGTCCTGGATCGCCGCGCAGATCGCATGGATGGCGGCGCCGCCGCCCTCGCCCATGCCCTTCGTGCCCAGGGACGAGAACGGCGAGGGGCTCTCGATGTGCCCGGTCTTGATCTCCGGCAGGTCGAGCGCGTGGGGCACGTGGTAGTCGTAGAAGTTGGCCGTCAGCAGCTGCCCGTACTCGTCGTAGGCGAACGTCTCGTGCAGGGCGGCACCGATCCCGTGGACGGTGGCGCCGTGCACCTGGCCCTCGACGATCTGCGGGTTGATCCGGATTCCGCAGTCGTCCACGGCGGCGTAGTCGGCGAGCTCGACCTCTCCGGTCTCCGGGTCGATCTCGACCACGCAGGCGTGGATCTGCGTCGCGTAGGTCAGGGTCAGGTTGCCGAACTTCCGGTCCTTGTCCGGCAGCTCGAACGGCGGCACGTAGACGTACCGGCAGTTCAGCGTGATGTCGCGCAGCTCGGGCGGGATCGCCGCGTTGTTCGCGTTGATGATCGCGCCGCAGGCCATGAACGGCAGCGCCGCCTCCGGGTCGTCCTTGCGCTTGGCGAAGCCGCCCTCGAGGACGACGTCGTCGGGTTCGGCGCCGCCGAGCACGCCACCGGCGAGGCGGCGGATCTCGAGGCTGAGCTTCTCGGCCGCACCCTTGACCGCCTCGAGGCCGCTGACGGCGAACTGGCTCGCGTACGTGCCGGAGAGCCCGGCGTGCGAGTTCCAGTAGGTGTCGTGGCCCGGGCGGACGTGGATCTGGTCGGGCGAGACGCCGAGGATGTCGGCCGCGACCTGCGCGGCGGTCGTCTCGTGCCCCTGGCCCTGGGGAACGGTGCCGAGCGTCAGCACGATCTCGCCGAAGATGTCGAGCTTGATCGTCGCCACCTCGTTGTTGCCGGAGAACTGCAGCTCCGGATTGACGAGCGTCGACTGGCCGAAGTTGTTCGTGCCCGAGTCGAGCGTCGAGCCGATCCCGATCCCGATCAGCTTCCCGTCGGGGCTCTTCTGCCGCTCGCGGACGGCGTCGTAGTCGATCAGGTCGAGCGCGATGTCCAGGCAGCGGGCGTAGTCGCCGGAATCGTAGACGCAGCCGTTCGGCGTCTCGTACGGCATCTCGTCGGCGCGCACGTAGTTGCGCTTGCGCACCTCGACGGGATCGAGCCCGAGCTCGTGGGCGACGATGTCGCAGATCCGCTCGGTCAGCCACAGCTGCTGCATCCGCGAGTAGCCGCGGTTCGGCGCCACCGGGCTCTTGTTGGTCACCACTTGCGTGAAGTCGACGCGGATGTTGCGCCAGCGGTAGAGGCCCGGCGTGACCTGCGCCCAGATGATGCAGCCGAGCGGCTCGTACCGGGGGAACGCGCCGCAGTCGTCGAGCGCCTTCACCTTGAAGCCGAGCATCGTGCCGTCGTTCTGGACAGCGACCTCGATGTCGTGGAACCAGCGCTCGTTGCCGTGGGCGTTGGCGGTGTGCTGGTCGGTGCGCCACTCCGTCCACTGGATCGGCCGGCGGAGCTTACGGGCGAGCAGGCAGCACGCGGTCAGGTAGGTGTGCGTCGTGATCTTGTTCCCGAACGCGCCGCCGATGTCCTGTGTGACGAAGCGGAGGCGGTCGAGCGGCACGCGAAGCGCCGGCCCCATCCAGATCGCCGCCACGCCCGGCATCTGGTGATTGCAGTGCAGCGTGAACTGGCCGGTGCCGCGGTCGTACTCGACCAGCGCGGCCGAGCACTCGAGCGGGGTGGACGAGAAGCGGTCGAAGTGGAGCTCGTCGATCTTCACGATCCGGTCGGCGGCCTTCAGCGCCCCGTCGACGTCGCCCCAGTCGAACGTCCCCGACCAGACGACGTTCGTGCCGGCGTCGTCGTGGAGAACCGGCGCAGCGTCGTCCTGCGCGCGGCGCGCGTCGACGATCACGTCCAGCGGCTCGTACTCGACCTCGACCAGGTCGGCGGCGTCGCGCGCGCGCTCCCTCGTCTCGGCGACGACGGCGACGACCGGCTCGCCGATGTGCCGGACACGGCCGACCGCGAGCGCGTAGTCCTTGATCTGGCTGCCCGGCGGGGTGGTCAGCTCGAAGAACGGGTCGGTCAGCTCGGCGACCTCGTCCGGCGTCAGCGTGCCGTAGACGCCGTCGAGCGCCTCGGCGGCGGAGACGTCGACCGAGACGATCTCCGCGTGCGCGTACGGGGAGCGGACGAAGTGGACGTAGCCCATCCCGTGCCGCTTGACGTCGTCCGCGAAGACGCCCTGTCCCTGGACGAGCCGGCCGTCCTCCTTGCGCGGGACGCTCTTGCCGGACGCGTACCCGACCTCGAGCTCGACCTGGGTCTCGTGCGCCGTCTCGGTCATTGTCCGGATACGGCCTGAACGGCCTTGACGATGTTCACGTAGCCGGTGCAGCGGCAGATGTTGCCCTGGATCGCGCGCCTGATCTGCTCCTCGCTCGGCTGCGGAGTGTGCGAGAGCAGGTAGGTGGTGCTGATCAGCATCCCCGGCGTGCAGTAGCCGCACTGCAGGCCGTGATGCTCGTGGAACGCCTGCTGGAGGGGCGTCAGCTCGCCCTCGTCGCCGGCGAGGCCCTCGACCGTGGTGATCTCTGCGCCGTCGGCCTGCGGCGCGAGCAGCATGCAGCTCTTCACCGCCGTGCCGTCGAGCAGGACGGTGCACGCGCCGCAGTTGCCCGTGTCGCAGCCGACGTGGGTGCCGGTCAGGTCGAGGTCGTCGCGGATGAAGTGGACGAGCAGCCTGCGCGCCTCGACCTCGCGCTCGTAGCGCTCGCCGTTCACGCTCACGTCGATCGTGTGGTCGCTCACGCTGCACCCCTGACTGCGCGGGCGGCGAGGACGGCGGCGAGGTGGCGACGGTAGTCGGCGGAGGCGTGGACGTCGCTCGGCGGGTCGAGGTCGGCGCTCTTCACCGCGTCGGCGACGGCGGTCTCGTCCGCGCTGGCGGTGACGACGACGGGCGTGGCGGCGACGCAGCCGATCGCGATCCGAGCGTTCCCGCCGGAGATGGTCGCGGCAACGCTGACGATGCCCGTTCCTTCGCGGCCGAGCGTCGCGCTCGCCCAGCCGTCGCGCGCGTCGCCCTTCGCCGGGACGCGGATAGCCGTCAGGAGCTCGCCGGGATGGACGGCGGTGGCGAACACGCCCTCGAAGAACTCGTCCGCGGTCGCGGTGCGGTCACCTGCGCCGCTGCGGATCGTGAACTCGGCCTGGAGCGCGGCGAGCAGCGGCGGGAAGTGGTTGGTCGGGTCGTTCGAGCAGACGTTGCCGCCGATCGTTCCGCGGTTCCGCACCTGGACGTCGGCGATCGTCCGCGCGACCTCGGCCAGGATCGGGCGCGCGGCGGCGACGTCGGGCGAGCCGACGATCGCGGCGTAGGTAGTCATCGCGCCGATCGTGAGCGCGCCGCCGTCGTCCCGGATCTCACGGAGCGCGTCGATCCGGTTGAGGTCGACGACGAGCTCCGGCGCGGCCACACGGGTCTTCATCACGTTCACCAGCGACTGCCCGCCGGCGAGCGCGCGCGCGTCCTCGCGCGCGACCAGCAGCTTCACGGCCTCGTCCACGGAATCGGGGCGCGCGTAGTCGAGCTCTCGCAGCAGCATCGCCCAGCGAGTCTAATCGGCGAGCAGCGCGCGGTTCCTGCGAAGCGCGTCGAGCACGCGGTCGACGTCGTCCTCGACGTTGTAGAGGTGCAGCGAGACGCGCAGGTTGGCGTCGCGCTCCGAGCAGGTGATCCGCTCGGCGGCGAGCGCTTCGACGAGCGCGCCGACGTCGGTCGAGCTGACGCAGACGAGCGGGCCGCGGCGCCCAGGCTCGCGCGGGGTGGCGACGACGGCGCCGAGCTCCTCGAGGCCGTCGATCAGGCGCGTGGCGAGGCCGGCGACATGCTCCTCGATCGCGGCCGTGCCGGCCTCCTCGACCAGTGACATGCCGGCGAGTCCGGCGTAGATGTTCGGCACCGGCGGCGTGCCGGCGTCGAAGCGGCGCGCGTCGGCGGCCGGAGAGTAATCCGAGATGTCCATCCGAAAGATGTCCTCGTCGGCGAACCAGCCGGTCTGGGTCGGCATCAGGTCGGGCAGCAGCCCGGAGCGGACGTAGAGGAAGCCGAGCCCGGACGAGCCGAGCAGGTACTTGACCGTCCCGCCGGTGGCGAAGTCGATTCCGAGCCCGTGCGCGTCGAAGTCGATCGCGCCGACCGCCTGGTAGGAGTCGGCGAGGCAGAGGGCGCCCTGCTCGTGCGCAAGGCGGGCGATCTCGGCGACATCGTGCCGGTGGCCGGTGCGGTAGGAGACGGTCGTGCAGCAGACGAGCGCGGTCCGCTCGTCGATCGCCTCGGCGAACCGTTCGGCTGGGATCGAGCCGTCGGGCTCCGGCCGCACGTGGACGACCTCGGCGCCGCGCAGCTCCTGGGCGTGGGCGATCTGACCGACGGTCGGGAACTCGTACTCGCTGATCACGATCCTCGGCCGGGCGCGGAGGTCGAGCGCCGAGACGATGCCGCTGACGCCCTGCGTCACCGAGGTCGTGACTGCCAGCTCGGACGGCTCGGCGTGCAGAAGCCGGGCGAACGCCGCGCGCGCCGCGTCGGCGCGCTCCACCCAGACGCCCCATTCGGCCCCGTTCTCGTCCCACCCCGCGAGGTACTCCTCGTACGCCGCGCGGACGCGGCGCGAGAGCGCCCCCTGCGAGCAGGAGTTCAGGTAGGTCGTGTGCGCGAAGATCGGGAACTCGGAGCGAATCCCGGCGCCGAGCTTTCCTGCTGCCACCGCCATGGACGAAGCGTAGAGCAGCGACCGGCCCAAGCCTGTCACTCCAGCACGCCTTATGCCACGATCCGGACGTGGAGATCCGGCCTTCGACCGATGCCGACCGGCCGGCGCTCGCGCGGCTCTTTGCGGCCGTCGCCCAGGAGCGGGACGGCATCGCCACCGAGCCGCCCGTCGACGTCGAAGAGCGCGCGCGGACGTGGCGCCTGGAGGGCGACTTCGTCGCGGCCGCCGACGGCGAGATCGTCGGAAACATCCACGTCGACCGCAACCGCCACGGGTTCGGCGAGATCGGCATGGCAGTCGCGAAGGACCGGCGCGGCCAGGGCATCGGGACGGCGCTGCTGGCGTACGCGATCGACTGGGCACGAAGAGAGGGCCTGCACAAGCTCTGCCTCCACGTCTTCCCGCACAACGAGGCGGCGATCGGCCTCTACCGGAGGTTCGGCTTCGTCGAGGAGGGGCGCCTGGTCAAGCAGTGCCGCCGCTCGACCGGAGAGCTCTGGGACACGATCGCGATGGGGTTGCTGCTCGACGACTAGCGCGGGCGTCGTCGTCGACCACCCGACGGCTCTATCCTCTTTCCGTCCCGACCCGAAGGAGGCCCGATGCTGTTCCATGTCAGCTGGAAGTTCATCGACACGACCGAGGAGGGCCAGAAGCGGTCGCTCTCGCTCTTCTCGCAATGGCAGCCGCCCGAAGGAGCCGACTTCAGCAAGGGCTTCTACGGCTTCAGCGACGGCAGCGGCGGAGTTGCGATCGTCGAGGTCGACAGCGCGGCGACGCTCGCGCGCACGATCGACCCCTGGACGCCGTGGCTGCGCTTCAAGGCGACTCCGATCCTGCCGATCGAGGAGTCGTCGCAGATCGCTGGGGAGGCCGTGTCGTTCCGAGACTCCGTGTCAGGCTGAGAAGGACGCGAGCGATCATCTGTGGACGACTCGTGACGGTTCTGTAGGGGGTCTGACCCCGTACGGAAACGTCACGAACCCTCCACGGGCTCGAAGCGGCTTCGCTTCGACGGGCTGTGGACGAATCGAGACGGTCTTGGCGCGGGGTCTGACCCCGGAACCGTCCATCACGGACCGGGCGAATCAACCCTGGACAGCAGCACTCGCCGCCGCAGCCCACCCGTGCGGCTGCGGCTCGCTGCGGCCACTGGAGCAGGCACCGCCCGAAATCGTCATGGCCGCGAAGCGGCCGGATTTCGGGCGGCAACTAGCGGCCCAGGTAGGCCTTGCGGAGGCCCTCGTCCTGGAGGAGGTCGCCGGCCGTGCCCTCCAGTACCAGCCGGCCGGTCGAGAGGACGTACCCTCGGTCGGCGATCGACAGCGACACGTTCGCGTTCTGCTCGACGACAAGGACGGCGACGCCGGCCTCGTGCACCTGCTGGATGATCTCGAAGCTGCGCTCGACCAGGATCGGCGCGAGGCCCATCGACGGCTCGTCCATCAGCATCAGCTTCGGCCGGGACATCAGTGCACGCGCCATCGCGACCATCTGCTGCTCGCCGCCGGAGAGCGTCCCGGCCAGCTGCGAGCGCCGCTCGTACAGCAGCGGGAACAGCGAGTACACACGCTCGTAGTCCTCCGGCTCGCCGCCGCCGGTCAGGTAGGCGCCCATCCGCAGGTTCTCGAGCACGGTCATCGGCCCGAACAACCGGCGGTTCTCGGGCACGATCGCCATTCCCTTGCCGATCCGGTAGCTGGTCGGGCGGTCGGTCACGTCCTCGCCCGCGAAGCGGACGGTTCCCGAGCGCGGCCGCACGATTCCGAGCACCGTCTTCAGGGTCGTCGACTTCCCCGACGCGTTGCCGCCGAGCAGGCAGACGAGCTCGCCGGGGCGGACGACCAGGGACAGGCCCTGGAGGATGTGGATCGGCCCGTAGTAGGTGTCGACCGCGTCGAGCTCGAGCAGCGGCGCGCCGTTCTCGCTCATTCGGCCTCCGCCCTCGCGGCCGGGCGGCCGAGGTACGCCTCGACCACCTGCGGGTCCGTCGCCACCTGGTCGAACGAGCCCTCGGCGATCTTGACCCCGTGGTCGAGCGCGACCACACGGTCGGAGATGCCTTCGACGACGTGCATGTCGTGCTCGATCACGAGCACCGTGTAGCCGCCCTCGGCGCGCAGCTTCCCGATCAGCTCGGCGATCTCGTGCGTCTCGACCGGGTTCATCCCTGCGGCCGGCTCGTCGAGCAGGAGCAGCCGAGGATTCGTCGCCGTCGCCCGCGCGATCTCCAGCCGCCGGCGGTTCGCATACGAGAGCGAGTACGCCGGCTGGTCCCAGCGGTAGCCCATCAGTCGCTGCCCGAAGAAGGAGAGCCGCTGCTCCGCGAGCGCCGAGATCTCCTTCTCCTCGCGCCGCATGCCCGGTGTTCGCAGGATCGAACGGACGACGCCGGCACGCGTGTGCCCGTACGCCGCCGCCATCACGTTCTCCTTCACCGTCATGTTCAAGAACAGCCGCAGGTTCTGGAACGTGCGGGCGATGCCACGCTGGTTGATGCGATACGGGGGCAGCCCGACGACCGACTCGCCGGCGAAGCGGATGTCCCCTTCGTCCGGGGTGTAGACGCCGGTGATCAGGTTGAACAGCGTCGTCTTGCCGGCGCCGTTCGGGCCGATCACGCTGACCACCTCGTTCTCGTCGACGTGCAGGTCGAGGCCGTGGATCACCTGCAGTCCGCCGAAGGCCATGGAGACGCCGGTCAGCTCGAGCAGGGGCATTCAGACCACTTCCACCCTGGCCTGTCCGAAGAGTCCTTCCGGACGGATCGTCATCACCGCGATCAGCAGCACACCGAACAGCACCGAGCGGGTGACGGCCGGCTGCACGATCAGCAGGTTCTCCCAGACGAAGGCGGTCAGAGTGAGCGTGGGGACGAGGACGAGGATCCGCCACCAGCCCTTGAGCTGCACCAGCACGACGATGCAGGCGATCAGCAGCAGGTAGCCCCAGACGGCGACGCGGTGCGGGTCTTCCGGGATCAGCACCCAGTGCTCGATCACATCCGTGAGGAAGCCGCCCGATGTCACCTGTCCCTTCGTGCCGTTCGTCCACAGGGCGCCGACGACCTCGCGGATGACGAAGCCGAAGACCACCGCTCCTGCGAGCGCGGCGAGGCGCTTCTGCCAGGTCTTCATCGTCAGCAGCACCGCTGCGATCAGAACCAGGTAGAAGAGGACGCGCTGGAGGGTCGGCGACGAGGTCGAGTCCAGCACCTGGTTCGACGCGATGATCACGGTCGCGCCGACGACCATCCCGGTCAGGCTGCCGGTGCCCCCGAGGATCACCACCGCGTAGATGAGGATCAGCACGGCGGTCCCGAAGTTCTGCGGGAACGCACCGGTCTGGACGGCGGCGAAGATGCTGCCCGCCAGGCCTGCGATCCCGGCGCCGAAGCTGAAGGCCATGATCTTCAGACGGTTCACGGGGATGCCCATCAGCTCTGCAGCGAGCGGATCCTCGCGTGAGGACTTCCAGGCGCGCCCGGTCCTCGACTCGCTCAGGAAGTGGAGCACGATCAGCACGAGCACGACCACACCGAGCAGGAACCAGTAGTACCCGCGCGTCGTGTCGATCGTCACGTGGCCGCCGAAGAAGGTCAGCGGATCGACGTTGGCGAGACCGTTGGAGCCGTTCGTGATCCCGTACGGGTCGGTGGCGTTGGTGAACACGACGAAGGCCTGGCCGAAGAACAGCGTGACGATCGCGAGGTAGTCACCGAGCAGGCGGCGCGACGACGAGCCGAGGAAGAGCCCGAGCAACGCACAGACCGCGACGCACACGGGGATCGAGTACTGAGCGTCCCAGTGGTGCGCGTACGTGTGTCCCTTCTCGCTGTGGGTACCGGAAAGGAGCGCGTAGGTGTAGGCGCCGAAGCCGAAGAAGGCGACGTAGCCGAGGTCGAGCAGGCCCGCGAATCCGACGACCACGTTCAGCCCGAGCGCGAGCAGCGCGTAGATCAGGATGAAGATCCCGTAGTTGAAGAGGTTGCCCTGGCTGATGGGCAGGAAGGGAACGGCGACCGCCGGCGTGATCAGCGCCAGCTTCCCGGCGGGTGGGAGCAGGCGCCAGAGACGGACGATCCGTCCGGTCAGGCCCGTATGTGCCGCCCGGCGCTCGTCGGCCTGTGCGACCCACTGGTCGACCCCGATCCCGACGTCTCCTCCCTCGGGGTTCCCGGGTTTCGGCGATTGGGGTTCCGTCGACACCGTGTCTAGACCTTCTGCAGCGCCGGCGTGCCCAGGAGCCCGCTCGGGCGGACGAGCATGATCCCGATCAGGATCCCGAACACGACGAGGTCGGCGACGTTGCCGTTCAGGTACCCCTTTGCCCACGATTCGACGAGGCCGACAAGCAGCCCGCCGAGCATCGCACCCGGGATGCTGCCGATGCCGCCGACGACGGCGGCCGTGAATCCCTTCAGGCCGGCGAGGAATCCCATCAGGTGGTAGATCTGGCTGTAGAGCAGGCCGAACATCACCCCGGCGGCGCCGGCAAGGGCCGAACCGATGAAGAACGTCCCCGCGATCACGCGGTCGGGGTCGATTCCCATCATCGCAGCCGCCTCGCGGTCGAACGAGACCGCCCGCATCGCCCTCCCGAGCTGTGTCCAGCGCACGAGCGCGAGCAGCCCGATCATCAGCGCGACCGCGCTCACGATCACCATCAAGCCGAGGTACTGGACGAAGACGCCGTTGTCGCCGCCGATGTGGATGCCGTTGTACGAGACCAGGTCGAAGCCGTTGTAGGTTCTGAACTTGGACCCAAAAAGGAGCAGCATCGAGTTCTCGAGAAAGAACGCGACGCCGAGCGCCGTGATCAGCGGCGCGATCCGCGGTGCGTTCCGCAGCGGCCGGTAGGCGAAGCGCTCGATCGCGACCCCGAGGAAGCCGGAGCCGGTCATTGCGGCAGCGAACATGCAGAGCACGATCAGCGCCCCTCCGGCTCCCGCCGGAATCGCCGGGTTGAACGCGCCCCCGATCAGGTTCAGGATGCCGAGCGCGATGAACGCACCGACCATGAACACGTCGCCGTGCGCGAAGTTGAGCAGCTTCAGGATCCCGTAGACCATCGTGTAGCCGAGCGCGATCAGGGCGTAGACGCTGCCGAGGATGATCCCGTTGACGGTGAGCTGGCAGTAGAAGGTCCAGCCCTGGGTGGGTGAGAAATAGACCGCGTAGAGCGTCCAGCAGGCGAGGATGATCCCCAGCCCGCCGAGATTGACGAGTTGCTGCCGGAGGTTCTGGCTCATGCCCACGCGCGAGAGCCTCTCATACTTCGCAGCCGTGTCCGGGCGAAGCCCGGCCCCGGCGCAAGGGCGAGCATTCTAGACGGTGTGCGGCCCACCATTCGCTGGGCCGCACACCGTTGAACGTCGAGTCGGAGCCGCTAGCCGACGCGCTTGTACGAGCCGTCGGACTGGATCTGGAAGACGCCGAACCCGCCGTAGCGGAGCTCGCCGTTCTTCTGGTACACGATCCGGAAACCGAGCACCGACTGGGCCGCCGGGATGTTCGTCCTGGCGATCTGCTGGCGCACCTCGGCACGCGTCGCCTTCCCGTCCTTGCACGCCCGGGTGATCGCGCCGACGACGACCTGGGTGGCCGCGTAGGTCGGAGTGCCGAAGTACTCGCCGTCTCCGCCGTGCGCGGCCGCGTAGGCCTTCACGATCGGGTTGTTCGTGTCGACGGGGAAGAAGGAGTCGTACGACCCCGTGATCTTCCAGGTCGACGGGTCGAAGAGACCGTCGGAGCCGAACAGCGTGATGTTCTTCCCCGCTCCCCTGAGCTGCTGCCCGAACGCCTGAGCCCGCGGCGACAGCTGCCACGGGATGTAGATGACGTTCGTCGAGCCCGGGATCTTCGCGATCAGCGACGAGAAGTCGGTCGTGTCCTGGCTGACCGACTCGCGGGTGACGTTGATGCCCTTGGCCTTCAGGAGCGCCTGGACCGTGTCGGACAGGCCCTGGGAGTACGCCTCCTGATCGTCGATGACGACGACGCGCTGGGCCTTGAGCTTCAGGCGGATGTAGTTCGCCACCGTCGGGCCCTGGACGTTGTCGTTCGGCACCGTCCGGAAGAAGTAGCCCTGCCGGTTGACGCCGTCCGTGTGACCGTCGGTCAGCGACACGCGGGTCGCCGAGCCGCTCACGAAGCCGAGCCCCTTGCTCTGGAGCGCGGACGTCGAGGCGACGACCTCCTGGCTCCCGGCAGGCCCGACGACGCCGAGCACCTTCGGGTTCGACGCGAACGCCTGGGCGACCTTGACCGCGAAGGCCGTGTCGACGCCCAGCTGGGTGTCGCCCTGGACGATTCTGATCTTCTGCCGCGCGTTCGCCTTCACGGCGTTCCAGCGCTTGGCGTAGTACTGCGCCCAGCGCAGCTGCTGCTGTCCGATGGACGCTGCCGGGCCCGTGATCGGCGCGGCTACTCCGATGGTGCGAGTCGTCCCGCAGGCGATCGCTGCCGCGCCGCGGGCGGCCTTGGTGGCCTTCCCGTCGGTGCCGGCGAACGCCGCGGCGACGGCGATCAGCGACAAGGCTGCCACCGCCGCGAGCGTGATTCTCAACTTCATACCCTCCAACCTCCTGTCGACCTGTTGCGGTTCTCCCGCTTCACGCTCGATTACTCAGAGGCCCGTGAAGCGGGATCTCCCTGTGGATGGAAGACGCCCAAAACGCGCATCGAGTTAGCGCCGGTGTTCTCGAGGCAGTGCTCGACGAGCGGCGGTAGGTGGATGCACGTTCCTCGTCCGATCGGCGTCTCTGCGCCGCCGATGTGCAGCACACCTTCCCCCTCGATCACGTAGACGACCTCGTCGTAGACGTGACTGTGCATCCCGGCACGACCCGGCGGGATCGTCCCGACGAACTGGGTGACGTCGGGGCAGCCGATGTCCTGGTTGACGAGGTAGCGGAACTCGCGGTTCGGGCTCGCCGGCAGCACCGGCTGGTCCGCGTACCGCACGATGACGCCGTGATCGCGTTCCACGAGGCCTTCATGTGGCGCGGTGACCGAGATCGCCAGCAGCTCCTCGGGGCCGACGACGCCGATCGAGTAGCGGTCGTCCGGAGTCAGGTACACGCCCATCTCGGGTTCGAGCGCGTGCTCGTCGCCGTTGAGCCGCAGCGTCCCGCTGCCCGCGACGACGTAGAGCACCTCCTGCCTGCCTTCGAGGGTCCGCTCCTGCGAGCGGCCCGGCCGGAACCGGATCACCTGCTGCTCCAGTCGCTCGCAGCCGCAGGAGGCGTCGATGGCGACGCGGGTCGAGGCGGTGTCGCCCTCGGTCGTGCGCGCCGAAACGGCGTCCTCGTCGATTACGTAGCCGGCCATACGGGGGAAGACGCGGGATTGTCTCAGCCGGCGGCGGGTTCGTCCACCCTGTGCGGCGCCTAGGCTTCGACTGCGGCGAGGACTTCCTGCGGGTGCGCGGCGGCGTCCTCGACGTCCCAGACCTGCTGCACGACGCCGTCGCCGTCGAGGAGATACGTGACGCGGCGCGCGAAGGCTCCGTGCTCGCCGTACTCCTTGATCAGGTCGAGCTCTGTGGTCAGCGACGCGTCCTCGTCCGAGACGAGCGGGAAGTCGAGCCCGCACTCCGACCGGAACTCGTCGTTCTTCGCCGATCGGTCGATGCTGACGCCGACCACCTCGTAGCCGGCCTCCCGGAAACGCCGGTAGCGGTCGTTGAAGCCCTTCGCCTCCATCGTGCAGCCGGGGGTGAGGGCGGCCGGGTAGAAGAAGACGACCGCCGGGCCATCCGGCGGCGTCGAGAGCTTCTCGACGGGAAAGCGGTCGCCGACCTCGAGCATCCTCCGATGCTACCTGGGCACCTCGCCCGCGAGGATGCGGGTGAGGACGGAAGCGTCGATGTTCCCGCCCGAGACGATGCACGCGATCCTCCCGTCGCCGGCGCGGCCGGACCGCGCAACCGCGAGCGCGAGCGCCCCGGCGCCCTCGGCGATCACGCGGACCCGCTCGGCGAGCAGCCTCACCGCGTCGGTGGTCTCCTCGAGCGAGGCGGTGTACGCCCCGTCGAGCGCGCTGCTGACGTACGGCCACATCGATTCGAGTACGCCGCGGCTGCCCGATCCGTCCACGAACGAGGGGACGTGCTCGACCGTGACGGGCTTCCGGTCGGCGAAGGCCCGGCTCAGGGCAGGCCCCGTCTCGGGGTCGACGCCGTAGACCCGCGCCTCTGGACGGAGCGCCTTGACCGCGCTCCCGATCCCGGTGGCGAGGCCGCCGCCGCCGAAGGGGACGAGCACGGTGTCGACGTCGGGGAGGTCCTCGACCAGCTCCAGGCCGATCGTGCCGTTGCCGGCCATCACCAGCTCGTCCTCGACCGGGTGCACGAACCTGCCCTCGACGCCCTCGACACGCGACTCGACGATGGCCCGCCACCAGTCCTCGAACGGCACCTTGATCACGCGGCCGCCCAGCCGCTCGATCGCGTCCAGCTTCGTCTGCGGCGCGTGGTCCGGGACGACGATCGTCGCCGGGACGCCCGCCTCGCGGGCCGCCCAGGCGACTCCCTGCGCCATGTTGCCCGCGCTCGCCGTGACCACGCCGCCCGCGAGCTCGTCCGGCGACGCCGCGCGGATCGCGTTGGCCGCGCCGCGGATCTTGAAGGAGCCGACCGGCTGCAGGTTCTCCAGCTTCAGCCAGATGTCGGTGTCGGGAAACCGGAGGAGGGGCGTCCGGACCGCTGCGCCGGCGATCCGCTCGCGGGCGCGCTCGATCTCGGCGAGCGCGATCAAAACTCGACGCTCGTGCCGACGCCGTTCTCCCGCGCGCGGCGCTCGATGTACTCGGCGGAGGCGAGATCCTCGACCGCGAGGCCGAGCGACTCGAACACCGTGATCTCCTCCTCCGAGGTCCGCCCGGGCGCCTCGCCGGCGAGCACCTCGCCGAGCTCGGCCCTGATGTGCCCGCCGTCGATTGCGCCCTCCTCGAGCGCCAGCAGGTAGTCGCCGGCCTCGTTCTCACACGATTCGCGGCGGTCGACGAACAGGCTGGCGCACGCCATCGCCTCGCCGTCCAGCTCGCGCACGGTCGGCAGGCAGGCGCCGACCGCGTTCACGTGGGCGCCCGGCTTCAGCCATTCGCCCCGGACGACCGGCTCGGCCGCCGAGGTCACGGTGCAGACGACGTCGGCGTCGCGGAGAGCCTCCTCGACCGTGTCGACGGCGACGGCCAGCGGCCACTCGGAAGCGAGCCGCTCGGCGCTCTCCATGCTCCGCGCCGCGATCTTGATCTGCTCGAACTGCCGTGCCTCGAGCATCGCCGCGATGTGCGGATGCGCCTGGTGCCCGGCTCCGACGATCGCCAGCACCTGCGAGTCCTCCCGCGAGAGCGCGCGTGTCGCGACGCCGGAGACCGCGGCGGTGCGGATCGCCGTGATCGGCGTGGCGTTCATCACCGCGACCACGTGGCCGTCGATCCCGTCGTAGAGCGTGACCGTTCCCTGGTGCGGGTCGAGGCCGCGGGCCGCGTTCCCGGGCGCGACCACGATCGTCTTCAGGCCGTAGAGCGGTCGGGCGCCGCCGCGAAAGGTCGGCATCAGTCCGAGGAACGTCGGCTCGCCCGGCGGCTTGACCACCGGCCGGAGCGGGAGATGGGCCTCGCCACGCGCGAGTCCGATCAGCGCCTCCTCCATCGCGGCCATGCAGCCCGGCAGGTCCAGCAGCTGCTCGACCTCGCTCTCGTTGAGCACGAGGACCGCCATCAGAAGAACGAGCCTACTTCCTCGAGCTCGGCCTCCGAGAGCGTCACCGAGAGCGCCTCGTGGGCGCTCTCGAGGTGCTCCGGGCGCCGCGGGCCGACGACCACCGAATCTGCTCGCCCGAGCGCCCACGCCAGCGCGAGCGCGGCGGTGCTCGCCCCGCGCGACGCGGCGGCCGCCGCGAGCCGCTCGAGCCCGGCGTGCACCGGCTCGCTGTCCAGATGGCGGTACGGCTCCGGGCGCAGCGTCATCCGCGAGCCCGGCGGCGGCTCCCGGCCGCGCCGGTACTTGCCGGTCAGCCACCCGCCCGCGAGCGGGCTGAACGCCTGGTACTCGATCCCGTGCTCCGCGCACAGCGGGATCACTTCCTGCTCGTCGCCGCGCTCCAGCAGCGAATACGAGTTCTGCACGAGCGACGGAGTTCCGAAGGCCAGCCATTCGCGCAGCACGTCCGCGGTGACGTTGCTGACGCCCCAGGCGCCGATCAGGCCGCGCTCGGCGAGCGCCGCGAAGGTGGCGAACGTCTCCTCGACGGGCGTGTCCGGGTCCGGTTCGTGTGTCAGGTAGAGGTCGATCCGCTCGACCCGGAGTCGCTCGAGGCTGGTCTCGACCTGGCGCAGCACGCGCTCGCGCGCCAGCCCGAAGTCGGCCCCGTCCTCCATCGCGTTGAACGTCTTCGACGTGATCCGCGGGCGGTTGCCGGTGGCGGCGATCCAGCCGCCGATCCACGACTCGCTGCGGCCGCCCCCGTAGGCGTCCGCCGTGTCGAAGCGGTCGAGGTCGAGCGCCCACGCCGCGTCCATCAGGTCGAATGCCTGCTCGCGGGTCTCGCCCTTCCCGAAGAAGGCCGGAGCGGAGCCGATTCCCCCGAAGTTGCCGCAGCCGAGAACGACACGCATCGCGCCCCATCCTACGTTTGCGAGAATCGGCCTCGAGCCCTACGACAAGGAGAGACCGATGCCCTTCGAGCTACCCGCACTCCCGTACGACTTCGACGCGCTCGAGCCGCACATCGACGCGCGGACCATGGAGATCCACCACGACAAGCACCATCAGGCGTACGTCGACAACGCGAACAAGGCGCTCGACGGCACCGAGTGGGCCGACCGTTCGGTGGAGAACGTCCTCACCGAGCTCGAGGTGATGCCGGAGGCGATCCGCACCGCCGTCCGCAACAACGCGGGCGGGCACGCGAACCACTCGCTGTTCTGGCAGATCATGGGCCCGGACGGCGGCGGCGAGCCGGAAGGAGCGCTGGCAGACGCGATCTCGGACACGTTCGGCGGCGTCGACCAGCTCAAGGAGCAGGTCGTCGACGGCGGGGTGAAGCGATTCGGCAGCGGCTGGGCGTGGCTCGTCTGGGACGGCACCGGCCTCGCCGTCTACTCGACCCCGAACCAGGACAGCCCGATCATGACCGGCGACGTCCCGTTGCTCGGCATCGACGTGTGGGAGCACGCCTACTACCTCAGCTACCAGAACCGCCGGCCCGACTACCTGGCGGCCTGGTGGAACGTGGTCAACTGGGCAGAGGTCGCCAGACGCTTCGACGAAGCGCGGTAGGCTCGCCGTACCCTGACGGCGTCCGGCGGATCGCCGCCGGCTTCGCCTGCCTCGTTTCGAGCCGCGTTCGCTTCCGGATCCCTCGACAGGGGGATGCAGGAAGACACCCCTTGCTCTTACGGTCTTGTAGGAGAGAGGGAGAGAAGCAAGTGCACGAGCTGGTCGGAGCCCGTTGCGCGGGCTGCATTTCGACGTGAGGGGAACGTGAGCGCGACAGGCGTCAACTCGCCGAGCGGCGCGGCCGCCCGCGCCCGTGCCCGGCCGTCCGCAAACCTGGCTCTGAGCCCGCCCGCAGCCGCGTACCTCGTGGTCGTGATCGGCATTGCGGCGCTCCTGCTCGCACCGCGCCACCTGGCGAGCGCGACGCACGGCGACTGGCTGCTCTTCGGCGTCCTGACGGCCTGTGCTGCGCCGATCCAGTTGCTCTCGGTCGAGTCGCCCGCCCACCAGTGGTACTCGCCGGCGCTCGTCTTCTTCGTGGCCGGCGCCCTCCTGCTGCCGCCGCACCTGGTCGCGCTGATGATCGTGCTCGCCCACGTCCCCGACCTGCTGCGGGGCCGCTCGCCCTGGCATGCCCAGGCCTTCAACATCGCCAGCTGGGTCTGTGCGGCGCTGATCGCCTCCCTCATCTGCGACCTGTTCGTCGACCGCACCGATCCCGGCGGGGACATTTCCCGGCTGGCGCTCGGCGGGGCGATCGCGGCTGCAGCCTGCGTCCTCGTCGACGACTTGCTGCTCGCCCAGATGCTCAGGATCGGCCGCGGCACGACCTATCGCGAGAGCGGCCTCTTCGCCTTCGGCAACCTCTCGACGGAGCTCGGCCTGGCCGCGCTCGGGGTCGGGCTCGCAGCCGTCTGGGAGCTGGCGCCGGCGATCGTTCCGTTCCTGCTCGCCCCGCTTGTGGTCGCCTATCGCGCGCTCAGGCTGCCGAGCATGGAGCTGGCCGCGCGGCTCGACCCCAAGACGGATCTGTTCAACGCGCGGTACTTCGCGACTGCACTCGAGGCCGAGATCGAACGCGCGCGGCGCTTCGGGCGGCCGCTGTCGATCCTGCTCGCCGACCTCGACCTGCTGCGCAACGTCAACAACACGTACGGGCATCTCGCCGGCGACGCAGTGCTGCGCGGGGTCGCTGCCGTCCTGCGCTCGCAGCTGCGTCCCTTCGACATCCCCTGCCGGTTCGGGGGCGAGGAGTTCGCGGTCGTCCTGCCCGAGGCTGGGCACGACGATGCGCTGGCGATCGCCGAGCGCATCCGGCGCGCGGTCGCGGCGACACCGTTCGGGAACCCCACCGGCGACGGCGAGATCCGGGCGACGGTGTCGATCGGGGTCGCAACCCATCCCGAGTTCGAGACGGCGGACGACCTCGTCCACCAGGCCGATCTCGCGCTGTACCGCGCGAAGGCGCTCGGCCGAAACGGGGTCTCGGGGCAGGTCGAGGTCACAGCCTCGGAGCCGGGCGCGGCGGAGGGCCCGTCGACGTCCGGGGAGCCCGGCACGCCGGAACGCACCTGGCAGCCCTGGATCGACGTCTTCGCGTTCGCGGTTCTGGTCGCCGCGCTGGCTGTCAGCGTCGGCCTGGTGCTGGCAAGGGGCACGCTGGCGCACGTGGTCGACGGCCGCGCGTGGCAGCTCGGCCTGGCGATCGGCGTGCTACCGGTGCTGGTCGGTCTCTGGATGAGCCGGTCGCTCGCGCGCAGCCGGGCGGCGGAGGAGAGAGCGCGGGCGCAGGCAGAGGAGCTCGAGCGAAGGAAGCGGCTCGCCCAGCGCACCTACCTGGAGACGCTCGCAGCGCTCTCCCGCTCGATCCAGGGGAGCAACGCCAGGGGCCGCCCCAGATGGGTCCGGAAGCTCTCGGTCGAGCTCGCCCGCACGCTCGGCTACCGGCAGGAGGACCTCGAGGCGATCGAGATCGGGGCTCTGCTGCACGACATCGGCAAGTCTCGCGTGCCCGAGCAGATCCTGAACAAGCCCGGCCCGCTCACCGCCGCGGAGTTGGCAGAGATGAGACGGCACCCGGTCGCCTCCGACAGCATGCTGTCGGATCTCGAGCTCCACCCGTTCGTCCGGCAGATCGCCAGGTCGACCCACGAGCGCATCGACGGGAAGGGCTACCCCGACGGTCTGGCCGGCGACGAGATCCCCCTGCCCGCGCGGATCGTCCTGGTCGCCGACGCATTCGACGCGCTCGCCAGCGACCGTCCGCACCGGCCCGGCCGCCCTGTCTCCGAGGCCCTGCAGGAGCTGCGCGCGAACGCCGGCACCCAGTTCTGCCCGACCGTCCTCGCCGCGCTCGAGTCGCTCCTGCGCGAGCAGCCGGAGCGGCTCCAGGCCGCCGCCGAGATCGCCGGGCCTGCTCCGTCGACGTAGGCGGAGGTCTCCGGTGCCGTAGCATCGCGCCCGTGAGCAGTCCCGGCGTCGGCCTCGCGCGGCAAACCGAGATCTACCTCGCGGGCGTGCGCGGCCGCCGGCCGGCGATCCCGTTCGATCACCGGAGGCTCGAGCGGCAGGCGAAGTCGAGGCTGTCGGCGCAGGCCTATGCGTACATCGCCGGCGGCGCGGGCATCGAACGCACGGTTGCGGCGAATCGAGCGGCGTTCGACCGGTGGCGCATCGTGCCGCGGGTACTTCGAGACGTCTCCGACCGCGACCTCTCGGTCGAGCTACTCGGGCGGCGCCGGCCGACTCCGTTCCTGCTCGCGCCGATCGGCGTGCTCGAGCTCGCCCACCCCGAGGCGGACGTCGCCGTCGCGAAGGCGGCGGCGGCCGAGAGCGTGCCGATGATCTTCTCGAACCAGGCGTCCCGGCCGATGGAGGAGTGCGCGGCCGCGATGGGCGGCGCCTCGCGCTGGTTCCAGCTCTACTGGAGCACGTCCGACGACCTGGTCGCGAGCTTCGTCGCCCGCGCCGAGGCTTGCGGGTGCGAGGCGATCGTCGTCACACTCGACACCAAGATGCTCGGCTGGCGCTCGCGCGACCTCGACTTCGCGCACCTCCCGTTTGCGACCGGCATGGGGATCGCCCAGTACACGAGCGATCCCGTCTTCCGCAGCCTCGTCGATCCGTCCACGGCGCAACGGTCGGGTCCTCCGACACCGGCCGCACTGCGCGCCCTCGTCCGGGCGACACGCTCGTACCCCGGAAGCTTCCGCGAGAACCTGCGCTCCGGCGCCGGCGTCGCGGCCGTCCGCAAGGTGATGGAGATCTACTCTCGCCCGTCGCTCACGTGGGACGGCTTCGCCTGGCTGCGGGAGCGGACGACGCTGCCGATCGTGGTGAAGGGGATCCTCCATCCCGACGATGCACGCCTCGCGGTCGAGCACGGCCTGGACGCGGTCGTCGTCTCGAACCACGGCGGCCGCCAGGTCGACGGTGCGATCGCCTCGCTCGATGCGCTGCCCGGGGTGGCGGAGGCGGTCGGCGGCCGGATCCCGGTCCTGTTCGACAGCGGCATCCGCGGCGGCGCCGACGCGTTCAAGGCGCTCGCGCTCGGCGCGACCGCGGTGCTGCTGGGGCGCCCGTATGTCTACGGCCTGGCGCTCCGCGGCGCGGCGGGCGTGCGCGACGTGATCCGCAACCTGGTCGCGGACTTCGACCTGACGATGGCGCTCTCCGGTTGCCGCACCGTGGCCGACATCCAGCCGGAATGCCTACAGTTGGCCCCGTGACGGTCGAGATCTTCTTCTGCCCGGTCTGAAGCGGCTACGACGAGCGGGCCGCGAGTCTCGTGGCCGAGCTACAGGCGGCGGGGTACGAGGCGATCGACATCCCCGGCGAGAAGAGCCAGTTCGATGTCCTCGTCGACGGGCACTTCGTCTTCTCGAAGCAGCAGGCCGGCCGGCATGCCGAGCCGGGCGAGGTCCTGGCCGCCGTCCGCCGGACCTCTGGCGAAGCCTGATCCGTAGTCATCGCGATGGACCGGTTGGAGTTCCTGCTCGCCGCGACCGCGGCCGCGCTCGCGCCTCGGCGGCTGACGGCCGCGACGGCGGGTCCAATCGTGCTCGTCACCGCCGACCTCGAGTCGAGCGTGGTCGCGGTCGACTCCGCGACCGGCCGCGTCCTCCGGCGGATCCCGACGCTCACCTACCCGCGTAGCATCGAGAGCGCGGGCCGGTGGGCGGTGGTCGCCCACTCGGAGCTCGGCGCGGTCAGCCTGATCGACGCTCGCAGCCTCACGGTCGAGCGGGTGATCCGCGGTTTTGGCGAGCCGCGCTACACGGCAGCGCATCCGGACGGCCGTCACGCGTACGTCACCGACGCCGCACGCGGAGAGGTGGTCGTCGTCGACCTCGTCCACGGCCGTGCGCTCGCGCGCGAGCCGGTCGGCCCGCTCGCGCGGCACGTGACGATCGACCACGCAGGCCGCGCGCTCTGGGTGGCGCTCGGCTCGAAGGCCGAGCAGGTGGCGGTCGTCGACGTCTCGGCGCCGACCAGGCCGCGCCTCGTCCGCCGGTTCCGCCCGCCGTTCCTCGCCCACGACGTCGGCGCCGCTCCCGACGGCCGGCATCTGTGGGTCAGCTCGGGCGACCGGCAGGAGCTCGCCGTCTTCGACCGGCGGGACGGGCGCCTGGTCGCCCGCCCGTCCGGGGACTGGCCGCCGCAGCACGTCAGCTTTGCGGGCGACACCGTCTACGTGACGAGCGGCTGGAGCGGGACGCTCCGCCTGCATCGGGTCGACGGGCGTCCGCTCGGGCAGGTGACGGTCCCGGTCGGCTCGTACAACGTCCAGCAGGCCCTCGGCCGCGTGGTCACACCCTCGCTCGGCCACGGGACGCTGACGATCCTCGACGACCGGGGCCGGCTCCTTCACCGGGAGCGGCTCGCCCGCTCGTCGCACGACGCCTGCGTGGTCAGCGGCTAGAACAGCACCAGCCGTCGATATGCGGAAAGCTTGCCGACCGGAACTGTGCGGCGACGTTGGAGACGGCGACGAGCCGGTGCCGTCCGACGGAGCGGATGAAGAGCCATTGATCGGCACCCGGGAACCCCACGAGGAGCCACTTGCCGTCCGGCGACCAGGCGAGTCCCGCCAGCCGGCCGGCGCCTGCGAACAGGCGCCGCGGCGAGCGGAGGCCTGGTCCGTAGAGCAGCACCTCGTTGCCGCGAAGCACCGCGAGCCCGTCGCCGCTCGGTGGGAACGCGACGGCGCTGACTCCTGTGAGACGCCGGTGCGCGATCCTGCGGCGACCGGCGAAGACGTCGACGCCCGCGCGGCTCGCGACGGCGAGCGTCCCGTTCGGCGACCACGCGAGCGCGCGGGGCTCGGGCAACGACGGCAGCCGGTAGGTGACCCCGCCTTCGTCCGGATCCACGACCGTGACGCGCCCGCGCAGGCCGACGTAGGCGAGTGTCTGTGCTCTTCGGGCCGGCTGCCACGCCGGCGGCGCCACTCCGGGCGCCGACCCGCTGACGAGGTGGTCGCCTGTGCCGTCGCCCGCGACCACGTGCAGCCCGTCCCGCGCGAGGTAGGCGATTCGGGTGTTCGTTCGTGTCCCGGCCCAGCGCGGGAAGACGACCCGTGGCCGTGCGAGTGTCCAGCGCACGTTGCCGCCGAGCTCCAGGGCGGCCAGCTCGTTGGTGCGCGTTGCGACCACGAACCGGCCGAGGGGAGACCAGGATGCCTCGCGGTACGGGCCGAGGTGCCGGGTCGATCCGTCCTGCGACACCACCCACAAACCGGCCGTAGAGGTTACGAGCACTCGTCCGCTCGCGGGGAGCGAGAACAGTGCCGGTTGCGCATGCTCGACGCCGATCGCCTCGCGCAGGTTGTCGATCACTGCGCGCCCAGGCGAGCTGGCTGCAGCGGCAGCGACGGCGGCGACGACGACGGAGGCGGCGAGCGAGCGCACGTGGCGGCGCGGCCAGGAGACACGCTCGCGGTCGGCGAACGCCGCCCGCACGACCGCGAGCGCTCGCTCCCGGTCCGGCCGCGGCAGCTCGACCTCCCTCAGCGCCCGGCCTAGCTCGCGCTCGTTCACCGTTCGTCGTCCAGCTTCTCGCCCAGCGCGTCGAGCGCGCGGCGCAGGCGGGAGTTGACCGTGCCGCGGGGGAGGTCGAGCAGCCGGGCGATCTCGCCGGGCGTGTACTCGAGCAGATAGCGGAGCACGATCACGGCCCGGTGGTCCGGCGGAAGAGACCGGATCGCGTCCAGCATCCCCTCGCTCGTGTCGGCACGCTCGGTCGCCGCGACCCCGGCCAGCGCGGCGCCTCCCGACTCGGGCCGCAGTGCCCGCATCCGTGCCCAGTCGATCGCCCGGTTGACGACGATCCGGTGCAGCCACGGGCCGAAGGGTCGTCGGCGATCGAATCGGTCGAGGTTCCGCACGGCGGCGAGGAACGCCTCCTGGGCGATGTCCTCGGCGGCGCCGGCGTCGTGGACGACGAGGTAGGCAGCTCGGTACGCGGCGGCCCAGTGGTGGCGGAACAGCGCCTCGAGGCTCGAGGCGTCACCACCCTGGGCTCCGCGGACCCAGGCGCGCTCCGGCCCGCCGGTACCCATCCCGCGCCGACTATACGAGCGGCTCGCTGGAGGAGGTCCATTGCCGATGGTACGGCCGCCGGGCCGCGAGAGGTCCGGGACTCCGCAGGCGACCGCGGCCGTATAGCCGGTACCCGACCGAGGAGAAACGATGATCCGGATCGCCTGTCTCTCGGCTTTCGCGCTGCTCGTGCTCGCGCCGGTTGCCGGCGCCGACGGCGGTGGCCCCGATCCGGGAGTGATCGAGGGCTGGACCGGTGTCACACTGCCCCGGCAGCAGTTCCGCTACGTCACCCTCCCGACCGGCCGCGACACCGTGGTCGCCGCGGTTCGGCGGTCGACGGGCCGGATCTGGAACTTCCGCTCGCTCCGCGGGACGTGGGGTGTACCGATGGTCGCGAACGACGGCACGGCCGGCGGGCTCACCCGCGACGGCCGGCTGCTCGTCCTCGCCGAGTGGAAGACGCCGAAGACCTACGGCGCGCTGCGCCCGAGGTCGCGGTTCGTGCTTCTCTCGGCGAAGAGTCTCCGCGTCCGGGGCCGGATCACCCTTCCCGGCGATTTCACCTATGACGCGCTCTCGCCGGGCGCCGGGACGCTGTACCTGATCCAGCACCTCTCGAATGGCGACGTCACGAGCTACCGGGTGCGCGCGTACGACATCGCCTCACGGCGGCTCATTCCCCGCGTGATCGCCGATCGCCGCCAGTCGACCTGGGTGATGCACGGATCGCCGGTGACACGCGCGACGAGCGCCGACGGGCACTGGGTCTACACGCTCTACCAGGCGCCGGGCGGCGGCTACCCGTTCATCCACGCGCTCGACGCGGCCAAGGGCGCCGCCATCTGCATCGGCATTCCCTGGCACGGCTTGCAGAACATCCTTTCCTCCACGAAGCTCACGCTCGACGAAGATGCGGGAAAGCTGACGCTGACGACGCGAAGGGGTCGTCCGCTCTTCTACGTGAACACGACGACATTCTGGGTCTCCCGGCCGACGGGCCACCGTGGCGGCTTCTGGTCGTTCCTCAGGCTGTGAGCGGCGGTTCGATCGACCACGGAAAGTCGATCCAGAGGTCGGTGCGCCGCCAGACGTAGTCGCAGGTGACGATCGAGGGCGGCTTCTCGTACAGCACCGCCGTGCGCACGTCGCCCACCTGCCCGGCGCAGAACCCCTTGACCAGCGCCAGCGTCTGGCCGGTGTCGGCCACGTCGTCGGCGATCAGCATCCGTGCGTCCTGCAGGTCGACGAGCGCGGGCACCGGCGGCAGGATCATCGGCACGGGCAGCCGCTCGTCGACGCCTGTGTAGAACTCGACGTTCATCGTGAACGTGTTCTTCACGCCGATTGCGTACGAGAGCGCGCCGGCGACGAGCAGCCCGCCGCGGGCGATGCCCAGGATCAGGTCGGGCACGTAGCCGTCGTCGAGGATCGCCCGGGCCAGCTCACGGGACGCCTCGCCCAGGTCGGCCCAGCTCATCCGCTCCCGCGGCGGTGCCTGGGTGGGCGTGACGGCGGCCTCGTCTCCCATCGGGTGATTCTAGGTAGCGTCCCGGCGACGTGGACGCCGAAGCGTTCTGGGCCGATCGGGTTGCCGAGCTGGAGCAGTACGCCAGGCTTGCGGTTCGGGTCGGGATCAACGTCCGGCCAGGGCAGGACGTCACGATCATCGCCGAGATCGAGCACGCGCCGCTCGTCCGGCCGCTGACCAGGGTCGCCTACGAGGAGGGCGCGCGGCTCGTCCAGGTCGAGTACGCCGACGGTCACGTCCGGCGCGCGCGGGCCGAGTTCGCCTCCGACGAGGCCGTCGGGTGGGCGCCGGCGTGGATGCTCCAGCGGGTCGAGGAGGAGGCCGAGCGCGAGACCGCGCTCGTCAGCATCGTCGGCGAGCCGGATCCCGACCTCTTCGAGGGTCTCGATGCAAGGCGCGTGGTCGAGTCGAGCGTGCCGGAGCGCCGCCGGGCGATCTGGACCGCGATCGACCGCCGTCAGATCCCCTGGACGATCATCGCGTTCCCGACCCCGGCCTGGGCGGGGCAGGTGTTCGGCGAGCCGGATCTCGAGCGGCTCTGGGACGCGATCCGGGCGACCGTCCGCCTGGACGAGACCGACCCGGTTGCCGCCTGGAAGGAGCATGTCGCGACGCTGATGAGCCGCGCGGCCCAGCTGAACGAGCGCCGGCTCGACGCGGTCCGGTTCCGCGGCCCCGGCACCGACCTGACGGTCGGGCTGATGCCGCAGTCGCGCTGGGTGGCGGCCGGCGCCGAGACCGCGTCCGGGCAGTTCTACGTCCCTAACCTGCCGACCGAAGAGGTGTTCACGACGCCCGACCGGCGTCGCACCGAGGGGCGGGTGCGATCGACGCGCCCGCTCGTGCTGGTCAGCGGCATCGTCGTGCGCGACCTCGAGATGTCCTTCTCCGGCGGCCGGATCACCGAGGTGAACGCGTCGTCCGGCGTCGAGGCCGTCCGGGCGGAAGTGGCGCTCGACGATGCCGCCTGCTACCTCGGCGAGGTCGCGCTCGTCGACGACCTGTCGCGTGTCGGCCGGAGCGGGTTGACCTTCTGGAGCACCCTCTTCGACGAAAACGCGTCGTCGCACATCGCGTTCGGAACCGCCGTCCTCCAGGCCGTCGACCTCGACGGCGCCGATCCCGAGCAGGTCGACCTGGCCGCGATCGGCGTCAACCAGTCCGGCGCCCACACGGATTTCATGATCGGTGGGCCGGAGGTCGAGGTCGACGGAATCGAAGCGGGCGGGGCGGCGGTGCCGATCATCTGCGACAACGCCTGGCAGCTCGCCCAGCACTTGTAACACTGTGTTACTTGCTCACGCGGCTGCCGTGAGCAGCTCGCGGATCGCCGCCTTCGGTTCGTTCGGCGGTTCGGTCACGGCGTCACCTCTTCACATAGCGTGGGCGGCGTGGTGCGCCGACGAGTCGTCGTGCACGGTTGGGTCCAGGGCGTCGGCTTCCGCTACTCGGTCGCGCGGGCGGCGAGGAGCCGCGGCGTCGCCGGATGGGTGAGTAACCGCCGCGACGCGACGGTCGAGGCCGTCTTCGAGGGCACGGCGGAAGACGTCGAGTCGCTGGTCCGGCTGTGCCGGGAAGGCCCGCGCGGGGCGGAGGTCGAGCGGACCGAAGTGGCGGAAGAAGAGCCGGAGCGGCTCGTCGGCTTCGAGATCTTGTAGCCGTGGCTGGTCGCGGCCGACCCGATCGAGTAGGGTCTGCGCGCCATGGGTGCATTGCTCGGCCTGCTCGTGCTGATCGCCTGCCTGGTCGCCGGCGGGATCCTGCTCGGGCTCGGGCACATCGTGATCGGATTCGTCGTCCTGCTCTGCGGCTTCCCGGGCGCGATCGTCGCCTGGATGAAGTGGAGCGACCGGAAGTACGGCTGAGTAGAGGCGGAGGTCTCGCCGGCGGCTAGCTCCGGCGCTGGGCGCGGCGGAGCGCGTCCAGGCGGCGTCGGTCGCGCTTGGTCGGTCTTGCCGAGAGGTCGGAGCCCAACGGCCGCGCCAGCCGCCGTTCGTCCCGGCGTAGCTTCCGTTCCTCGGCCGACTCGGGCGTCTCCTCGTACAGCGTCGCGGCGCGGCGGGCAGGCCCGCGTCGGTCGGCCAGGCCGGTGATCACGACGGCCCAGCGCTCGTCCGAGCGGGTGATCTCGAGCCTGTCCCCGACGACGACGTCGCGCGCCGGCTTCACGCGTGCTCCGTTCACCTGCACGTGTCCGCCGAGGACGGCCGCGGTCGCGGCGCCCCGGGTCTTGAAGAAGCGCGCGGCCCAGAGCCACCTGTCGATGCGAACGCGCTCCACACGGCGATCGTACTGGCGGACTGACGCAGCCCCGGCGATGGGTCGGCGGTCGAGATGAAGCCGGGTCGTCCCACCTGTCCGCGGCTCGACTACGCCCCGTACGGCACCGCTTCCACGATTCGGCCCCGGTCACTGCCCCTCGGCGAGCGACGGCTCGACTGCCGGGCGATGGTCGAGGCAACTGCGAGCGCTGCGTCGACGCGATCGTCTGCGCCCGCCGCTCGGGCGCGGTCGGCGACGCTTGCGCACGTGTCGAGGAGCGCGGCCGTCACCTCGACCGCATCGCCGCACGAGCGGCCGATCTCCACGAGCGGCAGCAGGTGGTCCTCGAAGGCACGCCGTTCAGCGATCACGACCAGCTCGCAGCCGTCGAAGCGACGCACCCGCGGCGGCAGATCGCGCCCGGTGAGCGCTTCGAGGATCGCGCGGAGATAACCGATGCAGGTCTGCGCCGTCGTCGGGTCGTTGAGGGCCGGCGAGAGCGCCCGTAGCGCGATATCCGTCAGCTGCCGGATGCCGAACCCGACGTCGAGGGTCGGACTGCGCTCGTCGGCGATCCCGAAGGCGGTCGAGACCCCGCGCGCAGCCGTCTCGGCATCGTGCGTCCACACCTCGGCCAGGACGTCGCCGGTCGTGACGAACTCGCCGGGGAAGACGGCGAAATGGACTCGTGCGGCCAGTCCGTCCAGCCTCGACGCCAACCGGTCGGTCGCGATCTCCTCCACGTATCCGGAACGGCTCGGACGAACGATGCGCGGGTCACCGAGGCGTCGCCATTCGACGAGCAGGGCATCACCGTCCTCGTCAACGCCGTCGCCGAACGGCTCGGGGTAGATGCGCTCCACCTGCCGCACGGTTGCGGCGCCGATCCGCGCTGCTATCCCGGAGACCTGGATCAGCTGCGAGACGTGATGGATGAACGCGACGAGGACGATCACGGCGACCACGCCGAGTGCGCTTGCCACCGTGATGCTGAGGCGTGGCACGAATCCTCCGCCGACGGCGCGAAGCGTGATCAGCGAGTAGGTGAAGATCCCGACGAACGAACCGACGGTGACCTGCGTGAACCGGTCGCCGAGAAAGCCCGGGAGCACTCGCGGGCTGAACTGGCTCGAGGCGAGCTGCAGCACCAGGAGCGTGAGCGACAGCGAGACGCCTGCGACGGTGATCAGCGAACCGGCGATAACGGAGAGAACCGTCCGCCCGGCCCCGGCATCGCCGCCGAAGAGCAGGTCGGCGTCAAGCCCGAAGCGCCGGTCAACCTCGACGAGGCCGAACGCGAGCGCACCGAAGCCGACGACCATCGTCCCCGGCAGGAACCACAGGCTCTGGACGGTCCTGCGCCAGGTGCGCCCGAGCATGAGCATCCTCGGTGTAGGTACCCGGATCGGCGGTGGGCAACCTCCGCCGATCCGGTGTACGGAAGAGGGTGTTCGGCTCAGCCGGCTCGGCTCAGCTGCAGCCGGTGTTCGTCCCGCAGTCGCGGCAGGTGTAGCAGGAGCCGGTGCGCACCATCCGTCCGCCGCACTTCGCGCACTCGACCGCGTCCTCCCACGAGTTGAAGAGGGCGGTCTGGCCCGGGGGCGGCGCTTCCACCGGCGACGCCGCTACGGCTGAATCACCACCGTTGGCGTAGCGCTCCGCGAGCCGCGCCTTCACCTCCGGCGAGAGAATCCCCGCCTCCTCCTGCTGCTCGGGCGTGAGGAACTTCTTGCCGAACCAGCGGAAGATGTAGTCGACGATCGACTTGGCGTTGCGGATGTCCGTGTCGTTCGTCAGGCCCGACGGCTCGAAACGCATGTGCGAGAGCTTCGAGACGTAGACCTCCGGCGGGACGCCGTACTGGAGGCCCATCGAGACCGCGATCATCAGCGAGTTCATCAGGCCGGCCATCGTGGTTCCGTCCTTGGCGATGTCGACGAAGATGTCGCCGGGGCTCCCGTCCTCGTACAGGCCGACGTGGATGTAGCCTTCGTAGTCGCCGACGCGGAACTTGCGGCCGATCTCGGTGCGGTCCTCCGGCAGGCGGCGGCGCTGGGTGAGCGGCGTCGGCGGCACTGCAGGCAGCTGGCCCTCCTCCTTCTTCCCCGCCAGCGGCTGCGCGACCTTGCAGTTGTCGCGGTAGATCGCGATCGCCTTCACGCCGAGACGCCACGCGTCGGCGATCAGCCGGGCGACCTCGTCGACCGTGACCTGCTCGGGCAGGTTGACCGTCTTCGAGATCGCGCCGGAGATGAACGGTTGGACCGCGCCCATCATCTTCACGTGGCCGGAGTGGTGGATCGCCCGGTCGCCGATCGCGCAGTCGAACACCGGGTAGTGGTCCGACTTGACGTACGGCGCGCCGACGATCGAGTTCCGCTCGTCGATGAACGCGACGATCTCGTCGATCTCGGCCGGTGCGTAGCCGAGCTTCTCCAGGGCCATCGGCACCGTCTTGTTCACGATCGTGATCTCGCCGCCGCCGACGAGCTTCTTCGACTTGACGAGCGAGAAGTCCGGCTCGACCCCGGTGGTGTCGCAATCCATCATGAAGCTGATCGTCCCGGTGGGGGCGAGCACGGTCGCCTGGGCGTTCCGGAAGCCGTGCACCTCGCCGAGGTTCAGGGCGTCGTCCCACGACTGCCGTGCGGCGGAGAGCAGGTCTTCCGGCACCGACTCGGTGTGCTGGATATTGCCGACCGCGGCGCGGTGCTTCGCGATCACGCCGAGCATCGCCGCCGTGTTCGGCTGGTAGCCGGCGTGCGGGCCCATCCGGGCCGCGATCTCTGCCGACTTGCGGTACGCGCGGCCGGTCATCAGCGCGGTGATCGCCGCCGCGTACGCCCGGCCTTCGTCCGAGTCGTACGGCAGGCCGCGTGCCATCAGCAATGCGCCGAGGTTCGCGTAGCCGAGGCCGAGCTCGCGGTACGCCTTCGCGTTCGCCTCGATCTCCGGCGTCGGATAGGACGAGTAGCCGACGACGATCTCCTGGGCGAGGAAGACCACGTCGACGGCGTGCTGGAACGCGTCGAGGTCGAGCTCGCCCTCCTCGCCGCGGAACTTCATCAGGTTGAGCGACGCAAGGTTGCAGGCCGAGTTGTCGAGATGCATGTACTCGCTGCAGGGATTGGACGCGTTGATCCGGCCCGAGTTCGGGCTGGTGTGCCACGCGTTGATCGTCGTGTCGTACTGCACGCCGGGATCGGCGCAGCGCCAGGCCGCCTCGGCGATCTGCCGCAGGAGGTCGCGCGCGTCGACCGTGTCGACCACGCTGCCGTCGGTGCGCGCGGTCAGGTTCCACTCGGCGCCCGCCTCGGCCGCCTCCATGAAGGCGTCCGTCACGCGCACGGAGTTGTTGGCGTTCTGGTACTGGATCGACGCCCAATGCTCGGAGTCGAGGGCCATGTCGTACCCGGCCTGCTCGAGGACGCGCGCCTTCTCCTCCTCGTGCGCCTTGCACCAGATGAAGTGCTCGACGTCCGGATGGTCGACGTCGAGGACGACCATCTTCGCGGCACGGCGCGTCTTGCCGCCGGACTTGATCGTGCCGGCGGACGCGTCGGCGCCGCGCATGAACGAGACCGGGCCCGATGCGTGGCCGCCCTTCGAGAGCTGCTCCTTGGAGGAGCGCAGACGCGAGAGGTTGACCCCGGAGCCCGAGCCGCCGCGGAAGATGATCCCCTCGCGGCGGATCCAGTCCAGGATCGACTCCATCGAGTCGTCGATCGAGAGGATGAAGCACGCCGAACATTGCGGACGCTCCTCGAAGCCGACGTTGAACCAGACGGGGGAGTTGAACGAGGCGTACTGGTTGACGAGGATCGCCTTCAGCTCCGCCTCGAAGGTGTCGGCCTCCTCGTCGGAGACGAAGTAGCCGCCCGCGCGGCCCCAGCCGCCGATCGTGGCGATGACGCGGCCGATCATCTGCTTGACGCTCCGCTCCCTTTCGGCAGAGCCCATCCTGCCCCTGAAATATTTCTGCGCGACGATGTTCGTCGCGGTCTGCGACCAGAACTTCGGGAACTCGACCTCCTTCTGGTCGAAGACGGCCTTGTCCTTGCCGGGGATGAAGGCGTCGCGGAGTTCCCACTCGACCTCCTCGAACGGGTCACGGCCGGTGATCGTGAAGAAGCGCTCGACGCCGACGTCGGCGGCCTCCTCGACGACCGTGTTCACGACCTCGTCGGTGGGGTGCTCGAAACTTGTGGATGCCTTCATGGACGCCACCTCTTCCTCCCAAGGATAGCTGCGGGCTCCCTCTCCCTCCGGAGAGGGACCAAGGAGCGTAGAGCGTCCTTCGGACGGAGCTCTTTTTAGCGATTTTGCAGGCGCTTTACCGGGCTACGACGGCTCGGTCGGCCCCGGTCCGGGCCCGTGCGGGACCGACGCTGCGGAGGCCAGCTGGGCTCGCCGCGCGCGCGTCCTGCGCGCCAGGAAACCGGCTCCGCCGGCCGCCATCAGGACGATCGCCACGCCGCCGAGGACGAGCAGCGGGACCGGCAGCGAGTCGGCCTTCTTGGGGCCGAGATTGCTGATCGCGTTCGGGATCGGGCCGCTGGTGTCGTTGCCCGCCGACGTCCCGCCGCCGGAGGTTCCTCCGCCGGAGGTTCCCCCGCCGGAGCTGCCTCCGCCGCTCGTGCCGCCGCCCGCGGCACCGCCGCCGTTCGCCCCTCCGCCGTTCGCCCCTCCGCCGTTACCGGTTCCGCCGTCGTGGCTCTGGGTGATCCGCTTCTGGAGCGCCTGCTTGATGTCGTCCCTGGCGCTCGAGTACGTGTCCACGTCGGCCGGGAGATGCTGCAGCGCGTCCCGGTAGCAGTGGATCTCGTAGATCCCGTCGATCCGCCCGTCGTACCAGTCGTTGATCAGCACCTTCCAGCAGGGCGGCTTGCTCTTGGCCGCGGACCCTGCGGCGGCCGCCGTGGTCGCACCGAACGCGGCGGTGGCGGCGCCCACGATCAGAAGTGCAACGAGGGTGTGGCGAAACGAATGGTTCACGCGAAACGGGTGACCGTGCCCACCCGGGCTCCGGTCGGTGTCTCTCTCGTCCAATGCACTGTACGTCATGCCCCGGGCGGAACGGCCGGGAACCCAGTCTTCACGCGCGCCATTCGCTACCCGTGAGGCTCCCGTAAAGGGTCTGTTAAAGCCTAGCCCGGATCCTCGGCCGTCGTCGGCTGGACCAGCTAGCGTCCGGGCGGCGATGCAGGCCCCCGTGCTCGCCGGCCGCGCGGCCCTCCTCGCCGCGGCCGCGCTGCTCTTCACGGCGCTGTTCTTCGGCGACGGTACCTCGAACGGGCGGCTGTTCTGGATCGGCGCGCTGGCGGTGATCGCCGCCTCCGCCATCGCCGCCGGCGGCGGGCTGCCCGTACCGCGCGGCGCCGGGGCGATCGCCCTCGGGCTGCTCGCCGCCCTGATCGGGTGGGTCGGGCTGACGATGTGGTGGTCGATCGCGCCGGACCTGTCCTGGGCGGCGTTCGACCGGCTGCTCGTCTACGGGGCGATCGCCCTGCTCGGCCTGCTGGCCACCCGCGCGCCGCAGCCGGCGCGAACCGCCGCCGCCGGCCTGGCCGTGCTGCTCGGCCTCGTGCTGGCGTGGGCCCTGCTCGGCAAGGTCATCCCGTCGCTCTTTCCCGACGGCGCCCGCGTCGCCCGGCTGCGCAACCCCGTCGGGTACTGGAACTCGCTCGCGCTCGTCGCCGCCACCGCGGTGCCTCTCGGCCTGTGGGCGGCGTGCTCCCGGCGGTTCCATCCCGCCGCGCGGGCATCGGGCGCCCTCCTCGTCTATCTCGCCGAGCTCGTCGTCGTCCTCACCTACTCGCGCGCGGGGATCGCCGTTGCCGCGGTGGCGGCGCTCGCCTGGCTGGCGACCGAGCGCGACCGCCTCGAGGGGCTCGCGACGCTCGTGCTCGTCACGCCGGTCGCCGGGCTCGTGGCGCTCTGGGCGTTCTCGCGACCCGCGCTCACCGACGACCTGCAGCCGTACAGCGACCGCGTGAACGACGGAGCCTGGTTCGGCGTCCTGCTCTGCGTCGGCGCGGCGGTCGTCTGCGTGCTCGCCTATTTCGCGGCGCGTGTCGAGCTTCCGCCGGAACGGCGGCGGTCGTTGGCGCGCGCGCTGGGGCTCCTCGTCGCGGTGGTGGGCGTTGCCGCCGTCGCCGCGGTTGCCGTCACCAAGAGCGGGCAGGTCCTGGACGAGTTCCGCGGCGCGAAGGCGGCGGAGGTCAGCCAGAATCCGAACCGGCTCGCCGACCTCAGCTCGAGCAACCGGTGGCGGTGGTGGCAGGAGGCGTGGCAGCTCTTCACCGACGCCCCTGCGAGCGGCAAGGGTGCGGCGACCTTCGAGATCGCCCGCAGGGGCATCAGGAACGGCTCGATCGTGACGACCGAGCCGCACGACCTGCCGCTGCAGTTCCTGGCCGAGACCGGCGTCGTCGGGTTCTTGCTCCTGGTCGGCCTGATCGGGACAGGTGCCGCCGCGGCGGTGACGGCCGTGCGCCGGGTCGAGCCGCCCGAGCGGACGGCGGCGACGGCGCTCGCCCTGGCTGCGGGGGCGTTCGTGCTCCACTCCCTGGTCGACATCCACTGGGAGTTCGTCGCGGTGGGCGCGCCGGCGTTCTTCTCGCTCGGCGTGCTCGTCGGGCTGGGGGCGTCGCCCCCGGCTCGCAGGCTACGGCCGGCGTGGGCGGGTGCGGTCGCATTCGTCTCGGTCGGCGTCCTCTATTCGCTGGCCGCGCCGTATGCGTCGGGGCGGCTCGTCGACTCGGCCTACGAGGCGATCGCAGGGGGACAGACGAGCGCAGCGCTGTCGGACGGCCGCTCGGCCCGCTGGCTCGACCCGCTGGCGACCGATCCGCTGCAAGTGCTCGGCGACGCCGAGGTGGCGCGGTACGACGATCGCGACGCGCTGCGCTACTACCGCGACGCGGTGAGCCTCCAGCCGGAGAACTCGAGCACCTGGTTCGCGCTCGGCTCGTTCGAGTTCTACTCGGGGCAGTACCGCGCGGCGCTCCACGACCTCGACCGGGCATACGGCCTCGACCCGTACGGGCCTGCCGGCCGCCCTGGCGGGCTGCTCGACCAGGCCAGGGCCAAGGTCGAGGGGAGGTAAACGGAGCGCAAGCCGGACCGAAGTCTGGCACGCACGCAGTTATCTGTTGGTGCCGAGGATCAGGACCAGCTTCGCGCCGTGCAGCTGCTTGGGCGTCATCCCGTCGAGCGGTCCCACGCGCGATCGGGCGAGGTCGAGGTCCCGCGCGAAGCGGATCGCCTCCGCCGCGTAGCCCGGCGCCGTCATCAGCCGCCAGGTCGGATACCCGGTGCGGGGAGCGTTCCTCGTGGCGGCGACGCGGTACCCGCGGGCACTGACGATCGCCGCCGCCTCGGCAGCTGCGCCGTTGATCCCGTTGCCGTTCAGGACGATGACGCCGGTCTTCGCGCGGGGCAGGATCCGAGCCGCGTGTGCAGGCCCGACCGGCCGGGACGCAGCCCTGTGCTTCGCCGGCGCCGGCGCGTGCTTCGTCGGCTCGCGGGCCGCCTGCGCGGCCGCGGCGTGGACGTGGGGCGCGAGCGAGCGCCCGAGCAGTACCACCCCGAGGACGACGAGCGCGACCAGCTCGACCGCCGCCACCCCGGAGGCGACGAGCGTGGCCGTGCGCCAGGGGCGGACGAGCTCGAGCTGCGGAGCGGGCGAATCCACGGACGCGTGATTCGCGCCGCCGGCGCCCGCTCCTTCCCCGGGCCCGTCGAGGGGCGCCTACCTGTTCTAATCCCGGGCGTGTTCGTGAGCATCGAAGGGGTCGACGGCTCGGGGAAGTCGACGCAGGCGCAGTTGCTCGAGCAGCACCTGCTCGGGCTCGGGCGCGAGGTCGTCGCGACCCGCGAGCCGGGCGGGACGGAGCTCGGGGAGGCGGTCCGACGGCTGGTCCTGAACGGCCCCGAGATGGCCGGCTGGGCGGAGGCCGCTCTCTTCGCAGCTTCGCGCGCTGAACACGCCGCCGGGGTGATCCGGCCGGCGCTCGAGCGGGGCGCCGACGTTGTCTGCGACCGGTTCGTGGACTCCTCGCTCGCCTACCAGGGGATCGCCCGCGGCCTCGGGCTCGAGGCCGTGCTCCAGCTCAACCTGACCGTGCTCGAGGGGCTCCTGCCCGACCGCACCTTCGTGCTCGCGCTTGAAGCGGGCGCCGCCGGCGCGCGCCGGCGGGGAGACCCCGACCGGATCGAGCGCGAGGGCGACGCGTTCCAGGCGCGGGTCGCCGTCGCCTACGAGGAGCTCGCGCGGCGGTTCCCGGAGCGGATCGAACTGGTGGACGGCGGCCTCCCGGTGGAGGAGATCGCCGCCGCGGTGCGCGGCCGCCTCGAGGATCTGCTTTGAGCTTCGAGCAGCTGATCGAGCAGGAGCGGGCGAAGCACCTGCTCGCCGCCGCGCTACGGGAAGGTCCCGCCCACGCGTATCTCTTCCACGGCCCCGCAGGTGTCGGCAAGCGGCGGGCAGCGGTCGCCTTCGCCGCCGGGCTGCTCGCGGACGGCGACCGCGTCGAGCGGCGCGCCCACCCGGATCTCTACGTGCTGGAGCCGCACGGCGACCAGATCAGGATCGACGACATCCGGGAGCTGCGCCGCGATCTGCACATGCGACCGTTCGAGGGCGATCGCCGCGTCTACCTGATCTTCGACGCGCACCTGCTGAACGCAGAGGCGGCGGACTCGCTGCTCAAGGACCTGGAGGAGCCGCCGCCGTACGCGGTGGTGGTGCTCGCAGCCGACGAGCTCGGCCCGATCCCCGAGACGATCCGCTCGCGCTGCCAGCTCGTCCCGTTCCAGCGGTTGTCGGAGCGGGCGGTCCGCGCCGAGGCGGAGCGGCTGGCGCCCGGGCTGTCGCCCGACCAATTGACCGCCGTTGCGCGCGTCGCGGGGGGACGGCTCGATCGCGTCGCGCGCCTGCTCGACCCGGACGCCGTCCGCCGGCGAGCGGAGCTGCTCGGAGTCGCCCGCGGCGCCTACGCCGACCCGGCGTTCGACCCGGCCGCCGCCGCCCGGACCGTGACCGCGCTCGCCGCCGAGCGCGGTGCCGAGGAGCGGGCCGCGGCCGAGGAGGCGATTGCCGGCCGCGACCTGCCCGACCGGGAGGCCGAGCAGCATGTTCGCCGCGCCGAGCGCGGTGCCGAGCGCGAGGAGATTCTGTTCGCGCTCGAGGAGCTGGCCGCGTGGTATCGCGACCTGGTCGTCGTCGCCGCCGGGGCCGAGCGCGCCGTCGTCCACTACGACCGCATCGCGGAGCTGTCGGAGGACGGGACGTCCGAGCGCATGCCTGCGGCGGAGCAGGCAGCCGAGGTCGTGCTCGGCGCCTGGCGTACGTTCGAGGAGTTCAACGTCACACCGGCCCTCGCGCTCGAGGCGATGTTCGTCCGCGTCCGGCGCTGCCTCGCCGGCGTCGCCGCCGCCGTCTGAGCGGCGCACGGCATCCGAACGGACCGGTCCTCTAGCGGCCGATCGCCCGCACCTCGGTGATGTGTCCCTCGCCGGTGGCGGTCGGCAGGGCCGTCAGCCACACCAGGACGTAACGCCCGGACGAGCCGCGCTTCAGGGGGAACCCGGTCGTGCCCGGCTGCAGCGACCTGTCGGCCGACACCACGCGATACGGGCCGGTGGGCCGGTCGGCCAGCTGGATCTCCGCCTGCGAGCCGGCGGTGTCTGTTCCCACCAGCACGCGCGCGATCGGCTGTTTCTTCCCGGCGTCGAGGACGATGCCGACCCCCGGCTTGAAGAAGCCGTGCGTGTAATGCTCCGTGCTCCAGAAGGTCGAGGGGTTGCCGTCGACGGCGTTCTTCACCTCGGCGTCGTTCTCGGTGCCGTCGCCGTCCGGATCGTACGGGCCGACGGCGACGAGCTTGATCCGCACGGACTCGGGCGGCGCCTTCGGCGGCTGCGGCCGGCTGACCCGCTTCGTGGTCGCGACAGTCGCGGTCGGCTGAGTCTGGCCGCCCTTCGAGCCCACGCTGGAGAGCGCGATCACTGCCATCGCGGCGATGAAGATGGCCATGGCCCCCCCGGCGAGCAGGCGATTCACCGATTCATAGTTTGCTGATCGGAGCGGGCGAGTACGATGCGGCGACGGCCTTGCCAGGCAAACAGCAGTGGGCGCTCGGAGTCGCCGCGGTCGTGATCGCGGTCGGCGCCGGCGTCGCCGTCTGGGCCGGCGGCCGTGACGACGGGCCGACGCAGCCGGCCGGCGACCCCGTCGTCTTCCTCCGCGGAATCGTCAGCCACATCGCCGACAACGACTACGGCGGAGTCTGGCCCTCGCTCCACCCGGCGCAGCAGCGCGTCGCGACCCGCACCGTGTACGTGAGCTGCGAGGCGATGACACCGATCCCCGGGCACCTCGACTGGATCCGGCTCGTGCGGGCCACGGACGAGCGGATCAACGTCCCCGGCGACCGGGGGACCGTGACCAGCAAGGCGGTCACATTCCGGCTGAAGCTCAGCGAGCCCGTGCTCGACGAGTCGGTGATCGTCACGCAGACCGTGCACGCCGTCGCAGTCGACGGCCGGTGGCGCTGGATCCTCTCGCCGAAGCGCTTCGGGATCTACCGGTCGCGGTCCTGTCCGGGCGCCGAGACCGCCCAGACGGGCGCCTGACGCCGGGTCAGGCGGCCGCGGCCGCGGACGGCTCGAGCCCGAGGTCCCGGCAGACCGAGCGGACGAGCTCCAGGAACGCCTCGTACCTGGGCGGGAACTCGCGGTCGCGCCGCCAGGCTAGTGCGACCCGCCTCGGCGCCAGCGGCTCCTCGATCTGGAGCGTGGCGACGCTGCCCTTGGCACCGTCGGCAACCAGCTGAGTGCCGACGGCAGCGCCGATCCCGCCTGCGATCAGGCCGTAGAGCGTCCCGTTGTCGTCGGTGCGGTGCAGGACCTCGGGCTCGTAGCCCCGCTCGTGCATCCGCGCCTCGAACCCGTTCAGGTAACGGCAATCGTGCGAGGTGATCAGCGGCATCCCGGCCAGCTCCTCGAGCGTGACCGGCTCGCGCCGCCGGGCGAGCGGCGAGCCCGTCGAGACCATCAGCACGATCGGGTCGGCGAACAGCTCGACCGCCTCGAACGGGCCCTGCGGGAGCGGCAGGATCGCGAAGGTGACGTCGAGGCGGCCCTCTTCGAGGAGGGCGAAGAGCTCGCTGTCGGCCGTCGTCTGCACGAGGTCGACCGACAGGCCCGGCTGGGCGTCCGGAAGCCGGCGGATCAGCTCGGGGACGACCTCGGCGCTGACGCTCTGGAAGGCGCCGACCCTGAGCACGCCAGACGTGCCGCGCGTGAGCACGCCCACATCGGCCTGCGCCGCGGTGATCTCGTGGAAGATCGACTCGGCGTGCCGGAGGACGACCTCGCCGGCGGCGGTCAGCCCGACGGGCCTCGAGCCGCCCGGCCGCTCGATCAACCGCTCGCCGACGATCCGCTCGAGCGCCGCCACCTGCTGGCTGATCCCCGACTGGGTGTAGTTCAGGCAGAGGGCGGCCTTCCTGAAGGAGCGATGTCTTGCCACGGCCTCGAGCGTGATCAGATGACGCAGCTCGAGTCCGGCCCACTGGCTCGATGCAATCACGGAAGCTCTCTCCAGGGTGAGACGAGCGAGCGAGCCGCCGGTTGGTGCGCGGTTCCCGATCCGTGCCGACTCGGCCATGCTGGCCCTGATGCTCCATGAACGGCTCGACGCCGCACAAACGAATTTCCGCCCGCCTCGATCAGACACTCGAATCAACAAATGCCTCGGGCTGATCACGAGGCAGCCGGCTGGTTCGTTTCCGTCGGATCATCATCCGATCACGAAATGTGATCGCGGATCTCCGCCGCCGAGTTAGCTCCGCGAATAAACCGCTCGAGTAAGCGAAATTTCGACCTCGGCGGGCGACTCGTCGCCTCTGAGTCCCTCCGGCGATATCGGCTAACGAATACCCACCGCTCCCGTCTGAACGGGACAGGCAAGCCATTCGACGTGGAGGGAAGGAGATCGATGTCCAGAAAGGTCTTGGCTTCTGGCGCTATGGCCGCGCTCGGGGCCGCGATGCTGGTCGCGGCTGCGTTTGCGGGCCCGGCGTCGAGCACGTCCAATCGTCCGTCTGCCTCGGGGCAGAAGAAGGGCGGGACGATGAACGTCAACGCGTCGGGCACCGACGTCGACTACATCGACCCGGCGCTCGCGTACGGGACGCTGTCGTGGCAGATCCTCGACGCCGTCAGCATGAAGCTCATGTACTACCCGGACAAGCCGGATCCGGCCGGGGCGAAGCTTGCTCCTGATGCGGCGGTCGGCTTCCCGGCGGTGTCCAAGGACGGCAAGACGTATGTGTTCACGATCAAGTCGGGCGTGAAGTCGAACACGGGCGAGACGCTGACTGCTGCGAACTTCGCGGCCGCGTTCAACCGTGACCTGAATCCGAAGATGCAGTCGCCGGCGGTGCCGTTCATGACCGGTGACAACGGGATCGTCGGGGCGCAGGCCGTGAACGACGGCAAGGCCGCGACCGCGAGCGGCGTGGTCGCCAAGGGCCAGAAGCTGACGATCAGGCTGCTGAGGCCGGACGGGTCGTTCCTGTCGAAGATGGCGATGGACTTCTTCTGCCCGATCCCGAAGGGGACGCCGATCAATGCGGACGGGATCAACACGTTCGCGTCGTTCGGGCCGTACTACGTCGCCAGCCGCCAGGTCGGCCGGCAGCTGATCATGAAGACGAACCCGAATTACAAGGGCTCGCGCCCGCACAACATCAGCACGTTCGTGTTCACGATGAACACGAACCTGGATCAGAGCCTGCTGCAGGTGAAGGCGGGTCAGGCCGACTACGACGCCGGTGGTCTGCCGGCGACGGCGAACGCCGGGCTTGCGCAGCAGTACGGTGTGCACAAGGGCGGCCCTTACCGGTACTTCGTGAACGGCGGTCTGAACATCGACTACGTCGCGCTGAACACGTCCCGGGCGGCGTTCAAGAGCGTCGGCATGCGCAAGGCGGCGAACTACGCCGTCGATCGCCCGGCACTCGTCCGGGTCCGTGGCTTCCTCGCCGGCAAGCGCTCGCAGCAGATCCTGCCTCCGGGGATCGACGGCTACAAGCCGATCAACACGTACCCGCTGAAGGGCGCGAACTACCCGAAGGCGAAGACCCTCGCATCCCAGGGCGGTGGGTGCAAGCCCATCACGCTCTACAGCAGCAACACGGCCACCGGCCAGAACCTGGCGCAGGTCTTCAAGTACAACCTGAGCCAGATCGGCTGCAACGTGAACGTGAAGCTCTTCCAGGGCTTCCAGATCTACATCGCCACCGGCACGAAGGGTGAGCCGTACGACGCCGCCATCGCGGTGGGCTGGTTCGCGGATTACGCGGATCCGTACGACTTCATCGACGTCCTGCTGAACGGCGACAACATCCACGAGGCAAACAACAACAACCTCGCGTACCTGAACGTGCCCGCGCTGAACAAGCAGATGAAGGCCGCCAACGCCCTCACCGGCGACAAGCGCGGTGCTGCCTATGCGGCGCTGGACAAGAACATCACCAACAACTACGCGCCGCTGGCGGTGTACGAGAACCGCAACATCCGCGAGTTCGTCTCGGCCCGGACCGGTGGCTATCTCTTCCAGGCCGCGCACGGACAGGCGAACCTCAACACCTTCTTCCTCAAGTAGGAAGAGGACGCGAGCCGTTCTCAGTGGGCGCCGGGCTCGACCCGGCGCCCACTCGTGTCTCGTTCGACGCCGCGTTCGATCGCGCGCACGACCAGAAGAGCACCGGCCTTGTCGTCGGTGCCCTCCTGGACGTTCGAACGAGGGATGCGTCCACCGGCAGAAGAATCCCGATCTGCGGTGACCGGCCACCGATGCTAGGCATGATCCCTATCGGATTCAACGACGCATTCTGCTCATGATTCCAGAGATTCTTATCGGCGGTATTCTGCGGTCGTGGTTCGCGCGCAGCTCCAGAAGAGCTTGCGCAGCATCCGCGGCGCGAGGAGAGGGCTATACTGGCCCGCTTCGAGCCTCGCCGACGTAGCTCAGCTGGTAGAGCACTTCACTCGTAATGAAGGGGTCCCCGGTTCGAGTCCGGGCGTCGGCTTGACAGGTCGCCTTCGGACTTCGGTCAGCTCGAGGACGGCGTTCGGGTCTGCGCTACCTCCTGCACGACGCCCGGGAGCTCGGCGAGCAACAGATCGACGTCGACCTGGCCGGCAGCTTGCACGAGCGGTGGCAACGGAGGTGGCGGAGGGAGACTCCGGCCGGTGAGCTCCGCGTAACGAAGGGCGTGCTCGACGTCGGGCTGCTGAGCATGGAGGGCCCGGTGCAGTTCTGAGGCGCGGCAACGTGCCTTCTCGCCTCCGGCGCCCGAACGCCAGCGCTCGAACTCGATCACAGCCTGCTCGCGCGGCTCCGGCCACCGGGACGCGAGCTCGTCGAGCTCTCTTCCCGCGGCCGACGGCGTCAGTGCGCCGGACGCGACTCGTAGGCGCACCGCCAGCAGCTCGGCCGGCAGACGGACGTCGCGGCGCTCGATCTTCTCGGCGACTGCGAGCGCTTCGTCGTTGAGGGCGGCCGCCCGCCGGTACTCGTCCTGCTCGGCGAGCACGCGGGCCCGGTGATGGGCGAATTCGCAAAGGTGGTAGGGGTTTTCGATTGCGCGGGCAAGGCGCACGGCATGCCCGAGCAGCTTCTCCGCCCGGTCCCACTCCCCGTCCGCGGCCAGCGCGACCCCGAGGTTGCCGACATTGATCAGCAACACCCGCCAGTCCCTGAGCTCGGACATGAGGGCAATTGCGGTCGCGTAGCAGGCGAAGGCCTGATGCATGTCCCCGTGGTGGCGATACAGCTCGCCCGCGTTACCGATCATCCAGCCGACGGCGGGGCGGTAGCCGATCTCCTCGGCCGCCTCCAAGCCCTCGCGGACGCGTTCGAAGGCGGTCGCGTGCTGGCCGAGCTCGTAGTGCAGCCCCGCGAGATCGTTGCTCGCGTGGATGACACCCCGTGGATGGCCCACGCGCGCGGCCTCCCGTAGAGCCTGCTCGAAGAGTGCCCGCGCCCGGTCGTACTCGCCCCGGTGCCAGCGGACCAGGCCCTCCTGCTCGATCGCCATGCACGCCGCGATCTCGTCGCCGAGCTCGCGGGCCAGCCGGAAGTGCTCAGCCGAGTAGCCGAGGGAGGCCGTGTGGTCGGACTGCTGCCAGGCGACGAAGGCCAGGTGCTCGAGCACCCGAACCCGGGCTGCGCTGTCACCCGCGAGCTCGAGGGCCTCGTCGGCCTGTTCGAGCAGGCTGCGACCTTCGGCGAATGAGCCTCGGTGTGCCAGCAGCTGACCGAGCCCGGCCCGGCTCGTGGCGAGCCGACGGCCGTCCGCCGCTTCGCCAGCGACCTCGACGGCTGCGCCGAGCGCTTCCTGCGCCTCGGCCCAGCGCCCCGTCAGCTGCCACAGCTCGCCCAGGTCCGTGAGAACGTCGCTGCGTTCGGCGCCCTCCGTGAGAGGTAACAGCCGCTCGAAGTAGGCGATCGCCGTGTCGTTTGCGTAGACGGCTCTGGCCGCTTCCGCCGCGCGTCGAAAGTAGGTCCGTTGCTTGTCGAGTGCCGCGCTCTCCCCGAAGTGGTAGGCGAGCACGTCGATGAACTCGTCGAGCCGGTCGAGGTAGGTGCTCTCGATGAAGTGGCCCACACGCTCGTGCAGGTCGCTGCGCAGGGCGTAGGTCAGAGTGGAATAGGCCGCGTCGCGAATCACCACATGGCGGAAGAGGTATTCCAGGTCGGGCTCGGTCTGCGCCGGGACGGTGAGTCCGAGCCGGGTCAGGTCGTCGAGCTGCCCTCGGACCCTCGCCGGCTCGCCCAGCGGGGGATAGGCGCCCCAAACCCAGAACGCCTTGAACAGCCGACCGATCACGCTCGCCACCTTGAGTGGCGTCTTCGTCTCCTCCGACAACGAGTCGATCCGCGCGAGCGAGAGGCTCTGGAGCGAGTCGGGCAGGTCGAGCGATGCCACGGCTTCGGCATCGAGGGGATCGACGCCCCGATCGTCGAGGAGCTTGACCAGCTCTTCGAGATAGAAGGGGTTGCCGTCGACGCGGTCGAGGAGGTGAGCGACGGTCTCTCCCTTGACGTCTTCCAGCCCGAAGAGCTGTCCGAGCAGATGCGAGAGGAGGGCCTCGATGGGAGCGCTGTCCAGCTCGAGGAGCTCGATAGCCGTGAGGCGCTCGAACCTCTTGCACCACGCGAGAGCCGTCGTGCCGGGAGCCGCCGGACGGCGTGTGAGCAGGAGGGCGATCCGTGCGGCGCCGGTGCCGCGAGCAAGCGCGGCTGCGAGCTCGTCCGAGAGCGGATCGATCCAGTGGCAGTCCTCGAGTACGAACAGCTGCGGAGTCTCCGCCGCGCGGTGGCGGACGCAGCCCACGAGCAGGGACGTCAGCAGCTCGAGGCGGAGCTCCGGGTCGAGCGAGGCGGACAGATCGTTGTCGGGCAGCGAGATGTTGAGTGCGGCCGCGAGCAGCGGCAGCCGCTGCACGAGCGAATCGTCGACACGCTCGAGCTCGGCGGTCAGGACCTCGACCTGCCGCGCGCTGTCCCAGGACGCCTCGACGCCGAAGAAGGCTCGCCAGACGTCGTGCCAGGCCGAGTAGCTGGTTGCCGCGGCATGGGCCTCACAGGTCCCGCCGTAGGCGCGGAAGCCGAGCGCAGAGGAGAGGCCAACGATCTCGGCGGCCAGGCGTGACTTGCCGATGCCGGCCTCCCCCTCGACTGTGAGCACCCGCCCCTGACCGGACGTTGCCGCCTCCAGTCCGTTTCGGGCTCGCCGGAGCTCGGCCTCGCGGCCGACCAGCGGCAGCCCGTAGGCCTGTCGGTGAAGAGCTCCCATCCGCCTGGCCGGTGCCAGCCCTTCGAGCTCGAACGCGGAGACAGGCTGGTCCTTCCCCTTGACCGTCAGGGCGAGCGCCGTGCCCACCTGAAAGGCGTCCAGCCGCGCACCGTCCACGTCCGCCACCAGGATCCGGTCGGGGGCGGCAGCCTGCATGAGCCGGGCAGCAAGGTTGACCGTGTCTCCCACTGCCGCGTACTCCCGGCGCGTCGGCGTGCCGACCACGCCGCAGTACGTCAGCCCCGCGGCGATGCCGATCCCGGCGGTGCGCGCTCCGCGGAGCCTCTGCAGCTCGAGGGCGCAGCGAAGCGCGCGCTCCGCATCGTTCTCGTGCGCGACCGGGGCGCCGAACAAGACGATGTACTTGCTGCCCTTGTCGCCGACGTCGATCTGCCGCAGATGGCCGTCGAAGCGCGTGATCGTGGCGACGACGCGCGCAAAGTACTCCTGGAGGTCGGCGGCCGCCTCCTCCTCGTCGTACGCAAAGGGCTCGAACGCGACGAAGAGGACCACGATCGTGCGGTGCTCGTTTACGAACGGGGCATGCCCCGCTACCACCCTGTCGGCGATCGCACTGGGCAGGTATGCGGAGAAGGTCCGCGCTGCACCCGCCGGCGTCGACCGCTGGGATGTCGCGCGAACGCGGCGCGGCGCACGGGGCAGGCCGAGGACGCGCGCGAACGGCCCGGCGCTCCCCTCGACCATGAGCTCCGGGCATGCTGCAGGGACGCTCGCATGCGCGACGACCTCGCCGGGAGCAGCCGCGTGCTCGGCCCCTGCGCACAGCTCCAGCGCCTCCCCGGCGATCACGTACTCGAGCCGGACGTCCGGCAGGCCGACGGTGGTCGACAGCACCCGGCCCACGGCGATGCCCACCTTGAGCCGGAGGCGGAACACGCCCCCGCTCGTCTCCACCTCGGCGAAACGGGTTGTCGCAGCTTGCATCTCGAGCGCGCACGCGATCGCACGCTCAGCGGCCAGGTCCGGGCGGCCGCGCGCCCGGAACAGCACGGTCAGCGCGTCGCCGCCGAACTTGCCGACGATGCCGCCGTAGCTTTCGATCGAGGAGATCAGCACTCCGAAGTACGTGTTGAGGAGGACCGTCAGCTCCTCGGTGCCCCTACCTCCCAGTCGGCCGAGCCTCTCGCTCATCGGCGTGAAGCCGGAGATGTCCGCGAAGAGCGCTGCCGCCTCGAAGCGATGCGCCACCCCGACGGGGCTCCGAGACGGAGCACGCAGGATCTCCGCCGAGACGTGCCGCGGCAGGTAGGCCAGGAGCGATGACGCACCTTCAGACATGCGGCAGGGAAGATGCCATGGGTTGGCGCCGTCTTGGTGTTAGCATCAGCCCGACATCTGGGAGGGTTATGAAGCGCTCTTGGTCGACCGCTCTGGCGCTGTGCAGTCTCTTGGTTGCGGCGCTCGCCCTGAACGTGGGCTCAGCGAGGGCCGGATGGGCCGGCATCAGCGACATCCAGTACGACAACGGCGGCCCGAACTGTACGGACGGTATCGAGTTCAGCCTCACGTACTTCGCCGCACTGTCGATCAGCATTTCGATCACGGACGACACGGATCTGGCCAATCCGGTGCCGGTTCTGCCGGACACGGCGGTTCCCCCGCTGTTCTTCCAGCCGGTGCCCGAGCTGTTCGGGTCGGGTGGGTATCTCGCCTCGAACAGCTATCGCGTGCTGTTTCCGCAGCCGGTCGCAGCGGGGCATCACCTCGACGTCCGGGTCACGTTCGGACTGCAGCAGGCGAGTGCCGGCGCCACGGTAGGCGAGTGCACGCTCGGTGCCCCGTTCACCGGCTTCTTCGGCTCCGTCTCGAATCCGCCGGCGGTCAACACGGTGAAAAAGCACCTCAAGCCGATCAAGCTGAAGTTCGGGCTGGGAGGCGATTTCGGGCTCGCCATCTTCAGCGAGCCCCCCACCGCCAATCCCATTCCGTGCTCGTTTCCGCCGCCGGGGACGACGGTAACGCCGACCTACTCGCCGACACTGCTCGATGGCACCCTGAAATACGACGCTGGCGAGCGTCGATACATCTACACCTTCACGCCCGACCCGAGCTGGACGGGGTGCTACGACGTATGGTTCAGAACCACGGCAGACGGGCTGACGCATCGCGCCTTGTTCGATTTCGGCTAGGCCGGGCCCTCGCTGTCTCGGGTGCGGCGGCGCTCGTCGCCGTCGGAGCGTCCGGCGCCCGCGGGACCGCCGTCCAGCCCGGCGCGGCTTTCGACGGCGGGTATGCCTACCGGCTGACGAAGCTCCAGCTGTCGTTCGGCCCTCGTCCGGCCGGGTCGGCGGCGCAGCGCGCGGCCGCGGCGCGGCTCGTCAAGCTCGTCCCGGGTGGCCACTTCGAAGCCGTGCCAGGTGGGCTTCGCAACATCGTCGGCCAGCTCTCCGGTCGGCTCCCGGCGATCGTCCTCGTCGCCCACTACGACACGACCCCGGTTCCCGGCTACCTCGGCGCCAACAACAGTGCGGCAGGTGTGGGTGCGGTGATCGCGCTCGCGAAGGCCCTCCGGAGCGACCCGGCGCGGCCGGGCCAGGCGGCCGTCCGCTTCCTGCTCACCGACGGCGAGGAGGCGCCCGCCGGCTTCTCCGACTTCTACGCCGAGGGCCTGCGCGGGAGCAAGGCGTACGCCGCTGCGCACGCGCGCGAGCTGCGCGAGGTGATCGTCCTCGACTTCATCGCCCTGCACGACCTCCGCCTGGTCCGTGACCGGACTTCGGACGTACTGCTCTGGTCGCGCCTGCGCGGCGCCGCGGCACGCGCGAGGACGAGTGGGCTCTTCCCGGCAGGGGAGCAGGGGGCGGTGATCGACGATCACACGCCCTTCCTGGAGGCGGGCATCCCGGCCATCGACCTGATCGACTTCCGCTACCGCTGCTGGCAGAAGCTCTGCGACGACCTGGGCCAGGTCTCGCAGGCCAACCTGCAGCAGATCGGCTCGACCGTGCTCGAGCTGATCCGATCCGACCGTCTTCGCCGGACCCGCTGACCGGAGTAACGTGCACGCACGATGCGGGCCGCGATCGTCCTCGTCACCGTCGCCCTGACCGCGCCGCTGGCCGCTGCGGCCACGCCGGCGCCCGCGATCACGCCCGCGTCGATCGCCGGCATCCGGCTGGGCGAGACGCGGGCTCAGGCCGCGGCGCGGATGACCGGGCCGGTCCGGTTCGACCGCCTGGAGGACGGCTACCTGCGGCTCGTCTCCCCGGGGCAGAAGGTGGAGAGCTACTTCCGCACGGGCACGCGGGGCGTCGCAGTCGTCACCACCTGGAACCGGCGGCTGAAGACCGCCGAGCGGATCGGGCCGTGTTCCACGGCGGCGGAGCTGAAGCGTGCCTACGGCTCACGCCTCGCCCCGTTCCGGCAGGGCAGGAGGATCGTGGCGTACCGCCTCGGCCTGCTGATCTTCACGGTGGAGGGTGGGAAGCGGGTCGGCGTCGTCGGGGTCGGCCGCGGGGGCCAGGCGGTGTACGTCGCGCTCAACGCGACCGAGTGCCGCTAGAGAACGAGGACGGCGGCGCCCGTGATCCGGCCGGCGCGAAGGCGGTCGAGCGCCTCGTTCGCCTCGGCCAGCGGGAACACCTCCACCCGCGTCCGCACCGGCACCTGCGGAGCGAGCGCGAGGAACTCGTCGCCGTCCGCCCTGGTCAGGTTGGCGACCGAGCGCAGCTGCCGCTCGCCCCAGAGCAGGTCGTACGGGAAGGAGGGAAGATCGCTCATGTGGATGCCCGCGCAGACGACCGTGCCGCCCTTCGCCAGCGCGGCGAGCGCAGTCGGGACGAGCTCCCCGGCCGGGGCGAACAGGATCGCCGCGTCGAGCTCCTCGGGCGGCCGCTCGTCCGACCCTCCGGCCCATTCGGCGCCCAGCTCGCGGGCAAACGCCTGACCCGGCGCGTCGCCGGGCTTCGTGAACGCGAACACGCGCCGGCCCTGGTGGCGCGCGACCTGGGCGACGATGTGCGCGGAGGCGCCGAACCCGTACAGCCCGACGCGCTCCGCGTCGCCGGCCAGGCGCAGCGAGCGGTAGCCGATCAAGCCGGCGCAGAGCAGCGGCGCCGCCTCCTCGTCCGTATAGCGGTCGGGGATCGGGAAGCAGAAGCGCTCGTCGGCGACCACCCGCTCGGCGTAGCCGCCGTCGAGGTCGTACCCCGTGAACCGGGCACGATCGCAGAGGTTCTCCAGGCCGCGCCTGCAGTAGCGGCAGTCGCCGTCGGTCCAGCCGAGCCAGGGCACGCCCAGGCGGCGGCCGTCGTCGGCGACGCCGACGATCTGGTGTCCCGGGACGAGCGGCAGCTTCGGGTGGGTGAGCTCGCCGTCGACGACGTGCAGGTCGGTTCGGCAGATCCCACATGCGCGCACCTCCAGCAGCACCTGACCCGGGTCCGGCTCGGGATCGGGCAACGCGGCCGCGTGGAGCGGCTGTCCCGGCCGGTCGAGCACCATTGCCCTCACGGACCGATCGTCGCAGACGCTGCATCGATGAGCATGGAGAGCGGCCGGCCCGATGGACCTGTCCCCGATTCGGTTTCATAGGGGCGTGGACCCGGCTGTCGTCGCCGCCCGCGCGCGGACGGAGAACTTCCCGGTCGCTTCGCTCCTCTTCCCGCGTGCGCTGCGGCCACACCTCCGCGCGGTGTACGGCTTCGCCCGGCTCGTGGACATCCTCGGCGACGAGGTCGAGGGCGACCGCCTCGCGCTCCTCGACGAGCTCGAAGGCGAGGTGGACGCCTGTTACGGCACCGGAGCCCCGGCGTGGCCCGTGATGCGACAGCTCCGGCCGACGATCCGCCAGTTCGATCTGCCCCGCGAGCCGTTCCTGCGCCTGATCGAAGCCAACCGGATGGACCAGCGGATCTCCGAGTACGCGACCTGGGCCGACCTCCGCGGGTACTGTGCCCATTCGGCCGATCCGGTGGGGAGGTTGGTTCTGGGTTTGCTCGGCCTCGCGTACGAGCGTGAGCTCGTGCGCGATTCAGACGACGTCTGCACGGGGCTCCAGCTCGTCAACTTCCTCCAGGACGTTCCCCGCGATCTCGGGCTCGGGCGTGTGTACCTGCCGGTCGAGGACCGGCGGCGATACGACGTGACGGTGCTGGGCGCGCCGAACGAGCCCCTGACGCGGCTGCTGCGGTTCGAGGCCGACCGCGCGCGCGGGCTGCTCTCGGGGGGACGGCTCCTGCGGGAGCGAATCGGCGGCCGGGTCGGGCGGGCCGTCGGGCTGTTCGCCCGCGGCGGACTGGCGGCGCTCGAGGCGCTCGAGGACGCCGGCTGGGACATCTTCACGAGCCGGCCCCGGCCGTCCCGGCTCCGGCTCGCGCGCGAGGCGCTGCGCCGGTGACGGCCGCGCTCGACGCCGCCTACGCCGAGGTCGAGCGGCTGACGCGGGCCCGGGCCCGGAACTTTGCATACGGGATCATGGTCCTGCCGAAGCCCAAGCGGCGCGCGATCGCCGCGATCTACGCGTTCGCTCGCGAGGTCGACGACATCGCGGACGGCGATGCGGCGGACGACGAGAAGCGGACGCGCCTCGAGGACCTGCACCGCCGGCTCGACCTGCCGCCGGACGGCGAGGCGATGTGGGTCGCGCTCGCCGACGCCCGCGGCCGCTTCCCGATCCCGGACCAGGCGCTGCACGCCCTCGTCGACGGCGGCCTGACCGATCTCGAACAGCAGCGCTACGAGACCTTCGACGAGCTGCGGGACTACTGCGCGCATGTCGCGGGAGCGGTCGGCGTGGCGTGCATCGGCGTCTACGGCGCCGACCAGCCGCAACGGGCGCAGGCGCTCGGGATCGCGCTCCAGCTGATCAACGTCATGCGCGACGTCAGCGAGGACTGGCAGCTCGGTCGCGTGTACCTGCCGCAGGACGAGCTCGCCTCGTTCGGCGTCGAGGAGGCGGACATCGCCGCGGGCCGGCTCACTCCAGCGTGGCAGGCACTGATGGCATACCAGTCCGCGCGCGCTCGTTCGTACCTGGCGGAGGGCCTGACTCTGCTCGACTACCTCGACCACCGTAGCTCGGCGTGCGTCGGCACGTTCGCCGGTCTCTACCGTGCGACCCTGGAGCGAATCGAGGCCCGCGGCTTCGACGTCTTCGGCGGCCCGCCGCGGCTGTCGGCGCTGACGAAGCTCCGCATCGTCGCCGCGAACCTCGTGTGAGCCTCCGCCCATTCCAGTCGGGTCTTTCCTCGTGTCGTTTCCAACCCAGTCTCTGAGACCGAGGGTGTGACAAGAGGGTGACGGTTCGTGCACAGGGGTCTGCGCAAGCCCCGGCCCATTCGGAGGGGGACCCGCGGAAGGTCGCGGTCGTCGGCGGCGGTCTCGCGGGCCTCGCCGCGGCGCTCGAGCTGGTCGACGCGGGGCGCGAAGTCGTCCTCCACGAGGCGCGCCCGAAGCTCGGAGGCGCCGTGCAGACGCTGCCCGAGCGAGAGGGCGACCCGCCGCCGCCTCCGGACAACGGCCAGCACATCGCCCTCGGCTGCTTCACCGAGTACATTCGCTTCGTCGAGCGGATCGGCAAGGGCGGCGCGCTCCGGCGCGAGCCGCTCTCGCTCCCCGTGATCGACGAGCAGGGCCGCGCGTCGTTCGTCCGGCCCGGGCTCCGACTGCTCGGATACTCGCACCTGCCACTGTCGGCGCGGCTCCGGATCGCGCGCGTGACCCTGCGGCTGCGGGGACTGTCCCCGGAGGAGCACGCGGACCAGACGTTCGGCGACCTGCTCCGGGCCCTCGGGCAGAGGCAGGAGGAGATCGACCGCTTCTGGGACGTCTTCATCCGCCCGGGACTCAACCTCCCGACGGACGAGGCGGGTGCCGACTACGGGATCTTCACGGTGCAGACGGCGCTGCTCGGCGGGCGCGGCGCGGGCGATCTGCTGCTCCCCGCCGAGCCGCTCGGCGCGATGCACGGGGAGGCGGCGGGCGAGGCACTCCGCGAGGCGGGCGGCGACGTCCGGCTCGAGTCCCGGGTCGAGACCCTCGACGAGCTCGACGCGGACGCCGTCATCCTGGCACTCCCTGCACCGGAGGCGGCCCGTCTGCTGGGCGAGGAGCCGCCGGGGTTCGAGGCCTCACCGATCGTCAGCGTCCACCTGCTCTTCGACCGGCCGATCCTCCGGCACCGGCTGGCGTCCCTGCTCGACTCGCCCGCCCATTGGGTGTTCGACCGCGGCGCGCTCACGGGCCACTCTCCCCTCGACGGCGGCCAGTACCTGACCGTCGTCGCCAGCGGGGCCCCCGAGCTGCTCGAGATCCGCGGCCGCCGCCTGGTCGACCTGATGGCCGACGCGCTGACCGAGCGGCTGGGACCGGCGGAGCTGCTCTGGTCGCGGGTCAGCCGCGAGCCGCGCGCCACCTTCGCCGCCCGGCCCGGGACACGTAGGCTGCGATGGACGATGCGGACCGGCACGCCGAACGTCTACCTCGCCGGCGCCTGGGTCGCCTCCGACTGGCCGGCGACGATGGAGGCCGCGGTCCGGAGCGGCGTCGCGGCCGCCCGGACGGTGATCGCGTGACCGCGGTCATTCGCCGTAGGCTTGACGGAGGCGAACAGTGAGCGCAGGCGTCGGCTTGGCCGGCGCCGGAGCGGGTGCGGTGCTGACCCGGCTCGACGCTGCGGTCGACAAGGCGTCCACGCGCCTGCTCGAGCTCCAGCACCCGGACGGCTGGTGGGTGGGCGAGTTGGAGTCGAACGCGACCATGATCGCGGAGCACCTCTTCTGGCTCCATGTGCTCGGCCTGCGCGACCCGAACACCGACCGGCGTCTCGCCAACGACCTGCTCGCCCGCTGCCGCGACGACGGGACGTGGTCGAACTGGTGGGAGGGCCCGGCTGACCTCTCGACCACGATCGAGTCGTACGTCGCGCTGAAGATGGCCGGCGTCGATCCGGGTGAAGAGACCCTCGCCTACATCCGCCAGGCGGGCGGGGTGGGGCAAAGCCGCGTCTTCACGAAGTGCTTCATGGCGCTGCTCGGACACTGGCCGTGGCAGCGCGTCACGCCGATCCCGCCGGAGCTGATCCTGCTCCCGCCGGGCGCGCCGTTCTCGATCTACAACTTCGCCTGCTGGGCGCGCCAGACCGTGGTGCCGCTCTCCGTCGTCTGGGCGCTGCGGCCGGTGCGGCACGCGGACGTCGAGCTGAGAGAGATCGGCGCCCGGCCCGGCGAGTCGAAGCGGCCGCCGCGTCCGAGCCCGCTGCGCCGCCGCGCGATCGAGGCGGCGGAGGCCTGGGTGAAGGAGCGCCAGGAGGCCGACGGCTCGTGGGGCGGCATCCAGCCGCCGTGGGTCTGGTCGATCGTGATGCTGGCTGCGCTCGGGCGCGGGTTCGAGGACGAGACGCTGCGCCGGGCGGTCGAGGGCTGGGGCACGTTCATGGTCGAGGACGGCGACCGCCTGAGGCCCGAGGCGTGCCAGTCGCCGGTCTGGGACACGGGCCTCTCGGTGATCGCTCTCCGCGCCGCCGGCGTCCCCGCCGATCACCCTCAGCTCCGCAGCGCCGGCGAGTGGTTGCTCGCCGAGGAGGTCACCGGCAAGGGCGACTGGTCGATCCGCCGCCCCGACCTCGCACCGGGCGGCTGGGCGTTCGAGTTCGAGAACGATCTCTACCCGGACGTGGACGACACCGCCGTCGTCGCGCTCGCCCTCCGCGAGCTCGGCATGGGCGACGACGCCGTCCGCCGCGGCCTCGACTGGATCGAGGGCATGCAGTCGGCGAACGGCGGCTGGGGCGCCTTCGACATCGACAATTCCAGCCACTGGCTCTACAAGCTGCCGTTCTGCGACTTCGGCTACGTGATCGACCCGCCCAGCGAGGACGTGTCCGCGCACGCGCTCGAGGCGCTCGCACCGGCGCCTCGCTACGCCGACGCGGTCGGCCGTGGCGTCGACTACCTCGTCCGCGAGCAGCAGGGGGACGGCTCCTGGTGGGGTCGCTGGGGCGTCAACCACGTGTACGGCACCGGCGCGGCCCTGCCGGCGCTCGAGGCGAGTGGTTTCGAGCCGGAGCATCCGGTGGTACGGAAGGCCGTGGACTGGCTGGACTCGGTCCAGCAGGCGGCGGGCGGTTTCGGGGAGGACATCCGCTCCTACCAGGAGACGACCATCCGCGGCCGGGGCACGGCCACTGCTTCACAAACAGCCTGGGCATTACTAGGCTACGTCGCGGCAGGCGAAGCGCGGAGAGCCTCGGCGTCGGACGCGGCCGACTATCTTTGTGCGAAGCAGGAGGCGAACGGCGACTGGAATGAGGAGCACTACACCGGCACCGGGTTCCCGACCGACTTCATGATCCGTTACCACCTCTACCGGCTCCACTTCCCGCTCATGGCCCTCGGCCGCCTGAGAGAAAGGTTGAACTCGTGAAGTTTCCCCTGCGCTCGACCGTCCAGATCGGCCGCTACGTCGCGTCGCAGAAGCGCAAGGGCGAGCTCTACCCGCTCGTCCTGATGCTCGAGCCGACGCTGGCCTGCAACCTCGCCTGCATCGGCTGCGGGAAGATCCGCGAGTACGAGTCGAACAAGGCGCGCCTCTCGGTGGACGAGTGCATCGACGCCGGCGTCCAGTGCCCGGCGCCGGTGGTGTCGATCTGCGGCGGCGAGCCGCTGATCTACAAGGGGATCGAGGACGTCGTCGCCGGGATGCTGGAGCTGCGGAAGAACATCGACCTGTGCACGAACGCGCTCAAGCTGACCGAGTACCTCGAGGTCTTCAAGCCCGACCCGCGGCTGACCTTCGTCGTCCACCTCGACGGCATGCGCGAGATCCACGACTACGTCTGCGACTACCCCGGGCTCTGGGACATCGCCGTCGACGCGATCAAGCAGGCTAGAGCGGCCGGCTTCCGCGTGACCACGAACACGACGGTGTTCAAGGAGAGCTCGGTCGACGACGTGATCGAGATGATGGGCTACCTGACGAACGACGTCGGGATCGACGGGATGCTGATCGCGCCCGGCTACCAGTACTCGCAGATCGACCCCGCCCTGACGATGACGCGCGACGAGCACGAGGCGAAGTTCCGCGAGATCCGCTCGGCCGTCCGCAAGCACGGCTTCCGCTGGCTGGCGAGCCCGATCTACCAGGACTTCCTCACCGGCGACCGCAAGCTCCCATGTGCGCCGTGGGGATCGATCACACGGAACCCGTACGGCTGGAAGGGCCCCTGCTACCTGCTCACCGACGGCATCTTCCCGACCTACGACGCGCTGCTGGAGAACATCGAGTGGGACTCGTACGGCCCCGGGAACGACCCGCGCTGCGAGCACTGCGGGATCCACTCGGGGTTCGAGCCGTCGGCGGCCTACGCCGCCACCTCGAGCGTGAAGGAGACCGTCCGGAGCATGGCGTGGACCTTGACCGGCTGACGTTCGCCTGCGCGACCGGCCCCGAGGAGCGGGCCGCGCGCCGTGCGGGCCATCGGACGGCTCGGGTCGGCGTGTGCGTCCGGCGCGGCGCCCCGGCCGGCGAGCTCGTCTCGTTCGGCGTCGCCGGCGGCATGAACGGAAGCCCGATCGGCACGGTGATCGACGCCACGCGTGTCGTCGACGAGCAGGGCGCCGTGCTGTGGGAGGGTGACGGTCTCGGCCTCGCGGGTGCCCGGGCCGGGACGATCCTGGCCATGAACCGCCTCATCGACGATCCGGCCGAGCTCCGTCGGCTGCACGATCGAACGGGCGCCGACGCCCTCGACATGGAGAGCGGCATGCTCGCCGCCACCGGCCGCCTGCGCGGCTGTGTGCGGGCGATCAGCGACACCCCGGCCGAGCCGCTCGGATCCCTCGCCCGGGCTGTGACGCCCGACGGTCGGCCCCGTCCGCTCGGATTCCTGAAGGCGCTGGCCGCGCATCCGTCGGGCACCCTCCACGCCCTCGGCAACGTGCGGCGGGCACTGAAGGCGCTGGAGCGCGCGCGCTGATGGGCCGCGTCCTGCTGGCTGCGCCGCGTTCCTTCTGCGCCGGGGTCGACCGGGCGATCGAGATCGTCGAACGGCTGCTCGAACAGCACGGACCGCCGATCTACGTCCGTCACCACATCGTCCACAACGACCACGTCGTCCGGCGGCTCGAGGGGCTGGGCGCGGTCTTCGTCGACGGCGAGCAGGACGTGCCGCGGGGAGCGATCTGCGTCCTCTCCGCGCACGGAGTCGCCCCGGCGGTCCTGGAGAACTGCGAGCGCCGGGGGCTGCTCGTCGTCGATGCCGTCTGCCCGCTGGTCTCGAAGGTGCACGCAGAGGCCCGCCGCTACGCCGACAGCGGCCACCTCGTCGCGCTGGTCGGCCACCGCGACCACGTCGAGGTGATCGGGACGAAGGGCGAGCGCCCCGACGAGATTGTCGTGGTCGAGTCGCCGGAGGAGGCACGGGAGCTGGAGACGAATGGGAAGCCGCTCGCCGTGATCAGCCAGACCACTCTCTCGCTGGACGACGTCGCCTCCACCGTCGAGGTGCTCGAGGAGCGCTTCGGCGACCTGCGGCGGCCGGGCGCCGACGACATCTGCTACGCGACACAGAATCGCCAGGACGCGGTCAAGGAGATCGTCTCGATGGGCGCGACGCTGATCCTCGTGATCGGCTCACCGACCAGCTCGAACGCGCAGCGGCTGGTCGAGGTGGCGCGCGCCCGCGGTGCCGAGGCCACGCTGATCGACGACGAAGACGCGATCGACGCGAACCTGCTCGACGGCCACGAGACGGTCGGCCTGACCGCCGGCGCGTCGACGCCCGAGGAGCTCGTGCAGGCGGTGCTCGCGCGGCTCGCCGAGGCGGGGTTCGGCGACCACGGAGAGGTCACGGTTGCGCGCGAGGACGTGCACTTCCGGCTGCCCAGGCAGGTGGCGGCGCGGTGACCTCGGTCCAGATTCCCCACTCCGTCGCCGCTGCGCTGCCGACTCTCTCCGTGTTCGACATCACGAACGAGGTCTCGCGCGACGTCGCGTCGGGGCGGGCCCGCAGCGGGATCGCCTACGTGACGGCGACCCTGCCGACCTCGCTCGTGCGGGTCAGCGAGCGCGAGTCCGGGTTCTTCTGCGACATCGAGGCGCTGCTGGAGAACCTCGTGCCGCGGGCGCGTGCCGACCGCGAGCGGATGCTGCTCGCGCTGCTCGGCCCGCGTACGGAGCAGATTCCGTTCGCTGCCGGCCGCCTGTGCCTCGGTCAGTGGCAGCGGGTGCTGCTCTTCTGCCTCGACGGCGACACCCGCGCCGAGTACACGCTGACGCTCCTGGGCTGAGCCGGCTGGATCGCTTCGCCCGCCCGGCAAAGCCCGGCCGCTCGCTCGCGCTCCGCGCCGGGAACCGCCAAGGCCAGAAGAGATCTGCGCCAGCTTCGCGTGGGCCTCCCTTCGGCGCTTATGATTGAACGATGGAACGGGCGCGCCGACACCAGCGCCTCTCTTCGGTTCTCGCTTTCGGGCTGCTCGCGCTCGTCGCGGAGCTGGTCGGCCGGAGCCTGACCCATCGCGTCGACGTCGGCCGCCACGTTGCCGCGCCGAGCTACGCACAGACCGACTACTACCCGATCCTGCTCGCGATCGTGAAGGTCGGGGTCGCGCTGATCCTCGCCCGGTTGCTCTGGCGGGTGATGAAGGCGCACTCGACCGAGGCGGCGGCGCTGCGGGTGCTCGGCGGCTCAGCCCGGCTTCCGCGACTGCGCTTGCGGCTCTCGGTGCGGCTCTGGCTTGCCTTCTTCGTGCTGACCTCGGTGATCTTCCTCGTCCAGACCGACGCCGAGGGCGCCGAGCTGGGCCGCTGGCCGCTGCTCTCGCCGTGGCTGCACTCGTCGGCGCTCCCGGCTTTCGCAGTGATCAGCGTCGTGTGCGCGCTCGTCTGGAGTGCGGTGCGCAACTGGCTCGCCGACTACGAGGAGCACGCCCAGGCGATTGTCGCCCGCGCCAAACGACTTGCCGGCCGGTCGCCGCTGCCCCTCGTCCGGCCGCGGGTCGAGATCGTCATCGCGCTCCGCCGCATCTTCGGGCTCTCGCTCGAGAGCCGGCCGCCTCCGCTGGCCGCGTAGCCAGAGGGACGGTCCCGGCGGGGACTGTCCCCGGTTCCGACGCAAGGGAGGCATCGATGACGCAGTACGCAACGGACTTTTCGCGCACCCGTATCCGCCGTTCGACGCGGGCACTGGCCGTGCTCTCGCTCGGCCCGCTGGTGATCGTGGCCGGGATCGTCTGGGCGTTCGTCCAGCCGTGGCGGGTGACGCTCCTGCACCCCTACGACCAGGGCTTCTGGTGGCTCGTGGTCGAACCGCCCCTGCTCGTGGTCCTCGCCGGAATCCTCTTCCACGCCTTGGTGGCCCGGCCGCTCGTCCACGACCTGGAGGAGCCGGGGTAATGCAGCCGCCTGCCGAACACGTGCACTGGCTGTTCGCGGCCGGCGTCCTCTTCCTCGGGCTGCTCCTGCTGGCCGAGGCGTTCGTCGGCCGGGAGGTCTGGCGCCGGCGCAGGTGGCGCGCCTACCTGTGGCCCGCGGTTCTCTTCGGGCTCGGCGTCCTGATGTGGCCGGTGATGGTCTTCTTCACCAACTCGACCGTGCACATGCTCGCGCACTCGTTGTGGGCGCAGGTGATGATGCTGGGCGGGGCGGCGGAGCTCGGCTTGGTCAGCGGCAAGCTGAAGAGCGAGTGGTGGCGTCTGTGCGTCCCGTTGATGTTCGCCGTGTCGGGCGCCGCCTTTCTGATCCACGAGGCGAACCCGTGGCTCTACTCGCGGTCGGCGTTCGTGCACCACGCCTGCGGCTGGGTCCTGCTGATCGGCGCGCTCTTCCCGCTGGGCGCGGCGTTCAAGCCGCGTTCGTGGGTGTTCGCCGGCGGCTATGCGCTCGTGATCGTCGCGATCTCGATCGCGCTGTTCTCCTCCCGCGACGTCGCGCCCGTCTTCGGTCACCTCGACCCGTCGGCGGGGGTGCAGCACCGGTGAAACGCCTCGCTGCCGTCATCGTCGCGCTCTTCGCGCTGGCGCTGCCCGGGGCGGCGTGGGCGCACGCGACGCTCCTCTCGACGCGGCCCGCCATCGGCCAGCGCCTCGCCCGGTCGCCGCAGGCGGTGACACTCTCGTTCGACCAGAGCGTCAAGACGCTCCCGAACGGCATCCGTGTGTATGACGGAACCGGAGCGCTGGTCTCCGGCGCCGCCCGGGGAGCGCCGGGCAACCCGCGCACCGTCGAGGTCTCGCTCCGGCGGCTGCCGAGGGGCGCCTACACGGTCCGCTGGAGCGCGATCTCCAACGACAGCCACGTCGGGCACGGCGTCTTCACCTTCGGGGTCCGCGTGAAGGCGCCGGCGCTGAGCGAGGCCTTCGGCGCGTCGGGGCCGACGACCACGGAGCACGTCGTCAGATGGCTGTACTTCATCTGCCTCGCGCTGCTCACCGGCGGTCTCGGCTTCCGGCTGTTCGTGCTGCGCGGCGACGCGACGCCCGAGACCGAGCGGCGTTTCTACCGGCTCACCGGTGCCGGCGTGGTCGGCGCGCTCGAGGTCGGGTTCGTCGCATTCCTGCTCCGAGCGCAGGACGCGCTTCAGCTGCCGTTCACGTCGTTCCTCTACGGCGACCTGTCGCCGTTCGCGAAGGACACCCGCTTCGGCGAGGCGTTCGTGATCATGGAGCTCGGGTTCTCCTTCGTCGCCGCGCTGATCTTCCTCGCCTGGCTGACCGAGCGCCGGTGGCTGCTCTGGCCGGCGTTCCTGCTCTCGCTCGGCCTCGGGTCGGGGCTGTCGCTCTCGAGCCACCAGGCCGACGACGGCGGCTGGCTGCCGTCGTTCGCGGACTGGGTGCACCTCTCCGCGGCCACGCTCTGGATCGGCGGGCTGCTCTCGCTCGGGCTCGTCGTGTGGGGGGACCGTGCGCTGAGACGGACCGCGTTCTGGCGGTTCTCGGAGATCGCGGGGCCGCTGGTCGCGATCGTCGTCGCCGCCGGCGTCTACATGACCTTCGAGCGCTTCCCGGCGCTGCACGACCTCTGGACCGTCGGCTACGGGCGGCTGCTGATCGTCAAGCTCGGCCTCGTCTCGCTCGCCCTCGCCTGGGGCGCGTTCCACCACTTCGTGATCCGGCCGCGGCTCGACCGGCCCGCCGTCGCCGCCCGCGTCTCCCGCTCCCTCGCCGGCGAGGCCGCGGTGGCGGTCTCGATCCTCCTGCTGGCTGCGATCCTGATCGACTCGAAGCCGCCGGTGAAGCCGGCGCCGGCGCGCAGCGCCGGCGCCGAGACCTCAAGTAACACAGTGTTACAAGCCCGAACGGACGCGCAGCTCCAGCGGTCTCCGGGCAAGTAACACAGTGTTACGAGGAAAGGGCTGGGAGAGTGTGCTGAGGAGAGGATCGATCCTGTCGCCGACACCGCTTCCCCGATAGCGTTCCGCGCCGATGCTGTGGGCGATTTCCGGAGGGGCGGGGTTTCTCGGCCTGCATCTGGCGCGGCGCTTGCTCGCCGACGGGCAGGCGGTGCGCACGCTCGACCTCGCGCCGCTCGACGATCCAGAGCTCGAGCGGTCGGTCGAGGAGTTGCGCGGCGACGTCCGCTCGGTCCGGGACGTCCGCCGCCTGGTGGAGGGAGTCGACGTGCTCGTCCACGCCGCGGCTGCTCTGCCGATCCAGGCGTCACGCGAGGCGATCCGGTCGGTGAACGTCGGTGGAACGGCGACGCTACTCGCCGCAGCGGCCGAGGCCGGGATCAGGCGCCACGTGCTCGTCTCGTCGACGGCCGTGTACGGCGTACCGAAGGCGCACCCGATCTACGAGGACGCGCAACTCGTCGGCGTCGGCTGGTACGGCGAGTCGAAGATCGAGGCCGAGGAAGTCACCCGCGACTTCGGCCGCCGCGGGCTCGGGTTCACGATCGTCCGCCCGAAGACGTTCGTCGGCCCCGAGCGACTCGGCGTCTTCGAGATCCTGTTCGACTGGATCCGCGACGACCGCCGGATCTACATGCTCGGCACCGGCGAGAACCGCTACCAGCTGCTCGCGGTCGAGGACCTGGTCGACGCGATCGTGCTCGCAGCCGACAGCCGCGAGGCCGCGGGCGAGACGGTGAACCTCGGCGCCCGCGAGTTCGGGACGGTCCGCTCCGACCTCCAGGCGCTGATCGACCATGCCGGCTCGTCGTCGCGGCTGACCGCGGTGCCGGCGCGTCCCGCCGAGCTGGCGCTGCGCGCGCTGGAGCTGATGCGCGTCTCGCCGCTCGCCGAGTGGCACTACAAGACGGCGCACCGCGACTCCTTCGTCGACGTCGACAAGGCGGAACGGCTGCTGGGCTGGATGCCGAGGTTCTCGAACGCGGAGGCGCTCTGCCGAACGTACGACTGGTACCGGTCCCACCGCGAGACGCTGAAGGCGGCGGGCGTGACCCACCGCGTGCCGTGGAACCAGCAGGCGCTCGCGCTGCTGAAGAAGGTCAGTTAGGCCGCGACCTGGAGGCGGGTCTGCGAGCGCTTCGCCTCGTACATCGCCTCGTCCGCCCGGCGGAGCAGATGCTCGACAGCCGGCGAGGCGCCTCCGAGTGAGAGGGCGATGCCGAAGCTCGCCTCGACCGAGCCCGCGGCTACGTCGCCTGTCCGCTCCTCGTCCCACGCAGCCAGGGCGCGCTCGACGACCGAGCGCGCGTCCTGCTCGCTGCAGCCCCTGAGCACCAGCGCAAACTCGTCACCGCCGATCCGGAAGGCGACATCGTCCTCGCGGACGGAGGCGGCGAGAACGCGGCCGAAGCGGGCCAGCACCTCGTCGCCGACTGCGTGGCCGTACGCATCGTTCAGCTCCTTGAAGCCGTCCAGGTCGCAGTAGACGAGGGCAACCCGCTCGCCGGTCGGCTGCGAGCGGCGCAGGCAGGCATCCAGCTCGGCCATGAACGAGTGCCGGTTGCGGAGCCGCGTCAGCGCGTCGTGTTCGGCCAGGTAGCGCTGGGCCTCGTACTGGGCCACCGACTCGAGCGCGACCGTCGCCTGGTTGGCGAACAGCCGGAGCGCCTGGAGCGTCTCCGTGGTGGGGAGCAGGCGGTCGGCAGGGTCGTCGACGAAGATCACGCCGAGGCACGATCCCTGCCGGTCGTGGAGGGGGACGACGAGCCAATGGCGCCGCCAGGCCCACGGGCCGCGGCCGTTCCGCCGCGACCGGTGAACGCCTTCGAGCGTCGACAGGTGCGCCTCGGCCTCCTCGTTCGGGACGAGGAAGCAGCCCTCGCGCTCGTAGCGCCGGTCGAAGATGCGTTGCAGTTCGCTGAGGCCGAACGGAAGGCGCAGCCGGGGATCGTCAAGCTGGACGCCGGAGGCGGCGGCCGGGACGAGCGCGTCCGTCTCCGGGTCGTGCAGCTCGACGACCACGTGCTCGAAGCCGAGCGCGTCTGCGATGCCCGTCGCGACCGCCTCGAGCACGCTCGTGCCAGCGGCGGTCTCGGTCAGCCTCGACGAGATCTCCAGCAGCCGCTCGAGCGATCGCCGGTGCGCGGCGGAGACCGCCATCTCCTGCGCCCGCTGCACGGCCCGGGCCGCGTGCCGCACCACGGTTGCGAGCAGGTGGAGCGCCTCGTCCGACGGCCGGCGCCCCGACTTCGGCTGGGCGACGTTGAAGACGCCCAGCAGATGCCCGTCGGTGTGATGGAAGGGCACGAAGATCTCGTCCTCGGCCTGCCAGGCGTCCGGGCGGCCGTCGTGCGCGACGTCGGGGACGACGCGACGGCCGCTCTGCTCCGCCCAGTCGTACTCGCCGGCGTAGACGGCGTAGGCGCCGGCGCGGAAGAACCGAGGTTGCAGGATGGGCTCCCAGATGCTCCAGTCGTACGTCGCACCGAGCAGCGTCGGCAGGCCGGGGTCGTCGCCGTACACGGTGCTGACCTCGAAGTCGTCCCACTGCGGGCGGTAGAGGTTGATCAGCGCCGCCCGGTAGTCGAGGCTCTCGGCGACGACGCGCGCGACGGCCTCGAGGGCGCGCGGCAGATCGTCGGCGTGCTCGACGACAGTCGCGCTCTCGAGCAGCGCGTGCAGGCGCGCGAGCCGGTTCAGGTCGCTCTCGTCCGAGGGCGCGACATCGTTCGCCTCGACCTCGACCGGAGAGCGCCACTCACCCGCCACCTCCGCCATCAGCGCGGCGACGATGTCGGTGTCGAGCTGCGTCCCTGCCGAGGCGGCGAGCTCGGCGCCGGCCTCGCCGCTCGTCCGGGTGGGGCGGTACGTACGAGCGGAGACCATCGCGTCGAAGGCGTCGCAGGCGGCGACGATCCGGGCGACGAGCGGGATCGCGGTGCCCGCCAGGCCGTCGGGGTAGCCGCTTCCGTCGTACCGCTCGTGCGTCGACCGCACGAGCGCGCCGACCGGATCGAGCGACGGAAACCAGCGCAGGAGGCTCTCCCCGGCCAGCGTGTGGCGCCGGACCTCTTCCCACTCATCCTGGTCGAGCGGTCCGGACTTCGCGAGAACTGCGTCGCTGAGGGCGAGCTTGCCGATGTCGTGCAGCTCCGCCGTCCGCCTGACGAGCCCGCGCTCGGCGACGCTCAGGCCGAGCCGGGCGGCCACCGCGTCGGCGAGACGGGCGACCTCGCGGGCGTGGCGGCCGAGCGTCGAGTCGTGTGCCTCCATCAGCGTCAGCAGCACCTCGACGACGCGATCGGGGAAGACGAGCCCTCGGCGGCGTTGGTCCTCGAGACGCTCCTCGGCGAGCGCGAGTGCGGCGGCACCGCACGCCTCCAGCGGGATCAGCGCGGCGCCGAAGGAGCAATGCAGCGGCTCCGGGTGGCCGACTGTCAGGCGGTCGAGCGCGCGGCCGACCTGCTCGATCAGCTCCGGGGCATCGCCCTCGAGCAGGAGCGCGAACGCGTCCGAGCCCACACGGAAGGCGCGCGAGAACCCCGCCGCCGCGCGCTCGAGAGAGCGGAGGATCGCGTCGCCGGCCTCGTATCCGTGCTGGGTGTTGAACGCGCGAAACCCGTCGACGTCGGCGACCAGCAGCACGCGCGCACGCACGCGCTCCTCCCGCTCCAGCGAGCGGAGTGCGTCGAAGAGCTCGGCACGAGTGCCGCAGCGTGGATCGGGCGGTTTCTCCCAGGCGGCTCTGACCGCCGCGGGCGGTTGGAACATTCAACACGTATCGGCTGCACGCCTCCTGGGGGCGAATCCCTCGAATGGCGGCGACCTATACTCGCCGCGTGGACGTGGCCGACTACCGGGACCGCTTCCCGATCCTCGCCGAGACCACGTATCTGATCAACCACTCGCTCGCGGCGATGCCGGCCGCCGCGGAGGAGCATGTCGTCGAGTACACGCGCATGTGGAGGACCCGCGGCATCCGCGCCTGGCGCGAGGGGTGGTGGGATCTGCCGCTCACCGTCGGCAACCGGGTCGGGCGCATCGTCGGGGCGCCGCCGGGGACGACCTGCATGCACCAGAACGTGACGGTCGCGGTCGCCGTGATCCTCTCCTGCTTCCGCCCGGCACCGCCCCGCAACCGGATCGTCTACCTGGAGGGGGAGTTCCCGTCGGTGCGCTACCTGCTTCAGGCGCAGCCGGAAGTGGAGATCGAGGTCGTACCGGACCTGGACGCGCTGCTGGACGCGATCGACGAGCGCACGCTGCTCGTTCCGGTCAGCCACGTCCTGTTCAAGACGGCGGAGCTCCAGGACGTCGCCGCGGTGCAGCGGCGGGCGAAGGAGGCCGGGGCCCACGTGATCCTCGACGCGTACCAGTCGGCGGGCGCGGTGCCGCTGGACGTCCGGCGGCTCGGCGTCGCCTTCGCCACCGGCGGCTCCGTCAAGTGGCTCTGCGGCGGCCCCGGCGCGGGGTGGTTGTACGTCCGCTCCGACCTGATCGAGCGGCTCGAACCGACGCTGGTCGGCTGGCAGGGCCATGCGCGGCCGTTCGCGTTCGAGCCCGAGCTCGAGTACGCGGACGGGATTGCCCGGTTTCTGACCGGGACGCCGAACGTGCCCGGGCTCTTCGCCGCCGCCGCCGGCTACGACGTGATCGAGGAGATCGGCGTCGAGGCCATCCGCCGCCGCTCGCTCGACCTGACCGGGCATCTGATCCGGCTGGCCGACGCCGCCGACTTCGAGGTGACGTCGCAGCGCGACCCGGCCCGCCGCGGCGCGAGCGTCGCCGTCCGCATGCCGGGGTTCGAGGGGGTCCACCGGGAGCTGGCCGAGCGGGAGATTCTCTGCGACTTCCGCCCGGACGTCGGTCTCCGCTTCGGGCCGCACTTCTTCAACACCGAGGAGGAGCTCGACTTCGCGGTCTCGCAGGTGGAGGACATCGTCTCCTCGAAGGCGCATGAGCAGCACCGGGGCACCGCCGCGCGTTTCTAGGGCGACGGTCGCCGCCGTCCTGATCGCCGATAGCCTCCTAGCCCGACGAGTGGCTGCGGAGGAAGCCCTCCAGCAGGGTCCGGATCCGGCCCGGGCCGGCCACGAGCGCGACACCATGCTTTCCGCCGGGGACGATCGCGACCGACTTGTCCGTCACGGGGGTGGCCTCGAACATCGTCTTCGCATCGGTCGCGTAGATGCCGCCCTCGTCCACCTCGGCGGCCGCGTAGAGCACCGGCACCTGGAGGCGCCTGGCCGCGGCGACGGCGTCGAGCCGGAACGTCGCCGGCGCGGAAAGGCTGGCCACGCCGGTGATCAACGGCCGGATGTTCGCGGCGGCGACGATCGCCGCGTTCGCGCCGAGTGACGCACCGACGACGAAGACCCGTTTCGCGCCCTCGCGCCTGGCCTCCTTGACGACGGCGGCGATGTCGGCCGAGAAGCGCAGGCCGGCCGGGAGCGGCCGATACTGCGAGCGGCCGGCGCCGCGCAGGTCCAGCGCGAAGGCTCGGAACCCGAGGCCGGCGAGTCGGGTCGCGTAGGGCGCCCACTGGCAGAGATCGGCGCCGGACTGGTGGACGAGGACGACCGCCGTCGTGCCCCTGCCCCAGCGGTGCGCGACGATCTTCGTGTTGTCCGCAGCGCGGAGGTCGAGGTCCGGCCCGCGGGCCGCGGGACAACCGGGATAGGCCTGCGGCGCCGCGGCGCCGGCCGCAGCTGCCGAGCACGCGATTGCGATCGTCGCCACCAGCCTGCGCATGACCGCTACGACGCGGACCGGCCGTGATGGTTGGCGAGCCGCGCGGTCAGCAGGGGTCGCGCCGGGGCACGGCCCGTCAGGACGGCCCCCGGGGACAGTCCCTGGACCACCGCGAAAGGACGACGTCCGCGGCGACGACCGGCCCAACCATGCGGCCGTCTTGTCGGCTTTGGCCACGTCAGGGCGACTGTCCCCTGGTCGTGTCCGAATCAGGCCCGGCCGGTGGAGGCCAGCTGGAGCAGCCGCGCAGCGTATGCCGGCGCGGTCGGCTCGTCTTCGTGCTTGAAGTACGCGTAGACCTCGATCCCCTCGGCGAGCAGGGGACGCAGGCGGTCGGCCCATCCCCGCAGCGCCGCCTCGTCGTACGGAGGCTCGCGCAGCCGCACGTACCGGAACCGCGCCTCGCCGTCGAGCGCGTCGACGACTGCTGCTCGGCCGGTCTCGACGCCGGCCCACGATTCGTGGCGGAAGTCGAGTGCCCACCGGAGCGCCGGGTCGAGCGCGTCGAGCAGACGCGCCAGAGCCACGTCGTCACGGGCCTGCTGGACGACGATCCGCACCGGGCCGAGCTTCTCGCCGAGGGCGCACAGGCGCTCGGTGAACGCCCCCAGCCGGTTCGGGTGCGGCATCTTGATCGCGAACCGGAAGCCGTCGGGCGTCTCCGCCGCCCAGTGCCGGAACTGCTCCTCGGCGGGCAGTCGATAGCCGGTCGTGTTCAGCTCCACCGTGGGGAAGCGTCCGGCGTAGAAGTGGAGAAAATCGCGCTGCCGCGTCCCGGCCGGGTAGAAGCCGGGCTTCCACGTCGGGTACGAGAAGCCCGAGGTTCCGACGTACAGGCGGTTCGTCACGGCGAGTAGTTCACCGACCCGAACTGCCAGGTCTCGGTCAGCCAGCGGGGGACGAACCGGTCGAGCGCGCGCTCGAGCGCGCCACCGACCTGGTCGTCGACCACCCACCACGACACCACCGCGTCCGTCCTGGGCGGCGCCCCGCCGTCGGGCGGATCGATGTACACGCAGCCGAGCAGCTCGGTCTCGGCCTCGTCCAGGATTGCGTCGTTGCAGGTCTCGTGGGCGGCGGTCTCGTGGGCGGCGATCTCGTGGGCGGCGATCTCGCGCTCGTGACGCGCGAGATCCTTCCGGTCGTCCTCGATGGTCATGCCCTCCGGCGGCCAGCCCCACGCCTCTCCGTACTTCTCCCACAGGCGCTCGCGCGAGCCCATCACCGCCGGGTGGTCCCTCTCGATGTCGGCTCGCGGATCGGGCGCAGGCGATGGCCGCCCGGGAGGTCGACCCGCTCCGGATGCACGAAGTCGGCGGCGAGCCAGGCCATCGGCCGGACGATAACGGCGTCGACCTGTGCCGCCGCTAGACTCGGGCGTCCGGTGGCGGTCACGACCGACGTGATACCCGAGAACACGATCCGCGTCCTCGACCACGGGTTCGTGCGCCTGGACGGGATGATGGCGAGCGACCTCTCGGTCGTGAACGGCGCTCGAGTGTCGTTTGCGCGCCGGAAGGACGAGCTGGACGAGTCCGACGAGGGGCTGATCCGCTTTCTGATGCGCGACCGGCACGGGACGCCCTTCGAGCACAACTCGTTCCGCTTCCACATCCGTTGCCCGATCTTCGTCGCGCGCGAATGGATGCGACACCGGGTCGGCTCTTTCAACGAATTCAGTATGAGATACGCGAAGGCGACCGACGACTTCTACGTCCCGGCGCCGGAGGACGTGCGCACACAGGTCGGCAAGCCCGGCGCCTACACCTTCGAGCCGGTCGAGCCGGAGCTCGCCGAGCGCACGCGGGACGAGCTCCGCGCCGTCTACGACGCCGCGTTCGAGACGTACGAACGGCTCGTCGAGCTCGGTGTCGCCCGCGAGCTCGCCCGGTGCGTGATGCCGGTCGGCGCCTACACCGAGTTCTACTGGACGATCAACGCGCGCTCGCTGATGAACTTCGTCTCGCTCCGCGCAGCCGAGACGGCCCAGCGCGAGATCACCCGGTACGCGGAGGCGGTCGAGCAGTTCTTCGCCGAGCACATGCCGGTCACGCACGCGGCGTTCGTGGCGAACGACCGCACGGCGCCGTGAACGGAGCAGGGGCCGGACTTCAATCCGACCCCTGCCTTTGCGGTGGCGCCGGTCGAAGGCCCGGGACAGGCCACGGCCTGTCCCTCCTGGTCACGTCGTCAGGAGCACCTGCGGCCGTGGTTGCGACTTGCTGGTCGTCACCACCCAGCCGTCGAAGCCCTTCAGCTTGTACGGGACCGAGAAGTGCACGGTCGTCCGTCCGGCCCCCTTGACGTTGAAGGCGCCGCACCAGGCGAGGATCTTGCCCTGGCGCGTCAGGTAGAGCTCGTACCACTGCCCTTTCGGGAGCGGCTTCAGCCCGCTGGCCCGGACGAGCAGCGGCCAGTTGCCGACCTCGTCGCGGTCGCCGACCAGGACCGACGCGCGGGCCGTGCTCGGGCTGCTCGACGCCGGTGGGTGCATCTCGATCGGGGTGCCCCTTGCCTGGAAGTCGCTCTCGCCCCGGTCGCCGACGAGATAGCCGATCCCGAAGGCCGCGGCGGCGACGCCGCCTGCCAGCAGGAACGCGGCACCCTTTCGCCGGCCCCACGCCGGGCGGCCCCGGCTGCGCGCGGCCGCCGGTGCCTCGGCGAGACGCGGCGAAAGCTCCGGCGGCGGCCCGGCCGCGAGCAGCAGGTCGTGGGCCCGCCGGAGCTGTGCCAGCTCCTCGGGCGTGCCCTCGTCGCCGACGAGGTCGAAGAAATCGGGGGTCTTCCTGCTCATCCCAGCTCCTCCTCGAGCGCCTCCGAGAGCCGGCGTAGGCCGCTCCGCGTGCGCGTCTTCACGGTACCGAGCGGGATGGCTAGATAATCCGAGATCTCGCTCTGCGACAGCTCGCTCCAGTAGGCGAGCTCCAGGACGGTCCGCTCGCTCTCCGGCAGCTCCTCCATCGCCCGGTGAACTCGATACGCGACCCAGGACTGCTCGGCCTGCTCGGGCGGGCCGGGCTCGTCCGACGGCGAGTCCGTCGGCTCGGCCGGCAGCTCCGTGCGTGCGCGCCCGCGGTCGGCGATCGCGTTCCGGGCGACCGCGTAGAGCCAGGGAGCGACCGGACCGCGGTCACGCTTGTAGCTTCGCGCCGCCCGCCACACCGACGCGAACGCCTCCTGCACCGCGTCCTCGGCGCGACCCCGGTCGCCCAGGCGCCGGATCGCGAGTCCGAGCACCGCCCGGGCATAGCGCTGGTAGAGGTCGCCGAACGCGTCGCGGTCGCCGTCGGCGACGCGCGCGAGCAACTCCTCGTCGGTCGGCTGCATCGCGGACACTTGCGGCATCGTCGCGCCTTCGGCGCGCGACGGCAAGCGGAGAGCGACGGCGTCGGAGCAGCCCATCGTCCTTGTTACGCGCTCGGCGCCCGCTCGGTTTGAGGAGCGACTATGCTGGCCGCGCGTTCGCGTAGAATCGCCTTCCGCGCGGCGCCGGCTTTGCCCGCGTCGCTTGCGAAAGAATTCCGCAGGAAAGGAACCGATGAGTACCTACGAGCAGATCGTCGCGCGGGAGCTGAAGGCCGGCCTTCTCGAGCTCGACGGGATCTCCCGCGAGACCATCGAGGCCCACTACCGGCTCTACCAGGGCTACGTCGCCAAGCGGAACGAGATCCTCGGGAAGCTCGACGAGGTCGATCGCGCGAGCGCGAACCAGGTGTACTCGGATCTGCGGTCGCTGAAGGTCGACCTGACGTTCGCGATCGGCGGCATCAAGAACCACGAGATCTACTTCGAGCACCTGGGCGGGCACGGCGGCGCCCCCGACGGTGCCTTCGCCCAGCTCCTCACGCGCGACTTCGGCTCGGTCGACGCCTGGCGGACGGACCTGACGGCGACGGGGATGGGCGGCCGGGGCTGGGCGTGGACGGCCTACGACTGGGACGAGGGACGGCTGTTCAACTACCTCGGAGACGCCCAGAACACCTTCCCGATCTGGAACGCGACCCCGCTCGTCGCGCTCGACGTGTACGAGCACGCCTACTTCCTCGACTTCCAGACCGACCGCGCGTCCTACATCGAGGCGTTCTTCACCAACCTCGACTGGAGCGTCGTGAACGACTGGGTCGCGAGGTACGGTATTCCCCTGCGGTGAGTAGGGGACGCTGACGCTTGCACTCCTGATCGCCGCCGGCTATCTCGCCGGCAGCATCCCGACGGGATACTGGCTCGTCCGCGCGCTCAAGGGCGTGGACATCCGGACGATCGGCAGCGGTACGATCGGGGCCACGAACGCCGCCCGGGCGTTCGGCGGCGGTGCCGCCCGCCTGGGGATGCTGGTGGCGGTGATGGCGATCGACGCGGCCAAGGGCTTCGCCCCGACGTACATCGCGATGGAGGTCTCGGGCGCCGGCGCGGCCGTCGCCACCGGTAGCGCCGCGCTGCTCGGCAACTATCGCCCGGTCTTCCTGCGCTTCCAGCGCGGCGGAAAGGTCGTCGCCACCGGCGGCGGCGTCCTGTTCGGGCTGGCTCCGAAGGCGGCCGCGATCGGCGCCGGTCTCTGGCTCCTGGTCGCCCTGGTCACCCGCTACTCCTCGCTCGCCTCACTGACGGTGGCCGTCCTGATGCCGGTGCTCGAGGTGCTGACAGGCAGCCCGTGGGCAGTCGTCGCGTTCACGGTCGCCCTCGCGGCCGCGATCTTCGTGCTCCACCGCGAGAACATCGGCCGGCTCCTGCACGGAACCGAGCACCGCCTGTCGTTCCGGCGAGATTCGCCTAGCTCTCGAGCGGGGCCATCGTCAGGCCCCGTCGCCTGAGTCCGTTCCAGTAGTGCTCCGCCACCTCGCGGTGGCCCGACCAGACCACCGCGTCGCCCGTCGTGTGGATCCGGTTGGCGTACGCGAGGCCCTGCTCGAACGAGACGTCGGGCAGGACGGTGGCGAGCGCGGCCGCGACGCCGTCGAAGGTGTTGTGGTTGTCGTTGAGGACGATCACGTGCCACGGCGGCCCGAGCCCGGTACCGGTGCCGCGGTCGAGCCGCTCCTTCGTCTGGCTCATAGGCCGACCTTCGGTCTATGACCGGGGAGGGAGCCCAGGGGAACCGGGAGGTTCCCCGGGAAAGTTGGCCTCTCGAAGGAGGGGGTCCGTGGGGGAAACATGGTTTCCCTCACGGAATCGAGGCGGAGCCGAGCGACGCTCATCCCGTCAGCCATTGTCTCAGCTCGGTGTGCCGGGCCGGCCGCTCGCCGCGCTCCAGTTCGGCTCGGAGCTCTGCGACGGTGCCGTAACGCTCGGCGAGCACGTCGTGGGTGTGGATGGTCTCCAGGTTGACCTGCCGCGACCACAGGAAATCGCCGTCGGCGAGCTCGCCGTACGTCTCGAGCGCGTCCTTCAGCGCGACGCGGACCGAGTCCTCGACGAAGCGCGGCTGGAGATGGGCGTGCTCGACCACGAACAGCTCGTCGGGCCGCTTCAGCAGCTCGTAGATCGGCGAGCTCATCGACCGCTCGACGATCTCGACGAGGTCCTCGGCGTTCACGGGATGGTCGGTGCCAAGGTACAGCGTGCCCCGGCCGCGCTGGTTGTGCGTCGCGAGCGGAACGAGCTCGAGGATGCGCTCGACGTCGCTCTCGCCGAAGCCCGCCTCGGCCAGGCGCCCGGAGGCGCGGTTCCGGACCAGGCCCTGCGCGCAGGGGCAGGCGTTGATCCCGGTCGCCTCGACGCCGATCACGCGGCGCGTCCCCGTCTCGGAAGCGGCCGCGATCCCGATCAGAGAGACCATCTCCTGCGTCCGCATCCGGGTCACGGGCGTTTCCCGCTGGATCGGGTAGCGGGCGGTCACCTCGACCTCGGCGCGCAGCGCGTGCTGTCGGTCGGCCACCGCGGTGGCGATGTGCTCGGCCAGCTCCTCGACGAGCAGCGCCTCGTCCATGACCAGCTGGTCGACGGTCTGCTCGAGCAGCTCGGGGAAGCGCGACATGTGCACGCCGCGCTGCTGCGGATCGCAGTCGACCGAGCACGAGATCTCGGCGAAGACCAGCTTCTCGTACGGGCCACGGCGGAGGCGGATCGCCTTGCTGACGCCGCGCACGCCGGCGCGCGAGAGACCGATGCGGACCTCGGGCTGCGACGATTGGAGGTCGGTGGTGCCGGTCAGCAGATCCGAACGCTCCATCTATGCTCAAACGTACCAGCACATGACCGACGAAACGACCTTCCCGAAGCTCGTCAGCCTGGCCTGCCACGACCTGCGCACGCCGTTGGCGACGGTGTACGGCTTCGCGCGCACGATCGCCCGTGCCGAGGGGCTCGACGAGAAGCTCGCCGGGTACGCGCAGATGATCGAGACGGCGTCACAGCAGCTCGCCGAGCTGGTCGACGAGCTTTCGCTGGCGGCACGGATCGAGGGCGACCGTTACGAGCCGAAGGTGCTGCCGGTCTCGACGGGCGAGCTGGCCGAGGCGGTTGCCGCGAAGCTCGGCGCGGAGCGTGTGGACGTGTCCGGCGACGGAGGCTCGGTCGAGACCGACACGGACGCCGCGCGCTCGGTCGCGGCGCTCGTCCAGTGCGCGCTCCGGCACGGCGGCCTGGAGCAGGTGGCGGTGGTCGCCGACGGCGCAGAGCTCCGCGTCTCGCCGATCACGCCGGCGTCGGCGCCGGTCGTGCTCGGCGAGGACCTCCGCGACCTGGGCGCCGCGGTCGCAGTGCTCCATCTGCGGCGTCTGGGGGGTTCGGTCGCGCTCCACGGCGAGACGCTCACGATCCGCTTCTCCTGACCCGGCGGCGCGGCTGGCCGCACTTCCCGCTCTATCCTCCCGGGAGGAATGCCCGAGCTGCCCGAGATGGAGGCATGGCGCCGCGCGCTCGACGCGCCCGTGTCGGCGTTCCCGGTCGAGAAGGCCGGGCCGGCGCATGTCGCCACCCTCAAGACCTTCGACCCGCCGCTCTCGGCGCTGGAGGGGCGCCGCCTGGCCGGGGCCCGGCGGCGCGCGAAGCGGCTCCTCTTTCCGACCGCCGACGGCGAGCTCGTACTGCTCGTGCATCTGATGTCCGCCGGCCGTCTCCGCTACCTGCGGCCGGGCGAGAAGGGCCCGAAGTCGCCCGCCTTCCGCCTCCGCTTCCAGGACGGCGCCGAGCTCGTCCTGACGGAGGCAGGCCCGAAGAAGCGGGCCGGCGTCTGGCTGCTCACGCCCGAGGGGGCGGAGGCCGAGCTCGCCCACCTCGGGCCCGAGGCGCCGGGGCTGAGTGCCGACCGGCTCGCGGAGATCCTGCGGGCGGACTCGCGGCGGCTCCACTCGCTGCTCCGCGACCAGCAGGCGATCGCCGGCATCGGCCGCGCCTGGGCGAACGAGATCCTCCATCACGCGAGGCTGTCGCCCTTCGCGCTCTCGACCCAGCTCGAGCCGGGGGAGGTCGAGCGTCTCGCCGGGGCGATCGACGACGAGCTGGAACGTGGGCTCGAGCTGCGCGAACGCGGAGCCGGCGACAAGCAGGTCTACCGCGTGCACAAGCGGCTGGGGGAGCCCTGCTACGTCTGCGGCTCGCCCATCGCCCGCGTCGACTACGAGGAGCACACGGTCTTTTATTGCAGCCACTGCCAGACCGGCGACCGGGTCCTGAAGGACCGGCGGCTGTCCCGTCTGCTGAAGTGAGCTAGTCGCGGCAGTGGACGCAATCGCGGTGACGGTGCGTCGCGGGAGCCTGATCGAGGCCGTGCACCGGGTGCATGGGGTCGTGGTCGAGGACGGGCTGATCACCGAGTCGGCGGGCGATCCCGGACTGGTCACGTTCTACCGATCGTCGTCGAAGCCGCTCCAGGCGCTGCCGCTCGCCCGGGAGCGCGACGACGTCACCGAGGTGGAGCTTGCGATCGCGTGCGCGTCGCACCGGGCCGAGCCGCCGCAGCTCGAAGCCGCCCGCAGCCTGCTCGGGCGCGCGCCGGCGACCGAGGCCGATCTCGAGCTCGGCCCGCAGGAGGGACGCGGGCAAAGCCTGCTCTCGCACAACTGCTCCGGCAAGCACGCGGGCTTTCTCGCCGTCTGCCGGGCGCGCGGCTGGCCGGTCGAGGGCTACCGGTTGGCGGACCATCCGCTCCAGCAGCTGCTGCTGAGCGAGATCGCGACCGCGGCGGAGCTCGACCCGGACGAGGTGGCCACCGGAGTCGACGGCTGCGGCGTTCCCACGTTCGGGATGAGTCTCGAACGGATGGCACATACGTTCTCCCGCCTCGCGCTGCTCGAGGGCGGCGGGCGGATCGTCGCCGCGATGACCGCGCACCCCGATCTGATCGGTTACGAGCGCGGCGCGACCGATACCGACCTGATGCGCCTGCGACCGGGCTGGATCGCCAAGGGCGGAGCGGAGGGTCTGATCTGCGCCGCCACGCCCGAGGGCGCCGGGATCGCGCTCAAGGTCGAGGACGGCAACATGCGCGCGCTGCGGCCGGCGCTGGCGGCGTTCCTCGGCCTCGACGACGGCTTCGGCGCGGCGCCGCTGCTGAACAGCCGCGGCGAGCGGGTGGGGGAGATCGCAACGTGATCTGGGCGCAGGTGGCCGTCGCGGCGCTCGCGTGGTTGACCGCCGCTTCGCTCCCGCAACCGCGAACGGAGGTCGGCGCGGCGGTGCTCCGTGGCCGGATCGTGGTGATCGGAGGGCTGACGGCGGAGGGCGTCCCCTCGGCGCGGGCCGACGCGTTCTCACCGGCCACAGGCCGCTGGCGCCGGCTGCCGGACCTGCCCGCCGCCGTCCACCATCCGCTCGTCGCCTCGGGCGGCGGCCGTGTGTACGTCGCCGGCGGCTACGGAGGGCGTGTCGGGTCGGGAGAGCGGCTGCGAACGGTGTTCGCCTTCGACGGTCGGCGGTGGCAGGCCCTGCCGCGCCTGCCCGAGCCGCGTGCGGCAGGAGGCGCCGCCGTCGTCGGCGGGCGGCTGTACGTGGTCGGAGGCGTCGGCGCCGCCGGTCTCGCCCGGCGGGCCTTCGCCCTCGACCTGCGCACGAACCGCTGGTCGGTCGCGCCGTCGCCGACACCGCGCGAGCACCTCGCCGTCGCCGCCGCCGGCGGGCGGATCTACGCCGTCGGCGGCCGGAGGGCGGGCTATGACACCAACGTCGCGACGTTCGAGAGCTGGGCGCCGGGCGAGGGGCGCTGGCGGCGGCTCCCCGGCGTCCCGTCTCCGCGCGGCGGCACCGGCGCCGCGGTCGCGGCCGGCCGGCTCGTCTCGGTCGGCGGCGAGGAACCGGCCGGGACGATCGCCTCCGTGTACGCGTGGGACCTCGGCCGAGGCGGCTGGCGGCGGCTGCCCGACCTGCGCACGCCGCGCCACGGGCTCGGCGTGGTCGCCGTCGGTACGCGTGTGTACGCGGTCGGCGGCGGGCCGACCCCGGGGCTCGCGGTCAGCGGCGCAGACGAATACCTCGATCTGCGGTGAGGCTTGCGGTCGTGAGCCTCGGCGCCGTTCTCCTCCTCGCCGGCTGCGGCGGTACGGGCGCGACCGCGCGCACCACTCTGGTCGCCACCCTCGGCGACTCGATCACGGCCGGATCGCCGGGCTACGACCCCGACCCGCGGATGCGCGAGGCACTCGGCTTCGGCGCGGACGAGAAGAGCCAGTGGCAGTTCTGGGCGGCGAAGGCGCATCCCGGCCTGCGCTTCCGCAACTGCGGCGTCTACGGGCAGCGCACCGACCAGATCGCCCGGCGGCTCGACGAGTGCGCGAAGGGGGCGCGGGTGCTGGTCCTGCAGGGCGGGATCAACGACATCGCGCAGGGCCGGCCGGTCGAGACGGCCGCCGAGAACCTCCGCCGGATGGTCCGTCGAGCCAAGGAGCGCGGTCTCCAGGTCGCCGTCGCTAACCTGCTGCCCTGGAACAACGGCTATCCCGAGGCCGATCCGAAGATCCGCCGCCTGAACGGGCTGATCGCCGAGCTGGCGAGGGACGAGCACGTTCCCGTGTTGCCGTTCTACTCCACGCTCGAGGACCCGGCGCGGCCGGGCCGGATGAAGGAGCAGTGGACCTCGGACGGCGACCATCCGTCGGTCGAGGGCTACCGGTTTCTCGGCGAGCGGGCCTTCCGTCTCCCGTAGATCGGGTACAGTTCCGGCTTCCGACGCCCTGCGACTCCAGGAGGTGGCACAGATGACGAAGACCGCGCTTGCCGATCGCCTCCAGCGCAGGGCGCGCTAGACAGCTCCGGCTCCACCAGAGCAGCGCCTCCTTTCGCCGGCGGGCTTCGGCGTCCTCATCCATCGAGAAGGAGATTGCGTTGCTCGAGCAGCTCGGCTGGGGTCCAGCCATCGAAGACCAGTTCGCCCCGTTCGCCGCCGACGGCCTCGAACCCGCGCGCGTCGCCGTCGAGCAGCGGGGCGCCTACCTGCTCTACACAGTGCGCGGGGAACGCTGGGCGGAGCTCTCCGGCCGGCTCCGGCATGCGGCCGGCGAGCGGGGCGAGCTGCCGGCCGTCGGCGACTGGGTCGCCATTGCCGATCCCGACGGCTCCGATCGGGCGCTCGTCCAGGCCGTCCTGCCGCGACGCACCAAGTTCTCGCGGATGGCGGCTACCGACGGCGGCGACGTGGTCGAGCAGGTCGTCGCCGCGAACGTCGACGTCGTCTTCCTGACGGCGGGCCTCGACGGCGACTTCAACCCTCGACGCCTCGAGCGGTACCTCACCCTGGGCTGGGAGAGCGGCGCCTCCCCGGTCGTCGTCCTGACCAAGGCCGACCTCTGCGCCGATGTCGAGGCGGCGTTGCTCCGGGTCGAGCCGGTCGCGATCGGGGCGCCGGTCCACGCGGTCAGCAACGTCACCGGCGAGGGCGTCGATGAGCTCGCGCAGTACTTCGGCGAGGGCAGGACCGTGGCGGCGCTGGGGTCGTCGGGCGTCGGCAAGTCGTCGCTCGTCAACCGCCTCGCGGGCGAGGAGCTGATGGCCACCGGCGATGTCCGCGCCGACGGTCGCGGGCGCCACACCACCACCCACCGCCAGCTTCTGCTCCTCCCCGGCGGCGGCCTCTATCTCGACACCCCGGGGATGCGGGAGCTGCGGCTCTGGGAGTCGGAGGAGGGGCTCGCGACCGCCTTCGACGACGTCGCCGCGGCGGCCGCGAGCTGCCGGTTCAGCGATTGCTCGCACGAGCGCGAGCCGGACTGCGGCGTTCGGGCGGCGCTCGCGGACGGCACGCTCGACCGGGAGCGCTACGAGAGCTGGCGAAAGCTTCAGAACGAGCTGCACTGGCTCGCGGTCAAGCAGGACGCCCGGCTTCGCTCGGAGGCGCGGAAGGAGTGGCGGCGCGTCGCGCGGAGCCGACGGAAAGCGTCCTGGTGAGGCGGACCAGCAGGGCGACGGCGGCGACGGCCGCCAGGACGCCGGCGGCGACGAAGGTGGCGCGCGGGCCGAGCAGGGTTCCTCCGAGTCCGCCGAGGACCATCGCAGCCAGCGAGCTGCCGCGCACCATCCCGTTCACCGTCGCGAGCACCCGGCCGCGGCAGAAATCGGGCGTCCGGCTCAGCAACAGCGTGCTGGCATCCACGTTGGCGACGCCGTTGGCGACGCCGACGATCGCCCAGGCGGCGGCGAACATCCACACGACCGGGGCGAGCCCCGCGAGGCCCAGCATCAGGGCGAGGACGACCGCGGCCACCGCCGTGCGCACCGCCCTGACGCCATCCGGCGCATTCCTGCCGGCGACGAGCGAGCCGGCTACGACCCCGACGGCGAGCACCGCGGCGACCAGACCGAACACGACCGTCCCCGCGCCGAGGGTACCGCGGAGCAGGAAGACCTCGACCACGTTCGTCGACTCGCCGACGAGCACGAGCGCGCAGATTCCGAGCACGAGCGGCCAGAGGAGTGCGTCCTTCCGCAGCGAGAAAGCGGCGGGGCGCTCACCAGAGACGGCCTCGCCAGCCGGAGCGTGCCGGCGCGTCGCCCGGATCGCGAGCGCCGCGGCGGCGAGCCCGGCGAACGTGGCGGCGTCGACCAGCAGCGGCGTCCCGTAGCCGAACGCCCCCGCGAGGACGCCGGCGAGGGCGGGGGCGGCGACTGCGGCCAGCGTGGACAGCGACTGGGACGCGCCCATCGCGTGCCCGACCTCGTCCGGCTCGGCGATCTCCGGGACGAGCGCCACCCAGGCGGGGTTGGCGACGACCTGACCCAGCTGGAGCACGACCACGAGGCCGTAGACGAGCCAGAGCGGGTCCGCGAACGCGAGCGCGACGCAGCACGCGGCCTGCCAGACCGCGGCGACGGACGCAAGAGTCCGGAAGGGGGCGGTGTCGACGAGCCGGCCGGCCACCGGCGCTAGCACGACGATCGGGACGGTCGCGCAGAGCAGCAGGATCGTGATCGACCAGGGGCCGCGACCGTCCGCGTAGACCCGGAGCGTCAGCACCAGCAGCGCCATGTCGTCGCCGAAGGCGCTGATCGCGCGCGCGGGGATCATCAGCCGCAGGTCCCGGTGGCGCCAGATCGAGAGATAATCGTGAAGCATTCGCTTCATGACTATGAAGTAGATGCTTCACGTTGTCAAGGCGGCGGCGTAGGATCTCGTCCGATGAGCTCACCTCGGCGTCTCGAAGGCGATGTCAAGATCGAGGACCCCGGCGCCCTCCGGGCGCTGGCGCACCCCGCCCGGCTGGCCGTCGTGGACGAGCTCTACCAGGGCGGGGAACGGACTTCGAGCGAGCTCGCCGAGCTGACCGGCCTGTCGGCCAGCGCGATGAGCTACCACCTGCGCGCGCTCGAGCGCTGGGGCATCGTCGAGCGGGGAACGGCGCGGGACGACGGCCGCGAGCGTCCCTGGCGGGCGGTCGGGCGCACTCTCAAGTTCGATCCGGAGACGATCTCCACCGCGGCCGTCGACGTCGTCGCCGGCACCACCTTCCAGCACCTCCGCGACGAGTTCCGCCGCTGGGCGGCGATGGAGCAGACCGAGACGAAGCCGTGGCGCGAGCTCGCCGGGGTCAGTCGTGCCTACCTCTGGCTGACCGAAGAGGAGGCGGCCGAGTTCGATTCCGAGCTCGGCGCGGTGCTGAAGAAGTACACGGGCGACCGCGACGCGGAGCACCATCCCGAAGGGACACGCCGGGTCTTCTGCCTGGTCGCGATCGTCCCGGAGGTTTAGGCGCTCCGCCGGAACCAGCCGCGCCGCGGGTGCGTCTTCTTCCACTCCGAGCGGCTGGGCAGCCGGCCGGCCGCCCGCGCCTTCTGAACGCACTCGGTGTGCGCGTGGCGCCGCTGCGCGTGGTCGCCCTCGGGGAAGAGCAGCACGTGGTCGCTCATCGACGCGAGCCGCCGGCCGCACAGCGGGCAGGTGTAGGTGGCGGGCTTGAGGTTCTGCGCGCGGCGAAGCTCCCACCAGCGGGGTTCGGCGGGACGTTGCTCGTCGTCAGGGTGCGATGGGCGCGTGCGATGCAAGGCAGAGCCAGGTCTCGCCGGACCCCGCCGAACGCGCGCCGCTCACTTCGTGGTCGTGGTCGAGGTCGTGGTGGTCGGCGGCGGCGGCACCGGGCACTTGAAGCCGGTGTGCGACTTCAGCGTCCGGCAGCTCGAGGAGACGACCTTCGCGCCCTTCCGCGCCCGGGCGACGCTGAGCACGTCGCTGGAGATGGTGGCGACGTAGCTCTTGCCGTCGCCGCTCGTGCTCAGGTCGATCGTCAGCGGGACGGTCAGCTCCCGCGCCAGCACCTTGTCGGTGACGACGAGGTCCGCGAGGCTGGCTGTGTATTTGCCGGTCTTCGCGAACGCTGCCTTCTGAGCCTTGTCGATGCGGAGCATGGCGTCGCGGGTCATCACCGCCCGGTCCTTCGACGAGAGCGTCTTCGAGCTCGACCCCTTGAACAGCTGGGGCAGGATGAACAGCGCCGCGAACGCGATCAGGATGATCGGGAGGAAGCGGCGTATGTCCACGGCGCAGCAACCCTACCGGCATGCCGGACGAGGACGGCGCCGAACCTAGCGCAGGAGGCGGACGAGGTCCGACGAGCGGGTTGGCGTCCCCCCGCCTAGCGGCCGCGAGGTGAAGCTTCCGCGCATGCCGAGGTACGCTCCGGTGCCGCCGACGACCGCGAGCTCGTCGGGCGCCCGGTCGAAGTCCACATACCCGACGATCCGGACGGTCCCGTCCGGCAGGAAGACGGTGGCAGAGCAGTTGCCGGTCGTCCTGGTCGCGAGGATGCACAGGCGCCAGATGTGGCCGAGGCGAGCGCCCCGGCGAGATCCTTCCCAGCGGAACAGATTTGAGGCGGCGGCGATGGAGTCGCCGATGTCCCGCTGGCGGTTGCCGTTGTGGTCGATCAGCCGGGTCTGCGTGGACCGTGCGACCTCGAGGAAGCGGATCGTTTGCTGGGGCCCGGATGCGGGTAGCGCCAGCGCCGCAGCGACCAGGCCGGCAGCGGCGACCGTGGCGAGCGCGAGCGCGGCTCGAATCAGGAAGGCAGAACGGGGAGGACGGCGGTGCCGCCCGCGCCTCCCCACTCGCCCCCCTTGCATATCGGTCACCGCAGAACCTTCCGGACGATACGACATTTCGGGGGGATCGGGCGCCGAGGGTTGAGCCGGGGAGCATTCGTCGGTATGACGAGAGGTGGATGTTGGGGAGAGGGGAACGGCTTCGGCTTGCGGCCGCGGTCGCAGCTGTCGCGCTCGCGGCCTGCGCGGCGGCAGGCGCGGCTCTCGCCGCCGGCTCGAAGGAGCGGACGACGGCGCTGACCGGATCGTCGCAATGGGCTTCCGGCTACGCGATCGCGGGCACCTTCGACGGAGGTCTGGGTCGCGGCACCTACTCGGGGACGATGACCGCCGCCGGAGCATCGTTCACTTCGTCGACGTGCGGTCCCGTCTGCGCGCCTCTCGCCGGCAGCATCACCTTCTCCGCCAGGGCGGGCAGCTTGACCGGCTCTGTCCAGCCGGGCAGTGTCGTGTCGATAGAGGACATCGCCAGCCACTCCTTCCGAGACTTCCGCGTCCAGCTGCGGATCGTCGGCGGCACGGGCCGTTACGCACATGCGCGCGGCCGGCTCAGCCTCACCTACTCGTCGGTGTGGAGGCACGAGTGGGTGGACGGCGTCTTCGTCGAGGGAATCGCGGACGCCGGCACGCTGATTGGCGCGATCCGCTGACGGCGTCGGGTTGCCCTTGCGGCCCCGCCCTGCCTGCACGCGGCCCTTAACAGTGCCTGGCACCGTAAAGACGCTGGAATAGCCACGAAACGCGGGCGGCTTCTTAACAGTGCCTGGCACCGTTAAGCCTCTCGGCCGAAATGGGCAGCTTCGTCCGCGCTCAGGCGGCGACGATCGCCGCCGGGCGGACCGGCTGCCGGGCGCGGATCAGCTCGGCGACGTCCCCGGCGCGCACCGGCTTGCTGAACAGGTAGCCCTGCCCCAGCCCGCAGCCGAGCTCGCGCACCCGTTCCGCCTGTGCAACCTGCTCGATGCCCTCGGCGACAGTGACCAGGTCGAGCGAGCCGGCCAGCCGCAGGATCGCGTCGACCACGTTGGCGTCGTCGTCCTCGGTCAGCTGGTCGATGAACGTCTTCGGGATCTTGAGCATGTCGATCGGCAGCTCGGCGAGCCGACTGAGGGAGGAGTAACCGGTTCCGAAGTCGTCGATCGAGACGCGGACGCCGAGCTCTCGCAGCCGCCTCAACGCGCGCACGGCGCCCTGCTCGTCCAGGCTCATGCTCGACTCGGTGATCTCGAGGGTGACGCGGCGCGGATCCAGCCCGGTGCCCCGCATCGCGATCGCGAGCTCCTCCACGAGGCGGTCGTTGGTCAGCTCGCTGGGGGCGAGATTGACCCAGATGCCGATGTCGCCCGCCTCCGGAACCATCGCCTCCCACATCTGCGCCGAACGGAACGCCTCCGCGAGCACGCAGCGACCGACATCGAACATCAGCCCGCTTTCCTCCGCGGTGTCGATGAACTCGCTCGGAGCGAGCAGCCCGCGTTCCGGGTGCGGCCAGCGGACGAGGGCCTCGAAGGCCTGGATCGAGCCGTCGACGAGCGAGACGACGGGCTGGTAGTGGGCGACGAGCTCACGGCGCTCGAGCGCGTGCTCGAGCTCCAGCGCGAGCCTGCCCTGCTGCCGCAGGCGGCTGTGCAGGGCGTGCTCGTAAAGCGCCGAGCGGCCGTGGCCCTTCCGCTTCGCCCCGTACATCGCGGTGTCGGCGTTGCGGATCAGCTCCTCGGCCGTGCCGGCGTGCGGCCCCGTCACCGCGATCCCGATGCTCACGTGAACCTTCGCCTCCTTGCCCGTGACCGAGAAGGTCGTGTTCAGGCTCTCGCCGATTCGGCGTGCGGCGTCCTCCGCCTCGGCGACGTCGGTGTCCTCCAGCAACAGCGCGAACTCGTCGCCGCCGAGCCGGGCGGCCACGTCGCATGGGCGGATCTGGCCGCGAAGGCGGTCGGCCACCTGCACCAGCAGCTCGTCACCGGCCGCGTGGCCCCAGCTGTCGTTGATGTTCTTGAAGTGGTCGAGATCGAGAAAGAGGACGGCGTGGGTCGCCGCGCCGCCGGTCTCCCGGGCGAGCGTCCCGGTCACCTGGTCGGCGAAGAGCACGCGGTTCGGGAGGCCGGTCAGCGCGTCGTGGTACGCCTGGTGGCGGAGCTCCTCCTGCAGCTCGGTCACCTGCGCCAGCGACTGCTCCAGCCGGCTGTTCTCGAGCAGGACGCTGGCGTGGCCGGCGAAGGTCTCGAAGAGCTCGCGTTCGGTTTCGGTGAACGTGCCGATGTCTCCGGCGCGGTTGCCGACGATCAGGAACCCGAGCGCGCGTTCCTCGCCCCGGAGTGTCCCGACGATGGCGTCGCCGAGCCCGCGGTCGGCGAGGAACCGGTCGAGCGGATGCGTGTTCCGGCGGCGGCCGAGCAGGAGCGGCCGCTGCACCTGCGCGATCCGGTCGAAGGCGAGCTGGTCGGCCGGCGCCACGGTCTCCGGGTGCATCAGAGCCTCGCCGGTCGAACCGCTGATGCTGCGCAGCACCGGCTCGCCCGGCTTCGGGGCGAGGAGCTGGATCTCGGCGTACTCAGCGCGCACCAGCCGCCGCGCGGCGATCAGCAGCTGCCCGATCGCGAGGCCGAACTCGGGCGCGCCCTGCGTCTCGCGCATCGACTCGTACAGGAACTCGAGGTGCTCGCGCTGCTCTCGCTGGCCCATGTAGGCGCGGAAGGCGGCCACGCAGGCGAGCGCGGGAACGACCAGCAGGAGGCCGGCCGGTGGCCGGTCGGCGATCAGGACGACCGCCGCGATGCCGAGGCTGGCGGTGGCCAGGGCACCGAGCAGCGATACGCCCAGCGTCCGGTGGAGCTGCGGTGCCACGAACTTCGCCTCCGCCACGCCGATCACCGCGGAGACCAGGCCCACGCCCACGGTGTGCGCGATCGTCACCGCGAGCAGGACGACGGCCCACGTCTGCGCGCTGTCGGGGCCCTCGTGAGGAAGCGTGCGGAAGACGAGAAGCGCGATGCCCGTGCAGAGCGGCATCTGCGCGAGGTTGAAGGCGAGCTTGACCGGCCGCTGGCGCCGGTGCACGGAGAGCGCCACCGCTGCGCCGGCGACCTGCGCGGCCAGGAGGTCGACCGGCGAGGCGAAGAACAGCCCGAGAACGAGGCCGATCTCCGTCAGCGACAGCGTGTGCGCCTGCTTCCGGAACTGGAGATGGACGACGAACACCTCCGCCAGGTAGAAGGCGGCTGCGAGCTCCCACCAGCGGACCGAGATGCCGCCGGCGGCGGGCGGCCCACCGTGGGCGAGGATGGGCGCCCAGATCTCGGCCGAAAGCGCCGCGACCGCCGCGATGAAGAGCCAGACGCGGGCCGGCCCCAACCAGAGCAGGAACCGTCTGACGGCCTTCTCCTTCCGGGGCGTCGACGTCATCGTCCCGGTGGAAGGTCTACTTCCCCCAGCTGGCGCCGAGCCAAGCGGCGCTCGACCAGCTGCTCCCGGACCAGCTGCTGCCGCTCCAGCTCGAGCCAGACCAGCTGTTCCCGGACCAGCTGTTGCCGCTCCAGCCGTCGCCCGACCAGCTGTTCCCCGACCAGGCGCCACTCGACCAGCTCGAGCCCGACCAGCTCGAGCCGGACCAGTCGACGCCCGACCAGCTGTTCCCGGTCCAGCTGTTCCCGGTCCAGGTGCTGCCGTTCCAGCGCCCGCCGCGCCAGCTGTCGGCCCGGCCCTCGAGCCGCGCCATCTCGGCCGCGTCGAACGGCTTGCCGAAGATGTCCTGCTCCCCGCTGAGCACGACGCCGTCGCGGGTCAGGTGATCCTGGCCGCGGGCGACCTCGAGCGAGCCCGTGCCCGTCGACTCACGATGCCACTGCTTCCTGTTCCACGGCGGCTGGTGCGCCAGCATCGCGCCGAGGTCGATCTCGCCCTTGCCCTGGGAGAGCCGGCTCTGGCCGGGCAGGCTGACGGCGTTGCTCTTGAAGAACGCCTTCACCTCGTCGGGGTCCATCCGCGGGTGGCGGTCGAGGACGAGGGCGACTGCGCCGGAGACGAGCGCCGCCGCCTCGCTCGTCCCGGTGCCGCGGAAGTACCGCCTGCTGATCGCACCCTGCGGCTCCGTCTGGTCGATGTACGAGCCGGGCACACGCAAACCCTGGAGGTGGGAGCCCGGCGCGACGAAGTCGGGCCGCTTGCAGGGGGCGCAACGAGCGCTGGCCGAGTAGGCGCCGACCATGTCGTCCGAGAGCGTGGGCGTCCCCATCGAGTCGGAGCCGCCGACGGCGATCACGTACGGGTTGTAGGCCGGGTCGGCCACTCCGGGCGCTCCGCCGCCGACCTGGTAGCCGCTGTTGCCCGCTGCCGCAACGACGACGATCCCCTGCTTCCACGCCTGCTCGACAGCGTAGGAGAGCGGGTCGACCTCCGCGCTCTGCGCCGAGTTCGTCCCGTAGGAGAGGTTGAGCACGCGGATGTCGAGGCCGTGGTCGTGCCGGTGCTCGACGACCCAGTCGATCGCGGCGATCACCTGGCTCACGTCCACGCCGCCGTCTGCGGTGCCGACCTTGAGCGAGACGATTCGTGCATCCGGCGCCATGCCGCGGTAGGCAGACGGCGGCGCGGCGGCGTACGGTGCGTTCAGGCCGGCGTCGCGGCCGGCGATCAGGCCCGCGACGAAGGTGCCGTGGCCGGACGTGTCGAGATTGGTCAGGTTGGGAGCCTGCGACTCGAGCGAGAGGTCCGGCCCGTAGATCACCTTGCCGCGCCCGTCGAGGCCCGCGACCGGCGAGACGCCCGTGTCGATCACCGCGACGTCGACGCCCTTGCCGGTGACGCCGGCGTTCCACCACGCCTGTGCGCCCGAGTACAGCGTCGTCGAGTACATCGAGTTCACGTCGGTCGCCGGGTCGTAGCCGTTGCCGCCCCAGCTCGCCCCTGCGCATGCGAGTGCGAGCACGGAGAGACCGGCGACCAGGCACAGCCAGACCGCGAGCGGCCCGCGCCTGCGGCGGGACCGTGTCTCCAAACGACTCCGTCCGAGCACCTGTTCCGTCCTTTCTCTCTGCGAGACGTTGCCCGCGCTGCCGACGTTGGTTCCGCGCCCGAGGGCTGATCTCAACCTACGGACGGGGCGAACGCGGGCATCCCGAGAAAGGGTTAGCTCACGCGAAGATCACTCGAACGAGCGTCGCCCGCCTAGGACGAGAAGTTGACCGGGATCGTCGCCACCCAGAGCAGTCCGGCGAGGAAGATCAGGCCACCGAGCGCCAGGAGCACCTCTCGTGTCGCGTCGAGCGCAGCTTCGTGGAGATGCCGGCGAAGAAGAGCGACGAGGCGAAGAGCACGACCGCGAGCAGGTAGTCGTCGGCGTTCCGGTTCGCGCGGCCGGGTCGACGCCTGGGACGACTCCACCCGTGCCGCCGTCGACTTCCGGCGACCCCCTCGTGCCGGACGACTCCACCGGTTACGAGAAGACGTTGACGGCCCGCGCGATCACGAGGCCGACGACGCTGAGCGAGACGATCGACTGCAGCGCCATCGTCAGCTTGGGCCACGCGTTCATGGGCATGACGTCCGTGGGGCTGAAGGCCGTGCTGGTCGTCAGCCCGAGGATCAGGTAGTCGACGTAGGTCGCGCGCCAGCCGGGCGGAGCGAGCTCGGGGCTCAGCTGCTGCGAGAAGGCGAAGTCCGGATACTGCCGCTCGCCCAGGTACCGAGCGACCGGTCCTCCGCTGTCGAGCAGCCAGTAGACGAGGCTGAAGACGAGGACGTTCCCCAGCCAGATCACGGCGCCGGAGGCGAGCAGCGAGGTTGCCTGATTCGTCACCTTCCCGCCGATGATCAGATCGCGGATCAGCACCCCTGTCGAGATGAGCACGGCTGCCGTGAGCGCGAAGACCAGCACGATCGCGATCCGGCGCAGCCAGCGCCGCCGACGGATGATGTGCACCGGATCGGCTGCGATCAGGCACGCGAGCAAGCCGAACTCGATTCCGGGCACCAGCCAGTGCGGCCCGAGCGTCTCGCGGTTCGGCAGGGCGATCCGCAGGGTGACGGACAGGGCGATGAAGGCCAGGATCGCGAGTGCCACCGGCCAGCGCGGCTCGGCGAGAACGTCCGGCTCGTCGGTCTGCGCGCGTGTTTCGGCGACCGCTCCGGCCTTCTCGGCTTCGCTCGCCACGTGCGTACGCTACTTCAGGCGGAAGACGTCTATTCTCTCGCCACGACTGTACGGGCCCGCGGGAGGGGAATGGCGAGGATCGACCCGATAGCGAAATTCGTGGACGGCGTGGCTTTGCGAGGGCACGAGCCCTCCCTCGCGAACGCCAGCGGCACGGTGCGCTTCGAGATCGTCGACGGCAGGCAGACCGAGCGCTGGCTGCTCACGGTCAGCAGGGGCGATCTCGCCGTCTCGCGCCGGAACACCCGCGCCGACGTCACCCTGCGCGCCCCGCGCGCGCTCTTCGAGCAGATCTTCCAGGGGAAGACGAACGCGACGGCGGCGTTCCTGCGCGGGGCGCTGCAGATCGATGGGGACGTCGAGCTGATCGTGCTGGTGCAGCGGCTGCTGCCGGGGCCGCCTGCGTCCCGCCGGAAGGGTCGGGCGGCCGGGTGGGCGGCGAGGCAGCGATGAGCGACCGCGAGGTCAAGATCCTCGACGGCAACACCTTCGTGGTCAGCGACTCCCGCGGGGACATCGAGGCGTCGCCGACGGACGCGGCCGGCCTGTTCTCCTTCGACACGCGCTTCCTCTCCCGGTGGGTCCTGTCGCTGAACGGCGATCGGCTGGGCGCGCTCTCGGTCGACGATCTCCAGTACTTCGAGACCCGTTTCTTCCTCGTGCCGGGCACGGGCACCGTCTACATCGACGCGAAGCTGTCGGTGATCCGGCGGCGAACCGTGGGCGGCGGCTTCCACGAGGAGCTGACGATCCTCAACCACGACGACCAGCCGGTCGAGCTGACCGTGCGGCTCGACGCCGCCTCCGACTTCGCCGACCTGTTCGAGGTGAAGGACGCGCTGAAGAAGAAGGGCAGGTACTCGAATCGCGCCGAGCGCCGGCGGCTGGTGCTCGGCTACGAGCGCGAGACCTTCCGGCGCGAGACCGCGATCTCCGCATCGGAGCGCGCCGAGTACGACGAGCAGGGCCTCACCTTCACGATCAAGATCGAGCCGCACGGCTCCTGGTCGACCGAGCTGCACGTGCTCGCCGGCATGGGCGGGATGGAGACGGCCAGGGGGACGGGCCGCCGCAGGAAGCTGACGATGGAGCAGAGCCTCCGGCGCTGGCTGGACGCGGCGCCGCGGCTCAGGTGCGACTGGCAGCCGCTCGAGGCGATCTACCGGCGAAGCCTCGTCGACCTCGCTGCGCTCCGGTTCGCGCCGGAGGTCGCGGGCGGGAAGAGCCTGCCCGCCGCCGGGTTGCCCTGGTTCATGACCATGTTCGGGCGCGACAGCATCATCACCAGCCTGCAGGCGCTGCCGTTCGCACCGGAGCTGGCGGCGGGAACGCTGCGTGCGCTCGGGGAGTGGCAGGGCAGCTCTCTCGACGACTTTCGCGACGAGGACCCCGGCCGGATCCTGCACGAGATGCGCTACGGCGAGATGACGGCGTTCGAGGAGCGGCCGCATTCGCCCTACTACGGCTGCGCGGACGCCACGCCGCTGTTCGTCGTCCTGCTCGACGAGTACGAGCGCTGGACCGGCGACCGGAAGCTCGTGCGTGAGCTCGAGTACGAGGCCCGCTCGGCTCTCGCCTGGATCGACGACTACGCGGACCTGCAGGGCAACGGCTACGTCTCGTACAAGCGTCGCAACGAGAAGACCGGCCTCGAGAACCAGTGCTGGAAGGACTCGTGGGACTCGATCTCGTTCCGGGACGGCGCGCTGCCCGGCTTTCCGCGGGCGACGTGCGAGCTCCAGGGCTACGCCTACGACGCCAAGGTGCGCGGCGCCCGGCTCGCGCGGCTGGTCTGGAAGGACGCCGCGCTCGCCGAGCGGCTCGAGCAGGAGGCGGCGGATCTCAAGCGGCGGTTCAACCGGGACTTCTGGATCGAGGACGGGGAGTACTTCGCGCTCGCGCTCGACCCGGACGGTCGGCAGGTGGACACGTTGGCCTCGAACAACGGCCACCTGCTCTGGAGCGGCATCGTCGACAAGTCGAAGGCGAAATCGGTCGCCCGCCACCTGCTCGGCCGGCGGCTCTTCTCCGGCTGGGGCGTGCGCACGCTCGCGGAGGGGGAGGGGCGCTACAACCCGATCGGGTACCACGTCGGCACCGTCTGGCCCTTCGACAACTCCTTCATCGCCTGGGGCCTGCGGCGATACGGCTTCAGGCAGGAGGCGGCCCGCGTCGCGGCCGGGATCCTCGACGCCGCCGAGTTCTTCGAGGGCCGGCTCCCGGAGGCGTTCGGCGGCTACGAGCGGTCCCTGACCAAGTATCCGGTCCAGTACCCGACCGCGTGCAGCCCGCAGGCCTGGTCGACGGGGGCACCGCTGCTCCTGCTGCGCACCATGCTCGGGCTCGAGCCCCACGGCGACGACCTGATCATCGACGCCGCGCTGCCCAGGAGCATGGGCCGGCTCGAGCTGCTCGACATCCCGGGACGTTGGGGCCGCATCGACGCGTTCGGACGCGGCCGGATCGAGATTCCCGGCTAACCATCTGGGGCAGCTACGCGGCCGCGACCTGCCGGACCTCGAGCAGCTCGAGGCCGAGCTCCTCGACGCGCTCGATGAAACCGTGGAGCTGCGCCTGGTCGCGGACGGCGCCCGTGAGGACGGTCGTGCCCGAGACGCACTCGAGCTCCATTCCGTCGAAGAGACAGCCGAAGCGAGCGTCCAGCTCGCCGCGCACGACGAGCCGGTACCTCGCGCCGCCGCGGGCGTCGTCCTTCATCGCCGTGACAGGTTCACGCATTCCTAGGTGAGTCGAGGGCCACGGCGTGGTCAGTCACCTAGGTGAACCGCCGCCAAATCACGCCTGCGTCGCGTCACGGCGAGCGACACCAGGCCCATTCCGGCCGCGACGAACGCGGCGAACTTGTAGACCGTCGGCAACTCGACGCCGTGGTCGAGCAGCGGCCCGACGCCGAACGCGGCCAGGCCGTATCCCACCTGGTAGAAGGCGATCACGCCTCCGGCCGCCGCGGCCGACATCGAGACGAGCTCTTCCTGACCGAAGCCGATCGTGAGCGGGAGGAGCGCGGAGCACCCGAGTCCTGCGAGGCCGAACGCCACCACCCCGAGGGCGACGTCGCCGTCGGAGATGAAGCCGATGAGCACGAACGTCCCGGCGAGCAGGAACGGCAGCACGCGGTAGGTGAGGCGCGGCGGCACCCAGCGCTCGATCGCGGCGAAGACGACACGGCCGACCGTGACCATCGCCCAGAACGCCGTCAGGGCGAAGGCCGCCTCCGTGGTCGAGGCGCCCAGCTCGCTGGTCATGTCGAGCTGCGACCAGTTCCCGTTCAGGGTCTCGCAGATCCCGTAGAGCACGGCGAAGGCGGCGAAGACCCAGAAGCGGCTGGGGATCCCGCGTTCGGCCCGGCCGGCGTCCTTCTGCGCCGGCGCTTCTACCCGCAGCGGCAGCCCGAGGCTGACGGCGGCCAGCGCGGCGAGCAGGATCGCCGAGGTCAGCGGCAGGCCCCACCAGAAGCCGAGCCCCACGAAGACGGCCACGAACACCGGCGCGAGCGCGGTGCCCAGCCCGAGCAGGGCGTTGAGCACGAGCACGGACGATTCGACGGCCTGGGGGTGGAAGGCGGCCGTGAGCGTGTTCAGGGCGGGAACGGTGAGGCCGAAGCCGACTCCGAGGAAGGCCGTCGCGACCAGCAGCATCGGGAACGCGACGCTGTCGCTCTCGAAGAACTGGCTGACGAGGAGCAGCACCATCGCCACGAGCCCGGCGAGGAGGCCGGCGAGATAGACGCGCTTCGTCGAGGAGCGCCGGGCGAGCGACGAGCCGAGCAGCGCGGCGGTGATCGCGGTCAGCACCTGAGGCACGAACAGGAGGCCGTACCTCGTGTTCGACAGGTCGTACTGATCGGGGTCGGTGAAGATCGTGCTGGCGGCGGGGAACGTGACCAGCACGATCCCCTGCACGACGCCGGCGAGGTAGACGACGCTCACCTCCCTGCGGGACGCCGGCATGCGCCTACACCAGCCCCGCGATGCCGTTCCGGAGCAGGGCGACGGCGAGGATGAAGACGATCACGCTCGCAACCGTGCGCGCATGGGCGATCAGCCAGTCGCGGACGCGCGCCAGGAGGCGACCGGCCGGTTCGCGCGCGACCAGCAGCCCGACGAGCGCGACGGCGAGCGGGAGCAGCGCGACCAGGGTGAAGAAGAGCCAGTCGACGACATACCCGGCGGCGGAGGGATCGCTCTCGGAGATGCTCTTCAACGCCAGGGGGATGAACGCGCCGGGGTTCGCGAGCACCGCGCCCGCGCCGACGATCGCGACTGCCGGCGAGGACGCGACCTTGCTCATGCGCCCCACCATGCTGTCGACCTGCGCGGGCTCGAGCGGCCGGTTCCTGGTCCTCGCGACGTAACCGAGCAGCAGCAAAGCGGCGACCACGTCGAAGATCGCAACCCAGGTCTTGGGCGACGAGTCGCGCGAGGCGGCGGTGTCGCCGAGGACGAACGCCGCCACGATTCCGACGGCGATGGTTGCGCCGAAGGCGCCGAGGTAGAACCACCAGCCGGTGCGCAGCGGGCGCTCACCGAGCACCAGCGCGAGCACGGAGAAGGTCAGCGTGGTCGGCGACAGCATCGCGCCGACGGCGATCAGCGCGAGCTCGGCGTCGATCCAGCTCACGTTCGCGTCTCACCGGGCGGCGATCGTCCAGACGCCGGTGGCCGAGTCCCCCGGAGCAAGTCGGATCACCGAGTCTCCCGAGCGGAACGCATTCGGCGGGCAGGTCATCGGCTCCACGGCGAGGGCGCGGCGGTTCACGTCGGGCAGCGGGTCGCCGGTGAAGAGCATCAGGTAGCCGTAGTGCTCGTCGACCGAGAGGGTGACGGTGCGCCCGGCATCGGGGTCGTAGAGGGTCGCGCGCGCGTAGCCGTCCGGGCCTCGCTCGAGGTCGGTGAACGCGTTGTCGAGCTTCGTCGCGCCGATCGGCCGTCCCTCTCGGAAGTCGTACTCCGTCCCGTCCACCGGCTCCGAGCCGACCGGGAGATCTCGCTCGTCGTGGATCAGCACCCGCCGGCCGGGCGCCTGCAGCACGAGCGGGTCGACGGAAGGCGTTCCGAGCGTGAGGTAGGGGTGTGCACCGGCTCCGTACGGGCATGCGTCGGCGCCGACGTTGGTCGCCGTGGTCCGCACCGAGAGGCCCTCGTCCGAAAGCTCGTACTCGACCCGGAGCGCGAGCGTGAAGGGGTAGCCGGGCTGGGCGTGGACGGTGTGCTCCATCACCACCCGGCTCGGCTCCTGCTCGCCGATGCGCCAGGCTGCCCAGCGGGTGAGCCCGTGGATCGCGTTGCCGAGCTCGGGCTCGGTGAGCGGGAGCTGATGGCGCCGCCCCTCGAACTCGTAGCTTCCGTCCTCGATGCGGTTCGGCCAGGGAAGGAGGAGCTGGCCGCGTCCCGACGGGCAGCGCTCGTCGAGGCCGTAGCCGTCGAGGAGCTCGTGCCCGTCCGCCGAGTAGGTGCGGATGCCGCCGCCGACCTCGACGACCGCTGCACGCTGGCTTCCGAAGGTGAGCTCGACCTGGTCGCCCGAGGGCGCGACCGCGGCCCCTGCCTCAGTCACGCTCGTCGGTGCGTACGGTGATCCTGGCGGAGCGCTCGTGGGTGAAGCCCGCCCACGTCCAGTCGATCAGCGCCTTGGCCCGGTCCTCGCCCGTCGAGAGCAGCGCGAGGTGCACGGTGCCCCAGGCGAGGAACGCCGCCTTCCCCTTCAGCGTGCGCCCGCGGCGGAACTGCACCACGGCCGCGCCGCGACCGATGGTCGCCATCGTGCCCTTGTCCTTGTAGACGAAGGGCTCGGTCGGCTTCCCGGCCGCCAGCCGTGCGACGTTCTCGCCGGCCTGCTCCCCCGCCTGGAGCGCGACCGACCCGAGCTGCGGCAGCACCTCGTTTTCCTCGGTGTCGGTGATCCAGGCGACGTCGCCCACGGCAAACACCTCGGGATGACCGGTGACCGACAGGTCCGGGCCCACCGGGACCCGGTTGCCCTTCTCGAGCTCCACGCCCAGCGCGACGGCGATCGGGTTCGCCTGGAGGCCGGCGCCCCAGACGAGTGTGTGCGCGTTCAGCACCTGTCCGGACTTCAACGTCACGCGCGTGGGCTCGACCGCAGCGACGATCTCGCCGACCAGCACCTCGACGCCGCGCTGCTCGAGCGCCTTCGCCGTGTAGTCGCGGAGGTTCTGCTTGAACATCGCGAACAGCGTCGGCCCGGCCTCGACGAGGATCAGCCGCGCCTGCTCCTGGGGAATCGCGGGATAGTCCTTCGAGAACGCGCTGCGGTAGAGCTCGGCCATGGCGCCGACGGTCTCGACTCCGGTCGGGCCGCCGCCGACGACGACCACGTTGAGGGCGCCGTCCTCGATCACGCCGGGATCCCGGTCCGCCGCCTGCCACCGTTCGAGGACGTGCTCCTTGAGCCGGACGGCATCGGCGAGGGTGTACATCGGGAAGGCGTGCTCGGCGGCGCCGGGGGTGCCGAAGAAGTTGACCTGGGCTCCGAGCGCGAGCACGAGGTAGTCGTAGGCCAGCGGCGCCATCTCCGCGAACTCGACCTGCTTGCGCTCCGGGTCGAGGGCGATCACGGTCGCCTCGTGCACGGCCACGTTCGGCTGGTCGTGGAAGAGGTCGCGCAGCGCATGGCCGACGGCGCTCCGCTCGAGCAGGTCGGTCGCCACCTGGTACAGGAGCGGCTGGAACGTGTGGTAGTCGTGCTTGTCGACGAGGACGACGTCCACGTCGGCGTCCTTCAGCTTCCTGGCCGCGCCGACGCCGGCGAAGCCTCCGCCCAGGATCACGACACGCGGCCGCGGAGTGCCCTCGTTCGTGGCCATCGAGGCCGAGATTCGCGCATTCGTAGGTGAGCCGACGCCGCCGGGTGCTGATTCACCTAGGTGAAGCGATGGAGACGAAAACTAGGGCGTAGCGCGTCCCTGTGGAAGGATGGGGGCCGACCCCGACAAATCCAGCCGTTTCCTCGAGGTGATCGTGACAGAAGAGCTGGTCCACAACCGAGCGGACCGGGCGTTCCCGGATCTCCTCGAGACGAAGCTGCACCCACCGCCCGACCGTCGCCAGACGGTGGCGCGCGATCGCCTGCTCGAGCGGCTCCGACCCTCCGCCGGGCTGAAGCTCGTGCTGGTCGCCGCGCCGGCAGGCTTCGGGAAGACCACGCTGCTGGGGATGTGGCGCGAGCTCGAGTCGGAGCGGCGACCGGTTGCGTGGCTCAGCCTCGACGAAGGCGACAACGACCCGGTCGTCCTCTGGTCGCATGTCCTCGAGGCGCTGCGACGCGCCTGCCCCGCCGTCGACGCCTCGTTCGCGCCCGAGCGCGTGGGGCCGGCGCACATCGCCGACGTCGTCCTGCCGCGGCTGGTCAACACCCTGGCCGAGCAGGGGGACGCCGCGCTCGTGCTCGACGACTTCCAGCGGCTCTCCGGCGGTCCGGCGCGCGACAGCGTGGCCTGGTTCGTCGAGCACGCACCGAGCACGTTCCAGCTCGTGCTCGCCACACGCAGCGAGCCGGCGCTCCCGCTCGCCGCGCTGCGAGCCCACGGCGAGCTGCTCGAGCTGCGCGCCGACGAGCTCGGCTTCACGGCCGAGGAGGCACACGCTCTCCTGAACGACCGCCTCCTCCTCGGGCTCGCCGGGGACGAGATCGAGGGTCTGGTCGAGCAGACCGAGGGCTGGCCGGCCGGCCTCTATCTGGCAGGGCTCTCGCTCCAGGGCGTCGAGGATCGGCACGCCTTCGTGACCAGGTTCGGCGGCGCGAATCGTTACGTCGTCGATTTCCTCGTCGACGAGGTCCTGGAGGCACACGACGAGCCCGCGCAGACGCTCATGCTCCGCTCCTCGATCCTGGGCCGGCTCTGCGGCCCTCTCTGCGACGCGGTGCTCGAGCAGGAAGGGACGGGTCAGGTGCTCGCCGCGCTCGCGCGCACGAATCTCTTCCTCCTGCCCCTGGACGATCGCGGCGAGTGGTATCGCTTCCACCATCTCTTCGCCCAGCTGTTGCGGGTGGAGCTGGAGCACCGCGAGCCGGGGCTCGCTCCGACGCTTCACCGGCGGGCCTTCGCCTGGCACCGCGACCATGGTTCGGTCGACGAGGCGATCAGGCGCGCCCAGGAGGCCGGCGCATTTCCCGAGGCGATCGAGGCCGTCGCGGGAGCATGGCTGCCGACTGCGAGCAAGGGCCGGCAGGCGACGGTGCTCGGCTGGCTCCAGGGATTCCCGCCGGAGCTCCGGCGGGAAGACCCGCGGCTGCTCCTCGTGGAGGCCTGGACGCTCTTGCTGTCCGGCAGGCGCGAGGAGGCGGCCGAGGCCATCGCCTCCCTGGAAAGGGTCGGCTGGAACGGCCACGGACCGCTGCCGGACGGCTCCAGCTCGCTCGCCGCGAGCGTGGCCACGATGCGAGCCGGCCTTCCATGCGACGACGTCGGCGCGTGGTACGAGAGCGCCCTTCGGGCCGCGGAGCTACAGAGCCCCGAATCGCCGGTCTGGCCTGAAGTCGCCTGGTCGCTCGGGATGGGCTGCTACTACCGAGGCGACCTGGAGGGGGCAGATCACTGGTTCGAACAGGCGGTGCAGACCGGGTCGCCGAACGCGCGGTGGCCGGTGGCCGCCTCCGGGCTCGCCTACCGTTCGTTCGTCGCGGGCCAGCGAGGGCAGGTCGACGAGCAGATGCGGCTCGCGACCGGCGCAACCGAGTTCGCGCAGGAGCACGCAGTCGACGAGATCCGGGGCGAGGTGCATGTTGCGATGGGCGCCGCTCTCGCCGCGGACGGCCGGCTCGACGAGGCGCTACTGCTGCTCGAGCACGGGGTCGCGATCCTGCGCTCTGCGGGAGGGCCGATCCAGCACGCAGATGCACTGATCAGCGAGGCGGCCGTGCTCCAGGCCGTGGACCGGCGCACGGACGCGGCCGCCGCGATCGCCGGGGCCAGAGCGGTCGTCGATGCCAGCGCCGACCCGGGCATCCTCCGAGACCGGCTCGCGGCGGTCGAGCGCTCGCAACGGAAGCGCTCGCGCCGGCTCGAGGCCGAGCTGAGCGAGCGCGAGCTGATCGTGCTCCGGATGCTCGGCGGCCCCCTGTCCGAACGCGACATCGGCCGTGAGCTCTACCTCTCGCACAACACGGTTCACAGCCATGCCCGCTCGATCTACCGCAAGCTCGGCGTCTCCTCGCGCGCCGAGGCGCTCGAGCAGGCCCGCGAGCACGGCCTGCTCGCCCGCGCACGGATCACCTAGGTGAATCACCGGCCGCCCGGTCCCGCTCACCTACCTAACCGCAATGCTCGGCCCGCGATGAGAGCGGCGTGGTGACACCGGCCACCCAGAAGGCCGACGTCTTCGTGATCTTCGGGATCACGGGCGATCTGGCGAAGGTGATGACCTTCCGGTCGCTGTACCGGCTCGAGCGGCGCGGCCTGCTCGACTGCCCGATCGTCGGTGTGGCCGTCGACGACTGGACCGTCGAGCAGCTCGTGGAGCGGGCGCGGGACTCGATCGTCGGCACGGGCGAGCAGCTCGACGAGGACGTGTTCAAGCGCTTCGCCGCCAGGCTGTCCTACGTCCAGGGCGACTTCGGCGATGCGGCGACCTACACTCGTGTCGGCGAAGCGATCAAGGACGCCGGGACGCCGGTCTTCTACCTCGAGATCCCTCCCTTCCTGTTCGGCCGGGTCGTCGAGGGGCTGGCGGGGGCCGGGCTGACGAAGAACGCCCGGGTCGTGGTGGAGAAGCCCTTCGGCCACGACCTCGAGTCGGCGCGCGCACTCGCCGACGAGCTCCACCAGTACCTCGACGAGTCACAGCTCTACCGGATCGACCACTACCTCGGGAAGATGGGGATCGAGGAGATCCTCTACCTCCGCTTCGCGAACTCGATGCTCGAGCCGATCTGGAACCGGAACTACGTCGAGTCGGTGCAGATCACGATGGCCGAGGACTTCGGCGTCGAGGATCGCGGGCACTTCTACGATCCCGTCGGCGCGCTGCGTGACGTCGTCGTCAACCACCTGATGCAGGTGGTCGGGGCGGCGGTGATGGAGCCGCCCGGCGGAGCCGACCCGAAGACGCTCAAGGACACGCTCGTCTCGGCCTTCCGTTCCGTCGAGGCCGCCGATCCGGCGAGCTACGTCCGCGGGCAGTACGACGGCTACCGCGAGATCGAGGGTGTCGCACCCGACTCGACCACCGAGACCTACGCCGCCCTGCGCCTGCACGTCGAGAACTGGCGCTGGGCGGGTGTGCCGTTCTTCATCCGCACCGGCAAGCGCCTGCCGGTCACGCAGACCGAGCTCCGGCTCGTCTTCAGGCACCCCCCTCGGCTCAAGGTGTTCCCGGAGTCGCGGATGCCCGAGGCGAACCAGCTCGTGGTCAAGCTCGACCCGACCACGGGCATCAGGCTGATCGTCGATGCGCACAGGGCCGACGTGGGCGGTCCGGCCCGGGTCGATCTCGACGTCGAGTTCGCCGAGCAGGGGGGCGAGGGCCCGACCCCCTACGAGGTGCTCCTGCACGCGGCGCTCGTCGGCAACCCGATGCGCTTCACGCGCCAGGACGGGGTGGAGGAAGCCTGGCGGGTGTTCCAGCCGCTGCTGGACACGCCGCCGCCGGTCCACGGCTACACGCCCGGCTCGTGGGGCCCCGAGGAGTCGGAGGCACTGGTCGCGGGCCACGGGCGCTGGCACGGGCCTTGGATCGCCGAGGCGGAATGAGCGAGGCCGCGTCCAGCGCAGAGCCGGCGCCGCAGAGCGCCGCGGCACCGTCGCCGTTCCCGCCGATCGCCGACTACGCCTTCCTCTCGAACTGCCACACCGGCGCGCTGGTCTCGGCCGACGGGGCCGTCGACTGGCTGTGCGTCCCGGCCTTCGACTCGCCGAGCGTCTTCGGCAGCCTGCTCGACCGCGAGGCCGGCTTCTTCCGCCTCGCGCCGTTCGGGATCAACCATCCGTCCTCGCGAACCTACGAGACGGGCACGAACGTGCTGGTGACGACGTGGAAGACCCCCGGAGGCTGGATCGTCGTTCGCGACGCGCTGACGATGGGGCCTCGCGGCCACGAGGACGAGATCACCCCGCACACGCGGCCGCCGGCCGACGACGACGGCGACCACATGCTGGTACGCACGGTCGAGTGCCCGGAGGGCTCCGTCGAGCTCGAGCTCGTGTGCGAGCCGATCTTCGACTACGGCCGCGCGCCAGCGGAGTGGACGCTCGTCGACGGGAACCGGCACATGGCCGACGCGAGCGGGGCCGGCCTGACGGTCCGCCTGGTCTCGGACCTCGCTCTCGGCATCGAGGGCAACCGCGTGCGGGGGCGGCACACGCTCAACGCCGGCGACCGCGCGTACTGCGTGCTCTCCTGGGCAGAAGAGCTGAAAGCTCCAGACGACGTGGAGGAGGCCGACGCGAGGATCGCCGCCACGGCCCGCTACTGGCGCGGCTGGCTCGGCCGCGCCCGGATCCCCGACCACCGCTTCCGCGAGCCGATTCAACGCTCGGCGCTCGCGATCAAGGGGCTGACGTACATGCCGACCGGCGCGACCGTGGCCGCGCTGACGACGTCACTCCCGGAGACCCCGGGCGGGGAGCGCAACTGGGACTACCGCTTCACGTGGATGCGCGACACGACCTTCACGCTGCAGGCGCTCCACTGGCTCAACCTCGACTGGGAGGCCGACGAGTTCATGGAGTTCGTCGCCGACATCGAGCCGACCGAGGACGGGTCGCTGCAGATCATGTACGGCATCGACGGGAGGCGAGATCTCACCGAATCGACGCTCGATCACCTCTCGGGCTATGCCGGCGCCCGTCCGGTGCGGATCGGGAACGGAGCCTACGACCAGCGCCAGAACGACGTCTTCGGCGCCGTGCTCGACTCGATCCTGCTCCACACGCGCCACAGCGAACGGCTCCCCCGGAGGCTCTGGCCGGTCGTCCAGTCGCAGGCCGAGTGCGCGACGAAGGTCTGGCGCGAGCCCGACCAGGGCATCTGGGAGGCCCGGGGGGCTCCCCAGCACTACGTCTCGTCGAAGCTGATGGGGTGGGTCGCGCTCGATCGCGCCTCGCAGCTCGCAGAGATCCGCGGCGACCCCGAGCAGGCGGCGACGTGGCGCGCCACCGCCGACGAGATCCATGCGGACATCCTCGAGCACGGGGTCTCGGAACGCGGCGTCCTGCGGCAGCACTACGAGACCGACTCGCTCGACGCCTCGGTGCTGCTGGCTGCGATCTTCGGCTTCCTGCCGGGCGACGACGAGCGCCTGCGCACGACCGTGAACGCGATCGCCGAGGAGCTGACCGAGAACGGCTTCGTGCTCCGCTACCGCACCGACGAGACCGACGACGGCCTCTCCGGGAAGGAGGGCACGTTCCTGATCTGCTCGTTCTGGCTCGTGTCGGCGCTCGCGATCGTCGGAGAGCTCCAGCGGGCGCGCGACCTGATGGACAAGCTGCTCCGGATCGCGTCGCCGCTCGGCCTCTACGCGGAGGAGTTCGACGCCGACACGGGTCGTCACCTCGGCAACTTCCCGCAGGCCTTCTCGCACCTCGCGCTGATGGAGGCGGCGGCGCGGATCATCGTCCCCGAGCTGATGGCCCAGTACTAGCCGGCAGGACGCGATGAGCACCGCAGCAGGAGCCAAGGCGATCCGCAGCACGATTCCGGCGCGGCTCGATCGCCTGAGCTGGTCTCCGTTCCACACCCGGATGGTCGCCGGGCTGGGAGCCGCCTGGATTCTCGACGGCCTCCAGATCACGATCGCCAGCTCGGTCACCGGCGTCCTCTCGAGCCCGAAGACGCTCGGCATGACGTCGACCGAGATCGGCCTGATCGCCTCGGTCTACCTCTTCGGCGAGGTCGTCGGTGCGCTCGTCTTCGGGCGGCTCTCGGACCAGCTCGGCCGCAAGCGGCTGCTGATCTACACGCTGCTTCTCTACCTCTGCGGCACCGGTCTGGCGGCGTTCGTCACCGGACATCACACCGGCTGGCTCGTCTTCTTCTACCTGACCAGGCTGATCGCGGGCATGGGGATCGGCGGCCAGTACGCGGCGATCAACTCCGCGATCGACGAGATGATGCCGTCCAAGTACCGCGGCCGCGTCGACATCTGGATCAACGGCACCTACTGGGCGGGCGCGATCATCGGCTCGTTCGTCTCCCTGATCTTCCTCAATGCCTTTGCCATCAACGTCGGCTGGCGGCTGGCGTTCCTGATGGGACCGGTGCTGGCGCTGATCGTGATCGTGGTGGGGAGGACGCTCCCCGAGAGCCCGCGCTGGCTGATGACCCACGGGCGGATGGAGGAAGCCGAAGCCGAGCTCAGGAAGATCGAGGACGCCGTCCGGAAGTCGGGCCAGGAGCTCGAGCCGGTCGACGACAGCAAGGCGCTCGAGCTCACCCCGGAGAAGCGGTACGGCTACGTCACCTTCCTCGGCCTCGTCTTCCGGAAGTACCCGAGGCGGGCGATCCTCGGGGCCTCGCTGATGATCACGCAGTCGTTCCTGTACAACGCGATCTACTTCACCTATGGCCTCGTGCTGGTCAAGTTCTACGGGGTGGCCGCGGACAAGGTGCCGCTGTACGGGCTCGCCTTCGCGGTCGGCAACCTGTGTGGGCCGCTGATCCTCGGCCCGCTCTTCGACACCGTGGGCCGGAAGAAGATGATCTCGGGCACCTACTTCATCTCGGGTGCGCTGCTCGCGATCAGCGGCCTCCTCTTCCAGGAGGGGCACCTCGATGCGGCCACCCAGACGTTCTGCTGGATCGTGATCTTCTTCTTCGCCTCCGCCGGCGCGAGCGCCGCCTACCTGACCGTCAGCGAGACCTGGCCGATCGAGATCCGAGCGGAGGCGATCGCCGTCTTCTTCGCCATCGCGCAGCTCTTCGGTGCGTTCGGGCCGTTGTTCTACGGCGCCCTGATCGGCGACGGGACGAGCACCACGGGGCTGTTCGTCGGCTACGTGGTCGGCGGCGGGATCATGATCGCCGGCGGAATCATCGAGGTCGTCTTCGGCATCAACGCCGAGGGCAGGTCGCTCGAAGACATCACGAAACCGCTGACCGCGACCGAGGAGCCGGCATCGGCGGTTGCCGCCGCAACGGTGACTCCCTGAGGAGGACGCATGGAGAGCTACGACGTCATCATCATCGGAACGGGGGCCGGCGGGGGCACGCTCGCCAGGCATCTCGCGCCTTCCGGGAAACGGACCCTGCTGCTCGAGCGTGGCGACTGGCTCCGGCGCGAGCCCGAGAACTGGTCGACCCAGGCGGTGTTCGTCGACAACCGCTACGTCTCGCCCGACACCTGGTACGACGACAGGGGGAAGTCCTTCCAGCCGGGCGTGCACTACTTCGTCGGCGGGGCGACGAAGCTCTACGGAGCAGCGCTCTACCGGCTGCGGAAGGAGGACTTCGGCGAGCTTCGCCACCACGACGGGATCTCGCCTGCGTGGCCGGTCTCGTACGACGACTTCGAGCCGTACTACACGCTCGGCGAGCAGCTGTATCAGGTGCACGGCGCCCGGGGCGAGGATCCGACCGAGCCGCCGGCGAGCGCACCCTATCCGCACCCACCGGTGTCGCACGAGCCGCGCATCCAGAAACTGTCGGACCAGCTCGAGGCTGCGGGCCACCATCCGTTCCACGCGCCCTGCGGGATCATGCTGGACGAGTCGAACATGCCGTTCTCGCAGTGTGTCCGCTGCAGCCAGTGCGACGGCTACCCCTGCCTCGTGCACGCCAAGTCGGACGCGGAGGTGCTCGGCGTGCGGCCCGCGCTCGAGCACCCGAACGTCACGCTGCTGACGAACAGGAAGGTGACGAGGCTCGCCACCAACGAGGCCGGGACCGCCGTCACCGAGGTGGTCGCGGAGCACGACGGCGCCGAGGAGCGCTACTCGGCCGACGTCGTCGTCGTCTCGGCGGGCGCAGCCAACTCGGCAAAGCTCCTGCTCCTGTCCGCGAACGACAAGCATCCGAACGGTCTCGCGAACGGCTCGGACCAGGTCGGCCGCAACTACATGTTCCACGACTCGACCGCCGTGCTGGCGCTCTCGCGCGACGAGAACCCGACCAGCTACCAGAAGACGCTCGGGCTCAACGACTTCTACTTCGGCGCGGACGACTTCGAGCATCCGCTCGGGAACGTGCAGATGGTCGGAAAGTCGCAGGCGGCGATGTTCCGCGGCGAGCGACCAGGGGAGACGAAGCTCGCGCCCGAGTGGACGCTCGAGCGCATGGCCAGGCACGCGATCGATTTCTGGCTCTCCACCGAGGATCTCCCGCAGGCCGACAACCGCGTGACCGTCGACGGCCAGGGGAACATCGTACTGACCTACGCGGAGACCAACATCGAGGCGAAGAAGCGCCTCTACGGGAAGGTCAAGTCGCTGCTCGGGAAGCTGGACATGAACCCGGACCACCTCATCCATCGCTTCGCGTACATGAAGAACGACATTCCGATCGCCGGTTGCGCGCACCAGGCGGGAACGTGCAGGTTCGGGACCGATCCGGCGACGTCCGTACTGGACACCGACTGCCGGGCGCACGAGGTCGACAACCTGTACGTGGTCGACACGAGCTTCTTCCCGTCGATCGGCGCGGTCAACCCGGCCCTGACGGCGATGGCCAACGCGCTCAGGGTCGGCGACCACCTGCTCGAACGGCTCGGAGCGAAGACAGAGGCGCAGGTCCCGGCGTAGCGGGATGGGCTTTCTCGCGGACACGACGGTCAACCTGGCCCGGGCGCAGTTCGCGACGACGTCGATCTACCACTTCCTGTTCGTTCCGTTGACGCTGGGGCTGGGACCGCTCGTCGCGGTGATGCAGACGGCGTGGTATCGGACGAGGGACGAGCAGTGGTTGCGGCTGACGAAGTTCTTCGGGACGCTGTTCCTGATCAACTTCGCAATCGGTGTCGCGACCGGGCTCGTGCAGGAGTTCGAGTTCGGGATGAACTGGTCGGTGTACTCGAGGTTCGTCGGCAACGTGTTCGGTGCGCCGCTCGCGATGGAGGGTCTGGCGGCGTTCATGCTCGAGGCGACGTTCCTCGGGCTCTGGATCTTCGGCTGGGATCGGCTCTCGCCGCGCCTGCATCTCGCCACGCTCTGGGTGGCCGTGCTCGGGACGTGGATGTCGGGCTATTTCATTCTCGTCGCGAACTCGTGGATGCAGCACCCGGTCGGCTACAAGCTCGTGAACGGGGAGGCGCAGCTGACCAGTGTCTGGGCGCTTCTGTCCAACGGGTTCGCGCTCCGGGCGTACGTGCACACGATGCTCGCCGGTCTGATCTTCGGGTCGATCGTGATGCTGGGGATCTGCTGCTGGCAGTTCCTGCGCCGCCAGGACGTCGATCTCTTCCTCAAGGCGGCGAAGCTGGCGTTGATCGTGGCGGTGCCAGTCACGCTCCTCCAGCTCGTCGTCGGCAATCGCTTCGGCGCGGCCGTGACGAGTGCGCAGAGCATGAAGATCGCCGCCTCCGAGGCGCAGTGGGACACCTGCCAGCCGTGCGGTTTCTCGCTCTTCCAGATCGGCGGTTTCACGGCAAGTGACCCGACGCCGAGCTTCTCGATCACGGTCCCGAGGCTCCTCTCGTACATGGCGACCGGCTCGTTCAGCGGTGAGGTTCAGGGCCTCAATCAGCTCCAGGCCCAGGAGCGGCGGCAGTACGGCCGCGGCAACTACATGCCGAACATCCGCGTGATTTACTGGTCGATGCGGGTGATGGCCTACATGGGCATGCTGATGCTCCTCGTGGCCGCCGTCGGCGCCTGGCTGTACTGGAAGCAGAAACTCGGGCGGGCGCGCTGGTTCCACCGGACGGCGATCGTCGCGATCACGTTTCCGTACATCGCCGCGACGGCGGGTTGGATCCTGACCGAGATGGGCCGCCAGCCGTGGATCGTGCAGGGTCTGCTCAAGACCTCCGACGCAAGCTCGCCCAGCGTCAGCACCACCTGGCTCGCGATCAGTCTATCGGTGTTCGTCGCGCTCTACGTGCTGCTCCTCACCGTCGATGTGTGGCTGATGCGCAGGTTCGGCGGGCGCGAGCTGGAGGCTGCTCCGCAGGCGCCGGGACCGGGAGCTGCCCCGGAGCCGGCGGCGTAGGAGCGAGCGATGGATCTCCAGACTCTCTGGTTCGTCCTGATCGCTGTCCTCTGGAGCGGCTACTTCCTGCTCGAGGGCTTCGACTTCGGCGTGGGCATGCTGCTCCCGTTCCTGCCACGGAACGAGCGGCAGCGCTCGACGATGTTCGAGACGATCGGTCCGGTCTGGGACGGCAACGAGGTGTGGCTCGTGATCGCGGGCGGCGCGACCTTTGCCGCCTTCCCGGCCTGGTACGCGACGATGTTCTCGGGCTTCTACATCGCCCTGCTGCTGATCCTCGTGTTGCTGATCGTCCGCGTGCTCTCGTTCGAGTGGCGGGAGAAGAGCGAGAGCCCGGCCTGGCGGCGCGTCTGGACGTGGGCGAACTCGATCGGCAGCGTCGGCGCCTCGCTGATCTGGGGCATCGCGCTCGCGAGCCTGCTGCATGGGGTCCCGCTCGACTCGAAGGGTGACTTCGGCGGCACCTTCGCCGACCTGTTCACCGGCTATTCGGTGCTGGCTGGTGTCACGGTCGCGCTCGTGTTCGCCTTCCACGGAGCCACCTACCTGACGATCAGGACGCACGGCGAGCTCTGCGAGCGCGCCGCCCGCGCGGCGCGGGGCCTGTCGGTCGCCGCCGCAGTGGTCGGAAGCGGCTTCCTCGCGTGGACGGTGGCGGTCGCCGTCGACCGCAACGACAAGGACGTCTTCCCGCCGGTCCTGCCGGCCGCCCTCGGCGCCGGCGCTCTCGTGCTCGCGCTGATCTTCGTCTACCGAGGGCGGAGCGGCCTCGCCTTCGGCGCCACCGCCTTCGGAGCGGTGCTCCTCGTCGCGACCCTGTTCACGAGCCTGTACCCGCGCGTCATGGTCTCGAGCCCGGACTTCGCGAACAGCCTCACCGTCTCCGGCGCGGCGTCCGCGCACTACACGCTGAAGGTGATCTCGATCGTCGCCGCGATTCTGCTCCCCGTGATCCTCCTCTACCAGGGCTGGACCTACCATGTCTTCCGCGAACGGCTGGGGAGCGAGGACGAGGGCGCGGAGCCGGAGGCGCCGCCCGCGGCGGCGGCGACTGCCGACCCCTCCGTGTAGAAGCCCGGCGTGCGCCGCCTCGACCCACGCCTGATCGAACGCGCGGCCGCCGTCCGGCGACTGCTGGCGGCCGACGTTCTCGCCGGGGTGGCCGCGGCGGTGCTCGTGCTCGCCCAGGCAGTGTTGCTCGCCCGGGTGGTCAGCGGGGCGTTCCACGGTGCCGCGCCGGCAGCCCTCCGCACTGAGGTCCTGCTCCTCGCCCTCGTCTTCGCGGGCCGGGGGGCGCTCGCCTGGTCGTTCGAGTACGCGGGCCGGCGCGCGGCGCAGTCGGTGCTCTCGGAGCTGCGGGGCCAACTGGTGGAGCGGCGGCTCCGGGCCCAGCCGAGATCGGCGGACGGGGCCGAGGAAGGGGAGATCGTCGCGGCTGCAGTCCAGGGCGTCGACGGCCTGGCGGCCTACTTCGCCAGGTACCTGCCGCAGCTCGTTCTCGCCTGCGTCGTTCCAGTCGCCGTCGTCGCGTTCGTGGCCGCGATCGACCTGCGCTCGGCGCTGGTGATGCTGGCGACGCTGCCGCTCGTTCCCGTCTTCATGTGGCTGATCGGGCGCTATACGGAGGAGCGGACCCGGGAGCGGTGGCTCGCCCTGCGGCTCCTGTCGACCCACTTCCTCGACGTGGTGCGCGGGCTGCCCACGCTGCGGGCGTTCAACCGGGCCAGGGGTGAAGCGGCGAAGCTCGACGACGTCGGCGAGCGCTATCGGCGGGCGACGATGGGGACGCTCCGGGTCGCCTTCCTGTCCGGCTCGGTCCTCGAGCTGGCCGCCACCCTGGGCGTGGCCCTCGTCGCCGTCACCGTCGGCGTCCGCCTCGTAGGCGGCGGGCTCGGCCTCCAGGCCGGCCTGACCGTGCTGGTGCTCGCCCCCGAGCTGTACCTGCCCCTGCGCCGGCTCGGAGCCGAGTACCACGCGAGCGCAGACGGGCTCGCCGTCGCCGACCGCATCCTCGGGCTGCTGGAGGCGCCGCCCGCGGTGCGCGACGAGGGAACGCACGCAGCCCCCGACCCGGCGGTCGAAGTCGTGCGGTTCGAGCGCGTCTCGTTCGCCTACCCGGGCCGTCCCCGGCCCGTACTCGACGGCTTCGAGCTCGAGCTGCGGCCCGGGGAGACGGTGGCGCTCGTCGGCGCGAGCGGCGCCGGGAAGAGCACCGCCGCCGACCTGTTGCTGCGGCTGGCCGAGCCCCGGGGCGGGAGGATCACGGTCGGCGGGGTCGATCTCGCCGCGTGCCACGCGGAGAGCTGGCGCGGGCACCTCGCCTGGGTCCCTCAGCGGCCGGCGATCGTCCGCGGAACCGTCGCCGACAACATCCGGCTCGGCGACCCGTCGGCCCCGGACGACCGTGTGCAACAGGCTGCGGAGCTCGCCGGCGCCGATCTCTTCGTGCGGGGGCTGCCGGACGGCTACCGAACCGAGATCGGCGACGGCGGCCGGCCGCTCTCGGCCGGCGAGCGGCGCCGGATCGCCCTCGCGAGGGCGTTTCTGCGCTCGGCTTCGCTGGTGGTGCTCGACGAGCCGACCGCCGACCTCGACGACGACAGCGCAGAGATCGTCGCCGATGCGGTCGAGCGGCACCGCCCCGGGCGCACGGTGCTCGTGATCGCGCACCGGCCGGAGCTCGTGCGGCGTGCCGACCGGATCGTCCGCCTCGAGGCGGGGCGCGCCGTCGAGCTCGGGGAAAGGGCGGCGGCATGACCGCTGCGCTTCGGCGCCTCGTCGCGCTCACGGACGCGCCGCGGCCGCGCGTGGCCCTGTCGGTGCTGCTGGGCACGGCGACCGTCGTCTTCGGCGCCGGCCTGATGGCGACCGCGGGCTATCTGATCTCGAGGGCGGCCGAGCAGCCCCCGATCCTCTCGTTGACGGTCGCGATCGTCGCCGTTCGCTTCTTCGGCCTCGCCCGGCCCGTCGCCCGCTATCTCGAGCGGCTCGTCTCGCACGACCTCGCCTTCCGCGTGCTCGCGCGCGTGCGCGGCCGCGCCTACGAGCGGATCGAGCCGCTGGCGCCGGCGGAGCTCGAGGGGTACCGGCGGGGCGACCTGCTCTCCCGCCTGGTCGCCGACGTGGATTCGCTCCAGAACCTCCACCTGCGCGGCTTCCATCCGCTGCTCGTCGCAGCGTGCTCGGGGGCGGTGTGCGTCGGAGTGACCGCGGCCTTCCTGCCCGCCGCGGCGCTCGTGCTCGCCTGCGGCCTCCTGCTGGCCGGGGTGGCGGTGCCGCTCGTCTCCGGCCGGCTGGCCAGGTGGGCGGCCGAGCGGCAGGCAGCCGCGCGCGGCCGGCTGGGTGCCGAGCTGATCGAGCTGCTGCAATCCGCACCCGAGTTGCTCGTCTACGGGCAGGAGCGCGACCGGCTCGAGCGGGTGCGCGCCGCCGACCGCCTGCTCGTACGCATCGGCCGGCGCGACGCGCTCGCCGCCGGCATCGGCGACGGCCTTCAGCTCTGCGCCGCCGGCGCCACCGTGGCCGGCGTCCTCTGGGTGGCCGTCGAGGCGAACGCGGAGGGCCGGCTCGACCGGGTGCTGATCGCGATGCTGGCGCTGCTTGCGCTCGCCGCCTTCGACGCCGTCCAGCCCCTCGCCGGCGCGGTGCGCGACCTGGGTGCGACTGCCGCCGCCGGGGAGCGCGTGCTGGAGCTGGTCGAACGCCGGCCGCGGATCGCCGATCCCGACCGGCCCGCTCCGCTGCCGGCGGCCCCGGCCGCCGTCTGCCTGGAGGACGTCCGCGCACGCTACGGGCCGCACGACCCGCCGGTACTGGCGGGAGCATCCTTGCGGCTCGAGCCGGGCTGCCGCGTGGCCCTCCTCGGCGAGAGCGGTGCCGGGAAGACGACGGTGACGAACCTGCTGCTGCGCTTCCTCGACCCCGAGCAGGGACGCGTCACGATCGGCGGTCGCGACATCCGCGAGCTGCGCCAGGAGGACGTCCGCAGGACGATCGCGGTGGCCGGGCAGGACGGGCATCTGTTCACCGCGAGCATCCGCGACAACGTGAGGCTCGGGTGTCCCGAGGCGACCGACGCGGAGCTCGAGCGCGTGCTGCGCCTCGTCGGTCTCCGGGACTGGGTTCGGGCACTCCCGGACGGGCTCGACACCCTCGTCGGCGAGCAGGGGCGGGCGCTGTCGGGAGGCGAGCGCCAGCGCGTCTGCGTCGCCCGCGCGCTGCTTGCGCGCCCGGCGCTGCTCGTCCTCGACGAGCCGACCGCCCACCTCGACCCGCCCGCCGCGCGTGCGCTCGTCCGGGACGTCTTCGCCGCCGCCGGCGACGCCGCCGTCCTGTTGATCACCCACCGGCCCGAGGGGCTCGAGCTGGCCGACGAGGTGCTCGAGCTGCGCGATCGCGCCATCGTCGACTCCGGACGGCGATGAGCCCGGCCGACCTCGAGATCGCGAACCGGTTCGGAACCGCCCTCGAAGGAGCTGCCAGGACGGGCGACTGGACCGCCGTCTACCCGTTGCTGGCCGACGACGTCGAGTGGGTCACTCCCAAGCGGACACTGAAGGGGATCGACGAGCTCGAGCATGACCGGATCTGGGGCTCTCCACCGGAGCATCTCGACCTGGAGTTCGAGATCGGCGACTGGGCCGACCTCGGCGCTGGCCGCGCAGCCGTCGACGTCCTCCAGATCTACCGCATGAAAGGGTCGGGCGACTTCGCCTACCAGCGTGGCCTCCACATCGAGGTCGTGGTGCGCGGCGGCAAGATCGCCCGTTACGAGATCCGGCCGACCCCGTAGCCAGGCTTACCGGACAAGGGTGTTCGAGCTGCGCGCATACGGAGAGCCGGCGGCGATGGCGGCCGTCTCCGAGGGCCTCGCCGGCCTGCACGGCGTGAGGCATCTCAGCATCGCCGGGACGGGCTCTGCGGCTGCGATGGTCAGAGCCGACGTCGAGTCGGGTGCAGCCGACGCGGTGCTCGCGACGCTCGCGCGGCTCGGCGTCCCGCCGGAGGACATCGTGCTCACGCGACTCGAGCGGATCGCGGACGTGCCGGAGGAGACGGGGCCGTTCGCGCTCGTCTGGGCGGACGTACTCGGCCAGGCGAGAGCCCGGGCCCGCGCTCCGGGGCGGTACCTGCTGCTGATGGCGGCAGCCGGCGTGGTCGGCGCGTTCGCGGTCCTCAACACGAGCTCGGTGCTGATCGTGGGCGCGATGGCGATCAGTCCCGATCTGTTGCCGATCATGGCCGCCTGCACCGGCATCGGCCTCCTGCGGCCACGGCTCGTGCGCCGGGGGCTCGTGAGCCTCGGCCTCGGGCTCGCCGTCGCCGGTCTCGTCAGCGCGGCGGTCGCCGGCCTCCTCGACGTCTTCGACGACCTACCGGCGGGTTTCGCGCTCGACGAGGTCCCCGCGTCCCAGACCCACGTCGGGGCCTCGACGATCGCCGTTGCGCTCGCCGCCGGCGTGGCCGGGATCCTGGCCTTCGAGACGCGGGCGAGCGCCGCCGTCGGGGTGGCGATCTCCGTGACCACGATCCCGGCGGTTGCCTATCTCGGCGTCGCGCTGGGGATCGGCGAAGGCGGGAAGGCGCTCTCGGCGCTCGGAGTGCTCGCCGCCAACGTGGCGATGATGCTCGTCGGCGGCACGGTCACGCTCGCCGGCCAGCGCGCGATGGCCGCCCGCGCCGCGGCACGGACGTGAGCCGCCGTCCGGGCGTTCGGGCGGCCGTTTAGACTCTCGCGACGTGGCTGGAGTCCTGGCCCTCTGTGCAGCGTTCCTGTTCGCG
>CAWJCM010000007.1:0-1129201 GCA_963841405.1 uncultured Actinomycetes bacterium | reverse complement strand
ACGAGCCCGGCGGCGGGCGACGGGAAGTCCACGATCGCAGCGAACTACGCCGTCGTCACCGCGTTCGTCCAGCGGCCCGTCCTGCTCATCGACGCGGACTTGCGCAGACCACAGTTGCACGAGATCTTCGATCTCCCGCGCGCTCCCGGCCTGGTCGAGGTGCTTCGCGACCGACTCGACGTCGCCGAGGTCGTCCACACGTTCCCGAGCCTCGGGGGCCTGAACGTGTTGACCGCGGGGGCTCCGTTCACCCGTCCGGGCGACGTCGCCGCCTCGGCGCCGATGCGGGCGCTGCTCGACCGCGCCTACGACCACTACGAGGCGGTCGTGATCGACACGCCGCCGGTGCAGGCGGCGGCCGACGCCTCCAGCCTCGCCTCGCACACAGGCAGCGCGGTGGCGATGGTGGCGAAGCGCTCCGGCCGGCGCCGTCCGCTCGTATCGGCCCTGCGGAAGCTGGCCCTCGCGGACGTGAATCTCCTCGGCATCGTCCTGAACCAGGACGGCACCGTGGCCTACGACCTTTCCTGAGCCGCGCGCTCGATCGCGAGCACCACCACCTTCAGGATCGCGTCGGCGATACCCGCGGTCGCGTCGGCGCCGACGGCCTTGCGCTCGAAACACGGACGCGTATCGGGCGCGCGGAGGTCGTGGAGCCTCCCTTGCCGCATCAGCTCGGCGTCGACGGCGGCGAGCCGGCCGGCGAACACCGAGTAGGTCGGAGTCCCGAGGACGGCCGACTCGCGGTTCATCGTGCCTCCGGCGCCGACCGTCAGGTCCGCTGAGGCGAGCAGGGACGCGCCGTCGACCGCCTGCCGGGGCACGCGGATCCGCGACGACAGCGACTCGTAGCGCGCGCGCTGCGCCGCGGTCCGTGGCAGCAGCACGATCTGGACGCCGTCGTGCTCGAGAGCCAGGCGAACGACCTCGTCGAAGCGCTCGTTCGCCATCCGGTGGTAGAGCGCGCCCTCGGGCGGAGGCCGGAACACGGCCACGATCGAGTCGTCGTCGAGGCCCAGCTGCTCGCGGACCGAGGCCGAGGTGCTGAAGCCGCCGAGGTAGAGCTCCTCCTTGAACCCGGCGTAGCGGACGACCTTCCTGGGACGTGCGCCGTACCGGCGAAGCGCCTCGGCGGGAAAGAGCTCGGGAACGATCACCCGCCGTGCGAGCCGGAAGCTGAGGTGGTTCGCCGGCTGGTGCTCGTAGTCCATCATCGTCACCGCCGGGAGCCGGGCCGACCACGCGGCAGCGATCTGCGCGTACGAACCGTGGGAGAACGCGACATCGGGCCGACGGTCGAGCGCGAAGTGCCGCAGCCGGCCGGCCCGGCGGGCAATCTCGGCCCCCTTCGCCGCGCGGCCCGGCGGGCTTTCGCCGCCCACGACCAGGACGTCGGGCCAGCGCGACCGGGCCAGCTCGACGGTCTGAGCGTGGTCGCGTGCGGTCAGGACGACCTCGTGGCCCTCGCGCTCCAGCCGCGCAACGACCGGCGCCACCACCGCCACGTGCGGCGAGTTAGCGAGATCGATCCAGACGCGCATCGTCTCGGTCCGCGAGCAGGACGCCGGCCAGGGCACGGAAGCTCGGCGCCGTCGTCCAGCGGACGAACGGAATCCGGTTCGTCCATCGGCGCCACTCCTGGAACCAGGCGTGGCCGTCCGGGTCGAGCATCCGCTCGACGAGCAACTGCGCGGTCGATCGGGCCCGACCGACCCGCCCGACGGCGACCCAGGCGTCGATCGCGCTCGCATAGCAGTGTGCGTCGATCGGGTAGACGTGCTCCAGGTCGTTCTTCGGCCGCCCGTCGTGGAGGAAGAGCTCACGCCCCCAGAAGTCCACACCGCGCGCGAGCGGCTCCTCGACCGCCGGCAGCGCCGGCCGGCACAACGCCAGCGCCTCGAGCACGTACGCTGTGTGGAAGTTGTCGACCCACGTCCCGACCGAGCCGGCGGCGTACGGCCACGAGCCGTCCACGCGCTGGGCCCGCAGCGACGTCTCGACCGCGCGGTCCACCTTCTCGCCCGAGCCCAGACCCGCGCGCACGAGCACAGCACAGGCGAGCAGGTTCGCGTTGTGGATCAGGTCGTTCCTGTTCGGCAGATAGCGGAAATAGCCGCCGGGGTCGTACATGTTCTGCTCGAGATAGCCGGCAGCTGCTCGGGCGCTCGCCCCCCAGCGCTCGTCGCCGAGGAGCTCGCAGCCGTCCAGGAACGCCTGCGCGACGAACGAGGTGGCGATCGTGTTCGGCGCGCCCCGCGGGTAGAAGAAGAACCGGGTCTGCACGTCGAAGTGATAGCCCCAGGCGAGCCCCGACGCGTCGCCGGAGTGGTGCGTCCGGAGCCACTCGAGCCAGCGCTCGGCCGAGCGTCGGGCGGCCTCGTCGCCGGTTGCCGCCCACAGGCGCGCGTAGCCCGACGCCACGAGCCCGAGCGCCTTCGCGTTCCATTCCGGCTGAATGCCAAGCAGCGGCCGGAGGTTGAGCGGCGACAGCTTGACCGCCTGCGTGATGAGGCGACGGCCGAGCGGCGTGCCGAGAGTCAGCGCAGGCGCAGCCGGGCTGTTAAGCGCGTCGTAGGGGTCGTAGCCCTTCCAGTCGTGCGCTTCGCCCCACTCGCGCAGGCGTGCCAATGCCTCCTCGATCACGTCGATCCCGATGCGCTCAGCGGGCCCGCCCGACCCGGATGGCAGAGAGCCCGGGAGCCGAGGCGAACTCGTTTCCTTGTTGCAAACGGGGACTGGCGCGGCGGCGAAACACTGTCATGATGAGACGTGATATGGCAAATGCCCCTGCAAACGAGGCACCTTACCGTCTGCTCGACGGCGTCACCTTCGGGAAGAACGTGGTCGTCTTCCCGTTCACCAACCTCTACGGCTGCCGGATCGGTGACAATACGCGGGTCGGGCCGTTCGTGGAGATTCAGGGGGGGGTCGTCATCGGCGCGAACTGCAAGATCCAGAGTCATTCGTTCATCTGCACCGGCGTCAAGATCGAGGACGACGTGTTCGTCGGCCACGGCGTGATCTTCGTCAACGACAAGCACCCGCGGGCGACCGTGAACGGGCGCCTGCAGGGCGAGGGCGACTGGACGCTCTTGCCGACCACCGTCGAACAGGGCGCGACGCTCGGCTCGGGGGCAGCCATCCTCGGCGGCATCCGCATCGGAGAAGGAGCACTCGTCGGGGCCGGCGCCGTCGTCACCCGCGACGTCGGGCCAGGGGTCGTGGTCAAGGGCAACCCGGCACGGCTTTCCGCCCGCGAGCCTAGGGTCGAGGTCTAGGTTCGTGGCGTACGCTCCGACAACCGAGGCCCGGACGGCGGCGAAGAGTCCGCGCAAGAGCGAGGTGAATGTGCTCAGGCTGGGCCTGCTCGGCCTCGGGTACTGGGGGCCGCACTACGCGCGGCTCGCCGCCGAGCTGGCGGGGACGCAGCTCGTCGTTGCCTGCGATCTCTCCCAGGATGCGATCGAGCTCGTTCGCACCCGCTATCCCGGTGTGCGGACGACCCACGACCCAGCCGACGTCATCCACGCCGACGACGTCGACGCGGTGATCGTCTCGACGCCGACGTCGACGCACTTTTCGCTCACCCTGGCCGCGCTCGAGAGCGGAAAGCACGTCCTCTGCGAGAAGCCGCTGGCGATGACGACCCGCGAGTGCGACGAGCTGATCGATGCCGCAGAGAAGGCCGGCCGCGTGCTGTCGGTCGGACACACGTTCATCTTCAACCCCGGGATCCGGATGATGCGAGAGCTGATCGCCGACGGCGAGGTCGGCCGCCTCCTCTACTGCCACACGGTGCGGACCGGCCTCGGCCCGATACGGAGCGACGTGAACGCCCTCTGGGACCTCGCGCCGCACGACCTCTCGATTCTCCTCTACCTCATCGACAACGATCCAGTCGGGACGCTGGCGACGGGGCAGGCTTTTCTCCGCAAGGGCTTCGAGGACGTCGCGTACGTCCACGTTGACTTCGAGGGCGGCGCGATGGGAACCGCCCACGTCTCGTGGCTCGATCCTCACAAGGTTCGTCGGGTAACCGTGGTCGGCGACCGGAGGATGATCGTCTTCGACGATCTCGAGCCGGTCGAGAAGGTGAAGGTGTTCGACCGCGGCGCGAGCTACGAGGCGCCGTCCGACGAGGGCCGCGGCGCCGACTTCGGCTACTTCAAGGCGCTGATCCGCGACGGCGACATCTACGCCCCGAAGGTTCCCGGGACGGAGCCGCTGCGGGCTCAGCTCGAGCACTTCGCCGGGTGCTGCCTGCGCGGCACCGAGCCCGAGACCGACGGCGCCGCCGCCAGACGCGTGGTCTCGCTCTTGGAGACCGCCACGACGTCACTTCGCGCGGGAGGCATGCCGATGCCGGTGGAATCGGCGCACCTCCAGCGTTGACGATCCCCTTCGTCGACCTCGACCGCCAGTACCGATCGATCAAGGACGAGATCGATGCGGCGCTGCTGAACGCGGTCGCCTCGACGGACTACATTCTCGGCGAGGAGTTGCGGCGCTTCGAGGACGAGTTCGCCGCGTACTGCGACACCCGCCACTGCCTAGGCGTCGGCTCCGGGACTGCCGCGCTCCAACTGGTGCTCGAGGCGATCGGGATCGGCGAGAGCGACGAGGTGATCGTCCCGGCCAACACGTTCATCGCCACCGTGCTGCCGATCCTGCGCCTGGGCGCCACTCCCGTGCTCGTCGACTGCACGGAGGACACGGCGACACTGGACGTCGACCTCGTCGCTGCTGCGGTCGGCCCACGCACGCGAGCGATCGTCGCGGTGCACCTCTACGGGCAGCCGGCGGATGTCGATCCGCTGCTCGAGCTCTGCCGGGCCCACGACCTCGTGCTGGTTGAGGACGCCTGCCAGGCGCACGGCGCGCGCTACAAGGGCCGTAGAACGGGAGGCCTGGGGCGCGTTGCAGCCTTCAGCTTCTACCCTGGGAAGAACCTTGGCGCGTACGGTGATGCCGGAGCGGTGACGACCGACGACGACGAGATCGCCGAGCGGGTCCGCCTCCTTCGCGACCTCGGCCAGTCGCGGAAGTACGTTCACACCGTCCCGGGGTGGAACGAGCGCCTCGACACGCTGCAGGCGGCGGTGCTGCGGGTGAAGCTCGCCCACCTCGACCGCTGGAACGAGCTCCGGCGCGCGAACGCCGAGGCGTACGCCGCCGCGCTGGCCGACTGCGGCGTCCGGCTGCCGGAGACCGCGCCGTGGGCCGAGCACGTCTTCCACCTCTATGTCATCCGGACGGCGGCGCGCGACCGCCTCAGGGAGGAGCTGACCGCTCGAGGGATTGCCATCGGTATGCACTACCCCATAGCCCTGGCCCGACAGCCCGCGCTCGAACAGCTCGCGCTCGAGCCCGAGGCGTTCCCGGTCACGGAGCGATGGGCCGACGAGTTGATCTCGCTGCCGATGTTCGCCGAGCTCCGGCCGGACGAGATCGAGTCGGTTGCCGAGACGATCGGCGCCGTCCACGCCGCGGCGTGAACCGGGCCTAGCGAGTCTTGAGCCGGTACACCTGGAACGGCGTCCGGCAGAGCAGCCAGAAGTCGAGCCCGAACGACCAGCCGCGCACGTAGGCGACGTCCATGTCGAGCGCCTCCGCCCAGGAGGTGTGGGCGCGTGCCGTCACCTGCCAGAGCCCGGTGAGGCCGGCAGGGACGAGGAAGCGCTCGAAATGGTGCGGCGCGAAGTGGTCGATCTCGTACGGCAGGCTCGGCCGCGGGCCGACCAGCGACATCTCTCCACGCAGGATGTTGATCAGCTGCGGCAGCTCGTCGAGGCTCGTCTTCCGCAGCCACGCGCCTGCGCGTGTAACCGCGTTGGACTGGTCGGGCTTGAACAGGCCGTTGGCTCCCGTGGAAGCGGCGCCGTTCAGCCCTGTCTTCACCGCATCCCGGTGAGCGGAATCGTCGGTTCCCTGCGTCATCGTCCTGAACTTGAGGATCGTGAACTCGTTCATACCCCTGCCGAGCCGAACCTGTCTGAAGAAGATCGGCCCACCGGTGTCCCACCAGATCGCGAGGCTGATGAACAGGAAGAGCGGCGCGGTCAGCACGAGCGCGACGCTCGCTCCGGCGAAGTCGATGGCACGCTTGAGCAGGCGCGACGACGGGCTCATCCTTGGCATGTGCAGACCGAGGAGCGGCAGCCCCTCGAGCGTGTGGACGTCCACGTTGGGGCCGACGACCTCGAAGAGCCTGGGCACGATGTCGACGTGCACTTCGAAGTTCTTGAGCATGCGGACGAGCTCGAGCGTCTTCGTGACGTCTTCGCGCAGAAACGCGATGATCACCCGCTCGACGCGGAGAGTCCGGACGATGTCCGGAAGGTCCTGGAGCTCACCGAGGATGACGAGATCGTCGAGATCCGAGCGACGTGGCTTCGGCTCGGCGTCCACGAAGCCGACGAGGTTGATCCCGTATTCCGGATGCTGGAGCAGCTTCCGGGCAATGAGCTGACCGGTCTCGCCGGCGCCGACGATGACGGTGTTCTGCACGTAGGACTGGCGTCTGCGAGCGAGAGCCCGCACCGTCGCCCGGCCGCTCAGGACGAGCACCAGTCCGAGTACCCAGAAGAGCAGGACTCTCGTGACGCTCGGGCTCGCGTACCCGGTCGCGAGGCTGAGGACCAGAGACCCGACCGTGACGAGCAGGAAGACGTGCAGGACGTCGTCGAGGGTCGAGTAGTCCATCCCGCGGTCGTCGCGGTCGTACAGGCCGAGGAGCTTGGCGGCGACCACCCACAGCGGCAGCGACACGACGAAGATCCCCAGTGCGACCCAGGTTTCCTCTTCGAAGCTCTCGGTCAGGGCGATCGAGAGCACGAACGCGGCCATTAGCGCGAGGACGTCGGCCGCCAGCAGCCACCGGCGGACCAGGTAGCTCCGGCCCGTGGTCACCCCGCGCCGCTGCTCGATCAGCGCTCGGGTCTTCGGGTCGACCGACTGCAGCAATCTCTGCGCGTCCACGCCCGCGTGTCCGTTTCCGCCCGAATCGGCAACGGCCGTTTCGGCGTCGGTCGAAAACGGCGGCGTTGCCCAATATTGTTCCCGCAGCCTGCTCATCCTCCCCCGTTCTCCCCTACCCACTTCCCCGAAATGGGGAACCGACCCCCGAGCAGGGCATTTAAGCGCGGACCTGTCCAGGAGGCAAGTCCGCCCCCGGGCCGCCTCCGCCTCGCCTCCCCCGTCTGCGGCTAGTCCGTAGCGCCCGAGCTCTGCTTGCGTTCTCTGGCCTCGTCCAGATGTACCACCTGGGGCCTGAGCGCCGCAGAGCCTTCGACTTCCTCGAGCAGCTCCTTGAGAAAGGCGGCGAGCTTGGCCCGCTCCCCCATGAGCAGGGAACTGACGCGGGCGGCCTCGGCGTCCAAGCGCGCGCCGGCGGCGCCCGCCTCGGCGAGGATTCTGCGTGCCCGCTCCTGCGCGTCCCTGACGATCTCGTCCGCCGTCTGCCCCTGGGCTGTGGCTTTCCCGTCGGCTGGCGCCGCGCCGTCGCCGTAGATCCAGTCGCGCTGGTCGACCGCAGCCTGATTGCCGGAAACCGAGCCAGGCATGCTGCGCTTGAACGGCCACACGCCCACCAGGATGGCTGTCGCAGCGACGCCGAGAAGAGCCGAGATCATCCTTGTTTTCCTCCGGCGTGAAACGGGCGCTCAGCAGGATCTTTCACGCGCCTAAGGTAACGCTTCTGGTGTGCGCGTGCATGATTTCGTGCCACTCGCGTCGCAATCCGAGAACTGGGTCAGCCCGTCGTTGCCTCCGGCGGGCTGCTCTGTCGGCGCCGCCCGCCGCCTCCCGGCGAGGTGCCCCGTCGAGGGCTGCAGCGATTGAGTGAACCTTGTGAGGTGCGTCCGAGTCTTTTCTGCCAGCTGACCCGCTGCGCGCAGCTCGCGCTCGACGTTGCTGGATCGCATTCCGGCTGTTTCGACCATGCACTCGGCTTCCACCCGGGCTCGCCGCAGGATCTCCGTCGGCCTGTTGCCGGCTCTCCGACAGGAGCTCCTTCGTCTCGCGCTCGTGGTCGGTCCGCACGCGAGAGGCAAGCACGAGCGCGTCGGCGACCGCCTGCCTTCGCGCATTGGCCTCGGCGAGGTGCTGCTCGAGTTCCATGATCCGCCCACGGGCGTTGTCACGCTCGGCGAGCGCGGACGCCAGCCGGGCGTGCAAATCCCCGACCATGGCGTCCGTGGCCGCTCGATCGTACCCGCGTCGCGCGACGGGCAACAGATTGGCCCCGTCCCCCGTGGCCGAGCCGTCACCCATTGTCTGATTGTGTGCGCGCGGGTGCCGCTGTGCAAATGGGCCGTTCGGCGCGATTTTCTTTCTTGTGAGCGCCGGCCCCGGCCCGAGATTGCAAAGCGGCCAGACAGGTCGGTCACGGGAGACGCCGAGGCGCCCCCCCGTGACCTCAACTCCCTGCGCCACAGGATGATTGCCGTCAGTCCCTCGGCAGAGGAGAGCGTGCTCTTCCCATCGGCACTGGACGTGCGGACAATGAGCCCGAACCGTCTCTACAGTGAGCCCGATGCCGAACATCCTCGACCGGATCCGCAACGGCCCTCCGATCGTTGCCGACGGAGGCATGGGGCCGCTGGTGTCGGCGGCCGCACCACGGCTCCGCTGTCCGGAAGAAGCGAACCTGCGCGCGCCGGAGACGGTCGTCTCCCTGCACCTGAGCTTCATCAACGCCGGCGCGGAGCTGCTCGAGACGAACACCTTCGGGGCGAACCGCCCGAAGCTCGCCGCGCGCTACCTCGAGGACGATTTCGCGGCGATCAACGAGGCGGGAGTCAAGCTCGCCCGCGACGCGCGGCAGGTCTCCGGCCGCGAGGTGTTCATCGCAGGCTCGATCGGGCCGCTCGGGGAGAACGAAGAGGCATGGCCCGAGGACCGCCGGCCCGCCTTCGCCGAGCAGGCGCGGCTGCTCGCCGGACGCGGCGTCGACCTGTTCATGGTCGAGACCTTCTTCGACCTGGAGGAGCTCGTGACCGCGATCGACGCCGTCCGCTCGGTCTCCGATCTGCCGATCGTCGCGCTGCTCACATTCGGCGAGGACGCCGAGACGATCGGCGGCGTCGGCGCAGCCGAGGCGGCCGAGCGCCTGGCGGGCCTGGGCGTCGCGGCGATCGGGGCCAACCACGGCGCCGGGCCGGCGTCGGCGCTCGACGCGCTCCAGGCGATGCAGGGACGGGAACTGCCGCTCGCAGCGCTGCCCAACATCGGGCTCGCCAGCATGTCCGGCGGGCGGGTGATCTACCCGCACGCCGCGCCGGAGTACTTCGCCGAGTTCGCCGCCCATGCGCGGGAGCTGGGCGCGATGGTGATCGGCGGCTGTTGCGGCACGACCCCGACAGAGATCGGCGCCATCCGGAGCGCACTCGATGAACAGCGCGCGCCCCGCGCGCCGCTCGAGATCACCGAGCGCGAGCTGGCGGCGGCGGTCGAGCGCGAGGAGGTCGAGACCCGCCTCGCCGCCGCCCTCCGCGATGGACGGTTCGTCACCTCGGTCCAGGTCGATCCGCCGCTCGGAGCCAATTACGCCGGCCTGCTCGAGGTCGCGGCAGCGATCCACGACGCCGGGATCGGCGCCTTCGTGGACGTCAACGACAACGCCACCGCCCGGGTCGGGATGAACCCACTGTTCGTCTCGGCCGCGATCGAGCGCACCGTCGGGATCGAGACGATCCCGCACTTGACGCCCCGGGACACGACCGTGATGGGACTCGAGGCGGTCCTGCTCGGCGCCCACGCCGAGGGGATCCGCAACGTCCTCGCCGTCACGGGCGACCCGCCGGACATCGGCGACTACGCCGAATCAGGCGGCGTCTACGAGGTGGACGCGATCGGGCTGACGCACCTGATCTCGCAGCTGAACCGCGGCGAGAACTTCAACGGAAAGGCGATCGACGCGCCGACGTCCTTCTTCGCCGGGGTCGCGCTGAACCCGAACGCCGACGACCCCGACCTCGAGCTCGACCGCTTCCGGCGGAAGATCGACGCCGGCGCCCGCTTCGCGATGACCCAGATCGTCTACGACGTCGATCAGCTCGACCGCTTCCTCGACCGGCTCGGCGGACCCTTCGCCGATCCCCGTCATCCTCGGTGTCTTCCCGCTGACCAGCTACCGGCTCGCCCTGCGGCTCCACAACGAGGTGCCCGGCATCGTCGTCCCCGACGAGCTCCAGGAGCAGTTGCGTGACGCCGGGCCGCGCGAGGCCGAGATCGGCTTCGCCCACGCCCGTGAGCTACTCGCGGCCGCGCGCGACCGGGCCGCCGGCGTCTACGTGGTCGCGCCGTACAAGAAGCCTCTATCCGTTCTGGAGCTCCTGGCGTAGAGCAGTGACAGGCGTAGCCTGTCACTGCAACCGGAGCGCCCGAGACGTGCCGGCGGCCCGCTGAGCGGGCCGCCGAGGCTGAAGCGGAGATCGCTTCTCCGCACACGAGTGACTCGTTCATCGTAGCCGCATGTCGGCAGAGGGCGCGGGACTCGAACCCGAACTGGCCTCTCGGTCAGTCACGACGATTGTCACTCGTGTATCGCGCCTTGCGATTTCAGCCCTCCGCCACGATCGACCGTAGCGACGAGGGTGTAACGCAATTGTCGCGATAGCGTGCCGCTTCGGACTTGCTAGGGCGCACAGGCGCCGGTCGAGACCGGGGCGAACGCGCGGTCGAGTACCTTCTTGACGACCGGTGCGGGGATCCCGTAGCCGCCGCTCTCGCCGACGCGCGAGGCGAAGATCGTCATCTGGACACGGCCGTCACTGTCGATCGCCGGGCCACCGGAATTCCCGTGCCGGACCACCCCGGCGAGGCTGGTGATGCTCCTCTCCACCGGCCCGTGCCCGTAGGCATCGTCGGTGAGCACCTTCTCCGTCCGGCCGACGCGGCCCGGCTCGACGTCGAGCGGCCCGTTCAGCGGGTAGCCGACGATCCCGACCGGTCGCTTCTCCTCCGGCCCGGCCAGCGCGAGCGACGCCGCCGAGAGCCCCCGCACTCGGAGGACCGCGACGTCGTTCTTCGGATCGAACCCGATCACCTCTGCAGCCAGCGGGCGCTCGGTGTCAGGGGGAACGACCGAGGTCGAGCGCTCGCCCGCGACCACGTGCGCGGCGGTCACGACGACCCCAGGGGCGGCGACCCAGCCGCTGCCGGAGATACCCAATCCACAGGCCGACCCGAGGACGCGCACGACGCTGTGGGTCGCCGCCCGGACGGCCCGGTCGCCGGCGATCGGCCCGTCGAGCGGCCCGGCCGGGATCTCCGGCCCGGCGATCGACGGGAACGGGTCGACACGGGCGAGCGCGTGCAGCAGCCGGTCGGAGGGGACGATCGAGTTCAGCTGCCGGAGCAGGGCCGAGCGCTGGACGTCGCGCCGGAGCGTCGGCTGGCCCGGAAGCAGGAGCGCAGTGGCACCGAAGACCCACACGAGCGCGAGGCCGGCGGCCGCCCCCAGCACGAGCCCTCCCGCGCTGTCCAGCGCCCGTAACGGCGGGAAGCGCAGGCCGGACCGGAAGAGCGTCCCCACCATCGACCCGACCGTCTCCAGCACCATCGCGCCGACGACCGCGCCCGCGAGGCCGACCAGCGGGGCGTACGGCGAATGCGAGCCGCCGGGGAGGACGACCTTGGCGACGTGCGCGCCCATCACCGCGCCGAGGAGGATGCCCGCGATCGCCAGCACCCCGGCGACGAGCCCCCTCCGCAGCCCGACGATCCCGGCGACTGCGACGACGCCGAGCAGGATCCAGTCGAGCCTGGTCACTCCCCGAGGTTAGACGGCCGAGGTCGGGAGTCCTGCGCGACGGATTCTGAAGGGACAGGCTTCAGCGTGTTCCGGGCCTGCGGGTGGCACCGGCGGAAGGCAGGTGACAGGCTGACGCCTGTCCCTACTGAGGGAGGTCGCCCTCGGACGGCATATGATCGGCGCTCGCCGATGGCGCTGCTCGAGCTCGACAACGTCGAGGCCCGGTACGGCCCGATCCGCGCGCTGCACGGGGTCTCGCTGGCGGTGGAGGAAGGCCAGGCGGTCTCGCTGCTCGGCGCCAACGGAGCCGGGAAGACGACGACGCTCAGGTCGATCTCGGGAACGGTACGCGCGACGGGCGAGATCGCGTTCGCCTCGAAGCGGGTCACGGGCCGCGCGCCCGAGGCGATCGCCCGGCTCGGGATCGCGCACGTTCCCGAGGGCCGCGGCATCTACGACGAGCTGACCGTGTGGGAGAACGTCCTCCTGGGCGGGTCGACGCGGCGCGAGCGGCGCGCGATCAAGCGCGACGCCGAGGCGGCGCTCGGGCACTTCCCGCGCATCGCCAGCCGCCGCAGGCAGCAGGCCGGGACGCTCTCGGGCGGCGAGCAGCAGATGCTCGCGCTCGCGCGGGCCCTCGTCGCCCGCCCGCGCCTGCTGATGCTCGACGAGCCGTCGCTCGGGCTCGCGCCGACCGCGGTGCAGGAGTTCTACCGGGTCGTCCGGCACCTGAACCAGGAGGAAGGACTGACGGTGCTGGTCGTCGAGCAGAACGCGCGGATCGCGCTCGCCTCCACCCAGGCCGCCTACGTGCTCGAGGTCGGCCGCGTGGCGATGAGCGGCTCGAGCGACGAGCTCGCCCGCCACGAGGGCGTCCGCGCCTCCTACCTCGGCTACTGAGATGCAGGAGTTCTTCCAGTACGTCGTGGTCGGGCTCGCCAACGGCGGCGTCTACGCGACCCTCGCGCTCGCGCTCGTCCTCATCCACCGCGCCACCGGGATCGTCAACTTCGCCCAGGGCGAGATGGGGATGTTCTGCACCTTCATCGCCTGGTCGCTGATCACCCACCACGGCCTCCCCTACTGGGGCGCGTTCTTCCTGACACTCCTGATCGCCTTCGTCGGCGGCGCCGCGACCTACAAGGTCGTGATCCAGCCGCTGTCCCGCACCGGCGAGCTGACGGTGGTGATGGCGACGATCGCGCTCCTGATCATCCTCAACGGGCTGGCGGGCTGGATCTGGTCGCCGGAGGTGAAATTCCTGCAGAGCCCCGTCTTCGCCCCCGGCGACTACTTCGACATCGGCGGCGTGATCGTCAACAAGCAGGACCTGGGCGTGATCGGGATCTCGCTGATCTGCGTGGCGATCGTGTTCGTCTTCTTCCGCTTCACGCGGCTCGGACTGCAGATGCGCGCGTCGGCGGTCGGCCCGGCGACGAGCCGGCTCCTCGGCATCAGGGTCGCGGCGATGCTCAGCATCGGCTGGGGGCTGGCGGCGATGCTGAGCGCGGTCTCGGGGATGATGGCCGCGAGCCGGCTCGAGCTCGATCCGAACTTCATGCTGATCGTGCTCACCTACGCCTTCGCGGCGGCCGTGCTGGGCGGGATCGACAGCCCCGTCGGCTCGGTCGTCGGCGCGTTCATCATCGGCATCGGGATCAGCCTGCTCAGCGGCTACGCCTCGTCCTTCCTCGGGACCGAGCTGCAGCTGCCGCTGGCGCTCGCCGTCCTGATGCTCGTCCTGATCGTCCGCCCGGCCGGCCTCTTCGGCCGGGTCGTCGTGAGGCGCGTGTGAAGCCGTTCGGGGCAAGCCGGATCCTCTGGCGCGTGCTCGCGCTCGCAGCCGTGCCGCTGCTCGTCGTCTTCTTGCCGAAGGCGTTCAACGACTACTTCAACTACCGGCTCGCGTTCGTCGGGATCTACTTCATCGCCATCGTCGGCCTGAACGTCCTCACCGGCTACAACGGCCAGATCTCGCTCGGCCACGGGGCGTTCATGGCGGTCGGCGCGTACACGACCGCGATCCTGAACGTCAACTACGGCGTCGGCGTGTACTGGACGATCCCGATCGCCGGGATCCTGACCGGCGCCTTTGGCTTCCTGTTCGGATTCCCGGCGCTGCGGCTGACCGGCGTCTACCTCGCCCTCGCGACCTTCGGCCTGGCGACGTCGATCCCGCTCGTCGCCAAGCGGTTCGAGGGCTTCACGGGCGGCGGCCAGGGGAAGACGATCGCGCTCCCGTCGTCGCCGATCGGCGGTCTCTCCACCAACGAGTGGCTCTCGTACCTGACCTGGGCGATCGCGGGGCTGATGTTCGGACTGGCCTGGTTCCTGCTCCGCGGGTCGCTCGGGCGCGCCTTCCGCGCGGTCCGGGACGCGCCGATCGCGGCGGTCTCGTCCGGCGTCAGCCTCGCCCGCTACAAGACGCTCGCGTTCGGGATCGCAGCCGCGTACGCCGGCGTCGCCGGCGCGCTGCTCGCGATCGCGATCGCCTTCGTCAACCCCGACACCTTCCCGGTGTCGCTCTCGATTCTCCTGCTCACGGGGGCGGTGGTCGGCGGGCTCGGGTCGCTGGAGGGGATGCTCTTCGGCGCGGTCTTCATCCAGTTCGCCCCGGGCTGGGCGGATCACCTGTCCAAGCACCTGCACTACAACGAGGCGACCGTGCAGTCGACCGTCTTCTACGGGCTGATCCTGCTCGCCGTCCTCTTCCTGATGCCCGGCGGCGCGGCGACACTTCTCCACCAACTAGGCAACGCCTTGAAACGTCTAAGGGAGTGGCTATACAGTCGCGCCGACTCACGCGCGACAGCGTGACCTCGAGCGAGAAGGAGCGGAGATGAGAAGAGTGGTGTTCGCCCTGGGCGTCGTCGCGATCGGTGCGGCGGTCTTGCTCCCGGGGGCAATGGGCGGGAGCGCGGCGACACCCGGCGTGACGTCCAAGATCGTGACGATCGGCGGGACGTTCCCGTTCAGTGGGCCCGCATCCAGCTACGCGCCGATCCCGGTCGGGATGCAGGCGTACTTCAGCTACGTCAACGCGAAGAAGACGGGCGGCAAGCGCGGCGTCTTCGGCCGCCAGATCAAGTTCAACGCCGTTGACGACGGCTACAACCCGGCGCTGACGGTGCAGAAGACGAAGCAACTGGTCGAGCAGGATCACGTCTTCGCGCTCGTCGGCGGGCTGGGCACCGAGGCGCAGGAGTCGGTCACCGCGTACGCCAATCAGCAGAAGGTGCCGCAGATCTACGTCTCCACCGGCGCGACCGAGTGGGGTGCGCGGGACAAGCACGCGAGCCATCCGTGGACGATCGGCTGGCAGCCCGACTACCAGTCCGAGGCGGCGCTGTACGGCCGCTACATCGTCAAGAACCTGCCGGGCGCGAAGATCGGGATCATCTACCAGAACGACAGCTACGGCAGGGACTACATCGACGGGCTGCAGGCCGGGCTGGGCTCGCACAAGAGCCAGATCGTCAGCCAGCAGGGCTTCGAGGTGACCGACACCTCCGTGGCGAACCAGGTGATCGCCCTTCGGCGGGCAGGCGTCGACACGCTGATGATCTTCGGGACGCCGACCCCGACGATCCGCACCTACGCGACCATGGCGGCGATCGGCTGGAAGCCGCAGAACATCTTCCTCAACTCGGTGTCCGCGACGGACACCTTCATGGGGATCGCGGTCGCGCGGGCCGGAGCCGCCGAGGTGAACGGTTCGCTCAGCACCTACTACACGAAGGATCCGGCGAACGCGACCTGGGCCAACGACCCCGGGGTGAAGCTGTACAAGTCGATCATGGCGAAATACGCCCCGTCGAACGCGAAGGTGACGGACGGGCTGTACATCTACGGCATGGCGAAGGCGTACACCTTCGTCCAGGCGCTGAAGGCGGCCGGGCCGAACCCGACGCGCACGAGCCTGATGAAGGCCGTGCTGAACATGAACGACAAGTCGAACCCGTTCCTGCTGCCGGGCGTGGTCACGAAGACCGGGAAGAACGACTACTTCCCGATCTCGCAGCAGACGCTGATCAAGTTCAACAACGGCGCGTGGACGCCGATGGGTCAGCTGACCGACACGCGGCCGAAGGGGTAGGGAAAGGAACCACACCGTGCGAGGGACGGGCGGAAGCCTGTCCCTCGCACAGCCATGGGCCCGACCGAGCAGCCGAAGGCGGGGATGCCGTTCCGGGCGTTTCTCGGCCTGGAGGTGCTCGCCGCCTCGCCGGAGCAGGTGCGCGCCCGGCTCGCCTGGGTGGAGGAGCTCTGCACGGCCGGCGACGCGGACGGGAGCACGGCGCTAGAGTCTGTGCCGATGAGGACGCGTTTGCTCCTGCCGCTCGTACTCGTGGCGCTCAGCGTGGGCCTGGCCGGCGCCCCGGTCGCGTCGGCGGCGACCCCACGGCTGAGCAAGGCGCAGTGGTCGGCGTACGTGAAGGCGCACACCCCCTACCTCTCGCAGACGACGAAGACGGTCGCCAGGTTCCGCAAGTGCCGCTCGGGCACGGCGTACACGAGCTACCTGAAGGCGTTCGCCGCCTGCCTCGGCACCACGCCCGCCGCAGAAGCCGCGGCGACGAACGTGCTCTTCAACACCCTGCACCGGTTCCAGGGCAAGGTCGGGGGGAACTGCGCCAAGTCGCTCTCGACCTACCAGACCGCGCTGTACTTCTGGCGGTCGGTGGTCGTCGGGATCAGCCGGGCGGTCAAGCAGACCTCGTCCAGCGTCTCCACCGTCGAGGGCCAGGTGCAGAACGGCGTCACCGCCGCCCAGAAGGTGAACACGGACGCCACCGCGTTCACGCGGGCCTGCAAACCGCGGGCTTGACTAGTCGATCAGCGCCAGGGCCGTCTCGGCCAGCAGCGGCACCCCCCGCTCGAAGCGGGCTGCCCCCGTGTCCTCCGCGGCCAGCTCGCCGCGGATGAACCGCCCGTAGATCGCCTCGCAGAAGACGGCGGCCTTCCAGAGCGCGAGCGCCTGGAACCACGCGAGCGGCTCGACGTCGCGGCCGCTCCGCTCGACATAGCGCTCGACCAGCTCGCGCCTGGTCGGAAACCCGGGCGTCGCCGTCACGGGCGAGGTGCCGAGCGGGTTCGTCTGGCCGCCCGGCTCGGTGTAGGTCGCGAGCAGGTACCCGACGTCGGCGCGCGGGTCGCCGACGGCGCCCATCTCCCAGTCGAGCACGGCACGGATGCGCGCCGGCTGCTCCGGGTCGAGGATCATGTTGCCGAGCCGGTAGTCGCCGTGGACGACGGCCAGCGGCGCAGGCTCGGGCAGGTTCGCCGCCAGCCAGCCGCCCACCTCGACCACGTCGGGCAGCTCGCGCGTCCGGTTGACCTCCCAGAGCTGGGTGAACCGGCGCACCTGGCGCTCGAGGTAGCTGCCCTCGCGGACGAAGTCGGCGACGCCGGGCGAGCGGACGTCGACGTCGTGGATCTCGACCAGCGTGTCGACCAGGTCCAGCCCGAGCGCCTGCCGCGCGTCCTCGGTCGCAAGGCCCGACGGAAGCTCGCCGGTGACGATCGGTCCCGCGAGGAAGTCCATCACGTAGAAGGGGACGCCGATCACGCGCTCGTCCACGCAGACGGCGCGGATCGTCGGCAGCCGGATCCCGTGCGGGGCGAGCGCCAGCTGGAGGCGGGCTTCGCGGACCATGTCGTGCGCGGAGGGCGGCAGCGGCGGCCGCGGCGGGCGGCGGAGGACGAAACGGTCGCCTCCACGTTCCAGCAAGAAGGAGAAGTTCGAGCCGCCGCCTTCGCCGATCCGGGTCGCCGTGACCGGCCCGGCGCCGAGGCCTTGCTCGTCGAGGAACGCGGCCACGTTCTCGAGGATCAGGAGCGGCGCCTGCTCCTCGGTCACCAGGCTGATTGGCCGCCGTCGACGATCAGGGTTTGACCGGTCACGTAGGCCGACGCCGGCGAGGCCAGGAAGACGACCGCGCCCTTCAGGTCGTCCGGGCCGCCGAAGCGCCGCAGCGGGATGTGCTCGAGGTAGGCCTCCGGCCGGGCATCGAGCAGCACCTTGTTCATGTCGGACGGGAACCAGCCGGGCGCGATCGCGTTCACGTTGATCCCGTGCTGCGCCCACTTGGTCGCCAGGTCGCGGGTGAAGCCCACGACGCCGGCCTTGGACGCGTTGTAGGCAACGGCGTTCATCAGGTCGGGCGGCGCGCCGCCGAACGCCGCGACCGAGGCGATGTTCACGATCTTGCCGGCCTTCTGCTCGATCATCACGCGGCCGGCGGCCTGGGCGAACAGGAAGACGCCGGTCAGGTTGACGTCGATCACCTTCTGCCAGCCCTCGAGCGGGTGGTCCTCGGCCGCGGCGCCCCAGGAGGTGCCGGCGTTGTTGACCAGGATGTCGACGCTGCCGAGCTCGGCTCTGGTGCGGTCGACCACGGCCCGGACCGCGTCCGGGTCGCGGACGTCGCAGCGCATCCCGGCGGCGCGGACGCCCAGCTCGCGCTCGAGCTCGGCGGCGACCTCCTCGCAGCGCTCCGGCCTGCGGGCGCAGAGGACGAGGTTCGCGCCCGCCTCGGCCAGCCCGGTCGCCATCTGGCGGCCGATCCCGCTGCCTCCCCCGGTGACGATCGCCGTACGGCCGGTGAGGTCGAAGAGCCCGGCAGGCTTCACAGCAGCAACTCTGCCATCGTCCGCAGCGTCGCAGGATCGTACGCCTGGATCAGGAGCGTGGTCACCGGCGACTCCCTCCACGCCTCCAGCCGCTCGGCGATCCGGTCTCGGTCACCGACCAGCGCAACCTCGTCCACCAGCGCATCGGGCACGGCGGCGATCGCCTCCATCTTCTTCCCGCCGAGGTAGAGCTCCTGGATCTCGGCCGCTTCGCGCTCGTAGCCGTACCGGGCGACGAGGGTGTTGTAGTAGTTCTGGCCTTTGGCGCCCATGCCGCCGACGTACAGCGCCAGGTGCGGCTTGACGGCGTCTCGTGCGGCCTGGAGGTTCTCGGAGATCGCCACCGGCACTGCGAAGGCGGCGACGTCGAAGCCCGGTCGCGCGGTTGCCAGCGCCTCGCCGAAGACATCGGTGAGCTTCTCCGGGGAAGCCCAGACCGGCAGCCAGCCGTCGGCGATCTCGGTCGCGAGCGCGACGTTCCTCGGTCCGATTGCGGCGAGGTAGACCGGGATCTGCGCTCGCAGCGGCCGCAGCATCAGCTTCAGCGGGATCCCGAGCCCGGTGGCGTCGTCGCCGCGGTAGGGGATCTCGTAGTGCGCGCCGTCGTGCTCGACGAGCTCACGGCGGATCACGGCGCGCACGATCTCCACGTACTCGCGCGTCCGACCGAGCGGCTTGCCGAAGGGCTGTCCGTGCCAGCCCTCGGCCACCTGCGGGCCCGAGGTCCCGAGGCCCAGCAGCACGCGGCCGCCCGACATCAGATCCAGCGTGGCCGCGGTCATCGCGGTCATCGCCGGTGTGCGCGCCGGGATCTGCATGATCCCGGCGCCGAGCCTGATCCTGGTCGTCGTCGCGCCGAGCCAGGCAAGGACGGTGACCGCGTCCGTTCCCCAGGCCTCCGCCGTCCAGGCCGAGTCGTAGCCGAGGCGGTCGGCTTCCTGCGCCAGCGCGACCAGCTCGGTCGGGTTCGTGCCGGGCGAGGCGTAGCCGAGGGCGAGCCCGAGACGCATCCGTGCGATGCTAAACGGCATGCGGGATGCGTACCGGACGTTCATGGAGGACCACGTCTACCCGGCCGAGCCGGCGCTGGCGCGCGAGGACGATGCCGCGGACGAGGTGATGCTGGGGCTGCGGGCCCGCGCCAAGGCGGAAGGGCTGTGGGCGCCGCACCTCCCGCCGGACGCGGGCGGCACCGGCGCCGGGTTCCTCGCCTACGCCGACCTGAACGAGGAGATCGGCCGTTCGGTCTGGGCGCAGCTCGTCTTCAACTGCCAGGCGCCCGACGCCGGCAACGGCGAGATCCTTCACCTGTTCGGCACCGACGAGCAGCGCTCGACGTTCCTGCGGCCGCTAGTCGAGGGTGAGACACGGTCGTTCTTCTCGATGACGGAGCCCGAGGTGTCGGGGGCGGATCCGACCGGACTCCAGACGCGCGCCGTGCTCGACGGCGACGAGTGGGTGATCGACGGCCACAAGTGGTTCTCGTCGGGGGCGGAGGGCGCGGGGTTCGGGATCGTGATGGCGGTGACCGAGCCGGAGGCGGAGCCGCATCGCCGGATGTCCCAGATCCTCGTTCCGGCCGACTCGCCGGGGCTGCGGATCGAGCCCGTTCCGGTGTCGGGCCACCGCGGCCGGGGCTGGTCGACGCACTGCGAGGTCTGGTACTCGGGCGTGCGGGTTCCTGCTGCCAATCTGCTGGGCGAGCGCGGCGACGGCTTCCGGATCGCGCAGAGGCGGCTCGGCCCGGGGCGCATCCATCACGTGATGCGCTGGCTCGGCCAGATGCAGCGCGCGTTCGAGCTGATGTGCTCGTACGCGCTGGAGCGCGAGGCCTTCGGCGGGCGGCTCGCCGACAAGCAGACGGTGCAGAACTGGATCGCCGACTCCGCCGCCGAGATCCAGGCCTGCCGGTTCATGACCCTCGACGCCGCCCGCAAGATCGACGCCGGCGACGAGGCGAGGGTCGAGATCTCGCTGATCAAGTTCTACGCGGCGCGGGTGTTGAACGACGTGATCGACCGTGCGGTGCAGGTCCACGGCGCGCTCGGCCTGACCGACCGCACGCCGCTGGCGACGATGCTGACCCACGCGAGAGCCGGCCGGATCTACGACGGCCCCGACGAGGTGCATCGCATGGTCGTCAGCCGGCGGATCCTGACGGCCTTCGAGGCCGGCGGGACCTGGCGCTTCTCGTAGCCCGAACGCCCGCGCCGTCCCAGAACCGAAAGCCCTTGTAACACGATGTTACTAGAGTGGCCTCCGGCTCTCGGAGACATACCCCCACTCGGCGACCGGCCGCACACCCAGCTCGGGCAGACGCTCGATCACATCCTCGCGCCCCTTCAGCGGCGCACACACGATCCGCACCACATCCGACACGCTCAGACGCGGGCGAATGTTCCGCGCCTCGTGCACCAGCTCACGAATCCGCTGGTAACTCGGCCTGGTGAGGTTCAACCGCTCGGCCTCGGCGCCAACCCGGCGGTAGGTCTCGGCGATCGGCCGGCCGGGGTCGTCGAACCGCACGATCGCCTCGATCAACCGCCGCGAGATCCGAGGAGCCATCGTCACCACCCGCCAATCGTGACCGCCAAACCGTCACGGGTGTGTGACGCGACCGCGCCGAACCTGCAAGTAACACTGTGTTACAAGGTCAGCTTCGGGTCGCCAGAGGCGCGTGGGGCTCGCCGGCTAGCGGGCGGGCGAGCTTCTTGCCCGGATTGAGGAGGTTCTTCGGATCGAAGAGACGCTTGATCTCCGCATGCAGGTCGAGAGCCCGCGGGGACCATTGTCTGGCCAGCTGGCCGCGCTTCAGGAGACCCAGGCCGTGCTCGCCCGAGACCGAGCCTCCGAGCCGGACGGCGACGTCGAAGAGCTCTTCCACCGCGAGCGCGGCACGGCGGAGCTCGTCCGGATCCTCGGGGGCGACGAGGAAGGCCGAGTGCAGGTTGCCGTCCCCCGCGTGCCCGAACGACAGCCCGACGAGGTCGTGGCGGCGGCCGATCGCGAGCGTCTCGTCCATCGCCTCCTCGACCCGGTCGAGCGGGACGACGATGTCCTCCGCGACCACGCCGCCCCGCCGCGCCAGCACCGCGAAGGCCAGGCCGGACCGCCAGCGCCAGAACGCGTCGACGCCGTCGCGATCGTCGGGCGCGTGGATGCCGAGAGCATCCTCGCCGGCCGCCTCGACGAGCTCTGCCCGAACCCGCTCCGCCTCCTCACGCGACCCGTCGGCCTCCGCGAGCAGCACGAACCCCGCGCCGTCGGGCACGCCGCCCGGAAACGAGGCGGCCCCGCAGGCGAGCGTCTCGGCGTCGAGCACGTCGAGTGCGGCCGCCACCACACCGCTCCCGACCACCCGCAGCAGCGCCGAGCAGCCCTCGGCGTTCCCCGGGTGGAAGATCGCCACCGGCAACACGCTCTGCGGCGCCGGGAGCAGTTTCAGCCAGGCCGCAGTCACGATCCCGAGCGTGCCCTCGGAGCCGACGAGCAGCCGCTTCAGGTCGTAGCCGGCGACGTCCTTGCGGATCGGGCCGCCGACCGAGACGAGTTCCCCGGGCGGTAACGCCGCCTCCAGCCCGGTGACCCAGTCGCCGACGACGCCGTACTTGAAGGCGTGTGGCCCGCCGGCGTTGGTGGCGATGTTGCCGCCGATCTGCGACTGCTCGGGCGCGCCGGGGTCCGGCGCGAACATCAGGCCGCTCTCCCGCACCAGCTGCTTCAGTCGGCCGGTCGGCACGCCGGCCTCGACGTGGATGCGCCAGAGCTCGGGCTCGAACGAGCGGACGCGGTCGAGCCGGTCGAGCGCCAGCACGACCCCGCCGTCCGGGACCGCGCCCGCCGCCGCGCCCGTCCCGCCGCCGCGGGGCACGATCGACACTTCGCGCTCGTAGCACCAGGCAAGCACAGCCGCGACCTCCTCGGCCGTCCGCGGGAGCACGACCGCATCGGCCCGCCCCGGCGCGCGCGTGAAGTCGGTGAGGTACTCGGCGGGTAGACCCTCCAGCACCGCCTCGCCGAACGCGCCGCGGAGGTCGGCGATCACCGCAGGAACTCCACGATCCTCGCCGCGACCTCCTCGCCGGCGTCCTCCTGGACGAAATGGCCGGCGTTGGCGACGAGCTCCGCCGGCAGCGCGCCCGGAATCCATCGCGCGATCGCGTCCGCGACCTCCGGCCGGAAGATCGGGTCGAGGTCGCCGAACAGGACGAGCGCCGGCTTCTCCCACGAGGCCAGCGCCTCCCGGATCGCCAGCAGCGGGGCCGTGTTCGGATGCTCGGGCTCGGTCGGCACCTGCTCCGGGAACGCGAGCACGCCCGCCTTCGATTCCGCGGCCGGAAACGGCGCGTCGTACGCCGCGACCACCTCGTCTGCGAGCCCGCGGATGGCGGCGGTCCGGATCAAACGCCCCGGCTGGAAATCGCCTCCGGAGGTGCGAACGACGTCGCGGAAGCGAAGCCACTCCTCGCTGGGCGGCCGGCCGCCGCCGACGCCGGTGTTCAGGATCACCAGCCGAGCGACGCGCTCCGGCTGCTCGACGGCGAGCCGGAGCCCGATCGGCCCGCCCCAGTCCTGGACGACGACGGTCGCGCGCCGGAGATCGAGCTCCTCGACCAGCCGCCGGATCGAGGCGCAATGGCGGTCGAACGTGTACCAGTCGGCGTCCTCGGGCTTGTCCGACCGACCGAACCCGAAGTAGTCGGGCGCGACCACGCGCGCCGCGGCCGTCAGCCGCGTCGGGATCATCTTCCGGTACAGGAACGACCAGGTCGGCTCGCCGTGGAGACAGAGCACCGGATCCCCCTCGCCCTCGTCGAGGTAGTGCATGCGCAGGCCGTCCTGCTCGAGGTAGCGAGGAGTGAACGCGAAGTCCGGCAACCCGGTGAACCGTTCCTCCGGCGTGCAAAACACCTTCACCGCGGTCCCGGCACCCCACGGAACTCGTAGACGAGCGGCTCCCGCCCCGGCTGGACGACCCACGCCTCGCCGGTCTCGCCCGAACGCGCCGCCTCGAGCGCAGCGGCGGCGACCGTCTCCGGCCGAGATCAGCGGGATCCCCTGGCCGTCGATCCACTCGCGCAGCTCGGGGTCCACGATCGGCGTGTCGGCGAATCCCGGGCAGAGCGCATTGATCGTGATCCCACACTCGGCGAGCTGCGGTGCGACCGCGCGGACGAAGCCGACGACGGCGTGCTTCGTCAGCGTGTAGACGGGGTCGAGCGGCATCGCCACGAGTCCGGCGAGCGAGGCGGTGACGACGATCGCCGAGCCCGGCACCATCACGCTGAGCCATCCGCCGAGTGCCGAAGACGACCCCGTCGACGTTCGCGCCCACCGCGCGCCGGTACTCGCGGTCGCCGAGCTCGGCGAGGTCGTTCGAGCCCGTGGCGACGCCCGCGTTCAAGAAGGCGAAGTCGACCGCCTGCACGCTCTCCCAGGCTGCCGCTTCCGCGACGTCGAATCCGGTTGCGAGGTCGAGCGAGCGCACCTCGCAACCCTCCGCGCGCAGGAGCTCGATCGCCGACGCCCCGATTCCGGAGGCCCCGCCGGTGACGAGCGCGCTACGGAACAAGGACGACCTTGCCGACGTGACGGCGCTCCTCGATCAGCGCTGTGCGCCGCGGCGCCTCGCCGAGCGGAAACTCGGCGCCGACCACGGGGCGGATCGCGCCCTGCACCCACAGGCCGACCAGCTCCTCGGCGGCCTCGCGGACGACCTCGGGAGCGAGCTGCATCAGCCGACCGAGGTAGAAGCCGGCGACGCTCACGTTCCGCCCGACGACCAGTGCCGGGTTGACGTCCGCCCACATTCCGCCCGCGTAGCCGATCGCGATCAGGGTTCCGAGCGGCCTCAGCGCCTTCAGCGACGCGGCGAAGACCTCGCCTCCGACCGGGTCGACGACGACATCGGCTCGAACCGCATCGGCGAACTCCTCGTAGGCGTACGCCTCCTCGGCGCCGTGCTCCATGGCAAACAACCGCTTCTCCTCGGAGCCGGCCGTCGCGACGACCCGCCCGCCGAGCTGTCTAGCGAGCTGGATCGCCGCCGAGCCGACCCCGCCCGCGCCCGCGTGGACGAGCACGGTCGTGCCCGCGGAGATGCGGGCCTGCCGGCGCATCGGGATCCACGCGGTCAGGAACGTCATCAGAAATGCCGCTCCCTCCGCAAACGACGCTTCGTCGGGCAGCGGCACCACCCACTCCGCCGCGACCGCCTCTGCGTAGCCGCCTGTGCGCGGCAGCGCCATCACCCGGCGGCCGTCCAGCTCGCCGGCGACCTCGCCGCCGAGCACCGCCGGGAGCCCCGGCGGCTGCGGGTAGTCGCCGCGCCGGATCAGCACGTCCATGAAGTTCACGCCCGCCGCCCGCACGCGCACGACGGACGGCCCCGAGGGCTCGGGCACGTCGGCGAGCTCGAGCCGATCCGGCTCGCCGAGCTCGCGGAGCAGGACGGCCTTCAGGACGCCGCCGGCTCGGCGGAGATTTCCGGCGCCGACGTGGGCGCGGCCGGAAACAGCTCCCGCAGCGCCGTCTTCCGGAACTTCCCGACCGCCGTCTTCGGGATCTCGTCGACGAACTCGAACGCGTCCGGGAGCCACCACTTGACGAAGTCCGCCGCCAGGAACTCGCGCAGCTCGTCCGCCGTTGCGGTCTGCCCCTCGCGCAGGACGCAGACGGCGAGCGGGCGCTCGTCCCAGCGCTCGCTCGGCACGGCGATCACCGCCGCCTCCGCAATCGCCGGATGTCCCATCAGCGCGTTCTCGAGCGCAACCGACGAGATCCACTCGCCGCCCGACTTGATCACGTCCTTCGAGCGGTCCTGGATGTGGATGTGGCCGCGCGGGTGCAGCGAGACGATGTCGCCCGTCCGGAACCAGCCGTCCTCGGTCCAGCGGTCGGCCTGCTCGGGCGTCTCGTAGTACGAGGCCGCGACCCACGGCCCCCGCACCTCGAGCTCGGCCATCGTCTCGTCGTCCCACGGAATCTCCTTGCCCTCGCCGTCGCGCGCACGCAGCTCGACCAGCGGGAGCGGCAGTCCCTGCAGCGCGATGTAGTCGAACTTGGTCTCGTCGTCCGCGTCGGCCAGATCGCCGGGAAGCGCCGCCTCGGAGGCGACCGGCGAGGTCTCGGTCATCCCCCAGCCGTGGACGATCTCCATTCCGTGCCGCTGCTTGAACGCGGCGATCATCGACCGCGGCACCGCCGAGCCGCCGACGAGCATCCCCTTCATCCGGGACAAGTCCCAGCGGCCGGGGTCGGCGTCGAGCTGTGCCAGGATCCCCATCCAGATCGTCGGCACGCCGGCCGCCCAGGTCACGCCCTCTTCCACGAAGTCGTCGAGCAACGACTCCGCGTCGAGGTGCGGCCCCGGGTAGACGATCTTCGCCCCGAACATCGTCGCCAGGTACGGATAGCCCCAGGCGTTCGCGTGGAACATCGGCACGACCGGGAGGATCACGTCTCCCTCCGAGATGCCGATGCCCAGCGGGTTCGCCGCCCCGACGCCGAGCGTGTGCAACATCGTCGAGCGGTGCGAGTACACGACGCCCTTCGGCCGTCCCGTCGTCCCGCTCGTGTAGCACATCGCCGCCGCCTCGTTCTCGTCCAGCTCGGGATCCCGCCAGTCGTCGGCCGAGGCGCCGGCGAGCAGCTCCTCGTACGAGTCCTCGACGACGAAGACGTGCTCGATCCCGGTCTGGCCGCGGAACTGGTCGAGCAGCGGCACGAGGCTGCGGTCGACGACGACGGCGCGATCGCCGGCGTGAGAGGCGATATAGGCGAGATCGTTCGGGTGGAGGCGCAGGTTCAGCGTATGCAGCGTGAACCCGCCGCATGGCACTCCGAGGTAGCACTCCATGTGCTGGTAGTGGTTCCAGCAGAGGGTCGCCACGCGGTCGCCGCGCTCGAGGCCGAGACTCTCCAGCGCCACCGCCAGCTGCTTCGACCGCAGCGCGAGCTCGCGGTACCGGTAACGGTGGAAGCTCTTGTCCGGCAGCCGGGTGACGATCTCCTTGTCGCCGAAGTACGTCTCGGCGCGCCGGAGCAGGTGCGGCAGAGTCAGCTGGAAGTCCATCATCTGGCCGTGCATGCACCCGGATCGTAAGCGGGTCTCACTCACCGAGCAACGCCCGGCGGTAGACCCGGTCCCGCAGGCGGTCCGGCAGCCGCTCGATCGTCGCGCGGATCTTCGCGTCGCGGCCGACGACGTAGCGGGTCTTCGGGCGCCGCGCGGTCAGCGCGTGCTCGACCACGGCGGCCACCGACTCGGCCGGGGCCGCCCTGCTGGACCGCGCGGCCGCGACCCGGCGGAAGCGGTCGATCCGCCCGTGGTAGCGGTCGGAGACGCGGTCGGCCAGCGGCTGGGGCTTCGTCCAGATCGCGGTCGCGATCGTGCCGGGCTCGACGATGGAGACCTCGATACCGTCGGGCGCCAGCTCGACTCGGAGCGAGTCGGCCATCGCCTCGAGCGCGTGCTTCGTCATCGCGTAGCCGCCGAGAAACGGCAGCGCGCTGCGACCGCCGATCGAGCCCATGATCACGATGCGCCCCTTCGCGGCGCGCACCGCTGGGAGCACCGCCTGGGTGACCGCGAGCTGGCCGACCACGTTCACCTCGAGCTGGCGACGAAGCTCGTCGAGCGGCAGGTCCTCGAGTGACGCCGAGATGCCGATTCCGGCGTTGTCGACCAGCCCGTCGAGGAGGTCGAAGGACAGGGCCGCAACGGCTTCGGCGTCGGTGACGTCGAGCAGAACTTCGGTCGTCTCCTCGGGTGCGGCGCCGGGCGTGCGCACGGTCGCGTACACCTCCCACCCGCGGGCGGCCAGACGCCGGGCACACGCCGCCCCGATCCCGGACGAAGCGCCCGTGACGAGAACGGACCTACCGGCCAAGTAACACTCTGTTACAAGCGCCCAAGGCGCCTGGTCCAGGGCCGGTGGAAGCTTGTAACACTGTGTTACTTGCTCCCGACGAGCGCTGCGGCGATCTCGGCCCGCTGCCGCGCGGGGAAGCCGTCGAACGCCTGGATCCACTGCGCCCGCTTGTAGTAGCGGTGCAGCGGATGCTCCCACGTGAAGCCGATCCCGCCGTGCACCTGGATCGAGCGCTCGCACGCGGACACGGCCGTTTCGGCCGAATACGCCTTCGCCGCCGCCGCCGCTGTCGGCGCCTGCCCGTCGCCCTCGGCCACGCACCACGCGGCCCAGTACGCGAGCGAGCGCGAGAGCTCAGTGGCCATGAACGTGTCGACCAGCGGATGCGACACCGCCTGGTAGACGCCGATCGCCTTGCCGAACTGCTGCCGCTCCTTCGCGTGCTCGACGCCCCAGTCGAGCGCGCGCTGCGCGATCCCGACCGCCTCGAGCGCGAGCGCCGCGCGCACCCGGGGCCGGTCGACCGCCGCGTCGCCCGCCGGCGTCGCGAGCCGCCCGAGCCGACGGGTGGCGTCCATCGTCTCGACCGACTCGCCCTCGGCCGCAACGGGCCCGCCGGCCGCGAGCACGCGGTCGACGAGCGCGAGATCGGGAACGAGGCCGTCGACCTGCGCCGACCAGCGGGCCTCGCCAAGGGCGACGGCCGCACGGTCGTCCGGCTCGAGTTGCGGCAGCGCGAGCGCGACCGTCGAGAAGTACGGCCCCGGGTAGAGCGCCCACCCGAGCTCCTCGAACAGCACCGCCTCCTCGAGGAAGCCGAGCCCGGCGCCCCCCTCCTCCTCCGCGACCGACACCCCCAGCCAGCCCAGCTCGGCGAGCTCCGCCCACGACGCCGGATCCCAGCCGGCTTCCGAGTCCGCGAGCTCGGCTACCCGCTCCGGCGGATACCGCTCGTCGAGCCACCGCCGCGCCTCCGTCCGCAGCGCCTCCTGCTCGGGTGTGAACGCGAAGTGCATCGCCTCAGCGCCCCTTCGGCAGCCCGAGCACGCGCTCGGCGACGATGTTCCGGAGGATCTCCGAGGTGCCGGCCTCGATCGTGTTGCCGCGGCTGCGCAACTGAAGCCACTGCCAGTAGCCGTCGCCGTCCATCACCTGCGCCTCCGACCCCAGCAGCTCGAGCGCGAGCTTGCCGAGCCGCTGGTTCGCCTCCGACCAGTGCAGCTTCGGCACCGACGCCTCCGGCCCGGGCGCACCCGTCTCCATCAGCCGTGTCAGCGCGCGGTAATTCGTCCACTTCAGCGCCTGGAGCTCGATCCAGGTCTCGGCGATCCGGTCGCGGAGCCGGTCGTCCAGGTCGCGTCCGCCCGCCAGCTCGAGCAGCTTGCCGACCGCGACCTCGAACGCGCCGGAGAGCGCGAACCCGAGTGCGGCCCGCTCGTGCATCAGGGTGGTCATCGCCACCTGCCAGCCCTGTCCCGGCTCGCCGATCACGTTCTCGACGGGAACCTCGACGTCGGCGAAGAAGATCTCGTTGAACTCCGCCTCGCCGGTGATCTGGGTCAGGGGCCGCACCTCGACGCCGGGCGCGTGCATGTCGACGAGGAGGTACGTCAGCCCGTGGTAGCGCGGCGCGTCCGGGTCGCTGAGGGTGACGAGGATGCACCAGTCGGCGAGATGAGCGTACGACGACCAGACCTTCTGGCCGTTGACGACATACCGCCCTTCGCGCAACTCGGCCCGCGTGCGCACGGACGCGAGGTCGGAGCCGGCGCCCGGCTCCGAGAAGCCCTGGCACCAGATCTCCTCGGCCGAGAGGATCTTCGGGAGGTAACGCGCCTTCTGCGCGTCGGTCCCGTGGACGATGATCGTCGGCCCGGCCATCCCGAGGCCGATCACGCCGATGTGCCCGGGCGCCTGCGCCTTGGCCAGCTCCTCGAGCAGGATCGCCTGGTGCGAGTGGGGCGCCCCGCCGCCTCCGTACTCCCTGGGCCAGGTCAGCGCGGCGTAGCCGGCCTCGCCGAGCTTGCGGCTCCATTCGCGCCCCCACTCTTCGAACCGCGCCGCGCCGCCGCGCCGGCCGCGCAGCTGGTCGGGCAGGTTGTCCGCGAGCCAGCCGCGGACCTCCTCCCTGAAGGCCGCCTCGTCCGCGGAGTCCCGCAGCTGCACTCTTTGACCCTAACGCTGCTTCCGCAGCGGGGCGAGCCTAACGCGGGTCGCGCAGCGTCATGCAGGTGCTGGTCGCGTGCGCGATCTTCCGCCCCTCGCCGTCGACGACGTCACACGATGTCAGCCCGATCGTCCGGCCGCCGTGCACCACCCGACCGGTCGCCACCAGCGTGCCGCTCGTCACCGGACGCAGGTAGTTCGTCTTCAGCTCGAGCGTGGTGAACGACTCACCCTCTTCGAGCCGCGAGGCGTAGGCCATTCCCATGGCGGCGTCGGCCAGCGCACAGATCACGCCGCCCTGGATCGTGCCCATCGGGTTCGCGTGCTCCGGTCTCACGTCCATCTCGAACACGACCTCACCCTCCGCGACCGACACCAGCCGGATACCGAGCAGCTCGGCGACCGGAGGCGGCGGGACGTCGCCGCGCATCATCGCGTCAAGGTGCCCGCGCAGGCTCTTCACCCCGTCCCGGGCCCGAGCAGGAACGCCTGCACGGCCGCGCGGCCGGCGCCGCCCTGCTCACGCGTCTGCACCGAGTGCGACGCGCCGCGCACGACCACGAGCTTGCCCTTCGGGGCGAGCCGCGCCTCCTCCCGTGCCCATTCGAGCGGCGTCGAGAGATCGTGGTCGCCATTCACGAGCAGGACCGGCACGGCCGGGAGCTTAGACCGGAGCCGGGGGCTCGGCGCCGGCGGCGTCACCGGCCAGACCCTGCACGTCTCGATGAAGCCGTTGTGCGACGCCGTCGCGCGTGTGAACGGCCAAACCGCGCGTTCCGGCACCGTCTTCATGCGCCGGGCCAGGAGCGCCGGCCGCCGGGCGACCGGCGTGGTCGACGACCAGGGGAAGCGTAGGTCGGAGCAGAGCGTGGCCGCGTGCAGGCCCGAGCTGAAGAGCTCGGGCGGTGCGCCGCTTCGCTGATGGATCTGCGCGACCAGCGTCCGCAGCGGGCCGGAGTCGCCGTGCCTGGCCTCGTGGATGGCGTCGATCATCCGCTGGTACTCGGGGTCGGCGAACTCGAAGGTGACGATCGCGTCCCAGAGCGGCACGGGCGCGATCCCATGGCGGACGACCCACGCGAGGTCTTCGGCGGGATCGAAGCCGCAACCGAGGTCGGCGCAGGCGGCGCGGAGCACGCGGCCCGTCGCCTTCAATCCGGTCAGGTACAGCGCGTCGTCCGCCTGCGGATCGACGTGCGGGAGCACAGAGTCGAGGACGAGCGCGCGCACGTTCCTCGGATGCGCGACGGCGTAGCGCTCCGCCACGAAGGTGCCGTAGGAGACGCCGTCGATCGTCCAGGTCGAGGCGCCGAGCGCCTGCCGGAGGTCGTCCAGGTCGGCCACGGTCGCGTCGGTCGAGTAGAGGCCACGCGTGGGTCCAAGCTCTGCGGCGCAGGCTCGCACGGCCGCCACGCTCGGCACGGCGATGTCGGACGTGCCGACCTGGGCCTGGAGCTGGGGACATCTGATCGCGGTTCCCCCGGTGCCGCGCTGGTCGACCAGCACGAGCCGGTAGTCGGAGAGCAGGGGCGCCACCCTGGCCGCGACCCGCGCGACCGACGCCACACCCGGCTGCCCTGGACCACCGGTCAGGAAGAGCAGGACGCCGCGGGCAGCCTTCGCATTGTCCGCCGCCGCGACGTCGAGGCGGAGCGAGCCGGGAACTCGGCCGCTGCGGTCGAGCGGGACCCGCAGCGTCGAGCACGTGTAGCCGCTGAGGCCTGGGCAGGGATGCTGGTTGGCGAGGGCGGGCCGCGGCGCCGCTGCGCCGGAGCCGGCGACCGCGAGCGCGGCGCCGACGATGACCAGAGCGACTCTCATTCGCTCCGTACGCCCTCGAACGCCGCGCGTTCCTCGTCGGTCAGAGGCTGGGAGACACCCGTCTCGGGATCGCGCGACACGATCACGAGCCCGGCCTCGGCGGCCACTCGTCCGTCGGGCGCGCGCAGCTCCGACCGCACGGTCACGCTCTTCGTCCCCACGCGCTCGAGCTGCACGCTGCCGATCGCCTGCCGGTCCTCGAGCCGGAGCTCGCTCCGGTAGTCGATGGAGACGTGCGCGGCCACGTAGTGCCAGACCTCGCCTTCGGGCAGGTCGAGTACACCCCGGATCCAGTCGTCCAGCGTTTCCTCCAAGTACGTGAGATAGACGGCCTGGTTGACGTGTTGATAGGCGTCGAGGTCGCGCCAACGGATCTCGATGCGCTTGTCGTGCACGGCCGAATAGGCTACGCGCCATGAATCGCTTCGAGGGCAAGGTCGCGCTCGTCACCGGCGGCGGCCGCGGGATCGGCAAGGCGACGGCCGCGAGGTTCGAGTCCGAAGGGGCGAAGGTCGTGGTGGCCGACCTCGCCTTCGACGACGACGCGCCCGGGCTGCAGCTCGAGACGAACGTGACCGACCGCGCCGCGGTCGAGGCAGCAGTCGCGCGCACGGTCGAGGAGCACGGCGGCCTGGAGATCCTGGTCACCTGCGCCGGAATCATCCGCGACAACCTCGTCTACCGGATGACCGACGACGACTGGGACGCGGTCATCACAACGCACCTGCGCGGGACGTTCCTCGCGACGCAGGCGGCCCAGACGCACATGACCCAGCACGGCGGCGGGAAGATGGTGCTGATCTCCTCCGTCTCGGCGCTCGGCAACCGCGGCCAGCTGAACTACTCGGCCGCGAAGGCCGGCATCCAGGCGATGACGAAGACGCTCGCGATCGAGCTCGGCCGCTTCGCGGTCAACGTCAACTGCGTCGCCCCTGGATTCGTCTCCACCGCGATGACCCAGCAGACCGCCGAGCGGATCGGCGTCGACTTCGAGGAGTTCCGGAAGATGGGCGCCGAGACGACCGCGCTGCGCCGGGTCGGCGAGCCGGAGGACATCGCGAGCGTGATCGCCTTCCTCTGCTCGGATGACGCGTCGTACGTGACCGGGCAGGTGCTGTACGTGGACGGCGGCCGGCTCTAGCGCCGGCGCGGATCAGAGCCCAGGCGGAGCGGGTGGCGGCTTGGGGCCGGACGGCGGAAGCGGCACCGTCGTCGTCACGGTCTCCGTGACCGTATCGGTGCTGACGACGGTCGTCGTTTGGGTCGTGACGACTGTGGTGGTCTGGATCTGCGTCGTCGTCTGGATCTGCGTCGTCGTCTGGATCTGCGTCGTCGTCTGTACCTGCGTGGTGGTGTGACTCGCCGTCGAGGTCTGCGTGATCGTGTTCCCGGGCGCCGTCTGCGTGACGGTCTGCTGGCGCGTCTGGGTCTGCGTCTGGGTCTGCGTCTCGACACGTGTGGTCGGCACGTAGCTGGTGACGGCCACCGTCTTGGTCTTCCCGTTGACGGTGACCACGTGGTTCTTCACGACCGGGACGCTGGTGGTCACCACCCGCTTGACGACACGAACGCTGCCGGGCTCCGTCACCACGCGCGTGGAGTAGCGCAAAGCGGTCTGGCGGTCGAACTGCGTCTGCGTCTGCGTATGCGTCTGCACCCGGACGACGCGCTTGACGACCGGGACGGTCTTCGTGACCAGCTTCCCCTTCTCGCGGACCGTGACCAGCCTCTTGACGGTCGTCTCGAGCACGAGGGAGTCTGCGCTGGTGCTCGCCTTCGCGGACGTGAGGCCGTCGGCGACGAACCACCCGCCGACCAGGATCGCCGCGAGCACGAGCGCCACGATTCCGGCCTTGGCTGCGCCGGGCGTCCGTTGACGCCAGAGCCAGTGCCAGTAGTCGAGCTCACGCCAGTGCTGCCGCAGCGCTTCTCCCCCTCACAACCCGAGTAAGCCTCGCATTGTAAACCCGTTTCGGCGAAAAAGGTCAACTCGGCGGTCAAGGACAGCCGAGCAGCTGCCGATCTTGTTCGTATGCGGTGGTCGCTGGTCGTCGCCGCCGGCCTCGCCGGCCTGCTGCTCGGAGGAGCGGGCGGCGCCGTGTTCGCGGCGGTGATCGTGGATGCGGCAGTTCGTCTCGCGCCCGCCCTGCACTCGCGACCCTGACCTACGGCCGCCGCGCCGCGGCTAGACTGTCCTGTCCTCGGGGGCGTAGTTCAGTTGGTTAGAACGCCGGCCTGTCACGCCGGAGGTCGCGGGTTCGAGTCCCGTCGCTCCCGCTTCGAACTTCCCCTGCAAATAGGAATTTCTGTTGTCGCGAACGACACCGGAACGGCGTTTTGTGGTCCATTCGTGGCCCGAGGCCGAAACGCAAAATACCTGCAAATAGCCCTTTCGGGTCGCCGCTTGTGCGCCGGTGTCACAGGTAAACCACGTCATCGGACAGGTGACCGCCGGCTGGACAAGCCGGTGGCTCTGAGTTGCCGGACGCCACCGGTGATGCGGACTGCATCCTCTTTCTTCGTCGCAGGGGAGAGGTTCCGGGGACTCGAGGGTGTTGATTCCTCGGCGGGCAGGTCAGCTGGAGGCTCTAGCTCCCGTCCCGCAGAAGCCGCGACACGAGGCGCAGCTCGGGTTCACCTAGCAGCGGCTCGATCGTGTGCACGATCGAGTGCCGGCCGCCCAGCTCGATTCGATCCCCGAGTTCGAGCGGCTGCTCGCGGCTGCGGTGGCCGGTCGCGACCACCTCGTCGCCGCCGCGGAGCTCATAGCGATAGTCGACCCCAGCCACAGAGGATCAGGACGATACGCGGAGCGGACCTATTTCGCTCCCACGCACAACTCCTGCCAGGCACACCGTTCGAGGAGAATCAAACCGGATGGATGTCGAGGAGATCATCGACCGCCTCTCTACGCTCCCCCGCGAGGAGTTCACGCGGGAGCGAAACCAGGCGGAACGCGAACTACGAAAAGCCGGGCAGCGCGAACAGGCAGAGCAGGTGAAAGCGGCCCGCAAGCCGACTGCTGCCGCGGCCGCCGTGAACCGCCTCGTCCACGCCCACCGCGCCCAGGTGGAGTTGTTCCTGCAGAAGGCGGCGACGCTGCGCGACGCCCAGGTGGCAGGCAAGGGGGACCTGGCCGGGGCCGCACAAGCCGAGCGAGAGGAGCTGGAGAAGCTGGTCAGCCTGGGCGGCGAGACGATCCGGTCCTCGCTCCAGGCGGCCGCTGTCGACGACAACACCGCACGCGAACTCCTTCAGGGACGCCTTGTGCGCGAGCCCGACCCCGCCGGCTTCGGCACCCTGCTCGCCCACGCCAGATCCGCAACTGGCGGACCCATGACTCGCAAAGCAGCAACGGGCGACCGGAGGGCCGGGCACGCCGCAGCGAGAGAGCCAGCGGCCGCGCGGCCGATGAAACGGCAGGCGGCCAAGCCTCGCCCGGATGACAGCGCCGCCCGCGCCCGGCTGCAGGAGGCGAAGCAGATGCTCAGCGCGGCCCAGGCAGAGGAGCGACAGGCCCAACGACGCTGGACGCAGACGCAACGGGAAGTCGAGAAGGCGCGGGCGGTGGTCGAGAAGGCGCAGCGCGATCTCGATCGCTTGCGCCGGAGTTAGCGTCGTGCTGGTGCTGAGGCAGATCGAGCTTCGTCGGCACACGGACGCCGATGGTGACGTGCTCACCGCCCCAGGTGTGGCCGAAGCGCTTGCCATCGGCGCCCGCCTCCGCGGTCCGTACCAACTGGCCGTCTCGAGCGGTGCCCAACGTGCAACGCAAACGCTCGCCTGCTTCCTCGCGGCGCTCGGACAGCAGATATCCGGCGGCGTCGTCGTCGAGCCGGGCCTGCGCTCGCGGCTGGAAGATCGCTGGCGCGCCGCCTACCAGGCCGCAGGGAGTGGCGCCCTTGACGCGCTACGCAAGGCCGACGTTGAGCTCGTTGCCGAGGACTCGGAACGGCTGAGCAGTGCGCTGCGTCGGATCCTGGACAGCCTCCCCGACGGCGGCACTGCCCTCGCGGTCGGGCACAGCCCAACGAACGAGGCCGCAATTCTCGGGCTAACCGGCCAAATGATCGCGCCCCTTGGAAAGGGTGCCGGCGTCCGCGTCGCCGCCGAAAACGACGGCTGGCAGATCGAGCACCTCGAGTAGAAGCTCGTCAGTCGAGACCAAGGACTGTGAGCGAGACGTCGCGAGTAGGGATCAGTGACGCGCGCAGCTGAGGGCGTCAAGACCGGTCAAAGTGCGCGCCCGCCGGCCTTGTCGCTCGACCCAGCGCGGGAACGCGGGATCTCCGCTGGCAGGCGTCTCCCTCCGTGTGATCGGCTCGGGCGCGAGGGCAAACCGCAGGCCCGAGGTCGCGAAGTTCGGTGAACCGCCTCTCAGATCGAGAAAGCGTTCCCGCCGTTGGCGAGGATGCTCTGTCCGGTGATCCATCCGGCCTCGTTTACTGGCGACCATGGCAACCGCTTCAGCGATGTCGCCTGGCTCGGCTATTCGGTGAATCACCTGCCGCCCGACGCTGTCGCCTGAGCTTGGCGCTACGACGGGTGCTGCGGGGCGATGAGCAACGGCCGCTTGGTGTGTGCCGCGAGTGCGTGGGAGACGCTACCGAGGAGAGCGCTGCGGATGGCGCCGCGGCCGCGTTGGCCGCAGACGACCAGTCCGGCGTCAATCTCCTCGGCGATCTCATCGATCGTCTTAGCGACCGATTCGTTGGCTTGCGCGATTCGTGCGGACGCGTTGTAGCCGCGCTTGCGAACAGCCGCGGCACCCTCTTCGGCGATTTGCTGCGCGGCAGCCGCTTCCTGCTCGTCGATCTCGCCTTCGTTCGGTACGGCGACTACGAACGAGCCAGCTCGGGCCAACTGCACCGCCGCCGGCGTCCATACGACCAATACCACGGCATCGGCGGGCTTGATCAGTTCGACCGCAGCGGCCAGCGCCGTCCTTGAGCCGTCCGATCCGTCGTGGCAAAACAACACCGGCTTATTCACCGCTCAGCCTCCTGCCGCAAGCATCACGCAGCCCCGCGTGAGGATACCGGTGTCGATGATCAGACAGCTCAACTAAGACTCGCACCCGGCGTCGCGTGACGCGACGAGTCGAGCTGGTGGTCCTCGGCAAGCAAGATCGGACGGTGCATCCCGAACTCTAGAAGTTCGCGCCTCCGAGGATGGGCGCGAAGGTCTTCCAGCTCAACAGCAGTCACGTGCCGATGCTGTCGCACCCTGACTTCGTCGTCGACGTGATCCGTCAGGCGGCAAAGGCGATCGAGGAGTCCTTGTTGCAGTCGTGCTCGCATCCTTCTGTTGGCCGCCGGCGGATGGACCGTCACAGGGCTGCGCGCTCTTCGTCGGGCGTCTCGCTTGCCGTCGGGTGGCAAGACTTCGGCCACCTGAGGGCAGCCAAGGCATCACACGCCGCCGATCAATGACCGCGCCTCTGCGGCGCCGACCACGAGATCGTGAAGGTCGCCGCCCACCTCGAGTCGACCCGACTGTTCGATCCCGCCGATCCTCGCCGGCTCGAAGCCGGCCGTTCGGATCAGCTGCTCGACTTCCTCGCCGGCACGGTCGTCGTCGGTCGCGTAGAAGAGGACCGCCGGCTCGGGTGACCGGTTGCTGGAGGATTCGAAGAGATCGCGCGACAGAGTTCCAAACGCCATGGCCAGGCGCGTCCCCGCAGGCAACCAGCCGGCTACAACGTCGCCGGAGGACTGACCTTTCGGCAGGAGACGTGAGATGTTCCCTTGCGCGTCGATGCCGACCGGGTTGCTCGGAACGACCACGAGTTTGTCTGTTAGCGGCTCGGCGACCTCGTCTATGACGCCCTTCAGCACGCCAAACCGCAGGGCGAGAACGACGGCATCGGCGCCTGCCAACGCGTCGCGGTTATCCACGGCGACGGTCGCAGCTCGACCGATCTCTGCGGCAAGCGCGCGTGCGGACTCTTTGTCGGCGCTGGAGAGCCGCAGGGTCTCGCCGCCCGACGCGAGCCCGCGGGCGATGACCGATCCGATCCCTCCGGTGCCGATGATCGCGCTGGTCATGACCGAAATTCCTCAGCGGCACTTTAGGTAATCAGGGGCGACCCGGAGCGTCGCCGGCCCCAGCGGTCACTGCCGGGGCTCCGGCCACGCCTGTCTAAGCAGACGGCGGACACCAGAGTCTCGCGAGGCCCGGGATCAAGGGGATCGAGGGATGTTTCTTGTCGATACGCTCGATGAACCGATCCGATTCAGCCAGGGCAAAGCATCGGGATCAAACGTGGTGGCCTGCAGCGGTGCCTGGAGAGAGATGGAATCCCCGATCATTACGACATCGGCTGCCCACCCCGTCGCAGGCGGGCTACCAAAATCGAACAGTGGAGGTACCAGATGGCCGAGCTCCCACCGCCCCCGGAGGGGATTGTGCTGACCCACTTCATCGTCTCGGACGATGTCGAGCGCTCTCGGCGCTTCTACACCGAAGTACTAGGCGGCAGGGTGGCCTTCTCCGGAGAGGGAGGCCTGACCAATGTCGCACTATCCAACAGCTGGATCATCATCAATGGCGGCGGAGGACCGACCGACGACAAGCCTGCCGTCACCCTGGAGACGCCACGCGATCCCGACCGGGTCAGCAGCTTCCTCAATATCCGGGTCAAGGACATCGCGGCCGTGTACGCCGAATGGAGCGCCCGAGGTGCGAACTTCCTGACGCCGCCGAAACAGCACCAGTACGAGATCCGTTGCTACATCCGCGACCCCGACGGCCATCTGATCGAAGTAGGGGAAACCACCGACCCAGACGGCGACTGGATCCCCGCTCACTGGCCATCGAGTACGCCCGCCGAGGAGTCCGAGCGAATACCGAGACCACCCGCGCAACCGCGCACGTCGAAGGTGGCCAGCTCCCCGGGCACTGAGATCCCTACCAGCCTTTTCCGACAAGGCCCCCAAGACGGTCATCCCATGCGTTCTGACATCGGATCAGGCGGTGTGTTCCCCGACTACTCGTTGTCAGACCACACCGGCGGGGTCCGCAAGCTGAGCGAGCTGCAGGGACGCGATCCGCTGACCCTGTTGTTCGCTCGTGGCTACTACTGCCCTAGAGAGCACAAGCAGCGTCTGAGGACGTTTCGGTCATGACCAGCGCGATCGCTCGGTCGGCTGGCCTCGCGGGGCTGGCGGTATCGGGGCACTGAATTAAGCCCGCGCGAGTTGAGTTGTGGGATGCTCGTCGGGTGCCGTTCGTCCCCGAGCTGTTCACTGCGCAGGCGCTTGCGCGACTCGGAGACAAGTGGCGGCTGGACGAGCTTGTGGCGGTGCCGTACTTCGACGGTTTGATGGCCGGGGAGCCCGATGCGCTGGTCGGGTCGTTCGCCGCCGAGCCCGAGCTGCACGACCCCGTGCGCGGACGTGTCAAGGGCACGCGAGCGTTCAAGGCCTTCGTCGCCGACCTGAACGGGTGGATCGCTCGGCGCAACCTCACGGTCGAGAACGTCGAACATGTCGTTAGTGAGCGACGCGGCTTTGAGGAGGTTGTTCTACACCTTGATGGTGAGACGGGTCGAGTCGATCTTCCGCTCGCGATCGTCGCAGACCGCGAGGCCGACGGCCGGATCGACGAGCTGCGGATCTACTCCAGCACCTGGCCACTGACCGACCGTCACGCGAACCGTCCGCCGCTGCTACAGCCCGACTCTGAGCTCCGCGAATCAGACGTCGTCGCCGAATATCAGCGTGCGCTCGCGGCCGGCGACGTCGACGCGATCTTGGCGACGTTCGAACCGGACGGGTACGCCCGCGAGCCGGCAGGCGGCCAGTACATCCACAGAGGCCCAGACGACCTGCGCTCCTTCTATCAGCTGCTGTTCTCGAACGACGGCGGCATTCCACTGGAACGTTGCGCGATCGTCGACGACGGGCGCGCGTGCGCGCTGGAGTACAACGTCGTGCGCTGGGGCAAGACGGAGCTGCCGCCGGAAGCCGGGGCCGCTGTCTACGTTCGGGGTCAGAGCGGCAAGCTCGCGGCGGTCCGCATCTACGATGATGTCGACCCCCCGGTTGGTACCCGTAGCTAGACGGTCCGGGCTCCATGCGCCACCGTCCGGCGGCTTGGCCGCCGTCGATGTGGAGGGTCTCGCCCGTGGCGAATGTGGCGCGTTCGAGATAGAGGATCGCGTCGACGACATCGCTGATCTGTCCTACCCTGCCGACGGGCCCGGCTGCCATGCCCTGGTGGGACACGGGGTGCGAGGACTCCAGCGACGAAGACCACTTCTGCTCGCGCAGGAGAAAGCAGCCGAGCGGCGAGGGCGCCAAGCGCTCCTGGATCTCCTCGGTGTCGCATCCGAACGGGATCACCCGAGATCTGGTAATTGGTCGGAATCCTCGTAGACCCCGTTCGTCGTCCACAGGTTGCCCTCGGCGAGTTCCGGATGTGCTTGCCACACGCCTTCGATGGTGGGATCGTTACTGCACCCAGCCGCGACCATGGAGGTCGACATGAGCGCAACGCAGGTCAGCAGCGGCGACGCGGGCGGGGCCGCAACCGTCGCGAGCTTCGCCACGACTCTCGAGGTGATCGTCATCCCCGTCTCGGATGTCGATCGCGCCAAGGAGTTCTACGGGCGCCTCGGCTGGAGACTCGACGCCGACGTCGCCGCCGGTGGGAACTTCCGCCTGATCCAGTTCACGCCCCCGGGCTCCGGATGCTCGATCCAATTTGGGACGAACCTGACCTCCGCCCCACCCGGCTCGGCCCGGGGGTTGCACCTGATCGTCGCCGATATCGAAGTGGTCCGCGGCGGGCTCCTCGCCCAGGGCGTCGAGGTCAGCGAGGTGTTCCACGAGGGGGCACTGGGCGGGCGGTTCCATCCGGTCGGCGCCGACGATCGCCTCAGCGGGCCGGCGCCCAACCACAAGAGCTATAGCTCGTTCGCCTCGTTCAGCGACCCGGACGGCAACGGCTGGCTGCTCCAGGAAGTCACCGCGCGGCTACCCGGTCGGGTTGACGCGTCGGCGACTTCGTTTGCGTCAGCCAGGGATCTGGCGGAGGCGCTCCGGCGCGCTGAGGCCGCGCACGGCAAGCACGAGGAGCGAGTCGGTGCCGCGGATCCGAACTGGCCGGATTGGTACGCGGAGTACATGGTCCGCGAGCAGGCTGACGAGGAGCTCCCGTCGTGACCACCCACTACGACGTCATCGTCCTGGGTGGCGGGGCGCCTGGGGAGCATTGCGCCGCCGCCATCGCGGATGGCGGTCTGCGGGTTGCGGTCGTCGAGCGCGACCTCGTGGGTGGTCTGTGCACGTACTGGGCGTGCATCCCGTCGAAGTCGCTGCTGCGCCCAGGGGAGGCGGTGCACGACGCGCGTGAGGCGGGTGCCAAGGCTGAGGTCGACGTGCAGGCGGCGCTCGATTGGCGCGACTTCATGGTCTCTAACTACTCCGACGCTACGGCTGCGAAGTGGCTGGCGGATCGAGGGATCGAGTTGCTGCGCGGCAGCGGTCGCCTCGCCGGCGCGGGAGTGGTCGAGGTCGACGGCGTGCGCTACACCGCCGATCATGTCGTCCTGGCCAATGGTGCCGATCCGGTCGTCCCTCCTGTTCCCGGCTTGCGAGAGCTCGACGGTGTCTGGGGTACCAACGAGGCGACCGGGATGAAGGCGGTGCCCAGACGGCTGGTCGTGCTCGGAGCTGGGCCGGCCGGTGTCGAGCTTGGACAGGTCGTTCGTCGTCTGGGCGGGGAGGTGGCGCTCGTCGAGGGGGCCGAGCGCGTGCTTGCGCGGGAGCCGGCGGCTCTGGGGGAGGCGTTGGGTAAGGCGCTGCGTCGGGACGGAATCGAGCTCGTGCTCGGGGTACGGGCGACCGCGGCTTCCCGTGACGGCGAGGACTTCGTCCTGCGACTGGAGGATGGGCGAGAGCTGCGCGGCGATCATCTGCTCGTGGCGACCGGACGGCGTCCGCGCGTCGAGGGGATCGGGCTCGAGACCGTCGGCATCACCCCAGGCCGCCAAGGAATCCCAGTCGATTCGCACATGCGCGCTGGCGAGCGGCTGTGGGCGATCGGCGACGTCACGGGCATCCTGCAGCTGACGCACGTCGGCGAGTATCAGGGCGAGGTAGTCGCCTCGAACATCCTCGGCGAACCACGCGAGGCCCACTACGAGGCGGTCCCGCGCGTCACCTACACCGATCCCCAGGCCGCGGCGGTTGGCGCGACCGAAGCCGAGTACAGCGCCACCGCGCTGTTGTCCAAGATCGCCAAGACCGCGACCTACACGCACGCCTACGCGGAGTCGAACGGGTTCCTGACCGTGCTCAGCGATGGGGAGCATCTCACCGGCGCGTATGGGCTCGGGCCGGGGGCCGGGGAGTGGCTGCAGCAGGCGACGTTGGCGATCCGCGCCCGCGTCCCGCTCGAGGTGCTGCGCGACACGATCCAGCCTTTCCCGAGCTTCTCGGAGATCCACGCCACGGCGCTGGAAGCGCTCCGACAGGAGATCGCGACGGCACGGCGCAAGGTCGGTGTAGGGGCGCGATGAGCGCGATCGTTGTGTACGAGATCTACCTCGTGCAATGAGCCCGCCGGTCGCGATCATCACGGGCGCTTCCCAGGGCATTGGCGCGGGGCTCGTAACGGGCTACCGCAGTGCGGGTTATGCGGTCGTCGGCGTTGCGCTGTCGTTCCCGCCGCCCGATCGAGACGAGAGCGATTACGTCGCGGTCGCCGGCGACATCGCAGATGCGCAAACCGCACAGCGTGCGGTCGACCAGGCTCTCGACCACTTCGGGCGGATCGACACGCTGATCAACAACGCCGGCATCTACATCGGCAAGCCGTTCACGGAGTACATGTTCGATGAGTACCAGGCGATCACGGCCGTCAACCTCACCGGTTTCTTCCACATCACTCAACTGGCGATCGCGGAGATGGTCGCCCGGGGCAGCGGGCACGTCGTGAACATCTCCACGAGCCTGGTCGATAACGCGGACAGCACGAGGCCGTCTGCGCTACCTGCGCTCACCAAGGGAGGACTCGTCGCGGCCAGCCGTTCGCTTGCGATCGAACACGCCTCGCGCGGCGTCCGGGTCAACGCTGTCTCGCTCGGGGTCATCAAGACACCCGACCACGACCCCGCGTCCTACGACGGGCTCGAGGCCCTCCACCCGCTAGGGCGCGTCGGCGAAGTCAGCGACGTCGTCGACGCGATCCTCTACCTGGAGCGAGCAACCTTCGTAACCGGCGAGACGCTGCACGTTGACGGCGGCCAGGCGGCCGGCCGGTAGCACCAATCAACCCTCATCTGACCGGAAGGATTTGAACCATGCGCTCGGACATCACCGCCGGCGGCACATTCCCCGACTACGAGCTGCCCGACCAAGATCGCGTCACTCGCACGCTCAGCGAAATCCAGGGCGAGGATCCGCTGGTCCTGACACTTGCGCGCGGCAACTATTGCCCAAAGGAGCACCAACAGCACCTCGAACTCGCCGCCAACTACCCGAAGATCGCCGTGTCCTACACCAAGATCGCCACGATATCGACCGACACCCACCACTCAAGCCAGGAGTTCCGCGCGTCGATCGGCGCCCAGTGGCCGTTCCTCGAGGATCCGGATCGGATCGTCCAGAAAGACCTCGACATCCAGGAGTACACCGACACCGAGCACGACCCGATGATCCCGCACACGCTCGTGCTCAAGCCCGGGCTCGTGATCTACAGGATCTATAACGGCTACTGGTTCTGGGGACGTCCATCGTTCATTGACCTCTGGCACGACCTCCGTGACGTGTCGAGCGAGATCCGCCCCGACTGGGACCTGGCAACCCCCGGCCTGCGCGAACGATGGGACGCCGGCGACCTGTCGCCCTTCCACGGTTGGAACAAGCAGCCCGTCCGAACCGCCGAGCGACCGGACGCATATTGAACGGAGGCCCACATGCACGTTGAACGCCGTCCTCGGCCGCCCGGAGACTGAGATGACCGATCGCAAGCGAACGCCGGTGTGCGAGTTGCTGGGGATCGAGCTCCCGATCGTCGAGGCACCGCTGTCTGCAGATCCTCGCCTGCCCGCCGCTGTCTCCAATGCAGGCGGCCTCGGAACCTTGGGGCTGGGGTGGGCCGATGATGCCGGAGCCGTGGTTCGGGAAACGGCAGCCCTTACCGACCGGCCGTTTGCCGGCAACTTCGTTCTCGCCTTCGATCAGCACCATCGAATCGATCAGGCTCTCGCCGCTGGACTGCGGGTCGTGTCGCTCTTCTGGGGCGACTCCCAGGACTATGTCGAGCTGGTGCATGACGGCGGAGGGCTTGTCATGCACACGGTAGGCAGCGTCGAGGAAGCGCGGCGCGCTGTCGGATGTGGCGTGGACATCGTCGTGGCACAGGGTTGGGAGGCCGGGGGGCACGTCTGGAGTGGCGTGGCAACGCTCCCGCTGGTCCCGGCTGTTGTCGACGCGGTCGCGCCGGTACCGGTCATCGCGGCCGGCGGGATCGGCGATGCTCGAGGAGTCGCCGCGGTGCTTGCCCTCGGCGCGCAGGCCGCCCTGCTCGGCACCCGTTTTCTCTTAGCCGACGAAATGCCGATCCACGACGAGTATCGGCGCCGCCTTATCGCTGCGAACGAAACGGATGCCGAGTGGTATCCCGACCTGTATGACGTTGGATGGCCGGACACTTCGCACCGGGCCATCCGCAACTCGACGGCCGAGCTGTGGGAGGCCGCGGGCCGCCCGGCACCGGGCAGTCGACCGAGAGAGGGCGAGGTGATCGCGCACTTCGCTTCCGGCGAGCAGATCGTTCGATATGAGCCGGCGCCGCCGATGGTTGGAACGACCGGTGAGATCGAACCGTTATCACTGTGGGCCGGGCAAAGCGTTGCGCTCGCCAAACGGTCTCAGCCCGCTGCGGAAATCGTGACCGAGCTTGTCGCGATGGTGCCGGCGACATCGACATCCGAGCCGGGAGGCTGACCAATGAGTCATCAGATCGATGAGAGCGTATTCCGGGGGGTACTGCCGGAGGACATCGAGTGGAAGCCGTTCCCGGCGTTTCCGCCGTCTGCGCGCCTCGCCATCGTGGTGGGTGACCCGACTGAGCCGGGGCCTTACGTGATCAGGGTCAAGCTGCCTTCTGGGGTCAAGCTGATGCCGCATGTACACCCGGAGGATCGCGTCTACACGGTGATCTCCGGTGTCTTCTATATCGGTCTCGGGGAACACTTCGACAGCGAGAAGTTGGAGTCATACCCGCCAGGCAGCGTGATCGTTCTCCCCGGCGGGACGGCTCACTTTCACTGGGCGCGGTCCGGTGAGTACGTCACTCAGGTGACCGCGATCGGACCACTCGGCCTTGAGTACGTGAACCCGAGTGATGACCCGCGAGCGGACTGAACCAGCGAGCGGCTCCGGATGAACGTTTGACGCCGGACAGCGAATCTCGCGAGATCGTCGGCCGCCTGCTGTCGGTCAACGTCGGCATGCCGAAGAACGTGGACTGGCGCGGAAGGACGGTCTTCACCGGCGTCTTCAAGGACCCCGTGGTCGGCCCTCGCCACGTCCGACAGCTCAACGTCGAGGGTGATGGTCAGGGCGACCTCGCCGGGCACGGCGGGGAGCAGCGCGCGGTGTTCGTCTACCAGATCGACTCCTATCGGTACTGGGAGCGCGAGCTCGGACGAAACGACTTCACACACGGCCAGTTCGGCGAGAACTTCACGGTGGAAGGACTCGCCGATGATGAGGTGTGCATTGGCGATCGCTACCAGGTCGGCGATGCCGTCTTCGAGGTCACGCAACCCCGGGTCACCTGCTACCGCGTCGGGATCCGCATGAACGACGCGCGCATCCCGGCGATGCTCGTCTCGCACCACCGCCCGGGCTTCTACTTCCGCGTGCTTGACGAAGGCGACGTACAAGCGGGAGACGAGATCATCAAGGTCGCCTCCGGCCCTGAACAGATGCGTGTCGCGGAGGTCGACGCGCTGCTGTATCTCCCCGGGCACCCGCGCCAGCAGCTGCTGCGGGCGCTCAGAATCCCTGCCCTCAGCCCCGGCTGGCAGTCCTCGTTCCGAGCTTTGCTCGAGACAGAACCAGGCAGCGGCAACGCCGGTCTCACGGCAACCAGCCCGCCGCCGGCATGGCCCGGCTTCCGTCAGCTGACCGTTACCGCAATAACCCGCGAAAGCGACTCGGTGATCTCCATACGCGTCGACGACCCCGACGGCGCGGCACTGCCAGCCGCGCACCCGGGTCAGTACCTCACGGTGCGGGTCCGGCCCGACGCCCAACGGAGGTCGGTGCTCCGCAACTACTCCCTCTGCGGACCGCCCGACGCCGGCTATTACCGGATCGCCGTCAAGCGCGAACCCGACGGCGCCGCCAGCGGCTACCTGCACACCCGGCTCAGCGCCGGCGACCAACTCGACATCGCAGCCCCGCGCGGTGCCTTCATCCTGGACCGGACGGACGCGCCCGTGCTGCTGATCAGCGCCGGGATCGGCGCCACACCAGTCCTCGCCATGCTTCATGCGCTAGCGGAGAAGCATTCCGATCGCGAGATCTGGGCGCTGCATTCCGCGCGCAATAGCCGCGAGCACTCGTTTGCCGCCGAGGCCCGGGCTCTTCTCGGCTCGCTCCCAAACGCACGCACCCACGTGTACTACAGCCGTCCAGGCCCCGAAGACGTCGAAGGCCGCGACTTCGACGCAAACCGTCTCACCGGAACAGAGCTCGCCGAACTTGAGACACCCCCCGATGGCCAGGCATACCTGTGCGGGCCTGCGCCTTTCATGGACGACATCAGTGCCGCTCTGGCAGCGCTGGGGATCGACGCCTCCCACATCCACACCGAACCATTCGGCCCCGCGCCGGGTGTGACTCCGGGCATCGCAGCAACACCCACGAGGACGCCCCACCCACCGGCCGACAAACCCGGAAACGGTCCCACGATCGAGTTCGCGCGCAGCAATCTCGCCATCCCATGGGACAACGACTACGGCAGCCTGCTCGAACTCGCCGAAGCATGCGACGTTCCCGTCCGCTGGTCGTGCCGGACCGGCGTCTGTCACACCTGCGAGACCACCGTCATCGCCGGCGATCTCAGATACAACCCCGAACCGGTCGAACCGCCGGCCGACGGGAGCGCACTCATCTGCTGCTCACAGCCACGCGACGACGTGGTGCTAGACCTGTGACTGGCGGCAAGGGTGGATGGCGCAGCAACCGTTGGGTGCATGGCTCGCATGGCGCGGCAAGGCAGGAGTCGGCGGCGGCCGCGCGCCGACCCGCGTTCGGTCTCGCCGCCGTGTCCCGTTCCAACAACGGAGGTCATGATGAACAACATCGATGAGGAGCTGGTCTTGGCCCACTTCATCGTTTCAGACGATATCGAGCGTTCCCGCAGCTTCTACACGGAGGTACTCGGCGGCAGGGTGGCCTTCTCCGGGCCCGGAGGGCTGACCTATGTCGCGCTATCCAACAGCTGGATCATCATCAATGGCGGCGGAGGACCGACCGACGACAAGCCTGCGGTCACCCTGGAGACGCCACGCGATCCCGACCGGGTCAGCAGCTTCCTCAATATCCGGGTCAAGGACATCGCGGCCGTGTACGCCGAATGGAGCGCCCGGGGTGCGAACTTCCTGACGCCGCCGAAACAGCACCAGTACGAGATCCGTTGCTACATCCGCGACCCCGACGGTCATCTGATCGAAGTGGGGGAAACCACCGACCCAGACGGCGACTGGATCCCCGCTCACTGGCCATCGAGTACGCCCGCCGAGGAGTCCGAGTGAATGCCGAGATCACCCGCGAAACCGCGCACAAACTCGCCTCTATATTGGACCGGCTGGAGGTGGCATTGCCGGCTTGCGAACGCCTGGAATACCGGTAGGCACAGTGGGAAGCTCCTCGTCGTCACGCAGGAGCGCCAACGCATGCTTGAGCCCGTGCAGGTGGCCGTCGTCAAACTCACTCCTAACGGCTGCCTCCAGCGTCGCGCGCTCAGCGTCAAGCTTGAGGACTGCTTCGGCCACGTCCAACCCTATGAATGTACCAACCGACAGCGCCCCGCGATGGACGGAAGGGGTCAACGGTTCAAGTCAACCCAGCCCAGGACAGGAAGCTTCGCCGCTCGAGTCGAGAGCGCTACCAGGGCTCGCTCAAGATGTGGTTGTTACCGAGGTTGGGGCATCTGGATGTGAGCCAGTTGACGCCCGACCGAATTGCCGAGCTGATCGCCGAGATGGAGGCCGCTGGGGCGTCGGGTGCGTCGATCCTCAACCACTTGAAACCGCTGAGCGGCACATGCAGGTTTGCGATGCGAAAGGGCCTGATCTCGAGCAGCCCGGTCGCGCTCCTCACTGCGGACGAGCGGCCGCGGCTGGAAAGCCGGGAGATCCGAATCCTCGAGCCGGCCGAGATTGCGGCGCTATTCGCCGCCTCCACCAAGGGTCGCCGCGCGCAAGACCGCCCAGTACGACTACACGCTTCTCCTGCGCACTGCCGTCTTCACCGGGCTCCGCCTCGGCGAACTCCTCGGTCTCCAATGGCAAGACCTCGACCAGACGATCGGACTTCTGCACGTCCGGCGGCAGGTGACGTGCTCCCGCCGGCGTTGTCAGGCTAGGCCGCGATGTCTTGTAGATCTTCCAGGGCTCCTTGACCTCGTAGGGGGTCTTGTATCCGAGCCGTGAGTGCGGCCGGTGGTGGTAGCGGTCGACGTAGCCGCCGATGCCGCGTCTGGCGTCGTCGAGCGTCTCGTATTCGTTCAGCCGCACCTCCCGTTCCTTGAGCGTCCCGAACCAGCTCTCGATGAAGGCCTGCGATTCGGGGTCGCGGTAGCCGCCGCGGCGGTGGCGGATCCCGAGTTCGGCGAGTGTTGCTCGGAAGCGGCGGGCGGTGAAGGCCGAGCCGTTATCGCTGCCGAGCGTCAGCTCGCCCGGCGCGATCCCGTAGGTCGCGGCCGCTTGTTCGACGACGGCGATCGCTTCGTCGGCGCGGCAACGCAGGCTGAGCTGCCAGGCGACGATCTCGCGGGTGCAGCAGTCGATGATCGCGTTCAGGTAGCACCAGCCATGCTCGGCCACCCAGACCGAGGTCATGTCGAGCTGCCACAGCTGCCGGGGCTCGACCCGGAAGAAGCCGGGCCGCTTCCGACGCTCGAGCGGGCGGCGGCGCTGGATCAGCTTCCGCTCCCGCATCACTCTGGGCACTCGCTTGCGGTTAACCGGCACGCCGAGCTTGCGGCGCACGAAGGCGCAGATCATCCGGTAGCCGTCGGTCTGGTTGGCGAGCGCCTCGGCGACGATCGCCGCCTCGACCGCGTCCGCCAGGGGCCGCCGCTGCGGCACCGTCCTCGGCCTGGGCACTCGGTAGAGCGCTTGGCGGCTGATCTGTGCGACACGCGCCGCCACCGAAGGAGTGTGCCTTCGGCGACGAGGACACGAGAGCGGGCGAACGCGCTGTGTCACTCCCACTCCCGCAAGATCCTGCTTAAGTGTGCCTTGGAGTGGGTAGCCCGCCCGAGATGGACCTGAGCGACTGGATCATCATTGCGATTCCGATTGCGACGATCTTCGTCCTCGCGTGGCGCTGGGGTCAGCGGCGATGATCACCACCTGACGGCACCGGGGTTGGGCGCAAACAGGGTGTCCAGCAGCCAAGCATCAGCGTCTGACCGGAAGGGGCGACGGCCGGCGGGAAGCATCGGGCTCGATCTCGCGGTCATCGCGTCGGCCGGCTCGTTGTCCTCCGTCGGCGGGCGCGCGGGACCGGGCCCACGGTCGAACGAGCGTTGGACGAGGGCCTCGGTCCGGACTGCCGTGGAGGCCGTGGACGCCGAGCTCGCCGCTCGGCTCCGCCGTCGCCCTTCCCTCGCCCGCGTCCTGTTCGCGCCGATCTCCTTCCGCCGCCGCTGTTCGAGTGGGAGATCAACAAGGCGCCCGGAAGCGGCTGGCGGCGAGCTTCGCGATCGCCGGGCGTGAGAACGGTTTCTCGGCGAAGGAGCGGCGGGCTGCGGTGCGCGCCGCGGGGCGCGCGTATCGGCAAGCAATGGCGGCCTTCGCGGCTATGCGCAACCTCGAGGTCTGGTACTCGCATCTGTCGGTCGAGCAGGAGTAGGCCAAGTTCTCGGCGGGCGCCGATCCGCGTTCGCGCGGTGCGCTGCGATGACGCTGTCTACGGCGCGTCTGCCCTCATGTTCCTTCGATGGCGGGCGCACTGACCTTTGGCGGCTCGGAGATCACTGCACCTTCACCCGACCCGTTCCAGTCCGCGCTTCCGCAAGCGGACGGCGGGCGATTCCGCCCGCCGTCCGCTCGTCATCGCGAGAGAACCACGTCGCCGCCGGCGTCTCGTCGCGGCCGGCGCTACGCGGTGGTGGTGGCCGACTTGGCTGCGTCGGCCGACGGCAGCAGGCCGTCCGGGGTCATGTGGTCGACGACCTTGGGCAACGCCTTGCTCAGCTGCTCGGCAGCCTCGTCGACGCTGACTCCGGCCTCGTCCGCGATCCGCTGGAGATTCTGGGGATCGGCGGTCTGTTTGACCTGTTCGGCCGAGATGGGCTTGTTCTCGCCCTTGCCGACCCACGAGTCGAAGATGTCTCCGAGCCCGGCCTGATGCGCCCGCTCCTTGAACTTGTCCAGCGAGATCGAGCCGTCGCTGACCATGTTGGTAACGCTCTTGACCAGCTTGTCCTGCACGCCGCTCGACTTGAGCAGCCCCGTAAGGGTGTCCATCAGACCCATGCCTATCGCCTCTTTCAGGGTGGACGCGCGCCGACCCGACGCGCGGGGAGGCACAACTCTAACGCATCGTGCGTCCTGTCTCTGGCTCGGCTCCGTTGCCTCGCCTGCAGAACACGGTCGCCAAGAGCAGGGCGAGGGCCCGGACCGCTCCAAGCCCGCCCGCCCCGGCGCTCAGGACGGGCCGAACGGGCGCAGCACCACCCGCGGCGACCACGACTCGTTACTGCCGCGCCATCGCGATCGTCAGGCGCTCCTCCGGCGAGATCAGGTGATCGAGGTCCTCCGCGGCCTCGTCGATGTCGATCTGCACCCACTCGATGGCGCCGGTGAAGCGACTGCCCTCGGCGGTGTAGTCGTCGCTGACCGGCGAGGCGGTGTCGGAGCCCACGTCGCAGGTCTCGTCGGCCGAGAAAACCATCGGCACGGTGCCCTCGACGCGGCCCCCACCCGCCTTCGCGCCGTCGACGTAGAGGGAGACGGTACCGCCCTTGGCGAGGCCGCCGCCGTCGTAGGCGAACTCCATGCGCACCTGATGCGTGCCGGGCGAGATCTCGGTCTCGCCCTCGACGTGGAAGCGTTGGAGGCCGAACAGGTTGTAGCAGTACTTCGGCCTGCCGCTCTTGAGATAGAGACTCCAGCCGGCGAAGGCGCCGCCCTGGGCGACGATCACGCCCTCGGCGCCGCCGTCGGGAACGGTCACCTCGGCAGTGACCGAGTGCGACTTGTTCTTGATGTTGAGCACGGAGTTCTCGCTCAACCGTCCCATGCCGTCGAAGAGCAGCTGGGAATTGCCGGTGACCAGGACTGGACGCCCGGCGAGATCGGAGTTGAACCGCTCAACGCGGCGGTCGTCCAGCGGGAGGACGTTGTACTTCCGTGCCTCCTCCATGAACAGCGCCTTCAGCTCGTCGAGTTTCTCGGGCATCTCGGCCGCGAGGTCGTGCGCCTGGCTCCAGTCCGTATTCGTGTCGTAGAGCTCCCACGTATCGTCCGCGAACGGCGGCAGGTCGGCCGTCACGACCCACGGCGTCGAGTGGCGGGTGACGGCGGTCCAGCCCTGGTGATAGATCCCGCGGTTGCAGAACATCTCGAAGTACTGCGTCTGGCGGCGTTCCGCCGCACCGGCGTCGTCGAAGGCGTAGTGCATGCTCACGCCCTCGATCGGCTTCTGCTCGACGCCGTGCACCGTCTTCGGTTCCGGCAGACCGGCTGCTTCGAGGATCGTCGGTGCGATGTCGATCACGTGATGAAACTGGGTGCGCACCTCGCCGTTCGACTTGATCCCCTTCGGCCAGTGGACGATCGTTCCGTTGCGTGTGCCGCCCCAGTGGGACGCGACCTGCTTCGTCCACTGGTACGGAGTGTCCATCGCGTGCGCCCAGCCGACCGCGTAGTGGTTGTAGGCCTCGGGCGTGCCGAACTGTCCGATCTTCGAGACCATGAACTCCGTCGTCTCGAGCCCGGCTGCGCCGTTGAGGACGACCAGCTCGTTGAAGCAACCGTTTGGCGTCCCCTCCGCGCTCGCCCCGTTGTCGCCGATGATGTAGTAGACGAGCGTGTCCTCGAGGACGCCGAGGTTCTCGAGCGCGTCGACCAGCCTGCCGACGTGGTGGTCGGTGTGCTCGAGGAACCCGGCGTAGACCTCCATCTGGCGAGAGAGGACGGGCTTGAGGTCGTCCAGGATCTCGTCCCAGGCAGGGATCTCCTCCGGGCGGGCGGTCAGCGCGGCCTCGTGCGGGACCACGCCGAGCTCCTGCTGCCGCGCAAACGTCTCTTCCCGCAGCGTGTCCCAGCCCTGGTCGAACTTGCCCTTGTACTTCGCCGACCACTCCTCGGGCACATGGTGCGGTGCATGGGTCGCGCCCGGCGCGAAGTAGACGAAGAACGGCTTGTCCGGCATGAGCGCCTTCTGCTGGCGTACCCACTTGATCGCCTTGTCGGTCATGTCCTCGGTGAGGTGGTAGCCCTGCTCGGGAGTCTTGTCGGGCTCGACCGGGGTCGTCCCCTCGTAGAGCGCCGGGTAGTACTGGTTCGTCTCCCCACCGATGAAGCCGTAGAAGTACTCGAAGCCGCCTCCGCCGGAGGGCCACGAATCGAACGGACCGAGCGGGCTCGTCTCCCAGACCGGCACCTCGTGGCACTTCCCGAACTGCGCGGTCGAGTAGCCGTTCAGCTTCAGCGTCTCGGCCAGCGGCGCGCACGTGTTCGGGCGGATCGAGTTGTAGCCGGGCGCCGAGGTCGCGATCTCGGTGATGCCGCCCATACCGACGGAGTGGTGGTTACGACCCGAGAGGAGCGCCGCCCGCGTCGGCGAGCAGAGCGCGGTCGTGTGGAAGCGGTTGTACTTGAGCCCTGCGCCGGCCAGGCGCTCCGCCGTCGGCGTCTGACAGGGTCCCCCGAAGGCGCTCGAGCAGCCGAAGCCGGCGTCGTCGATCAGAACGATCAGCACGTTCGGCGCATCCGTCGGCGGGCGCAGCGGCTCGATCGGCGGGAACTTCGCCTCGGGATCCTTCGCGTCCTCGTAGATCGGGCCGTCGTACGCGCGATCCGGGATCGGCAGAACTTCACGCTGTGCGCTCGTCGCCTCGGTCATGGGGGTCTCCTCTCTCCTCTGGGCCCGGGCCGTGCCCGCCGAGTTTATTCGCCTCTGGGCGTCGGTACGGCCGGGTAGGGCCAATCGTGGGCCGTCCGCGCGTGCGACGATCGGCGCACCGACGACGAGAGGAGCGAGATATGTCCGGTTCCGGTGCGACGCACTACCGCTGGGACGACCTCCCGAAGGAGGAGCTCAAGCCTGACCTGCAGCGCCGGCTGATCCCGGCCGAGCGGATGACGCTCGGGCACGTCTACCTCGCCGAAGGCTGCGTCGTGCCCAGGCACGCGCACGAGAACGAGCAGCTGACCTACATCCTCGACGGGACACTGCGTTTCTGGCTGGGCGACGACGAGGCCGAGGTCGTCGACGTCCACGCCGGCGAGGTACTCCACATCCCGCCACACGTGCCGCACCGGGCCGAGGCGCTCGAGGACACGCTGGACGTCGATATCTTCTCGCCGCCGCGCGCGGACTGGTTCGACGGCTCGGACGCGTATCTGCGTGGCACGACCTAGGCTGCCGACAACAGGCGGCCGAGCGGGAAGCCACGGCTCAGCGTGCGGCGCGCGGCCGCCGTGCCTCCCGGCTGATCGCGGCGCAGGCGCTCCCCCCGGGGGCGCGGTCGACCGTTCAGCCGGTGGCGAACAAGCAGACCATTGAGAGCAGCGCCAGGGCATGGCGCAGACGGAAGGCTGCCGAGCGCAGCTCCGTCACGGAACGAGCGCCGCCAGCCGGTCGATGCCCTCGTCGATCAGGGCCTCGTCGACCATGCTGAAGGAGAGACGGACGTTCTCGCCGCCTCGGCCGTCGGCGTAGAAGAGCGCTCCTGGGACGACGCCGACGCCGGCCTCCGCCGCCCGCGCGGTGAGCTCTGTCGTGTCGCAGCCGGGGATGGTCAGCCAGGAGTAGAAGCCGCCGGTCGCGCGCGTCCACGAGACGCCGTCGGGCATGGCGCGCTCCAGGGCGGCGAGCAGCCGCTCGCCCTTCCGCCGGTACAGCGCACGCGATTTCACCAGCTGCTCGTCGATCCAGCCGCGCCGGATGTACTCCTCGAGCATCCGCTGTCCGAGCGCACCCGAGCACTGGTCGGTGTTCTGCTTGCCTGAGACGAGCCGGGCGACGATCTCCGCGGGACCTGCCGCCCAGCCGAGCCGCACGCCCGGCAGGAACGTCTTCGACGTCGTTCCCGCCTGCACGACCACGTCGGGCGCGAGCGACCACAGGCTCGGCAGCGACTCGTCGCCGAAGGTCAGCTCCCGGTAGGCGACGTCCTCGACCAGAAGGAAGCCGTGGCGGCGCGCCAGCTCGACGAGCGCCTCGCGGCGCTCCGCCGAGAGCGAGACGCCGGCGGGGTTCTGGTGGTCGGGGATGGTGTAGAGGAGCTTCGGGCGCAGCCCCGCCTCGAGCCGCCGCTCGAGCTCGTCCACCTCGAGCCCGTCCTCGTCCATCGGCACGGTCTCGATCTCGGCCTCGAAGCCGCGGAAGGCCATGATCGCGCCGAGGTACGTCGGCCCCTCGACGACCACGAGGTCGCCGCCGTCGAGGAACGTCTTGCCGACCAGCTCGAGGGCCTCGATCCCGCCGCTCGTGATCAGCAGCTCGCCGTCGGCGGGCCGCCTGCCCTGCGCGGCGTCGAGCCGTCCGGCGACGGCGTCGAGCGTGCCCGCCAGCCCTTGTGTGGGCGTGTACTGGAACGCGGTCGGCTCGCCGCTCTCGGCGAACTCGGCGAGCAGCGCGGCCGCCCGGTCGCGGGGGAACGTGAGCGGGTCGGGGAAGCCGCCGGCGAACGAGATCAGGTCGGGCCGGCCGAGGAAGCCGAGCACGAAGGCGATCCCCTCGCCGACGTCGCCGCGCGTGCGGGCCGCGAAGAGCGCGTCCCAGCGACCGGTTGCCGGCGTCACCGCCACGGGCCGACCTTAGCGGGCGGGGCTAGGTCGTCGCCACCCCGATCACGATCTTCCCCAGGTAGCCCCGTGCCTCGCCCGGCCGCCGACGGAGCCTGACCACCGCGCGCGAGCCTCCGGCCTGCGCATAGATCATGTCGCGGGCATGCGGGGTGTCGGCCTGCCCGCGGCTCGCATACGCGCCGGTCCGGTACACGGAGGCCTGGATCGCCTCGTTGAAGAAGACCTGGCCGGTGTGGACGACCCGGTCGGCCGAGCCGACGTGCACCTTCATGTGGACGTGCGGCGTCCGGCCCCGGTACCAGCCGGGGAAGATGGTCAGGAAGGCGGCCTTCCCGAGCGCGTCCGAGCGCTGGTGGCCGCGGAGGTAGCGCGTCTTCGTCTCCGGCCCGGAGCCGCCGCCCGGCCCGCCCGGGCCTCCCCCGGCCGAGCCGCCGTCGAAGCCCGAGTACTCCCCGGAAGCGTCGGCGTGCCAGATCTCGACGTCGGCGTTCCTGATCGCTTTGCACGTCTTCGCGTTCACGATCGCGAACTGGAGCACCAGCGGCAGGCCGGGCCTGCCCTCGCGGACGTCGTAGCGGCTGAGCTTGTTGTCGATCCAGTACGGGCCTTCGGTCACTTCCGGCGTGAGCACGCAGGTGGCGACGTCGGCGTTGTCGGCGCCGAAGGCGTCGAGCGCCCGCGCACCGAACGCGACCGAGGCGACACCGCCGCCGAGGACGCCGATCAGCCCGCGGCGGCTGAGCGTCAGGTCGTCGGTGGACATGGTTCCTCCTTCGTGGTCGTGGTCGTCCATGCCCGTCACCCTAGAAACGTCAGGTGAGACGCGCCTGAGAGTTTTCGTAGGATCCGCGCGTGCGCGAGGTGCTCGCCGGCAAGCCGATCCTGGGGATGATCCACCTGCCGGCGCTGCCGTCGGCGCCGCAGAACGACAAGACGATGGACGAGCTCGTCGCGTTCGCGCTCTCGGAGGCGCGGAAGCTGGAGTCGGCCGGCCTCGACGCCTGTATCGTCGAGAACGTCGGTGACGTGCCGCTCTTCCGCGACCACGTGCCGCCGGCGACGGTCGCGGCGATGGCGGTGCTCGTCACCGAGGTGCGCCGCGCGACCTCGATGCACGTCGGTGTCAACATCCTGCGCAACGCGTGTTCGGAGGCGCTGTCGATCGCGCACGTCTGCGGCGCCGACTTCATCCGCTGCAACGTGGTGATCGGCGCCTATGTCACCGACCAGGGCATCGTCCAGGGCTGCGCCGCCGAGCTCGCGCGGCTGCGGCGCGAGCTCGGCTCCGAGGTGCTGATCTTCGGCGACGTCCACGTCAAGCACGCGCACCCGTTGTTCGACGTCCCGATCGAGTACGCCGCGCAGGACCTGGCCGAGCGCGGCGGAGTCGACGCGGTGATCGTCTCCGGCCCGCGCAGCCCGATTCCGCCGACGTGGGAGCGGCTCGACCTCGTCAAGCAGGCGGTCGAGCTGCCGGTCCTGATCGGCAGCGGCATCGGCCTGGAGAACGTGAAGGACTTCTACGAGCGCGCCGACGGCGTCCTGATCGGCGAGCCCGACTTCAAGGTCGGCGGTGTCTGGGGCGGCGAGACGAACGAGGCCGCGTACGCCGAGGCAGTACGGCTCTGCCGATAGCGCGGGAGAACCCATGGTTCTCCCGCGGGCCCTCTCCTTCGCTCGCTCGCTGCGCTCGCATCGCCTGCTGCCGACGTACGCTCGTGTGCCGCGCCCGGCATGTCGGGCGCGGCGACGGACAGTAGTCGATCCGGACACCGGGGAGACAGGTCGATTTCGTTACCATAGGTAACGAAATGAAGGTGCAGGCATTCGATTCGGTCGAGCTCGCCAACCGGCTCCGCCCGGTCCTGCTGATGCTCAACCGGCACCTCCGCCGGGAGGCGCATGCCGAGGGGATCACCGGCGGCCAGGCGGCGCTGCTGGCGCAGATTCGCCACCACCCCAACCTCGGCGTTCGGGAGCTGGCCACGCGAGAGGGGATCTCGGCTCCGTCGATGACGCGCTACCTCGACCGGCTCGAGCGCGCGGGCCTGATCGTCCGGACGCGGTCCGCCGAGGACGCGCGGCGCATCCGTCTGGTGCTGACGCCGAAGGGCGTGCGCGTCCTCCGATCGGTACGGCGTCGGCGCACGGCCTGGCTCGCCGAGCGGCTCGACGGGCTCGAACCGGCCGAGCAGCGCGCGGTGGCGAACGCGATCGAGCCGCTCGCGCGCCTGCTCCGGGAGGACGACCGGTGACCGCCGCGCTTCACGCCCTGAACTCGCGCACGTTCTCGAGCCTGCGCAGGCATCGGAACTACCGCCTCTACTTCACCGGACAGATCGTCTCCGTGACCGGAACCTGGATGCAGGACACGGCGCTGCCGTGGCTGATCCTCGGACTGACCCATTCGCCGGTCTACGTCGGCGCGCTCGTCTTCGCCCGGTACGCGCCGTTCCTCGCCTTCGGGCTGTTCTCCGGGGTGGCCGCCGACCGCTTCGACAACCGCCGCGTCGTGCTCGCCACGCAGACGGTGTCGATGGTCGTCGCAGCGGGTTTGGCGGGGCTCGCCTTCGCCGGCGTGTCGCACACGTGGCCGTACTTCGTACTCGCCTTCCTGGGCGGAACCGCGCTCGTCTTCGACGCGCCGAACCGGCACGCGCTCACGTACCAGCTGGTCGGCCGCGGCGAGCTTCCCAACGCGATCGCGCTCAACTCGTCGCTCTTCAACGCCGGCCGCGTGGTCGGCCCGGCGATCGGCGGCGTGCTGATCGCGCTGGTCGGCTCCGGCTGGTGCTTCGCGATCAACGCCGGTTCCTTCCTGGCCGTCCTCGCCGCGCTCCTGCTCATGCACGTCTCGGAGCTCTTCACCGTCGAGCGGAGCTCGGCCGGTGAAAAGACCGGCGCCGCGATCCGCGAGGGCCTGCGCTATGCCCGGCAGACGCCCGCGGTGCTGACGGTGCTGCTGATGGTCACGGTCGTCAGCGCGACGGGCTTCAACTTCCGGGTGCTGCTGCCGGTACTGACCTCGAAGACCCTCGACTCGGGCGCAGCCGTCTTCGGCGCGCTGTTCGCCTGCTTCGGCGCGGGCGCCCTGCTCGGCGCGCTCTTCGCGGCGGCGATGAGCCGGGCGAGCTGGCGGGCGCTGATCCTCGGCGCCGCCGGGTTCAGCGGCGCGATGCTCCTGCTCGCCCCGGTGCGGAACGTGGCCGTCGCCGGCGCGCTCCTGATCGCGATTGGCTTCTGCTTCTCGACCTGGACGGCGAACAGCCAGTCGGTGCTCCAGCTGACTGCGCCCGACTACCTGCGCGGGCGGGTGCTCGGCCTCTATCTGTTCGCCTTCGCGGGGCTGACGCCGATCGGCGGCCTGCTGGCGGGCTGGCTCGCCGACGTCGGCGGCACCGAGCTCGCGTTCGGGGTCGCGGGCGTGTGCGGCCTGGCGGTGACGGCGTTCGCGGTGACGCGCCTGCGCAGCGCCAGGCCGCCGCGCAGGCACGCACCGGTGGTCGCGGTCGCCGAGGAGCAGCGAACGGTCTAGACGGTCGCGCCGCGCAGACCTGCGTGGCAGCTCGTGCGGCCCTGTTTCTCGAAGTACTGCTGGTGGTAGTCCTCGGCCTCGTAGAACTCGCCCGCCCGCGCGACCTCCGTCGCGACTCGAGCCGGCAGCTGCGCCTGCACGCGGGCGCGTGAGGCCAGTGCCTCCTCCTCCTGCTCGGGCGAGTGGAAGAACACGGCCGAGCGGTACTGGCTACCGACGTCAGGCCCCTGGCGGTCGCCCTGGGTCGGATCGTGCAAGCGCCAGAAGAGCTCGAGCAGCTGCTCGTACGAGACCTGCTCGGGGTCGTAGGTGACCTCGACTGCCTCGGCGTGGCCGGTCGTGTCGGAGCAGACGTCGTAGTACGAGGGACTCTCGGTGTGGCCGCCGGTGTAGCCGACGCGGGTGCCGGTGACGCCGGGAATCGCGCGGAACGCCGACTCGACGCCCCAGAAGCACCCGGCTGCGAACGTCGCCCTCTCTGTCATACCTTCTGGTCTCGCACGCCGGCGGCGCGTTACAGCGAACCCCGAGGCGCGACCCATTCCATCGGCTGTCCGGTCACTTCGGCGACCCGGTCGAAGTCCTCGTCGTAGTGCCAGACGACTGCACCTTCGAGCTCGGCGACGGCGGCGACTAGCAGGTCGGGCAACCGCACGCTGCGGTGGTGAAGAGCCGCCTTGTGCGCGAGCTCGCGCTGGACTTCCGCGGCGCGACTCCACGCCGAGTCGCTGCAAGGGAGCTGCCGGAGTAGGTCTAGCTGGAACACGGTGAGGTCGTAATCGCGGGCCGTCTGCGCCGAGTAGAGGACTTCGAGCCTGATCGGGGCGGTCGTCGCGATCCGCTTGTCGTTCAGCGCGTCCTCCCACTGATCGGCCACCGAAAGGGTGCCGCTTCTATGCCAGGCACTCGTGTCTGCCAGGAGCAAGCTGGTCAGGTTCGCCACTGGCGAGCTGCGCGGTAGGTGGCTTCGTCGAAGTCGAACCCGTCCCCGGTCCGGAGCCGACGAATGAGATCTCGACGGAGCTCCGCCCGTACGACCTCGTTCAGGGCCGCGTCGACCGTGTCCTTCAGCCCCTTGGTGCCGAGCACGGCCTGCGCCTTCGCCAGCAGCTCGTCGTCGACGGCGATCGTGGTCTTCCGCGTCATGCCGTCAGTATATCCGGGCGCCAATTGCTTGGATATACTCCGAGAGAGCCATGGGATATAGTGCGCCGGGCGCCAGGCCGTCGGCGGGTCGATCCCGGCTCGACGGCTTCAACGCACTACTGGCTGGCGAAGGAACTCGCGGCGTAGCGGCGCTCGGGCGTTACGTCAGGACAGAGCCCCGGGTCTGTCTCCTGCCGTCGCTCGAGGGCTCCACCGCCGCGTCAAGGCAGGGACAGACCGCGAGGGTCTGTCCCTTGGATCGTCCAGGTGTCGCCGGCGTGGAGGAGCTCGCGGAGGTCGCCCGCGCCGCGCTTCTCCTTCGCCGCCTCGATCTGGCCGGCCATCAGCTCGTCGTAGACCGGGCGCTCGACGTCGCGGAAGACGCCGATCGGCGTCGGTCCCTGCGGCGTATGCGCGATCCGAGAGAGCGCGAACGCGAGGCTCGAGGCCTCGTGGTGCTCGTCGTGGACGAGCAGCGCGCCCTCTCCCACCTCGGCCGCGTCGACCAGCTCGCACGAGCCGTCCGCGCGCTGCAGCACGCCGCGCTCGCCGTCCTCGCCGAAGCGGATCGGACGGGCGTGCTCGAGTCGGATCTGGTTCTCGGCGTGCTCCTTGACCGCCTCGAAGGCGCCGTCGTTGAAGATGTTGCAGTTCTGGTAGATCTCGACGAAGGCGGTCCCCTGGTGGGCGGCCGCCCGGCGCAGCACCGAGGTCAGATGCTTGCGGTCGGTGTCGATCGAACGGGCGACGAAGGTCGCCTCGGCCCCGATCGCCAGCGAGACGGGGTTGAAGGGGTAGTCGAGCGATCCCATCGGCGTCGACTTGGTCACCTTGCCCAGCTCGCTGGTCGGCGAGTACTGCCCCTTGGTCAGCCCGTAGATCTGGTTGTTGAAGAGCAGGACCTTGACGTTGACGTTCCGGCGCAGCGCGTGGATCAGGTGGTTGCCGCCGATCGAGAGCGCGTCGCCGTCGCCGGTCACCACCCACACCGACAGATCGGGCCGCGACGATGCCAGCCCCGTCGCGATCGCCGGCGCGCGCCCGTGGATCGAGTGGATCCCGTAGGTCTGCATGTAGTAGGGGAAGCGCGCGGCGCAGCCGATCCCGGAGATGAACACGGTCCGCTCGCGCTCGATCCCGAGCTCCGGCATGAAGCTCTGCATCGCGGCGAGGATCGCGTAGTCGCCACAGCCCGGGCACCAGCGGACCTCCTGGTCGGTCTTGAAGTCTTTTGCCGTCAGCTGGACGAGCCCGTTGCCGTTGCCGCCACCGTTCTCGCTCACCGCTCGTTCCCCCGCTTGAAGTTGCCCGTCACCCGGGCGAGCTGCAGCTGGAGCTCCTCGCCCTCCAGCCCATCCGCGCGGGAGATGAAGGTCTGCGCCCGGTTGCCTGCAAGCGTCACGACCGGCCGGCCCTGCCACGAGATCAGCACCTTGCCGTCCTTCGTCGACCGATACGAGAACCCACTCACAGCAATGCCTCCATCGCGTCGGCCAGCTCGGACGAGCTGAACGGCAGCCCGCGCACCTTGTTGTAGCCGGCGGCGTCGACGAGGAACTCGGCGCGCACGAGCTTCAGCAGCTGGCCGAGGTTCATCTCCGGCACGAGCACGCGGTCGTAGGAGCGCAGCGCGTCACCGAGGTTGCGCGGGAATGGGTTCAGGTGGCGGAGGTGCGCCTGCGCGACCTTGCCGCCGCCTTCGCGCACCTTCTTCACCGCCGCGGTGATCGGCCCATAGGTACCGCCCCAGCCGAGCACGAGCAGCTTCGCGCCCTCGACGTGGTCGACCTCGAGGTCGGGCACGTCGATCCCGGCCACCTTCTGGGCGCGGATCCGGACCATGTAGTCGTGGTTGTCCGGGTCGTACGAGACGTTCCCGCTCACGTCCGCCTTCTCGAGGCCGCCGATCCGGTGCTCCAGGCCGGGAGTCCCCGGCACCGCCCACGGCCGTGCGAGTGTCTGCGGGTCACGCAGGTACGGCATGAAGGCGCCGTCCTGGTTCGGCGCGTCGGCGAACTCGACCGGGATCTCGGGGATCGAGTCGGGGTCCGGGATCAGCCACGGCTCGGAGCCGTTCGCAAGGTAGGCGTCGGAGAGCATGAATACCGGCGTCCGGTACATGAGCGCGATGCGACACGCCTCGAGCGTCGCGTCGAAGCAGTCGCCCGGCGTCGCCGCCGCGACCACCGGCACCGGCGACTCGGAGTTGCGTCCGAACATCACGTTCAGCAGGTCGCCCTGCTCCGGCTTGGTCGGCATGCCGGTCGCGGGGCCGGCCCGCTGGATGTCGAGGATGACCAGCGGCAGCTCGAGCGTGACCGCCAGCCCGATCGCCTCCTGCTTGAGCACGATCCCAGGCCCGCTGGAGGTGGAGATGCCGAGCGAGCCGCCGAAGGCGGCGCCGAGCGCGGCGCCGACCGCCGCGATCTCGTCCTCGGCCTGGAAGGTGCGGACGCCGAAGTGCTTGTAGCCGGCCAGCTCCTCCAGGATCCCCGACGCCGGCGTGATCGGGTACGCGCCGAGGAAGAGCGGCAGGCCGCTCTTCACGCCGGCGGCGACCAGCCCGAGCGCGAGTGCCTGGTTCCCGGTCACGTTCCGGTAGACGCCCGGCGCCATCTTCGCCGGAGCGACCTCGTACTGCACCGCGAACGCCTCGGTCGTCTCGCCGAAGGCGTAGCCCGCCTGGAAGGCGCGGATGTTCGCCTCGGCGATCTCCGGCCGCTTCGCGAACTTCGCCTTGATCTCGTCGACGGTCGCCTCGGTCGGCCGCGTGTACAGCCACGACATCAGCCCGAGCGCGAACATGTTCTTGGCGCGCTCGGCCTCGCGGCTGGTCACGCCGGCGTCCTTGACCGCCTCCAGCGTCATCGTCGTCAGCGGGATCGAGTGCAGCGCGAAATCGGCCAGGGAGCTGTCGTCGAGCGGGTTCGACGCGTAGCCGGCCTTGTCGAGGTTCTTCTCGCTGAACGCATCGGAGTTGACGATCAGCGTGCCGCCCTTCGGCAGGTCCTTGATGTTGGTCCTGAGCGCGGCGGGGTTCATCGCCACGAGCACGTTCGGCCGGTCGCCCGGCGTGAGGATGTCGTGGTCGGCGAAGTGGATCTGGAAGCCGGAGACACCCGGGAGCGAGCCGGCCGGTGCCCGGATCTCGGCCGGGAAGTCCGGCAGCGTGGACAGGTCGTTGCCGAGGACGGCCGTCTCGCTCGTGAAGCGGGCGCCGGTCAGTTGCATGCCGTCGCCGGAGTCGCCCGCGAAGCGAATGGTCACCTGGCTGATGCGCTCGACCGTCTTGGCCATCTGGTCTAGGTATAGCGCACGGCCGGACGCGGCGGATTGGCCTCGTTTACGGTTCGGCGGTGGGCTGGCGCATCGAGGGCGACTACTTCGAGTCGTGCAACTGCGAGGCGATCTGTCCCTGCCGTACCGTCGGCGCGATCGCCGGCGGCCGCTCCACCTCCGGGATCTGCTTCGGCGTGCTCTCGTGGCTCGTGCGCGACGGCCACGCGGACGACGTCGACCTGTCGGGACTGGCAGCCGCGTTCGCGATCCGGTACGACGACGACGAGCCGGGCTCACCCTGGAGCTTCGTCGTCTACGTCGACGAGCGCGGGAGCGAGGAGCAGCGCGCGGCGTTGGCGGAGATCCTCACGGGGAAGCGCGGAGGCGAACTGGTGTTGCGCTTGCCGTGGGTGCGCAAGCCGAGCGACCTGATCGACGTGCGCCCCGCCGCGATCGACCTCCGCGTCGGTCCGGACGGCCACGAGTTGCGTGTCGGCCGAACAATCGAGCTGACCGCGCGCCGCCCGGTCGCGACCGAGGAGCGCGTCAGCTGCGGCATTCCCGGCCACCACATCGCAGGCACCGAGTACTACGCCGACCGGCTCGCGGTCGCCGACGACCCATTCGAGTGGGAACTCGCCGGCAACTGCGCGTACGTCAGCACGTTTGCCTACGCGGGCTGAGATGCCGGACAGCAGGGTCTGCCTGAGCTTCGGCTTCGACACGCACTCGAGGCCGCCGCCTGCTTCGAGCGTTGGGCGACGTTGCGCGGCGGCTCTCGGCTAGCTCTCGGCAGGCGGTTGGTGCAGGCCGAAAGCAGCGCCGGTCGGATCGGTCAGAACCGCGTAGCGGCAGACGTCCTCCATCGACTCCGGCGGCACGATCACCCCGGCGCCGAGCTCCATTGCCCTGGCGGCGGCTGTATCCGTGTCCTCGACCGCGAAGTAGGCGAGCCAGTACGCGGCCTGCGACCCGCCGCGTTCCTGCATCAGGCCGCCGACGCCGGACTCGGCCAGGTTGAAGACGCGGTACTCCTCCGCGAACGGCGCCGCCGTCCAGCCGAAGAGGTCGCCGTAGAAGCTTGCGGCCGCGTCGGGCTCGGTGGCGTGCAGCTCGTCCCAGGCGAAGACACCTTTCGGCCCATCGCCGTCGTCCGTCATCACGCCGAAGGTCGCGTGCTGCGGGTCGCCGAGCACCGCGAAGCGGAGCATGTCACCGACGTCCGCTGGGCCGTGGACCAGGTGTGCGCCGAGCGCCTCGGCCTTCGCAACCGAGACGTCGACGTCGTCGACGTGGACGTATGGGTACCAGTGGGAGGGGATGCGGGCCGTCGCCTCGTCCTTCTGGACGAAGCCGGCGTGGTTGCCATCGCCGTTCTTCAGCATCTGGTACTCGTGGCCGTCCACCGCCGCCGTCTCGAGCTCGGCGGCGAGCAGCTGGGTGTAGAAGCGGGTCGCGACCCCGAGGTCGTCCGTCAAGAGCTCGTGCCAGACGATCTTCCCGGCCATGTCTTCCTCCTTCGTTCGCTGATGACGCAGGCTCCGACGAGCCACCAGAGAGCGTATGCAAGCCACGGCACTCCGATCACGTCGCTCTGGACGGCGAGCGCCAGCGTCGCGACGAGGGCCGCGGCCACGCCGGCCGCAAACAGGTCACCCCGCCGGGCGGTGCCGACGAGGCCGAGGAACAACGCCAGGCTCCACGCGATGAACAGGAGCGCTCCGCCGAGACCGGTCTCGATGCCGAGCTCGGTGTAGTTCGATTCGCCGGCCCTCGGCGTGACCCGGAACCGTTGCGCGGTCGTCCCGGCGTTGCCGAGGCCGAAGCCCTGCGGGTGGTGGATCACCGTCCTGATCCCGTCGCGCAGCGCGTCGAGATGGCTCCTGATCGAAGGCTCGCCCAGGCTGACCGTTCCGGACAGGCCGCTGCCCTCCGGCAGCGGGCCCCTAGCCTCCGCCTGGGCCTCCTGGAACGGCCGGTCGCTTGCGAACCAGTGCGTGCGCGGTGCGATGTCGTGGAAGACCGCGGCGAAGCCGAAGCCGACCGCGACGACGACGATCGCGGCGCCGGCGGGCCACCAGCGCCGCCGGGCGGCGGCGAGCACGACCAGTCCGATCGCGAGCGCGACGATCGACGAGCGCGAGAACGTCCAGAGCAGCCCGGCGCCGCAGACGACCGCGAGCGCGACCGCGAGCGGGCGGACGCGCCGGAAGGTGCCGAGCAGGAGCAGGGCGACGACGAGCAGGTAGGCGGTCGCGAGCGGCGAGACGAACGTCGAGACGAGCCGGCGGAAGAGGCCGTCGTTCGTGTTGAAGGCGAAGTTCTCCGGCAGGCCGCCGGGCCCGTGGTAGTCGTAGCCGAGCTCGCGATGGAAGTAGCCGACCGCGCCGGAGTGGCGCCACCACTCGATCGGCACCGAGTAGACCTCGACCAGTCCCCAGGCCGCGACCGCCGCCGCCGCGCCCGCGACCAGCCAGCGAACCCGCGGCACGTCGAGCGGCAGCGACCGGCCGAGGAGGTAGGCGGCGACCAGGACGAGGTCGTGCCGGAGGCCGTATGCGATCGCGCGGGTGCCGGCGTGGCCGCCGAGCGCACTCTGCGGGATCAGCGCGTAGAGAACCACCACCGCCGCGTAGGCGAGCGCGAGCCAGTCGACCAGCACCGGCCGGAACGGGAGCCGGTGGGCGTGGAGGGCGGCGACCGCAACCGACGCCAGCGCGGCCGCGAGCAGGATCTCCTTCCAGGCCTGGATCGCGTCGAGCGCGTGGCCGCGGATGCCGCCGCCGTAGAGCAGCGACATGACGATGTTGTGCAGCGGCAGTCCGAGCACGAGGACATAGAGCGCGACGATCGGTCGTCGAAAGACGACCGCCGCGGTCGCGGCGATCAGCAGTCCGTAGACGACCAGCGCGAATGCCGTCATGCGCGCCTGAGGCGCAGGAATCGGTCGCGGCTGAAGCGGTACGCGGACGGCCCCTCGTCCTCGGCCGCGACCTTCAGTCCGGCCTCTGCGAGCCCGCGGTCGAGCTCGCGTCGGGTCAGGCGGAAGCCGCGGAACGCCGCGCCGGTGTCGGGACGACGCCCGAGAGCGACCAGCGGCCGGCGCAGGCCCCGCCAGAGCCGACCGGTCCGGCCGAGCACAGGCACCTGCACGTACGCCGCCCCGTCCGGGGCGAGGACGCGCGCGAACTCCCGGCAGTACGCCTCCACCACCTCGCGCGCGGGCAGGTGCTGCAGCACGAGGTAGCAGACGAGCGTGTCCGCGATCCCGTCGTCGACGCCGTCCAGCCGCTCGCCCGAGACGGCGACGAACCGGACGTTCGCGGCGGTGACCGCCGCGCGCGCCCGCTCGAGCATCGCCGGCGAGACGTCGACTGCGACCACGTGGTCGAACCGCTCCCCGAGCGCGCCGGTCATGCGGCCCGGCCCGCAGCCGACCTCCACGCACGTTCCCCCGCGCGGGTCCCCGCCGAGGCGGCCGAACAGCCCGGCCAGCTCCGACGCGCCGGTCGCCGGGTCACCGACATACACCGCGGTTTCCCCGGCGGCGAGCGCGTCCCACGTACGGCGCATCTCCAAGCTCGGGAGAGGGTATCCCCCCGTTCCCTCGGACCCCTGTGGAGGAACTGTTACGTAAACGTTTCAACCCCAGTCTCAGAGACTGGGTGGCAAACGTCACTCGGAAGGCCACGTCCGTTTCGGGTCACCGGCGTGCGAGCGCCGCGCGGGCGGCGAAGTAGCCACACATCCCGTGCACGCCGGCGCCGGGAGGCGTCGACGACGAGCAGAGGTAGACGCCCTCGAGCGGCGTCGAGTAGGGGACGATCCGCGCCACCGGCCGCGCCAACAACTGGCGGAGATCGAGCACGCCGCCGGCGATGTCACCGCCGACGTAGTTCGCGTTGTAGCGCTCCAGGGCGGTCGGCCCGAGCCTGTGGCGTCCGACGATCCGCTCCCGGAACCCCGGCGCGAAGCGCTCGATCTGCCCTTCGATGCGGTCGGTCATGTCGACCGTCGACCCGTTGGGGACGTGGCAGTACGCCCAGAGGGTGTGCCGGCCGGCCGGAGCCCGCGTGCCGTCGAACAGGCTCTGCTGGGCGAGCAGGACGAACGGCCGCTCCGGGTGCTCCCCGCGGGCGACCTGCGCCTCGGCGCGGGCGATCTCGTCCAGCGTGCCGCCGAGGTGGACGGTCGCCGCCCGCGCGCACGCCTCCGCCGCCCACGGCACCGGTTCCTCGAGCGCAAGGTCGAGCTTGAAGGCGCCCGGCCCGTATCGGTAGCCGGCCAGGCGGCGGCGGTAAAGAGACGGCAACGCCTCGCCGGCGAGGGAGAGGAACTGACGCGGAGTGACGTCGAGCAGCACGAGCCCGGCTCCGCGCAGATCCGCGAGCGACTCCACGCGACTGCCGCACTCGATCTCGCCCCCGAGCGAGCGCAGGTACGACGCGAGCGCGTCCGCGATCGCCTGAGAGCCACCGCGTGGGAACGGCCACCCGAAGCCGTGGCCGAACAGGCCGAGGGCCAGCCCGACAGCGCCCGTGGGCGGCCTCGAGAGCGGGAGAATCGAGTGAGCGGCCAGCCCGGCGACGAGCCCGCGGGCCCGCTCACCCGCGAACCGCCGCCGCGCGAGCGTTGCCGCGGGTAGCAACGCGCTCGCCGCGAATCGGACTGCCGCTCGCCAGTTGCGCGGTCTCCGCAACGGCGCAAGCACCATGCCGGCCAGTTCGTCGGCGACCTCGACGAGCGGCTCGAACAGACGGCGGTAGGCCGCACCGTCGCCGCCGAGCCCTGCCGCAGTGGCCGCCACCGATCGCTCGAGCAGCACGGCGCTGCCGTCGTCGAAGGGATGCGCGAGCGGCGCCGGAGGATGGATCCACTCGAGGCCGTGGTCGCCGAGCGGCAGTGACCGCAAGAACGGTGAGCCGACCGCGCCCGGGTGGATCGCCGAGCAGACGTCGTGACGGAAGCCCGGCAGCGTCAGCTCGGCCGTTCGCATCCCGCCGCCGACGGTGTCCGCCGCCTCCCGCACGACAACCGAACGGCCCGCCCGCGCGAGCACGATCGCGGCCGCCAGACCGTTCGGCCCCGCGCCGACGACGACCGCATCCGGCATCGGCCAAGGGTACTGACGGCACCCGGACCGGCCACTATGCTCGACCCTCGATGGTCGCCGCCGACCTGCGCCCCCGCGGCCCCTATTCGATCGCTCTCTCGGCCAGAGGAGCGTCGGATGCGACGCGCACGTTCAGCGACGGGATCCTGAACGCCGTCGTCCCGGCCGGCCGCGCCGTCGCCTGGCAGCGGCCCGACGGCGCCGTCTGCCTGCGCGCGACCGGCGAGGAGGCGCTCGACCAGCTTCGCTTCTGCCTCGGGATCGACGACGACCACACGCCGTTCGTCCTGCGCTTCCAGCGCGACCCGCTCCTCGGCACGACGGTGCGCCGGCTGCGCGGGCTCCGTCCCGTCCGGCTCGCCACCGTCGCCCAGGCACTCCTCCGGGCGCTCTGCGGCCAGCTGATCCTGGCGAGCGAGGCCCGCGCGATGGAGCGGCGGATCATTCGCGCGGCAACCGACCGGCGCGACGGCCTGAGCATCCCGCCCGCGACCGCCGACCTCGCCCGCTTCTCGCCGGCCGAGCTGCGCCGCCTCGGCCTCCACGCCCGCCGCGGCGCGACGCTCGTGCGGCTCACGCGCTCGGTCGAGCTCGAGCGGCTGAAGGACGAGCCGACGGAAGCCGTCGCCGGCCGGCTCCTGCGCGAGCGCGGCCTCGGCCCCTGGTCGCTCGGGGTCGTCTCCCTCGAGGGCCTCGGCCGTTTCGAACGCGGCCTCGAGGGAGACCTCGGGCTGGTGAAGCTGCTCGGAGCCATGCGCGGCCGCCGCGTCGAGGGGTGGGAGACGGCCGAGCTGCTCGAGCCGTACGGCGAGTGGGCCGGACTCGCAAGCGTCTACCTGCTGGCCGGCTTCTCCCACGGGCTGATCCCCGCCGCCCGCGCCGCGTGAGGCCGCTGATCTCGACCGGGTCGGTCACCCGCAACCCCGACTTCCCCGACCACCGCCGGATCCTCGAGCACATCCCGCCGCTCGAGCTCGAGGCGTCGATCCACTCGTGGAACGACCATGTCGTCGAGGACCTGCGCGGCCTGCCGTTCGTCACCGCCCATGCCGACAAGCGAACCGGTGCGACTCTCTCCGGCGACGACCCCGACCTGGCGCGCTTCGCGCTCGACTGCCGGATCGCGGGCAGGCTCGGTGCGGAGCTCGTCGTCCTCCACCTCTGGGAGCTCCCCGACGGAGACCGCCACCTGGATCGCAACCTCGATCGCCTGCCCGCACTCGCCGACATCGCCGAAGAGCACGGAGTCACGCTGACGGTGGAGACGATCCCGTGCACGGTCGGCACGCCGCTCGACAATGTCTGCCGCGCCTGCGAGCGCGACCCACGCTGCCGCGTCACGCTGGATACCGAGTTCCTCGCCCTGCACGGCCAGCTCGACCGGGCCCACGAGCTCGGCGAGCTGATCGCGCACCTGCACGTGAAGGACTTCGACCCGGCCGTCTGGGGCACGAAGCCGCGCCGCTACCTGCTGCCGGGCGAGGGCACGATCGACGTCGACGGCTTCCTCGAGCGGCTGCCGTACGACGGCACGCTGACCCTGGAGATGTCTGCCGTCGGCCCGAACGGCGAGATCGACGCCTGCCGGCTCGAGGCCGCGGTCGCCTGGCTGCGTAGACTCGAGCCGTGAACCGTCGCGTCGCGATCCTCGGCTGCGGGAAGATCGGCGAGTCGCTGCTCGGCGGCCTGCTCAGCGCCGGGTGGCGCGAGTCGTCCGAAGTGGTCGCCTCCTGCCGGCGGGAAGAACGTGCCGGCGAGCTCCGCGGTCACTACGGGATCGAGGCGACGCTCGCGAACGGCGAGGCCGTAGCGGGGGTGGGCCTGGTCGTCGTGGCGGTGAAACCGCAGGACATCGAGGTGCTGCTCGGGGAGATCGGCCCGCTGCTCGCGCCCGAGCAGACGGTGCTCTCCGTCGCCGCCGCGATCCGCACGTCGCGGATCGAGACCAGGATCGCCGACCGCGTCCCGGTGGTGCGGGCGATGCCCAACGCGCCGTCCGTCGTCCACGAGGGGATCGCGGGAATCTGCCCCGGCGCCCATGCCGGCGAGGAGAACCTCGCGCTCGCCGAGGAGTGCCTGTCGCACCTCGGTGCGGTGGTGCGCGTACCCGAGCCGTACATGGACGCGGTCACCGCCGTCTCCGGCTCGGGTCCTGCCTACTTCGCGCTCCTCGCCGAGGCGATGATCGAGGCCGGGCTCCTGCTCGGGCTCTCGCGCGAGGTGACGACGCAGCTCGTCGTCCAGACGATGCTCGGAACCGCCAAACTCCTGCGCGACGAGCGTGTTCACCCGGTGGAGCTGCGTGAGGCGGTCACGTCTCCGGGCGGAACGACCATCCGCGCGATCCGCGAGCTCGAGGCCGCCGGGGTGCGGGCAGCGTTCCTGAACGCGATCCAGGCTGCCATGGAACGCTCGCAGGAGCTCGCCGAGGAAGGCGATTGAGCCAGGTCGATCTCCGCATCGTCGATACCGCCGAGGAGGCGGGCGAGGCGGCCGCGCAGCTGATCGCGGAGGCCGGAGGAGGCGGGGACGTCGGCGTCTCCGGGGGCTCCGGGCCGCGTCCCGCTTACGAGCGCGCCGCCATCCTGCGTCCCGACTGGAGCGCGGTCGAGCTCTGGTGGATAGACGAGCGCTGCGTCCCGCCCGCCGACGGTCGGTCCAATTACCGCGTTGTCCGCGAGTCGCTGCTCGACGGCCTCGCCCGCCCGCCGGCCGAGGTGCACCGCGTTCGCGGCGAGCTCGAGCCCGAGCAGGCGGCGGCCGAGTACGACGCCGCGCTCCAGAGCGTTGCCCTCGACCTCGCTGTGATGGGCATCGGCCCTGACGGGCACACCGCCTCGCTCTTTCCGAACGCGCCCGCGCTGGACGAGACGGAGCGGCGGGCGGTCGCCGCCGATGCGGGCATGGAGCCGTTCGTCCCGCGGGTGACGATGACGGTGCCGGCGCTCGCCGCGACGCGGATGATGGTCTACCTCGTCACGGGTGAGGCGAAGGCGGAGGCGGTCGGCCGCGCGTTCACGGACGAGCCGTCGCCGGAGACACCCGCGAGCCTCGTGCGAGGCGTCGAGACGATCGCAATTCTCGACGGCGCTGCCGCCACCGCCCTGTAGGGCCAGCGGTCGCAACGAGCTCGGCTACTTCGGGTAGTACCCCCACTTCGCCTTCACCGGCGAGGTGAGGTCGCGCAGGCGCCGGGCCTCTTCCGGGTCGATCTGGCCGAGCCGCTCCGCCTCCTTGCGGCGCTTCCGCCCGCGGCGCTCCTCCAGCCATCTCCTCAGGCTCACGGCAACAGATCAGACGTCAGATCCGCGGCCATGTTGCGCCGCGCGGCCAGCGCTTGGAGCACGAGCACTGTGTCGGCGACCGGGACGTCCTCGAGGTAGTCCTCGCGCGTCTCGAACGACTCGAGCACGGACTCGACCGCCTCGACGTAGCCGACGACGTCCTCGGCGGCGATCGTCGCCAGCGCGTCGCCGACGTCGCGCGGGAAATCGTCGCGGATCCGGATCGTGTCGGCGTGGATCCGCGCGCCCTCGCGATCGCCGAGCACGGAGCAGGCGAGCGCCGCGGCGTAGCGGCCGATCGGCGACTCCGACTCACCGGCTCCCTCGGCGAGCGCCCAGCGGGCGGCCTCCTCCGCTCCGTGCTCATCGCCGGCCAGGACGAATGCCTTGATCGCGCCGATCGGCCGCCCCCAACTCCCGGGCGGCGCATTCGCGTAACTCTTGCGCCAGAGGTGCGCAGCTCTGCGCAGCCATTGCGACGACTCAAGAGCGCCCTGCATCAGCAGGCACAGTCCCGCCCCCCAGGCGGCGTTGCCCACACGCGTGAGCTGGCGTTGGCGTTCGTCGCTCGCGACGGCCATGCCTTCCAGCCGCTCCTCGCCGTCCCGGCAGCGGCCCGCTTCGCGCTCGAACATCGCCGCCCAGTCGGCCACCCGGCAAGTATCGCGGTTCCCCCGTCTGAGGCTGGCCGCGGCCCGGCGCGACCCGCTATGCTTCCGGGCGTGACGCCCGTCTGGGTCTCGGGCGCCTTCTGAGAACGTCGCAGCGCACTGCCGCTGCCCCTATGCAGGAAACCACCGCTCAACTCTCGACTGCTCCTGAGGCGACGGGTCCGCTCGTCGCTTCTGCCGAGCGCGCGGCCGCCTGGGCGGGCGAGCCGTTCCTCCATCCCGAGGAGGATCCGCGCCAGGTGCTCGCGCCTGGAACTGCCCGCCGCCACGCGCTCGACGACGCCCTGTCCGAGCTGGACGCCGGCGCCGAGGAACCGTCGTCCGAGTGGAAGATCCGCTACGCGCTGATGCTCGGCCTGGAGCGCGTGCTCAGCGAGAAGCCGCCGCACCTGAAGTCGGGAACGGAGCTGCGCCGCCACCAGGTGGACGCGCTCGCCGGAATGCTGACCGAGCTGATCGCCGCCACGCAGCGCCAGCCCGAGTCGGTCGCCGAAGAACCGGAGGACGAGTTCGACGAGTACGAGTACGAGAACGGTGACAACGGCGAAAACGGGACCAACGGAGACCACGCCGCGCACGAGCCGCTCGAGGACCTCGAGGCCGCGCAGGAGCTCTCGCCGCAGGAGGACCCGGGCGCGATCCGCCGTTACCGCTTCAGGCATCCGACCGCGTCGGGGAAGACGATCGCCGCCGCGGGCTTCGTCGAGGCCGCGCGGACGATCGGCGTCCTGATCCTCACCCACCGCCGGCTGCTGGTCAGCCAGTTCAACCGCGAGCTGAACGACGAGGGCTACGGCGACCGGATCACGCCGGAGATCACCGGCAAGGGCGCCCCGCCCAAGGGCAACCCGATCACGATCCAGACCTACGCCTGGTTCGCGCGCCACGTGCGGGAACTGAACCGCGAGGCGTACCAGCTGGTCATCTGCGACGAGGCCCACACCGCCCTCGGCGAGAAGACGAGCGCCGCCATCCGCAGCTTCCCCGAGCCGGTCTACATCGGGATGACCGCTACCGAGCAGCTGATCGCGAAGCAGGTCTCCGACGTCTTCCCCGCCTCGGTCGACGACCTCCCGCTCGGCGACGCCGCCCGGCGCGGCCTGATCGCGCCGCTGCGGTGCCTCCGCGTCCCGCCGGCGGCGGCGATCAACTCGGTACCGATCGTGGGCGGCGACTTCGACCAGGTCGCGCTGGCCAGGGTGCTCGACCACGTCGCGCTCAACCAGGCAGCCGCCAGCCTCTACCGTGACCGCTTCGACTCGGCGCCCGGGATCGTGTACGCCGCCGGCGTCGACCACGCGTACAACCTCGCGCAGGAGTTCCGCGCCGCAGGCCTGAAAGCCGAGGCGGTCAGCGGACGCACGCCGCCCGTCCGCCTGGCCGAGATCCTCGCCGCCTACGAGCGCGGCGAGATCGACGTGCTGGTCAACGCGATGCTCCTCGCCGAGGGCTGGAACTCGCCGCGCGCGACCGTGGTCATGCACCTCGCGCCGACGGCCAGCAAGCGCGTCTACCAGCAGCGGATCGGCCGGATCATGCGCCTGCATCCCAGGAAGGAGGCAGGCATCGTCGTCGACTTCGTCCAGAAGGGTGCCACGCACTCCGACCGCGTGGTCACGCTGCACTCACTGCTCGGCGCCGACTTCTACCGCGAGGGCGCCCGCGTGACGCCCGCGCCGCGCCGTCGAGTGCAGCGGCGCGCACGCCGCCGCCTCTCGCCCGCGCCGTGGCTCGTGCCGGTCACGCCCGACGTCAGCCGGCGCCTGGCCGTGATCCAGCGCGAGTGGCAGCGCATCGACCCGCGCTACCTCGACGAGGAGGAGCAGCGCTTCTGGGCGCGCATCGCCGGCCGCCAGGCCCGATTCGACGACCGCGTCGCGCTGGTCGAGAAGCTGAGCGCCCGCGCGAGCAAGGCGGCGCTCGACCAGTTCCTGTTCACCTGCGCCGCAGAGAATCCCAACCGGCGGCTGCGGCTGATGGCGCTCTCCGACCGGGTCTCGACGCCGGTCGACCGGATGAGCTTCGACGACCTCGTCACCCTGGTGTCGCAGGCTCCGCCGTGGGAGAAGGACCGCGTCCAAGGCGTGCGGGTACTGCTGCGCGCGATCGGCGAGGGGAAACCCGACGCGCCCGACCAGATACTGGCGCGCTGGACGTGGCGCCTCGCACGTGCAGTGCGCAAGGTGCTCGACCGCAAGGCGAGTGCCGAGTACCCCGAGGCCAAGCGGCTGCTCGGCGCGCTCGCGAACTCACGCGGCCAGCGGCACGAGGAGAACGCGATCAAGCTCGCGTCCGCCGCCAAGGAGCTGCCGATCGGAACCGCCGCGGCGCTGCTTGCCTCCGCCGACGGCTACACGCCCCGTGCGAACCACCATCTCGAGGCCGCCCGCGAGGCCCTCGGCACGATCAGCGAGGTCGCCCCCGCCCTCGCCGACGACCTCCCCGCGCCGAAGGCGCACACGGGCCGACGGCGTCGCCGGCGGCGTAAGAAGAAACCGGCGGCCACGACCGCGCAGACGGTGCAGGGCGGCGCGGAGCAGAACGGCAGCCAACCCGCGGTCGCGCCGCAGGACAACGAGTCTGTAACAACCGGGCAGGCTTCTACGTCCGAATAACCAACGATGGTCCTCGCGATCGTCTTCGCGTTCGTGGCAGGGCTGATCACGGCCGTTTCGCCGTGCGTCCTGCCGGTTCTCCCGATCGTCTTCGCCGGCGGCGCGGGCGAGCACCGCCGCCGCCCGTTCGCGATCATCGCCGGGCTCGCCGTCACCTTTCTCGTCTCGATCCTGTTCGCGGCGCTCCTGCTCGACGCGCTCGGGCTGCCGCAGGACTTGCTCCGGAAGGTCTCGATCGGCCTCCTCTTCCTGCTCGCCGCCACGTTGGTCTTCCCCCAGGTCGGCGTGTGGATCGAGCGTCCGCTCTCCCGGCTGTCGCGCCGGCCCTCGGGAGACCTCGGCGGCGGCTTCCTGCTCGGCTGCGCGCTCGGCTTCGTGTTCGTCCCGTGCGGCGGCCCGGCGATCGCATTCGTCACCACCTCCGCCTCTGCCCACGAGCTCGGCCCCAGGACGATCGCGGTCGCGGTCGCCTACACGGTCGGCGTCTCGGCGGTCCTGCTCGCGATCGCGCTCGGCGGCCGCCGCGCGAGCAACGCTCTCCGCGTCGGCGTACAGCGCTTCCGGGTCGCATTCGGGGTGATCCTCGCCGCATCGGCGTTCGCCCTGATCTTCAACGCCGACACGTCGCTCCAGAAGCACCTCCCCGACTGGACGAAGTTCCTCCAGGACCGCACCGAGGCGAGCGCCTCGGGCCGGAAGGCGCTCGAGCGGACGAAGAACGTCACCGAACGCAATCCGGCGGTTGCCGTCTCCGGCTCCGAGGGCCTGCCCGACTACGGTCCGGCGCCAAACTTCGCCGGGATCGACCGGTGGGTGAACAGCGAGCCGCTGACCATGCAGGAACTGCGCGGCAAGGTCGTGCTGATCGACTTCTGGACCTACTCGTGCATCAACTGCCTGCGCACGCTCCCCCACCTGGAGGCGTGGGATCGCCTGTACCGGAAGCGCGGCCTGGTGATCGTCGGGGTGCACACGCCGGAGTTCGCGTTCGAGCACGTCCCGTCGAACGTGCGCAGCGCGGTGAAGCGGCTCGGCGTCCGCTACCCGGTCGCGATCGACAACAAGTACGGCACCTGGAACGACTACGGCAACCAGTACTGGCCAGCCGAGTACCTGATCGACCGGAACGGCCACCTCCGCCACGCGCACTTCGGCGAGGGCGACTACGACGGCAGCGAGGAGGCGATCCGCACCCTGCTCGGCGAGAGGCCCGCGTCGCCCGCCTCGAACCGGCTCCGCGACCTGACGCCCACGGGCCTGCTGACGCCCGAGACCTACCTCGGCTACGAGCGGATCGCCCGGTTCACGGGCTCGAAGCTCTACCCGGACAAGGAGGCGACGTACACGCTCGCGCCGGCGCTCGGCAAGGACGACTTCGCCTACGGCGGCCGCTGGACGGTCCGGGCCCAGCGGATCGTCGCGGGAAAGGACGCGCGCCTGCGGCTCCGCTACTACGCGCGCAAGGTCTACCTCGTGCTCGGCGGCCACGGAACGGTGCAGGTGCTCGTGGACGGCAACCCGCACGGCGTCGTCCGCGTCACCTCCGACCGGCTCTACACCCTGGTCGACCGCGACTCGATCGACGAGGCAACGCTCGAGCTCCGGTTCTCGCCCGGCGTCTCGGCCTACGCCTTCACGTTCGGGTAATCCAGGGTCGGACCCCGAAGGCGTGTGACCCTGCCGAGTCTCGCCGCGACCGCCTCTGTGGGGACCGACCCTCGGGGGTCATCCCCTAGGTCATTGCTCGGTCGCGGCCGGCCCGTCGCCTTGCTCGTCGCGCTCGCGCAGGAAGCGCGAGAGCTCCGCCGCCAGCGACTCGCCGGACGGGATGTCGGTCTCGTCGATCTCGTCGGCGCGCCGCTCGAGCTCCTCGACGTAGGCCGCCGTCTCCTCGTCGGTGGCGATCGCCTCGCTGACCTGGTGGACGTACGCCTCGGCCGCCTCGTCGAGCTCGGCGGTGTCGATCTCGGTGTCGATCAGGTCGGCGAGCCGGCCGCAAAGCGCCGCCGCCGCCTTCGGGCTCGGCGCGAGCGAGACGTAGTGCGGCACCGCCGCCCAGAGGCTCGCAGAGGGGATGTTCGCGCGCTTGCAGGCGTCGTGGACGACCCCGACGATGCCGGTCGGCCCCTCGTAGCGCGAGGCCTGGAGGCCGAGCTGCTCGACGAGGGCCGCGTCGGTGGCGCTGCCGGTGACCGGTGGGTCGCGCGTGTGCGGCACGTCGGCGAGGAGCGCACCGAGCGTGACCATCAGCTCGACCTGGAGCTCCTTGGCGAAGTCGACGATCAGCCCGGAGAACGTCCGCCAGCGCAGGTTCGGCTCGATGCCCAGCAGGAGGACGACGTCGCGGTCGAGCCCCTCGGGGCGGGCATGGTAGAAGACCGTCTCCGGCCAGTCGATCCTGCGCGTGAACCCCTCCTCGAGGCGCACCTGGGGGCGGGTCGTCTGGAAATCGAAGAACCCTTCCGGGTCGATCTCGGCGAAGCGCCGCGCGTCCCAGGCCTTGGCCAGGTAGCCCGCGGCGAGCGAGGCACCCTGGCCGCCGTCGTTCCAGCCGCGGAAGGCGGCGATCAGCACCGGCCGCTCCAGCGCTGGGCGGCGCGCGACGTGGAGCTCAGCCATCGGTCCAGTCTACGTCGAACCGCTCTGAACAGCGGTAAGCGGGCGCCACATCAGCGTGACGAACCCGACCGTTGCCGCCCACACTGTCGCCGCCACCGCGACGTGGACGAGCACGAGCCCCCACGGCAGATGCGTCCGGTACTGGATGTCGCCGAGCGCCATCTGGACGAGCACGAGCCCGGCGAGGCCGACGGCGCCGGCCGCGTAGCGCCCCCCGATCGCGGAGCGTCGGGCGAGCAGGTAGCCGATCAGGAACATCAGGCTGCAGCCGAGAAGGGCGACCGCGGCGCCGTGGAGCAGGAGCGCAGGGTGCAGCCGCCAAAGCCGGTAGACGTCCTTGCCGCCCGAGTGCGGGCCAGCAGCGGTGGCGATCGTCCCGGAAACGAGCAAGGCGAAGCAGGCGACCCCGACGCCGACGCCCGCGAGGCGCGGCTCGCGGTCGAGCGGTCGAGCGTGCCCGCGGTCGAGCGCAACCGCCTCCAGTGCGACGACGACGGCGGCCCCGAGCACGGCGACCGAGAGCAGGAGGTGCGGGATGACGAGCGCCGGATTGAGATGCGCGTAGACGGTGATCGCGCCCAGCGGCGCCTGCGCCGCCGTGCCGACGAACGTGGCTACCGCCAGCCATCGCGCCCAGCGCGGCAACCCGCGCGTCCACCACGCGCCGATCGCGAGGGCGAGCGTCAGGATGATCGTCACGCTCGCGACCATCCGGTTCCCGAACTCGATGTACGAGTGGTAGCCCTTCTCCGGGAAGGGCTGGCCCGGCTGGCAGCCCGGCCAGTGCTCGCAGCCGAGCCCCGAGCTGGTCAGCCGGACGACGGCGCCGGTCGAGACGATCAGCCAGAGGGCGGCGAGCGACAGGAACGCCAGCCGCCGGAATGCGGTCGACGAGAGCTCGTGCGCGCGCAGCCGCGAGAGGCGCGTGGACTCGACGTGCACGGAATCGAGTGTAGACCCGCTCAGACGACGGCCACGCCGTCTCCGGCTTCGACATGGCCGATCCGGCGCGCGAAGAGGCCGCGGGCGTCCCACTCGGCCCGGAGCGCGGGGCCGCGGTCCGCGGGCAGCGACACCAGCAGGCCGCCGGCGGTCTGGGGATCCCAGCCCAGCGCGACGAGCTCGTCGGCGACCCCGTCGGCCATGGCCACGTGCGCAGCAGCGAAGTCGCGGTTCCGCGGGTCGCCGCCCGTTCGCTCACCGGCCCCGGCAACCTCGAGCGCGCCGTCGAGGGTCGGCCATTCCCCCGACTCCAGCACCAGCCGCACACCGCTGCGCTCCGCCGTCTCGTGGGCATGGCCGAGCAGCCCGAAGCCCGTGACGTCGGTGACCGCGTTCGGGCGGAAGGCACGAAGGACGTCGGCCCAGTCGCGATTCAGCGTGGTCATCCACTCGACGGAGGTACGTACCTCATCGTCACCCACCAGTCCACGGGCGGCGCCGTGCAGCACGAGCCCTGTACCGAGAGGCTTCGTCAGGAACAGCGCGTCGCCGGGCTGCGCCCCGGATTTCGGCCAGACGCCGTCGGGGTGCACCGTGCCGACGACGGCCAGCCCGTACTTCGGCTCGCGGTCCCGAATCGTGTGCCCGCCGGCCAGGATCGCGCCCGCCTCGCGCACCTGCGCGTCGGCGGCGTCGAGAATGGCGGCCACGGTCTCCTGCGGCAGCTCCTCGGGGAACTCGGCGATCGAGAGGGCGAGCAGCGGCCGGCCGCCCATCGCGAACACGTCGTTGAGGGCGTTCGTCGCCGCGATCGTCCCGAAGTCGCGCGGGTCGTCGACGAGCGGCGGGAAGAAGTCGAGCGTGAAGACGAGCGCCGTACTGTCGTCGAGCCGGTAGACCGCGGCGTCGTCGGCCGGCGAGAGCCCGACGAGCAGATCGTCCGCCTCCGCCGGGACGAACCCGGCCAGCAGCTCCTGGAGGCGCGCGGCGGGGTACTTGGCCGCGCAGCCCCCGGAGGTGACGAGCTCGGTCAGCTTGACGGCCATGTCGCGAATGGTAGGGACAGACCCCTTCGGGTCAGTCCCTTGCGATCAGCCGACGCACCGCGGCGCTGAGCTCCGCCTCCGAGACCGAGCCCTCGAAGCGGGCCTTGATCCGGCCGTCGCGGCCGACCAGGAAGACCCACGGCTCGCTCGGGAGCCGCCACTCGCGGAACCATCGGTTGAAGCCCTGCGCCGGGTTGTTGTCCGTGTAGACCTCGACGTGGATGAACCGGACGCCGCTGCCTGCGAAGCGGCGCTGGACGGCCTGCGCCACGTCGACCACGGGCCCGCAGGTTCGAGAGGTGCAGAACTTCGGGGTGGCGAAGACGAGCACGAATGGCGCGTGGGCCTTCACGGAGTCGGCCACCGAGTAGCGGAGGAGCGACAGGTCGGGCGGGCTGGCGGTCGTCAGCGACGCGATGTCTCCATCGGCCGAGGCGAGCGTCGGCGTCCGCGAGGGGATCGCCTTGTCGCCGACGGCAGGTGCCTGCGGATGCCGCCGCACGTCGAGGTTGGCGATTCCCTGGATCTTCGCGCCGTCCGGCTGCGCGACGAGCGTGTACTTGCCCGGCCTGGAGAGCGTGAAGCGGGCGACGTAGATCCGGGTGACGCCCCCCGTCGCGGACTCGGACTTCCCGGGGATGCCGATCGGCTCGAGTACCGCCTCCGTCGTTGTGGTCGGGGGAGCGTCGAGCGAAGGCCCGACCCAGACGCGGGCATGCGGCCGCTCGATCGACCTCGACTTGGAGTCGATCACGAGAAACGTCACGCGCACCTGGCCGACGGCGTAGTCGGAGCTTCCCTGGACCAGCGCGACGTCCGGCCCGGACCGCGCAAGCTCGGCGCCGAGGGTTCCCGGCTTCGCGCTTTCGTTACCACCTGTACTGCTCCCGCAGCCCGCGACGCACAGCGCCGCAGCCAGCACGACGAGGAGGCGCGCATGCCGCACGCTCCGAGTCTAGATCCCGGCCGGCCGCAGCCGGTGCCACGAACTAACGAGGGCCGTCGGAATAGGCCTTGACCAGCACGCCTATGTCTCCTTTCGGCTAGAAGCGGAAATCCTGCAGTGCCTCGGCTGCCCGACGGTAGAGGCGGGCCGCCTCGCGATCTGCATTGCGCTTCTGTGCGAGATCGCCCTGGGCGACCCAGGCCGCAGCCCGGTGGCTGACCGATGACAACTGCTCGAAGCTCATATCGGCAGCAACAAGCATTTTTCCAGCCTCGTTCAAGCGATCCTGCTCGAGCAGCGCGCGGCCCATGACGAGCTGCGCGGTGCCGATTCCCTGAAGGTAGTCCGGCCGGTCGCCGAAGAGCTCGAGCGCCTTGGCCGCCTCGGCTTCTGCCAGGCCCGGCTCCGAGACGTCGAGATGGACCTGTGCCAGGGAGCACATGGCGAGCCCGGCCTCGGGCTCGTCGCCGGATTCGAGCGCTACCTCGTGTGCGCCCGTCAGCAGCTCGACCGCCCGCTCCGGGTTGCCGAGCGTGAAGTTCAGGCCGCCGAGGTTGTTCAGCAGACGGCCGACGTTCGCGCGGTCCTCGAGCTCTTCGTAGTAGCCGCGCGCCCGTTCCGCGTACGTCCGGGCGAGCAGCCAGTGCCCTTCCCGCTCGGCCACGAGCGATGCCTGGAAGTAGGCCTGGGCGGCGGCCTTCCGGTCGCGGCCGGACTCCGCCAGCTCGAGCGCGCGCTCGACGTCCTCTTTGGCCCCCTGCCAGTCGCGCTGCCGGCGGTAGCAGCGGGAACGCCAGTCGAGGATGTCGCCGCGGAGCAGGTCGCAGGGAAGGCCGGAGCGGTCGGCGAGCTCGAGGGCCGAGCTGAGCAGCGAGATCGCCGTCGAGATGCTGGACAGGTGGTAGCGGCACACGCCGAACCGGAAGAGGACCGCGGCCCGGTCGACGTCCGAGCAGGATGGGGCCTCGGCCAGGTCCCGGGCCCGCTCGAGCAGCCGGAGCGCCTCCGGGACGGAGCCCGACTGCGCGAGCGCCCACGTCTCGCCGAGCAGAGACCGCAGCTCGAGGTCGGCCGCGCCCGTCTCGGCCATCGCCTGGCGGCCGGCCGCGAACGCCTGGGCCGCCGCCGCATGCTCGCCCTGCTCGGAGAGGGCCTCGGCCCGGGAGAGCGCCGCCTCGACGCGGCCGCGCTCCTCGGCGCTGACGCCTCCGATCAGGTACGCGGGCTCGACGTCGAGCTGCCCGGCCAGCCACTCGAGCGTCTCGACGCTCGGGCGGGTCTTGCCGCGCTCGATCTGGCTGACGTATTCCTTCGAGAAGCGGCCCCCGGCGAGCTCGCTCTGGGTCACGCCGGCCGCGACCCGCAGTGAACGGAGTCGCTGGCCGACTTCACCGTTCCGGGCCGCCGTGCGTGGCTGTTCCGCTCTAATCGCCTTGGTCATGCGCCTCGCCGTGGTGAAGCAGCCTAGCGCATTTTTGCTTCACCGGGTTACTTGACAGAAAGAGACATGCCTTCTATAGTCGTGCCATTCGACAGCGCCCGCCGCAGGATTCACCCAGGGCGACTGTCGATAGAAGGTCTGATCAGAAGAGAGCCCCGGGGGCCGCAGCCGGGGCTCTCGACGTCTTCGGACCGTTCTGCGCCGGGTCCGCTACCGCGGCTCAGCCCCCAGGGACGAGCCTCGCTGCGGCCGGCGCGAGGGGCGTCGGCCAGCGCATTCGTCGATACCCTGTCCATTCGCGTTTCGCGGGGCGCGGTTTCGGAGACGACGACACCGTGCCTGGACGCGGTACGACACCCGAGGCGTTGCGCGCCCGCCGCAGCCTGACCGTCGGCTTCACGACGATCGCGGTCTCGCTCGCCATCACGATCCTGGTCGGGCTCGTGATCGGCTGGGCGATCTTCGGCTAGCGCTACGAGCCGGTCAGCCAGGCGCGCCGGGCGGCCCGGATGCGCTCGAGGTCGTTCGCCGGGAGGCCGCCGAGCCGCCCGGCGACCGCGGTCAGCAGGCCAACGGCGACGAAGATCCACGCCTCCGCGCGCGCGTCGCGCGCGGCCGGGATCGCCCCGGCGGCCTGACAGCGGGAAACGACCTCGGCGACGAAGGCGTGGACGTCGCGCAGGTGGCGGCGCAGGTAGCGCCGGATCTCGGGGTCGTCGCCCGACTCGGTCAGTGCCTGTAGCCAGAGCAGGGCGACCGCCGAGCGCTGCTCCTTGAACTCGAAGAACGCGTCGGCCATCGCCTGGGTCCAGCCGCGCGGGTCGGGCTCCTTCGCGACCGCCTCGTCCCAGGCGGCCCGGACGCGCTGCCAGGCCGTCTCGATGCAGGCCAGGTAGAGCGCCTGCTTGGAGGCGAAGTGCCGGTAGAGGATCGGCTCGGTGACGCCGGCCTCGCGGGCGATCTCGGCCGTCGTCGCGCCGCGGTACGAGCAGCGCGCGAAGACCCGGGACGCGGTGTCGAGGACGGCCTCGCGCCGCTCGCTCGCCGTCAGCCGCGCGCTCATCCCAGCTCGGCGGCCATCGCGTGCCGGTGCGCAGGCTTCTGCACCATGACCAGGGCGACGATGGCACCCGCGAACGCGATCGCGGCGGCGACATGCAACGCCGCCTGGAAGCCGCTCACGAACTGGTCCGGGTACTGCGGGCTGAGCGGACCGACGCTGACGTACGAGCCGAGGATCGCGCCCATGATCGCGACGCCCAGCGAGCCGCCGACCTGGCGCATGCTGTTCAGCACGGCCGAGCCGACGCCGGCCTTGTCGACCGGCACCGAGCTCATCGCGGCTGCCGTCGTCGGGGTCATCCCCATCGCCATACCGGCCCCGCCGACGAGGAGCGCCGGGAACAGGTCCCAGAAGCTCGAGCCGCCGTCGAGAAGGGAGAAGAGTACGAGCGAGATGCTGATCAGGGTCATGCCCCCCGCCATCAGCCAGCGCGGCCCGATGCGATCGGACAGCCGCCCCGCCACCGGCGCGAAGAAGATGATGCAGAGCGTCATCGGCAGGAAGGCCGCCCCCGCCTGAACCGGCGAGTAGCCGAGGATCCCCTGGACGAAGAGCGAGACGAAGAAGAAGACGCCGAACATCGAGAGGGCGACGAGCAGCATGGTCAGGTTCGCGCCCGTGAAGGTGCGGTTGCGGAACAGCGTCAGGTCGAGCATCGGCGCGCGCTGGCGAAGCTCGACGCCGACGAACGCCGCGAACGAGAGGATCGCGACGCCGAACAGCGCCAGGATCTCGGGCGAGGTCCAGCCCTTGTTGTTCGCCTCGATCAAGGCATAGGTGAGCGCGAACAGGCCGATGCCGGACGCACCGAGGCCGGGAAAGTCGAGCCGCTGGTCGGCCGATGTGTCCTTGGACTCGCGGATGACGATCCGCGCCGCGACGATCGCGAAGATCCCGATCGGCACGTTGATGAAGAAGATCCAACTCCAGTCGGCGTGCTCTGCCAGCAGTCCGCCCGTGATCGGCCCGAGCGCGAGCGCGACTGCCGAGACCCCGACCCAGATGCCCATCGCCGTGCCGCGCTGGCGAGGCGGGAACGTCGCGGTGATGATCGAGAGCGTCGCCGGGTTCATCATCGCCGCGCCAACGCCCTGGACGGCACGTGCCGCGATCAGCGTCTCGCCGTTCGCGGCCAGACCGCAGGCGAGCGACGACACGGTGAAGATCACCAGTCCGGTGACGAAGATTCGCCGCCGGCCGAACATGTCGGCGAGCTTGCCGCCGGTGAGCATCAACACCGCGAAGGTGAGGAAGTAGGCGTTGACCACCCACTCCAGCGACGACACGCTCACCTTCAGGTCCTTCTGGATCGACGGCAGCGCGACGTTCACGACCGTGTTGTCGAGCATGATCATGAACAGCCCGAACGACACGGCGACGAGCGTCCACCACCTGCGATGCTCTTCGTCGAGGAAGCTGGCGAGGATCTTCGCGCGCACAGTTAGTGCATGCTAACAGCGGTAACGTTGCACGCGTGGCGAACGTCGTCTGGACACCGACCGAGGCGGTCCTCGAACGCGCCAACGTCGTCCGGCTGATGCGCCGGCACGGCTTCTCGACCTACCGTGAGCTGGTCGCCCGCTCGGTCGACGATCCCGAATGGTTCTGGCCGGCAGCCGTGGCGGACATGGGGATCGAGCTGTACGAGCCCTGGTCCGAGGTCGTCGATCTGTCCCGCGGCCCCGAGTGGGCGACGTGGTTCCGCGACGCGAAGCTGAACATCGCCTGGAACTGCGTCCACCGCTGGCGGGGTGACCGGGTGGCGGCCGTCTTCCGCGGCGAGGACGGAGAGCGCCGAGAGCTGACCTTCGCCGAGCTCTCGGACGCGGTCACGCGGCTGGCGGAGCGGCTGGTCGAGCTCGGCGTCGAGCCGGGCGACCGCGTGGCGATCTACCTGCCGATGTCGCCGGAGGCGGCGATCGCGTCGCACGCGTGCGCGCACATCGGAGCCGTTCAGGTCCCGGTCTTCTCCGGCTTCGCGGCGCCGGCGGTCGCGCAGCGGCTGGTCGCGTCCGAGGCGAAGGTGGCGATCACCGCCCGGTCGTCGCTGCGGCGCGGCAAGACCGTGCCGATGCTCGACATCCTCGAGGAGGCACGCCGTGAGGCGCCGACGCTCGAGCATCTGGTCGTCGCGCCGTGGGACGACGAGGTCGCCGGCTGCCCGGGGACGCTCGAGCCGCTGGCGGTCGAAGCCGAGCATCCCTACCTGCTCACGTACACGTCGGGGACGACCGGGAAACCGAAGGGCGTCGTCCACGTCCAGGGCGGCTTCCTGGTCTCGATCGCGCGCGAGGCCTGCTACCAGGCCGACGCCGGCCCCGGCGACGTCGTCCATTTCTCCACCGATATGGGCTGGATCATGGGGCCCTGGACCGTGGTCGGCTGCGGCGCCATGGGTGCAAGCCTGGTCTTTGCGGAGGGAGCGCCCGACTGGCCGCCCGACCGCCTCTGGCGCCTGGTCGAGGAGGAGCGCATCACCATCCTCGGCTGCTCGCCGACGCTGATCCGCGCGCTGATCCCGCACGGCCTGCCGGAGGCGGACCTCTCGTCGCTGCGCGTGATGGTGACGACAGGCGAGCCGTGGAACCCCGAGCCGTACCGCTGGCTCTTCGAGCAGGCCGGAGGGTCGCGCGTCCCCATCGTCAACATCACCGGCGGCACGGAGGTCGGGGCGGTCTTCCTCGGCTCGTCGATCGCCGAGCCGATCAAGGCGTGCTCGGTCGGCAGTCCGGCCCTGGGGATGGCGATGGACGTCGTCGACCAGGACGGGCGGTCGCTCCTGGGGACGGGCGAGGTGGGAGAGCTCGTGTGCCGCAAGCCCTTCCCCGGGATGACCCGTGGTTTCTGGGACGATCCGGAGCGGTACCTGGACGCGTATTGGCGCCGGTTCCCCGGCATCTGGACGCATGGGGACTGGGCATCGGTCGACGACGACGGCTACTGGTACCTGCACGGCCGCTCCGACGACACGTTGAACGTCGCCGGGAAGCGGATCGGACCCGCGGAGATCGAGTCGGCCGCGGTTGCCCATCCGGCCGTGACCGAGGCGGCCGCAGTCGGCGTTCCGCACGAGGTCAAGGGCGAGGTCGCGTGGGTCTTCTGCGTGCTCGCTCCGGGCACGTCCGCGTCGGCCGAGGAGGTGGCTGCGCTCGTCGCGGCCGACCTGGGCAAGGCGTTCGCCCCCGACCGCGTCGTCTTCGTGCCGGCGTTGCCGAAGACCCGTTCGGCGAAGATCGTCCGGCGAGCCGTCCGGGCGACCGCGCTCGGGAGCGATCCGGGCGACCTCTCGTCGGTCGAGAACCCCGAGGCGCTGGAGGCGATCTCGAAGGCGCTCGCTTGATATATATGGTTTTCGACTGAAAGGCGAAAACCAATGAGGCTCGCACTCGCGCAGATCAACACCGTCGTCGGCGACCTGGACGGGAACCGTTCGCTGATGCTGAACCGGCTGGACGAGGCGCGGGAGGCAGGCGCGGAGCTCGTCCTCTTCCCCGAGCTCGCGCTCACGGGCTACCCGCCGGAAGACCTGCTCTTGCGACCGGCCTTCGTGCGCGCAGCCCGACGGTCGCTCGACGAGATCGCGGCCGCGACCAGCGGAATCGCGGCCCTCGTCGGCTTCCCGTCCTTCGACGGCGACCTGTACAACGCCTGCGCCGTCTGCTCCGACGGCGAGGTGCGGGCCGTCTACCGGAAGCGGTTCCTGCCGAACTACGGCGTCTTCGACGAGGAGCGGTACTTCGCGTCGGGCCGGGACCTCGTCGCGCTCCGCCTGGGCGAGTCGCTCGTCGGCGTGACGATCTGCGAGGACATGTGGCAGCCGGGGCCGCCCGCGACCGACCTCGCGCTCGCCGGCGCGCAGCTGCTGGTAAACGTCTCGGCCTCGCCGTTCCACGTCGGCAAGGACCGCGAGCGCGAGGAGATGTTCCAGCAGCGCGCCCGCGACACGTCGAGCTTCGTCGCGTTCGTGAACGCGGTCGGCGGGCAGGACGAGCTGGTCTTCGACGGCCACTCCGTCGTGCTCGACGACGAGGGCGTGGTGCTCGCCCGGGCACCCGGCTTCGAGGAGATGCTGCTGGTCGTCGACCTCGACCCGACTGCGGCGATGGGCAGGCGGCTGAGCGAGACCCGGCGGCGGGCGCTGGCGCGCGACCGGGATGAACCGCCGCAGGTCGAAACCGTCGTGCTCGGCGAACGGCAGGGACAGCCCCCTCCGGGGACCGTCCCCTTGATCTCGCCGCTCGAGGACGATCTCGAGCAGATGCGGCTCGCGCTCGCGCTCGGCCTGCGCGACTACGTCGAGAAGAACAGCTTTCGCGACGTCGTCGTCGGCCTCTCGGGCGGGATCGACTCGGCGCTGACCGCGGCGCTGGCCGTCGAGGCGCTCGAGGCAGGGCGAGTGCACGGCGTCTCGATGCCGTCGCGGTTCTCGTCGGAGGGCACGCGCGGCGATGCGCGGCGGCTGGCAGAGAGCCTCGCGATCGACTTCCGCGAGGTGCCGATCGACGAGGTCGTCGCCGCCTGCGAGCAGTCGCTGACGCCCAGCTTCGGCGGACTCGAGCGCGACCTGACCGAGGAGAACCTCCAGGCCCGTGTCCGCGGCGTGCTCCTGATGGCGCTCTCGAACAAGTTCGGCTGGCTCGTCGTCGCCACCGGCAACAAGTCGGAGCTCTCGGTCGGCTACGCGACGCTGTACGGCGATATGGCCGGCGGGTTCGCGCTGCTCAAGGACGTCTTCAAGTCCGACGTCTTCCGCCTGGCCGAGCACGTGAACGAGGCCGCCGGCCGCGAGCTGATCCCACGGTCGATCATCGAGCGCGCCCCGAGCGCCGAGCTGCGCGAGGAGCAGCTCGACCAGGACTCGCTGCCGCCCTACCCGGAGCTCGACCGGGTGCTCGAGGCGTACGTCGAGCTGGACCGCTCGCGCGAGGAGCTGCTCACCGACGGCTTCGACCCCGACGTCGTCGACCGGGCGCTGGCGATGATCGACCGGGCGGAGTACAAGCGCCGGCAGGCGCCGCCCGGCGTGAAGCTGCGGCCGAAGGCGTTCGGTCGCGACCGGCGCACGCCGATCACCAACCGCTGGCGCGGCTGACGTCATGCGAGCAGCAAGGCGACCGGCCGGCGGAAGTGCGACTGAGCACGCGCGACTGGATCTCGCACGCCGGCTCGTCGACGAGCGCTGCGTCGGTCCGCGTCATGGGCCAGAGTGCAGCCATGAGCGCAACGCCGGCCCTCGAGGTCGAACGCCTCGTCGAGGCGACGGACGGAACGTCCGGATCCTCGGCGGCGACGCCACGCGCCTCTCGCAGCGGGAGCTGCGCCCGCCACGCCGGGAGATGCTGATGTTCCCCCGCGACTCCCACGCGTCGCTCGACTCGAGGATGACGACCGGCGCGATCGTCGGCGAGCCGGCATGACGTTCACGACGAGACCAGAGCTGCGCGGGACGTTCGGGATGGTCGCCTCTACTCACTGGCTCGCGACGGCCGCCGGCATGGCCGTGCTCGAGCGGGGCGGCAACGCATTCGACGCGGCGGTGGCCGCCGGCTTCACGCTCCAGGTGGTCGAGCCGCACCTGAACGGCCCCGGCGGTGACCTGCCGGTCGTCTTCTGGTCGGCCGAGCGCGGCGAGCCGCTCGTCCTCTGCGCACAGGGGGTTGCACCTGCGGCCGCGACGATCGGCCGCTACCGCGACCTGGGGCATGAGCTCGTGCCCGGCACCGGCCCTCTGGCCGCCTGCGTGCCCGGTGCCTTCGGGGGCTGGGTGCGGCTTCTCGCCGAGTTCGGCACGTGGCGGCTCGCGGACGTCCTCGGCTTCGCGATCGCGTACGCGGACGAGGGCTACCCCGTCGTGCCCGGAATCACTTCGACGATCGAGCGCACCGAGGAGCTGCTGCGCACCTGGACGGAGTCCGCTTCGCTCTACCTTCCCGCCCCGCGGCCCGGCTCGCTCTTCCGGAACACGGCGCTCGCGGCGACGTACCGGCGGATCGTCGACGAGTCTCGCGGCGGGTCCCGCGAGCAGGAGCTCGAGCGCGCCCGCGAGCTGTTCTACGAGGGCTTCGTCGCAGAGGAGATCGACCGCTTCTCGGCCGCGAGCGGCGGCTTGATCACAGGCGGGGACCTGGCCGCGTGGCAGCCGACGCTCGAGCCGCCTGCGACGTTCGACTTCCGCGGACTGACGATCTGCAAGACGGGCCCGTGGGGCCAGGGCCCGGTCTTCCTCCAGCAGCTCGCGCTGCTCGACGGCTTCGACCTGACCGAGCTGTCCGACGCCGAATACGTCCACGTGGTCGTCGAGTGCGCGAAGCTCGCCTTCGCCGACCGCGAGGCCTTCTACGGCGACGCCGACGTTCCGCTCGGACGGCTCCTGTCGAGCGAGTACGCCGACGAGCGGCGGCAGCTGGTCGGTGAGACCGCGGCCGATGACCTCCGGCCGGGCGACGGCGGCCGGCTGCCCAGCCCGGTCGGGGCAGCCGTGACCGCCGGCGCCGGCGAGCCGACGCGCGGCGACACCGTCCACCTCGACGTCGCCGACCGCTTCGGGAACCTCGTCTCCGCGACGCCGAGCGGCGGCTGGCTCCAGTCCTCGCCGGTGATGCCTGCGCTCGGCTGGCCGCTCGGGACCCGCGCTCAGATGTTCTGGCTCGAGGAGGGGCTGCCGTCGTCGCTCGCTCCGGGGCGCCGGCCGCGGACGACGCTGTCGCCGACGATCGCGCTGCGCGACGGGGAGCCGGCGCTGGCGATCGGCACCCCCGGCGGCGACCAGCAGGACCAGTGGTCCCTGCACGCGTTCCTCCGCCACGTCGTCTTCGGCGACGACCTGCAGGCGGCGATCGACGCGCCTTCGTTCCACACCGACCACTTCCCGTCCTCGTTCTTCCCGCGTGCGACCATGCGGCGTTCCCTGGCGCTCGAGGAGCGCTGGGGTGAAGAGGTGGTCGAGGAGCTCCGGGGGCGCGGCCACGACGTGACCGTCACCGATGCGTGGTCGCTCGGGCGGGTCAGCGCGGTCGCGCGCGAGGACGGCGTGCTCAAGGGGGGCGCGAACCCGCGCGGCATGCAGGGCTACGCCGCCGGCCGGTAGCAGCACGGGGGAAACGGCCGGTTTCCCCCATGAACCCCCTTCCCCAAGCCCTGCGCATCTTCGCTCGGGGATGAGCGCGGCCGCCAGGTCGGTCGCGGCGGCGAATGGGCGAGGCAGAATCGCTCGAGGTGAACAGTGCCGTCCCGGACGTTCTCGCTTCCGATCTCGACGTGATCTTCTGCGGGATCAACCCGGGCCGCGTATCCGCGGCGGCCGCGGCCCACTTCGCCAACCCGCGCAACGACTTCTGGCGACTCCTCCACGAGGCGGGGTTCACGCCCCGCCTGGTCGAGCCGTCGGACCAGTTCGAGGTGCTGCAGTGGGGAGTCGGGCTGACCAATGCAGCGCCGCGGACGACGCGCGGGTCGGGCGACCTGCGTGCCGCCGACTTCGCCGGCACCGCCGTGCGGCTGGAGCGGCTGGCGGCCGAGTTGCGCCCGCGCGCGATCGGCTTCGTCGGCAAAGAGGCATACCGCGGCCCGTTCCGCGGGCGGCCCGAGCACGGGCTGCAGAAACGCCGGTTGGGGCAGACGCTCCTGTTCGTCCTTCCGTCGACGTCGCCCGCGAATGCCGCCGTGCCCTACGCCGAGCGCCTGCACTGGTTCGCCACCCTGCGGAAGTTGCTCGAATGAACGACTACGCTGCTTCGAATTCGGGCAGCTCGCCCTCCGAGCTCTCCTGCTGGTGCTGCTCGAACAGCCTCAGCAGCTGTTCGCCCAGGACCCCTCCGCTCGGCCGTTCCCGTTCGGGCTCCCTGATCACCGCGACCGTCGACTCGCGATCACCGTAGAGCCGCGTGTAGCACTCGGACTCGCTCAGGGGCCGGAGCCTCGTCACGGTCCGAACGTAGCTTCCGGACCGGACGGACCCGCTAGGTTCTTCCGCATGGCTGAGCCAAGGGCAAGGGTCTTCGGGTACGAGGTGGCCTACGACGGGACGGCCGTCGCCACGGCCGAGGGCACCGCCGTCGAGGTGCCGGAGAGCTGGTCGCCCGAGCACCTCGTTCTCGCCGCGGTGCTCGACTGCTCGCTGACCAGCCTCCGCTACCACGCCCGGAGGGAGGGCGTCGCCGTGAACGCGAGCGGACAAGCTTCGGGCACGGTGACACGGCGCGATGAGGACGGCCGCTTCGCGTTCGTGGAGATCGAGGCGCGTTTCGACGTCCGCTTCGAGCCGACCCCGGCCGACCAGGGCGCCCTGCTCGAGAGTGCCGAGCGCGACTGCTTCGTCGGCGCGTCGCTCACCTCGCCGCCGCGCTACGTCTGGAACGTGGCCTGAGAGACGAAGCCGAATACAAAGGCGACAGCGAAGCCGTCGGTCCTGGTGGGAGGCGAGGCAGTGAGGCCGGAGGCCTCAAGCTGCTCCTGCTCGGAGGTCCCAAGTTCCTCGGCTACGCGCTGATCGAGGCCGCCCTGGCCCGCGGGCACGAGGTGAACACCTTCAACCGTGGCCAGACCAATCCCGACCTCTTCCCCGAGCTCGAGAAGCTGCACGGCGACCGCGACCGCGGGCTCGCGCCGCTCGAGGGGGGCAGGTGGGACGCCGTGCTGGACACCTCCGGCTATGTTCCGCGGCAGGTCCGCGACTCCGCCCGGCTGCTCGCGGGTGCCGCCGACCGGTACGTGTTCGTCTCCTCGATCTCGTACTACGCGGACTACCGCGAGCCGCGCACCGAGACCGACCCGCCCGAGCCGCTCGCCGACAAGCCGGACGACCGGCTGCTCGCGGACTACTCCAACTACGGCGCGCTGAAGGCGCTCTGCGAGCAGGAGGCGGAGCGCGCCTTCGGCGACAGGGCGATCCTCGTCCGGCCGGGCCTGATCGTCGGACCCAACGATCCGACCGACCGGTTCACCTACTGGCCGCGCCGGGCCGAGCGCGGCGGGGCGATGCTGGTGCCTCCCGACCAGCCCGTGCAGATGGTCGACGTTCGCGACCTCGCCGACTGGACGGTCCGGCTGGTCGAGGACGGTGGCTCCGGCCCCTACAACGCGACCTCTCCGCCGCGCGCGATCACCTTCGCTTCTATGCTCGAGGCGTGCGGCGCCGCCGACGTCGTGCAGGTGACGGAGGATTTCCTCGTCGAGCAAGGGGTCGAGGGCTGGAGCGACCTCCCCTGCTGGATCCCGCCGAGCGACGCCGACTTCGCCGCCTTCCAGCTTGTGCCCGTCGATCGCGCCGTCGCGGCCGGACTGACCTTCCGGCCGCTCGCCGAGACGGCCCGCGACGTTCCCGAGTGGACGGGCAAGGCGGGGCTGACGCCGGAGCGCGAGAGCGAGCTCCTGGCGGCATGGGAGAATCGCGCGGCGTGAGTCTCGACGTCGCCGCCGTCCGCGCCCGCTTCACCGCCCTCCGGCGCAACCTCGTGCTCCTCGACGCTCCCGGCGGATCACAGGTACCCGACCAGGTGATCGAGGCCGTCGCCGCCTACCTGCGCGAGTCGAATGCGAACGTCAGCGGGCCGTACGAGACGAGCCGCCGCACCGAGGCGCTCGAGGAGCGCGCTCGGGCGACCGCCGCCCGCTTCCTCGGCTGCGCGCCCGAGGAGGCCGTCTTCGGGCCGAACATGACGACACTCAGCTTCGCGCTCTCCCGCACGGCAGGCCGCGACTTCCGGCCCGGCGACGAGATCCTGTGCACGAGGCTCGACCACGACGCGAACGTCTCGCCGTGGCTCGAGCTTGGCCACGACCGCGATCTGGCCGTCCGCTTCGTCGACATCAACGACGACACGACGCTCGACCTGGACGACCTCGAGCGGCAGCTCACCGACCGCACGCGCGTCGTCGCCTTCCCGGTGGCGTCGAACGCGGTGGGAACGCTGACCGACGTGCGGCGGATCGCCGAACTGGCGCACGAGGCCGGCGCGATCGCCTGGGCCGACGCCGTCCACTACGCACCGCACGGGCCGATCGACGTCGCGGCGTTCGGCGTCGACGTGCTGATCTGCTCCCCGTACAAGTTCTTCGGGCCGCACCTCGGGATCGCGTACGTCCGCCACGACCTGCTCGAGTCGTGGCGCCCGTACAAGGTACGTCCGGCGCCGGTCGAGCCGATGGGAAAGAGATTCGAGACCGGAACGCTCGCCTACGAGCTGCTCGCCGGCTTCGTCGCCGCCGTCGAGTACCTCGAGTCGCTCGGGTGGGACGAGATCACCGCGTGGGAGCGTTCGCTGGGCGAGAGGTTCCTCTCCGGCCTCCCGCCGTCGATCAGGTTGCACGGATTGGCCGGGATGGACGGCCGCGTGCCGACATTCGCCTTCTCGGTCGACGGTCTCGCCGCCGAGGAGGCGGCGGCGAGGCTCGGCGAGCGGGGCTTCGCCGTCTGGCACGGCAACTACTACGCGCTCGAGGTGATGAAGCGGCTGGGCCTGGAGGACGAAGGCGGCGCCGTCAGGGTCGGCTTCGTCCACTACAACACGGCCGACGAGGTCGACCGGCTCCTCGCGGAGCTCGCACGGCTGGAGTGAGCCGCCGAAGCGAATGGGTGGCGCTCGGCGCGCTCGTCCTCCTCTCGACCGCGTTCAGAGCCTGGGCGGCAGTCGAGGTGCCCGTGCCGTGGATCGCGCCGGACGAGATGGTGTACGGAATGCTCGGCCGCAGCCTGTGGCTGCACGGCTCGCTGTCGATCCTCGGCGGGCCGACCCCGTACTACTCCCTGCTGACGCCGCTGCTCGCAGGCTTCCCGCTGGCCGTGTTCGGGCTCGGCTTCGGGTACGACCTGCTCCAGGGCCTCCAGGCGCTGGTGATGTCGCTGGCCGCGGTTCCGGTCTACCTCTGGGCGCGGACCCTCGTTCCGCGCAGGAGCGCTTTGACGGCGGCGGCCCTCACCCTCGCGACGCCGGTGCTTGCCTATTCGGGGCTGGTGATGACCGAGGTGCTGTTCTATCCGTTGCTGGTCACGGCCGCCTGGGCAGGCGCAGCGGCGATCGCCCGTCCGAGCCGCCGCAACCAGATTCTCCTCCTGGTCGCGTTCGTCGCCGTCTGCGCCACCCGGATCCAGGCGATCGTGCTCCTTCCCGCGCTGGTCACAGCCGCGCTGCTCGACGCTCGGCTCGCCCGCTCGTGGGGGCGCCTCAGGCGGCAGTTGCCGGCCGCCCTGGGGCTGGGCGTGCTGCTGGCCGGGTGGGCGGTGTGGCGGCTGGCGACCGGCAGGGGAGCGCTCGGCGGCTACGACGTCGTCGCCAGCACCTCGTACAGCGTCGGCGCGGCGGCCCGATTCGTCCTCTACCACGGCGGGTCGCTGCTGATCCTCTGCGGCCTCTTCCCCGTGGCCGCCGTGGCGGTGAAGCTCGTCGAGGCTCTGCGCCGCGGCGAGCAGGACGAGGGGGTGCGCGCGTACCTGGCAGTCGCGACGTCGCTCTCGGTTTGGGTGATCGTCGAGGTCGGCGCCTTCGCCTCGCGCTACTCGGACCGGATCGTGGAACGGAATCTGATCGGGCTCGCGCCGGTGCTGTTCATCGGGCTCGTGCTGTGGCTTCGCCGCGGCCCCGAGGGCGGGCACGTGGTGCGCGGAGCGGTCGCCGCCGGCGCCCTCGCCGTGCTCCTGCTTCTGCCGGTTCGCCGCTACGTGAACATCTACGGGATGCATGACGCGCTGACGCTGATCCCGATGTTCAAGCTCTCCACGCTGACGTCACTCTCGACGATGGCCTGGGTCTACCGGGGAGTGGCGGTGGCGGCCGCGGCCGTGTTCGCGATCGTTCCGCGGCGGCGGCTGCAGTGGGTGCCGTTCGCGCTGATCGCTGCGCTGGTCGCGGCGTCGGTCGTGTCGAGCCGCTTCGTCGTGGACGAGGCACGGGCGCAGCAACGCTCCTTCCTCGGTGACGATCCGTCGTGGGCCGACCACGTAGCCGGAAGGCAAATCGCGTACCTCTACGACGGCGAGCCGTCGTGGCCGGGCGTATGGGAGACGGTGTTCTTCAACACGCAGATCGACCGGGTCTACGGCCTGAACGCAGCGGGCGTGCCCGGGCCGCTGCCCCAGGACAGCGTCTCCGTCCGTCCCGACGGGACGGTCGTGGGGCCGGCGTCGCGCCTCGCCAGGACGAGGTTCGCGATCGTGTCGAACTGGATCAAGCTGCACGGTGACCGGAGGGCCGAGATTACGCAGCAGGGCCTGACCCAGGCCGGACTCGTCCTCTGGAGGCTGGAGCAGCCGCTCCGGTTGCGCTCGTGGATCTCCGGCCTGGAGCCGAACGGCGACATCTCGGGCGAGGGCCGGCTGGTCGCCTACAACTGCACGTCTGGAACGTTCAGCGTCACGCTGCTGATCAAGCAGGCTGAGGCCGTTGACATCTCGATCGACGGCAAGCCCGTTCGCCACCTCGAGTTTCCGTCGCCGACGACCTGGCAGGGCGACCTGCCTGTTTCCGAGCGGGCGGGCGGAACGTGCACGCTCTCGGTCAAGCCGACCGGCCTGGCCGGCACGACCGTGTTCGAGTTCCATCGCGGCTGAGCGCACGGCCGCGGCTACCATCCTGGTCATGTCCGTCTTCGAGCGCCAGACCCTGGACAACGGCCTGCGCGTGCTGACCGCGCCGATGCCCGCCGCCCAGTCCGTCTCCTGCTTCGTCATGCTCTCGGCCGGCTCGCGCTACGAGACGCGGGAGTCGAGCGGGATCGCCCACTTCGCCGAGCACATGTTCTTCAAGGGCACCGAGCGGCGACCGACCGCACGCGACATCGCCGGCGAGGTCGACGCGATCGGCGGCGAGTTCAACGCTTTCACCGGCAAGGAGTACACGGCGTACTACGTCAGGTGTGCGGCCGAGCACCGGGACGTCGCGCTGGACGTGATCGTCGACATGCTCCGCAACTCGAAGTTCGACGGCGGAGAGATCGACCGCGAGAAGGGCGTGATCATCGAGGAGATGAACATGTACTTCGACACGCCGCGCGACTTCGTCGACGGCGTCTACGAGGAGCTGGTCTACGGCGACCACCCGCTGGGCCGGGACATCATCGGCCGCAAGGAGACGGTGCAGGAAGCGACGCGCGACTCGTTCCTTGACTACCTCGGCGACTGGTACAAGCCGTCGCGGATGGTCGTCGGCGTCGGCGGACGGATCGGCGACGACCTGGTCGAGCGAATCGGCGAGCTGCTCGGCGACCTGGAGGACGCGCCGACGGGCACGCCGCTACCGGCGCTCGCCTCCGTGAACGGCTCGCGCGTCAAGGTGCATACGAAAGCGTCCGACCAGGCCCACATCTGCCTCGGCGTCCGCAGCCGGCCGATCGTCGATCCGGACCGGTACGTGCTGATGGTCCTGTCGACGGTGCTGGGCGGCGGCATGTCGTCGCGGCTCTTCACCGAGGTGCGCGAGCGGCGCGGTCTCGCCTACTACGTCTTCGCGACGAACCACGCCTACACCGACGTGGGGTCGCTGTACGCGCAGGCGGGCGTCGACATCGACCGGATCGACGACGCCGTCGAGACGGTCGCGGCCGAGCTGCGGAAGATCGCGGCGGAGGCAGTTCCGGTGGAGGAGCTCCGGAAGGCCAAGAGCTTCGGCAAGGGCCGCTTCGCGCTCCAGATCGAGAGCCCGCACGGGTTGATCATGTTCGGCCTGCGGCGCGAGGTGCTGGAAGGCCGGGCACCGGAGCCGGACGAGGTGATCGAAGGAATCGAGGCGGTCACCGCCGACGACGTCCAGCGCGTCGCGCAGGACCTGATCGCCGACGACGCCCTCCGGCTCGCGGTCATCGGCCCGTTCGAGGACGCCGACCGGTTCGAGCAGCTGCTCGGCTGAGCAGCAGGCCAGGCCTCCGACGGACCTGGCGGAGCTCGTGACGTTTCCAACCCGGTCTCTGAGACTGGGGTGAAACGTTTGCGTCACGATCCGTCCACAGAGGTACTCCGGGCCGCACGGGCCAGGTACGGTCGTCTCATGGGATACGTGCTCCGGACGTCGCTGCCCGACGGCTACTTCCACGTCTGGATGCGCGGCGTATGTGGGATCGCGCCCTTCCCTTCGCCGCAGGATCGGACTGCGGCGCTCGGGATGTTGCTGAAGGCGGAGAAGCGGTTCGAGATCCGGGTCGAGGCCGCATCCGTGCTGAGCACCCACTACCACGCGATCGTCGAGGGCCGTTCCTCCAGCCTGTCGCGGGCGATGCAGTGGTTCCACTCGCGCTACGCCCGCGCGTTCAACCGGCGCTACGGACGCTTCGGCAGCGTCTTCGCCGAGCGCTTCCAGTGCCGGACGGTCGACGAGGACGGCGTCTTCGACCGCTGCGGCTACGTGCTGGCGAATCCCGTGGAGGCCAGGCTCTGCGAGCGGATCGAGGACTGGCCGTGGTCGTACAGCCGGTTCGGCCCCGGCGTGTTCTAGAGGCGTCGCGAAGTCCTGCGGAGGTGATTGCGGCCATCGGCATCCGCACTCGCGGCCGTAGCGCTCACTCCTCCGACGGCTCGGCCTCCGCCCGCGCCTTGATCTCCGAGACGACCGCCGGGTCGGCCAGCGTCGTCGTGTCGCCGAGCGGTCGGTTCTCGGCGACGTCGCGCAGGAGCCGGCGCATGATCTTCCCGGAGCGGGTCTTCGGCAGCTCTGGCGCGAACACGACGTTGGCAGGCTTCGCGATCGGCCCGATCACGTGCGCCACGTGGTCGCGAAGCTCGTCCATCATCTCGACCGATCCCTCGGCGCCACCCTTGAGCGTCACGTAGGCGACGATGGCCTGACCGGTCAGCGGGTCGTTCCGGCCGCAGACCGCCGCCTCTGCAACGGCGGAGTGATCGACGAGCGCCGACTCGACCTCGATCGTCGAGATCCGGTGCCCGGACACGTTCATCACGTCGTCCACCCGCCCGAGCAGCCAGTAGTCGCCGTCGCGGTCGCGCCGCGCACCGTCGCCTGCGAAGTACATGCCCGGGAACCGCGACCAGTACGTCTCCGCGTATCGCTCGGGGTCCTTGTAGATGCCGCGGAGCATCCCCGGCCACGGCTTGCGCAGGACCAGGTACCCGCCTCCCCCGGGGCCGACCTCCCGCCCGGATTCATCCACCACCGCGGCGTCGACACCCGGGAACGGCATCGTCGCCGAACCGGGCTTCAGCGTCGTCACGCCGGGCAGCGGCGAGATCATCACCATCCCCGTCTCCGTCTGCCACCAGGTGTCGACGACCGGCGTCCGGTCGCCGCCGATGTGCTGCCGGTACCAGATCCAGGCCTCGGGGTTGATGGGCTCGCCGACGGAGCCGAGCAGCCGGAGCGACGAGAGGTCGTGCCGCTCGGCGTGCTCCGGGCCCCACTTCATGTGCGCACGGATCGCCGTCGGCGCCGTGTAGAGGATCGTCACGCCGTACCGCTCGACGATCCCCCACCAGCGGTCCTTGTCCGGGAAGTCCGGCGTCCCCTCGTAGAGGACTCCCGTCGTCCCATTCGCCAGCGGCCCGTAGACGATGTACGAGTGTCCGGTGATCCAACCGACGTCGGCGGCGCACCAGTAGACGTCGGCGTCGGGCTTCACGTCATGGACGTAGTGGTGCGTCGAGACGGCGCCGACCAGATACCCGGCGGTCGTGTGCGCGATCCCCTTCGGCTTCGCGGTCGTCCCGCTCGTGTACATCAGGAAGAGAAGGTCCTCCGAGTCCATCGGCTCGCACGGGTACGCCTCGTCGGAGCCCGCCACCTCGTGCCACCAGACGTCGCGGCCCTCCGTCATCGGCACGTCGCCCCCCGTCCGGCGCAGCACCACGCAGGAGCGAGCGCCGGGCACCTCGGTCAGCGCCTCGTCGGCAATCGACTTCAGCGGCACGGTCGTGCCGCGCCGCCACGCCTCGTCCTGCGTGATCAGCACCTCGCACTCCATGTCGTTCATCCGCGCCGACAGCGACTCGGCCGAGAAGCCGCCGAAGACCACGGTGTGCGGCGCTCCGATCCGCGCGCAGGCAAGCATCGCGGTCGGCAGCTCGGGGACCATCCCCATGTAGATCGCCACCGGCGTGCCCTTCTTCACACCCAGCTCACTGAGCGCGTTCGCGAGCCGGGTCGTCTCTCGCAGGAGATCGGCGAACGTGATCACCTGCCGGTCGTCGTCCGGCTCGCCCTCCCAGTAGTACGCAACCTTGTCGCCCCGCCCCGCTTCGACGTGCCGGTCGACGCAGTTGAAGCAGGCGTTCAGCTTCCCGCCCAGGTACCACTCCGCGTACGGGAGCTCCCATTCGTACAGCTCGGTGAAGGGCTCGAACCACGTGACCCGTTCGCGGCCCTCGCGCTCCCACAGCTCCTCGAACGACAGCTCGTACAGATCCGGGTGCGCGTTCGCCTGGGCGGCGAACTCGGGCGACGGTGGGTACTGTCGCTCCTCGGCGAGGAGCGTCTCGATCGCGTGCTCCGTCACGGGGCGAGATCGTACGGGTACTCGGTCAGGTTCTCGGCGCCGTCCTCGGTGACGAGCACGAGGTCCTCGAGCCGGACGCCGCCGAAGCCCTGCCGGTAGAGGCCCGGCTCGACCGTGACGACGTCACCGGCGATCATCGCGCCCGGCGCGCGGCCGAGCGTGGGCGCCTCGTGGACCTCGAGCCCGACTCCGTGCCCAAGGCCGTGGTAGAAGCCGTCGACGAGTACCTCGCCCGGCCGCTTCGACAGCTGCGTTGGCTGCCCCGCCTCGTGGAAGAGCTCGCAGACGAGCGTGAACACGTCTGCGCCCGGCACGCCCGCCCGGATCGCCGCCAGCGAGCGGTCGAGGGCCTCCTTGCAGAGGGTGTGGTAGCGGACGATCTCCTCCGGCGGCTCGCCGACGACGTACGTCCGGGTCATGTCGGCGTAGCAGGCGGTCTCCACGTCCCTCGGCCAGAGGTCGATCACGATCGACTCCCCGGCCGCGATCGGCCCGGAGCCCATGTCGTGCCCGACCGCGCTCTGCGGCCCGTGCGAGACGATGAACTCGTCGGCAACCGTTCCGCGGGCGGTGAAGGCCTCGAGGATCGCTACCTTGATGCGCTCGGACGTGAGCGGCTCGCCCTCCACGACGAGGCCGGAGCCGTTTGACTCTGCCCGCCGCAACAGCTCGCGGGCCGCGTCCATCCCCGCCTCAGCCGCGTGCTGCGCCCTCCGGATGCCGGCCAGCTCGGCATCGCTCTTGACCCGGCGGCGGTCCTGGAAGAAGTCGAGCTCGGGGGAGAGCTCGAGACCCCCCTCGCGCAGCCGGTCGGCGAACTTGGCCGGAAAGGTCCACGGCACCAGCGCTTCGGTCACCCCGAGGGCCCGGCTTGCGTTGACCGCGACCTCGAGCAGCACCTCGTCGCGCGGCAGCCCCTTCGCGATCAGATCGTCGTAGCCGAACTTCTCGTAGGCATGCGGCTCGGGCGCGCCGGACACCGCCCGGACGCGGTCGATCTCGAAGGAGGTGAGGACGACGTGCCGTTTGCCGTCGCGCTCGACGTAGAGGAACGGATCCGGGATCGCGAGCGGCAGCTCGTGCCGGAGCTCCGGCGAGCGGATCGTATCCGCGTAGATGAGGACGTCCGGCACGGCACCCTGATCGTAAAGGCCTAGACTCAGAGGCGTGGACGAAGCGGTCGTGCGCGCGCAGCGGTTGATCGAGGAGTGGGACGCGGAGCTGCGCCGCGAAGTCCCGGAGCGTGCTGACACCTTCGACGCGCACCTGCACCTCGGCCACGACATCGATGGCATGGTCGGCGACTACGACGAGCTCGAGCGCGTGATGGAGCGATACGGAATCTCACGCGCGTTCATGTTCTGCATGGACGAGCCCGACCGGCATCCGGCGTTCCGGACCCCGAACGACCGCACGCTCGAGCACGCCGCCCGCAGCGAGGGGCGGCTGATCCCGTTCGTCCGCCTCGATCTGGGCGAGCGGCCGATCGAGGAGGCCGAGCGGTGCCTCGATCTCGGTGCAAGAGGCATCAAGCTCCACCCCAGGGCGCAGAAGTTCCTGCTGAACGACGAGCGCCTCGCCCCCGTCTTCGCGATCGCCGCGGAGCGGAAGGTTCCGATCCTGATCCACGGCGGCCGGGGTCTGCCGCCGATCGCCGACGACCTCGCGCGGCTGGTGGACACCTATCCCGACGCTCAGCTGATCGTCGCCCACGCCGGCATCGCCGACCTCGGTGCCTTGATGCGCCACTTCGCCGGCAAGCCCGGCGTCTTCTTCGACACGTCCGCCTGGAGCCCGATCGACCTGCTCGACTTCTTCCGCCAGGTCTCGCCCGAGCAGGTGCTCTACGCCTCCGACTATCCGTACGGCCAGCAGCCGTCGTCGCTGCTGATCGCGCTCCGCACCGCAAGGACGGCCGGGCTGGACGAAGCCCAGGTGCAAGGAATGCTCTCCGGCAACGCCATCCGGATCGCGGAAGGGCAGCCGCCGCTCGCAACGACACCGGCGAAGGGGAGCGACACCTTCAGCCAGCCGATGGTGCTCGCGCGGATCCACCAGTATCTGTCGATGGCCAGCCCGCTGCTCTGGACACGCCAGCCCGACACGGTCGGCGTCCTCGGCCTTGCGCTGAACGCCTGCGAGGAAGACGGCCATCCGGGGTCGGACCTCGACCGGATCCGCGAGTTGCTCCTCTGCGCGCGCGACCTCTGGCGGGTCTCCCCGGAGATCGAGGACGAACGCGAGCGGATGCGGGCGATCCGCAGCACGTTCCGGTTGATCCACCTGGCCGACATCGTCGCGGTCACACCCGGCGCCGAATAGATGACGACCGGGGTTCTGCTGCTTCCAGAACCCCGGTCGTCGAATTACGCCGGTGCGTGCGCCGCTAGTGGACGCCCGAGCCGTGCCGCCTGGCCCGCGTCCTGAGCAGAACGCCGGACGCGATCAGCAGCAGGCCGATCGCCAGCGGAACCCACAGCGCGAGGCCGGTGAACGGCAGCTGCGAGGAGGTGTGCGCCGGGGCGGCCTTCGGGGCCACCGCCGTCGCCTCGGCCTTCACTGCAGCCTTCTTAACGACCTTCGGCTTCACGACCTTCGGCGCGAACGTCGCCGCCTGCTGCGGCGTGGACGCCTGCGGCTCCGGCGCAGGCGGCTGCTCCGGCGCGGGCGGCTGCTCCGGCACGGGCGGCTGCTCCGGCACGGGCGGCTGCTCCGGCACGGGCGGCTGCTCCGGCGTGGTCGGCGGCGTCCACGGCCCGTACTGCGCCGCGGCGCTCGAGTTGCTCTGCGAAGGCTCGTTCCCTGCCGCGTAGCCGATGCCCCCGAACGACGCGACGGCGACGATCATCAGACCGCAGAGCGCGAGCATCAGACCGATCCGGCTGCGGCGCACGCGCCCCCGCACGTCGCCTGCGAGCGACGTGACGAACTCGGCGCGCGGCCGTGAACGGCCCGCGTCGAGCTCATCTTCGAGAAATCTTTCGTCCTTCATGTAACTCCCCTCTCCCGGTTGTTCGCTTTCGTGCCTACATGGATAGATACCGACCGGAGGCCGCGATCCTTACACCCTTGCCGGAGCCGGACAGCCCTGCCGTCTCCGCCTCCTCGGCTTCGAGGATGCGGCGGAGCCGTGCGAGCGCGCGGTGGAGCGCCACCTCGATCGCATTGGTCTGCGCGTCCAGGACCTGGGCGATCTGGGGCGCGGTCAGCTCGGCCCCGTAGCGAAGCGAGATCAGCTCCTGGTCGCGCGCGCTCAGCTGCGCCAGCGCCGCGGCGAGCGTCACGCGACGAACGGTGTCCTCCTCCACGCTCCCGACCGCTGCGATCTCCTCCGGCACCGGCTCCTCACGTGGACGCGCCAGCGCGTCGTCGGCGCATCGCCGGGCGATGCCGAGCAGCCACGCGAGCGGTTCGCCCTTCGAGCGGTTGTAGCTCCCGTGGTACCGGATCGCGCGCTCGAAAACCTCGCTGGTGACGTCCTCGGCGTCATGGCTGTTGCCGAGACGGTAGGCCGCGTAGGCGTAGACGTGACGGATCAGGTCCTCGGGATCTGCGAGCGGATCTCTGCGAAAGCCCTTCATCAGGTCTGGGGGCGGAGGCGTCCGTCAAGCGGATTGAGGCGGGAGGCTTCGGCCAGCGCCTGCTGCCGTTCGGCGCCGCGGCTCGCCTCGGCCAGCTCGAACCAGAGCGTCCAGTCGCGGCGGTCCTTCTCGATCGCCCGGCGGAAGCTGACCCGCGCGGCAGCGGGGTCTCCGGAGAGCAGCTGGGCTTCTCCTAGGCGACGCCACGGCTCGGCCGACCACGGCACGAAGGACATCGCCTGCCGGGCCTGAGACTCCGCCCGCGCATAGTGGCCGCCGTCGGTGGACTTCGAGCTCGCAGAGACAGCGCTGTTCCCGAGCAGCGCGATCAACGCGAACGCGAAGAGCCCGGCAACGGCCACGGCCCCGCCGATTCTCGTGCCCGAGCGCAACCGTCGCGGCTTCCGGTCGCGCCGGCCGGAGGCGAGCAGCACGATCGCGCAGAACAGGCCCGTCAGGGTGACCGCGGGCATCTCCCAGTCCCAGTCGATCGCAGCGTGCAAGAGAAACGCGACGTAGGCGCCGCACGCAACCACGGCGAGCGGCGACGAGCGGGCGCGCCCGACGGCGGCGAACGGCACCAGGAGCGTCAGCAGGAGCAGGGCGAGCCCGACCGGGCCGAGCTCGGCGAGCGTCTCGAGATAGAGGTTGTGGGCGTCGTGCACGGTAGAGCCGACGCGCCGATGCTGGAACCAGAACTGGGCGTAGCTGCCCGCTCCCCCGCCGAGGATCGGATTTTCGGTCACCTCCTGCCAGGCCGTGTGCCAGGTCTCGGTCCGCCCGTTGCTCGAGAGGTTGAGTAGGCGGTTGTTGAGATCGTCCGTCGTGGCGAGCGTCCCGTTGAAGGAGTCGTACGCCTTGCGCGCGAGCGTCGGCGGAAAGCCGTAGCGGCCGAAGACGACGATCAGGAACGCCGCGAGCAGGAACAGCAGCGTGCCGGCGTAGATCCGCCGGAGACCGGACGACACCGTGAGCGTGGACGCGAGCCAGTCGACGAGCAGGATCGTGAGCGAGGCCGCGACCACGAGCCCGATCGCGATCGCGGCGAGGCCGTGTCCGTCGCGGCTGGCCGCGCTCACCGCCGCGCTCTGGTGCGTCAGCGCGGGTGACGTCGAGGCGACGGCGACTGCCGTGATCGACCAGGGCGCGAGCACGAGGGCGATGGTGATCAGCTGGAGGCGTCGAGTGTCGAGTGCGACCGCGACCGCGAGTCCGACGACGAGCGCGATCCAGCTCGCGCGGCTGTAGGTGAAGTAGAGGGCGAGCGCGAAGATCACCGTCGAGCCGGCCGCGAGGCAGCGGACGAGGGGTCCGCAGCGCGCAGCGAGACCGAGTGCGAGCAGCCAGCCGACTGCGGAGAGGATGCCGAGCGCGTTCCAGTAGCCCAGCGGGTCGGAGAGTCGGTAGCCGGAGAACGGGTCGAATGCTCCGAACTGGTCCGGGAAGAGACGGGTCAGCAGGGCATACGTCGTGACGATCACCAGCGCCCCCCAGAGGCCGAGGACGACCGCCGCAACCGATCGTCGCCTCAGCAGCAGGACGCCCGCCGCGGCCGCTGCGAGGTAGACGAGCGCGCGCTCGACCTCGAGCACGGTGTCCGGCACGACCGTCGTCCATAGCAGCGAGAGCGCGATCCAGCCGACCAATCCGGCGAAGCCGGCGAGAAAGACGGCGTCGAGGACGCCCAGCTCGGCCGACACGCCCACCGCGAGTGCGAGCGCCACGAGCAGGAGCAGCGCCAAGCTGCCCCAGCCCCAGGAGACGGGAAAGTACCCACCGTTCGCGAAGCCGAACGCGCCGACGGCCACGCAGGCCGCGAGACCGAGCGGTATCCCGGCGTACGTGAGCGAGCGCGCGAGCGACTCCCGGATCGCGGGCACCAGGGGTCGTGCAGCGGTGACTTCGACCATCTCCGTCACAGCGTAGGGCAATCCGGCGGAAGCACAATCGCCCTCGAAACGAGCGAACATGCGGTTGTCACGCCTGGCGACCGGGCATGCGATTAAGATGCCGCATCCCCATCGTCCAGTCGTTACCCCGGGGGGAGGGGCAAGAACAGCCGTATCGAAGTTTCACCACGGACTTGCCGACGTGGCCAAGCTGCCGATACCGAGAAAGCTGAATCGCCGGTCGCTTGCGGTGGCCGTCGCGGCGATCCTCGCCGCCGCCACCTTCGGCGCCACCGCCGCCGACGGGGGCGATACCGCCGGCTGGAACAATGCTGCGGGCGGCAACGAGCGCGTGACCGTCCTCCCGCGGGTGGAGGCAGGGCTGCTTTGGCAGATCAACGACGTCCGCCAGGCGGCCGGTCTTGAACCGCTGCGCGCGAGCGCGGCGCTGGCGGCAGCCGCGCACGAGCAGTCCTTCTCGATGGCCGAGCATGGCTTCTTCAGCCACGACTCATTCAGCGGCGCCCCGTTCTGGAAGCGGGTGGAGACGAGATATCCGAAGCCCGCCGACGGCGGCTGGCGCGTCGGCGAGAACCTCGTCTGGAGCTCGCCGCAGCTCAGTGCGCGCCGTGCATTGGAGCTGTGGCTGAACAGCCCATCCCACCGGCAGAACCTGCTCACAGCGGCCTGGCGCGAGGTCGGGATCGCCGCGGTGCACGCCTCGTCGGCGCCGGGCGTCTACGCCGGCCGCGACGTCACGATCCTGACCGCGGACTTCGGCGTCCGCCGCTAGTCGTTCCTAGCCCGACGCGGGATGCCAGGCGACGGCGAAGCCGCGCCCGTCGGCTGACAGCGGTCCGGGGGTGGCTCCGGAGGCCGCGGACGACGGCCGCATGCCGGCAAACGCGGGGTCGACGCCGTCGGGCCCGAGCCCGGCCAGCTCGACGGGCGTCGCCTGCCACGCCGGGTCGCTGATCGTCCCGGCGTGGCCGTCGCCCGTCGCAGCAGCGCTGGTGAACGCGACCGAGCGGAAGTTCGCCAGCGGCAGCGTCCGGCACTGCCCGGAGGAGGAGCAGGACGACGGCGCCTCGGCGACCCATTCCGCGGAGGTCAGGTCGGGTTGCGGCACGGACACCCGCCTGGTCACCCGGACACGGCGCGTCGTGTTCGTGAGCTGCAGCGTCACCTGCGTCCCCTGGACGAGCACGGCCGCGGTGATCCGGTCGCCCGGCGTGATTTCCATCGCGATCGGGATCGACGGCGCCGGGACGATCTCGTACCAGGCCGCGTACACGGGACGGCCGCGAGCGTCGCAGTTCGACTCGGTGCCGATCTGCTCGAGCGCCTGGGCATCGGCGGAGAAGCCGCCGAGCCCAACCCAGAAGGCGGAATACGACGGCTGTGCGGCCGTGCACGTCACGTTCGGCTGGATCCAGGAGCCGACCACGTTCGTGTAGGTCGCCGGTGTACCGGAGGTGTTCGTTCCGGTGAGCGCGTACCCGGCCCAGTTCGACGACACCTGGCCCTCGCCGACCGTCCGGGAGGCAAAGACGTGGGCCTGCGACGAGCCGGCGGCCGGCCCGGCGAGCGTGAGCGCGGAGAGGGAAAGGAGGGTGGCGCCAATCCGGAGCACCGCAGGACGGTAGCCGGCTTCCCTGAGAGCCCGATAAGAGGGCGCGCCCGGCCGTAGGATGGGTGGCCTGGCCGGAGACGCCGACCCGCGTTCCGTGGCCGCCGTCGTGCTGGCGGCCGGGGCGGCCACGCGCTTCGGCGCGCCCAAGCAGACGCTCCTCCTCGACGAGGTGCTCCGTCGCCTTCACCAGAGCGGCGAGATCGGCGAGATCGTCGTCGTCGCCGGAGCGCATGAGCTCGACACCGACGCGCGGGTCGTCCGCTGCGCCGACTGGGAGCTCGGCCCTGGCGCCTCGCTGCGCTGTGGGCTGCACGAGCTTGCAGACGGCACGGCGGCGGCGGCGGCGATCCTCGCCGACGGGCCGGACCTCGCGCCGGCGGCCGTCGATCGCGTGGTCGCCGCCTGGCGGGAGGGGGCGGGCGATGTGGTCGCGGCCTCGTACGGAGGCGTGCGCGGCCATCCGGTGGTGCTCGGCCGTGCAATCTGGGCCTCGGTGCCGGACGAGGGCGCGAGGGCGCTCGAGCCGGTGCTCGTCCCGTGCGACGACCTGGGCGGGCCGGGCGACGTCGACCGGCCCGAGGATCTGCCCGCGCGCTTTCGCCAGGGCCGCGACTAGAGCGGCGTGCGCAGTGCAGCGAGCTTCAGCTTCAGCTCGGGCGGCATCTCCTCGGAGCAGACCTGGCGGACGAAGATCCGCAGGCTCTCCTCGAAGCGATAGCGCTTCCGGCAGTACCCGCAGCCCTCGAGGTGCCTCTCGGCCTCCGCGCGCTCGGCGTCGTCGAGCTCGCGGTCGAGGTACGGCTGCATCCACTCCTCGCACTGGTCGCAGAGTTCGTCGAACTCCATCTCAGCCTCCGACAGCCTGGCCCGCGAGTGCGGTCTTCAGGATACGACGCCCGCGGTGCAACCGCGACATCACCGTGCCGATCGGGATGTCGAGGATCTGGGCGGCGTCCTGGTAGGTGAAGTCGCCGATGTCCACGAGAACGAGGACGTCGCGAAAGTCATGGGGAACCTCGGACAGGGCCGCCACCACATCGTCCTGCGAGAGCCGGTCGACGACGGCATCCTGGTCGGACCGCGGCTCGCGCGACGACTCCTCCAGGCGGTTGTAGAGAAAGTAGTCGCCTTCCTCAAGCGGCTGCATCTCCGGAGAGCGCTGCTTGCGCCGGCCGCGGTCGATGTTCAGGTTGGTGAGGATGCGCAGGAGCCACGCGCGGAGATTCGTCCCCGGCGTGTACGAGCGCCAGCTGCGGAACGCGCGCGCGTACGTCTCCTGCATCAGATCCTCCGCCTCCTCGCGGCTGCCGACGAGCCTCCTCGCCACGCGGTAGACCTGATCAGAGAGCTCAAGCGCTTCCTCCTCGAACCGCACGCGGTCGCGTGCGTCGGTTGCCAGTCGCTGGGGCTCGGTTGGCGTGACCTCGCTCACCCGCCCACCCTAGCAACGCCTTTCCGACTACTGCCAACGCGCCCGGGAGCAGGAATATTCCCTGTTAGCCGCGCGCCGTCGAGGGGTAGACCGGGTAGACGACCGGAAGGAGGCAGAAATGCGTGGGTACGAGGTTGTGACCAGCGACGATCGCGTCGTCGGCCAGGTCGTCGATGTGCGAGACGGCTTCCTGATCGTCGAGTCGGGCCACCTCCGCAAGTCGCGGCACCCCGTTCCGCGGGAGTTCGTCCACGTGGTGGACGAGGCGGCGAAGGCCTTCGTGACGGTGCCCAAACGTGTGCTGATGGAGGCGCCGCGGGTCGACGAGAGGGGTGCGTTCGACGGGGCCGCCGCGGCCAGGCACTTCGGCCTCGCAGAGTCCAACCTCCAGCTACCGACCGAAGGTGAGGGCGAGTCGCCCGAGCATGATCCCGCATGGGGGGCCGACCGGGACTCGATCGCCGCCGGCCGCCCGGCTCCGGAGCACCGGCGCGCCGAGATGCGCAAGCGCATGCGACCGGGATTCCCGGAAGAGCACCACCCGAGCTCAACGGCGCTGTTCGGCGACCGGCGGATCGACAGTCGCCGCGCCAAAGAGGACTAGACAGAACGAGCGCGCTCGGCAGGCTTGGGCTTCAGCCTGGCTTGCACTCGGCTTCCGCAGCCGCACGGAAGCCACCCCCGGCGAGCCGCGCCAGGATCGCTTCGCGGTCGGTGCGGTCGTCGTCCCAGGAGAAGGTGACCTGTCCGACCAGGTTCGCGTTGGCGGCCTCGAGCCCGTCGAGGTCGCGCAACGTCGCGCCCAGGCGCATCACGCAGCGCTCGCAGCGGATGCCTGTCACCTCGATCGTCTCGGTCTGGATCGCCACGGCCTGCTCCTAGCCTAGCGTCCGTTCGGCCACGTCTTCCATGACGGCGGCGAGCCCGCCGGCGGCCACGACCTCCAGCTGGCGCTCGGCCTCGGGCCGGCCGGCGAGCACGAGACGGGCGAGCTCGAGCTCCTCGCCCGCCAGAGCCGGCTCGACCTGCGCGGCGAGCGCCTCGACCTCGGCCGGATCGGGCGGGAGCCGCGACGCAGCCTCGCGGCGGCGGGGGTAGAGCTCGCGGTCGTACGTCTTAACCGTGCCTGGCACCGTCAAGACCAGCGCGCGCACGATCGCGGCGAGCCCCGCCGACCTGCGCACGTCGGTCTGCATGTCCATCACCCGCACCTCGAGGGTGCCGTACGCGGGCCGCGGCCACGCGTCCCAGTGCCGGCGGGTCGAGTCGCTGCCGGTGGCGGCTAGCCAGTCGTCCCAATTCCGGAGCGCCGGCGGCATCCCGCCGGTCGGCAGCTGCAGCAGCCGCTCGGCCCGCTCCGACCGGCGGCCGGTGTCGCCGCAATCGGCCAGGGGCGAGTTCGCCGAGAGCGCCAGCAGGACCGGAAGCCATGGCACGACCGACTCGAACGCGCGCAGTGCCGTGTCCGGGTCGGGAACGGAGACGTGGACGTGCAGACCGCAGACCAGCTGCCGCCGGAGCGCCTCGCCGAGCACGGAGGCCATCTGCTCGTACCTCGGCGACGGCACGATCGTCTGGTCGTCACCCGACGCCAGCGGATGCGCTCCTGCCGCGTAGACGCGCAGCCCGTGGGCGGCAGCGCGCCGGGCGATCTGTGCCCGCATCCGTGCGAGCTCGGCAAGAGCGGACCCGGCGTCCGGCACGACGGGAGTCGCGAGCTCGACGAGGCTCTCGAAGACCTCGGCCTTGACGCGCTCGTCTCCCTCGCCGACGACCCGCGAGAAGCCGTCGGCGGCATCGAGCGTGCCCGCGTCGACGAAAAAGAGCTCCTCCTCGACGCCCAGCGTCCCGGACTCGGCGCGGCCGAACCGGTGCTCGCTTTCGTCTTTCACTTGCCGCGAACGGCGTGCACCGGGCGGCCGGCCGCCTCCCAGGCGTAATACGACGCGCTCGGCCCGAACGAGCGCTCATAGGGGGTCACCCGCGGGTTGCGGCCGACCTGCTTGGCGCGCCCGGCGTGGCGGAGCAGGTTGGGGTCGTCGCGCTCCTCCCAGACGAGGATCAGGTGGGCAGCGGTCATGAACTCGGCGACGAAGGAACAGCCCGCGGCCGGACACGGAAACGGGTCGGTCGCGACGCAGAACCAGCCGGTGTGGTCGGCTTCGTCGTCGTCCGCCCAGAGCTCCTCTTCCTCGAGGAAGTCGAGATTCTCGAGCGTCAGGTCGAGCCGACCGGTCTCCTCCGCGGCCATTCCAACCACCCTAGAAAAAGCGAAGGCCCCCGGGCAGGCGATCGGGGGCCTTCGTCTTGTGAAGGCCCCCGGGCAGGCGGTCGGGGGCCTTCTCCTCGTGGACGGCTAGCCGGGCGCCGGCTGCCGTCCGAGCTTCACGTCGACGGTCGTCCTCTTTCCTTCCCGGTAGACGACGACACGGATCGAGTCGCCGGGCTTCTTCGCTGCGATGATGTCGCGCAGCTTGTTCAGGCTCGCCACCGGCCGGCCGGCCGCCGCGACCACGATGTCGCCGCCGAGCTTGTAGCTCTCGCCCGCGAGCGTCACCTGGGTCGTCCCCGCCTCGAGACCGGCCTTGGCGGCGCCGCTGCCCGGCTGCACGCTCTGCACGAGGAGGCCCTTGGCCGCGGGGAGCCGGAAGACCCGGGCCAGGTCGCGGGTGATCGGCGTGGCGCTGATCCCGAGGAACGCGCGGTCGATGTGCCCCTCACGGATCAGCTGGGCGATGACCGACTTGACCGTGTTCGACGGGATGGCGAAGCCGATGCCGACGTTGCCCGTGTCGCTCGAGCTGCCGGTCTCGATCTGCGAGTTGACGCCGATCACCTGGCTCCGACGGTTCAGCAGCGGCCCGCCGGAATTGCCGTGGTTGATCGCCGCGTCGGTCTGGATCACGTGGTCGATCGTGTAGCCGTTCGGAGCGGTGATCGCCCGCTGGATCGCGCTGACGATTCCCGCCGTGACCGTCCGGTCGAGCCCGAAGGGGTTGCCGATCGCGACCACCGGGTCGCCGACCTCCATCGCGTCGGAGTTGCCGAGCGGCAACGGCGTCAGAGCGCGCGAGCTGGTATCGATCTTGAGCACGGCCAGGTCGCTGGAGGGATCGGTGCCCTCGACCGTCGCCTTCGTGCTGGCGCCGTTCGAGAAGCTGACGCGGACCTGCTTGGCGCCGCTGATCACGTGGTAGTTCGTGACCACGTGCCCGGCCTTGTCGACGACGAAGCCGGAGCCGAGCGACCGCTCCTCCTGGCGCTGGGGGAAGAACTGGTTGCCGAAGAAGGGGTCGGCCGGGACAGTCACGACCGAGGTCGACGTCACCTGCACGACCCCGGGAGCGGCCCGGCGGTAGATGTCGTTGATCGAGAGCAGCCGGCCCGACGAGTCGGACGAGGACGCCGGCGAGACCGACGCCTGGATCTCGCTGACCGTGGTCGTCTTCCGATCGAAGCCTCCGAATGCGGCGGCGGCGCCGAGCGCCAGGCCGGCCCCGAGCAACGCGGCCGCGAGCAGCCCGGCCGCTGCGACGATGCGCGTGCGTCCCACCAGGGCCGTTATAGACCGCCCGTGTTGAGCCCTGGTAGCGCCTCCGTTAAGGGTGTGTTGCGGCCGGCGGGACGATCGTGAGCGGCTCGTCGAGGCCGGTGTAGCGGTGCTGCATGAAGTGCGCCTGGGCGGTCATGTGCAGCGCGAGCAGCCGGCCCGTCCCGGGCTCGATCGAGAGCACGAACCAGGCCGGTAGGTGCGGGTCGTAGAAGGAGGCGATCTGCACCGGACGGCCGTCGACCACGCCGGTCCCGAGCAGGTGCGCGTTCGTCCGCGGGTCCGGTCCCCAGAACGGCTCGGGCTGCCTGATCGGCTCCGTCTGCGAGCGCACCCACCTCCCGCCCGGGAGCTTGTCCCAGCGGATGCCGCCGATGATCACGGCCTTGGGCCCGTTCGCGATCGAGTAGGCGAGCCTGTTCGGTGCGGCCACCCGGTAGACAGTCGTGATCGCGTTCCGGGCGTTCGAGGCGAGCCGCTCGCGGATGACGACCGTGCGTAGAGAGCGGAAGACGCGATCGGCGCGCGTCACCAGCGCGGTCGCGACCGGAGCCGGCCAGCGGCGGGGCAGGACGAAGCGGAGAGTGGCGGGCCTCACGCGGGCACCGGAGAGGGCAACGGCCACGGCCCGCGGCCGTCCAGGCAGCGGGATGGTTGCCGCGTAGCAGCCCGGTCCGCACGGGCGGGCGCCCGCTCCGGCGATCCGGACCGTCAGTCCGTCGATCCCCTTGCCGTCCTGGCCGAGCGCGGTCACGCGGACGGCGACCTTCCGCTTGCGCGGGGACGCCGCGAGCCCGACGGCCACGTCGTCGTCCTCGCCCGCGAGCACGACCGCGTCCGCGGGCGGCGGCCCGGGGACGGCCGGCACGGCCCGAACCGACGCGATCGCCCGCGGAGGCGGCGGGAGTTCGGTCAGCACCGCGATCGCCACCACCAGGCCGGCGAGCAGCGCGAGCTCCGCGCCGAGGCCGACGTTCGCGATTTGGCCACGGTTGACCCAGGCGACGGCGAGCACGGCGACGAGCACGCCCGTCTTCACCAGCAGCGCCTGCCCGTACGAGGTGTGCACGACCGAGGCGAGGCTGGGGAACGCCGCGATCGCGCGCGGGATCGACGCCGCCCCGAGCACCACGACAGCGCCGATCGCGATCGGCGGAAACCGCCGCCGGGCCCGCGCGCTGCCGCTCGCGAGCAGCAGGGCGAGTCCGCCGATCCAGACCGCGGCCCCCGTGACGTGGACGACGTCCGCGAGCGCGATCAGCGCCCGGTGGTTCCGCGGGTCGAGCGCGTGCCCGGCAAGCGTCGGCGCGGCGAGCTCGACCACTGCCGCTCCGGAGGCGACGAGGGCCAACGCCGGGACCGCGAGCGAGGCGAGCGCAGCCGCGCCGCCGAGCAGCGCGACGATCGCGGCCGTCTCCGTCACGTGGCCGAACCGTGTCGCGTCAGCGGCCGGCTCGATCGCCAGCAGCCCGAAACCGCCTCCAGCGACCAGGGCCAGCCCGGCGCCGACGACCGCGGTCTCCAGCCGATGCCGGTCGGGCTCGAGCAGCGCGCGCCCGGTGAGCGCAGCCCCTCCGGCGACCAGCACGCCGGCGATGAACAGGAAACGGAGGACGACGGACGCGGTCGAAACGCCTCCGCCCGCGGACAGGGTCGGCACCGGCCGGGGCGAGCCCGCGCCGACGGCGAATGCGAGGACGCCGGTGATCAGGTGGCCGTCGTTCGAGACGACGCGCCAGCGGACGGTGTAGGCACCGCGGACGAGGCCCGGCCTCAGCGGCAGGGTGAGGGCGCGGTCGTTCCCGGCGAGCCGGTGCGCCGGGCCGGCGAGCACCGAGCGACCCCGTGCATCGACGACTCGGTCGCCGCCGGCGGGACGGATCTCGTCGTCGAAGAGCAGCCTGACGTCTTGCGGCGGGGTCGCCAGCACCGCGCCGTCGGAGGGCTTCGAGCCGACCAGCCGCGCATGGGCAGACGCCGCCGCCGGGAAGGCGAGCGCCGCCAGAAGGACGAGGACGCTACCGGCTCTGCGGAAGGACGAGCTCGAGCAGGTCGGGCCCGGCCGGGACGAAGCCGCGGCCCCGATAGAAGGACTCGGCGCGCTGGTTCCCGCGCTCGACGACGACCTCGAGCCGCTCGGCCCCGTTCGAGATCGCGTATCCCTCGGCCCACGCGAGCAGCTGCTTGCCGACGCCTTCCTGCTCGTGAGCGGGATGCACACAGAGCTGTTCGATGCGAAGCGCGGCAGCGGATTCCTCGATCGCGATGTAGCCGGCAGGCTTCCCCGCCAGCTCGGCGACGAAGACGGTATCCCGTGCCAGCGTCGCGAGCGTGCGGCTGTCGTCCCCCTCGGCGAAGGCGAGCTTCGCCACCGCGAAGAGCTGCTCCTCGTCGTCCCCACGGACGGACCGCATCGTCACCTTGCGGTAGGGCACTTCGGGACCTGATGCTACCCCCAAATGCAGAACCGAAAGGAGCAACATGGGATACGCGTTCAGCTCGGTCGACGAGCTCGGAGAGGGGTACGGATTCCGCAAGATCCGCCGCGGGCTGGGCGTCACCGCGTTCGGCGCCAACGCACTGGTGATGCCGCCCGGCTTCGACGGGTTCCTCCACTACCACGACACCCAGGACGAGCTCTACTTCGTCCACCGCGGGACGGCTCGTTTCGAGGTCGACGGCGAGACGAGAGAGCTCGGGGCGGGCAGCCTCGTCCACGTCGAGTCGACCACGCCGCGGAAGTTCTCCAACGCCGGTGACGACGACCTGGTCGTGCTCGTGATCGGCGGCAAGGACGGCTACGTGGAGCGCGACGGCCACCTCGTCGATCCGGACCGCGACCTGGAGCGGCGCACGGCGTTCGGCGCGTGAGCCGCTAGCATCGTCGGCACGGGCGATGGAGCTCGCCCTAACCGCCGACCCAGCTGATGGCTCCTACCGATCGAAAGGAGACGTCATGCCGGCGGTGCTCGCGGTCGCGTCCGGCGGTGTAGCCGGCGCGCTCGCCCGCTTCGGAGTCGACTCGCTGATCGAGCGTCACGTTGACGCGGTCTTCCCTGGTCGACGTTCGCGATCAACATCTCGGGCTGCTTCCTGAACGGCCTGGGGGCTCGCGCTCGCGAACGTCGCGGCGAGCGCAGCCGTCGGGTTGCCGCCGTCGCGCTGGGCCAGGCGCTCGGGCGGCTCGCGTGACTCAGCCCTTCGCCTCGGCGTGGCGCAGGTTGAACACCGCCCACATGCCGAGGAAGAAGATCAGCCCGGCGGCGACCAGATAGGCGGTGCCGACCTCCACCGGCTGCCCGGCGAGCAGCCCCCGGTTCGCCTCCAGGACCTGCGTGATCGGATTCCCGGTCGCGACCGTGTGGATCCAGCCCTGGAGCAGCTTCAGCGGGACGTAGACCGGCGCGAAGAAGAGGATCAGGAACACGGGCGTCTGCATGATCGGCCCGGCCTGCACCGACTGGAAGCGCATCGCGATCCCGCAGGCCCAGAAGAGGAACGCCACGTTGACCAGCACGGCGAGCAGGTACATCCCGGCCACGTCCGGGACCGAGCCCTTGATCCGCATCCCGGCCGCGAAGGCGACGGCGGTGACGACGGAGGCATTGATCAGCCAGCGGATCAGCGCGCCGATCGCGTAGCCGGCGATCAGCCCGCTGCGCCGCGGCGAGGAGAGCAGCAGCCGCCGTGAGAACCCGTACTCGAAGTCGCGCGCGATCCCGAACCCGGTGAAGACCCCGCCGAACGCCGCCGACTGCAGCAGCACGAAGCTGAACTGGAAGCCGGCGTAGCCGGGCGGGTAGTCGAAGCCGGGGAGGTGCCGAAGCCGGGAGAGACCGCCGAAGAAGGCGACGAAGTTGAGCAGCGGGAAGAGGATCCCCGGCAGGAGCAGCGACGGGTTGTGCAGGACGTTGTGCAGCGTCCGCCAGCCCACCGCCAGCGAGACGTTCCGGAAGTCGCGCAGCGCTGTCACGTGCGCGTCATCCTCGTGCGCAGGGCCAGGCCGCAGGCGATCAGGGCGACCGTGATCAGGCCCGCGGAGATCGTGAACGCCAGCGCGAGCGCCTCGCCGTTCCAGCCCTCGATCACCAGGCTGCGCAGACCTTCGATCAGGTACGAGACCGGATTGGCGGTCGCGAGCCAGCGGAACCAGCCGACCTCGATCAGGTTCCGCGGGAAGTTCATCGACGAGATGATCAGGAAGACGAACAGCAGCGGAAAGAGGCCCTGGACGGACTCGCCCGAGCCGGTGCGGAGCGCCATGAAGACGCCCACCGCCCCGAACCCGATCGCGATCGCGATCGCCAGCCCGAGCAGGACGACGACCCCGGCGGCGCCGGCGCGCGGGTGGACGCCGATCGCATAGGCGACGGCGACGTAGACGACCGCCTGGATAGTGGCGACGAGTCCGACGCCGGCGAGTTGCCCGAGGACGAGCGCGACGCCGCGCACGGGGGTCAGCGACAGGCGGCTGAGGAATCCGGTCTGGATGTCGCGGGCGAGGTCGGTGCCCGCGTTCATGGTCGCGAACAGCGCGCCCTGCATGAACGGGATCGCCAGCGCGAAGGCGACGAAGCGGTCCGTCGGGAAGCCCGGGATCGACGTGGCCGGCTGGAGGCCGCCGGAGTTCACGGCGAGCAGCGCGAGCGGGAAGATCACCGGTGCGACCACGTTCGCGGGCTGCCGCGCCTGGCGGACGACCGAGCGGCGGGCGAGGTGGTAGACCTGGAGCGCGGTCTCGGTCACCGTCGTGCGGGCTCCGGATCAGCGTCGACCCCGGCCTCGGCGGCCGCACCCTCCAGCGTCCGGCCGGTCTTCTCCAGGAACACGTCGTCGAGCGAGGGGGCGTGCAGCTGGAGATTCGCGACGGGCAGATCGTCCGCGTCGAGCGCGCGGATGATCTCGGCCAGGTCGAGATCACCGTGTGCGCAGCGTACGGCGACGCTGTCGGGCGAGACCTGGACGAGCTCACCGAAGCGGCGGAGGATGTCGGCGACGCGGTCGCGCTGCTCGGGATCGGCCGGGGTGATCTCGACCGTCGGCCGGCCGATCTCGGCCTTCAGCTCGATCGGCGTGCCCTCGGCGACGATGTGGCCGTGGTCGATGATCCCGACACGGTCGGCGAGCACGTCCGCCTCCTCCAGGTACTGCGTGGTCAGGAAGACGGTCACACCCTCCTCCTTCGCGAGCCGCCCGACCTCGCCCCAGAGCGCGTTGCGGCTCTGTGGGTCGAGGCCGGTGGTCGGCTCGTCCAGGAAGAGGATCCGCGGGTGGTGGACGAGCGCCAGCGCGAGATCGAGGCGGCGCTTCATCCCGCCCGAGTAGGTACGGACGCGGCGATCGGCGGCGAGCGACAGGCCGACCCGCTCGAGCAGCTCGTCCCCACGCCGGGCCCGCTCCTGCCGCGGGATTCCGTGCAGCGCAGTCTGCAGCCGCAGATGGTCGCGGCCCGTGAGCAACGGGTCGAGGGCGGCTTCCTGCAGGGCGGCGCCGATCGCCCGGCGCACCTCGGGGCCGTTTCTGACCACGTCGAAGCCTGCCACCGTCGCCTTTCCGGCGCTCGGCGGCAGCAGGGTGGTCAGCATGTGCACGGTGGTCGACTTGCCGGCGCCGTTCGGCCCGAGGAAGCCGTAGATCTCCCCCGGCTCGACCGTCAGGTCGATCCCGTCGACCGCGACCACGTCCTTGAACCGCCGGACGAGCCCCTCGACTTCGATTCCGTTTCGGTCGGCCGGCATCGTCCGACTCTAGCGGCGGGGCCCGGCTACGCTGAGACGCCTATGCGCAGGCTCTGGCTGGTCGGGCTGGTCGCCGCCCTGGCGGCGGGCTGCGGCTCGACGACGACGGTCACGGTGACGGCCACCGTGACCCGGACGGTGACCACGACCACCCCGGCCGCGAAGAAGGTGCGCGTCTACTTCATGCGCAACGGCTACGTCGGACCCGTTGCGCGCGCGCTCGAGTCGGTCGACAGCGCGTCGCTGCTCGCCGCCGTGGCCGCCGGCCCGAGCGACGCGGAGCGCGCGATCGGGTTCACGCAGGGGGAGACAACCGAGCGGACGGCCGAGGAGGTCTACACCCTCTCCCAGTTCGATCCTAAGAAGCCGGTCGACCTCGCCGGCAAGAGCTACACCCGCGCCGACTTCGAGGACCTGACCCCCGCGATCCTCGTCGAATCGCCGCTCCCGTTCGCGTCGGTGTCGTCGCCGCTTCGCGTCCGGGGGACCGCGAACACGTTCGAGGCGACCTTCGACTACGACCTGGTCGACGCGACCGGCAAGGTGGTGGCAAACCACTTCGTCACCGCCACCTCTGGATCGGGAACCCGCGGGACGTACGACTTCACGATCCGCTTCTCCGCGCCGGCTGGCTCGGGCAAGCTCGTCGTGTATGAGCTATCCGCCAAGGATGGCTCGCGCATCCACCAGGTCGAGATCCCGCTGACGCTGTCCCGCTAGAAGCCGGCAGGGACAGACCCGGTGGGTCTGTCCCTACAGGTGCGCTACTTCACTGAGCACTGCGACGGCGCCTTGGCCGGGACGTCCGGCTTCTGGCCGCTCGGCGCGCCCAGGTACGCGACGAGGACGCTCACCGGCGTCTTGCCGTCGTTTCGTGCGAGATGGACGTGGTTCGCGGCCTCGGTGAAGGCGTTCCCCGCCGTGATGCGGCGCGGCGCGCACCTCGGATCGGCGCTGTCGTACAGGGTCAGCGCTCCCGCGGTGACGGCGGCGACCACCGGCGAGCGGTGGAAGTGCCACCCGAAGTCTCCGCCGGGCATCACCTTCACCTGGACGAAGACAACGTTGCCCGGCTTCGACGTCTTGATGCTGATCGGCTGCGCGATCCTGGCCGCGGCCAGCGGCTGGGCCGTGATCGGCGGCTCTCCCGTTGCCGAGGCGACACCGGCTACGACCAGCGCCACCGCGAGCGTTACGACGACCTTGAGCTTCCACATCACATGCGTCCTCCCTGTCGATGGGTCGCCACGACGGTAGGAGGCCGCCCTTTGCGCACGGTTTGCCGAGACTTAATCGTTGGAGGCTGCGCCGCGGGTCCGTCATCCTTGTGTCCGATGCCGCAGACGAGGATCGAGCTGCTCGGAGGCTTCAGCGCGGCGATCGACGGGCGCCCCGTCCCAGAGGGGGCCTGGCGGCTGAAGAAGGCGCGCGAGCTGGTCAAGCTCCTGGCGCTCGCCCCGCAGCACCGCTTTCATCGCGAGCAGGCGATGGACACGTTCTGGCGCCAGAAGGGCCCGGACGCGGCAGCGAACAACCTCCACCAGGCGCTCCACGTCGCGCGGCGCGCGCTGGGCGCCGACGCGATCGACCTGCGCGACGAGCTGCTCCACCTCGGCGCCGCTGTCACCGTCGACGTCGACGACTTCGAGCGCGCAGCCGCCGACGCCCGCCGGACGGGGACTCCGGCCGCCTATCGAGCGGCGCTCGCGCTGTACGGCGGCGAGCTCCTTCCCGAGAACCGCTACGACGACTGGGTCGAGGGACGGCGCGACGAGCTGGCGGAGCTGTCGGCCGCGCTCGCGGACGAGCTGGGCGAGCTCGGGGTGGTCGAAGGCGTGCGCGGGCTGCCGATCGACGCGACCTCGTTCGTCGGCCGTGAGCGCGAGCTCGACCAGCTCGGAGTCCTCCTCGTTGGAACGCGGCTCCTGACGCTCACCGGCGCCGGCGGTGCGGGCAAGACGCGGCTTGCACTCCAGCTCGCCCGCGGCGTGGAAACGTCGTTCGCGGACGGAGCCGTGCTCGTCGAGCTGGCGCCCGTCGCCGAGCCGGCGCACGTCCAGGAGGCGGTCGCCGCCGCGCTCGACGTGCGGGCGCTGCCGGGCCGGGACCTGGACGCCGCGGTCGCCGAGTTCCTGGCCGGGCGGTCGCTCCTGCTCGTGCTGGACAACTGCGAGCACGTGCTCGGCGCCGCCGCGGCGGTCGCCGACGTGCTGCTCCGGTCGGCTCCGGCCGTCTCGATCGTCGCGACCAGCCGCGAGCCTCTGCGCGTCCAGGGCGAGACCGTCTTCCGGGTGCCGTCGCTCGCGCTCCCCGATCCCGAGCGGTTCGTCGAGCCCGACGAGCTCCTCGGCTACGAGTCGATCCGCCTGTTCGTCGAGCGAGCACGCGCGGCTGCCCCCGGATTCACCCTCGAGGAGCGAAACGCCCGTGACGTAGTCCGCATCTGCTACCGGCTCGACGGCCTCCCGCTGGCGATCGAGCTCGCCGCAGCCCGGCTCGGCGCTCTGGGGGCGGACGCGATCGCGGAGCGACTGGACGACCGCTTTCGGCTGCTGCGCGCAGGCAGCAGCTCCGCGCCGACACGCCAGCAGACGCTGGAGGCGACCCTGGAGTGGAGCCACGAGCTGCTCGCCGACGACGAGCGGACGCTCCTCCGTCGCCTGGCCGTCTTCGCCGGAGGCTTCCACCTGGCCGCCATCGAGGCCGTGTGCGCGGGTGACGGCCTCGACCGGCGCGAGGTCGCGGACGTGCTTGCGCGCCTGGTCGAGAAGTCGCTGGTCGCCGCCGACGACCGCGTCCGCGACCGTCGTTACCGGCTGCTGGAGACGGTCCGGCTCTACGCGGGCCGGCGGCTCGACGAGGCCGGCGAGACGGCGGCCCGGGCGCGTGCCCATGCCGACTGGGCGCTCGATCTGGCCGAACGGGGGCGCGACGATCCGCGGCTCGACCGGGACGCGGCGAACCTGCAGGCCGCCCTCGACACGCTGCTCGCCGTCGACCCGCCGGAGGCATTGCGCCTCTGCGTCGCACTCTGGCCGTTCTGGCTCCGCCGGATCGACCTCGAGGAGGGCCACCGGCGGCTGGAAGAGGCACTGGTTGCCGTCCCCGACCGGACCGAGATGCGCGAAGCCGCCCTGCTCGCCGCCTCCGCCCTCGACCTGCGGGCGGGCCGCCTCGAACGCGCCGAGGCCGCGGTCGCCGAGTGCAAGGCGATCGCGGAGGAGATCGGCGACGCACGGTCGCACTGGCGCGCGCTCCACTTCCTCGGCGGCATCGCGATCTCACGGGACGATTCCGCCGTCGCGGTCGAGAGCTTCGAACAGGCCCTGGACCTCGCGCGGCAGGAGGGCTTTGCCGAAGCCGCCGCACTGGGCGTCTACTCGCTCGGCGTCGCCCGTTGGCGACTGGGCGAGCTCGAGGGCGTCGAACGCCTCGTCGTGGAGAGCATCGAGGAGTTCGAGCGGCTCGGAGCCAGCGCCGAGTCGATCCCGACGCCGATCAGCGTCGTCGACATCCGCCGCGGCGTCGCGTCCGGGCTCGGGCCGCGACGGGTGTTCGAGGACACCTTGCAGCCTTTCGTCGAGATCTCGTGCTCGGCCGCCGTGGGTTACATCCTCGCGAACCAGGCGCAGATTGCGCGTGAGCGCGGCCACCCCGACCGGTCGAGGAAGCTGCTGGACGAGAGCATCGCGCTCCTCCGGCGCGAGGAGGACAGGCGCGGGGAGTCCGACGCCCTCATCCGCAGGGCCCACCTGGAGCTGGCAACCGGTGATCTCGACGCCGCCCGAGCGGCGTTCGAGCAGGCGCTGGAGCTGCGCCGGCGCCTCCGAGACCGGCGCGGGATCGGGATGGCGCTCTCGGGTCTCGGGCTGGTCGACGCCGCTTTCGGCGACTACGAGCAGGCCGAGCAGCTGCTCTCCGAGGCTCGCGAGCTGTTCCGCCGCGCCGGCGACCGGTGGGGCCTGACCGGTGCGTTGTGGAACACCGCCGACGTTGCGGTCGCCCGCGGCGACCTGGATGCGGCCGTCGAAGCGCTCGAGGAGGCACTGGCCGTCCAGCGCGAGGCGGGGCGGGAGCTGTGGATCGCGCAGACCCTCATGCACCTCGCCGAAGCGGCTCTGGCCCGGGACGAGCCCGAGCGGGCGCAGACGCTGCTGCTCGAGGCGCGCGATCTCTATGCGGCCAAAGGCGACGCGCTGGGGCTGGCCGAGGTGGAGAGCCGCCTGCGTGCGCCGGCCACGCCCCGCTAAGTCGCTGCAAAGAGCGCGCGGCTAGAACGTCGGCATCGACACGCTCGAAAGGAGCAGAGATGACCGAGACACTTACACCCGTCCTCGGCGAGGCGACGCTCGAGGAGCTGCGGCAGGCGATCCGCGGCCCGATCGTCACTCCCGAGGACGAGGGATACGACGAAGCCCGCGCGGTGTGGAACGGGCTCCACGACGACCACCGCCCAGCGGTCGTCGTCCAGGCCACGGGCGTCGCGGACGTCACCGCCGCCCTCGCCTTCGCCCGCAGCCACGACCTGCCGGTCGCCGTCCGCGGCGGGGGCCACAGCATCGCCGGCTTCTCGACCGTCGACGACGGGATCGTGATCGACCTCTCGAAGATGCGCGGCGTCCGCGTGGACGTGACCGCGCGGCGCGGGTACGTCGGCGGCGGGGCGACCTGGGCCGACGTCGACCACGAGACCCAGGCCCACGGGCTCGCGACCACCGGCGGCCTCGTCTCGACCACCGGCGTCGGCGGGTTCACGCTCGGCGGCGGGATCGGCTGGCTGATGCGCGAGCACGGGCTCGCCTGCGACAACCTCCTCGGCGCCGACGTGGTCACCGCCGACGGTCGCGTCGTCCATGCGTCCGACTCGGAGAACGCCGAGCTCTTCTGGGGCCTCCGCGGCGGCGGCGGCAACTTCGGGATCGTCACACAGTTCGAGCTCGCGCTCCATCCCGTCGGGCCGACGGTGTTCGCGGGGCCGATCTTCTACCCCCCCGATGCCGCGGGCGCGGTGCTCCGCCTCTTCCGCGACTGGTCCGCGGACGCGCCGGACGACCTCACCGGCTTCGTCACCCTCATGACCGCGCCGCCGCTTCCGGTGATCCCGGAGCGGTGGCACGGCGAGAAGGTGGCAGCGTTCATCGCGGTGTCCCCCGGGCCCATCGACGAGGCCGGCGCCCGGGTCTCGGCCTTCCGCACGGTCGCCGAGCCGATCGCCGACCTCGCTGGGCCGATGCCCTACATGGCGATGCAGACGCTGATCGACCCGCTGTGGCCGAAGGGGCTCAGCGCGTACTTCAAGGCGACCAACCTGGCGTCGCTGGACGAAGGCCTGATCGACGCATTCTGCGAGCTGCACGCCGGTGCGCCGGGGCCGCAGTGCGAGATCCACGTCCACCAGATGGGCGGAGCGGTGGCGCGCGTCCCGGACGGTGCGACCGCCTTCGCGGAACGGTCGATGCCGTTCGTGCTGAACGCGGTCACCGGCTGGCACGACCCCGACGCCGCCGACGACCACATCGCCTGGGCGCGGGCCGTGAACGACGCGGCGGCCGGCGCCTCGACCGGGCGCGCGTACGTCAACTTCCTCGGCGACGCGGGCGCGGGACGGTCGGCCTACGGGCCAGAGACGTACGAGCGGCTGGCGGCGCTGAAGCGCGAGTACGACCCCACCAACGTCTTCCGGCTCAACCAGAACATCGAGCCGTAGCGGGGAGAGCGAGGAGGGACAGACCCGAGGGGTCTGTCCCTCCGGCCTCAGCGGAGCCAGGCCTGGTCGGCGATGAAGTCCCAGATCGGGTTGTACTGGAAGTTGCCGAGCCGCTTCGAGACCAGCTCCGGCGAGTGCGAGTTCACCATCGGAACCCAGTAGGCGCGGTCGACGATCTCCCGGTCGACCTCGGCCCAGAGTGCGGCGGCACGGCTTGGGTCCCGAACCTGCAGGGCAGTCGCCCGCTGCATCTTCCGGTCGAGCGCCGGGTCACAGACATAGCCGTTCGTGTAGCCCCCGCCGCAGCCGAAGAACTGCGGCAGGAACGAGGACGGCTTCGGGTAATCCGGGCTCCAGTCCCCGTCGACGGAGATCTGGAAGCGCCGGCGCATTGCGTAGGTGATGCTGGCGAGCGGGACGACGTGCAGTTTCGTCCGGTAGCCGAGGGATCGCAGGACGGAGGCGACGTAGGCCGGAAGCCCTCGCGGGACGCCGAGCTCGTCCGTTGCGCCCCACACGTCCACCAGCTGCCCGCTCGTGCCCGACGCCGCGACGAGCTGCCGGGCTCGCTCCAGGTCGGGTGCGCGCCAAGTGCCGTCCGGGGCGGGCACGCGCGTGTACGGGCAGTACGGCCGGTAGCCGAGGAGCCCGGGCGGCAGCGGCTGGCACGTCGGGGTCGCCGCGGACGGGCCTCCGTACATGCGGACGATCCGCGCCCGGTCGATCGCGAGATTCAGCGCCCGGCGGACGCGGACGTCGTCGAACGGCGGCCGGTGGGCGTTCAGCGGGATGAAGTCCTGGATGAGCGTGGCGTTCACGTGAAGCTGTCCGGGAACCGTGAGCTGCAGCTGCCGAAGCCGATCGGGGGGAAGGAGGCCGAAGATCCAGTCCGCTCGGCTGTCCTCGACCGCCTGCACTTCGGCGTCGAAGGACGGATAGAAGCGCCAGACGACGGCGTCGGGGTTGCCGTCGGGCTGGGCAGCGTGCGACCACTCCCGGAAGAACGGGTTGCGCTCGAATGTGATCGTGCTGCCGTGCCAGGGCAGCAGCCGATACGGCCCGGTGCCCGGGACGGGCGTCGACCGCACATCGCGATCCGGCGTCCCCGGAGGCACGGGAACGGCGTACGTGTACGGCGTGAGCTTGTACAGGAAGTCCGGATCCGGAGCCGTGAGCCGGAAGACGACGCTCCCCGTGGCGTCGTCCGTCCGGATGCCGCGGGACAGGTCGCACGTCGCCGGCCGACGTCTGCAGGCGTCGCTGCCGACCACGCCGGAGAAGTAGTCGGCTCCCTGCGAGCCGACGCGGAACAGCCGCTCGATCGCATGGCGGAAGTCACCGGCCCGGAGCGGCCTGCCGTCCGAGTAGCGGATGCCACGGCGCAGGCGGAAGGCGTACGTCGTGCCGCCGTTGGTGGGCAGCGGCAGCGAGACCGCGAGGTCGGGCACGAGCTGCAGGCCGTTCGTCCCCGACGCAGCCTCGAACGTCACGAGGGTGTCGTAGGCGAGCTTCCCCCACTGGTTCGGCCCAGGCATGTTCTGGAACGCGGGGTCGATCGAGAAGAACCGGTTCGTCGTCGCGATCGTGAGCGTGCCTCCGCGATGCGCGCCGGAGGCCGGACCGGACCCGATCCAGAGCGTGCTGCCCGTCGCGGCGATCGCGGCCGGCTGCCCGCCCGCGGTAATGGTCGCGACGCCGTTGGAACGTGGATCGATTCGGGAGACGGTGCCGGCGTACTGGTTCGCGGCCCAGACGAAGCCGTCCGAGATCGCGATGCCGGCCGGCCCGCTTCCGACGGGGATCGTCGCGACCACCGCCCCGGTTGCGAGGTCGATCCTCGACACGGTGGCGTCGAGATCGTTGGCGACCCAGAGCGCGCCGAACCCGAGCGCGAGTGCGTCCGGGCCGCCCCCGACCTGGACCACGGCGGTCGTCTCGCCGGTGCGGACGTCGACCGCGAGGACCCGCCCGGCGTCGTGATCGGCGACCCAGACGTTCGTCGTGTCGACCGCCAGCGCGCTCGGCCGGGCGTCGACGTTGATCGTCTGCTCGGCTTCGCCCGCGGCTTCGTCGATCCTGATCAGCGCCTGGTCGGTTGCGTCGGCAACCCAGAGTCCCGCGCCGCCGAACGCGATCGCAGCGACATCGGCGCCGCCGAGCCGAATCGTCTGGGTGACCTCGTCCGTCGACGGGTCGATCCGTGAGATCGACCCCTCGAGCGTGCTCGCCGTCCAGACCGCGCTGCGGCCGAGGGCAAGTCCGGTAGGTTGGCCGTCGAGGGCGATCCGGTCGACGACCTTGCCGGTAGCCGGGTCGCTCCGCAAAACCTGGTGGTTGCTCGGGTCGGCGATCCAGACGGCGGTGGGGCCGGCGGCGACCGCAACCGGAGGCCCGGGCAGCTCGTCCGCGGAGACGGTCTTCCGGGATCTCGCTCCGAACGAGAGCAGGGCGCTGGTACTCGCGCGTGCCCGTGGCTGCGACGCTTGCCCCTCACGGTTGAGCATGACGATCGCAGTGGCCGCTCCCCCCGCGAGCGCGAGGACGAGCGCCAGGGCGACGAACCGGCGCCTGTGCGTCTGGCGTGGTGCGGGACGCGCCGCTACCGGCGAGGACAGGGACGCCGCCAGCGAGGTGTCCTGCCGCAGGATCTGCTGCTCGAGTGATCGCAGCTCGGAGCCCGGCTCCAGCCCGAGCTCCTCGGCGAGCCGGCGGCGTACCTTGCCGAACGCCGCCAGCGCATCCGACTGGCGGCCGGCGCGATAGAGCGCGAGCATCAGCTGCCCGACGAGGCGCTCCCGGGTCGGGTGCTCGCGCGCCAGCTGCTCGAGCTCGGGCACGAGCTCCTGGTCGAGACCTCGCCCCAGATCCGCATCGATGCGGTCCTCGGTCGCGTCGAGCCGGCGCTCCTCCAGGGGCTCGGCTTCGCGTCCCATCGGCTCGTAGAGGAGGTCCGCCAGCGCCGGCCCGCGCCACAGCGTCAGCGCCTCGCGCAGCGACTCGGCCGCGGCGTCCGCCTCGCCGGCGGCCAGGCGTGCCCGTCCCTCGGCAACGAGCTGCTCGAAGCGGTCGAAATCGAGCTCCCCCGCCTCGATCACGAGCATGTATCCCGGCGCCTTGCGGATCAGGCGGCCGGGAACGAGCTGCCCTCGGAGACGCGACACGTGGCTGTCGAGGGAGCGGGGCGCTCCGGCGGGCGGACTCTCGCCCCAGAGCGCCTCGATCAAGACGTCGCGCGGAACGACCCGGTTCGCATGCAGCAGGAGGCAGGCGAGGAGCGAACGCTGCTTCGGGCCGCCGAGGTCGAGCGCGCGACCGTCGCGCCGCATCTCGATCGGGCCGAGCACCGCAAACTCCACGGCGGCGAGATAAGCACGTTCGCAACAGGATTTCCACACCGCTGCAACAGGGCCGGCGGACGATCGGCGTCCTCACCCGATCGAAGGAGGTTGGATCGATGGCTGTTCGTCCCTTCTGGGCGATCCTTGCGATCGCACTGATCGGAGCCGTGGCGACGGGAATGGCGTCGTCGGCCCCGAAGCCGCCGTTCAAGGTCACGTCCACGCTCGACGGCAAGACGGTGCTCCCGCACCGAATCCGCTGGCTCGCCTTCCCCAAGCTGCCGCTCACGAAGGTCAAAGAGGTCGACTTCCTGATCGACGGCGGCAAGCCGCGCTGGATCGAGCACAATCCGCCCTACACGTTCAGCGACGACGAGGGCGGCCTGCATCAGGGGTATCTCGTCACGAGCTGGCTCACGCCCGGCAGGCACCGCTTCACGGTCCGGGCGATCACGACCGACCGGCGCACGTCAACGGACACCGTCGTTGCTCGGGTGCTGCCCGCCCCGGAGCCGCCCGCCGGGTTCGGTGGAACCTGGCAACGGACGATCTCCGACACCAGCGGTGCGCCCGCTCCGGGAAGCAAGGGCAACCCGACCGACACCTTCACCCCGCCCGGGACCTACACGATGGTGATCGAGAGACGATGGATCCAGGTGCGGTGGCCGGGCACGTTCCATCGCCCCCAGAGCGACAACACCGGCGAAGGATGGATCAGCGACTCCGACTACTCCGCCGGCCCGCACAGCCTCAGGGCGCTGGGACCGGTGATCTTCGACACCATGCACGACCAGGCGGAGACGGGATGGTGGTGTCTGGAGGACGGGCCGTCAGGCGACTACACGTGGTCGACGAGCGGCGACACGCTCACGTTGAAGCCGAAGGCCGGCGGCGATCCCTGCGGCGTTCGCGGGTTCGTCTGGGCCGGCGACTGGAAGCGAGTCGGCTGACCGTCCGGCCCGAGGGGCGCGCTACGGCGCGCCCCTCGGAGCCCTCGAGCCTTCCTCGTCGTAGTCCGGGTGCTCAGCGTCCGGGATGTCGGCCACCTCGGGCTCGTCCTGCTCCGGAAGCTCCTCCGGCACCTTCCGGCCCGGGATGCCTGGGTCCTGCGGGATCTCGGGGTCGGTCTCAGCGCTCATACGCCACCTCCCCGCTCTCGACGGTCACGTGCTCGCCATGCCCGACTGCGATCCGGAGCCGGCCGTCGCGGTCGATCAGCTCGGCAACGCCCGTCGTCCCGTCGACGGTGACGGTCCGGCCGCGCAGGAAGTCGCGCGCGCCGAGCCCGTCGTAGACGGCGTCGAGTCCACCCTGCTGCCAGTGCTCGTAGCGCGCGCCGAGCGCATCGAGGACGGCATCGAGGACCGCATCGCGGTCCCACTCGACGCCGGTCGCCGTCCGCAGCGACCCGGCGCGCTCGGGCAGCTGCTCGCGCATCTGGTCGACGTTGATCCCGATCCCCAGCACGACGGCGCCGTCGCGCGCCTCGGCGAGGATCCCCGCCACCTTCGTCCGGCGGAGCATGACGTCGTTCGGCCACTTGATCTGAACGGCGAGCCCGGTCAGCTCCTCGAGCGCATCGGCGACGGCTACGCCCGCGACGAGCGCAAGCTGCGGTAGCGGTCGGTCGGGCCGCGGCTTGAGCAGCACTGAGGCGAGGACGGCGGAGCGCGGCGGGGCGTCCCACGTTCGTCCCAGCCGGCCTCGCCCGGCCGTCTGCACGTCGGCGACGGCGACCGTCCCTTCCGCCATCGATGGATCGAGCAGCGCCTGCGTCGACTCGCACGACTCGACGTGGATCCGCGTCTCGCCGAGCTTCATCGCTTCTCCCAGACCGAGACGTGCTTCGTGCTCTCGCTCGTGAACGGCTCGCCCTGCCAGCCGCTCCAGCGCCCGCGCAGTCGCAGGCCGGCGAGCCCCGCCATCAGGTCGAGCTCGCCCGGCGAGACGGACCGGAACGGGATCGACACGCGTTCCCACGTGCCGTCGACGAGCGTGAAGTGATGGGAGACCAGCCTCTGGGTCGCGGGGTCGCGCTCGTCGATGCCGACGTGCGTGTCGCTCAGGTCGAAGACCTCGAGCCTGCCGCCGCCCGAGACGCCCAGCTCGATCACGAAGCAGCCGCCGGGCTCGAGGTGGGCCGCGGCGTTCTCGAAGCAGGCGACCTGCTCGTCCTGCGTCGTCAGGTTGCCGATCGTGTTGAAGACGAGGTAGACGACCGCGAACTCGCCTTCGACTCGCGTGGTCGCGAAGTCGCCGATCGCCACATCGATCCGCTCCGCGCCCGGCTTGGCGCGGAGTCGAGCGACCATCGCCTCGGAAAGGTCGATCCCCGCGACCCGGACGCCGCGCGCGGACAGCGGCATCGCGATGCGACCGGTGCCGATGGCGAACTCGAGGGCCGCGCCGTTCCCGGCGAGTCCGGCGACGAAGTCGACGACCGGGTCGACGACGGCTGGATCGAACATGACTGCGTCGTCGTCGTAGCGGGCGGCGACGTCCTCGCCGAAATAGTCCTCGGCCATCAGAGCCCCTCGGCTAGACCCACCTTTACGGTGCCAGGCACCGTAAAGACCCTGCTCGTAGCGGGCTTCTCGCCTCGTTTCCTAACAGTGCCTGGCACGGTTAACGCGGCCGCAGCGACTCGACCCGGACCGCCGAAACCTTGTACTCGGGCGTGCCGATCAGCGGGTCGCCGACGTCGTGGAGGAGCCAGTTGACCTTCGCCTGTGCGAAGTGCAGCGCCATCCAGACGAGGCCCGGGTAGACCCGATCCGAGTAGTGCGCCTCCGCCTCGAGCTTCCCACGCCGGGAGACGAGCCGTGCGACCTCGCCGTCTGCGATCCCGAGCGCGGCCCCGTCCTCGGCGTTGAGCTCGAAGAACGGCTGCTCCTCCTTCTCGACCACGCCCGGCTCGCGCATCGTCATCGTCGCCGAGTTGTAGTGGTAGAGCGTGCGCCCGGTCGAGAGGATGAACGGAAACTCGGAGTCGGTCGGCTCGATCGGCGGCTGGTACTCGACCGGGAAGAACCGCCCGCGCCCGCCCGGCAGCGCCGGCTCCGGCGCGTGCAGGTACGGCGTGCCGGGGTGGTCGAGCTCGGTGCACGGCCACTGGATGCCGTCGGGCTCGAGGCGTGGGTAGCGGATCCCGTACCAGTTCGGGCACAGGTCGGCGAGCTCGTTCCAGATGTCCTCGGGCGACTCGTACGCCGGCCACGAACCGCCGAGCGCGCCCGCCAGCGCGCAGACGATCCGCCAGTCCTCGCGAGCCTCGCCCGGGCAGTCGAGCGCCTTGCGCACCCGGTTCACCCGCCGCTCGGTGTTGGTGAACGTGCCGTCCTTCTCGGCGAAGCTCGACGCCGGCAGGACGACGTGGGCGTACTTCCGGGTCGAGTCGTTCAGGAAGATGTCCTGGGAGACGATGAAGTCGCAGCCGGCGAGGCCGGCCTCGACGTGGTGGGCGTTCGGCTCGGTCTGGGCCGGGTTCTCGCCGATCAGGTAGAGCGCCTTCACGCGTCCGTCGTGGAGCCCGGAGACGATCTGGTCGAGGCGGTAGCCGGGCGTCTCCGGCACCTTCGCGCCCCAGGCTGCCGCGAACTTGGCGCGGACCTGCGGGTCCTCGACCGGCTGGTAGCCGGGCAGGTAGGACGGGTTCGCGCCGGAGTCGTTCAGTCCCTGGACGTTGTTCTGGCCGCGCAACGCGTTCAGGCCGGTCGACTCGTAGCCGAGGTGACCCGTCATCAGCACGAGGTTCGAGAGCGACCAGATGTTGTCGACGCCGCAGGCGTGCTCGGTCATCCCGAGCGTGTAGAAGATCGCCGCGTGGCGCTCGCGCGCGTATTCACGCGCAGTCTCGCGGATCGCCTCGGCGTCCACGCCGGTCACGTGGGCGGCGTCCTCCGGTGAGTAGCGGGAGACGACTTCCCGCACCGCGTCGAACCCGGTCGTGTGCTCGCGGATGTACTCCTCGTCCTGGAGGCCCTCCTCCATGATCGTGTGCATGATCGCGTTGATCAGCCAGACGTCGGTGCCGGGCCGCACCTGGAGATGGCGCTTGGCCAGCTTGGTCAGCCAGATCTTGCGCGGGTCGGCGACCACGAGCGTCGCGCCCTTCCTCACGGCCTTCTTGATCCGCAGCGCCAGCACGGGGTGCGCCTCGGTCGTGTTCGAGCCGATCACGAGCAGGAAGCGGTTGTTCTCGATCTCGGGGATCGAGTTGGTGCTTGCTCCTCTGCCGAACGACCTGACCAGGCCGTAGAGGGTCGGCGCGTGTCAGGTGGCCTCGCAGGAGTGGACGGAGTTCGTCCCGACCACCCCCCGCGCCAGCTTCTGGATCAGGTAGTTCTCCTCGTTCGTCAGCCGCGCCGAGGCGAGGAAGCCGACCGCCTGCGCGCCGTGACGCTCCCGAACCCGGGACAGTCCCACGGCCGCGGCCGAGAGGGCCTCGTCCCATCCGGCCGGATGGAGCTCGCCGTCCTCACCGCGAATCAGCGGCTGCGTCAGCCGGTCCGGGTGGTGGACGAAGTTGAACGCGAACCTCCCCTTGACGCAGAGATTGCCCTCGTTGGACACGTACGACGGGTCCGACGTGACCTTGACGATCTTCCCGTTCATCGGGTCGACGTTCAGGTCGACCTGGCAGCCCACCCCGCAGAACGTGCACGTCGTCTTCGTTTTCGTCAGCGTCACCTCGCGGCCGGCCGGCGCGCCCTCCTCGAACTTCTCGTAGATCGAGCCGGTCGGGCAGACGGAGAGGCAGCCGCCGCAGAGCTCGCACTCGGTGTCGAGCCAGGACTTGCCCCAGGTGGGAACGACCCGTGCCTCACCGCCGCGGCCCTCGAGTGAGAGCGCCGAGCACTGCATGACCTCCTGCGTATAGCGGACGCAGCGCGCGCAGAGGATGCACGCGTCGGGTTCGTAGCCCATCAGCTGATCGCGGTCCTCGTACGGCTCGCGCTTCGCGTCCGGCAGGACGAGCGGCGCCTCGACGCCGAGGTCGTCCGCGAGCTCGAGCAGCTCGTTCGGCCGGCCGCCCGGGTTGCCGTCCAGATGCTCGGCCAGGAGCATCTCCGTCAGCGTGCGCTGGAACTGCGGCACCGACGAGTTCGTCGAGACGACCATCCCCTCGGCGACGCGCGTTGCGCAGGCGGGCAACGGACGCGGCGATCCCTCGACCCCGACGACGCACATGCGGCAGCCCCCGTAGGGATCGAGCTTCGAGTCGTGGCAGAGCGTGGGAACGAAGACGTCGTTGCGGGCGAGCGCGTGGACGAGCAGCTCCTCTTCGGGCGCCGTGACCTCGCGACCGTCGACCGTGAACGTGACCACGCTGCGCCTACCTGATCTTGTAGGTCAGCCTTCTCGTCGTGCCGGACGTCTTGTACTGGACGAGCAGCGTCACGGACACCGATTTCCCCTTCGAACGGGCGGGGATGATGACGACGCAGGACCGGTAGGGAGCGGGGCCGTTGACGGCCGTCGTCCTGACGGGCGAGCTGCCCACCTTGGCGGCACAGCCGAGGGCCGACGGCGCGACGCTCTGGGAGCCGAGCAGCACACGCGCCCGGACGACGAACCGCTTGCCCGGGTGCGGGAGCCCGACGGGCGAGACCACGAACCGCGGCGGAGCCGACGGCGGCGGCGTCGTGGTCGGGGGAGGCGGCGGAGCGGTCGGCAGGATCAGCCGGTAGGTGAACACGCCGTTACCATCGGGGGCGTCGTCGCCGATCGACGCGCCGTTGTCCCTGGTCGTCTCGACGTAGAAGTTGAGTCCGGTCGTGTTGCCGAGGTCGGAGCGGTTGATCCGGAAGGAGATCTGCCCGGCGGCGGTCGAGCCCTGCAGCGTAGGCGCGCTCGCGACCGCGAACGACGATCCGTTCCAGATGAAGAGGCCGGTGTGATCCTTGACCCCGCCGTAGACGTAGTCGAATCCGCCGTTGCCGGTGGCGCCGTTCCCGTCGGTGTCCATGACCACCAGGATCCCCTCGTTGGGCTGGAAGTCCGACGAGTGGTTCGCCAGCGTAACGGTCACCGTGATGTTGCCCTGGTCGTCGTTGGCGACTCCGATGCTGCTGATGTCGGGCGCGCCGTTGAGGGCGTCGCCGACGCGGTCGGTGTACGTCTGGGAGCCCGCGCCTGCGCGCAGCGGGACGAACGCATGAGCCGGCTGCAGCCGCAGCGCCGTGCGGCCCTCGCGAGGATGGCCGCTCGCCGAGGCCGCCATGCCCGCGACCACGAGGGCCGCGGCCACTAGAACGACACCTGCCTTCATCACTCTTCCCTTTCGCCGTTTGACTCCCGGGGCGGTTGTATCACGAGCGGCGACGCCGATCATGGGGCCAGGCACTTCGCCTTCAGACGGGTCACCTCGGCCAGGGCCAACGGGCGGGTCGAGGGACCGATCCTGCGGTTGACCTTCCCGTCGGCCCACATCACCACCCACCCGGTCCTCCGGTCGAGGTAGTGCAGTGCGACAATGTGTTGCTTCCCGCGGATCGTCGCCTTCACCATCGCGAAGTTGTCGCTCATGTGGACCGCCTTGCACACGTCGACGGGCTGCCAGTGGCGCGTGCCGTAGAAGCCGGTCACGGCGCCCCAGATGGTCGCGGCCAGCGCGACTGCGACGATCACCCGAGCGCCTCGATCAGCTCTGGCCAGTGACGGGCGACGTTCCGCACCGGGATCGGCGAGGCCTGGCCCAGGCCGCAGATCGACGTCTGCGCCATCGCCTCCAGCCACTCGTCGACCTTCTCGCGCGACATCGCCGCGCGGCCGTGCTCCAGCTCCTCGACCACGTGGTGGAGCGCGCGGTTGCCGATCCGGCACGGCGTGCATTTCTGGCACGACTCCTCCGCGAAGAAGCGCATGGTCTCGGCGAGCAGCCGGAGCACCGGGTAGGCGGCGGGGAACACCTGCACGGCCGCCGAGCCGGGGCCGCTCCCCCACTCGCCGAGCGCCTCCCGCGTGAGCGGGACGTCGAGCGCCGCCGGCGGGAGGATCCCGCTCGCAGCGCCACCCGGGACGAACGCGCCGACCTCCGCGGTGAATCCGCCGGCGTACTCGTCGACGAGCTGCCGGGCGGTCAGGTCCAGCGGCGCCTGGTAGCAGCCGGGGCGGTGAACCGCCCCGGATAGAGACCAGAGCCGTCCGGGGGTCCACTCGCCGCGAAGAATTCGGGCCACGTGCACCAAGGTCTCCACGTTGTTGATCAGCGTCGGCCGGCCGAGGTAGCCCTTCTGCGCCGGGAACGGCGGCCGCAGCCGCGGCATCCCCCGGCGGCCCTCCATCGACTCGAGCATCGCCGACTCCTCGCCGCAGACGTACGAGCCGGCGCCGACGACGACCTGAACGTTCAGCCCGCGCTCCGCGATCGCCTCGCCCAGGCGGGCGCGGGAGGTCGCGTACTCCTCACGGAGGTAGACGAACGCCTCGTCGGTAGCACAGAAGCGCATCGCCGCGACCAGCCCCTCCAGCAGGAGGTGCGGCCGCAGCTCCATCACGTAGCGGTCCTTGATCGTCCCCGGCTCCCCCTCGTCGGCGTTGACGACCACGACGCGCGGGCGAGGCTCGCGGCGCACTGCATCCCACTTGCGATGCGTGGGAAAGCCGGCGCCGCCCATGCCGGTGAGGCCTGCGGCCTCGAGCCGGGCGACCACCTCGTCGGGCGGGAGGCCCGGCGGGTCGCGCGGCTCGTCCGGCTCGAGCAGGAAGCCATTCGTCCGGTGGGTGACGCCGCCGCGGACGCCGTCGCCGTCCATCGCCACCGGCGCGAGGTCGCAGTGCCCCAGGCAGGCGACGGCGAGCGCGCCGGCCGGGGCCTTCGCGCCCAGGCAGTCGCAGACAGGCCCTGTGCAGACGCGGACGACGTCCACCGGCTGCTGCAGGAAGGAGTAGAACGAAACGACCTCGTGCAGCTCGCCGCGGCGGATGTTCATGTGGTCGGCGAGCGCGTCCGAGAGCTCGGGCGTGATCGGACCGACCTCGCGACGCACGCGGCCGAGGTTGTCGAGCAGCCGCGTGCGCTCGGTCGGAAGCTCCGGCAGGAGCGAGGTCAGGGCGAGGACGTCCGTGCAGCGATTATCGCGGCGATCCGGAAACCCGCGTACGCGACCGCGCAGCGGGCGCGGGCAGTCCGATCCCAGCAGGCGATCGGTGCGGACGGCTAGAGGGTGCGGTACGTGAGCCGCTCGCGCTTGCCGCTCTCCCCGGAGCGGACGATTGCGTCGCAGACCTCCGCCGCCCGGTAGCCGTCCTCGAACGTCGCGCCGTGGGGGGCGACGTCGGAGTCGTCGGCGATCGCGCGCAGCAGGTGGTGGAGCTCGTTGACGAAGGTGTCGCCCCAGCCGATGATGTGGCCCGGCGGCCACCAGAACTCCCAGAACGGGTGGTCGGCCTCGGAGACGAGCACCGTCGTGAAGCCGCGCGTGCGGCCGCCGTTCCGGAACACCTGCAGCTCGTTCAGCCGCTCCATGTCGAACGCGAGCGAGCCCTTCGAGCCGTTGATCTCCCACTGGAAGGCATTGCGTCGCCCGAGCGCCAGGCGGGTCGACTCGATCGTCCCGACGGCGCCGTGCTCGAACTCGACCGCCGCCTCGATGGCGTCGTCCACCTGGCGCCCGGGCAGGAACGTCTTCACGAGCGCCGAGACCGTGGCGACGTCGCCGACCAGGTAGCGCGCCAGGTCGACCACGTGGGCGCCGAGGTCGCCGAGCGCGCCCGATCCGGCCTCGTCGGAGTGGAAGCGCCACGTGTCGAGGGAGGGATCGTCTCCCCAGTCCTGCAGGTAGCGCCCGCGGAAGTGGCGGATCTCGCCGAGCTCGCCGGCGTCGATCAGCTCCCGCGCGAGCCGGACGGCCGGGACGAACCGGTAGTTGAACGCGCACAGGTGCTTGACGCCCGTCGCAGCGACCGCCTGCCAGATCTCGTAGCTCTCGTCGGCCGTGCGGCCGAGCGGCTTCTCGCAGACGACGTGCTTGCCCGCCTGAGCGGCGGCGATCGTCGGCTCGGCGTGGACGGCGTTCGGTCCGCCGTTGTCGAAGAGCGTGATCCCCGGATCGGAGACGATGTCGTGCCAGTCGGTCGTCCAGCGCCCGTAGCCGTAGCGCTCGGCCGCGCCGCGCACGGCCTCCTCGTTGCGCCCGGCGATGGCCACGAGCCGCGGGCGGAGCGGCGGCGGCCAGGTCATGTAGGAGATCTTGCGGAACGCGTTCGAGTGTGCCTTGCCCATGAAGGCGTACCCGAGCATCCCCACCCCGATCTCCGGGATGTCGGCCGCGGCGGTCTCGGATGAGCCCCCGGTCAGCGAGCTCACGAGCGCTGCATCGCCGCGTCGAAGGCCACCGCAGACGGGGCGAAGTCCGTCCGCCGCACGAACGCCAGCGCGTCCCGCGCGCCGTACTCGCGGTCCATGCCCGAGTCCTCCCACTCGATCGACAGCGGTCCCGTGTAGCCGATCCGGTTGAGGGCCCGGAAGAAGCCCTCGAAGTCGACGTCGCCGTGGCCGGGCGAGACGAAGTCCCAGCCGCGTGCCTCCTCGCCGAAGTTCAGGTGCGAGCCGAGGATCGACCGCCGCCCGTCGAGGCGCCTGCGCGAGTCCTTGACGTGCACGTGGTAGATCCGGTCGGCGAACTCGAGTGCGAACTGCGCGGTGTCGAGGTGCTGATGCGCGAAGTGGCTCGGGTCGAGGTTGATCCCGAAGCCCTCGCGGTTGTCGATCGCGTCCAGCGTCTTGCGGGTTGTGACGAAGTCGTAGGCGATCTCGGTCGGGTGGACCTCGAGCCCGAACTTGACGCCCTCGGCGTCGAAGACCTCGACGATCGGCGACCAGCGCTCGGCGAACTCCTCGTAGCCGCGCTCGATCTCGCCGAAGTCGTTCGGCGGGAACGAATAGAGCATGTGCCAGATCGGCGAGCCGGTGAAGCCGTTCACCTGCGTGACGCCGAGCCGCGCTGCCGCCCGCGCCGTGTCCTTCATCCGCTCGGCGGCGCGCTGCTGGACACCGGCCGGGTCGCCGTCGCCCCACACCTCGGGCGGGAGGATCGCCTGGTGGCGCGCATCGATCGGGTCGCACACGGCCTGGCCGACGAGGTGCGCGCCGAGGGCGAAGCAGTTCAGGTGGTTGCGCTCGAGCACCTCCTGGACGGCGGCGCAGTAGTCGTCTTCGGCGAGCGCCCGGTCGACCTCGAAGTGGTCGCCCCAGCAGGCGAGCTCGAGGCCGTCGAAGCCCCAGCGGCCGGCCTGCTCAGCCACTTCCTCGAGCGGCAGGTCGGCCCACTGGCCGGTGAAGAGCGTGACGGGCCTGGTCATCTGGGTCGATCTTATGCGCGTAGCATCCGGGCGTGCTCGCCGCCGTCGTCGCCCTGGCCCTCGCGCTCTTCGCCGGGCCGACACCTGCGAAGCTCGTCCATTTCAAGTCGCCCTCCGGGAACATCAACTGCATCGGCGCAGCGGCGGACAGGTACCAGCCGGCGTTCGTCGACTGCGTCCTGCGGAAGAACACCTGGGCGAACCTCCGGCCCAAGCCGGCGAGCTGCGATCTCGACTGGATGCCTGCCGAGCTCGGAATTTCGAAGCGCAAGCTCTTGGTTGGGGGCTGCCGCGGTGGCATCGGGCCTCTCTGCATCGACCCCGCCAACCCGTGCCGCACGCTCGCCTACGGCCGGTCGGTCGACCTTGGCCCGATCCGGTGCGCCTCGGCCACGGCGGGGGTCACCTGCCGGTACCGGACGGGCCGGCGGGTCGGCTTTCGCATCGCCCGCGAGAGCTACGTGCGCTACAGGCGGTAACTGGTTGACTACGGCGCGATGACGACCTGGGGGATCATCTCGACAGCCGACATCAACCGGTTGGTCATCCCACCGGCCCAGGAGTCGCCGGCGATCGACCTGGTCGGAGTCGCCAGCCGGACGCAGGAGCGGGCCGACGAGTACGCCGCGAAGTGGGGCATCCCACGCGCGTACGGCTCGTACGAGGCGCTGCTGGCCGAGCCGGAGATCGAATGCGTCTACATCTCGCTGCCGAACACGCAGCACGCTGAGTGGTCGATCAGGGCGGTCGAGGCGGGCAAGCACGTCCTCTGCGAGAAGCCGTTCACACGCAATCCGGAGGACGTGACCGCCGCCTGGGACGCCGCGGACCGCGCCGGACGCATCCTCTCGGAGGCGTTCATGTGGCGGCACAACCCGCAGACGCTCCGTCTCCGGGAGCTTTTGGACGAGGGAGCCGTCGGAGAGGTGCGGCTGATCCGCTCGGCGTTCTCGTACCCCATGTACGACGAGGACAACATCCGCCTGCGCCCCGACGTCGAGGGCGGCGCGCTGATGGATGTCGGCTGCTACTGCGTCAGCGGCTCGCGCCTGGCGGCGGGTGCCGAGCCGGTGCATGTCTACGGGTCCGCGTGGTACGGCCCGACGGGGACCGACTGGGTCTTCACCGCCGTGCTGCGCTTCCCGGGCGCCGTGCTCGCGACCTTCGACTGCGGCACCGCGCTGCCGAATCGCGACGAGCTCGAGGTGGTCGGCAGCGAGGGGTCGCTCTTCCTGGACGATCCATGGCATGCGAAGACGGCGGTGATCGAGCTGCGACGGGACCGTGGCATCGAGCGGATCGAGCTCGAGCCGGTCGATTCGTACCGGCTCGAGCTGGAGAACGTGAGCGCGGCCGCGGCGGGCGAGGCGGAGCTGCTGCTCGGCCGGGCCGACGCGATGGGCCAGGCACGCACGCTCGAGGCTCTGCACCGCTCGGCCCGGAGCGGCGAGCCCGTCTCGCTGTAGTGGACGCCGCCGAGGCGCGGGAGCGAGCGGCGGCGATGCTGGCCGAGGCCGGCATCGTGCTGACGCCGGCCGAGCGGGGGGCGATCGAGGTGGCCGACTTCGGGCTCGGCGACCTCGACCGCTGGGGGCTGCAGATCGTGGTCTACGTGAACACGGAGCGGGTCTGCGCGAAGGAACTGGTCATGTTCGCGGGCCAGGAGTGTCCGGAGCACCGGCATCCGCCGGTCGACGACGAACCGGGGAAGGAGGAGACGTTTCGCGTCCGCCGCGGGTCGGTCCGGCTCTGGGTCGACGGCGACGGCGAGGTCGTCCTCGGCCCGGGTGAGCAGCACACGATCCCGCCCGACACGCTGCACCGGTTCCGGGCCGGCGACGAGGGCGCGATCGTGTCGGAGTTCTCCACGCGGAGCCGCGACGAGACGGACGTCTTCACGGATCCTCGGGTCGTCCGGTGAGGATTCAGCGCACCGGCAAAGGGGAGCGCCGGTCCCGAATCGCGGCAGAAGGGCCGGGTGACGCGGAACGCTCCTATCCCGTCGTGAGCCCGGCCGCGGCGATCGCGCGCCGCGCCAGCTCCTCGTCGACCTCGCCGGGCAGGCCGCTGACGCCGACCGCGCCGACGCGCGACTTGCCGTCGAACGCGGCGACGCCACCTTTGAAGAACGTGAAGAACGGGTCGAAGCTCGCCCGCTCGACCGGGTCCTCGGCGACCTTCGTCGCCAGCTCCGACGTCGCGCGGGCGTCGCTCCGGGCGGCCGTGTAGGCCTTCCGCTGCGCGTTCAGGCGCGTGTCCGGCGCGGCCCCGTCCATCGTGGCCGCGGCGACCACCTCCCCGTGCGCGTCGGCGACGAAGACCGACACCGGTCCGGGCGCTTCCGCGACCACGAACCGCACGACCGCCAGCGCCCGCTCCAACTCCACGCGGTCATTCTTAACAGTGCCAGGCACGGTTAGGAAGAGGACACGAACACCCGCTCCGAGCAGGGTCTTTACCGTGCCTGGCACCGTTAGGACGGCGGCAGGCCGAGCGAGGCAAACCGCTCGGCCCGGAGTACCATGAGATCGCCATGAGCGCCCCCGCGCTAGCTGCCCCCGCCGGGCGGGCTCTGACCATCCGCGGACGGCCGTACCCGGTCCTCCTCCCGAAGCTGAGCGACCCGCGGCTCCACCTGGCCGTGGTGATCGTCTCGCTCCAGGTGCTCGGGCAGGTCGCCTTCGACTTTCGCCTGTCGATCGCCCAGATCCTGATCGCGATCGGCACCTGCGCGCTGCTCGAGGTGGGAATCGCGTTCTTCCGCCAGCACGTGCTGATGTGGCCCGCGAGCGCGATGCTGACCGGCAACGGTGTCGCCTTCGTCCTGCGCGTGCCGGGCACGCAGCACGGCGACTGGTGGAGCACGAACGGCTGGTACATCTTCGCCGGCACCGCCGCGGTGTCGCTCCTCTCGAAGTACCTGATCAAGTTTCGCGGCTCGCACATCTTCAACCCGTCGAACTTCGGGCTCGTGCTCTGCTTCCTGCTGCTCGGCCCCGAACACGCCGAACCGCTCGACTTCTGGTGGGGACCGATGTCGGGCTGGATGTCGCTGGCGCTCGCGATCATCGTCATCGGCGGGCTCGCGATCCTTACCAGGCTCCGCCTGCTGGTGATCGCGGTCTCGTTCTGGCTGACGTTCGCCGCCGCGCTGGCCGTCCTGGTCGCGACCGGCCACGCGATGACCGCCCGCTGGCACCTCGGCGCGATCACGGGCGCCTATTTCTGGTGGGTGCTCGTGACCTCGCCGGAGGTGCTCGTCTTCCTCTTCTTCATGATCACCGACCCGAAGACCACGCCGCGCTCGACGCGCGGACGCGCGATCTACGCGGTCTCGATCGGGCTGCTGTCGGTGCTGCTGATCGCCCCGGCGAAGACCGAGTTCTGGGCGAAGGTCGCGCTGCTCGGCGCGCTCGCGATCGTGTGCCTGGCCCGGCCGCTGCTCGGCCTGCTACCGCGCCTCGGCCTCGACCGCCGCGTACTGGTCGCGCTGGGCGCCGTTGCGGTGGTCGCGTACACCGGCGCAATCGCGGGCGCCGGGATCCGAGCACGGCCCGTCACGACAGCCGCACCGCTCGCCGGAACCGCGCGGCCCCCGGACATCATCGTGCTGCCCTCGAGAAGCGTCCAGACGAAGCTCGCCCGGCCGACGGCCGACCGGATCGCGGCCGACCTCGTCTCCGACCTCCGCCTCCAGACGACCGCCCTCGCCCACCGCGACCGCAAGGCGCTGGCGCGCTCGGCGACCTTCGACCGGCTGCCGCAGCTGGGCCAGCTCATCCGTAACGCCGCGGGCGCGCCGATCAGAGTGCCTTCGTACCGCCTCGACCGGATGCGCGTGTGGCTCGAGCCCGGCCACGGCCAGGGCGCAGCGATCGCCGTCGCCGCTCTCGAAGGCAAGCAGCAGCTCACGGTCTATGCGGGACGCGGCGCAAAGCTCGTCTCGCGCGAGGCGCCCGCGGCATTCCGCCAGACGCTCGAACTGCAGGACGACTCGGGCCGCTGGCTCGTCGCCCGCATTCGCGTTCCGGTGAAGCCTGTGGCCGTGCTGGCGAGCCCCGCCGCCCGCGACGCCGCCGCCAGGGGCTTCGCCGGCGTACGGCTGACCGACGTCGCCTCCGAGGTCGGGCTCGACTTTCGCCAGGGAGCGTTCCGCTACGGGGTCACCCAGGACGTTCCGGCGATGATGGGCGGCGGCCTCTGCTGGCTCGACTACAACAATGACGGGTGGCTCGACCTGTTCGTCGTCAACTCGTACGCAGGCGGCGACGTCGGTGCCTACGACGTGCATGGCGGGCTGCCGACCACGCAGTTGTTCCGAAACGACCACGGTCGCTTCACGAACGTGTCCGCGGCCGCCCACGCCGGCCGGGTCGCGCGCGGGGAGGGGTGCGTCGCCGCCGACTTCAACGGCGACGGCAACACCGACATCTTCATCTCGACCGCCGACGACGACCAGCTGCTCTGGAACAACGGCGACGGCACGTTCACGGAGGGCGCACGCACCGCTGGAATCGTCTCCTTCGGCTGGCACACCGGCGCCAGTGTCGGAGACGTCAACGGGGACGGCCGCCCCGACCTCTTCGTTGCCGGCTACACCGAGGAGAACGCGCCGATCCCAGGCTCGTCTGACGGGTATCCGACCAACCATCTCGGCGTGCGTGACGAGGTCTTCCTCAACGAGGGAAACGGCCCGGACGGACGTGCACGCTTCAAGGAGGTCGGCGCGCAGGCAGGAATCGACCCGAAGCCGTACGACCACTCGCTCGGCGCGACCTTCACCGACCTGAACGGCGACGGGCGGCTCGACCTCCTCGTCGCCAACGACGAGGATCCGAACCGCTACTACGTCAACGAGGCGTCGTCCGGCCCGCTCGGCTTCCGCTTCGTCGACCGTGCACAGGGCGCCCGCGTCGCCGACCGCAACGCCGGCATGGGCATCGCCGAGGGCGACTTCAGCGGCGATGGTCGTCAGGATCTGTTCGTCAGCAACTCACGCGGCCAGGGACACGCGGCCTTCCGGAGTCGCGGCGACCAGTTCACCAACGCCCAGCCGCTCTTTGCAACCGCGTTCGGGACGAACGACACCGGCTGGGGCGACTCCTGGGTCGACCTCAACAACGACGGGAAGCTCGACCTGGTCGTCGCGAACGGCGCGATCCCGATCACGAACCTCGCCAAGGACGCCGGCCCGATCCAAGTGCTCGAGAACGTGCCCGAGGGGTTCGTCAATGCGACCAGGCTGGTCGGGCTGGACCGCCTGCCCAGGGTGAACGGCCGCGGCGTCGCCGCCGCCGACTTCGACAACGACGGCCACACCGATGTGGCGGTCAACTCCGTCGGCGGCAAGCTGATCCTCCTGCGCGGCACGGGCGGCTCCGGCCACTGGCTCGAGGTGACGCTGCCGCGATTCGCGCCAGGGGCGGTCGTGACGGCGACGCTGCCCGACGGCCGCCGCCTCGTCCGGGAGGTGCACGTCGGCTCGAGCTACCTCTCCTCCGAGGACCCGCGCGTCCACTTCGGGCTCGGCAGCGAGACGAAGGTCGCGGAGTTGACGGTGCGCTACCCGAGCGGGAGGACGACGCGCCTGGCCGGCGTCGCCGCCGACCGGATCGTCAGCGCCCGGCCTTGATCTGCCGCTGCCGCACGATCGTGTCGAACGTGACCGCCAGCAGCAGGATCGACCCGGTGACGATGTAGATGACCCCCGTCGTGTAGCCGACGGTGTTCATCCCGTTCGCGATCGTCGTGATCAGCAGCGCACCGACGAGCGCGTTGCGGACCTCGCCGCGGCCGCCGAACAGGCTGGTCCCGCCGATCACCGCCGCCGCGATCGCGTCGATCAGGAGCGTCCCGCCGCCGGCGTTCAGGTCGACACTGTTCAGCCGCGCCGCGAGCACGATCCCGCCCAGGCCCGACATGAAGCCGGAGATCATGAAGACGAGGATCCGGATCCGCTTGACGTTGATGCCGGCCCGGCGCGCCGCCTCGGCGTTGCCGCCGACCGCGTAGACGTGCCGGCCGAATGTCGTCCGCTTCGCCAGGAACGTCAGGATCAGCAACATCGCGACGACGAGCAACAGTGCGAACGGGACGCCGCGGTCCTTGTTGCAGTACCAGACCGTGAGGAGCGTGACCGCCGGGATGAGCACGAGCTTCAGGACGAAGAGCAGCGGGTCGCGGATCGCGATCCCGTGCCTGCGGCCCGAGATCGCGGCCCCGAGCGTGCCGGCCACGTACGCGACGCTGATGACGATCCCGATTATCCACCCGCCCAGGTCGCTGAAGAAGTAGCCGTAGACGTTGTTGACCGTGTTGTTCTGGATGACGATCACGCCCTGGGTGATCGTGTGCAGGATCACCCCTTGCCAGATCAGAAAGCCGGCGAGCGTGACCACGAACGAGGGGACGCCGAGGAACGCGACGAACGAGCCCTGGAACGCGCCGATCGCCGTCGTCGCCAGCAACGCGAGGAGGATGCAGACAAGTCCTGGGAGGTTGGCCCCGGTCGGCAGCTGCAACTCGGCGACGACCACGCCGGCGATGCCACTCACGAACGCGATCGACAGGTCGATCTCCCCGATCAGCAGGACGAACACGACCCCGTAGGCGAGCATGCACGTGCCCGCCAGCTGACCGATCAGGTTGGTGAAGTTGACCGGGGTGAACCAGTTCTGCGCGGTGATGCTGAAGTAGATGACGACGATCCCGAGCGCGATCAGGACCGGCGCATTGCCGAGATTGCCGGTGCGCACATTGAGGCGGAGACGCTCCCAGTAGCTCTGCTGCTCCACCTCGCTCGAGACGCCCGCCGCCTCGGCGGTCATGCCGCTGCTCCGTTCCCGGTTCCGGGAATCCCTGACACCTTGGTCGGAGTCCCGGCGGTGATCGCATGGACGACCTCCTCCTGGGTCGTCTTCGTGCGCTCGTAGATGCCGATGTCCCGGCCCAGGCGAAGGACGGTGATGCGAGTCGCGATCTCGAAGACGTCATGCAGATTGTGCGAGATCAGGATCACTGCGAGCCCCTGATCGGCGAGACGCGCGACGAGCCGGAGCACCTGCTCCGTCTGTGACACGCCGAGCGCGGCCGTCGGCTCGTCGAGGATCACGAGGCGCGAGTTCCACATGACCGCGCGGGCGACCGCGACCGACTGGCGCTGGCCGCCGGAGAGCGTCGCCACCGGCTGGCGGATCGACTTGATCGTCGTCACTGCGAGCGACTTCAGAGTCTCGGCCGTATGCGCCTCCATCGGCGGCTCCTTCAGCCGCTGGAGCCAGTCGCGCTCCTCGCGGCCGAGGTACATGTTCTGGACGACGTCGAGGTTGTCGCAGAGTGCGAGGTCCTGGTAGACGACCTCGATCCCGAGGTTCGCAGCCTCCTTCGGACTGTGGATCGAAACCGACCGGCCTTCGAAGAGGATCTGCCCTTGATCCATCGGGTGGATGCCGGCGACACACTTGATCAGCGTCGACTTGCCCGCGCCGTTGTCGCCGACAAGCGCCATCACCTCACCGGAGCGCACCTCGAAGTCGACATCGGTTAGCGCCTGCACGGAGCCGAACGACTTGAAGACCCCGCGAAGCTCGAGGAGAGGTGTGTCGCTCACGCGGCCACTCTCATACCACACAAGCGGCGGAGGCGCCCGATGGGCGCCTCCGCGTTCGTACCGTCTGCAGCGAGCTGGACTAGCAGTACTTCTTGTACTGACCGACGCAGATGTCGCTCTTCTTCAGGAATCCGCTTGTGGTGAGGATCCGCCAGTTCGACTTGTTGATCGTCTGCGGCGGGATCAGGTAGGCCTGCTCGAGCGAGCGGCCCTTGGTCTTGACCGTGCCGGTCGTCGGCGGCTTCTGACCCTTGAGGATCTTGACCGCGGCACCCGCGGTCGCCGTCGCCAGCTTACGCACGTCCTTGAACACCGTCATCGTCTGCCAGCCCGAGATGATGTTCTGGACGCCCTGCGTCGTCGCATCCTGGCCGCTCAGCGGAACCGGATGCAGCTTGTGGGCCTTGAGCGCAACCACCACGGCGTTGGCAAGACCGTCGTTCGCCGCCGCGACCGCATCGATCTTGTTGCCGGTCTTGACCAGCATCTGCTCGAAGATCGTGCCGGCCTTCTGGTTGTCCCACCCGGGCACGAACTGCTGCGGGCCCTTGGTCAAGGTCTTCTTGGCGTAGAGAGGGTTGAGAACGGCGTCCACGCCGCTCTTGAACAGATACGAGTTCGCGTCCTCCTGGCCACCCCAGAGCGAGGCGACGACCGGCTTCCTCGAGTACATGCCGTTCGCCCTCAGGCCGGTGACGACGCCCTTGCCCTGCAGCACGCCGACGGTCTTGCCGTTGAAGGATGCGTACAGGACGGCGGAGCCGCCCTCGACCTGGCGGTCGTAGTCGATCGACTTGACGCCCTTGGCCGAAGCGGCTTTCTCGATCGCGGCGGCCGAGCCGGAGTCGATCGGAGCGATGATCAGGACCTTCGCCCCGTCGGCGATGCACTGGTCGGCCTGCGACTTCTGCTTCTGCGGATCACCCTGGGCATTGACGACTCGCGCCGGGATGCCTGCGGCCTTGAAGGCCTTGATCAGGTACGGCTTGTCGAACTGCTCCCAGCGCACCGAGGTCTTGGTGTCCGGCATCAGCCCGCACGCCTGGATGCTGGCGTGCTTCGCGGCCGTGCCTGCCGTCGCGACGGCGACGGCCACGGCCAGCGCAGCGACCGCGGCGACGAGCCCGACCGCGATCACCTTGCGAGAAACCTTCTTCACGTGCTCCTCCCTCCTAGTCCTGACAAAAAACGTGCCTGCGGTAGCGGGCTTTTCGCCCCTCTATAGGACGAAAGACTCCCGAATCGGTTCGCGTTCGTCAACTGGGACCGGGGCGGCCGCCCGCGATAGGCTCCGGGCGGTGAAGACCAGCCTCGGCATCTGGGCCCTCAGCTCGATGATCACCCGCTTCGTCCCGGGCGGCTACCAGCCCGAGCATGCGGGCGAGACGACGGTCGACCGCGTGCGGCGCGCCGTCGACGGGCTCGGCGACCTGATCGACGGCTACGAGTTCCACTACCCGCAGGAGCTGGACGAGGAGAACGCCGACGCGATCCGTGACGCGCTCGGCTCCGACCACGACGTCTACTGCCTCGCCGGCGGGCTGCACCTCGACCCACGCTTCGGCCGCGGCGGGCTGGTCAATCCCGACCCGGAGGTGCGGGGCGAGGCGGTCCGGATCGCGGTCGCGGGGGCGAAGCTGTCGGGCGAGCTCGGCGTGCCGATGATCGTCTGGCCCGGGATCGAGGGCTACAACTACCCGTTCCAGACGCCGTACGCGGACAGCTGGCGCTGGTTCATCGACGGGTTGGCAGAGGTCGCCGCGACGCTGAAGGACGCTCGCCAGGAGCTGTGGCTCGAGCACAAGAACTCCGAGCCGGCGATGAAGATCCTGATGCGCAACATCGGGATGACGCTCCATGTGATCCACGAGCTCGCCGAGCGCGGGCTCGACAACGTCAAGGTGAACATGGACTGGCAGCACCTGATCATGAACGGCGAGTCGCTGGCCGAGTACGCCGCGCTGCTGGCCTCGAAGGGGCTGCTCGGCCACCAGCACGCGAACTCGGGCTGGGGCACCTTCGACGACGACAACATGGTCGGCGCGACCGCCTTCATGGAGACGCTCGAGCTGGCTGTGGAGTTCCGCCGGGCCGGCTACGGCGAGGACGGTCGGCGGCTCGGCTTCGACCTCTATCCGTACACGGAGGACGCGGTCGAGGCGGTGCGGCGCTCGGTGCTGCAGTGGCGTTTCATCGACCGCGTCGCCGCGCGGATCGACGACGCCGCGCTGCGCGAGGCGCAGTCCCGCAAGGACGCGGTGCGGGCCTACGAGCTCGTATACGCAGCGCTCGGCGCTTGAGCCTCGTCGGGCTAGACGTCGGGACGACCGCCGTCAAGGCGATCCGGATCGCCGAGACCGGCGAGGTGCTCGCCCGTCACGAGGAGGAGTACCCGCTGTCGATCCCCCGGCCGGGGTGGGCGGAGCAGGATCCCGAGGACTGGTGGCGGGCGAGCGAGGCGGCGCTGGCCGCCGTCGGGCGGGAGGGGCCGGTCGGCCTGACCGGCCAGATGCACGGCCTCGTGCTGCTCGATTCCGCCGACCGCGTGCTGCGGCCGGCGATCCTCTGGAACGACCAGCGCACAGGCGCCGAATGCGCGGAGATCGAGGAGCGGGTCGGCTTCGAGCGGCTCGTTGCGTTGACGGGCAACAGGGCGCTCCCCGGCTTCACGGCCCCGAAGCTGGTCTGGGTGCGGAAGCACGAGCCCGAGGTGTGGACACAGGCGGCGCAGGTCCTGCTCCCGAAGGACTACGTCAGGTTGCGGCTCACCGGTGCGCGGGCGATCGACGCCGCGGAGGCGTCCGGGACGCTCCTGTTCGACGTCGCCGGCCGACGCTGGAGCGACGAGGTCTGCGAGGCGCTGGAGATCCCGACGGAGTGGCTGCCGGAGGCCCACGAGTCGACCGCGATCGGAGGCGCGGGCGACCAGCAGGCGGGCGCGCTCGGGGTCGGTGTGGTCGGCCCCGGTCCTCTGTCGGTGGCGCTCGGCACCTCCGGCGTCGCCTTCGCCGCACTGCCCGGCTACCGGGCGGATCCGGAGGCGCGTGTCCACGTCTTCTGCCACGCCGTGCCCGACACCTGGGAGGCGATGGGCGTGATGCTCTCCGCCGCCGGCTCGCTGCGCTGGCTGCGCGACGCCGTCGGGGGGACCTACGACGAGCTGGTCGCGGAGGCCGCGCTCTGGCCGGCCGGATCGGAGGGGCTGACCTTCCTGCCCTACCTCCAGGGCGAGCGCACGCCCCATGCCGACCCGTCCGCGCGGGCCATGTTCGAGGGACTGTCCCTGAGACACGACCGCGGGGCACTGGTCCGGTCGGTCCTGGAAGGAGTCGCCTACGGCCTGCGCGACTCGCTCGAGCTGCTGCGTGAGCTCGGCGTCGAGCCGACTGCTGGCCGCGCCTCCGGCGGCGGCGCCCGCAGCGAGCTCTGGCTGAGGATCGTCGCGTCGGTGCTCGGGATCCCGATCGAGCGGACCGCCGTCGAGGAAGGCGCCGCCTACGGCGCGGCGCTGCTGGCTGGCGTCGCGGCCGGCACGTTCGCCACCGCGCAGCAGGCCGTCGACACCTGCGTGCGAGTCCGCGACACGGTCGACCCCGATCCCGAGTGGCAGCTGGTCTACGACAAGGGCTACGAGCGCTTCCGGTCCCTGTACCCCGCGATCAAAGGAGTCCCATGAGTTTCGAAGGCAGAGTCGCGTTCATCACCGGAGCGAGCGGCGGCATCGGCGCCGCGGTCGCCCGCAAGCTCCACGAGGCCGGCGCCTCGATCGGGCTGGCCTCGCGCCGCGGCGCCGACCTCGGGCTCGAGCGCTCGATCGGCCTCGCCTGCGACGTCCGCGACCCGGAGGCGATGGACGCCGCCGTCGCCGCCACCGTCGAGCGCTTCGGCGGGCTCGACGTCGTGGTCGCCAATGCCGGCGTCGGCGCGTACGGCCCGTTCCTCGAGCTCTCGCGCGAGCACCTCGAGGAGATGGTCGACACGAACCTGAAGGGCACCCTGTACGCGGTCCGCGCGGCGCTCCCCCATCTACTGGAGAGCGACGCCGCCGACGTGATCACGCTGGCGTCCGAGGCGGGGCGTCGCGGCCTGCCGTACGAGGCGGTCTACTGCGCCTCGAAGTTCGGGCAGGTCGGCTTCACACGTGCGCTCGACCACGAGCTCCGCGTGCGGGGCGTCCGCTGCACGAACGTCTGCCCCGGCGGCGTCGCCACCGATTTCGCGCTCGAGCAGGGCCGCGGCCGGACGCGCGACGTTCTTCCCGGGATGATGACCGCCGACGACGTGGCCGAGATCGTCCTGTTCGTCCTCACCCGCCCGCGCACGCATCGGATTCTGGAGACCGCGATCCGGCCGATGACCGAGACCTCGTGGGGCTGAGCGGCGCCGCACGTCGACGTCAGACCCGCGTGCCGGTGATCAGCAGGTAGTCGCGCGTGTGCGCGACCGGCCCGCCGGGCTTGCCGAACGGCGGTGACTCGAAAAGCTCCGTCCAGGCGCGGTGAAACTCCTCGCGGCGGTCGTCGTCGAGGGCGCCGACGAGAGTCCTCATCGGCCCGACGTTCGCCGAGAACTCCTGCCAGTATTCGTCGGCGCTCGCGAACTCCACCGTCGTCACACGCTACCGGCCGCGGTCGCCTGCCGCCTCGCCGTCTCGATCAGGGCGGGGGCGAAGTCGATGGCGACGACGCTCGCGCGGTGACTCGCGGCGGCGATCGCCAGCTCGCCGGTTCCGCACGCCACCCCGAGCCAGCGCTTGCCCTCCGCGGGCTTGCCTCCTTTCCGAACGACCCGGGAACTATGACCTTTGATGGAATAGAGACATGGATGCCCGCGGGACGTTACGAGTCGGATCCGAGTCCTTCGAGATCTTCAGGCTCGACGCCCTCCAGGACCGCTGGGATGTCGCCCGTCTTCCCTACGCGCTGCGCGTCCTGCTGGAGAACGCGCTGCGGGCCGGCAGCGCCCACGACGCGGAGGCGATCGCCGGCTGGGTCGCGGCCGACGAGCCGAGCCGTGAGATCTCGTTCCGGCCGAGCCGGGTGATCCACCAGGACTTCACGGGCGTCCCGGCGATCGTCGACCTCGCCGCGATGCGGAACGCGATGCGGGACCTCGGCGGCGACCCCGCGGAGATCAACCCCGTGATCCCGGCCGAGCTGGTCATCGACCACTCCGTCCAGGTCGACGAGTTCGCCACCCGGCTCGCGTTCGGACGCAACGTCGAGCTCGAGTTCGAGCGCAACCGCGAGCGCTATGCCTTCCTGCGCTGGGGGCAGGAGTCGCTGGCCGACCTGAAGGTCGTCCCGCCCGGCACGGGCATCGTCCACCAGGTCAACCTCGAGTACCTGGCCCGGGTGGTCGAGTCGCGCGACGGCCGGGCGTTCCCCGACACGCTCGTCGGCACCGACTCGCACACAACCATGGTCAACGGCCTCGGCGTGCTGGGCTGGGGCGTCGGCGGGATCGAGGCGGAGGCGGCGATGCTGGGCGAGGCGCTCTCGATGCTCGTCCCGCAGGTGGTCGGATTCCGCCTGACCGGCTCGCTGCCCGAGGGCGCGACGGCGACCGACCTCGTGCTCACCGTGACCGAGATCCTTCGGAACACGGGCGTGGTGGGGAAATTCGTCGAGTACTTCGGCCCGGGTCTCTCCTCCCTTTCGCTCGCCGACCGGGCGACGATCGGGAACATGTCGCCCGAATACGGCGCCACCTGTGGGTTCTTTCCGGTCGACGATGCCACCCTCCAGTACCTGCGGCTGACCGGCCGGCCGGACGAGCGCGTCGCGCTGGTCGACGCCTACTGCAAGGAGAACATGCTCTGGCACCAGGCCGAGGACCACCCCACGTACTCGCAGGTGGTCGAGCTCGACCTCGGCACCGTCGAGCCGAGCCTGGCCGGCCCGCGCCGCCCGCAGGACCGCGTCCCGCTGAGCGAGGCGAAGCACGCCTTCCTCCACGAGCTGCCGAGCTTCGGCGTCGACTACGGGAATGCAAAGGACGCCGCCGTCGCGGAGAGCTTCCCCGCCTCGGATCCGCCGGCGTACAGCGAGCCGGGCTCCGAAGAGCCAACGCCCGTGCCGAATGCGGTCGCGGTCGCCGAGGTGGAAGCCGAAGCGGCCGCAGCCCACGTTCAGCTCGGCGACCTCGAGTTCGAGCTCGAGCACGGCAGCGTCGTGATCGCGGCAATCACGAGCTGCACGAACACCTCCAACCCGCAGGTGATGGTCGCCGCCGGGCTCCTGGCCAAGAAGGCGGTCGAACGCGGCCTCGACCGCAAGCCGTGGGTGAAGTCGAGCCTGGCGCCTGGATCGCGGGTCGTTACCGATTACTACGACAAGGCCGGACTCACCCCGTACCTGGAGGCACTCGGCTTCCACACGGTCGGCTACGGCTGCACGACCTGCATCGGGAACTCCGGCCCGCTGCCGGAGGAGATCTCCGCGGCGATCGCCGAGACCGACCTGGTCGTCTGCGCGGTGCTATCCGGCAACCGCAACTTCGAAGCGCGCATTCACCCGGAGGTGAAGGCCAACTACCTCGCCTCGCCGCCGCTCGTGGTCGCGTACGCGCTCGCCGGCCGGATGGATCTCGACCTGACCTCCGAGCCGATCGGGCAGGATCCGGACGGAAACGACGTCTACCTGCGCGACCTCTGGCCGTCGAGCGCCGAGCTCGACGAGACGATCGCAGGCGCAGTCTCCGGCGACCTCTTTCGCGGGCGCTACGGCGACGTCTTCACCGGCGACGAGCGCTGGGCCGAGCTCGAGGTACCCAGCGGCGCGCTCTACGCCTGGGCCGACGACTCGACCTACGTGCGCCGGCCGCCGTACTTCGACGGCATTTCCGTCGAGCCCGCGACGGTCGAGGACTTCGACGGTGCCCGCTGCCTGGTCATGCTCGGCGACTCGGTCACCACCGACCACATCTCGCCGGCGGGGTCGATCAAGCCGGACGGCCCTGCCGGGCGGTACCTGGTCGAGCACGGCGTCGAGCGCAAGGAGTTCAACTCGTACGGCTCGCGACGCGGTAACCACGAGGTGATGGTGCGCGGGACGTTCGCGAACGTGCGCCTGCGCAACCTGCTCGTGCCCCGCAGCGAGGGCACGTGGACGGTGCACCTGCCGAGCGGCGAGGAGATGTCGATCTTCGACGCCTCACAGCGCTACCTGGCCGAGGGCACGCCGCTGATCGTCCTCGCCGGCAAGGAGTACGGCACGGGCTCGTCACGCGACTGGGCGGCGAAAGGGCCGAAGCTGCTCGGGGTCCGTGCCGTGATCGCGGAGAGCTACGAGCGGATCCACCGCTCGAACCTGCTGATGATGGGGATCCTTCCGCTCCAGTACGCCGACGGCGAGAACGCCGGGTCGCTGGGCTTCACCGGCCGCGAGACGTTCTCGATCGGCGGGGTCGCCAACGCGGAGGCGACCGAGGTGACCGTCCGCGCCGACGACACCGAGTTCACCGCGCGCGTGCGCCTGGACACGCCGCGCGAGCGGGAATACCTCCGGCACGGCGGGATCCTCCCCTACGTCCTCAGACGACTGCTGGCCGCTGCGTAGCCGGCGCGACGTGCCTCTCAGAGTGCTACCCGCCGCCTGCCCGGCGCTCGTCGCACGCCCCGAGCGCGTGGCAGGCGGCCCACGGCCTCCGTCCGCTCGCCCTTCGGCGACACGGTGCGGTCGCGATCCGGGACGGCCAGCACCGGGCAGGGAGCGATATGCAGGAGGCGCTGCGTGACGCTCCCATGCAGCAGCCCGGCGACCGGGCCGTTGCCGCGCGTGCCGACGACGATCACGTCGGCACCGGCGTCGACGGCGACGTCGGTGATCACGTGGGCCGCGTTCGGCGCCGCGCCGGCGACGAACTCCAGGCTCGCGTCCACCCCGTGCGCACGGATCTCCTCGACCTGTCGCCGAATCTTCGCCTCCAGCTCCTCGTCCTCCACGTAGACGTGGTATCCGCCTGCCTGGCCGACCATCAACTCCTCGGCGTGCACCGCGACCAGCTTCCTGCCCGGCCCGTCGGCCAGGCTCATCGCATAGGGCAGCGCTCGGTCGGCGAAGTCGGACCCGTCCGTCGCCCAGATGACAGTCTCGAACATTGCGCCTCCTTTCGACACTCCGAGCGTGACGCCCGCTGTCCGCGGCGCCATCGGGGGCGGACCTGACCACGACTGCGGCTTTGGCGCAGCCCGGCCGTGAGCGGTCGATAATCCGACCGTGGAGACCCGCTGGCGCCGGCTGATCGACGCGGGGATCGCCGTCAGCTCCGAGCTCTCGCTCGACGGCGTCCTCCAGCGCATCCTCGAGACGGCCGCCGAGCTGACCTCCGCGCGCTATGCCGCGCTCGGCGTGATCGACCGGTCCGGCCGCTCCCTCGAGCGGTTCCTCACCACCGGCGTCGACGACGAGACGCGGGCCCGGATCGGCGACCTGCCGCACGGTCGCGGCATCCTCGGCGTCCTGATCCGTGACGCCCGGCCGCTGCGGCTCCACGATCTGGCCGGCGACCCGCGCGCTGTCGGCTTCCCGCCGCACCACCCGCCGATGCGGACGTTCCTCGGCGTCCCGATCCTCCTCCGCGGCGTCGCCTACGGCAACCTCTATCTGACCGAGAAGGAGAAGGAAGACGATTTCTCGGCCGAGGACGAGGAGGTGGTGACGCTCCTGGCCGCCCAGGCGGCGGTGGCGATCGAGAACGCGCGACTGTACGAGTCGGCAACCCGCTGGCTCGCACAGCTCGAGTCGCTGACGGAGGTCGGGAACGCGCTCGCCGGCGAAACCGAGCTCGGCCCCCTCCTCGAGCTGATCGCGACTCGGCTTCGCGAGCTGATCGAGGCCGACGCCGTGCTGATCATGCTGCCGGCGGCTGCGGGCGACCTCCGGATCGAGGCCGTGGCCGGATCGCAGGCCGAGGACCTGCGCGGGACGTACCTCGCCCTGGGCGGGTCGAAGAGCGGCCGCGTGCTCGAGCGGCGACGCAGTGAGCGGGTCGACTCGCCGCTCGACGACACCGAGATCGACCGCGAGATCGCCCGCCGCCTCGGGATGCGCTCCGGCCTGTTCGTGCCGATGACCGTCTCCGACCGGCCGATCGGGGTGATCGCGGCGCACAACAAGCGGGCAGCCGACCCGCGGTTCACGGAAGAGGATCTCCGCGTCGCGGAAACCTTTGCCGAGCGCGCGGCCGTCGCCGTCGACCTCGCCGACCGCGTCGCGCGCGACGCCCTCCGGCGTGTGGTCGAAGGGCAGGAGCTCGAGCGGCGCAGGCTCGCCCGCGAGCTCCACGACGAGACCGGCCAGGCGCTGACCTCGATCCTGCTCGGGCTGAAGCGCGTCGAGGACGCCGCCACGAAGGAGGCGGCGGCGAAGGCGACGACCGAGCTGCGAGAGGAGATCGTCAAGACGCTCCAGGCGGTCCGTCGCCTCGCGGTCGAGCTGCGACCCCAGGCACTCGACGACTTCGGGCTCGTCCCGGCGCTCGAACGGCTGGCGGAGGCGTTCGGCGGCGAGTCGGGCCTGAAGGTGGACGTGGAGGCGAACCTCGGCGCGGCGCGGCTGCCGGCAGTGGTCGAGACCGCTCTCTACCGCATCACACAGGAGGCGCTGACGAACGTGGCCAAGCACGCGGATGCGGAGCACGTCAGCGTCGTCGTCACCCGACGGGACGGGTCGGTGAACGTGGTGGTCGAGGACGACGGGCGCGGGTTCGGCGCCCGTAGCTCCGGCGGACACGGGCTGGGGCTGGTCGGGATGAAGGAGCGGGTCGGGCTGCTCGGCGGTAGGCTCGCGATCGAGTCCACGGAGGGGTCGGGCACGACGATCGTGGCCGAGGTGCCGTTGCGTTGACCGAGAAGAAGGCGATCCGCGTTCTGATCGTCGACGACCACGCCGTCGTCCGGTCGGGCCTGCACCTGTTGCTCGACGCGGACGACGACATCACGGTGGTCGGCGAGGCCGGCGACGTGAGGACGGCGGTCTTCGAGGCCCGCGACAAGAAGCCCGACGTGGTGCTGATGGACGTGGTCATGCCGGGACAGAGCGGCATCGAGGGCGTGCCGCTCGTGCTCAAGGAGGCGCCCGACGCAAGGGTGCTCGTGCTCTCCATGCAGGACGACCCCCGCTACGTGCGCGAGGCCTTCGCCGCAGGGGCGTCCGGCTACGTACTCAAGGAAGCCGCCGACGCGGAGGTCGTCGCCGCGGTCCACGAGGTGTCGGGCGGCGGGCGGTACGTCCATCCCGCCCTCGGCGCGCGGCTGGTGGCGGCGGAGGCCGAGGCGCAGGCCCGCGAGGACGCCGACCCCCTCTCCGAGCGGGAACGCGAGGTGATGCGGCTCCTGGCTCTCGGCCACACCAACCAGGAGATCGCGAAGATGCTGTACATCTCGGTGCGCACGGCCGAGACGCACCGTGCGCACATCATGCAGAAGCTGCGGCTGTCGACCAGGGCCGAGCTCGTGCGCTACGCGCTCGAGCAGGGCCTGTTGCAGGAGTAGCGTCCGCGGGGCGCGGACGCCGCTCAGGTCGACCTGGACAGCGCCCGGGTGCTCGAGGTGTCGGAGCGCCAGCGCAGGTCCGACTGCACGCCGACGACGCCCGGGACGCGCTCGACGAGCGCGGGGATCGCCTCAGCGTCCCCTCTGGTCTCGACCTCGCCGGTCAGCTTCACCTCGCCACCGACGACCTTCACTTCGACCACTCCCGGGTCGAGCCAGAGCGTCCGCAGAAGAACCTCCTCCCGGATCTCTTGCTCCACCTCGGCGTCCGAGCGGACGAACGCGCGAACGAGATCGGCGCGGGTGATGATTCCGATCAGCCGCTCGTTGTGATCGACCACGGGCAGTCGGTTGACGCCCTCCTCGATCATCGTGGTCGCCGCCTCGGTCACGGGCCGGCGTGCGTTGATCGATAGTGCCGGTGCGGACATCGCCTCGCCGGCCGTCCTCGCCGTGAGCTTCAGGTCCAGCTCCTTCGGAGTGGCGGAGAGGAGCCGCTCGAAGAACCCGTGGTGCTCGCGACCGCCGCGCGTCTTGAAGAGGATGTCCCCCTCCGAGAGCACTCCGACCACCCGCCGCTCGTCGTCGACGACCGGCACACCCGAGATGCGACGCTCGGTCAGCAGCGTCGCGGCATCCTTCAGCGGCGTCCCGGTCTCGACCGTCACGACATCCCTGGTCATCAGATCCTTGACTCTCACGATCGACCTCCTTGGCCGAGCACGGCCGGCGTAGCGGTCAGCGCGCCGAGTGCGCGTGCAAGTAGATGGACGGGCAGCGGGCCGCTCCCGAGCGGTCTGAGGTAGATCGGCTCGGAGCCGGCTACGTCCACGATCACGCAGGACGCTGCGCCCGCCGGCTCGCCGGCCTGCTCCGAGACCCCGACGTACTCGATCTCGTCGATCGGGACCGACAGGGTCACGTCGATTCCGAGCACAGGGTCGCAGCCGCACAGCCTGATCGCCTCCGGCCCGCGGGAAACCGACCCGAAGTAGGTTCCACCCGAGCCTCCACGGCGCCAGGCGATCTTCGGAGCGGTCGACTGCTGCATGGCAGTCACTCTGGCCCGCCCGGCCTCCCGACGCCATCGGGGCGGCCGCTGAACGCCTTGCGGAAATGCCGCAGGCTAGGGACGCAGGGCGCGCAGCGCATTCAGGATCACGGCGACGTCGATCGCCTCCTGCAGGAGCGCTCCGGCAATCGGCACGATCAGCCCGAAGGCCGCGAAGCCCATCGCCGCGAGGCTCAGGCCGATCCCGACGAGAACGCTCTCGCGGGCAATTCGCAGCGAACGGCGTCCGATGCGCACCGCTTCGGCGACGCGGTCGACCCGGTCGACCATGATCACCGCGTCTGCTGTCTCGGATGAGACGGTCGCACCCGCCGTTCCCATCGCGATCCCCACGTCTGCAAGCGCGAGGGCGGGGGCGTCGTTCACGCCGTCGCCGACCATCACGACGGCGCGAAGGCCCGGCCGGCTTTGCATCGTGCGCACCACCTCGACCTTCTGCTCCGGTCCGAGCTCCGGGTAGACGCCGTCCAGGCCCAGCCTGCGCGCGACCTCGGTGCCCACCTCTGCCCGATCGCCGGTGACCATGGCCACGTGCTCGATTCCGGCGCGGCGCAGCTCCGCGACCAGCAGCGGCGCGTCGTCGCGGACGCGGTCACCCATCACAATCACGCCTGCGGCGCGTCCGTCCACCGCGACCGCGATCGTCGCCTGGCCCGGCTCGCCGCCCGCGTCGAGGTGCCCGCCGGGACGCAGGTGCCCGCGTGTGCGCAGCCACGTGGCGCTCCCGACGGCCACGGGGCGGCCGTCGACCACACCGGCGATGCCGCGGCCGGGCTCCTCCGTCACGTCCTCCGGGAAGGACAGCGTCAGGCTTTCCCGACCCGCCTCGTGGACCAGCGCCTCGGCCAGGGGGTGCGCCGAGAGCTGGTCCAGCGACGCCGCGAGCCGGACGAGCTCGTCGCGGGCAATCCCGTCGGCCGCGACCACCCGGTCCAGCTCCGGCGCGCCGAGCGTCAGCGTGCCGGTCTTGTCGAGGAGGACGGTATGGGCGTTGCCGAGCTGCTCGATCACCGCCCCGCCCTTCACGATCACGCCCGCCTTCGCGGCGCGCGAGACCCCGGACACCAGTGCGATCGGAGCGGCGAGGATCAGTGGACAGGGCGTCGCCACGACGAACACGGCCAGCGCCCGCACCGGATCCCCGGACAGACCCCAGGCGAGGCCGGCGACGACGATCGTCACCGGCAGGAAGACGATCGCGTACCTGTCGGCCATGCGCACGAACGGCGCTTTCCTGGACTCCGCCTCGCGCACGAGCCGGACGATCGCGGCGTAGGCGCTCTCCGCTGCCGGCCGGATCGCCCGCAGCTCGAACGCGTCGCCCGCGTTGCTCGTCCCGCTCTTGACCCGGTCGCCGGGCTGACGCAGGACGGGTAGGGACTCGCCCGTCAGGGAGGACTCGTCCACGAGCGCCTCGCGACTGGTGACGACACCGTCGACCGGCACGACCTCACCCGCCCGCACGACGAGTGCGTCGCCGACCGCGACCGCCTCGACCGGCAGCTCTTCCACGACTCCGCCCGAGCTCAGCCGGTGGGCGATCCTGGGTGCACGGCCGACCAGCTCGGTCAGCTCGCGACGGGCACGACCGGCCGCCGCCTCCTCGAGCGCGTTCCCTCCGGCCAGCATCAGCGCGACTACCGCCGCCGTCGCCCACTGGTGCAGTGCGAGCGCGCCGACGATGGCGATCAGCGCAATCGCATCCACGCCGACATCCCTCGCCAGCAGCGACCGGGCGACGTCCCACGTCAGTGGGAGGAGCACGAGGCCGGTTCCGAGCGCGAGCACGACGTTGGCCGCCGACGGCCGGCCCGCGAGATGGAGGATCCCGCCGGCTGCGATCGCGGCGAGGCACGCGGCGGCGAGCCCGCGGCGCGTCACGGCGCTACCAGGTCTTGGCTCGCGACCTGGCCTCGACCGGGCGGACCCGCACGCGCGCGTCCACCGCGACGCACCCGCGAGGCAGTGCGAGCACCGGGTTGAGATCGAGCTCGGCGACCTCGGGGATCTCGTCGGCGAGGCGCGCGAGCCGGAGCACGAGGTCGACCAGCGCTCCGGCGTCGGCCGAGGGCGCTCCACGGAAGCCGCGGACGAGCTGACCCGCCTTGCCGCCGAGGACGAGCTCTTCGGCATCGGGAAGGCTCAGCGGAGCGATCCGGAACTGCGCCTGCCCGATCAGCTCCGCGAAGACGCCGCCCGGCCCGAACGCGACCAGCGGCCCGAAGGTCGCATCTTGCAAGACCCCGGCGAGCAGCTCTGCGCCGCCGCCGACCATCGGCTGGACGAGCACGGGCACGCCGATGCGTTCGACCGCTGCGCGGACCTCCGCTTCGTCGTCCAGGTCGAGCGCGACGCCGCCGCTCTCGGTCTTGTGCGCACCGGGCACGGCGCTCTTCACCACGACCGGCAAGCCGAGGTCACGGGCCGCCGCGAGCGCCCCGTCGACAGTCGTCGCCACCCGCTCCGGAACGAGCGGGATGCCGTACGAGCCGAGCAGCTCGCGCACCTGCGCCGCGTCCAGCCAGGCATCGTTGGCGGCGGCGAGCACCGAGGCGACGAGCGCCTCGGCCGCCGCACGATCGACGCCGTCCAGCTCGGGCGCGCCGCCGGCGGGGCGCCGCAGCCACTCCGCCCGGTCGACCGCATGCGCCAGTGCGCGCGCCGCCGACTCGGGGTACTCGAACGCGGCGATCCCGGAGCCCCGGCGCAGCAGGCAGCGAGGGATGCCCTCCTCGCTGATGAAGGCCGCGAGCACGGGCTTGCCGCTCTCCGGTGCCTGCGCCACGCCTCGGAGCGCCGCCTCGGCGACCTCCTCCGCTCCGGCGACGACAGGTGGGACGAACAGCACGATCACGGCGTCGATGCCGGGATCGGCGAGTACATGAGGAAGAACGGCCTCGTACGTCGACGCGACGGCCGAGCCGAGCATGTCCACCGGGTTGGCGAGGCTGGCCTCGCGCGGCAAGAGCTCCGCGAGGCGCGCACGCGTCTCGGTCGAGAGCTGCGGCAGCTCCAGCCCCGCGTCGGCACAGGCGTCGGCGCAGAGGATCCCGAGCCCGCCCGCGTTCGTCAGCAGCGCCACCCGTCGCCCCTGCGGAAGCGGCTGCGACGAGAGCAGGACGGCGGCGTCGGCGAGCTCCTCCAGCGAGTCGGCCTCGATCACCCCTGCCTGGCGGAAGAGCGCGTCGACCGCTGCGGTCGAACCGGCGAGCGCGGCGGTATGCGAGCCCGCCGCCCGCTGCCCGGCCGAGGTGCGGCCGCCCTTCATCGCCAGGATCGGCTTCTTCCGGGCCACCCGCCGAGCGAGCCGCGCGAACTTGCGCGGGTTCCCGAACGACTCGAGGTAGAGCAGGATCAGCTCGGTCTGGGGGTCGTCCTCCCAGAACTCGAGGAGGTCGTTCGAGGAAACGTCCGCCTTGTTGCCCACCGAGACGAAGGCCGACAGCCCGAGGCCGCGCGTGGCGCCGCGCTCGAGCACGGCGAGACCGAGCGCGCCGCTCTGGGACGAGAAGCCGATGTTCCCGGCGGGAAAGCTCCGCGGGGCGAAGGTCGCGTTCAGCCGGCCTCCCGCCGCGAAGACACCGAGGCAGTTCGGCCCGATCAACCTGGCGCCATGAGCGCGGACCCGCGCGAGCAGCTGCTCCTGACGGCGGACACCGTCCGCTCCCGTCTCGGCGAAGCCGGCAGAGATCACGCACAGCGCGCGCGTCCCCCTTTGCAGCGCCGCCTCCGCCTCGTCCAGCACGGACTCGCCTGGAAGGCAGAAGACGGCGAGGTCCACGGGATCGGGGACGTCGGCGATCGAGGGGTACGCGCGGACTCCGGCGACGGACGCCGCCTTCGGGTTGACCGGGTAGGCGATCCCCTCGAACCCGCCGTCGAGGATGTTGCGAAACAGCTCGCCGCCGATCGAGCCGCGACGGGTCGACGCCCCGACGACGGCGACGGTTTTCGGAGCGAAGAACGGCGCGAGCGACGCGGCGACAGCGACGTGGTCGCGCTCGTCGACCGCCGCCCGGTACACCTCGGTCGGGACGATCTCCAGCCTCACCTCGGTCGTCCCGCCCTCGAGCCGCCGCGACACGGCGAAGCCGGCGTCGGCGAAGACGCCGAGCATCGCCCGGTTGTCGGTCATCACGTCGGCGACGAAGGTCGAGATCCCCTGCGTCGCGGCGGTCAGCGCGAGCTGCTCGAGCAGCCGCGTGCCGACTCCGTGGCCCTGCAGCGAGTCGGCAACGGCGAAGGCGACCTCGGCACGGACCGGGTCGCGCAGCCGCACGTAGTTCGCCAGCGCGACCACCAGCTCGCCGTCGTCGTTGTCCGACATCGTCCCGATCAGGGCTCCGCGCTCGTGCCAGTCCGGATCGAGAAACGGCTCGACCGTCTCCCTGCGCAGCGACGGGAAGCCGTGGAACCGGCGGTAGACGCTCTGCTCGGAGAGCCCGCCCAGGAACGCCAACACTGCGTCGGCATCCGAGCCGAGCGGCGGGCGCAGCCTGAGCGTCCCCCCGGTGCGCAGGATGACGTCACGGACCTCGGACGACGTGGAGACCATCACGGAGAGTGTGTCTGCACGCCGACAGGCCCGCCATCCGTCCGGCCCCGGAGCGGGCTGCGGTAAATCCCGGATCGGCGCGAACCCGCTCCCGGCCGGTCCGTCGCCGAGGCCCGCACGCGCGGTTCCGTAGTTCGCCGCATCCGGGCTGTGGCTGCGCGCGGATGCAACGGCGCGCGCGCCCCTTTTGAATCCGGGCAAGCGATCCACAAGGAGGCACCGGAAATGACCAAGAGGAAGCTGTTCGAATTCGGCGGCTACGCGGCCGCCGTCATCCTCGTCGGGTTCGGCATCGCCGCGCTGGTGATGGGGATCAACGGCCGGGACACGGTGAGCTCGAGCCTCAAGCAGGAGCAGATCACGGGCACGCCCGACATGACGCCCAGCACGATCGCAGGCGAAGTCACGGCGGCGAAGGCCGCGCAGACGAAGCTCTTCACGACGCTCCAGCAGGCAGGCGTGCAGCTGTCGTCGTCGCCGATCGAGACGCCGAGCTGCTCGGTCGCAGGCAAGCTGGTGTCGAGCGGCGACCGCGCCCGCTGCTTCGCCGAGTACATGCGCATCCACACGTTTTCGGCCACCTCCGGCTTGACGTACTCGCAGATGGGCCGGTACGTGGCGAAGCCGGGCACCGCGGCCAAGGACACGGACGGTCTCGGCGGCACCAACGATCCGAAGGCGGCGGTGGTCGACCCGAAGACCACCCAGCCGGTGAGCAACGGTCGCCGCGACATCTGGGTGACCTACACCGCCTTGACCACCGCCCTCAACACGAGCTACATGGCGAGCCAGCTCGCCCTGTTCGCGGTCGTAGTCGGGATCGCCCTGCTGCTGGCGGGCATCGGGTTCGGGATCCTGGCCTTCGTGACCTTCCGCGTCCCGGCGCTCGTTGCGAAGACGAAGGAGGCATCCGGCCCGCCGCCGAACGTCCAGCCCGCGTAGGCCGCGACCCCGCATCCCGCCCGGAGGGCCGGCCATGCCGGCCCTCCGTCGTTGTCGGCTCAGACTCCGCGGGCCAGCAGCGACCGCTCGAAGTAGCCGACCACCCGGCGCTCGTACTCCTCCGGACGGGCGTCGAAGCCTCCGACGTGGCGTGCCTCCGGAACCTTCCACAGCAGCTTCGGCTCGGAGGCCGCCCGGTAGTAGTCGGCGTTGAGCTCCTCGCCGCCGGCGCCATGGCCGGCATAGATAAGAAAAACGTGACGCGGCGCGATCCTCGAGACGAGATCCTTCAGCGAGGGTGGAGGCGCCGAGCCGCTCAGGATCGTGAGCGCCGCGCTCTGGACTGCCGAGGCAGGGAGCTTGAACCAACCACGCGGCCCGTAGAGCAGCTCCTCATGCACCGACCGCACCCCGGCCCCCTCGGAGACGACGGCGCGGAGACCGCGGTTCGTCGCGGCAGCCTGGAGCATCGTCTCGCCGCCGACCGAGAACCCGATCCCGCCGATCCGGCCGCCCCGCACGTCCGGGCGCCTCTGAAGCCACGTGACCGCGGCGTCGATGTCCTTCGCCCCCTCCCAGCCGAACAGGTTGGGGTCGCCTTCGCTGCCGTCGTAGCCGCGCGCGTCGAGCAGCAGGACGCCGAAGCCGTGCCGGGCAAGCATTCGCGCCTGCGGCACCTTGCCCGCGCGCGTCGGGTACGAGATCACCGCCGCGCCGTTTCGCGAAGGCACGTACCACGCGGCGAGAGCGAGGCCGTCGCGCGTGCGGACTGTGACTCTGTCGTAGGCCCGCCCGAGCTCGGCAGGCTCGACCTCGGCGCGAGGGCGATGGGTCGCGAGGATCGCCGTCCCGACGGGCAGGACGATCCAGTAGCAGGCGAGCAGGGAGCCGGCGGCGAAGGCCGCTCGCCGGAGCCAGCGGAGCCTGCCGGCCTTTCTCGAGCGCCACAGGAGGACGCAGGCGAAGCCGATCAGCAGCACCCCGACGGGCACGAGCAGGAAGCCCGTCCAGTCCTCGCCCCGCGGGCCGACTGCGCGGGCGTCCGCGATCGCCAGACCCGCTCCGAGCAGCGCCAGCGCTCCGAGCACCGCGGCGAGCGCCGCCTGCCCTCCTCGTCGCAGGCGGGGGTAGACAGCGACGGCAAGAGCGAGAACGGCAAGCGATGCAAGGCCGCGGCCGAGATGGTCGCCGGCGCCGGTCCCGGGCTCGGGCACGGCGAAGGCGTCGACGACGGCGTGGAGCGCGACGAACGCCGCCCCGGCCGCGAATACCAGGGTCGCACGCCGGGGTAACGGCGGTTCGACATCTGGCTCACGCATGCGCAGGTCCCGCGGGCGGCAGCGGGCGGCGCCGCGGCGTCGCCTCGCCCTCGGGCGAGAGCGACGGCAGCCATTCGAGCCACGTCGGCAGGTACCAGTTCCACTCGCCCAGCAGCTTCATCGCCGCCGGCAGGAGCACAGCCCGCACGACGGTGGCGTCGATCAGGACCGCGACCGCGAGGCCGAAGCCCATCTGCTGCATCATGATCAGGCTCAGCGACGCGAACAGGCCGAAGACGGCGACCATGATGATCGCCGCGCTCGTCACCGTTCCCGCCGTTCTCGTGATCGCCAGCCGCACCGCCTCGTCCGTCGGCGTGCCGCCGTCGTGCAGCTCCTTGACACGGCTGAGGATGAACACGTGGTAGTCCATCGACAGGCCGAAGAGGACGACGAACAGGAAGAGCGGCAGCCAGCTGACGATCGCGCCGTTCGTCTGGAAGCCGAAGACGTTCGCGAGCCAGCCGTGCTGGAACACGGCGACGAGGACCCCGTAGGCCGCTCCGACCGAGAGCAGGTTGAGCGCGACAGCCTTGGCGGCGATGACGAGCGACCTGAACGTGAGCAGCAGGAGCACGAACGCGAGCCCGAGCACGAACATGAACACGTAGGGCAACCGGGAACGCATCTGCTGGTTGAAGTCGTAGGTCCCGGCGGTCACGCCCGTGACCGCCACCTCCGTGTTCGGCAGGGTCGAGGCGATCGGCGGGATCACCGTGTCGCGCAGGGTCTTGAGCGCGGCGACCGACGCCGCGTTGTCGCCGTTGCCCGCGATCGCGAAGTCGATCTGGGCGACCGTCCGGTCGGGGTTGACGTTGACCGTGAACGGCGCGTACAGCTCGCCGGTGGCGAGCGCACGCTGGCGGAAGAGGTCGTACGCGCGCAGCATCTGCGGGGTATCGACGCGCGGCGCCCGCACGACCACCTGGGCCGGGGTCTGCGAGCCCGGGAACGCCGCCTGGATCCGCTCGTACGTCCGCACGACCTTCAGGTCCTTCGGGAAGTCGGTGAAGTTCGGCAGCTTCGTGTGCATGCCGAAGGACGGCAGGGCGAGCACGAAGAGGGCGCCGCCCGCCAGGAGCAGCGCGGTCCACGGACGGCGCAGGACGGCGCCGACGACACGGCCCCAGAGGCCGTCGTCGCGGGCCGCGCCCACCTTCCGGACGCGGCCCCACTCGACCCTGTCGCCGAGCCGGTGCAGCACCGCGGGGAGCACCGTCAGCGAGCCGACCATCGCCGCGAGCACGACGATCATCGTGCCCAGCCCGATCGTCGTGAACAGCGCGTTGCCGGAGACGAACATGCCGGCCATCGCGATCAGGACAGTCGCGCCCGAGATCAGCACCGCCTGGCCGGACGTGCGGGCGGCGCGGAGGAGGGCCTCGTGGGGCGAGCGTCCCCGCCGGCGCTCCTCCCGCTCGCGCCGCAGGTAGAAGAGCGAGTAGTCGATCCCGACCGCCATGCCGATCATCAGGATGATCGCGCTGAGCGTCTGCTCGTCCGTCGGAATGACGTGGCTGACGAGCGTGTTCAGGCCGGTGGCAGCGAGCACCGCCGAGAGGGCAAGCAGCACCGGCAGACCTGCGGCCACGAGCGCGCCGAAGGCGACGAGCAGGATCAGGATCGTCAGCGGGATCGACGTGTACTCCGCACGGCTCATGTCGCCCGCGAACCGCTTGTCCACCTGGTACTCGGAGGAGGCCTGACCGAACTCCTCGATTACCACGCTAGGGTTCCCGGCCTGCACCCCGTCGATCGACTTCAGGATCGGCGCGATCTTGTCCTTCGCCTCGTCCGCCTTGCCCTTGACGTCGAACTGGACGAGGGCGGAGTGCCGGTCGGCAGAGATCAGTCCGGCCCGCGGGCGATTGATCGGCGAGACGATGTTGGTCACGTTCGGCTGCTGCGAGAGCGTCTGCACGACGCCGGCCACGGCCGACGCGAAGGCCGGCTCGTCGACGGTCGCGGTACGCGACTGCACGAGCACGCTCTCGCGCGCTGCGAGGTCGAAGTTGGCCTGGTCGAGGATCTGCTCGGCGCGCCGCGAGTCTCCGTTCGCGGTCGCCCAGCTCTTCATCTCGTTGACGCCGACGAAGCGGCCGACGGCGACCGCGAGCACGGCGAAGGCGATCCACCCGAAAGCGGCTGTCTTCCAGTGCGCAGCGCTCCAGCGACCTGCCCGACCGGCGAGATTAGTGGTCTCCATGGTTCCTGCCCTTCCGCCGCTGTATCGGCCCAGAAGCCACGCTAGCCCAGAAGGACGAACGGAAATCAGGACCAACTACGCCGCCGGGCGCGGCCAACTACGTAGCCGCATCCGCACGTACTTTCCCGCAGCCGGAAGCGGGTCGGCTCCGATGCCGGCGAGCGCCGGTAGGCTGACGCTTCAGGCGTGTCGACGATCGCCTTCGACCAGGCTGAACGGCGGCGGGCACCCCGCCAGGCCCGGGTCCCGACTGCCCGCGCCCGCCTCACTGCGGTCCACGAGCTCGATCAAGGCCGTCGGATCGCGCCGGAGATGCTGCGGACGCGCTGGCGAGCGGCGTTCGACGCAGCCGACGCTGCGCTCCGGGCGGCGAAGCGAGTCCTTCCGCCGGACGAGCTTCGCGAGCTCGCACAGAGACTTGCCTCGGAGCGGGAGTCGACGGCGCAGCTGCTTCGCGCCTACGCCCGAGACGTCCCCGCCCCGTCCTTCCAGCTCGTGCCGCCGCGGGAGGCGCGGCGGCTCCTCGGGCTGCCGCCGGAGGTCACCGCCTGCGTGTTCAATCTCGACGGTGTCCTGACCGGCAGCGCCGCGATCCACGCCGAGGCCTGGACGAAGACCTTCGATCGCTTTCTCTCCAGGCGCAGCGAGCGGGCTCACGCAGAGTTCGCCGCGTTCGATCCGCGCAGGGATTACCCGGCGCACCTGCACGGGAAGCCTCGTTTCGACGGCGTTCGCGACTTCCTCGCGAGCCGGGGGATCAGCTTGCCCGAGGGCGATGCCGACGACGAGCCCGGAGCCGAGACCGTGAACGGGCTCGCCAACGAGAAGAACGGCGTCCTCGGGCGCCTCCTCGCCGAGCGGGAGCTGAGCGCGTACGACGGCGCCCGCGAGTACCTCGAGCTCGCCCACGACGCGCACATGCGGTGCGCGGTCGTCTCGGCAAGCGCCCACACCGACGCGATCCTCCTGCGCGCGGGACTCTCACACCTGGTCGACGCCCGCGTCGACGGCACCACGATCATGACGCACGACCTCCGCTCGCGGCCCGCACCGGACATCCTGCTCGCCGCCTGCCTGGAGCTCGCGGTCCAACCACGGCAGGCCGCCGTCTTCGAGACGACACCTGCGGGGATCGAGGCTGCGCGCGCTGTCGGTGCCGATCTCGTGATCGGCGTCGGTCGCGGGGACCGGACGCGGAAGCTGCGCGACGCGGGCGCCGACCTCGTCGTCGGCGGGCTGGAAGAGCTCCTCGACCGCGCGACCGCTGAATGACCGCGACCGGAGCCAACCACGCCACACGCGGGGAGCCGCACGTCTCGTTGCCGAGCAGCATCCGCGCGTGCCTCTTCGATCTCGACGGAGTGCTCACCGACACGGCGAGCGTGCACGCGGAGGCGTGGAAGGAGATGTTCGACGCGTTCCTCTTTGCTCACGCGGGCGAAGGTCATCCTTTCGTCCCGTTCGACCTCCGAGACTACGAGGAGTTCGTCGACGGTCGGCCCCGATTGGACGGAGTCCGCTCGTTCCTCGCCTCGCGAGGTATCCGGATGCCCGAGGGCTCCCGCGACGATCCACCCGACGCCGGGACGATCGACGGGCTCGGCAACCGCAAGAACGCCCTCGTCCTCGAGAAGATCCAGCAGGGCGGCGTCCACCCGTATCCAGGATCGGTGCGGTTCGTCCGCGCTGCGCGCGACGCCGGCCTTCGCCGCGCCGTCGTGTCTGCGAGCGCGAACTGCGGCGAGGTGCTGGAGGCGGCCGGGATCGCCGACCTGTTCGAGGGGCAGGTCGACGGAGTCGTTGCCGAGCTCGAGCACCTGCGAGGAAAGCCGGCTCCGGACACCTTCCTCGCCGCCGCGCGGCGTCTGAGTGTGTTGCCGGAGCAGGCGGCGGTGTTCGAGGACGCCCTCGCCGGCGTCACCGCAGGCCGCGAAGGTGGGTTCGGCCTCGTCGTCGGCGTCGACCGCGTGGGCCAGGCGGCCGCGCTGCAGGCGCACGGCGCCGACCTCGTCGTCGCCGACCTGGGCGACTTGCTCGTAGCGGCATGAGCCCTCGCCTGGATCTCGCCGTCGAGCCCTGGTCGGTGCGAGAGCGCGCGCTCGACCTGGAGCTGCTGGCGCAAGCCGAGTCGGCGTTCGCGCTCGCGAACGGCCACATCGGCCTGCGCGGAAATCTCGACGAGGGAGAGCCTTACGCCCTCCCCGGGACGTACCTGAACTCCTTCTACGAGCTTCGGCCCCTTCCGTACGCGGAGGCCGGCTACGGCTACCCGGAATCCGGCCAGACGATCGTCAACGCGACGAACGGGAAGATCATCCGCCTGCTCGTGAACGACGAGCCGTTCGACGTGCGCTACGGCGAGCTGCTCGCGCACGAGCGCGAGCTCGACCTGCGCGCCGGCGTGCTTCGCCGGCTGGCCGACTGGCGCTCTCCGGCCGGCAGCGCCGCGCGGATCAGGTCGACGCGGCTCGTGTCGTTCGTCCAGCGGTCGATCGCCGCGATCCTGTACGAGGTCGAGCCGGTGAACGAGCCGCTGCGGGTGGTCGTTCAATCGGAGCTGGTCGCCAACGAGCCGGCGCCGCCGCGCTCGAATGATCCTCGCGCGGCTGCCGCGCTCCAGTCGCCGCTCGTCTCGGTGGAGCACTTCGACCACGCGGCGCGGATCGTGCTCGTGCACACCACCCGCGGCAGCAAGCTCGGGATGGCGGCGGGGATGGATCACGTCATCGACGGACCGCCAGGCACCGACATCGCCGCCGAGAGCAGGCCTGACCTCGGGCGCGTGACCGCGGCGGTCGACCTCGAGCCCGGAGAGCGCCTGCGGGTTGTGAAGCTCCTCGCGTACGCCTGGTCGAGCCAGCGTTCGCACGCAGCGGTTCGGGACGAGGTCGTCGCCGCACTCGCCGAGGCTCGGCACACGGGTTGGAACGGGCTCGTCGCAGCCCAGCGGGCCTACCTCGACGAGTTCTGGGAGGGCGCCGACATCGAGCTGGAGGGCGACACCGAGCTGCAGCAGGCGCTGCGCTTCGCGCTCTTCCACACGCTCCAGTCCGCCGCGCGCGCCGAGGGGCGCGCGATCCCGGCGAAGGGCCTCACCGGACCGGGCTACGACGGGCACACGTTCTGGGACGCGGAACGGTTCATCCTGCCCGTGCTGACCTACGGCGCTCCGCACGTCGTCCGCGACGCCCTCCGCTGGCGCCATTCGACGCTCGACCTCGCCCGCGAGCGCGCGGCGCAGCTCGGCCTCGCCGGCGCCGTCTTCCCGTGGCGCACGATCCGAGGGCAGGAGTGCTCCGGGTACTGGCCCGCGGGAACGGCAGCTTTCCACGCGGGTGGCGCCGTCGCGGACGCCGCCATCCGGTACCAGAACGCGACCCACGACGAGGCGTTCGAGCTCGAGGTCGGGCTCGAGCTTCTGGTCGAGACGGCACGCCTGTGGCGCTCGCTCGGCCACCACGACCCGCAGGGACGGTTCCGTATCGACGGGGTCACCGGACCGGACGAGTACAGCGCGATCGCAGACAACAACGTCTACACGAACCTGCTCGCTCAACGGAACCTGCGGGCAGCCGCCGACGCAGTCGCGACACACCCGCGTCACGCCGCGGCGCTCGGCGCCGACCTCGAGGAGGCGGCGGCATGGCGCGACGCCGCGCGCGACATGGTGATCCCCTGGGACGAGTCACTGGGCGTGCACGCGCAGTCGGAGGGCTTCACCAGCCACGAGGTCTGGGACTTCGAGCACACGCGACCGGAGCAGTACCCGCTCCTCCTGCACTTCCCCTACTTCGACATCTACCGCAAGCAGGTGGTGAAGCAGGCCGACCTCGTGCTCGCAATGCACGTCTTCGGCGACGCCTTCACCGACGAGGAGAAGGTCCGCAACTTCGCCTACTACGACCGGCTCACGGTGAGAGACTCCTCGCTGTCGGCCTGCACGCAAGCGGTCGTCGCAGCCGAGGTCGGCCACCTCGAGCTCGCGTACGACTACTTCGGCGAGGCCGCCCTGATGGACCTGCACGACCTCGAGCAGAACACCCGGGACGGCTTGCACATCGCCTCCCTGGCCGGCGCCTGCATCGCCGCGGTCGCGGGCTTCGGCGGCCTGCGCGACCACGGAGGCCGGCTCAGCTTCGCACCCCGACTCCCCGCCCGGCTGGAGCGGCTCGCCTTCCGCCTGCGGGTGGGCGGGAGACGCCTGAAGGTCGAGGCGACCAAGACGCAGGCGACCTACACGCTCGTCGACGGCCCACCGCTCGAGCTCGGCCACCACGGGCAGACGCTCCGCCTCTCGGTGGATGGACCGGCGACGGCCCCGATTCCGCCGCGCACCGTGCCGCCGGCGCCGGAGCAGCCGTACGGCCGAGCCCCGGCTCGGCGCGGCACCGACCACAATCCTGCGCAACCCCACCCCGCCGACGTTGAGGTCACGACGAGAGGTCGACGGGCCGACCTCCCGTCGTAACTGTTGGTCGAGACGAGTCATCGCCTCCTTCCGACCTATGGGCGTCGTGCCCGTGCGGGCGACTGCAGCACGATCCGCATTCCGGTGCACGCGCTCGAGCGCAAGCGCAAGCTCGAGCTGGCACAACAGCGACTCGAGGCAGAGCTCGGCCGCCGAGCCACGCGGGAGGAGCTCGCGGAGGCGTCGGGCCTGTCGCTCGACCGGGTCGACGAGGGCTTCGCGCTCGCGCGGACCACCCTCTCGCTGAACCAGCCGCTCGGGACGGACGGGGAGCCGACTGAGCTCGGCGACGTCGTCCCCGACCCGCGTGCCGAGGCGATCGACGACGGGATCGAGCGCCGGCATCTGCATCTTGCCCTGCACCGCGCCCTGCGGACGCTTCCCGACCGTGAACGGCTCGTCGTCGAACGACACTTCGGCCTCGTCGGCGCGCCCGAGACCCTCCAGACGATCGGGGTCGACCTCGGCGTGACGCGGGAACGCGCGCGGCAACTCGAAGCGCACGCGCTCGCCACCCTCTCCCAGGACCCTGCGCTGCGGGATTAGTCCCACCGTCGGTCCTCCGTACTAGTGCGAAGGCCCGATCGGGGAAGCCCACGATGTAGGCGTGCCGGGCGGAACGCACGATGTCGGTGCGATGATGCCTGTGCTGCTCGATCCGGAGGCCCGCCTGTTCGAGGAGGTCAAGCCGCCTCTGACCGAGCTCGAAGCGGTCGTCGAGGCGAACCGGTGCCTGGAGTTCGAGGTCGACGACGGGGCGTGGCGGCTCACCTACCGGCCCGCCGAAAAGCAGCCCGTCGAGCCGTGGCTGCGCTCGCAGAAGCGATTTGCACACCTGTTCACGCGGGATCGGGCACTGCCCCGGGGACCGGATGAATCCTGCCCCCGAGGCCGTTTCCAGTTCGACGAGATCCAGCGGCGCGTCGACGCCGAGTGGAGCGCGCTCCTCGAGCGGTGCGGAGGCTGAGGCGTGCGCCGCGTGATCGTCATGGGCGCGGGTGGACGCGACTTCCACGACTTCAACGTCGTCTTCCGGGACGACCCCGAGTCGCGCGTCGTCGCGTTCACGGCAGCCCAGATCCCGGGGATCGCCGAGCGCCGCTACCCGGCGGCGCTCGCCGGGATCTTCTACCCGGACGGAATCGCGATCCACGCCGAGAAGGAACTCGGCTCGCTGATCCGCGAGCACCGGGCGGACGAGGTCGTGCTCGCCTACTCGGACCTCTCCCACGCCGAGGTGATGCACAAGGCCTCGGTCGTGCTCGCCGCCGGCGCCGACTTCCGGCTGCTCGGCCCCGAGCGGACCATGCTCGAGAGCACGAAGCCCGTCGTGGCGATCTGCGCCGTCCGCACCGGCAGCGGCAAGAGCCAGACCAGCCGCCGCGTCGGCCGGATCCTGCGCGAAGCCGGAGTCGAGGTCGTGCTCGTCCGGCATCCGATGCCGTACGGCGACCTCGAGAGGATGCGTGTGCAGCGCTTCGCGTCGCTGGGTGACATCGACGCGGCCCGTCCGACGATCGAGGAGCGCGAGGAGTACGAGGCCTCGGTCGAGGCCGGCCTGGTCGTCTATGCCGGCGTGGACTACGCCGAGATCCTCGAGCGCGCCCAGGAGGAGGCCGACCTGATCGTCTGGGACGGCGGCAACAACGATCTGCCGTTCTTCCGGCCAGACCTGCTGGTCGTGGTCGTCGACCCGCTCCGCGCCGGGCAGGAGCTCGCGTACCACCCCGGCGAGACGAACCTCCGGATGGCAGACGTCGTCGTGATCAACAAGGTGGACAGCGCCGACCCTGCTCAGGTCCAGCGTGTGCTCGCCGACATCGGCTCGATCAACCCGGCGGCTGCCGTCGTCCAGGCGAGCTCGCCGGTCACGCTCGAGCACGGCCCCTCGCTCGTGGGAGCGGCGGTGCTCGTGGTCGAGGACGGCCCGACGATCACGCACGGCGGGATGCCGTTCGGCGCCGGCATGGTCGCCGCCCAGCGCGGCGGGGCGGCCGCGCTCGTCGACCCCCGGCCCCACGCGGTCGGCTCGATCGCCGACACGTACGAGCAGTACCCGCACATCGGCTCGGTGCTGCCCGCGATGGGCTACTCCGACGAGCAGCTGCACGAGCTCGAGCGGACGATCGACGCGGTCGACTGCGACGTCGTCGTCTCGGCCACTCCGACCGACCTGACCCGGCTGATCGACAGCCGCCACCCGGTGCGCCACGCGACCTACGAGCTGCAGGAGGTGGGGCGGCCGACGCTCGCCGACGTGCTCGCCCCGATCGTCGATCTGACCAGGGCGGGCGCACGTTCCCTCGCCCGCAGCGCCCCGGGCTGATGACGGCGAGGAGAGTCGAAGAAGCCGGCGACCGGCTCCGGAAGCTCAGACAGGACGAGTGGTCAGAGCTGGCCCTGGCGGGCCTGGCGATGAGCCTGGCTCTCGGCGCCGCGGCGTTCCATCCCCCTCTGGCCGTCCCCTTCCTGATCGGCGCGGTCGCCCTGACCGGCGTCGGCGTCCGTGCGTTCTTCCTGCGCTGGGAGCTCTTCGACCATCTCCTGCTCGACCCCGACGCCTACGCGATCTCGGAGGTCCGGCGGGCTGCGGCCAAGGCCGCGTCGATGAAGAACCGTCGGGAGCTCGCCCAGCTCCTGCGCAACCGCCTGGCCCCCGTCCCCGGCTACCCGGTGCGGACGCGCATCGTCGAGGTCTCGGACGACCTCGCGGAGCTGGCGCGGGAACTCGAGGACGACACCCTCGCGCTCGAGCCGTGGTGCGCGGTCCGCTGCGAGCAGCTGGTGACCGGCGTCGCCGACAGCCCGCTGCTCAACGACGCGCTGCCGGAGGAAGACCTCCGCTCCCGGCTCAACCAGATCCGGACGGGCTTCCAGCAGGCCCTCGGCGCCTAGGAGCTGCCAGGGACGCACCCACGATCCGTGTTCTCGCGGATGCCGACGCTCACCCGGCGCGTGAGAATGGTCAGTGCCTGCAAGGAGGTGGCAACATGAATGTCCGTCAGATCATGAGCGAGCGTCCGGTCTCGGTGACACCCGAGACCGACGTGGTCACTGCGGCAGTGCGGATGGCCGAGCACGCGCTCGGTGCGTTGCCGGTCTGCGAGCGCGGACACGTCGTCGGCATCATCACCGACCGCGACATCGTCTTTCGCTACTTCGCCGGCGGTGGCCACGACGGCCGACTCGTCGCGCACTACATGACCCGCGATCCGGTCACGATCGACCCGGAGCGGTCGCTGGAGCGCGCAGAGGAGCTGATGGCACGGCACCACGTGCGCCGCATCCCCGTCTGCGAGGAGGGGCGGTTGGTCGGGATGATCGCGCAAGGTGATCTCGCCCGCTGCAGGGCGGGCGACCGGGCGGAAGAGCTCGTCGGCGTCTAGCAACACAACTGATTCGAGGTGCGCGACCGGTTCGCCCTGAACGCCGTCTATGCCTCCTGGGGGGTCGCGCGCCGGCGCCGCGCAACGCCTGCCTCCTCGGCCGCCCGCGCGACCGCATCGGCGACCGCCGGGGCGACGTCCCGGTTGAACACGCTCGGGATCACATAGTCCGCCTCGAGCTCGTCGGACTTCACCACGGCCGCGATCGCCTCCGCGGCCGCGAGCTTCATCCCCTCGGTGATCGCGGCCGCACGCACGTCGAGCGCGCCGCGGAAGACGCCGGGGAAGGCGAGCACGTTGTTGATCTGGTTCGGGTAGTCGGAGCGGCCGGTGCCGATCACGGCCGCGACGCCCTCGATCTCCTCGGGCAGGACCTCCGGGGTCGGATTGGCCATCGCGAACACGATCGCGCCATCGGCCATCGAGCGGATGCCCTCGACAGTGACGGCGCCCGGCTGCGAGACGCCGACGAAGACGTCGGCCCCGGCGAGCGCCTCGTCCGCCGTTCCCCGTAGGCCGCGTGGGTTGGTGATCGACGCGAACGAGGCCTTGACCGGCGTGAGACCCGGCCGTCCGGCGTGGACGGCACCCTCGCGGTCGCAGCCGACCACGTCGGAGACCCCGGCGGCGAGCAGCGTCTTCGTCACCGCCACGCCGGCGGCGCCGACGCCGGCGACGACGACCCGGAGCTCCTCCGGCCGCTTGCCGACGACCTGGAGGGCGTTGATCAGCGCGGCCAGGGTGACGATCGCGGTCCCGTGCTGGTCGTCGTGAAAGACCGGAATGTCCAGCTCGTCGCGGAGCCTGTCCTCGACCTCGAAGCAGCGCGGCGCCGAGATGTCCTCGAGGTTGATCCCGCCGAACACCGGCGCGATCGACTTCACCGCAGCAACGATCTCGTCGGGGTCGGTGGTGGCCAGGCAGATCGGGAAGGCGTCGACGCCGCCGAACTCCTTGAACAGCATCGCCTTGCCCTCCATCACCGGCAGCGCAGCTTCGGGACCGATGTCCCCGAGCCCCAGAACCGCCGTCCCGTCGCTGACCACGGCGACGGTGTTCTGCTTGATCGTCAGGTTCCACACCTTGGCCGGATCGGCCGCGATCGCCGACGAGACGCGCGCGACACCGGGCGTGTAGGCCATCGAGAGGTCGTCTCGGGTCTTCAGCGGCGTCTTCAGGGCGATCTCGATCTTGCCGCCCAGGTGCACGAGGAAGGTGCGGTCTGAGACGTTGATCACCTCGATTCCGTCCAGGTCGTGCACGGCGGCGGCGATCCGCTCCATCTGCCCCGCGTTGCTGCAGAGCACGGTCACGTCGCGGATCTTCGTCCCGCGCTCGGCCCGGACGAGGTCGATCGCGCCGAGCAGGCCGCCCGCCTCGCCGATCGCCTCGGCGAGGTGGGCGAACGTGCCGGGCCGGTTCTCGAGGCGGACGCGGAGCGTCGCGCTGAACGAGGCCGATGGATGGACGCCGGTCACGCGGACGCTGCGATCGACTTCCGACCGTGGACGTCGAGCTCGACGCGGACCGGAAAGTCGACCGAGTTCGCGACCAGGCAGCCGTGCTCCGCGGCGCCGGCCGCGTCCCGCGCCTCGTTTTCGAAGCCCTCGTCCGTCTCGACGGCCGCGTGGACGACCACCTCGGTGAATCCGAAGGGGCCGTCGCTGCGCCGGGTGACATGACCGCTGGCGTCGACCCCCAGTCCGTGCAGGGGAATCCCGCGCCGCTCGGCGACGGCGAGAAGCGTCACCGCGAAGCACGAGCCGATCGACGCGACGAGCAGGTCCTCGGGACTCCAGACGCCGTCGACGCCGCCGTTGAACTCGGGTGGGGTGGCGATCTCGAGATCGTCCTTACCGTGCACCGAGGCGACGGTGCGGCGCCCGGAGAGCCAGCGGATGCTCAGCGGAAAGTCGTAGGCCTTGGCAGTAGCCGTCATGGCGATTCCTCCTTGTCGAGCTCGAGCTCCACGGTCTCCAGCAGGACGCCCTGCGCGCCGGGAGCAGTCGGGTCGGTGTCCAGCGCCGCGTGCACCTCGGCGCCCTCGGCGAGCGTGCCGGCGGCCGCCTCCTCGAAGTGCTCGCGGAAGTGTCCGGGGGTGAAGTGCGAAAGGGCGCCCAGCCGCACGCGGATCAGCGATACGCGGCCCCCGCCCTCGTCGGCGACGACGGCCTCGAGCTTCCGCACGAGGTCCTCGGTCAGATGCTTCTCGTGCATGCCTCCACCGCCGCCTCGACCTCGGGGCTGAGCCCTCGCCCGTACTCGAACCGGGCGCCCTCGATGCCGTACACCTGCACGCGCGCAGGCAGCCGCCCGAGCGAGCGGGCGAGCTCGACCGCCTCGGCGACGCCGAGCGCATGTGTCGACGACGAGCCGAACAGTTCAACCGGCAGCGGCCGCGTTCCGGCCTCGAAGACGTGCAGCGTGCCGGGGACCGCGCCGGACGAGACGGCGTCGACGATCGCCACCTCGGCCTCGCCGGAAAGAGCCTCGACCAGCCCGATCGGCTCGCCCGACAGGCGGACGCCGCCCAGCCGGCGGGCGACCTCGAGCCCCGCACCGTCGTCGTGCCGCCACTCGTTGCCGACGCCGATCACCTTCATCGGCCGAACCTCGGCCGATGAAAGGGGAGGGGTCCCAGGGGAATCGGGAGGTTCCGCTGGGAAATTGGCCGCCGGAAGCAGGGGGCCCGTGGGGGAACCATGGTTTCCCCCACGGGAGCGAGCAAGAGCAAGCGACTCATGCCCGGTCGACCTCCAGCTTCAGGAAGTGGGTCGCGCACGAGATGCACGGGTCGTAGTTGCGGATCGCCTGCTCGCAGCGGAGCGACAGCTCCTCGTCGGGCAGATCGGCATACCGCTCGACCACGCCGTGCAGGTCGGCCTCGATCGTCGACTGGTTCTGCGAGGTGGGCGGGACGATCTTCGCGTCGAGGATCGTCCCCAGGTCGTCGAGCTCGTAGCGGTGCCAGCAGAGCCCCCGGGGCGCCTCGCTGCAGCCGTAGCCGACGCCGGCGCGAGGGGCGACCTCGACGAACGGCCGGTCGGGCGGCTCGTACTCCGCGACCAGCCGGAGGGCCTCGTCTGCGGCGAAGACGAGCTCGACCGAGCGGACGAGGATGGTGCGGAAGGGGTTGCGCTCGTCGCGCTCGAGGCCCGCGTCTCGCGCCGCCTCGAGCGCGAGCGGCGTCAGTCGGTCGCCGGAGAGCGCCCAGCGGGCGAGCGGCCCGACGAGGTAGTTACCGCGCTCGATCACACGCGAATGCAGCGCGTTCGACCATTCGACGTGCTCCTCGACGAAGTGCCGTTCGTATTCCGAGACCGGGATGTCGAGCCCGCGGTTCGAGACCAGCCGGCCGTCCTCGACCGCGTACGCGTCCGGCTCCGAGACTGCGACCAGCTCGTAGTCCTGCTCGAACGCCGGGTAGTCGAGCCCGGCGGCGAAGCGCACGGTCTCGAGGGCGAACTCCCGGGCGCGCTCGAGGTCGTCGACGAGCCCTGCAAGCTCCCGCTTCGACGGCGCCCGGTAGAAGCCGCCGACCCTGACGTTGATCGGGTGCACCTCGCGGCCGCCGATTACGCGCATCACCTCGTTGCCGGTCTTCTTCATGTGCAGCGCGCGCTCGACCAGCTCGCGGTGGTCTCTGGCGAGCTCGATCGCGCTTGCGTAGCCGAGGAAGTCCGGCGCGTGGAGCATGAAGACGTGCAGGGCGTGGCTCTCGATCCACTCGCCGCAGTAGAGGAGCCGTCGGAGCGCCCGGATCTGCGGCCCGACCTCCACGCCGCAGGCGTCCTCCATCGCGTTCACGCTCGACGTCTGGTACGCGACCGGGCAGATCCCGCAGATGCGGGCGGTGATGTCCGGCGCCTCGGTGAAATGCCGCCCGCGCAGGAACGCCTCGAAGAAGCGCGGCGGCTCGTAGATACGCAGCTTCACGTCGACGGCACGGCCGCCTCGGATCTTGACCAGCATCGCGCCCTCGCCCTCGACGCGGGCCAGGTAGTCGGTGCGCAGCGTCTTGGTCCTAGCCATCGAGGGTGCCCGCCTCCCTGAAGGCCGGCGCGTTGGCGTTGAAGGTGCGGAAGACGCGCACGAGGGCCGGATCGCTCATCCCCAGCACCCGCAGCCGCTTCGAGAGCGACACCGTGTTCGGCGTCTCCATCGGCCCGAAGCAGCCGTAGCAGCCGCGGTTGTACGCGGGGCAGATCGCGCCGCAGCCGGCCTGGGTGACGGGCCCGAGGCAGGGCGTCCCGTGCGCGACGGTCACGCACGTCGTCCCGCGCCGCTTGCACTCCATGCAGACCGAGTAGGCGGGGACATTCGGCCGGCGGCCGTGCAGGAAGGCGGTGACGACCTCGAGCAGCTGGCCCTTGTCGATCGGGCAGCCGCGCAGCTCGAAGTCGACCGGCACGTGGTCGGCGATCGCGGTCGAGGTGGCGAGCGTCGAGACGAACTCCGGTGTCGCGTAGACGATCGAGACGAACTCGTCCACGTCTGCGAAGTTCCTGAGTGCCTGGATCCCGCCGGCGGTCGCGCAGGCGCCGATCGTGATCAGCGTCTTCGACTTGCGGCGAACCTCCTGGATCCGCTCGGCGTCGTGGGGCGTGGTGATCGAGCCCTCGACCAGCGAGACGTCGTACAGACCGCCGACCGTCCTGCTCGTCGCCTCCAGGAAGTAGGCGATGTCGACCGCGCCGGCGACCGCGAGCAACTCGTCCTCGCAGTCGAGCAGCGACAGCTGGCAGCCGTCGCACGAGGAGAACTTCCAGACCGCGAGCTTCGGTTTCCTCATAGCTCCCTGACTCCCAGGTAGGGCTCGATCGCCGGATAGGGGTACACGGCCCCGTCGCGGCAGACGAGCGACGGGCCGTACTGGCAGTGGCCGCACAGGCCGACCCCGCACTCCATCGTCCGCTCCATCGACAGCCAGATCTGCTCCGGCGCGAGCCCCTCGTCGACGAGCGCGCGGGCGGTGAACCGCATCATGATCTCAGGGCCGACGACGAAGGCGGCGGTCAGGTCGGGGTCGAGCGTCGCGCGCGGGATCAGCGTGGTGACGACGCCGACCTTGCCGCGCCAGCCGTCGCCGGCCGCGTCGACGGTGACGTCGACCTCGAGGTCCATCCGCGAGCGCCACCGCTCGATCTCACGGCGGAAGACGATGTCCTCGGGTGTGCGGGCGCCGTAGAGCAGGAGCACGCGGCCGTAGTCGGCGCGGTGATCGAGGGCGTGGTAGAGAGCCGGGCGGACGGGCGGCAGCCCGACCCCGCCCGCGACGATCAGCAGGTCGCTGCCCTTCGCCTCCTCGACCGGCCACTGCGTCCCGAAGGGTCCGCGGACGCCGACCACGGCTCCCGGCCGCGCCGCGCAGAGCGCACGTGTGACCGGGCCGACCGCGCGGATCGTCTGGACGAGCGGCGCCCCGCTGACCGAGATCGGCACCTCGCCGACGCCGAACGCGTAGAGCATCGTGAACTGCCCCGGCGCCGCGTCGAGCTGCTCGCCCTGCACCGGCGCGAGCGAGAGCGTCCACGTGTCGTGCGTCTCGCGCCGCCTCCGCTCGACGCGGAAAGGCCGGGGGGCCATTGCGCCCGGTTCAGGAGCCGTTGCCATAGACATCCAGGAGCTGGAGGCGAGTGGCCTGGAGCCGCTCGAGCATCACCGGGGAGAAGCGGCCGAGCAGCTCGTAGCCGAGGGTGTGGTCGTCGTCGCACTTCCCGCGCAGGCACGCGCCGTCGAACACCACGGCACGCACCAGGTCGAGCGCACGCGCGTCGAAGTGCCAGCGGTACGGCGGGAACAGCCACGACCAGCCGACGACGTCGCCCTCGTCGACGGTCTCGACGGTCAGCGCGCCCCGTCCGGGGACGAAGGTCTCGAGCAGCACCCGGCCACGCCGCACGAGATAGAAGGAGTCGGCCGGGTCGTTCTCGTGGAAGAGGTACTGCCCGGCCTCGAACCCGGTATTGCGGGCGCAGCCTGCGATCAGCTCCAGGTGGTCACGATCGAGGCCTGCGAAGACCGGGCTCTCGGCGACGATCTCGTCCAGCGACTTCATCTCTCCTCCTCCGCGACCCGGATCGCGGCGACCTCCTCGGTGATATCGATGCCGACCGGACACCAGGTGATGCAGCGGCCGCAACCGACACACCCCGAGCTGCCGAACTGGTCGTGCCACGTGCCGAGCTTGTGGGTCAGCCACTGGCGGTAGCGTGCCCTCGGCGTCTGCCGGATCGCGCCTCCGTGGATGTACGAGTAGTCGACCGAGAAGCACGAGTCCCATACGCGGCTGCGCGCGGTCGCGCCGTTCAGGTCGTTGGCGTCCTCGACCGCCGAGCAGAAGCACGTCGGGCAGGCGAGGGTGCAGTTGCCGCAGGTCAGGCAGCGATCGGCGACCTCGTCCCAGCGGGGGTGCTCGAGGTTGTCGCGGAGCAACTCGCGGATTCCGTCCGTGTCGAGCTCGCGGCCCATCCGAGCGGCGGCTCGGTCCGCCTGCGCAGCGGCCTCCGCGCGGTCGGCCCCGGTCGGCTCGGCCCCGCCGAGCCCCGCGAGGACCTCCTCCCCGCGCTCGCTGCCGGACTCGACGAGGAAGCGATGGCCGTGCTCGAGCAGCTCCGTCAGCACGAGGTCATAGCCCTCGCGTGTCGTGGGGCCCGTGTCCATCGAGACGCAGAAGCAGGTGCCCCCGGGCTCGTGGCAGTTGACGGCGACGAGGAACGCTCCCTCACGGCGGGCTGCGTAGTCGCGGTCGGCGTACCGACCGCCGAGGAAGACGCGGTCCTGGATCCGGATCGCCGCCAGCTCGCACGGTCGGACGCCGACGAAGGCGAACCGCGTGTCGGGGACCGGCTCTTCCTCGACCTCGAGCCCCGTTCCTGCCTGCGTCGCCTGCCAGAGCTGCACGCGCGGCGGGAACAGGTAGCGCTTCCACGACGTCGGGCCGACCGCATGGCCGAAGCGCGCCTCGTCGTCACGGCGCTCCAGTCGGTAGCTGCCGCCCTCCTGCACGTCCTTCCAGCCGGCCGGCAGCTCGGAGGCGGACTCGAGCTCCTCGTAGACGATCGCCCCGTCGCGCGCGGTCGGCCCGACGACGGTGTAGCCGCGGTCTCGAAGGGCTGCGATCAGCCTGTCGAGTCCCACGAGATCGATCACCCGGGTCATCACGACACAGGCTCGCCGGACGGGGCGGTCAGGCCATCGGGACGGAGCCTGACCGCGGGCTGCGGCTTTCCCGCGGGCGCTTCCGTACCCTCACCGATGCCGCGGCGCCGCCTCCGAATCACGCTTGCGACGTGGTCCGAACCGCTCCCAATGCCGTACGCCGCAGGTACAGGGCGCGGGGGGTCGTCCAGGGCGTCGGCTTCCGGCCGTTCGTGTACCGCCTCGCCCGTGAGCACGGGCTCGGCGGCTACGTGCTGAACGACGGCGACGGCGTCCTGATCGAGGTCGAGGGGACGGAGCTGGACGAGTTCGCCGGGGAGCTCTTCTCCCGCGCGCCGGCGCTGGCCTCCGTGAAGTCGGTGACGGCCGAGGCGCTCGTACCGCTCGGCGAGACCGACTTCCGGATCGTCGAGAGCGTCGCCTCCGGCCACAGCGCACTGATCCCCCCGGACATCGCTACCTGCGACGAGTGCCTGCGCGAGCTCTTCGACCCGGCCGACCGCCGCTACCGCTATCCCTTCGTCAACTGCACCCAGTGCGGGCCGCGGTTCACGATCGTCCGCGACGTCCCCTACGACCGGCAGAACACGACGATGGCAGGCTTCCCGCTGTGCGCCGACTGCCGGCGCGAGTACGAGGACCCCCTCGACCGCCGCTTCCACGCCGAGCCGATCGCCTGTCCGGCCTGCGGGCCGCAGCTGTCGATGGCTGGGAGCGCCGGCGGCAGAGCCGCCGTCGCCCGGCCGGAAGACCGGCGTGCCTCGCAGGCACGCCTTGGGCCGCTCGAGGAGGCCGTCGCTGTACTCGACCAGGGAGGGATCCTCGCGGTCAAGGGCCTCGGCGGCTACCACCTGGCCTGCGACGCGACCGACGAAGAGGCCGTCGCCCGCCTGCGAAGCCGCAAGCACCGGGAGGCCAAGCCCTTTGCGGTGATGACGGGGCAGCCCACGCTCCTGGTCCACGTGAACAAGGCGGAGCTGAAGCTGCTCGCGTCGCACGAGCATCCGATCGTGTTGCTCCGACGCTTGCCCTTCGCACCGGTCGCCGAATCGGTTGCACCCGGGTCGGCGTGGCTCGGCGTGATGCTTCCCTATACCCCGCTCCACCATCTGCTCTACCGCGACTTCGGCGGCGCCCTCGTGATGACGAGCGGCAACCTGTCCGACGAGCCGATCGCATTCGAGGACGGGGAGGCACGCCGCCGGCTGGCCGGGGTCGCCGACGCCTTCCTGACGCACGACCGGCCGATCCACCGCCGTTGCGAGGATTCCGTCTGGATCCTCGGGAGTCCTCCGGACTCCCGAGGACAGGGGTTTCCGATCCGGCGGTCGCGCGGGTACGCGCCGGCGCCGATCCCGTTGCCGGTCTCGAGCGCACCGACGGTCGCCGTAGGCGCGATGTTGAAGTCGACCTTCTGCGTCGCGAACGGGCGCGAGGCGTTCCTCTCGGCACACCTCGGCGACCTCGACTCCGACGCTGCGTACCGGGCCTTCGTCGGCGACCTGGAGCTGTACCTGGACATGCTCGGAGTCCGGCCCGAGGCGATCGCCTGCGACCTGCATCCCGAGTACCTCTCGACCAAGTGGGCCCGCGAACAGGGCCTCCCCCTCGTCGAGGTGCAGCACCACCATGCCCACGCCGCGGCGTGCCTGGCGGAGCATCACGAAGAAGGCCCCGCGCTGGCACTCGTCTTCGACGGGACCGGTTGGGGGACGGACGGGACGCTCTGGGGCGGAGAGCTCCTGCGCTGCGACCTCGAGTCGTTCGAGCGGCTCGCGTGGCTCGAACCGGTGCCTCTCCCGGGCGGAGAGGCCGCGATCCGGGAGCCGTGGCGGGCGGCGGCCGTGCACCTCGAGCGGGCCGGGCTGCCCGTTCCATGGCCGCGCTGGCCGGTAGTCCGCGAGAGCCTGAAGGTGAACGCGCCGCTCTCGTCCGGCATGGGACGTCTGTTCGACGCGGTCGCGGCCGTGCTCGGCTTCGACGGCGAGGCGACCTACGAGGGCCAGGCGGCGGTGGAACTCGAGCAGCTGGCCGGCGCCGTCGCTGCCGAGCCGTGGTCATGGCGGTTCGGCGGCTCGACCGAGCTTGTAACACAGTGTTACTTGGAGGTCGAGCGCGGGGCCGATCCCGCTTGGGTAAGCGCTTCCTTCCACGAGACAGTGGCTGCATCGGCCGCGGCCGCATGTGTCGAGGCGGCCACGTCCGGAACCGTCGTCCTCTCCGGCGGCACGTTCCAGAACGTCCGCCTGCTGCGCTCGACCAGGGAACGATTGCAGGCGCTCGGCTTCCGCGTCCTCACCCACTGCCGGGTACCGCCGAACGACGGCGGGGTCAGCTACGGCCAGGCCGCCGTCGCCGCACGGAGGCTCGTCTGATGTGCCTCGGGATCCCGGCCCAGATCGTCTCGCTCGGAGAGCCGGGGCTCGCCACCGCCGAGGTTTCCGGGGTCAGGCGCGAGGTCTCGACCGCCCTCGTCCCGGAGGCAGACCTGGGCGACTGGGTGCTCGTCCATGTCGGCTTCGCGCTGCACACGATCGACGAGCAAGAGGCGGCGCGGACGCTCGCGCTGATCGAGGAGATCGAATGGTGAAAGCACGGGTGAGCCCTTGGTTCCCCCGTGTGCCCCCTCCTTCGTCGGGGCGATTGCCCGGTGGTTGCGAGGCTCCGGCGAGAGCGCGGTCCCGCCGGAGCCGTCACCTGCTCACGCTGCAACGAACGTCGACCGCCGAGGCCGCGCCATGAGGTTCGTCGACGAGTACCGGGACGGGCGCCTGGCCCGGAAGCTGTCGGCGGAGATCGCCGCGCTCGCGACGGAGCCCATGCGGATCATGGAGGTCTGCGGCGGGCACACGCATGCGATCGCCAAGCACGGGCTCGAGGATCTCGTCCCACCCGACCTCGAGTTCCTGCACGGCCCGGGCTGCCCCGTGTGCGTGATCCCGATGGGCCGCGTCGACGACGCCATCGCCCTGGCCGAGCAGGGGCTGACGCTCGCGACCTTCGGCGACCTGATGCGTGTCCCCGGCCGCCGCGGCTCCCTGCTCGAGGCCAAGGCACGCGGAGCCGACGTGCGGATGGTCTACTCGCCGCTCGACGCGCTCGACATCGCCCGGGCCGAGCCCGGGCGTCAGGTCGTCTTCTTCGCGATCGGCTTCGAGACCACCGCGCCCGCGACCGCGGTCACGCTGCTCCGCGCGCGCGAGAGCCGCGTCGCGAACTTCTCGGTCTTCTGCAACCACGTGACGATCGTCCCGCCGCTGCGCGCCATCCTGGACACGCCGGGGACCCGGATCGACGCCTTCATCGCCCCGGGTCACGTCTCGACGGTGATCGGAACCGAGCCGTACCGGTTCATCCCCGAGGAGTACGGCAAGCAGGTCGTCGTCGCCGCGTTCGAGCCGCTGGATCTCCTCGTCTCGACCCTGATGATCCTGCGCCAGCGTGCCGAGGGCCGGTGTGAGGTCGAGAACCAGTACACGCGGGTCGTTCGGCCGGAGGGAAACCCGCGCGCGCTGGCGGCGATCGAGGAGACGATGGAGCTCCGGGCGACGTTCGAATGGCGCGGGCTCGGCTTCATCCCCGACAGCGCGCTCCGCCTCCGGCCGGCGTTTGTCGAGTGGGATGCGGAGAAGCGGTTCGAGATTCCCGGCGAGCGCGTCCCCGACCGCAAGGTCTGCCAGTGCGGACAGGTGCTCGTCGGCGCGATCAAGCCTCCGGAGTGCAAGGTCTTCGGTACCGCGTGCACGCCGGAGCGGCCCCTCGGTACGTGCATGGTCTCCGCTGAAGGCGCCTGCGCCGCCTACTACAACTATGGCCGCCGCGCTGCCTAGGTCCGACGAGCTGGTCACGCTCGCTCACGGGTCGGGCGGGAAGGCGACGCGGAGGCTCGTCGAGGGGGTCTTCCTGGCGGAGCTGTCGAACCCGCTGCTCGACGAGCTCGGCGATGCTGCCGTCGGCGACGGGCTCGCCTTCACCACCGACTCCTACGTGGTCAAGCCACTCTTCTTCCCGGGCGGGGACATCGGTGAGCTGGCCGTGAACGGAACCGTGAACGACCTCGCGGTCGCGGGCGCCGACCCGCTCTGGCTCTGTGCCGCCTTCGTGATCGAGGAGGGCTTCCCGCTCGGCGACCTGCGCCGGATCGCGCGCTCGATGGCGCTCGCCGCCGAGCGCGCAGGTGTCCCGGTCGTCGCCGGCGACACGAAGGTGGTCGAACGCGGCAGCGCGGACGGACTCTTCGTCACGACCGCCGGCGTCGGACGGATGCGCGCGACGTTCGGACGACCGCAGCCCGGCGATCGCTTGCTCCTCTCGGGCACGATCGGCGACCACGGTTTCGCCGTGCTCGTCGCGCGTGGCGATCTGCGTCTCGAGACCACGCTCGAGAGCGACACGGCGCCGCTGAGCGAGCTCACCCCTTCGCTCTTCGAGCTCGGCTCCGCGCTTCGCTGGCTCCGCGACCCGACGCGCGGCGGCCTCGCGACGACGCTGAACGAGCTCGCGTCGGCGACCGGGCTCAGTGTGCGTCTCGACGAGTCTGCGCTACCGATACGGCCCGAGGTCGCCGGCGCCGCCGAGATCCTCGGTATCGACCCGCTCCATGTCGCGAACGAGGGGAAGCTCGTGGCCGTGGTCGCTCCGGAGGCCGCCGGCGAGGCGCTGGCCCGACTGCGCGCCCACCCTCTGGGCGCCGACGCCGCCCTGATCGGCGAGCTCGAAGCCGACCAGGCCGGGCTCGTCCTGCTCGATACCGCTCTCGGCGGCAGCCGCATCATCGACATGCTGGTCGGCGACCCGTTGCCGCGGATCTGCTGAGGTGCCCAGGATCGCCCTCGAGTCGAAGCATGGCGAGCGGGGGAGCGCTCGGCGAGGTGGCTACGACTGGTCGCACACCACTTGCGTAGTTCGCCCTGATCGTGATTCGGGGCTCCCTCTGATGCGTCGACGGCCGTTCCAGGGCCATGCTGACTCCAGCGACCAGAAAGGAAGGCCCATCGATGGCACGCTCCATTCTCGTTGCCTACGCGACCAAGCACGGGTCTACCCGTGAGGTCGCGGAGGCGATCGCAGCGAGGCTGCGCCAGAACGGTCTCGATGCTCGGCCACGCCCGGCCGCCGAGGTCGACGACCTCAGCCGGTTCGACGGCGTTGTCCTCGGAAGCGCGATCTACACCGGCCGTTTGCACGCCGACGCCCGCCGGTTCCTCAGGCGCCATCGGAAGGCATTGAGCAAGACAGGCCTGGCCGTCTTCGCGATGGGACCTCGAACATCCGAGAGCACGGAGATCGATGCGTCCCGAGTCCAAGTCGAGCACGCCCTCGCGAAGGTCCCCGAGCTCACGCCGATTTCAATCGAGATCTTCGGAGGCGTCGTCGATCCGGCGAAGCTCTCGTTCCCATTCAGCCGCATGCCTGCGAGCGACGCCCGCGACTGGGTCCAGATCGAGCGCTGGTCGGACACGATCTCGGTACGGCTGGGCGCGTCCGCGCCCGCGCCGGCTATCAGGTGAAGGGTGCTGGTGGATGAGCCTGAGCGGCACCCCCGACGGGACGGCCGGAGACTCGGAAGCGAGCGTTGACCTCTACTGGCTTCCGCTCGGGGCCGGCGGCCACTCCATACGACTGAACGGGCGCGTCTTCGAGGCGGTCGCCTCGCGGCTCGAAGGACGGACCGCCTACGACCTCTACCACTCAGCGCTCATCGTCCGGGTGCCCGAGGGACGGTTCGTGATCGAGCAAGCTCCGGTCCCGCGCGGCGACGGCTCGGCGCGCGGGGTCGTCTCCGAGGGAGCAGTCGGGAGCCGCTGGGCAAGAGGCTTCCGTATCTTCCGCTACGAGCTGCGGTGCTGGCCCGATGGCGTGATTCCAGACCTCGACGAGGCGGTCGAGAGCCCGCAGCGGCTGACGGAGGATCCGCGCCTCGCCAAGCGGATCGTCAGCCTCGTGCCGCTGGTGCCGACGCCGGTGTGGGGCCGGGACGAGCTCCGTACGGGGGAGATGTGGAACTCGAACTCGTTCATCGCGTGGCTGATCGCCCGCAGCGGCCTCGACGCCGGATCCGTTCGCCCGCCGGCCGGCGGGCGGGCACCCGGTTGGAAGGCCGGCCTCGCCGTCGCGCGCCGACAGGAAGCTGCGATGCGATCCCCGGCGCGCGTGGCACACCTCGCGCCGGCGCGGAGTCTCCACTCCGGCCGGGGCACCTACTTCTAGTGGCCCCGGCTGGATCCATCCGTGGCGCTGTCAGGCCGTGGTGGCTCGCGTTATCGGCGGTGTCGACGACGCGGTGGGCCGCAAGCTGTGCCAGCGGGAGGCTCTGCGGGTGACGCGTCGCTGGCGGCGGCTGATGGGGAGGGCGAGGGGACGGCCCCCTCGGTGTTTGAAGAACAGTGCGACGCCGACCTGGGCGAGAGCGAGGTAGGTGACGATCATGCCGCCCAGGACGGCCAGGAAGGAGAGTGGCAGCGGCTCGAAGCCGAGCAGGTGCGCCACCGGTTCGAGATATGGAATGGCGACGCCGAGCGCCGCGCAACTGACGGTGGCGATCAGGAGGGGGCGACTGGGGCGGCTCCTGAAGAAAGGCACACGGCGGGTGCGGATGACGAAGATGACCAGTGTCTGGGTGGCCAGGGACTCGACGAACCAGCCGGAGCGAAAGAGGGTTGGGCCGGCATCGAAGACACGCAGCATGACGGCGAAGGTCAGAAAGTCGTACAGGCTCGAAATCGGGCCGAAGAAGCCCATGAAGCGGCGGATCAGGCTGAGGTCCCACTGTGAGGGGCGAGCGAGTAGTTCTTCATCGACGTTGTCGGTCGGGATGGTCATCTCGCTGACGTCGTAGAGGAGGTTGTTGAGCAGGATCTGCGTCGGCAGCATGGGCAAGAAGGAGAGGAACAGTGAGGCCCCGGCGGCGGAGATCATGTTGCCGAAGTTGGATGAGGTGCCCATCAGCACGTACTTGATCGTGTTGGTAAAGATGCGACGGCCTTCGACGACGCCGTCGGCAATGATCCCGAGGTCTTTGTCGAGGAGAACGACGTCGGCGGCGTCTTTGGCGACGTCGGCGGCGGAATCGACGGAGATACCCACGTCTGCGTCGTGGAGGGCAATGGCGTCGTTGACGCCGTCACCGAGGAACCCGACATCTGCTCCGAGTGCTCGCTGCGCGAGGATGATGCGTGATTTCTGCTCGGGCGTGACGCGTGCGAAGATGGTCGTCCGCGGAAGCCGGCTGGTCAGGGTAGGCTCGTCCATCGCCGCGAGCTCGACGCCGGTGATGACGGTTCCGGCGTCGAGGCCGACTTGGTGGCAGAGGTGGGCCGCAACCTGGCCGTTGTCTCCGGTGACGATCTTGACCTGTACGCCGAGGCGGTCGAGGCGGGCGAGCGACTCCTTGACGTCGGGCTTGGCCGGGTCGGTAAACGTGAGGAACCCTTCGAGGGAGAGGTCGTGTTCGTCATCGTGGCTGAGACGATCGCTCGTGACCGTGCGGCTGGCGACTGCAACGACGCGTGCGCCCGAGGAGAAAAGCTCGTCAAGTGTTGCCTGTGCCTGGGCCGGTGTCTGCGTACATCGGGCAAGAAGACCTTCGGGGGCGCCCTTGGCGATCAGCAGTCGACCTCGAGGCGAGTCGACCAGAACCGAGGCGAGCTGCCGATCGTGGTCGAAGGGGAGGCGATCAAGCGTGGGCCAGCCGCCGTCGCAGTGGGCGGCCTCCGCGTCGGCCCAGAGCGCACGGTCGAGTTCGTTGCCGGTCTTGTCGCTGCAGGCCAACCCGAGCGCATGCACGTCGTCGTCCGGGTTGCCCTGGTGATCGAGCGCCTGCGTAAAGGAGACACGGCCCTCGGTGAGGGTGCCGGTCTTGTCCGTAAACAGAACCTGGACGTTGCCGAGATCTTCGATGCAGACGAGGCGCTTGACGATCACCCGGCGCATTGCGAGCCGCCGCGCGCCGGTTGCCAGGCTGACGGTCACGATCGCCGGCAGGAGTTGCGGCGTCAGTCCGACTGCGATCGCCAGCGCGAACAGTGCAGATTGGAGAATCGAGCGGCCGAGGGCCACATTGATCGCGAAGATCGAGCCCGCCAACACCACGGTCACGGTCGCCAGCAGCCGCGAGAACGCCTGCAGCCCTTGCTGAAACCCGGTCTGATCCTGCCGCTCACCCAGGCGCAGCGCGATCGCGCCGAAGGCCGTCTGCGGGCCCGTACGAACTACGAGCCCGCGCCCGTCTCCGCCACGCACGAGCGTGCCCATGAACGCGCACGAATCCAGGTCGAGTGAGGACTGGCCGGGTGCCTGCGGCTCGGACGTCTTGGACGCGACCTGGGACTCACCTGTCAGAACCGACTCGTCGCACTCCAGGCCGTGCACCTCCAGCAGTCGCAGATCAGCCGGAACAACGTCTCCGACCCGCAGATGCACGACATCGCCTGGAACGATCTCGGTGACTACGACCTCAGCAGGCTCTCCGTCGCGATCGACGAAGGCCAAGTGGCGGATCTGCGAATGCAACGCCTCGACCGCTCTTTCCGATCGGTACTCGTTGAAGAAGCTGAGGCCGACACTCATCGCCATGATGCCGCCGATGATCAGCGCCTCCGTCGCGTCACCGACCAGAGCCGAGACGACGGCCGCCACGAGCAGCAGCAACAGCAGATAACTCCGCAACTGCCGGAAGAGCACCGACCACGCGCTGACACCATGCGAGAGCAACACGTTCGGCCCATACGCCCCCAGACGCCGGTGCGCCTCGAGGCTCGAAAGGCCACGAGCCGACGAACCGAGCTCGTTCAGCACGTCGGCTACCGGCAACGCCGCAGCTACAGCCAGCTCGAGCTGCTGCGGCTCTTGCGTCGCAAGCGCGATGCCACGCCCACCGCGCGATGTCGTTGTCGGGCTGCCCGATACCACCTGCGGCGGCAGCGGATCGTCGACGTGCTCGGCGACCCGCTGCCGCGAATCTGCTGAGCGCCTACGCGGCCACTGGACCACGCGGCGCCTCCTGGCCGTGCAACCCATGCCTGAGCGTCGACAGCAGCCAGAGCAGCACGACGTCGGCGACGAGCAGCGACAGCGGCGTCAGCGATCCGGTCGCCAGGGCGAGGACGGCCAGCACGAGGGCGACCGTTCCGAGAACGGCGAGCAGCTTCGTCGCCGTCCCCGCGCCCGGCGAGCCGAGCCCGCAGGTCATGATCCCGAGCAGCGAGATCGCGCCGGCCGCCCAGCGGTGGCTGTCGCCGATCAGCGGCACGCCCCAGCCCTCGTGCGTCGCGACGAAGACGATCACCACGAGAACCGTGAGGGCAGTGGCGGCAATGTCCTTGCGACCGAGTGCCATCGTCACCACCTCCTTTCCGCGGTCCAGCCTCGGCGCTGCCACGCGGGCGGGCATCGGGGTAACTACTGAGCAGTGCTTCGCTGTCGATACGGTTCGTCCGATGCCCGCGGACGGCCCGCTCGCCCCGGATGAGCTGAGACTGATCGACGCCTACTGGCGGGCGGCCAACTACCTGTCGGTCGGGCAGATCTACCTGCTGGACAACCCGCTGCTGCGCGAGCCGCTGAAGCCTGAACACGTGAAGCCGCGCCTGCTCGGCCACTTCGGCACCACGCCCGGGCTGAACCTGGTCTGGGTGCACCTGAACCGGGCGATTCGCGCCCGCGACCTCGACGCGCTCTACGTCACCGGCCCCGGCCACGGCGGGCCGGGCATCGTCGCCAACGCGTATCTCGAGGGCACGTACTCGGAGCTCTATCCGCTGGTGTCCGCCGACGAGCGGGGGATGCGCGAGCTGTTCCGGCAGTTCTCCTTCCCGGGCGGGATCCCGAGCCACGCGGCGCCGGAGACGCCGGGATCGATCCACGAGGGCGGCGAGCTCGGCTATGCCCTGACCCACGCCTACGGCGCGGCGTTCGACAACCCCAACCTCGTGGTCTGCTGCGTGATCGGCGACGGGGAGGCGGAGACCGGGCCGCTGGCGGCGAGCTGGCACTCGAACAAGTTCCTCAACCCGCGCACCGACGGCGCGGTCCTACCGGTCCTGCACCTGAACGGCTACAAGATCGCCAACCCGACCGTGCTGGCGCGGATTCCCGAGGACGAGCTCGTCGCGCTCCTCGAGGGGTACGGCCACCGGCCGATCCTCGTCGCCGGCGACGACCCGGAGCAGGTGCACCAGGACTTCGCCGCCGCGCTCGACGACGCGCTCGACGACATCGCGCGCCTCAAACACAGCGCGGCGCGGCCGAAGTGGCCGATGATCGTGCTCCGCACGCCCAAGGGCTGGACCGGCCCGAAGGAGGTGGACGGACTGCCGGTGGAAGGCACGTGGCGCTCGCACCAGGTGCCGATCGCCGACGTCCGGGACAACGGCGAGCACCTGCGCCAGCTCGAGGACTGGCTGCGGAGCTACCGGCCGGAGGAGCTGTTCGACGACGAGGGCCTGCTCGTTTCGGAGCTGGCCGCGCTGCCGCCGACGGGCGACAGGCGGATGAGCGCGAGCCCGCACACGACGGGCGAGCTCGGCCGCGATCTCGTCCTGCCCGACTTCCGCGAGTACGCGGTGGAGGTGGAGGAGCCCGGTCGGACGTCGAGCGAGGCGACGCGCGTGCTCGGCGGCTTCCTCCGCGACGTGATCGCGCGCAACCCCGAGACCTTCCGCCTCTTCGGCCCCGACGAGACGGCGTCGAACCGGCTCTCAGCCGTCTTCGAGACGACGAACCGGGCCTGGGAGGCGGAGCGGCTGCCGACCGACGAAGGACTGGCGCCGGAGGGCCGCGTGCTGGAGGTGCTCTCGGAGCATCTCTGCCAAGGGTGGCTTGAGGGGTACCTGCTCACGGGGAGGCACGGCTTCTTCAACTGCTACGAGGCGTTCATCCACATCGTCGACTCGATGTTCAACCAGCACGCGAAGTGGCTCAAGGTCACGCGCCACATCCCCTGGCGGCGGCCGCTCCCGTCGCTCAACTACCTGCTCTCGTCGCATGTCTGGCGGCAGGACCACAACGGCTTCTCGCATCAGGACCCGGGCTTCATCGACCACGTGGTGAACAAGAAGGCGGAGGTGATCCGCGTGTACCTCCCGCCGGACGCGAACACGCTGCTCTCGGTCGCCGACCACTGTCTGCGCAGCCGCCACTACGTCAACGTGATCGTCGCCGGCAAGCAGCCGGCCCTGAACTACCTCTCGATGGACGACGCGATCGTCCACTGCACGCGGGGGCTCGGGATCTGGGACTGGGCGTCGACCGACGAGGAGGGCGAGACCGACGTCGTCCTCGCCTGCGCGGGAGACGTGCCCACCCTCGAGACGCTCGCCGCCGCCGCGATCCTGGGCGAGCGGGTCCCCGACCTGAAGGTCCGCGTGGTCAACGTCGTCGACCTGATGCGCCTGCAGCCGGAGAGCGAGCACCCGCACGGCTTGCCCGACAGCGAGTTCGACGCGATCTTCACCGCCGACCGCCCGGTCGTCTTCGCCTACCACGGCTATCCGTGGCTGATCCACCGCCTCACCTACCGGCGCACGAACCACGACAACATCCACGTGCGCGGCTACAAGGAGGAGGGCACGACCACGACCCCGTTCGACATGGTCATGCTCAACGACCTCGACCGCTTCCACCTCGTGATCGACGTGATCGACCGCGTGCCCGGGCTCGCGTCGCATGCGGCTCACCTACGCCAGGAGATGGAGGACGAGCGCCTGCGGTGCCGCGCCTGGACGCGCGAGCACGGGGACGACCGGCCCGACGTCCGGGACTGGGTCTGGCCGGGCTGACGATCCTCGTCGTCAACGCGGGCTCGACGAGCCTGAAGCTTCATTTGGTCGAGGGGGACGACTCTCGGCCGGTGGATTCGTTTGCCGAGTGCAACGCGGTCGGCCACCGCATCGTGCACGGCGGGTCGCGCTTCCGCGAGCCGGTCGTGGTCGACGACGAGGTGACCGCCGCGATCGAGGAGCTGACACCGCTAGCGCCGCTCCACAACGCGCCTGCGCTGCGCGCGCTCGAGGACGCGCAGCGCGCGCTGCCGGACGTCCCCCACGTCGCCGTGTTCGACACCGCGTTCCACGCGACGATGCCGGAGGAGGCAACGCGGTATGCCGTGCCCGCCCAGTGGCACGAGTGGGGCGTGCGACGCTACGGATTCCACGGGCTCTCGGTCGAGTGGGCGGCGTCGCAGGTGCGGGTGCCGCGGCTGGTCGTCTGCCACCTCGGCGGCGGCTCGTCGGTGACGGCGGTGCTCGACGGGCGCTCGGTGGAGACGACCATGGGCTTCTCGCCGCTCGAGGGCGTACCGATGACGACCCGCTCGGGCTCGATCGACCCCGGTGCGCTGCTCTATCTACTGCGCGAGCGGGGGCTCTCCGTCGACGAGCTCGACCAGGCGCTCGAGCACGAGTCGGGGCTTGCCGGCCTGTCGGGGGGTTCGGGCGACGTGCGCGAGCTCGACGACGACTCACTCGCGCTGGCGGTCTACGTCCACCGCGTCGCTGCCGCGGTCGCCGCTGCGGCGGCGGCGCTCGGCGGCCTGGACGCGATCGCGTTCACCGGCGGCATCGGCGAGCACTCGGCGCTCGTCCGCGAGCGGGTCAGTAGGCGGCTCGGGTTCCTTGGCGCGTTCGACGTCCGCGTCGTCGAAGCGCGCGAGGAGCTCGTAATCGCCCGTTGGGTGCGCTCGGTTCTGTAGGGACAGACCCCTTCGGGTCTGTCCCTGAAGACTGAGCTCGCGACCGCTCGCTAGACCCGCGCCGTGTCGCGCCGGTAGGCGCGCACGGCCAGCGCCCCGAGCACGACCGACCAGCCGGCGACGATCAGCCAGCCTTTCGCCCCCCAGCCGCCGCCGCCGAGTGCGACGTGGCTCGCCTGGACGAGCCAGTACGACGGCAGCGCCTGGCCGATGTAGTAGAGGACGCCGCTCGTCAGAGGGAACCACACGCCCCCGAGCACGGCCAGGACGGCGACGAGGCCGCCCATCGCCGGTCCGATCGCATCCGAGGTGAGCAGGTGGCCGAACAGGATCGCCAGCGCGCCGAACGGGATCAGGCCGACGAGGATCAGGCCGGTCATCGCCAGCCAGTCGTGCGCGTCGAGCCGCACGCCCAGCGCCGTCCCGGCGAGGTAGAGCAGGATCAGCGCCGTCAGCGCGGTCATGTAGCCGGTGAGAATCTTCGCGCGGAAGTAGTCGCGGGACGAGAGCGGCGTCAGCCGGAGCTGGCGGTTCCAGCCGGCGGTGCGCTCGGTCGCGATCCGGCCTCCGACCGAGAGCATCGCGTTCATCGCCCCGAACGCGGCCAGGCCGACCATGTAGTAGAGCGGCGCCGACAGGCCGCTGCCGCCGAAGTTGTCCTCGTTGCGGTTCGGGCTGGCGATCAGGAAGTAGAGGACGACCGGAAAGCCGAGCGCGAGGATGAAGAAGCGGCGGTTCCGGACCGTGCGCAGGAGCTCGAAGCGGATGTAGTCAGCGTGCTTCACGCCGCCGCCGCCTCCTCCTGATCCTCGCTGGTGAGCTGCAGGAACGCCTCCTCGAGCCCCGCGCCCGTGATCTCGAGGTTGCGCGCCGCCGGAAAGCGCTCGAGCAGAGCCCTGACCGCCCGGTCCGAGTCGGAGCAGACGAGGATCACCGACTCGCCGCGCAGCTCCGCCCGCGTCACACCCGGCAGTCGCTCGAGCTCCACCGCCGAGGCGTGGGGCAAGGTCGCACGGATCGTGCGCGATCCGACCATTGCCTTGATCTCGGTCGGCGCGCCGTCTGCCACGATCGATCCGCGCGCCATGAGCACGATCCGGTCCGCGTAGGCATCGGCCTCCTCCAGGTAGTGGGTGGCGAAAAGCACTGTCCGGCCCCGCGCCGCGTAGTCGCGCATCGTCGTCCAGAACGCGTGGCGGCCCTCGACGTCCATGCCGACGGTCGGCTCGTCGAGGACGAGGAGCTCTGGGTCGGGGACGATCGCGATCGCGAACCGCACCCGCTGCGTCTGGCCGCCCGACAGCTTCTGCGTCGGCTGGGCGGCGATCCCCGCGATTCCGGTGAGCTCGAGCACCTCGTCCACGTCCAGCGGACGGGGGAAGAGCGACGCCATCATCGTCACCAGCTCACGGACGCTGAGATCCCGCAGCAGGCCGCCCGTCTGGAGCATCGCCCCGACCTGCCCCGCGCGGACCACCGAGGCCGGGTCCCGGCCGAAGACCGAGACCGTTCCGGCGTCGGGACGGGCGAGGCCGAGCACCATGTCGATCGTCGTCGACTTGCCGGCGCCGTTCGGCCCGAGGATCGCGACCGTCTCCCTCGGGGCGATGGAGACGTCGATGCCGCGGACCGCCGGAACAACCGTGTCGCCCGCGCGGTACGACTTCGCGAGGTCGCGAAGCTCGATTCCCTCGCCGCCTGCTGCCGTGTCCGCGCGGCCGACCTCGATGCGCGCAGGAACCGCCATCGACCTCCTGTCTACCAGACGCGGGTCAGGCCCGGTCGGAATGCTGTTTAAGCGCCCGTAGCGCCTTTGTTAAGGCTGTGTTGCGCGCGGCACTTGACGGGTGCGCGGCCGCACGCGACCGTGTGCAGGGCGATGCGCCGGCTCGCGGTCGTCCTGGTGCTCCTCGTGCTCCCGGGCTGCGGCTCGACGCCGGCTCCGCCCGGCGCGAGCAGCCCGGGCGAGCGGTTCTGGGCAGACCAGGCCCTGGTGCTCCTCGACGGGTTGGACGATGCCCTGCCTCGGATCAGCAACGCCGGCGTCGGCCGGGACACGCTGCGGAACGGCTCGTACCTGTACGAGGCGCTGCTCGGCTACACCTATGTCGACAGCTGCGGCGAGCAGCTCGGGAACCTGGGCCAGCCCTCTCCGCGCGAGCTCGATGCCAGCACCCGTCTCCACGAGGCCTGCGCGCACCTTCGCCACGCGGCGGCGCTCTTCACCCGCGCGGTGAAGCTCGACCGCCCGTCGCTGCTCGTGGTCGCCGCCGGCGAGGCGCTCGGAACCGCCTCGCTGCTCCGCCAGGCCCGGGGCTCGCTGACGCTGCTCCGCTAGCCGACCAGCTCCCTGAACGCCGGCTCGTCCCGGAGCGCCTCGAGGTCGGAGTCCTCCTTCGCGAGGTCGCGGAGGCTGGGCCGCTTCTCGACGGCGGCGCGGAGATGAGCGATGGCGTCGTCCGTCCGCCCGGCGAGCGCCTCGCAGCACGCGAGGTTGTAGAGCGGCGCTGCGTACCCGCTTGCCTCGAGCGTCTCCCGCGCGCCGTCGATCACCGCCTCGTACTCCCCCGCCTCGTACTGCGGGTGGAACGGCGCCCAGACCTCCCAGCCGCCGCCGTGATACGGCTGGCCGACCGTGCTGCCGAACGCGAGCACGGTCGTCCCCGCCGCCTCCGCGAACGCAGTCCGGCTCGTCTGCGGCCGAACGAACACGAGCGTGCCCTCGGGCGCGTCCACCGTGTCGCCGCCGATCTCGAACCGCGCGTGGCCTCGGAGGACGACGTAGAGCTCCTCGCTGCCCTCGTCCTCCTCGTGCTCGGGCATCAGCCGGTCGTCCACGGCCGCCGCCGTCCAGGCGTTCGTTCCGAAGGCGGTGATCCCCAGGTGGTGCCGGACCGGCCGCATGTGCGTCCCCTGGCGGTAGTCGATGTCCTGCAGCTCGTCGATGGTCGCGACCTTGAACGCCGCCTGCGTCCGCGCCATCAGCCGATCAGCTCCTTGAAGCCGGGCTCCTCGTGGATGGCGTCGAAATCGGAGTCCTCCCGCGCGAGCTCCTTCAGCTGGGGCCGGCGCTCGATTGCCGTGCGCAGGTGTCCGATCGCGTCCTCCTTCCGGCCGGCGAGGGCCTCGCAGCAGGCGAGGTTGTACATCGGCAGGGGGTAGTCGGACGCCTCGATCGACTCGCGGCCCTGATCGGCGACGCCGGCGTAGTCCCCCGCCTGGTACAGCGAGTTGAACGGTGACCAGATCTCCCAGCCGCCCGGCTCGTATGCCTGGCCGGCGGCGGCGCCGACCGCCAGCAGCGTCGTCCCTGCCTCCTCGGCGAAGGCCGTCCGGGTGAGGTCGGGCGGGACGAACACGAGCGTGCCCTGGGGGGCGTCGACCGTCTCGTCGCCGATCTCGAAGCGCGCATGGCCGTTGACCACGACGTAGAGCTCCTCGTGCCGGTCGTTCTCGGCGGACTCGTCGTGCTCGTTGATCAGCCGGTCGCCGGCCTCGCGGCCGGTGAAGCCGTTGACCCCGAAGGCCGTGATTCCCAGGTGGTGCCGCACCGGCTGCATCGGCACGCGGCCGTCGTCGAGCGCGTCGATCTCGTCGAGCCGTACCGCCTTGTAGTTCCCCATCGAATCCCCCTGTCGTTCGGTTACGAAATCAGGCCGAGCTCGCGGCCGACCTGCTCGAACGCGGCCAGCGCACGCTCGACGTGGTCCGACTCGATCGCCGCGGACATCTGCACGCGCACCCGGGCCGTACCCTCGGGCACCACCGGAAAACCGAATCCGGTGACGAACACACCCTCGTCGAGCAGCCGCTCGCTGAAGCTGATCGCGAACGCGGTCTCGCCGACGATGATCGGGACGATCGCGGCCTCGCCGTCGAGCGGCGCGAAGCCGGCCTGGCGCAGCCGGCGGCGCAGCTCCTGCGTCGACTCGTGCAGCTTCGTCACGAGCTCGGGCTCGCGCCTGAGAACGCGCACCGCCTCGAGGGCGGAGCAGGCGACCGTCGGCGGAAGCGCGTTCGAAAACAGCTGCGGCCGCGAGCGTTGCGCGAGGACGTCGCAGACCTCCTCGCTCGCTGCCACGAAGCCGCCCGCCGCCCCGCCGAGCGCCTTCCCGAGCGTCGAGGTGATCACGTCGATCTCGCCGAGCAGGCCGAAGTGCTCGGCGACGCCGCGGCCGGTCTCGCCCATCACGCCGGTGCCGTGCGAGTCGTCGACCACGAGGCTCGCGTCGTGCTCGCGCACGAGCTCGACGAGCTCGGGCAGCTTCGCCAGGTCGCCCTCCATCGAGAAGACGCCGTCGGTGATCACGAGCGCGCGCTGCCCCCGCTCGAGCGACCCGAGCTGGGCGCGCAGGTCCTCCATGTCGGAATGCCGGTAGACCGCCTTCCGCGCCGGCCGGGCCAGGCGGACGGCGTCGATGATCGACGCGTGGTTGAGCTCGTCGGAGAGGATCACGGTCGAGTCGTCGGTCAGGCTCGGGATCGCCGCCTCGTTCGCGTTCCAGCAGGAGACATAGGTGAGGGCCGCCTCGGTGCCGACCAGGTCCGCGAGCTCGCGCTCGAGCTCGAGGTGCGGCTCGAACGTCCCGCAGATGAATCGAACCGAGGCGGTCCCGGCGCCGTAGCGGCGGAGCCCCTCGATCCCGGCCTCGACCACCTCGGGCCGGTCGGCGAGGCCGAGGTAGTTGTTCGAGGAGAGGACGAGCACCTCGCCGCGTCCCTCCATCTCGACCAGCGGCCCCTGCGGCGAGCAGATCGTGTTGAAGCGCTTGTAGGTGCCGGCCGCGCGAAGCGCCTCGAGCTCGGCTCCGAGCCTTTGATCGAGCGTTGCCGTCATCGGAGGGATCCCGCCGCCGCGACCGACCTGGCGGGCGCGGCACCGTGCGGTTGCTGGGGTGCGAGCCGGTCTTGGGGAAGGGGGCCCACGGGGGAAACCGGCCGTTTCCCCCGTGCGAGCGAGCAACGCGCGCGAAGCGCGCGGCGAGCGACAGTCATCGGTGTTGCCAGCGCCCCTCGACGGGAACACGCTCGCGCAGCGGCTCGGCCGCCTCCGCCGGGGCGCGCCCGCCCGGGTAGACGACGATCTTGCAGGCTTCCCCGGCGGCGAGCAGGGCGAAGGCCTCCTCGTACTCCTCGAGCGGCAGCTCCTTCGTGATCAGCGGCCGGACGTCGACGACCCCGCTCTCCAGCAACCAGCGCGTGCGGTACCAGGTCTCGAAGATCTTGCGCCCGTTCAGCGCGAGCACGCTCAGGTTCTTGAAGATCAGCGCCTCGGCGACGTCGATCTCGACCGGACGGGACGGGATCCCGAACAAGATCACCCGACCGCCGTTGCGCGCGATCCGGAACGCGTCCGCGATCGCCCGCGGCGAGCCGGACATCTCGAAGACGACGTCGAAGCCGTAGCCCTCGTTGTGCTCGAGGAACCAGGCGGCGGTGTCCGCGGTCTCGTCGACGTTGACGACCGCGGTGGCGCCCATCTGCTCGGCGAGGCCGAGCCGGAAAGGCGTCCGGTCGGCGGCGAGCACCACGGCGGCTCCCGATGCGCGCGCGATCCCGATCGTGAACAGGCCGATCGGCCCGCACCCGAGCACGGCGACCGCTCGCCCGGCGAGGTCCTGCTCGCTGGTCGCGAAGACGGCGTTGCCGAAAGGCTCCTGGAGGGTGGCGATCTCGGGCGGGAGCTTCCTGCGGTCGTTCCGCCAGATCACCGAGTCGGGGACGGTGACGTAGCGGGCGAACGCGCCGTCGCGGTCGACGCCGAGGATGCGCGTGCGCTCGCACATGTGGGCGTGGCCGGTGCGGCACTGGAAACAGGCGCCGCACGTGATGTGGCTCTCGGCCGAGACGTAGTCTCCGACCGCGACGTTGCGGACGAGCGAGCCCGTCTCGAGCACGGTACCCGCGAACTCGTGTCCGAGCGTCAGCGGTGGCACGATCCGCCCCTGCGACCACTCGTCCCAGCCGAAGATGTGCAGGTCGGTGCCGCAGATGCTGGCCGTCTCGACCTCGACCAGCACCTCGTCGGCGGCCGGCTCCGGCACCGGCACCTCGTCGAGGCGCAGCCCCGGCTCCGCAGCCGGCTTCCGCAGCGCGAGCATCGTCTCGCCCATCGGCGCAATCATGCCGATCCCCGATCGCCGCTGCGGGTTGCCACGGATGCAGCCGGCGTGATCGCGTCTACCCTGGAGACGGGTCACCGATGAAGCGTTTCTTCCACGGTCGCAACCTGCTCTACGTCGGCGTCGGCTCCGCCGCCGCGGTGATCGCGGTCGTCCTCATCCTGATCAGCGTGATCGGATCGTCGAACGCAGAGACGACAGCCTCCGTGCCCGCGACGACCGCGACCGGCGGCGGCGGCTCGACGCCTGCTGCGCGCCCGAAGGCACCCGGGGCGGCCGCCACCGCAGCTCTCTTCAGCGGCATCCCCCAGCAGTTGAACCAGCTCGGCAAGCCGAATGCGAAGGTGACCATGATCGAGTTCGCCGACCCGCAGTGCCCCTACTGCCGGCAGTACGAGCTGGACACCCTGCCGGCGATCGTCAGGGAGTACGTCCGGACGGGCAAGGTCAAGCTCGTCTACTTCGGGATCCCGGTCATCGGCCGAAGCTCCGAGGCCGGGCTTCGGGCTGTCTACGCCGCCGGGCTGCAGAACAGGCTCTGGAACTTCTCGCATCTGCTCTACCGCAGCCAGGGGGCGGAGAACTCCGGCTGGATCAGCGACGACCTGCTCCGGCGGATCGGGGATTCGATCCCAGGCTTCGACACCGCCAGGATGATGGCCGACCGGCATTCGGCCGAGGTCGACACCGCCCTCGCAGCGTCGGCGCAGCAGGCGACGAACGGCCGCGTCGACCGGACGCCTACGTTCTTCGCCGGCCCCACCGGCGGCACGCTCCAGCAGGTGCCGCTGACGGCGCTCACGGCCGCGGCCTTCCGGCCGACGCTCGACGCCCTCGTGAAATGACGGACGGGCGCCTGCGGGCCGCGATCGCGCTGGTCGCGCTCGCCGGCGCCGCCGTTGCTGCCTACCTCGTCTACGCCAGGTACACCCACACCCAGATCGCCTGCACCACCGGCGGCTGCGAGACCGTCCAGCACTCGAAGTACGCCAAGATCGCCGGCGTTCCCGTCGCCGTGCTCGGCCTCGCCGCGTATCTGGCGATCTTCGCCACCGCTGTCTCCGCACGTGTCGAGGCGGCCGCAGTCGGCGCGGCGATCGCCCTCGGCGGGCTCGCGTTCGCGATCTACCTGATCGTGATCCAGGTCGCCGTGATCGACGCGATCTGCCAGTGGTGTCTCGCGAGCGACGCGATCCTCGCGGCCCTCGCCCTGCTCTGCTGCGAGCGGCTGCGGCGGCTTGCGGGAAATCCGCACGCCTCGTCGGGGACGGCACCGATGACGTCGCGCGGCTGACCCGGCACAGTCGCTGCATGGAACCCCGGTTGTGCTCCCTGTCCGTGGCGGTCGGCAACGACGCCGAGTGCCCGCGGGCGTGGTGCGCGTTCTGGGAGGCCGGCGGAGCGGTGATCGAGCCGGGCTGCGCGATCGAGCGGATGGGCGTCGACCTGCGCGACCCACAACTCGCGCGGTACCTGCTCGAGCTACGCCGTGAGCTCGAGTCTGTCCGTGACGCGGAGGCCGCCCGGGCAGCGCTCGACCGCCTGGCGGAGTTGGCGCCCGCCGACCTGGCGGGCGTGTAGACCCTACGCGGCCCTGCCCCAGGCGCCGACGAGCGTCGGCGGCACGACGGTCGCTCGCGTTGCCCGCACCGCCTCGACGAGTCGCTGCTCCAGCGTCTCCAGCTCCAGCTCGGGAGGCAGATCGGCACCTTCGGCGATGGCGAGCGTACGGACGATGCCGGCCAGGAGTGCGGTTCCCGTCGGGCTGTCGGACGGGATGTAGTCCTGGATGCCGAACGACTCGACCTCCTTCAGGCCGGCCGCAGCCAGCACCGACGGTAGCCGCATGCCGATGGCGGGATCGGCGCCTGCGCGCCGAAACGCGGCGACGTAGTACTCGACCGCCGACTGAGCAATCGGTAACGGCGGCTCGCATCGGCAGGCGACGGCGTCGAAGTCGATCGCGAGCAGCAGTCCTCCCGGCCGGAGGCCCTCGGCGTGGTGGCGCACGGCATCCGCCGGATCGGGGAGATGGAAGAGGATCAGCCGGCCGACCACGGCGTCGAACGGGCGCTCGTCGCGATAGTCGCGGACGTCGCTCTCGACGTAGCGGATGTTCTCGATGCCCTCCTCCGCCGTCCGTTCCTTCGCGATCGCCAGTAGACCGGGATTGGCATCGACGCCTGCGACCTCTCCGGCCGGCCCGACGAGCGCCGCGATCAGCCGGGCGACGTGCCCGAGTCCAGTGCCGAGGTCGAGCACGCGCATGCCCGGCTCGATGCCGGCGGCCGCCAGGAACCGCGCGGTCGCCGGCTCGTAGAACGCCGACTGCGCGTCGAGCCGGACGATCTCGTGCGGCTCGTTTCCGAGGGCGTATGCCCGGCGGCCCCCATGCCGGGATAGTGGCAAAGAGCAGCTCAGGCTGCCACGACCCACGCGGGCCGGACCTCGGCCAGCAGGGTGTCGAGCAGCACCCGCGCCCGCTCGTCGAACTCGTCGTCGAGCAGACGGCCGCCCTCGGCGAGCCGGACGTGCGCGCGGGGGACGGCGAGCTCGCCGCCGACGACCCTGGCACCGGCGGTGCGCAGGACCTTGCGGAGCTCCTCCTGTGCCCAGACGCCGCCGAAGGAGCCCGTGCTCGTGCCGATCACGGCGACGGGCTTGTTGGCGATCGCGGCGGCTCCGCGCGGTCGCGACGCCCAGTCGATCGCGTTCTTGAGCTGGCCGGGAATCGACGCGTTGTACTCGGGCGTCGCGATCAGGATCGCATCCGCCCGCGCGACCGCCTCCCGCAACCGCTCGACGGCCGGGTGCGTCTCTTCGCCGTCGCCGTCCTCGTCGTACGGCGGCAGCGCCCTCAGCTCGTCGTAGAGCTCGAGTTCGATCCCGGATGGAAGCAGCTCCGCCGCCTCGAGCAGGAGCCTGCGGTTGTGCGAGTTGCGCCGCAGGCTCCCGCTGATCCCGAGGACCCTCATCTCGCTACGCCTGGGCCTGCGCGAGCTCGAGGTCGGCGGTCAACGTGACCTCGTTCTCGAGGATCGGGCCGCCGCCCGGAAGCTGCATGTTCCAGGTCATGCCGAAGGCGGTCCGGTCGACCGCGGTCTCGAGGTGGAGGCCGAGCTTGTCGCCGGCCGGGCCTGCGACGGGGCCGGCGATCGCACCCGTCAGCGTCACGGGCTGCTTCACGCCGCGGATCTCCAGTTCACCCTCGACCACGACCTCGTCCCCGTCGCGGCGGATGCCGGTGGACATGAACGAGACGCGCGGGGAGCGCTCGGCGTCGAAGAAGTCCGGCGAGAGCAGGTGCCCCTGCAGGTTCTCGTCCTGGACGGTGATGCTCGCGACGTCGGCCCAGCCCTGCAGCCGACCGTCCTGGAGCGTCGCCTCGAAGTCGCTCAGGCCGCCCCTGAAGAGCGAGACGCCGCTGTGGCGGACCGAGTAGGCGACGCTGGAATGCGTCCGGTCGAGCGTCCAGGTCCCGGTGGGAATCGTCTGCTCGGTCGTGGTGATGGTGGCCATGGTGTCCTTTCGTTGCGCTATCATTATTTGCGGACGCAAGCAATGTAGCAGATATTCATGAGCAGTCAAGTATTGACCAGTCAAGCATCGGTGAGCGCGTTCTCGCGGCTCCTGCGCGCGCATTCGAGCCTTTCGCGAGAGCTGTCGGCACGGCTCGTCACCGCGCACGGTCTGACGATCAACGACTACGAAGCCCTGCTCCACCTCTCACACGCCGAGGAGGGCTCGCTGCGCCGGGTCGACCTGGCCGAGCGCCTGATGCTGACGCCGTCGGGCGTGACGCGTCTGCTGGACGGGCTCGAGCGCGACGGTTGGGTGCGCAAGGGCAACTGCGACAGCGATGCCCGCGTGACCTACGCCGTGCTGACCGACGAGGGCCGCGAGCGCCTCGAGTCCGCCGGCCGGACGCACGTCGGCCAGATCCGGGAGATCTTCGAGGATCGCTACTCCGCCGAGGAACTGGAGACGCTCGTCGACCTCCTCGGCCGCCTGCCCGGCGCAGCCGGACAGGGCGAGTGCTGCTCGCCCTAGGGAAGCAGCGAACGCGGGGTCGGCCGAATGAACGCCTCGAGCGCCGGGGCGCGGCTTGCGAGGTCGGCGAACCCGCGCAGCCAGACGAATTGATCCGGATCGTCGAGGTCGCGAAACGTCCCCAGGATTCGCATGCCGAGCGCCTCCTGGGACTCGACGAACTCGCGGTCGAACAGCTCGATCAGTTTCTCGCGCGCGCCCGGCTCCAGCGTGTACCGCCGGAGCTCGAGGACGGCGATCATCCGCGTCGGGCTCGCACGAGCGTGTCGATCGCGTCCCGCTCGCCTTCGACCGGACGCAGTACCCGCCCGGCCTTCTCGACCTCGAGCCCGCTCAGTTCGCCCGCCACTTCCTGAGCGTCGAGCAGCACCCGCGCGTCCTGGGGGCCGCCGGTCCCGGAAACGAGGTTCTCCCGGTCGTGACCGACGACGAGCAGCGTGCCGCCGGGAGCGACGGCTGCCGCAGCCCGGCCGTGCACGGCGCGCCGTTCCTCGACCGGGATCTGCAGGTAGAGGATCGCGACGAGGTCGAATGCGGCCGCGGGCGGCGTCCAGTGCCGGACGTCGGCCTGCACCCACTCGACCTCGACACCGCGCTCGGCTGCGAGGCCGCGAGCGTTCTCGAGCGCGACCTCCGAGAAGTCGACGCCCGTCACCGTCCAGTCGTGTTCCGCCAACCAGACGGCGTTCCGGCCGGCGCCGCAGGCGAGGTCGAGCGCGCGGCCCGCCGGGATCCGATCGAGCTCGGCCACGAGGAAGCGGTTCGGGTCGACGCCGAACAGCGGGCCGGCCTCGCCGTGCTTGCGGTTCCAGTCCTCGCGATCCACGCCGCTCTATTGTCACTCACGTGCCGCACTGGCTGGAGATCACACTCGTCACCCTGCACGTGCTCGGCGCAACCGTCTGGGTCGGCGGGACGATTGCGCTCACGTTCATCGCGGTCCCGGCCATCCGGATGCTGACGGGGGAGCCGCGGGCGACCGCGATGCGCCGACTTGGCGAGCGCTGGCGGCCGATCGGCTGGAGCACCCTCCTGGCCATGGTCCTGACCGGCACGCCGCTGGCAGCGCACGTTCTGCCCGGCAGCGGCGCAGGAGCCAAGGCCGTCTTCGCCGTGAAGATGGCGCTGTTCGCGGTGCTGATCGTCTTCGCGTACCTGCACGACTTCGTGCTCGGCCCGCGGGTCGCGCGCGAGTTCCGGGAGGGCCGGCCGCCCGTGTCGAGGCCGCGTCTGGTGCTGGTGGGTTGGGCGTCGTTTACGCTTACCGTGTCGATTCCCATCCTGGGGGTCGTCCTTGCCGAGATCGTCTAGATGAGCGCACCCAGCCACGCCACCACGCCGTCCGACGGCACGGGAGCCACGGAGGCCTTCTTCGCCGTCGTCGGCTCCGCGAAAAAACCCGACCTCGCGCGGTTCGTCGACCTCCTGCGCGCCGCCCTCGGCCGGGCGCACGTCGGCGAGACGCAGGCCGCCGACGAGGCCGACCTGGTGATCAACGTGGTCGACGAGGACGACGCGAAGCCGTTCCGGCGAAAGTCACGCGGCACGTTCGTCGTCGGCCTGTACGAGCGCGACAGCCACTCGCTGCCCGAGGACTACCCCATGCTCGTGCGCGCCCTCGCGAACATCGCGCTCTGCTACGTCCCCGGACAGGGCGCCTGGTTCACGACGATGGAGCGCGGCCACTACGGCGACACCGCCAAGCACGGCGACGAGGCGCTCGCCGAGGCCGTCGTCCAGCGGCTCCTGCCGCTCGCCCGCTCGAAGCTCGTGATCGACAACGAGTTCGTCACCGACCTCGAGCCGGAGCTTTGGGAGGGCGACGAGGTGACCGAGGAGATCGTCGCCGCCGGCGCGCGCCTCGGTGACCTCGACCTCCTGCCCTCGCCGTTTCCGATCGAGGATCTGCTCAACGAGCGCGAGCTCCGCCACGTCAAGCGCCTGTACGGGATCGGCGGTCTCTCCTACGGCAACCTCTCGCAGCGGAAGGACGCGCGGCGCTTCTGGATGAGCGCGAGCGGCGTCGACAAGTCCGCGCTGGAGACGCCCGGCCGGGACATCCTGCTCGTCTCGAACTACGACCACGACAACGGCCGCATCGTGCTGAGCGTGCCGCCGACCGTGGAGCCGCGGCGCGTGTCGGTGGACGCGATCGAGCACTGGATGATCTACCGGGCCCACCCAGGCGTCGGCGCGATCCTCCACGTCCACGCGTGGATGAAGGACATCGCGGCAACCGACGTGAACTACCCGTGCGGGACCGAGGAGCTGGCCCGGAGCGTCGCCGAGCTGCTGGCTGCCGAGCCGAACCCCGACGAGGCGGTCATCGGCCTGCGCAACCACGGCATCACCGTCACCGGCCCGAGCCTGATGAAGATCCTCGACCGGATCGAGCCGGACATCCTCCGGCAGATTCCGATGCTCTGAGGCGGTCGGCGATGGACTGGAAGCTCGAGCTCGTCGCGATCCCGGTCTCCGACGTCGACCGTGCGAAGGCTCTCTACGTCGAGGACGGCAACGGCTGGTCGGTCCAGGACCTGCCGGCGCGCCCGAACCAGGCGTCTTCGAACGGAACGAGGCGCCTCGGGCAGCGTTCTTGACAGTGCCAGGCACTGTTAAGAGTTGCCGTTCGTTTCGGGCTGCGTGCAGGGTCTTTACGGTGCCAGGCACTGTTAAGACGCCCGGGGCGACGAGGCGCCCGGGGTGTCTCGTAACGGCACGAGCCGCGCGCCCGTGGCCTTGAACGAAGCGACCACGATCTGGCCGCGCTCGAGGCCCAGCCGATCCGCCGACGTCGACGTCACCTCGCCGACCAGCGGGCCGACGCGGACGCGCACCCGGTTGCCGATCGTGGTCAGGGAGGAGATCGGCGCGCTGACGTGGTTGAGCGCCGAGTCGGCCGCGGCTGCGTGCGCGATCGAGACCTCCCAGGGGTAGACGACCACCCCGACGCGGCCCTCCGCATGGTCGGTCGAGAAGACGACTGCCCCGCCGTCCAGCACGACCTCGGTCAAGCCCTCGCGCGTCGGGCGGGCGAAACCGTGCAGGAGATTGCCGCCCGTGAAGCTGGCGACGAAGGAGTCGCTCGGCGCGGCGACGAGCTCGTCCGGCGTTCCCACCTGCAGCATGCGGCCCTCCGAGATCACGCCCACGCGGTCGGCGAGCGCGGCCGCGTCCTCGAAGTCGTGCGTGACCAGGATGGTCGGCAGGCCCAATCCCCGCAGCAGCTCCTGGAGCTCGGCGCGCACGTCTGCGCGCGTGTGCGCGTCGAGCGCGGCCATCGGCTCGTCGAGCAGGAGCACCGCAGGGTCGCGCGACAGCGCCCGCGCGAGCGCGACCCGCTGCCGCTCGCCCCCGGAGAGCTCCGCAGGCTTCGCTCCGGCGAGGTGGGCGATTCGAAACCGCTCCATCAGCTCCGACGCGCGGCCGCGGCCGCCGAAGCGGACGTTCGCCTCCACCGACAGGTGCGGGAAGAGCGCGTACTCCTGGAAGACGAGGCCGACGCTGCGGAGGTCGGGATCGAGGCAGAGCCCGGCAGTGGTGTCGAGCCATGTCGTGCCGTCGAGGGCGACCCGTCCCGTTTGCGGCCGCAGCAACCCGGCCACGACCCGAAGGACGGTCGTCTTGCCTGCTCCCGACGGCCCCACGAGCGCAAACGTCTCGCCGGGCTCGACGGTCAGGTCGAGCGCGGCGCGGAAGGAGCGAAGGTGGTGGTCGAAAGAGACGTCGAGCGCCATCGGAAGGCGAGCTTGGTGGCGAGCAGGATCACGGCACTGACCACGACCAGCAGGGCGCTGATCGCGAGCGCGAGGTCGAAGTCGAGGTCGAACGCCTCGTAGATCGCGAGCGGGAGCGTCTGGGTGACGCCGCGCAGGCTGCCGGCGAACATCAACGTCGCGCCGAACTCGCCGATGCCGCGGGCGAAGGCGAGCGCGGCGCCGGCCCCGAGCCCGCCGGCGGCGAGCGGCACCGCCACGCGCACGAACGTGCGGGCCGGGCCGGCGCCGAGCGTCCGCGCCGCCTGGGTCAGCGCCGGATCCACGCTCTCGAAGGCGGCGATCGCGGAGCGGATGTAGAACGGGCTGGCGACGAAGGCGACCGCGACCACCACCGCCGCCCTGGTGAAGGCGAGCGAGGTCCCGACCGCGTGGATGTGGCCGCCGACCAGACCGACGCGGCCGAAAGCGGCGAGCAGGCCGATGCCCGCGACGGCCGGGGGCAGCACGAGCGGGAGCTCGACCAGCGTGACCGCGAGGTCGCGGAGGCGGCCGCTCCCGGTTGCGATCAGCCAGGCGGTCGGCGTCCCCAGGAGCACGATCGCGGTCAGGGCGATCAGGTTGGTCTCGATCGAGACGACGAGCGCGTCGGTCGCCTGGCCGCGGCCGAGCGCGGAGACGAGGTCGCCGGGCGGGACCCGGGCGAAGATGGCCACGATCGGCAGCAGCAGGAAGAGCAGCATGATCCCGGCTGCCACGGCCACGCCGACCGAGAACAGGCGGCTCACGGCTTGCCGAAGCCGGCCCGCGCCAGCGCCGCCTGGCTCCGCCTGGCCAGTACCCGCTTGATCCAGGCGCGGGCAGCCGCCTTGTGTGACGACGCCGCGACGACCGCGAGCTCGTAGCGGACGCGCGGTTGCGCCCGCGCCGGGATTCGAATCGCACTCACCCGGCCGGCGACCGGCTTCACGTCGGTGACGTAGACGAACCCCGCGTCGGCCTGTCCGAGCGCGACCTTGCCGACGACGCCTTTCACGTCCGACTCCTCGCTGACCACCTTCGCGAGCACGGACGAGAGGCCGAGCTTTCCGAGCACCTTGCGCGTGTACGAGCCGACCGGGACGGCGGAGGCGGCGACCACCAGGCTGACCCGCTTGCGCCGGAGGTCGAAGACGGAGGTCAGGCTCGCCGGATTCGACCTCGGCACGATCAGGACGAGCCGGTTGGACGCGAAGGGCACGGGCTTCTCGACCAGGTGCCGCCGGTAGAGGTCCTGGGTGTACTCCGGGCTGGCCGACGCGAAGAGGTCCGCCGGGGCGCCCTGCTCGATCTGCGCGGCCAGCATGTTCGAGCCCGCGAAGCTGTAGTGCTCGCCGGGGTCGATCGACTGGAAGGCGCCGGTCAGCGACGCGGCCGCGTAGACGGTCAGCTCCGTTGCGTCCTGCCGGGCGGCGGCGGGCGCCGCCAGCAGCGCGGCGAGCAACGTGGCGCCGAGCAGCCGTCTCGCGCCGCTCACAGCTCGACCATCACCGAGGTCGCCTTGACCACGCCGGCCGCGGAGTCGCCGCGTTTCAGCCCGAGCTCCTCGGCGGCGTCGCGGGTGATGATCGCGACGATGCGGGCGGGCTCGGTGACGTCGATCTCGACCTGGGCGAGCAGGCCGTCGACCTTCACGTCGCGGACGACGCCGCGGAAGTGGTTCCGCGCGCTCATCCGCTCGGCATCGCCTCCCTTCAGCCGCTCGACCTCGGACGCGGGGACGATCCGCCGGTTCGCCGCGTCGCGCCGGGTACGGATCCGGCCGGCGCGATCCCAGCGGCGCAGCGTGTCGAGGCTGATCCCGAGCGCGCGGGCCGCCTCGGCAGCGGTGTAGGAACTCTTCCTAGGCATTGCCTAGGTGAATTTACACGAAGACACCGTGGGGCTCGATCTGCTGAGGCCTGAGCCCGAGGGTCTGCCCCTAGTACACTCGGCACTACCGGGGTGCCCGGCAGTGCCGGGCTGAGATGACACCCGTCGAACCTGATCCGGTTCGTACCGGCGAAGGGAGGGTTGGTGCCGTGAGACGTTCGACACTCGCAGCGATCGGCGGGCGGAGCCGGTCCCCAGTCTGGGGCGCGTCGGCGGGCTTTGCCCGTCGACGCTGCCGGCCGGAGTTGCCCGGCGGGAGCCCGAGGAAGGTCCGCCGGTGAGCGCGGAGAAGGAGGGGGCCCACGGGGGAACCCTGGGTTCCCCCGTGATCGAGTGGGGGATCGAGCCCGTTCCGGAACGGCTGCGGGTCCTCGGGCTGGGGGACACCGTCCTGCTCTGGGGGAACCTGGCGGTCAGCCTGCTGGTGATCGTCGCCGGCGCACTGCTGGTGCCGGCGCTGTCGCTGAAGCAGGCCCTGCTGGCGATCGTGGTCGCGTCCGTCGTCGGCTGCGCGATGCTCGGCGCCGCCGCCGCGGTCGGCACAGACGCACGCGTGCCGGCGATGGTGCTGATGCGGGCGCCGCTCGGCCGGCGCGGCTCCTACCTGGCCACCGCCCTCAACGTCGTCCAGTGCCTGGGCTGGTCGGTCTACGAGCTGATCATCATCGCGAGCGCCTGCGCCGCGCTCTCCGACCGGGTGTTCCATTTCCGCGCCCAGTGGCTCTGGACGGTGCTGTTCGGCGCGGTCGCGATCGTGCTGGCGCTGCTCGGGCCGATCGGCTTCGTCCGCCGCTACGTACGCAAGTTCGCCGTCTGGTTCGTGCTCGCGTCCCTGGGCTACCTGACCTGGTGGGCGGTCGACAAGTCCGACCTGACCGCGTTCTGGCACGCCGACGGCAAGGGCGGCTTCCCGACCTTCTGGCAGGGCGTCGACCTGACCCTCGCGAGCGTGATCTCGTGGACTCCGCTCGCCGCCGACTACACCCGCTTCACCAGGACGCGGCGGATGTCGTTCTGGGGCACGGCGTTCGGCTACCTCGTGCCCGTGATCTGGCTGTACTCGCTCGGGGTGCTGCTGTTCCTCGCGCGCGACATCTCGGATCCTGCACAACTGCCGGCTGCGGTCGTCGCGGGCGGCGTCGTCTCGGTGCTGGCGCTGCTGGCGGTGACGGTGGACGAGAGCGACGAGGCGTTCGCCAACGTCTACTCGACGGCGGTCTCGCTCCAGAACGTCCTGCCGGGCGTCCCGCAGCGCCTGCTGATCGTCACCAGCGCCGCGATCGCCACCGCCGGCGCGCTGATCCTGAACCTTTCCGACTTCGCTACCTTCCTCTTCCTCCTGGGCTCGTTCTTCGTGCCGCTGCTCGGCGTCCTGCTCGCCGACTGGTTCGTCGAGGGCATGCACTACACGCGCCAGAAGGTGTTCGACGGGCCGGCGGTCCGCCCGGAGATGATCCTCGCCTGGCTGGTCGGGTTCGGGCTCTACCAGTGGCTCTCGCCCCAGGGGCCGGCGTGGTGGCAACGGCTGATGGGTCATACGAACCCGGCGCCGATCGACTTCACCGCGTCGCTCCCGAGCTTCGCCGCGGCCTTCCTGCTCGCCGGGGCGGCCGCGCTGCTGGTTCGCTCGCGCCGGCCGGCCTCGGAGGCTTTCGCCGAGACGTAGCCCTCCGTACCATTCCGCCATGGGCGGAGGGAAGGGAGCACGCCGTCTCGTGGCCGGCGGCCTCGTCGGGGTCACCCTGATCGCCGTCGTCGGCCTGGCCAGCCGTGCCCGCACGCCCGCAGGTGGAGGCCAGCCGCGGGCGATCAGCGAAGACGTCCTGCTCGAGTACCTGCTGCTCCTGTTCGTCGCCCTGGCAGTCGTCGTCCTCCCCGTGGCGGTCTACATGTTCGTGACGGGCCGGGAGGAGGAACGCCCCACCCTGCCCGCCCGGAAGAACTGGATGACGGCGGTGTTCGTCTCCATGATCGTGGTCAGCGTCGTCGCGGTCGTCCTGCTCAGGTACCTGCACAACCACCGCGGCGCGCACGACAACCCGGTCAGCCGGCTGGCCGGCCTCGCGCGGCACTCAACGGGGACAGCCGGAGCCGTCCGGTTCGACTGGGGGCCGGTGATCGTCGTCTCGACCCTGGCCGTGGTCGCCCTCGTCGCGGCCGCCTGGTTCGTCCTCGAGCGCCGGCGCGTCCACCAGAGGACCGAGCTGCCCGCGGTCGAGCTCGCCCTCGCACTCGAGCGGACGATCGCCGACCTCCGCGCCGAGCCGGATCCCCGCAAGGCGGTGATCGCCGCGTACGCCCAGATGGAACGCGCGCTCGCCGAGGCGGAGCTCCCGCGCCGGCCGGCCGAGGCGCCGCGCGAGTACCTGGGCCGGGTGCTGCCGGAGGTCGGCGCCTCGACGGTGTCGGTCGAGCGGCTGACCGAGCTGTTCGAGCGGGCCAAGTTCAGCCCGCACGCGATCGACGCCGCCATGAAGGAACAGGCGATCGACGCGCTCGAGTCGCTGCGGGACGAGCTGCGGGGCGCCTCCTGATCCGCCTGCCGACGTTCGTCTTCCTGGCGGTGGTCGCGACGCTGGGGCTCGGGATCGCGATCGCGTTCTTCCCCGGCGACGCGGCGCTCGCCGTCGACGTCTGGCTGCTCGTGATGGGGACACTCGGCCTGCTGCTCGCGATCGCCCGCACGCTCGGCGCGCTGCCGCGCGAGCGGCCCACCCGCCTCGACGCGGCGCCACCCGGCCTGCTGCGCCAGACCCGGCCGCGCGAGCTCGCCAAGCTCGAGCGCGAGGTCGGGTTGTCGACCGAGACCGCGTTCGACGCCTACTACCGGTTGCGCCCGACCGTGCGCCGCGTGGCCGCCGCACGCCTTCGGCTGCGCGGCGTCGACCTCGACGCGCACACCGGTACCGCCGAGTCGCTGCTCGGACCGGAGGCGTGGAGCCTCGTCCGCCCCGACCGGGCCCGCCCGCGCGACCACGACGCCCCCGGGCTGACGCTCGACCGGATCGCCGTCGTCGTCGACGCCGTCGAGTCTCTGTGAAGGTCGCGGAGCTCGCCGAGCGCTCGGCCCGGCTGCTCGACGAGGTCGAGCGCGCAGTGGTCGGGAAGCGTGACGCGCTCGAGCTCGTCCTGCTCGGCCTGCTCGCCGACGGCCACGTCCTGATCGAGGACTTTCCCGGCCTCGCCAAGACGTTGATGGCGCGCTCGTTCGCGCAGGCGACCGGGCTCGGCTTCGGCCGGATCCAGTTCACGCCCGACCTGATGCCTTCCGACGTGACCGGGTCGTCGATCTACAACCAGCGCACGGCCGACTTCGAGTTCCGGCCCGGGCCGATCTTCACGAACCTCCTCCTCGCCGACGAGATCAACCGCGCCCCGCCGAAGACGCAGGCGGCGCTGCTCGAGGCGATGCAGGAGCGCCAGGTGACGAGCGAGGGCCTGACGCGGCGGCTCGAGCGCCCGTTCCTGGTGCTCGCGACGCAGAACCCGATCGAGCACGAGGGCACCTATCCCCTGCCGGAGGCCCAGCTCGACCGGTTCCTGCTGCGGATCTCGGTCGGCTATCCGTCGCGCGAGCACGAGCTCGGGATCCTCGAGCAACGACGCGACCGCCGCGAGGACGAGGTCGTGCTCGACCAGGTCGTCGACACCGCCGAGCTGCGAGAGATGCAGCGGGCGCTCGAGGACGTCTACGTCGCCGGGAGCGTCGGCTACTACATCGTCGACGTCGTCCGGGCGACCCGCGACGCGGCCAGCGTCCAGGTCGGGGCGAGCCCGCGCGGCACGCTCGCGATCCTCAAGCTCGCCCGCGCCCGGGCCGCGCTCGACGGCCGCGACTTCGTCGTCCCGGACGACGTCAAGGCGGTGGCGGGCCCGGCGCTCGCGCACCGGCTGTCGCTCAGGCCCGAGCTCTGGGTGCAGCAGGTGCGCGCCGAGGACGTCGTCGCCGAGCGGCTCGAGACGGTGCCGACCCCGCCGGCGGAAGAGCGGTGACGCGGGAGGCCTCACCGAGGATCGCCGCCTACGCCGCGCTCGGCGGCCTCGCCCTGATCGCCGCGCTGGTCACGCGCCGGCCGGAGCTCGCAGCGCTGGGAGCTCCCTTCCTGCTCGTCCTCGGCGTAGGGCTCCTGACCGCCGCCGATCCGGAGCTCCGGGCTTCGGTCCGGGTCGACCGCGATCGCCTGATCGAGGGCGACGAGCTGACGGTCGAGATCGAGCTCGAGGCCGCACGCACGGTCGAGCGCCTCGAAGTCCTGCTCGAGTTGCCGGCGGGCCTGGTCGTCACGGACGGCGACAATCCGGCCGCGGTCCGGGTCGCGGGCGCCCGGACGCTCTCGCTGCGCCTCCGCGTCGAGCGCTGGGGCGCCTATGCGGTGGGCGACCTGACCGTCCGGGCGCGCGACCCGCTCGGGCTGTTCGCACGCAGCGGTCGGATCCGCGCAGCGCTTCCGGTCAAGGTCTATCCGACCGCCGAGGCGCTCCGGCGCCTCCTTCGCCCGGCCGAGACCCAGCTCTACTCCGGCGACGAGCTGGCGCGGACGAAGGGCGAGGGGCTCGAGTTCGCCGACCTGCGGCCGTTCATGTTCGGCGACCGCGTCCGCCGGATCAACTGGCGGGCGAGCGCCCGGCGCGGGGAGCTCTGGGTGAACGAGCAGCATCCGGAGCGGAACGTCGACGTCGTCCTCTTCGTGGACAGCTTCGCAGAGGTGCGGCGCGGGGCGGCGAGCACGCTCGACCTCGCGGTCCGTGCCGCGGCGACGCTCGCCGCCCGGTACACGAGACGCCGCGACCGCGTCGGGCTCGTCTCCTTCGGCGGCTACCTGCGCTGGCTCGAGCCGGGCGGCGGCCTCGTCCAGCTGTACCGGATCGTCGACGCGCTGCTCGACACGGAGATCACGCTCAGCCATGCGTGGAAGGAGATCGACCACGTCCCGGCGCGGACCCTGCCCCCGCAGGCGCTGGTGGTCGCGCTCACCCCGTTGCTCGACGAGCGCTCGATTCGCGCGCTGCTCGACCTGCGGGCACGCGGCTTCGATCTGGACGTGATCGAGCTGTCGCCGGCGGCATTCGTCGCCCCGGGGACATCCGAGTCGGAGCAGCTCGCCTACCGGCTCTGGCGGCTGGAGCGCGATGCCCTGCGGTCGCGCTTCCACGCAGCGGGGGTGCCGGTCGTGGAGTGGCGGGAGGGCGATCCGCTCGCGCGTCCGATCGAGGAGGTGACGGCATTCCGGCGGAACGCCACGCTGTCGCGCGCCTGACGCTCGCGCTCGCCGCGGTCGCAGGGGCCGTCGGGTTGACGGCCTATGCGGCCGCGGCGGCAACGCGCCTGGGCGGCCTGCTGGCGATGATCGGCGCCGTCGGCGTCGCCGTCCTCGCGGCGGCGCTGGTGCTGCGCATTCCGGCGCTGGTCGCCCCGGCGCTGGCGCTGCTCGGGGCCGAGTACGCCGGCCTGTTCCTCGTGCGCGGGGACACGCTCGACGTGCGCGCGCCGCTGTACGGTGCCGCGTTCCTCGTCGTGGCGGAGCTCGGTTTCGCGGCGCTCGAGCTGCGCGCAGGACGGCCGGAGCCAGGGCTCGTTCCGCGGCGGGCGGCGATGCTCGTCGGGGCCGCGGCCGCGGGCGTGATCGTCGGCCTGGTCGTGCTCGCCGCCGCCGCCACGCCGCTGAACGGGGGAATCGGGCTCGAAGCGGTCGGCATCGCCTCCGCGGTCGTCCTCGTCGCCGCGCTCGGCCGCGCGGCGGTGCGCTCGCGGTGACCGTCGCCGTGGTCGGCTCGCTGTCCCTCGACTTCGTCGACGGCGGCGCGCCGAGGGTCGGCGGCGCGCCGTTCTACGCAGCCCGGGCGCTGCGCGCGCTGGGCGCGTCGGCCGTGATCGCCGCCAAGTGCGCCGCTCCCGACCGGCACCTGCTGCTGCCGCCGCTGATCCGGCTCGGGCTCCCCGTGCGCTGGCAGGACTCGTCCGTGTCGGCCGCCTTCTCGTTCACGTACGAGCAGGAGCAGCGGCGCATGTCGATCGAGGCGATCGCCGATCCGTGGTCGCCGGCGGAGGCGGTGGCAGCCGTCGGCGACGCCCGCTGGGTGCAGGTCGCTCCCCTGAGCCGCGCGGACTTCCCGGCCGAGACGCTGGCGGCGCTCGCCCGGGGCCGCCGGCTGCTGCTCGACGGGCAGGGCCTGGCCCGCCGAGCCGAGATCGGCCCGCTCGTGCTGGACGCCGACTACGACCCGGAGATCCTCCGCTCGCTCTCCGTGCTCAAGCTCTCGGCGGAGGAGGCCGAGCTCCTGGTCGACGGCTACGACGAGCGCGACCTTGCCCGGCTCGGCGTCCGGGAGGTCGTGGTCACGCTCGGCTCGCGCGGCTGCATCGTCTTCGCCGACGGTGTCGCCGAGCTCGTCCGCGCGCACGCGGTGGCTGCGGCCGATCCCACCGGGGCAGGCGACGCGTTCGCAGCTGCATACGTGGTGGCGCGAAGCGGCGGCGCCGCGCCGACCGCGGCTGCGCGGCGGGCTGCGACACTTGTCTCCGACCTGCTCGCGGGCCGCGCGGCGTGATCGCGCACGTCCGCACGGCGGACGGGGTGGCGGTCGTCGACCTCGAAGACGAGAGCCTCGTCACGCTCGATCCCTCGGCGCCCTTCGAGCCGCCGGCCCGGCCGGCCGTCGAGCTCCCCCTGGTGGTCGCCGCCGCCCGGGCCGGCTCGACGGTGGTCGCGGTCGTCGACACGAAGCCGCCGATCGTCGTCTCCCACGACGCCGGAGTGACCTGGCGCGAATCGGGCCGAGGCCTCCCGGCAGGTCGTGCGGTCGCGATCTCGGACGACGACCCGGACGTCGTCGTCTACGCGACCCGGAACCGCCTCTATCTCTCCCGGGACGGCGGCCGCTTCTGGCAAGGCCTGGCGCTGGAGCTGCCCGAGATCGAGGCGGTCGCGCTCTGAGCCGCGGCCCGAGGCCCCTTGTAACACAGTGTTACTAGGGCGGTCTTCGGCCCTCGGAGACGTACCCGCTCTCGGAGATCGGCCGCACACCCAGCTCCGACAGCCGCTCGATCACATCCTCCCGGCTCCGAAGCGGCGCACACACGATCCGCACCACATCCGACACGCTCAGACCCGAGCGCACCCTCCGCGCCTCGTGCACCAGCTCCCGAATCCGCTGGTAACTCGGCCTCGTCAACCCCAACCGCTCCGCCTCCCCGCCGACCCGGCGGTAGGTCTCGGCGATCGGCTGGCCGCGATCGTCGAACCGGACGATCGCCTCGATCAACCGCCGCGAGATCCGAGGAGCCATCGTCACCATCGACGAATCGTCGCCGCCGAACCGTCACGCTCGTGTGACGCGACCGCGCCGAACCTGCAAGTAACACTGTGTTACTTGGTCAGACTTGGAACTCGCCCCGCGCGACCACGACGGCCGAGCCGCCGACCTCCACGCGCTCGACCCTCTCCGCGTTGCCTTCCACCCGCGCGTACAGCTTCGACGGGCGGTCGATCTCGACGCCCTGCGTGATCTCGATCTCGTCGCCGAACGAGATCATGCCGTGGCGGGCGAGGTGGAGCGCGAGCGGGCCGGCGGCCGATCCCGTCGCGGGGTCCTCGGCAACGCCGCCGGCCGGCGCGAACATCCGCGTCTTCCAGCGCGAGCCCGACCCGGCGGAGCAGTTGACGCCGATCACCGCCGGAAGCTCGGCCAGCCGGGTCAGGTCGGGTCGCAGCCCGGCCACTTCCCGCTCGGCCGGGAGCACGACGTAGACGTTCGGCAGGCCGTTGTCGTAGAGCTCGACCGGCAGCTCCGACCGCGCGACGCCGAGCGCGGCGAGGAGCCCGTCCGCGTCGGCATAGGGCTCCACCGTCGGAATCGGCTGCTCCATCCGCCCGAACACGATCCGCGCTCCCTCCCGCTCGAGCTGCACGGGGACGACCCCCCGGCCGGTCTCGAGTGCGATCCCGTCGAGCTGCAGCGGCCCGGCCAGCACGAACGCCGACCCGAGCGTCGGGTGCCCGGCGAATGGCACCTCGACCCCAGGCGTGAAGATCCGGATCCGCGCGTGTGCGACCTCGGACGGGTAGACGAAGACGGTCTCGCTGAAGTTCATCTCCCGGGCGAGCTCCTGCAGCCGGGCTTCCGGCAGGTCGCGCGCGTCCGTGAAGACAGCGAGCTGGTTGCCGGTCAGCGGCGTGTCGGTGAAGACGTCCGCGATGACATAGCGGAAGCGCGCCATCGGACGACTCTAGCCGCCCGGCCGTTTTCGCCCGCGTCTCCCGGGGTACCAACCACGTGTGCTCGTCGCCGCCTCCACCGTCGCCGTCGTCGCCATCGCCGTGGCGGTCATCGTCGTCGCCGGGGCGCTCTGGTACATCTTGCCTAGAGGCGGACGGCGTAAGGGCCGCCCCCGCACCTAGCGGACGCCCGCGGATCATATTCTGGCGGTGTGCGCCTCTACCTCGTTCGCCACGCCGAGGCGGCTCCCGGCGAACCTGACGACCTGCGGTCTCTGACGTCGGCCGGCCGGGCCGCGGCCCGCGCACTGGGAGAGCGTCTTCACGCGGAAGAAGCGGGTCCCACCGTGGTGCTGACGAGCCCGCTGTTGCGCGCCAGACAGACGGGCGCGGAGCTGGCCGGCGCGCTCGGCTGCGGGACGGAGCCCGACGAGCGGCTGGCGCCCGGCGCAACGACGGAGACTCTGCGCGCCGCGCTCGCAGGCCGTGGCGACGAGGTGGTCGTCGTCGGTCACCAGCCCGACTGCGGCCGGATCGCCGCCGAGCTCAGCGGGGGCGACGAGCCGGCGTTCCCGCCCGCGGGGCTCGTCGTGCTCGAGCTCTGAGCTCGCGCTCCTTGCGGGCGTACCAGTCGCGCATCCACTCCATCAGCTCGAGGCCGTAGTGCAGCGCCTCGGTCGGCGACTCGCGCGGCCCCCAGCCGGTCACGGTCAGCTCGTCGATCCCGCGGAAGAGCTCGAGCGTCCGGTCGCACCACTCCCGCCGCGCGCGGACGTTCTCGAGCAGCTCCTCCGCTGTGAGCAGGTCGCCGAAGAAGATCTTCAGCAGCGCCTCGTCTCTCATCTCGAAGAGCTGGTGGCCGTGGTCGGTGAGCCACTCGTGCAGCACGCGCTCGCCCGCCGGCGTCAGCCGGTACGCCGTCCGCTTCACCCCGCCGCGCGGATCGTGCTCCGCCTCGACGAGCCCGGCGACGGCGAGCCGCTTCAGCTCCGGGTAGATCTGCCCGTAGCTGGCGCCCCAGAAGAAGCGCGTCGAGATCTCTATCTTCTGCTTGATCTCGTACCCGGTCCGGCTACCAAGCCGGAGCATCCCGAGGATGACGCGCGCAGTGGGTGACAGCGAGGGATATATCTGGTAGATATATCACCGATGGTGGCGGTCTCGGTCAGCGAGCTCCACAAGTCCTACGGTTCCTACGAGGCCCTGCGCGGAATCGACTTCGAGATCGAGGCAGGCGAGGTCTTCGGCCTGCTCGGCCCGAACGGTGCGGGCAAGACGACGACGGTCGAGATCCTCGAGGGCTACCGGACGCGCGACGGCGGCACGGTCGCCGTGCTCGACGAGGACCCGCAGCGGGCGGGGCTGGAGTGGCGCGAGCGCATCGGCGTCGTCCTGCAGTCGTCTGCCATGCATCCGAACCTGAGCGTCGTCGAGAGCCTCCGGCTCTTCGCCGGGTACTACCGGCAGCCGCTGGACGTCGGCAGCGTGATCGGCCTCATCGGCCTGGAGGAGAAGCGCGACGCCAGGGTGCGCACGCTCTCGGGCGGACAGCAGCGCCGGCTCGACCTCGGCCTCGGACTGATCGGCGACCCCGAGGTGCTGTTCCTCGACGAGCCGACGACCGGCTTCGACCCGGCCGCACGGCGGGCGGCCTGGGAGGTGATCCGTTCGCTGCGCTCGCTCGGCAAGACGATTCTCCTGACCACGCACTACCTCGACGAGGCCGAGAGCCTCGCCGATCGAGTCGCCGTCCTGCGGGAAGGCCGCGTCGTGGCGATCGGGCGCCCGGAGGACCTGACCGGCTCGACGCCGGCGACCGAGATCCGCTATCGCCGCGACGGCGAGGACGTGGTCGTCTCGACCCACCAGCCGACCTACGTGCTGCACGAGCTCACGTCGGCCGCCCTCACCGAGGGCCGCGAGCTGGAGAACCTGAGCGTCCGCCGGCCCACGCTGGAGGAGATCTACCTCGCCCTGACCGGCGACGAGGACACGGCGGAGTAATGCGGCTCTTTCCCCACCAGCTGCGCAGCGAGCAGCGCCTCTACTGGCGCAGCCGGGAGCTCGCGTTTTTCACCTTCCTCTTCCCGCTCCTGATCTTTCTCCTGCTCGGCTCCGTCTACGGCGACGACACGATCAAGAAGGAGCACGGGGTGAAGGCGTCGGCGTACCTGCTCGCCGGAATCCTGGGCTACGGCGTGGTCTCGACCGCGTTCGCAGGGCTGGCGATCGTGCTGGTGCTACGCCGCGAGAGCGGTGTACTGAAGCGGGTGCGCGGAACGCCGCTGCCGCCGGCGACCTACCTCGGCTCGGTGATCTGCTCGACCGTGATCGTCTACGCGATCGAGGCGGTCGCCCTGATCGTGCTCGCGCGCCTCCTGTACGACGTCCCGCTGCCGCACGAGTGGCCGTCGGTGATGCTCGCGGTGCTGCTCGGGACGCTGGCGTTCGCGGCGATGGGCATCGCCCTGACCGGGCTGATCCGGTCAGGCGACGGCGCCTCCGCGGTCGTGAACGCAATCTATCTGCCGATCTCTTTCCTCGCGGGCGCGTTCTGGTCGGCGCAGTCGTTCCCGCACTTCCTCACCGTGATCTCGGAGATCCTTCCGCTGACGCACTTCATCCGGCTGATGCGGAACATCGTGCTGCTGCACCAGCCGATCTGGGACAACTGGGAGCAGGTCGCGGTGATCGCCGCCTGGGGGCTCGCCGGGCTGATCCTCTCGGCGCGCTACTTCCGCTGGGAGCCGCGCGAGGGGTAGCCGTCCGCGTGCCACGCGGTAAAGACGTGGCAATCGAAGTCGTACACTCGCACGATCGGCACCTGCCCGGCCTGCGGCCGCGACCGGCCCGAGCCGTTTCCGTTCTGCCCGTTCTGCGGGGCGGCGACGGCGAGTCGCGCGAGGAACGCAAGGTCGTCACCGTGCTGTTCGTCGACCTGGTCGGGTTCACGGCGCGGTCCGAGGCTCGACCCAGAAGAGGTGAGAGCATTCCTCGCCCCCTACCACGCCCATGTTCGGCATACGGACCTGGTCGAGGCGCTCACCGAGCACAACCCGAGCCTGTGGGTGGAAACCGCGCTTGCCTACGCCAGCGGCGAGTTCGACACTGCCGCCGAGCTGCTGCACGGCATCGGGTCGCTGCCGGACGAGGCCGAGGCTCGCCTCCGGGCGGCCGAGCAGCAGGCCCTCGTCGGCGACCGCGGGGACGCCCCACGGCAGCTGGAGCAGGCGGTCGCCTTCTACCGGTCGGTGCGGGCGATGCGGTACGTGGACGAATGCCGCGACCTGCTCGCCGCAGCCGGATGAAGGCTAGGCGCTCGCCGCGGCCGGCTTCTTCCGGCCCGCCCGCGCGGCGCGCAGCGCGAAGCTCGTCATCGACCGGCCCAGCTTCTGCGCCTCGCCGACGACCTCGCCGAGCGCGCCGGCGAACCACTCGACGTCCTCCTCTCCGATGGTCAGCGGCGGCAGGCCCTTGACCACGTTCACCCGGTGCCCCGCCACCTGGCTGAGGATCCGGTGGTCGGTGAAGAGCGGGACGACGACGAGCTGGGCGAAGATCCCCGGCTGCAGCTTCTCGAGCATGCGCCAGGTCGTCCGGCCCTTGTCCGGCTCGCCGAACTCGATCGCCCACATCAGGCCGAGCCCGCGCACGTCCTTGACCACCTCGCAGCGCTCGACCAGCGGGCGGGTGCGGGCGAGCAGCAGCTCGCCCAGGCGGGCGGACACGCCGACGAGGTCGCGGTCGTCCAGCTCGCGCAGCGTCGCCAGCCCCGCGACCGTCGCGTAGTCGTTCGGCGCGAAGGTCGAGCCGTGGCTGAACGCGTGCTCGAGCGAGTCGAAGACGGCGTCGTAGACCGCGTCGCTCATCAGCAATGCGCCCACCGGGACGTAGCCGCCCGAGAGCGACTTCGCCACCGGCATCAGGTCCGGCTCGACCCCCCAGTGCTCTGCGGCGAAGAGCCGGCCGGTGCGACCGAATCCCGTCTGCACCTCGTCCAGGCAGAAGAGCGTCCCGTAGCGGCGGCACAGTTCCTGCGCGCCCGCCAGGTAGCCGTCGGACGGGACGATCACGCCCTTGCCGAGAACGGGCTCGACGACGAACAGCGCCACGTCCTCGCGCCGCAGCTCTGCCTCCAGCGCGTCCAGGTCGTCGAACGGGATGCGGGCAACGCCGGGCAGGTACGGCCCGAAGCGGTCGGTGAACGCCGCCTCGCCGTTGATCGACAACGACCCGACCGTGAGCCCGTGGAAGGCGTGCTCGACGCAGACCAACCGCTCGCGGCCCGTCGCGGCACGGCCGAGCTTGATCGCCGCCTCGACGGACTCGGTGCCGCTGTTGGTGAACAGCGCCTTGCCGATCGAGGCCGGCGCACGGCGGACGAGCTCCTCCGCCAGCAGCGGCGTCACCGGCGAGACCCCCATCTGCGGCGCGTTCGGGGTCTGCAGCTCCATCGCCTCGACCAGCCAATCGCGGACGCGCGGGTTGTTCCGCCCGACGTTGAACATGCCGAAGCCGCCGAGCCAGTCGAGGTAGCGCCGACCGTCCGCGTCGTAGAGGTAGGCGCCCTCGGTGCGGGCCCAGTCGCGGTCGAAGCCGATCGTCCGCAGCACGCGGATCATTTGCGGGTTGACGTACTCGGCGTGCAGGTCGAGCGCCTCGCCCGCGCGAGCATCGAGGAGATCGCGGAGCTCGCCCATCCGCGAGTAGGGTACTAGCGCCTATTCGAGGTCGAGCTCGTGCTCGGCCTGCTCGCCGCTCTCGACGATGTCGCCGTCGGTGAAGAGGATCGCCTGCAGCGCCGTGCGCCACTTCGGCGTCCGCCGCAGCAGGAACTCGAGGTCCATGCCGAAATGCTTGAACTCCTCGAGCTGGGCGTTGGCCATGATCGCACGCGCCTGCGGGTCGGGCTCGAGCGAGATGCGCTGCTCGTACCAGCCGATCGCCTCGGCCTCCTCCGTCAGCGAGGCGATCATCCGGGCGAACGTCCGCGTCTCGGCGCTGAGCTCGCCGGCAGGCTCGTGGTACTGCTCGAAGCCCACGGTCAGCGTCCGTTCCGCATCGAGGCGGGCCAGAAACCCTGCTTGCCGGGCGAGAGGATCCCGTTCGGGTCGACCGCGTCCTTGATCGTCTCCACGAAGCGCCGGTACGCGTGGTCGTTGAACGAGTACTGCTCCTGCGCCAGGTCCATGAAGTCGAGGTGGGCGCGGTACTCGCCGTAGCCGTACTTCGCCGCCTCGCGGACGAGCAGCTTGGACGTGTCGTAGGCCCGATTCGTCTGCGCCTCGTCCTTCGTGTCGAAGATGACCATGGTCACGTGGATGAAGCTGCGCGAGTTCGTCGGGATCAGGACGGCCGCGTAGTCGAGCCTCGCCTCCTGCTGGACGAGCCCGCGGATGACGTCCCGCATCTCGAGGGCGTCCTTCCCGGTCAGCCGGCCGACCGGCGAGAACCCGATGTGGCCTCCCTCCTCGCCGCCATACCAGCCGGTCATCTGGTTGATGTCCAGGTTCGGCACGCCCGCCTGCACGCGGTCGAACGGGTGCTCGAGCTTCTCCATGTCCTCAGGCGCGCACTTCGAGCCCCACACCTCGACGCCCGGGATCGCCTCGAACGCCGAGCGCACCTTGGCGAAGCGGTGGTCGACGACCGCCTCGTCGCCGTAGAGGGCGAACCGCATCAGCCACCGGCCGATCTCGAGCTCCTTCGCCATGTGGTCGACCGCGGCCTCGGGCATCGGGTCCTCGCCCTCGTACCAGGGGGCACGGTTCGAGATCACCGACGCCATCGCCACCGAGTTCCAGATCTGCGGCACGTTCTCGATCGTCCTGTCCAGCATCAGCCCGCGCAGCGTGTCGACGATCGGCCCGAGGTCGTCGTCCTTCCATGCGCGCAGCCACAGCGGCAGGTAGCACTCGGGCCACGGCATCAGCCAGACACCCAGCTTCGTGACGATCCCCAGGTTCGACTGCATGAAGAGCTGGTCGAGCGTCGGGCCGAGACTGCGCTTGTAGACATGCCAGGAGCGGTTGTCGGGCATCGCCCCCATGCCGGTGCGGAGCAGTTCGCCGTTGGCGAGGACGACCTCCATCCCGCAGTAGGCGGCCATGTCCTGCGCCTGTGGCAGGTAGGTGGCGCCGTTCTCGAGGAAGTTGCTGATCACGCCGCCCCACCCCAGGTCGGGGATCGAGACCATCAGCTCGTGGCCACCGGCCTTGATCGCGTCGTACAGGTCGAACCAGCGAACGCCGGGCTCGACCACGCAGTAGGCGAGCTCCTCGTCGATCTCGAGCACCTTGTTCATGTTGCGAAGGCTGACGATCACCGAGCCGTCGAGTCGCGGCGCCGGCCCGCCGTAGCCGTTGTTCATCCCACGGCTGTGCGTCCAGAGCGGGATCCGCCGCTCGTTCGCGACCCGGACGACCGCCTGCACCTCCTCGACCGTGGTCGGCATGACGATCGCCGAGGCCGAGTAGTCGGCCCACGCCTCGTACTGGAACGGGTCGCGGAACCCGAGCAGCTCCTCCTCGGAGGTCAGGACCTTGTCAGAGCCGATCGTGGACTCGAAGCGCTCTACCGCGAGGGCGAACTCGTCCTCGGAGACGCCGGGCGGGAGCCGGACTGGGGTGCGCTGCTGGGTGGCCATGCCGGGCATCGCACCAGCTGGCCGACGCCACGTCAAGCCGGGGACGGCCGCCCTGGCCGGACGAGCCCGTTTGGGGCAGTTCCAGGGGACAGTCCCCCGGCCGTGGCCAAAGTCGCGGATCGGGTCGTCCGAAGTGGACGCTGCGTGGGCGTTTCGACCGTCCGTTCGGGACGACCGCGTGGGCGCGTACGGCCGAGTCCCAGGGACTGTCCCCGGAACTCGGCCCGAAGGGTCCTGGCCGATCGGGCTTAGTCGGCCAGCCAGCGGCGCGGGTTGTCGACCAGGATCCGATCGAGGTCGGCGTCGCTGACACCCCGCCCCCGAAGCTGCGGCAGGATCACGTTCTCGATGTGCAGGTAGTCCGTGTGCTCGTCGCCGAAGGCCGGGTCGCCGACCATGAAGTCGTGGAACGTGGCGCCGTCGTGGGAGAAGTGGAGCTGGTCGACGTAGCCGTCCGTGAGCACGCGCAGGACCGTCTCGACCCGCTTCGCGTCCGGGTTGAAGTGCTCGATGTTGAAGCGGTCCCAGCCGAGGTAGGCACCCGAGGCGGCGAGGCGGCGGATGTAATCGAGGTCGTTCGAGTCGCCGACGTGGGCAATCACGAGCTTCGCGGGATCGACTCCGGCGGCCGTCAACGCCTCCAGCGCCACGAGACCCGACTTCGCGGCGGCGTTGGTGTGCACCATCACAGGCGCGCCGGTCTCGGCGTGCGCTGCCCCCACCGCGGCGACGATCCGCGGCACATCGACGATCAGACCGTGCTCCTCGACCGCGAACTTGATGAACGCCGCCTTCACTCCCGTGTCAGCGATCCCCTCGGTCAGCTCGCGCACGAAGATTCCGGCCAGCGCCTCCGGCGTCCGGTAGCGGAGGAACTGCGGCAGCTCCGCGAACGCGTAGACGCCGGTGCAGACGACGATGTTCAGGTCGACCTGCTCGTTGATGCGCCGTATGCGCGGGACGTCGCGGCCGAGGCCCACCGCGGTCGGATCGACGAGCGTCCGGTAGCCCGCTGCGCGGAGCCGCTCGAGCTTCGCGACTGCCCCGGCGACACCCGCCTCCTCGTCCCACCAGGCATCGCCCCAGCGGTGGTTGAAGTTGGCCAGGGTCTCCTGGCCGAGGATGAAGAGGTGGTCGTGCGCCAGCGTCCGCCCCAGGCATTCGGCCGGGACCGGTCCCCGGACCGTCTCGACCGTCACCGGCTCAGAAAGACGGCTTCGCCGCCATGTCGATGACGATCAGGGTCAGCAGCGCGGTGTCGAAGCGAAAGATCGTGAACAGCCGCTTGACCCGGCGCCCCACCTCGGGAGACTCGGGCCCGAGTTCCTGGGCAGCCTGGTCGATCCGGCCCAGCTCGGGGCCGACAAAGCCGATGCCGATCAGCATCGCCAGCGCCCAGCCGACGACGGCGAAGACGATCCAGAAGTGGTTCCAACCGATGCCCGACTTCTCGACCAGCGCAACGCCGAAGCCGAACACGAAGAACAGCGCGGGCGTGTAGACGCGCGTCCCGATCCAGCTGCCCATCCGGCCGAGGGCCGCCAGCGTCGGCCCGTCCTGCTTGCCCTCGAAGACGATCCCGAGCGTGGTCAGCGTGATGTCCCCGCCGACCCAGACGACGACGGCGAGGACGTGCAGCGCGAGGTAGATCTGATACGAGGCCGGCGCGTACCAGAGGAAGACGATCGCGCCGGCGAGCAGGAGGGCACCGGCGAGGAGCGCGTCGGTGCCGATGGGAGCGACGAGCCTCGGGGCGTCGGCGGTCGTTTCGGCCACGCGCCGATTCATAGGCGATCGGGCCGGAGGGATCAAGCCCTGCTGAACGGCGTGGCGCCTGATTGAACAGAAGGCTGCGGTGTGGTTATCTCACGGGCGCACAGCACGCAGCGTCGAGAGGAGCGGTGTGGCAGCAGGGTTTCTGGGTCGAGGGCTCGTCCTCGCCGGCATCGTCGCCGGGCTCCTGGCGGTGGGTTTGCCCTTCGTCGACGGGTCGCGGTACGCGGACGACGGCACGGTCGCGGCCTTCCTGATCGTGCTCCTGTCGTTCACGAGCCTGCTGCCCGCGGAAGTCGGCCGCGACCTGCCGGCCGCGTGTGCCGGCTCGGCCGCGTTCGGGTTCTTCCTGTTCGCCCCGGCGCTCTACGCCTTCGACAGCCTCGGCCGCCTCGAAGCCGGAGCCTGGCTCGGCCTGTGCACGGCCCTGATCCCGATCGGCGCTCTGGTCGTCTTCATTGCCGACGAGGCCCCGGCGCCGGGCATCGATGCCGGCCCGGGCCTGCTCGCCGGCACCGTCGGCCTCGTCCTGGTCGCCGTCGGGATCTGGCTCGACTTCAGCAGTACCGGACCGACCTACTGGAACCTCTCGTCCTCGGGGCACGCCCTCGGCCTCCTCTTGATCGTCCTGGTCGTCGCCGACGCGTTGCTGCTCGCGGCCGCCGCGCACTCATCCCTGCGCCTCGCCGGTGCCGCGCTCCTGGCCGCCGCGGTGACGTTCGGGCTCAGCGTGTTCGTGGTCGTCGGCGCGGCGTTCGACGGCTTCGGCGCCGTGGGCGCCGGCGCCTGGATCCAGGCCGCCGGCGGGACGCTGCTCCTCGCCGGCGTCGTGCTGCCGGGGTTCGCACGGTCCGGGTCGACCACGCCGGCGGCTGCTCAGGCGGCATGAACGAGATCGAGACCCCGGTCCTGATCGTCGGCGGCAGCCTGGTCGGACTGTCCACAGCGGTGTTCCTCGGCGTGCGCGGAGTGCGATGTCTCGTCGTCGAGCGGCACCGTGGCACCGCCATCCACCCACGGGCCGCGCTCGTCAACCAGCGGACGATGGAGACCTACCGCGCGGTGGGGATCGAGCCGGCGATCGAGCAGGCTGCGGCGCGCGAGTTCGTCCAGAACGGGGCAATCGTCTCGGTGGAGAGCCTGGGCGGCAAGGAGCTCGACTGGTACTTCCGCAACATCAACGAGGGCGTCGAGGACCTGAGCCCGTCCGCACGGATCTTCATCACGCAGATCGGGCTCGAGCCCGTCCTGCTCGCGAAGGCCTCGGAGGTCGGCGCGCAGGTCGAGTACGCAGCGGAGACCGTCGCACTCGACCAGTCCGACGACGGCGTGGTCGCGACGATCCGCCCCCGCGACGGCGGCGACGACCGGACCGTCCGCGCCCGGTACGCGATCGCCGCGGACGGGGCCCACAGCCCGTCGCGCGAGCGCCTCGGCATTTCCATGCTCGGACACGGCAGCTTCTCCGACAGCATCACCATCTACTTCCGCGCCGACGTGCAGCCGCTGCTCGGCGACCGCAACCTGAGCGTGATCTACGTCTTCAACCCAGGCCTCGTCGGCTTCTTCCGGTTCTCGATCGACGGGCAGGCCGGGTTCCTCGTCGTCAACGCGACCGTCGACGACGAGGGGAACCGCTCGACTGCGATCGGCGAGGACATGGGCGAGGACACGTGCGTCGGCTACGTGCGCACCGCCCTCGGCGCCCCGGACCTCCCGATCCAGATCGAGAACGTCCAGCGCTGGTCGGCGACCGCCGACTGGGCCGAGCGCTTCTCCGACGGTCGCATCCTGCTGGCCGGCGACTCCGTCCACGTGATGCCGCCGACCGGCGGGTTCGGCGGGAATACGGGCGTCCAGGACGCATACGACCTCGCGTGGAAGCTGGCCGCCGTGCTCGACGGCACGGCCGGCCCGGGCCTGCTCGACACCTACGACACCGAGCGGCGGCCGGTCGGATCCTTCACGACCGAGCAGGCGTACACGCGCTACGTGCTCCGCCTCGACCCCGGCCTCGGCAAGGACGACCTGATGCCCGTCGTCGACGAGGCGGCGGTCGAGCTCGGCTACCGCCAGCTCTCGAGCGCGGTCCAGGTGGAGGACGGCGACGACGGCGCGCTCTGGGAGGACCCGCGCGAGCCCACGGGGCGTCCGGGGATGCGCGCGCCGCATCTCCCGGTCGAACGCGGCGGAATCCGGTCGTCGCTCCTCGACCTCTTCGGCGACGGCTTCGTCCTGCTGACCGGCGAGAGGGGAGGCGACTGGCACGAAGCGGCAGGCCGGCTCGACGTTCCCGTCGAGACCCACCGGGCCGGGGACGACTTCCGAGACGCCTCCGGCCGGTTCGCCGAGCTCTACGGGATCGGCGCCGAGGGGGCGGTGCTGGTGCGGCCGGACGGCTTCGTCGCATGGCGCACGCGGGGCGGGGCAAAGGGCGAAGAGGAGAAGCTCGCGAAGGCCCTGGGCGCCGCGCTGGCCCGATAAGGCCGGCTCGGCGAACGCCGGGGCGATGTTAAGTGCTGCTTGACGCCCCACCTGACATCTGCTGAGAATGGACACCTGGTAGCGGTTGGCCCTTCACCGTTGTGCCGCCCTGGATACGGCTCGCCGTGAGCACTCCCGATCCGACCGGTGCCGCCGCCCCTGCGGCCACGGGGCGCCGTGCCTCGATCGTCGCCGGCACCGTCGTCGCGGCGCGGTTCGTGCCGATCTGGCTCGCCACCGGCATGCTCGTGATCGTCGCCGCGATCATCGCCCCGCGGGCGATCCAGAACACGTCCTGGGCCTTCGTCCTCCCGTACATGACGGTGCTGGCGGTCGCGGCGCTCGGACAGATGCTCGTGATCATGCACGCCGGCATCGATCTGTCGACGCCCGGAGTGATGTCGTTGGGCGGCAACCTGATCGTCGGCGTCAGCCTGGGGCAGGACGCCAGGTTGGCGCTCGGCCTGCTCGCGTGCCTCGGTCTCGGTGCAGGCGTGGGCCTCGTGAACGGGGTCCTCGTCGGGATCGTGCGGCTGAACCCACTGATCGTCACGCTGGCCGTGGGCCAGATCGTTGCCGCGTACAGCCTGCGGTACTCGCGCGAGAACACGAACTCGCTCTCGGTCCCACCGGCGCTCACCTCGTGGGCCGCCGAGAAGCCGCTCGGGATCAGCGCCGTCTTCTGGATGGGCGCAGGGATCACGCTCGCCGTCGCTTTCCTGCTCCGGTACACGGCTCCCGGCCGGCGCTTCCAGGCCGTGGGCGCGAACCCGAGAGCGGCCTGGATGGCCGGCCTGCACGTCCGGACGCACGTCGTCTTCGCCTATACCGCGGCGGGGACGCTGTATGCGATGGCGGCGATCCTGCTGGCCGGGATCCGCATCAACATCGACCCCGCCTTCGGCGCGGCGTACCTGCTGGCGCCGATCGCTGCGGTCGTGATCGCGGGCGCGTCGCTCTCGGGCGGGCTCGCCAGCTCCACCTCGACCTGGGTGGCGGCATTGGCACTGACCCTGCTGACGCAGCTGCTGCTGATCCTGGGCCTGTCGACGGCGTTGCAGTTCATCGCCTTCGGTGTCGCGATCATCGTCGGAATGCTGGTCTCCGGTGACCGGGTGGCGGCGCTGCTCGGCCGCGCGCTGCGGCCGAAGGGGGCAGCGCCTGGACTTGTCGAAATGGGCAACAACCCGAGCTGAGGCTCGGAAAGGAGGGAAACGATGCACGTACGGAAGGCGACGCGAGGGAGGGGGCCGATCCTGGCAACCCTCCTGCTCGCGCTCTTCGTCGCTGCACTGGCGTTCGTCTCGGCCGGTGGCGGCAGCACGGGCAGAACGCACGCGGGGCCGGTGATGATCGGCAAGGGCGGCGGCTTCGGCGAGGTGTACCAGGCCAGAGCCTCCACTCTCGCAAAGACACTCTTCAAGGCCACGCTCCTCCCGGCCAACCCGCAGTCGCGCAGGATCGCACTCGCGGGTCTCGGCCGCTCCGACAAGAAGGTCAACTACAACCTCGCTCTCAAGTGCTGGAAGTCGAACGGCTGCAGCACCGGTACGGGCGGCAAGCTGACCGTCGCCTACATCGAGCAGTTCGGCGAGAACGTCTACCGCCAGATGTCGAAGATGGAGTTCATCCTCCAGGCGCTGACGTATCCGCAGGTCGGCAAGATCATCTACAAGAGCGCCCACTCCGACCTGAACCAGGGCATCGCCGACTTCAAGGCGGCGATCGCCCAGAAGGTCAGCCTGATCGTCACCTATCCCGACTTCGGCGACGCGATGCTGCCGGTGATGAAGGAAGCGACCGACGCCGGAATCCCCGTTGCGACCTACGCCTGGGGCTATGTCACAGGGCCGGGCAAGAACTACCTGACCGTCGTCGGCGAGTACACCTGCAACCTGGGCAAGGCGTTCGCAGCGGCGATGAACACGCAGGTCAAGTCGGGCGACATCGCCTTCCTCGGCGGCTTCCCCGGCAACCCGCTGTCGCTCGGCTGGCAGACCTGCGAGAAGCCGGCGCTGAACTCGAACATCCATGTCGTCGCGAACGAGCCGACGAACTGGGATCCGTCGAAGGTGCAGTCGGTCGTCGCCGGGATCCTGGCCGCGCATCCCAACATCAAGGGCTGGAGCTACGAGTACGGCGGCGGCATGGCGCTTGGGGCACTGGCGGCGTACAAGGCTGCGGGCAAGCCGTTCAACACCGTGCTGACGCTCAGGACCGACGACGTCCGGATGGGGTGCCAGTACAACACCCTGAAGAAGAGCAACCCCGGCCTGAAGATGTACTACTACACCTCGGGCAACTCGCAGATCCGGGTCGCCTTCACGGCCGCGATGATGAAGCTGAAGGGCGCGCGGATCCCGCCCACGATCGTGTTCCCGATCCAGTTGCAGGACCAGGACAAACGCGATTCGTGCACCAAGGGCTATCCGCAGGATGCCTCCGGGACGTCACTGATCCCGGTGAGCCTGCTGCACAAGATGTATCCCTAGGCGCTCGCTCCGCTCGATTCACGGGGGGAACGGCCGGTTCCCCCCGTGGGCCCCCCTCCCTAACCGGCATCGCACCCCAGAACCGTCCTCAGCCGCGCCCGTCATGTCGGTCGCGGCGGCGAGAACCCGTAAGGAAGAATCGAGAGACTGAACCCATGAGCTCTGTCGTCCTGTCTCTTCGAGACGTGTCGAAGACGTTCGGCGCAGTACAGGCGCTTCGCGAGGTCAGCGTCGACTGCCATGCCGGCGAGGTCCATGCGCTCGTCGGGGAGAACGGGTCCGGGAAATCGACACTGCTGGGGATCGCCAGCGGCTTCGTCCATCCGGACGAGGGAACCGTCGAGATCGGGGGGCGGCTCCGCCGACGCGGCTCGCCGACCGAAGCCCGGAAGCTGGGCGTCGGCATCGCGTACCAGACCTACTCCCACGTCCTCGACCTCTCGGTCGCCGAGAACCTCTACCTCGCGGTGCCCGGCAGCGTGCAACCGGCGTACAGTCGCATGCAAGCGTGGGCGGCCGAGCAGCTCGCCGAGTTCGAGCTCGACATCCCGCCGGGGGCTCTGGTGGGGTCGTTGTCGCTCGCCGAGCGGCAGTTCCTCGAGGTGGTCAAGGCGCTGCTCGGCCAGCCGAAGGTCCTCCTGCTGGACGAGCCGACGACGGCGCTCGGGCCGGAGGAGGTCGAACGCCTCCACGCGCTCGTGCTCGAGCGGAGCCGGGCGGGCGTCGGCATCGTCTACGTCAGCCACCGGCTGCCCGAGGTGCTGGGCATCGCCGACCGGGTCACCGTCCTGCGCGACGGCGTCTCCCAGGGGACGTTCGAGGCCTCCGGCATGTCAGAGGAGAGCCTCGTTGCGCTGATGATCGGCCGGCCGCTGCAGCTCGCATTCCCGGAGCGGCAGGCGTCCGATGCCGAGCGCGAAGTGCTGCTGGCCGTCTCGGGTCTGAGCGGCGAGCGCTTCGGCCCGATCGACCTCGAGGTCGCGAGGGGCGAGATCCTGGGGATCGCCGGCGCGGAGGGCAACGGGCAGGTGCCGTTCCTCCGGGCGCTCGCCGGAGCCGAACGCGCCGCGGGCGGCGCAACCTGCAACGGCCGCGAGCTGCATACCGGGTCGCCCGTCGGCCCGCTCCGCGCAGGGGTCGTGCTGCTGAGCGGCGACCGGGCGAGGGAAGCGTTGTTTCCGGTTCTCAGCGTGCGCGCCAACACCACGATCCAGGTGCTGCGGCGGCTGGGACGCCTCGGCTTCCTGAACCGGCGGCGCGAGCGCGACACGGTCGGCGAGCTCGGCCGCCGGCTGGGCATCCGCATGGCCTCGATCGAGCAGCCGGTGCAGTCGCTCTCCGGGGGCAACCAGCAGAAGGTCTCGCTGACGCGTCCATTCCTGCGTGGGAACGTCAGCGTCATCCTCGCCGAGGAACCGACTCAGGGCGTTGACGTCGCTGCCCGGTTCGACATCTACGACGCGCTGCGGGCGAAGGCGAACGAGGGCGTCGCGATCGTCGTCAAGTCCAGCGACCCGCTCGAGCTGGCAGGGCTCTGCGACCGCGTCGTGGTCATGTCACGCGGGAAGATCGTCGACGAGATCCGGGGCGAGGACCTGGGCGAACGCCGGATCGTCGAGGCGATCGTGGGCTCGCGCGCAGGCGCAGCCGAGCGGCTGGCCGCACGCGGGCGGAGCCCGGCATGACCTTCGGGGCGAAGGTAGCGGCCGCGGTCGCAGGGATCCGGCTCCGCGGCGCCGTGCCGATCGTCCTGATGGGAATGCTGATCGTCGCCGTGGGCGCGTTCACGGCGGTGCGCCAGGACGCGTTCCTCACCGGCTACAACCTCCGCAACCTCCTGCTCGCGACGATGCCGCTGGCGCTGGTCTCGCTCGGCCAGACGTGCGCGCTGCTCGTCGGCGGCTTCGACGTATCCGTCGCCGCCCTGATGACGCTTTGTGTCGTCGTCGCCTCGTACACGATGACGCCGACGACCTCGACGCTGGGGCTGATCCCGGGAGCGCTCGCGGTGGTCGGCGTTGGGCTCGCGACGGGCCTCTTCAACGCGCTCCTCATTCGCGTCCTTCGGCTCCCCTCGATCATCGCCACGCTCGCGACGCTCAGCATCCTCCAGGGGGCGGCGCTCTGGTTGCGCGACCATCCCGAGGGCTCGATCTCGAGCGGCGCAATCGAGTCGCTGACGACGAGTTGGAGCTTCGTACCGCTCGGGTTCATTGCGGTCGTCCTCCTTGCCCTGCTCGGCGACGTGTGGCTGTACCGGACCCGGTCGGGCATGGCGCTGCGGGCCGTCGGCCTCGACGAGACCTCGGCGCGGCGGATCGGGATCAGGACCGACGCCGCAGTGATCCTCGCGTTCGTCGCCTGCTCGGTGCTGGCGGCGATTGCGGGCTTCTACCTTGCCGCAGAGGTGCAGATCGGCTCGCCGATCATCGGCAACCAGGCGCTCGAGAGCATCGCCGCCGGCGTCCTCGGCGGCGCCAGCCTCGCCGGCGGCCGGGGCTCCTTCTTCGGGACCCTGCTCGCCGCGCTCTTCCTCTCGCTGATCGACAACATCCTGCCGCTGTTCCATCAGCCGACGGAGTACGCCGAGATGACGATCGGGGTGCTGATCCTCGTCGCGCTGGTGCTGTACCAGGGCCCGGAGCTGCTCGCGCGGCTCCGCTCGAGCTGGGGCGGGGTCGGCCGGTTGCGACGCCCGCCGGCCGAAGGGTCCGACCCCGCAGGGGTCTGACCCGCGGAACGCACCGCGCGCCGCTTCTTCGGGACAGTCGTTATGGCGACAGTTCCTACGGGCGGACGCGCTCGGTGATCTCGGTCGCGATCCGCTCCGGCCCCGGGAGGAACGCGTCCTCGAGCGGCGGGCTGTACGGGATCGGCGAGTTCGGCGTGGCGATACGCCACGCGTCGTCCAGGTCGCCGAGGCCCTCCTCGGTGACGAGAGCGAGCACCTCGCCCGCCCAGCCGCCGGTCAGCGGCCCCTCCTCGACGACGGCGATCCGGTTCGTCTTTTGGACCGAGCGCATGATTGTCTCGAGGTCGATCGGCCGCAGCGTCCGCAGGTCGATCACCTCGGCCGACAGGCCGCGCTCGGCGAGCATGTCTGCGGCCGCGAGGCAGTCGTGGACGCCCTTCATCGCGCTGACGAGCGTGACGTCCTCGCCCTCGCTGACGACCTTGGCCTGGCCGAGCGGCTCCGGGTCGTCGCCTCCGCCCGGGCCCGACATCGAGTAGAGCCGCTTGTGCTCGAAGAAGACCACCGGGTTGTCGTCGCGGATCGCGCCCTTCAGCAGGCCCTTCGCGTCGGCGGGCGTCGAGGGAGCGACGATCTTCAGGCCCGGGATGCCGGTCAGCCACGAGACCGGCATCTGCGAGTGGATCGCGCCGAAGCGCGCGCCGCCGCCGACGACCGAGCGGATCACCAGCGGGCAGCTCTGCCGCCCGCCGGTCAGGAACCAGTACTTCGTCGCCTGGTTGATCAGGCTGTCCATCGACAGCGCCAGGAAGTCCCCGAACATGATCTCGAGCACCGGGCGCTTGCCGGTGACCGCGGCGCCGAAGGCGGCGCCGGTCATCGCCAGCTCCGAGATCGGCGTGTCGAATACCCGCTCGGGGCCGTATTTCTCGTGGAGGCCCGGCGACGCCGCGAACACCCCGCCGGCGACGGCGACGTCCTCGCCGAAGAAGATGACGGTCTCGTCGCGGGCGAGCTCCTCGTCGAGCGCGTCGCGGATGGCGTCTCTGAACTCGATCTCGGTCTCCACGGTCACCTCGTCAGGCGGCGACGAGCGCCACGGGGCGCTCGAGCAGGGTCGTGAGCGTCTGCAGGAACTGGGCGGCCTGGGCGCCGTAGACGACGCGGTGGTCGCACGAGAGCGCGACGTCCATCCGGTGTCGGGCGACGATCGACGCCGTCCTCGGCGACGACCGGCCGGCGGGCGACCTCGCCGACGGCGAGGATGGCGGCCTGCGGCGGGTTGATCACGGCGTGGAACCGGCGGATGCCGAACATCCCGAGATTGGAGACGGTGAACGTGCCGCCGCCCAGGTCCTCGGGAACGAGCTTTCCGCCCAGCATCTTCTCGATCCGGTCGCGCGCCAGTGCGGCGAGCTCGAAGATCGGCAGCGTGTCGGCGTCGGGCAGCGTGGGCACGTACAGCGCGTCGTCGGTGGCCACCGCGATGCCGACGTTCACCCGGGCGTTCCGCCTGATCCGCCCGCCGGCCCAGGAGCTGTTCAGCGCCGGATGCCTGCGCAGCGAGAGCGCCGCCGCCTTGACGACGAGGTCGTTGAAGGACGGGAGCGGCTCGCGGCCGAGTGCCCGCAACTCCTCGCGGGCTTCGGCAGCCGCCTCCATGTCGATCTCCGCCTCGAGCGTGAACTCCGGAATCTGCGCCCGCGACTCGGTCATTCGCTGGGCGATCGTCCGCTGCGTCGGCGTGAGCTCGATCTCGTCGCCCCCGGCAGGCGCCGGCGACGCTTCGCGGACGTCCGCCCGCACGATCCGGCCGCCGGGCCCGGTCCCGCTCAGGCCCTCCAGCGACACGCCCAGCTCGGCCGCGAGCCGACGCGCGACGGGGGTGGCACGGTGCCTGCCCGGCTTGCCTCCGTTGGTCACCGCAGGCGGCGCAGAAACGGATGCGACAGGTGCAGGCTCGTCCGGTAGGGCGGGCAGGGCGGGCGGCGGCGCGCTCGGCGCTGCGCCCGTCCCGCGGGCCCGCGCGATCGTCTGCCCGAGCGCGGCGGTCGTGCCTTCGTCGACGACGATCTCGTCGAGGACACCCTCGAACTCGGCCTCGTAGACCATCGTCGCCTTGTCGGTCTCGATCTCGACCAGCGGCTCGCCCCTCCCGACCGACTCGCCGGGCTGCTTGAGCCACTTGATCACGGTCGCCTCCTCGCCCTGGTCGGACAAGCGCGGCATCGGGATCTCGATCAGCGTCGCCTCCGTCACTCGGCCGCCCGTGTCGAGAAATACTGAACGACCCGCTCGAGCACGCCGCGCGACGCTCCTACCGGCCGGGATCGTGGTGGCGGCCGAGCACGATCCAGATCGCAGTGACGACCTCGTCGCCGTCATTGTGCAACCGGTGCGGGATGGCGGAGTCGAAGGCGATCGAGTCGCCGGGGCCGAGCACGGTGTCCTCGAAGCCGACCTTCACGCCCAGCTGTCCGCTGAGCACGATCCCGAGCTCGCGGCCGTTGTGGCGCATCAGGCTGCCGTCGGGGCTCGAAGAGCCGCCGGCCTCGTAGACCGCGCACAGGAACTCGACGTCCCGGTCGTTCCAGGTGGTCAGCCGTTCCCAGCGGACACCGGAGCCGAGGTCGATCACGTCTCGCTCGGCGGCCCGCTGGACGCGCCCGAAGCCGACCGGCGGCCGCGCATCCTCTCCGGCCGGCCGTGGCACGGCCGCAATCGCCGCGTCCCCGCCGGCGGGCGCGAACAGCTCGTCGAGCGAGACGCCGAGCTCGGTGACGATCGCGTACAGCGTCCGGACCGACGGCTGCGTCTTGCCCGTCTCGATCTGGGAGACGAGGCTGGGCGAGACCTCGAGCCGGCGCGCGAGCTCGCGCAGGCTCAGGCCCCGCCGCTCCCGCTCCCCGCGGAGACGGGTGCCGAGCGTGTCCTCACTGGCGGCCGCGGCCTGCTCCGCGGCAGTCTGACTCTGGCCGCTCGCACTCATGAGCCGAACTCCCCGGCTTGGCAACAGGTTTTCGCCGCCGCGACCGACATGGCGGGCGCGGTCCCGAGCCGTTGCCGAGGAGCAGGCGCAGTCGGGAAAGGGGGCTCGCGGGGGAAACCGGCCGTTTCCCCCGCGGGAGCGAGGCGAAGGCGAGCGGCAGTCATCCCTTGAACTCGCTGAACTCGGCCCGGTCGGGGAAGGGCGCCGCCAGCGCCGCGGCCTCGACCTCGCCCAGCTCGCGCGCGACATCGTCGGCGACCTCGCGGAGCTGCTCGGCGCCCGCACCGAGGTCGGTGGTCAGCCGCCGCTCGGCGACGAGCAGCGGGTCGCGGGCGCGCCACTCCTCCAGCTCCCCCGGGGGCCGGTACTTCCCTGGATCGCTGCGGGAGTGACCGACGAACCGGTACGTCCGCGCCTCGACGAACACGGGGCCCTCGCCGCGGCGAACGCGGCCGGCCGCATCCTCCGCCGCCGCCTGCACCGTCCAGACGTCCATTCCGTCCACGACGGTTGCCGGGATCTCCATCGCCTCCACCCGTCCGACGATCGTTCCCGCGGTGACGGCGTCCATCGCCGTGTACTCGCCGTAGCCGTTGTTCTCGCACGCGAAGACGACGGGCAGGCCGAGCACCTTGGCGAAGTTCAGGCACTCGAAGAAGTAGGCCTGGTTCGTCGCTCCGTCGCCGAAGAACGCGGTCGCGATCCGGCCGCTGCCCTTCAGCGCGAGCGCGGCGCCGGTGGCGGCGGCGATGCTCCCGCCGACGATCCCGAAGCAGCCGATCACGCCGTGGTCGAGGTCGATCATGTTCATCGAGCCGGCGCGCCCGCCATTGACGCCGGTCGTGCGGCCGAGCAGCTCGCCGAGCAACGCCTCCGGCGCCGTCCCGCGCGCCAGCATGTGCCCGTGGCCGCGGTACGTGCACGCGACCCGGTCGTCCTCGGTCAGCGCTGAGGCGAACCCGACGGACACGGCCTCCTGCCCCGAGCAGAGGTGGGTCGTGCCATACACCTCGCCGCGCAGGAAGAGCGACTGGACGAGCTCCTCGAAGCGCCGGATCAGGAGCATCCTGCGGTAGAGATCGAGGCCCGAGCCCAGGCTCTCGGACGCCCCCGCAGCTGCCGGCCGGGTCGCCACCCTTCGCGCCGTCAATCCGCCCGGGCGCCGGTGAGCTCCGGCTCGGGCGTCTCGGGGCTCTCCGGAGCGACGCGTCCGTCCAGCAGGTCGACGCCGCGGACGTACGTCCGGCCGGTGACGAGCAGCTCCTCGGCGGGGAAGCGCGTCAGCACCTCGGGGCCGGTCGGCGTGACCACGACCTCCTCCTCGATCCGCGCGGCGGAGCGGCCGTCGGTGGCCGGGCAGTACGTCTCCAGCGCGAACACCATCCCCACCTCGAGCTCGACCGGCGACTCGAGCGAATGGAGGCGCGAGATCATCGGGAACTCGTACAGGCCGACGCCGATCCCGTGTCCGAACTGGAGACCGAACGCTGCGCGCTCGTCGGGCAGGCCGATCTCGGTCGCCTCGGGCCACGCCTCGGCGATCCGGTCCGTGGTCACGCCGGGCCGGACGAGCTCGATCGCCGCATCGAGCCACTCGCGGCAGCGGCGGTAGGCGTCGAGCTGCGAGGGCGTCGCGTAGCCGACGTTGAACGTGCGGTAGTAGCACGTCCGGTAGCCGTTGAAGGCGTGGATGATGTCGAAGAAAGCCTGGTCGCCGGGCCGTAGCAGCCGGTCGGCGAAGGTGTGCGGGTGCGGGTTGCAGCGGTCGCCGGAGATCGCGTTGATCGCCTCGACGTGCTCGGAGCCGAGGTCGAACAGCGTCTTCATCGCCTGCGCGACCACCTGGTTCTCGCTGATCCCCGGCCGGAGGGTCCGGTAGATCTCGTCGTAGACGGCGTCGACGATGGCGGCTGCGTGGTCGAGGAGCGCGAGCTCGTCCTCCGACTTCAGCTTGCGGGCGTCGAGCATGACCGGCTGGGAGTCGACCGTGTGGATGCCCGCAGCCTGGAGCGCGAGCAGAGTGGTCATGTCCGGGACGTCGATCCCGAGCGGCTCCTGCTCGAGCCCGCGCTCACGGAGCTCGTTCAGGACGAGGTCGGCGAGCGCGCCCGGGATGCCCGTCTCGTTCGGCATCGCCCCGCGCATCGGCGGCACCCAGGCCCGCCAGTTCTCCTCGGGCAGCCAGGGGCAGTACAGCTTGTGGTGCCGTGCGGCCGAGCCGAAGTCCCAGAGGATCGGGTCCTCGCCGCGCGGGAGCAGCGCGAAGCGGATGTTCTTGTCGCGCTCCCATGTCCCGATCGCAGTGCTGGTCAGGTAGCGAAGGTTGTTGGGGTCGAACAGGAGAAGCGCGCCGAGGTCGGAGGCCTCCAGCGACGCCTTCGCCCGGGTCATTCGATGGCGGCGGAGGCGGTCGAAGTCGACCCGCTGCTCCCAGTCGACCGCCATCCTCGCGCCGCGCGATGCGATGTTCATGGCACTCCCTTCGCCGTGTTCAGTGATTCTGCACATCGGCCCGAGCGGCGTCAAACACCACACGACACGCGGTGGGCCGAAGTCGTAGGCTCCTCCACGGTCCTCTCGAGCGAACGACAAGGAGCCACGCATGCCGCGCACGATCGTCGACACCGTCCTTCCGACCACGATGGTCGGCTCGTACCCGCGCCCTCACTGGTACACGCAGCAGCTGCTCGGCCGCGACGTGCGGGTCGCGTTCAAGGAGGTCCGCCATGAGGAGGCCTACCACGACGCCACCCAGGTCGTGATTCGCGACCAGGTGGAGGCCGGCCTCGACGTGGTCACCGACGGCCAGATGTCGTACGACGACTACGTCGGCGTGATCGGCTCGTTCTGCTGGTACATGTACGAGCGAATCGGCGGCTTCGACCCCGCGCGCGAGGAGCACCCGTCCGTCACCTCCGAGAGCGAGGACAACAAGGTCAACGCGCTCCTCACCGACTGGGGCGGCGTGATCAACTCAGGCCCGGTCACCCACGGCCCGATCCGCCTGGTCGATCTCTACAGGATCGCCACGCAGTACACGGACAAGCCGATCAAGGTGTCGGTCGGAGCCGGGCCGGTCAACCTCGCCTGGCACGTCTACTTCGAGCACTACAAGGATCCCGAGGAGCTCTGCCGGGCGCTGGTGCCGATCTTCAACGCGGAGATGAAGGCGCTGGTCGAGGCCGGCGCGCAGTGGCTTCAGCTCGAGGACCTGGGAGCCTGGCTGCCCCTCTTCACCGGCGACGAGGCCGACTACGAGTGGATCAAGGACGTGATCGGGCAGTGCTGCGAGGGCGTGGATGCGTTCATCGGCTGGCATTTCTGTTTCGGGAACGCCTGGGGCAACGACATCCTCAGCGCCAACTTCCCCGAGGGCTACCAGACCGTCCTGCCGCACTTCTTCGACACGCCCGGAATCGACCAGTTCGTGCTCGACTACGCGAACCGCGAGATGGCCGGCGTCGACTTCCTGGCGAACCTGCCCGAGGACAAGGAAGTCTCGGTCGGTGTCCTCGACATCCGCTCGATGATGATCGAGACGCCCGAGCAGGTCGCCGGCCGCGCGCGGAAGGTACTCGAGCACGTCGACGCCGACCGGATCACACTCTCGACCGACTGCGGGATGAAGCCCCTGCCGCGGACGGTCGCGCGGATGAAGCTGAAGTCGCTCGCCCAGGGCGCCGAGATCGTCCGCGGCGAGCTCTAGCCCAGCCCGAGCAGGCGCACGGCGTTCTCCTTCAGAACGAGGGGCCGCACCTCGTCCTTGAAGGACGCCTGCTCGAAGTCGGCCAGCCAGCGGTCGGGCGTGATCAGCGGAAAGTCGGAGCCGAACAGCACCCTGTTCCTGAGCTGCGTGTTCGCGTACTGCACGAGCTGCGGCGGGAAGTACTTCGGCGACCAGCCGGAGAGGTCGATCCACACGTTCTCCTTGTGCAGGCAGATCGAGATCGCCTCGTCCTGCCACGGAAACGACGGGTGCGCGAGCACGACCTGCAGCGAGGGGAAGTCGGCGGCGACGTCGTCGAGGCACATCGGATTCGAGTACTTCAGCCGCAGCCCGCCGCCGCCCGGGACGCCCGTGCCGATCCCGCTGTGCCCCGAATGGAACAGCGCCGGCAGGCCGGCCTCCGCGATCACCTCGTACAGCGGGTAGACGCTCTCGGCGTTCGGGAAGAAGGCCTGCAGGTTCGGGTGGAACTTGAACCCCTTCGCGCCCGCGGCGACGAGCGCCCGCGCACGGTCGAGCGCGTCGGGGCGGGCCGGGTCGACGCTAACGAAGGGGATGATCACGTCCGGGTTCTGCGCCGCGGCGTCGAGGATCTCCTCATTGGGGATCGGCGCGATCCCGCTGCGCGACTCCCAGTCGACGGTGAACAGGACCGCGGCCAGGTCGCGCTCGCGGTAGTACGCGGCGACGTCGTCGACCGTCGGCAGCGCCTGCTCGCTCTTGAAGTAGCGCCGCGCGGCCGCGCGCAGCTCCGGCGGCATCGGGTCGTGGCCGCCCCGGGTCAGCTCCGTATGGACGTGGACGTCGATTGCCGTGACGGCACCCGGGTCGATCACGGCGAGACCGTACCCAGCCGGTCCTGCAGCTCGGCGCCCCAGGCGAGCAGGTCCCATTCCGTCGCCGACGCCCCGACCAGCGAGACGCTCACCGGCAGGCCGCTGCGGCGGCCGACACCGGACGGGAGCGCCACGACCGGGAAGCCCGTCCAGTCCCAGTAGTGCGTCAGCGAGAGGTCGTCGAGGTCGCTGAAGGCCTCGTCGTAGCCCGGCCCGCGCACCGGCGCGACGATCGGCAGGGTCGGCTCGACGATCGCGTCGATCCGGTGCTCGGCCAGCCAGTCGCACCAGGCGGCCGTGTCCTCGGCACGCCGCAGCTGGCCGGCGACATAGTCCTGGGCGGACATCGCTCGGTTTTCGGCGTGTTCGAGCCGGGCGCGGATCGACTGCCGGTACTCGGAGCGGCGGTCGTCGAAGCGCCGGTGATAGACGAGCATCTCGGTGAGCACCAGGTCGAAGAACTCGGTCAGGACGTCGAGCCGCGCCGCCGGAGGCGGCGGCTCCACGCGTTCGCCCGGGAGGGCCGCCAGCGCCCGTTCGAACCCGTCGGCGACGTCGGGGTCGAGGTCGGCGATCCGCGGGGACACCACCCACCGGCGCAGCGGCCGCCGCTCCCCGGGGACGTCGTGACCCGTGACCGCGGCCAGCAGCGGTTCGCAGTCGCCCACGGTGCGGGCCATCGGGCCGGGGTGGTCGAAGGTCGGAGCGAGCGGGACGATGCCCCGCAGCGACACGAGTCCGCGGGTCGGCTTGATCGTCGAGGTGCCGCACTCCGACGAGGGGATGCGCAGCGAGCCGGCCGTGTCGGTGCCCGTCGCCGCCGGCACCTGCCTCGAGGCGAGCGCCGCTCCGGAGCCGCCGCTCGAACCGCCCGCCGAGCGCTCGAGCGCCCATGGGTTGCCGACCTGGTCGGTCGTCCCGCCGCAGGCGAACTCGTGGGTGTGCAGGTGACCGAGCAGCACCATCCCGTCGGCGGAGAGCCGCGCCCAGACGTCGCAGTCGCGCTCCGGGATCTCCTCCATCACGCTGCTCGATGCGGTCAGCGGCTTGCCCGCGACCGCGTAGAGGTCCTTGAGGCCGATCGGGACGCCGCAGAGCGGCGGTGCGCCTCCCGCTGCCAGCCGCCCGTCCGCGCGGTCCGCGGCCGCGAGCGCGTCCTCCTCGTAGACCCGCACCCAGGCGTTGATCGACGTGGGGTCGCCGTCGTGGCTGTGCGCCCCGTCGCGCTCACGGATCCGCGCCAGGCAGGCCTCGGTCAGCTCCCGGGACGAGAGCTCGCGGCCGGCGAGCGCCGCGCCGGCCTCGCGAACACCCAGATCGGCCGGACTCACGAGCGCCTCTTCTTAACGGTGCCAGGCACTGTAAAGATCCTGGACGTTGGGAGAATCCGAGTGGTGTTCCTAACAGTGCCTGGCACGGTTAAGACGTCCGGACGGAGGATCGGCGGGGACTCATCCCGGCCGTGGTATACACGCCCATGGCCGTCGCTCGCATACTGCTCGCTCCCGCGGGGGCAACCATGTTTCCCCCACGGGGCCCCTTCTTCCAGAGGCCGATTCAATCGGGGAACCTCCCGGTTCCCCTGGGACCCCTCCCCGCTCGCGGGCCAAGGAACGGCCCATGAGCCCGAAGGCGACGACTGTCCGGGACCAGACGTTCGACCTCTTCCGGCGCCGCGGGCTGACGACACTGTTCGCGAACCCGGGCTCGACCGAGGTCGCATTCCTCACCGGGTTGCCCGACGACTTCATGTTCGTGCTCGGCCTGCACGAGGGCTCGGTGGTGGGGATGGCGACCGGTCACGCGATCGGTCGACGCGAGCCGTCGCTCGTGCTGCTGCACACCACTGCGGGCCTGGGCAACGCGGTCAGCGCCCTCGCGACCGCCCGTGTGAACCGCGCGCCGCTCGTCGTCCTCGTCGGACAGCAGGACCGTCGGCACCTCTCCTACCAGCCGTTCCTGGCCGGGAAACTGGCCGGGCTGGCAGGCGAGTATCCGGTCGCGGTCGAGCAGCCGGTGACGGCGCAGGACGTTCCGGCGGCGATCGAGCGCGCCTACCACGCCTCGGCGACCGCGCGCGGCCCGGCGCTCGTGATCGTGCCGATGGACGACTGGGAGCAGCCGGCGGATGATGAGCGCGAGCCGGCGGCGGCGATCGGGACCATTCACCGGGCGGCCTCAGCGGGTCCGGCGGCGGTCGACGCGCTCGCCGCGTTCCTGGCGCATGCTCGGTCGCCGGCGATCGTCGTCGGCGCCGGGGCCGACGATCCCGGGACGTGGTCGTGCCTCGTCGAGCTGGCCGAGCGGCTGGTCGCGCCCGTCTTTCAGGAATCCTTCGGCGCCCGGGCAGGGTTCCCACAGGACCACGCGCTGTACCGGGGCACGCTCCCTGCCGACCGTCCGCGGCTGCGCGAGCGGCTCGCGCCCTACGACACCGTGCTCGTGGTCGGAGCGCCGGCGTTCCGCCAGTCCGGCTTCGCGCCCGGCCGCCTGACCGAGCCGGGCACCCGGCTGGCGATCGTGTGCGACGACCCGGAGGAGGTGCACCGCAGTCCCGCCTCGCTCGCCGTGCTCGCGCCGCCCGCGGCGGTGTGCCGCGAGGTCGCCGCCCGGCTGCCGCAACGAGAGGCCGACCCTCCGGAGCCCCTCGTCCTGCCGCCCCCGCCCGACCCGCCCGCAGCCGGCGAGCCGCTCGCGGCCGGCCACGTGCTCGCGGCGCTGGCCGAGCGGCTCCCCCGCGATGCCGTCGTCCTCGAGGAGGCGCCGGTCGACCGGCCGGAGCTGGCCGGCCGCCTGGCCGCGCGCGAGCCGCTCGGCTACCTCAGTGCCGCCCAGGGCGGCCTCGGCTTCGCGCTTCCCGGGGCGACCGGGCTGCGGATGGCGCTGCCGAACCGGCCGATCGTCGCCGTGGTCGGAGACGGATCGGCGATCTACCAGATCCAGGCCGTCTGGAGCGCCGCGCACTACAACATCGGCGCGCTGTTCGTCGTCCTATCCAACGGTGGCTACGCAGTGATGGACGTGCTGGCCGAGCGGCACGGGGGGTCTGGGCCATGGCCCGGCTTCGGCGAGATCGAGCTCGCCGCGGTCGCGCGCGGCTTCGGGTGCCCCGCCCGCCGGATCGGCACGCACGAGGAGCTGACGGCGACGCTGGACGAGGTCGTACCGACGCTCGGAGACAGGACAGAACCGTTGCTGCTGGACGTGGTCATCGAGCCCACCCGGGCGTTCAACTACTAGACGCAGGCCACCGCGCCACTGTCGAATATGTCGAACAGTGTCTTGCATAGGGACGCGTGCTGTAGGAGGATTGGCGCCGCGGCATCCCGCTCGTCCCGCCCCGCGAGATGCCCGGTCCAGCCCCCGGACGTGGGAATCCACAGCTCAATGAACGATGAGAAGGAGGAGGGATGATGCTTCGCAGGATTGCCTTGGCGGTTGCGCTGCCGGTCGCGTTGATCACCGCGGTCGCACTCGCCACAGGCGCTACGGGCGCGACGAAGGTCGGCTCGGGCACTGCGTCGGCGAAGAAGAGCGTCTGCGGCCTCGGCAACGGCAAGAAGGCCACGGGCGCGCCGATCAAGCTCGGCGGCATCGACATGCTGATCCCGGGCGTCGACTTCACCACGATCGGCAAGGTCGCCAAGGCGTACTTCGACTGTGTCAACGACAACGGCGGCATCCGCGGCCGGCCGATCACCTACAAGCTCTACACCGAGCAGCTGAACCCGGCCCAGGAGGCGTCGCTGGCCCGGAAGCTGATCGGGAGCGACAAGGTCGTCGGCGTCGTCGGCAACACCAGCTTCGCCGAGTGCGGGACGAACTGGAGGTACTACAAGTCCAAGGGCTTCGTCGTCATCGGCGCAGGCGTGCAGGCCGAGTGCTACAGCACGCCGTCCTTCGCCGAGGTCAACTCGGGCCCGCGCTACAGCAACGTGGGAGCGGCGCAGGCCCTCGTCAAGGCAGGGATCAAGAAGCTCGCGATCGCCTCGCCGGACACGATCTCGGCGTACGCCGACGGCGGGCCGGCTCTGGTCGCGAAAGCGGCGGGCGTCCCGGTCAAGGTCTTCCCGACCCACCTGCCGGTCACCGACGCGACCTCGCAGCTGCTGCAGATGTACCAGTTCGCCGGAGACGGCGGCGGCATCCTGATCGACTTCACCCCCGACACCGCCCCGGCCTTCATGAAGGCGGCGATCGACCAGGGACTGGTCAACAAGATCAAGTGGGGCTCGTCGACGCCGATCGCGAACACGCTGATGTCGAGCCAGTTCTCGCCGGCCTTCGACGGTCACCTCTGGATCGACAACGAGTTCTCCAACGTCGATCCGAGCGTCGGCCCGGACTCGGCCCTGATGTTCCAGGTCCTGAAGAAGTACACGAAGATCGCCCCGCAGGCGTTCGCGCAGATGGGCTTCCTGAACGGGAAGTTCGCCGTCAACGCCCTGATGAGCATCAAGGGGCCGATCACTGCGAAGTCCTACAACGCGGCGGTCATCGCCCTGAAGAACCAGAAGACGGACATCCTCTGCAAGCCGTACTACGTCGGGAAGCTGCCGTACCACATCCCGAACAACACGAACATCATCGTCGACTACAAGGACAAGGCCGTCGTCGTGAAGAGCAAGTGCACGCCCTTCGCACCTGTCGACAAGGCGATCGCCCAGACCCGTGCCTTCGAGAAGAAGTTCAAGCTGAACACGGGCTAGGAGGAACAGAGAAAGCGAACATGGAGATCAGGGCGACCGCGGGATCCGAGTGACCCACCTGCTCGGCTTCAGCGTGTTCGGCGTCGACTGGCAGCTGCTCAAGCCGTTCATCGTCGTCGGGCTGGCATTCGGCGGCGTCTATGCGCTGTCGGGTGTCGGACTGGTCGTGCTGTACCGGGCAACCGGAGTGCTGAACGTCGCGTTCGGCGCAATCGGAGCCGGCGGCGCCCTGATCGCCTACTACCTGCTCAACCACACGGGCTGGCCGCACTGGCTCGCCTACACGATCTGCGTGCTCTTCGGCGGGGTCGTCAACCTTGCCTACGGCATGGTCTTCGGCCCCGCCTTCGCACGCCGCGACCCGCTGGTGAAGATGATGGGTACGCTCGGGCTCGCGCTGATCATGCTGGGGATCATGGCGTGGCTCGCGCCGGCCGGCGGCGCGTTCGCGCGCTTCCTCCCCCTCTCGACCTCGGAGCACCACTACACGATCGCCGGCACCACCGTCAGCCTGACCCAGATCATCTGCCTGGCACTCGGCTTCGTGCTCACCGCCGCAATCACGGTCTTCCTGCAGGTGACCAAGCTCGGTACGGCGATGCGGGCGATGGCGAACGACCGCGAGGTCACCGCCACGCTGGGCGTCCCCGTGCGCCAGGTCGAGGCCGCCGCCTGGTTCGGCACGGGCCTGATCGCCGGAACCGCAGGGCTCTTGCTCCCGGACCTGCTCACCTCGCTGGACTACTCGGCGCTGACCTTCCTCGTCATCGCCGCCCCGCTCGCGGCGGCGCTGATCGGGCGGCTGCGCTCGCTCTGGGCGACGTTCTTCGGCGGTCTCGCCGTCGGCCTCGCCCGCTCGCTGCTCGCCCCGATGGCCGCGTCGGACTACGCCTTCATGCGAGAGCTCTCCAAGTACCGCGAGGCCGCGCCCTTCATCCTCGCGGTGATCGCGCTGCTCTACCTCTCTCGGCGACGCGTCGTCACCATCTCGCGCGCCTCCTAGGCCCTTGGGAGCGCCCTCAGCAGCCAGCCGGAACCGGCCGACCCCCGCCCGCGTCGGGCTCGACCTCGACGGCAGGACGCTGGCGCGGATCGCAGCAGTGGTCGTGCTGCTCGTGCTGCTGCTCGCCGTCGCCCCCGAGCTGCTCGGCACCGACTGGATCTTCACCCTCACGAGCGTCGCCATCTACTCGGTGGTCGCGCTCGGGTTCAGCCTGCTGTATGGACGGGTGGGCATGATCTCGCTCGGGCAGGTGGCGCTGCTCGCGGTCGGCTGCTGGATCGGCACCCGCCTCGCGTACGCGAGCTCGATGCCCTTCCCGATCCTGCTGCTCGCCACCGGCGCGATCACCTGCGTGATCGGCGTCCTGGTCGGGCTGCCCGCACTGCGGCTCTCCGGCCTCTACCTGGCGCTGATCACCCTGATCCTCGCGGGAGCGACCACGGTCATCCTCGGGGTCACTCGACTTCCCGAACGGCGGCGGCGGCTTCATCGGCCGCTCTGCGACCGGGAGCCTGACCACCTCGACGCCGCCCGTGCGCCGCCCGGCGTGGGCGCAGTCGGACGTCGCCTTCTACCGGTACGTGGTGATCGTTGCGGCGATCATGTTCCTGCTCGGGCTCCTGCATGTCGCGGCCAAGCCAGGGCGCGCGTGGGCGTCGATCCGGGAGAGCGAGCCGGCTGCGCTCGCCGGGGGCGTGAACATCACCCTCTACAAGATGTGGGCGTTCGCGCTCGCGTCGTTCATGACCGGCGTCGCGGGCTGCCTGCTCGCCGCCGAGATCGGGGTGCCGCGGGCGATCACCTTCCAGACGCAAGATTCCCTGACGCTGGCGGCGACCGCGATGATCGGCGGGATCTTCAGCCTCTGGGGCGCGGTGGTGGCGGGGATCTTCAACCAGCTCCTGCCGTTCGTCTTCCAGGCGCAGTGGGGGTTCAACCCGAACTTCCTGCTGATCCTCTTCGGCGCCGGGCTGCTCCAGGTGCTGCTGACCGCACCCGGCGGCCTCGTCGACCAGTTCCCGAAGGACATGGCGAAGCTCGGCCGGCTGATCTGGTCGGGCGTCTCCAAGCTGAGAGGCAAACCACGATGATCGAGGTCAGGGGACTGACGGTCCGCTTCGCCGGGGTCACGCCGATCGACGACATGAGCGTGCTCTTCCCCGGCGGCACCTGCGGGCTGATCGGCCCGAACGGCGCGGGCAAGACGACGTTCTTCAACGTGATGAGCGGCTTCGTCAAGCCGGCCACCGGCACGGTCACCGCCTTCGGCGAAAACCTGCTGAAGATGGCCGACTTCCGTCGCGCCCGCTGGGGCGTCCGCCGGACTTTCCAGACGGAGATGGCGATCGAGCAGCTCTCCGTCTTCGACAACGTGGCGATGATCCACGAGCACTCGGGCGCGAGGCGCTCGGCGCGTCGCGACGACGTGCTCTGGGCGCTGGAATTCGTCGGGTTGACGGCGTCACCGAAGTCTCGCGTCGGCACCCTCGGCGCCCGCGAGCGGCGCCTCGTCGAGGTGGCGCGCGCGGTCGTCGGCAGCCCGCGCGTCGTGCTCCTGGACGAGCCGGCCGCCGGGCTGCCGGACGAGGAGACAGCACACCTGTCGACGGTGATCCAGAGGATCCCCCACGACGTCGGCGCACTCGTGATCCTCGTCGACCACGACATGAGCCTCGTGTCGGCGTGCTGCCAGACGACGGCGGTGGTCGACTTCGGCAAGCTGATCGCCTCCGGGCCGACGTCCGAGGTGCTCCGCAACGAGCATGTGATGCGCGCCTACCTCGGCACGGAGGCCACCCTGTGACCGAGCAGCTGCGGATCGACGGGCTGAAGGTCTCCCGGGGCGGCCACCAGGTCATCCACGGGATCTCGCTCGAGATCGCTCCGGGAGCGGTGACGACGCTGCTCGGCCCGAACGGCGCCGGCAAGTCGACCATGGTGCTGGCGGTCGGCGGCGTGCTGCGTGCCGCCGGTGGCGACGTGCGGATGAACGGCACGAGCCTGGCGAAGCTGCGGCCGGAGCAGATCCGCAGGCCGGGCGTCGCGATCGTCCCCGAGGGCAGGCGGCTGCTGCCCGACCTGACCGTCGAGGAGAACATGCGCGTCGCCACCTACTCGCTCGCGCGCGAGGACGCGAAGCGGGGCATCGAGTACGCCGTCGAGCTGTTCCCGCACCTGCAGACGCGCTGGGGCGCCGTCGCCCGGACGCTCTCCGGCGGCGAGCAGCAGATGGTCGTGCTCGCCCAGGCGCTCGTCTCTCGCCCGAAGTTCATGCTCGTCGACGAGCTCTCCCTCGGCCTGGCCCCCGTCGTCGTCCAGCGGCTGATCCCGGCCCTCCAGAACGCGGCGAACGACGGGGTCGGCGTGCTCCTGATCGAGCAGTTCGTCCACGTCGCGCTCGGGCTCGCCGAGAAGGCCTACGTGATCGAGGGCGGCCGGATCGTCTACGACGGGACCGCCGCCGACCTGAAGGCGAACCCGGACAAGCTCCACTCCGCCTACCTGCTCCGCGAGCGCCGCGACGCCGCCGAGCTGCTCGGGCATGTCGACGACGACTGACGAGCTCGACATCCGGCGCCTGGTCGAGAGCTGGGTCGTCTGGCGCGACGCCGGCGACTGGGAGCGGTTCCGCACGGTCTGGCACGACGACGGCCGGATGATGGCGACCTGGTTCCAGGGGAGCTGCGACGACTTCATCGGGGTCAGCCGTGAAGGCTTCGAGCGCGGCGTGCGCATTCTCCACTTCCTCGGCGGCATCTCGGTCGACGTCGCCGGCAACCGGGCCGTGTCGCAGGCGAAGATGACGATCACCCAGCGGGCAGACGTGGAGGGCTCCGAATGCGACGTCATCTGCACCGGACGGTTCGTCGACTTCCTCGAGCAGCGGGACGGCCGCTGGGGGATCGTCCTGCGGCAGCCGATCTACGAGAGCGACCGGATCGTCCCGGTCGACCCGGCCGCCCCGCCGCAGCTCGACCGCGGGCTGCTCGAGTCGTTTCCGGAGGGCTACCGGCACCTCGCGTACCTGCAGACACGGAACGGATTCACGGTCAAGCCCGACATGCCGGGGCTGACCGGGCCGGAGGTCGAGGCGCTCTACGCCAGCGTCGCGACGTGGCTCGCGGGCGATCCGCTCGACCGTTAGGGTCGCCGGAATGGCGCTGAAGGCCCTCGACGAGCAACGGGCGGCGGCCCTCGAGGCGCTCTGCGAGCTGATCGTCCCCGGCTCGAAACGGTCGGCTCGGTCGTCTACATCGACGCCGTGCTGGCGAACATGCCCGCGCCCGTGCTCGAGCATGGGCTCGAGGCGATCGACGCGCTGGCTTCGGCGTCGGGGAGCGCCGAGGCACTCGCCGAGCAGGAGCGCACACCCGAGTTCGCGTTCGTCCGAGCGCTGGCCTGCGAGGCGTACTACAGCGACTTCGTCGCGCCGGGGCCGCGACGCGCCGAGCGCCTGGGCGGAGATCGACTTCGACCCGCCGGTGGCGCCGCCGGCTCCGCAAGGACTGGTCGTGGCTGGGGGTCGCATGAAGACTGAGTTCGAGGTGGTCGTGGTCGGCTCGGGCGCAGGCGGCGGGGTCGTCGCCGGCGAGCTCGCGCAGCGCGGCAAGGACGTGCTCCTGCTCGAGGCGGGTCCGCACCTGACGGCGATCGACTTCGATCGCTGGGAGGCGAAGGCGAACCACACGTTCTGGTGGCCGATCCGCTTCGGCCTTCTGCCCGACGGCGACGTGGTCACCTTCCTCGCCGGGCGCTGCGTGGGCGGGACGACGACGATCAACACGAAGGTCGCGCTGCGGGCACACGAGAAGGACGTCGCCAAGTGGTACGGAGAGAGCGGGTTGACCGCCGACGGCTCGCGGCCGTTCGCCGTCTCCGATCTCGAGCAGTACTACGCGCACGTCGAAACGCGGCTCGGAATCCGCGAGCGCAGCGACTGGCAACCGTGCGTTCACACGATCGATCGAGGGATGAAGGCACTGGGCCACGAGCTCGAGCCGGTGATGTCGTACACGGACGCCAACTGCATGCACTGCGGCTCGTGCCTCCAGGGCTGCCCGACGAACGCGGGCAAGAGCACCGCGAACACCTGGATCGCCGACACCTGGTCGCGCGGGCTGCTCGAGCTGCGCGCCGACTCGCCGGTCGACCGCGTCGTGATCGAGGGTGGGCGCGCGACCGGCGTCGAGGTCGCCGGCGAGACGATCCGCGCCGACACGGTCGTCGTCGCCTGCGGCGCGCTGAACACGCCGCAGATCCTCAGGCGCTCGGGCCTCGACTCGCCGACGATCGGCAAGTATCTGGGCCTCCACCCGGTCCGCGTCGTCTACGGGCTGTTCGACGAGGTGCAGGATGCACACATCACGTATCCGATCTCGTCGCACTGCATGGCGTACCAGCACGACGAGGACGGCGGCTTCGTGCTCGAGGCGTCGACGATCCAGGACCCGATCGCGTTCGCGACGACGCTCCGCGACGACGACGGGCCGTTCTGGGGCCCGCGCCTCGCCGAGGCGGCGAAGCAGTACCGGTTCTGGAACGGCGTGCTGACGATGGTGAACGACGAGAACACGGCGTCGGTCGTGGTCGACGAGAACGGCACGGAGCGCTTCGACGTCGACTTCAGCGAGCGCGAGCTCGGCCGCCTGGACGCCTCGCTCGAGTTCAGCAAGCAGGTGCTCGAGGCGGCGGGTGCGACGCAGGTCGCCTGGACCGGCATCGCCTCGACGCATGCCCAGGGCTCGTGCCGGATGGGCGACGACCCGGAGCGCTCCGCCGTCGACCGGAACGGCAAGGTGCACGGCGTCGACGGCCTCTACGTCGGCGACGGCTCGCTGATCCCGCGCACGCTGTCGGTCAATCCGTCCCTGACGATCATGGCGCTGGCCACGCGCCTCGCCGACCACCTGGCGGAGCGTTGAGAGCCGCGCTCCTCAGCGAGTACCACCGGCCGCTCGAGCTGATCGAGAAGCCCGAGCCGGAGCCGGTCGCGGCGCGCGACGTCGTCGTCCGGGTCGGCGGCGCGGGCGTCTGCGCGACCGACCTCCACGCCCAGGACGGGCTGATGGAGCCGGCCGGCCTGACCACGCCGATCGTGCTCGGCCACGAGAGCGCCGGCTGGGTGCACGCGGTCGGCCCCGACGTGACCACGGTGAAGCCGGGGAACGCCGTGCTCGTCTACCCGCCGTACAGCTGCGGGCTTTGCGTCAACTGCCGCCGTGGCCTGGACATGCACTGTGAGCGGCATCAGTTCTACGGCCTGACCACCGACGGCGGGTTCGCCGACTACCTGCTCGTCGACGAGCGCTCGCTCGTGCCGCTGCCGGAGGGAGTCGAGCCGGCGGCGGTCGCACCGCACGCGGACGCCGGCCTGACCGCGATCCACGCGGTCAAGCGGCTCCTTCCCCGCCTGACGCCGGGGACGACCTCCGCGGTGGTCGGCGTCGGCGGCGTCGGCCACATCGCGCTCCAGCTCCTGCAGATGCTCGGCGGCGGCTCGGTGATCGCGATCGACACCGACGAGCGGCGGCGGGCGCTGGCGCGGGAGCTCGGCGCCGACGAGGTGCTCGAGGACACCGCCGACCTCCGCGAGGCGACGAACGGCGCCGGCGCCGACGTGATCATGGACTTCGTCGCCACCGACGCCACCCATGCCGCGAGCCTGGACGCGCTCGCCCGGCGCGGGCTCTACTCGACCGTCGGCTACGGCGGCACGATCACCGTCCCGTCGGTGGCGATGGTGGTCGGCGAGACGGCCATCGCCGGCAACCTGGTCGGGAGCTGGATCGACCTCTGGGAGCTTCTCCAGCTGCACGCCCGCGGAGACGTCGTGCTGCGCACCGAGACGCACCCGCTGGAGGCCGTCAACGAGGTGCTCGACAGGCTGCGGGCCGGCGAGGTCACGGGCCGCGCCGTGCTGATCCCCGACGCGGCCTGAGGCTCGGTACCCTCGCGCGATGGCCGCTGCGCAGCCGACGATCGCGTTCGTCGTTCCCTACGTCGGCAGCTGGCCGTCCTGGTTCCCGGCCTATCTACAGTCGTGCAAGTACAACCCGTCGATCCGCTGGATCTTCTACACCGACTGCGAGCTTCCGAGCACGGTCCCCGACAACGTCGAGTTCGTCAGAGGCTCGCTCCGGGACTTCGAGCGGCTGGTCGAGCGCAAGACCGGCCCGAGCGTCTCCCTGGAGCTGCCGTACAAGCTCTGCGACTACAAGCCGGCATTTGGCCTGCTCTTCGAGGACTACCTGGACGGGGTCGACTTCTGGGCCACTGCGACTGCGACGTCGACGTCGTCTGGGGGAACATCCGGAAGTTCCTCGCCACCGACGAGATCCTGAGCGCGTACGACGTCGTCTCCCCGCGCCGGCGGAAGATCGCCGGCGTCTGCACCCTGTACCGGAACGTCGAAGAGCTCAACCGGCTGTTCCTGGCGGATCGCAAGTTCGAGCTCGTCGTCCGCGAGCGGGAGAACCGCAGGTACGACGAGAAGGGCTGGATGCGCCTCGTCAAGAGGCAGGTGAAGAACGGCTCGCTCAGGGTCTACTGGCCGAAGTGGATGCAGCCGCGGGCCGTACGGGAATCGGTCGACGAGTGGTACTGGGAGCGTGGTGCCCTCTTCGACTGCACGGACAAGTCATGGTGGAGCCGGCCCGCGCACAACCTGTTCGAATACCCGGACGAGGTGCCGGGAGAGGTGCTGTACGTCGACTTCAGGAGGTGGAAACGGGCCGGCGAGCTGCTCTGCGACTTCGGCTACGACGACGACCCGCAGCGCTTCTACCTCTCCCACACGCACATCTCGACCGAACGCACACCCGATCCGGCGGTGACGCCGGCGGTTGAGAACAAGGCAACGAGTCCTGACCCGGGTGCTCCCGCCGCGTCGAGCGACTGACAAGAGGCGTTTCCGCTCCTAGACTTGACGCATGCGTCTGCGCAAGGACGCGAAGGTGTCACTGCTCGGCAAGATCCCGCTGTTCGAGCGCTGCTCGAAACGACAGCTGGCGAAGATCGCCTCGATCGCCCGCGAAACCCTGTACCCGCCCGCGACGCCCGTCGTGCGCAAGGGGGAGCAAGGAACCGACTTCTTCGTCGTCGTCGAGGGCGAGGCAGATGTTCGCAGCGGCGCCCGGAAGCTCGCCACGTTGCGGCCGGGAAGCTTCTTCGGCGAGATAGCGCTCCTGACCGGCTCACCGCGAACGGCGACGGTGACGACCGGCACGCCGATGCGGGCGCTGGTCATCTCGAGCCGCGCCTTCCGCACGCTTCTCCAGGACTCGCCCGATCTCCAGTTCAAGCTTCTCCAGGAGGTCGGCACGCGGCTCGAGAGGCTGTCATCCGAGCAGGCCTACCAGCGCATTCGACTGCGCTACTGAGCACTGGGCCCAGCGCACGCTGATGAGTCGACGCTCTAGGCCTGGACGAGCGAGCCGCCGTCCACCACGAACGCGGCGCCGGTCATGAAGCTGGACGCCGGTGAGGCGAGCAGCACGACCAGCCCCTTGAGCTCGTCCGGGTGGGCCATCCGCCCGAGCGGGATCAGCGTCTTCCACATCTCCTTCAGCTCGTCGCTCGGGCTCTCGGTGACGCCGCCGCCGATCAGCGTCCCGTAGAACGGGCCCGGGCAGATCGCGTTGACGAGCACACCGTGCGGAGCCAGCTCGAGCGCCGCCTGGCGGACGACGTGGATGACGGCGGCCTTGCTGGCCGCGTAGCCGTAGCAGACGAGCGGCTCGACCCGGAGACCGGCGTTCGACGCGGTGACGACGATCCGGCCCAACCCCTGCTTCGTCATCGCACGCGCGGCGCTCCGCAACGTGTGGACGACGCCGTTCAGGTTGACGTCCAGCACAGTGTCCCAGTCGGACCGCTCGAGCGTCGCGAGCGTCTGCCCGCCGTCGACGCGGAAGCCAGGAACCGACGCCAGCCCGGCATTGGCGAACACGACGTCCACCCCGCCCTGCTCGGCGACCACGCCGTCGACCAGTGCATCGACGGCGCCCTCGTCGCGCACGTCGGTGGCCACACCGCGCACGTCGCAGCCACGCTCGGCGAGGCGCGCGACCGACGCCTCCAGCCGCTCTTCGTGGATGTCGGCGAGCGTGACCCTCGCGCCGCACTCGGCCAGCACCTCGGCCATCGCGAAGCCGAGCCCGGCGGCGGCGCCGGTCACGACCACCCGCGTGCCGCGGACGTCGAACAGCTTCGAGAGGACGTCCGCCGGTGCGACTGCCACGGGCGGGATCGAATCACGGCACCGCCCGCGCTGCAAGGAAGGCGAAATTAGGATTGACCCGTGCGGGAGCCTCTCTTCACCGGCACGCTCCAGATCTCGGTCGTCGTGCCGGATCTCGAGGCGGCGATGCGAACCTACGTGGACGACTACGGCGTCGGCCCCTGGCACGTCTACGAGTTCAATCCCGGCAACGTGCAGGGGATGCACGAAGCCGGCCGACCGGTCGAGCGCTCCTGGCGGCTGGCACTCGCGCAGGTGGGCGAGGTGCAATGGGAGCTGGTCGAGCCGCAGGACGACGTCAGCGTCTACGCGCGGTTCCTCGCCGAGCACGGCCCCGGCGTCCACCACGTCGGCGTGGCGGTGGCCGACTACGCGAGCACGCTCGCCGAGCTCGGAGAACGCGGCCACGAGGTGCTGCTCGGCGGTACGTACAACGGGGTCACGTTCTCGTATCTCTCGACCGACCGCGACCTCGGCGTCGTCACCGAGATCTTCGACGGCGCTCCCGGCAAGGATCAGCAGCCTGACGCCGTCTATCCGCCGCCGGCGCACTGAGCCCAGCGGCACCGGAGGCTACATTGACCGCATGACCTCCCTTCGGGATGCTGCGCTCAGCGACGTCGAGCGCCGAGTCCTCGCCCGCTTCGTCCACCTGCTCGAGGCGAAGTTTGGAGCCGACCTCCGCTCGGTCTGGCTTTTCGGGTCACGCGCCCGCGGCGAGGAGCCGGGACCCGAGTCCGACGTGGACGTGCTGGTCGTGATCCGCGGCGCAAACCTCGACGCGCATTTCGGCACCGTGCGGCTCATGGACGAGGCCGCGGAGGAGGAGGGTGCGAATCCGGTCTTCTTCTCGACGAGCGTCTATGACCCGCGACGGGTGGCACAACGCCGCGAGATCCGCTCGTTCTTCATCCAGGAGGTCGATCGCGACAAGATCGTGCTCCACGGGGAGGCGTGAGCCCCCGGTCGGATGAGTTCCTGGCCACTGCGCGTGACCGGCTTGCGCTCGCCCGGACGGGACTGGCTGCCGGCTTCCCAGCAGGGGCAACGAGCGCTGCCTACTACGGGATGCTCTACGCTGCCCGCGCCGCTCTCAGCGAGGAGGATCAGAACGCCAAGACGCATTCCGGCGTCTGGGCGCTCTTCCGACAGACCTTCGTCGAGACGGGTCGCTTCGACGAGCTTCTGTTCTCGAGGGCACACGCCACGCAGAAGCTGCGCGAAGCCGCCGACTACGACGCGCTGATCGTGCCGAGCGAGGAGGCGAAGCGAATCGTCGACCTTGCCGACCGGTTCGTTACGGCCGCGGCTGCAATGATCAGCGCCTAGGATCGCCGCCATGGACACGACCGCCGGCAAGCCGGTCGCCCAGGGCCAGGTGCTCTGGACGCCGACCGAGGACGCCCGCGAGAACTCGCTCCTCGCGCGGTACGCGGCCTCTGTCGGGCGCAGCGGCGACGACTTCGCCGACCTCTGGCGGTGGTCGGTCTCCGACCTCGAAGCCTTCTGGGCGTCGATCTGGGACTTCTTCGACGTGCGGGCGGAGACGCCGTACGAGCGCGTGCTCGGCTCTCGGGCGATGCCGGGCGCCGAGTGGTTCCCCGGCGCGCGACTGAACTTCGCCGCGCACATGCTCGGTCGCGACGAGGAGCTCGAGTCGGTTGCGATCCTCGCGCGCTCGCAGTCGCGCGACCCGTTCGACCTGACCTTCCGCGACCTGCGCGACCAGGTGGCGCGGGCACGCGCCGGGCTCCAGGAGCTCGGCGTTGGCTCCGGCGACCGCGTGGTCGCCTACCTGCCGAACATCCCCGAGACCCTGATCGCCTTCCTCGCCGCCGCCAGCCTCGGGGCGGTCTGGGCGACCTGCCCGCCGGAGTTCGGCCCGCGCAGCGTGCTCGACCGGCTCGGGCAGCTCGAACCGAGCGTGCTGCTGGCCGTCGACGGCTATACCTGGGGCGAGACGCGGATCGACCGCCGCGAGCAGGTCGCGGAGGTGCGCGCGGGGCTTCCGTCGCTGCGCAACGTGATCCACGTCCCCTACAACGGCAACGAGCTTTCCGACACGGTTCCGTGGGACGAGCTCGTGGCCGAGAGCGGGCCGCTGGAGTTCGACCCGGTTCCCTTCGACCACCCGCTGTACGTGCTCTTCTCGTCCGGGACGACCGGCCTACCCAAGGCGATCGTCCACGGCCACGGCGGCATCCTGCTCGAACACCTGAAGAACCACGGCCTCTCCTGGGATCTGCGCCCGGGCGACCGGCTGATGTGGTTCACGACCACCGCCTGGATGATGTGGAACGCGCTCGTCTCGGCCCTGCTGCTGCGCGCGTCGATCGTGATGATAGACGGGAACCCGGGCTTCCCCGACCTCTCGGCGCAGTGGCGGATGATCGAGGAGACGCGCTCGACGATGTTCGGGCTCAGCCCGGCGTTCACGATGGCCTGCCGGAAGGAAGGCCTCGAGCCCGGCCGCGACTTCGACCTTTCGACGCTGAAGCAGATCTGCGCCGCCGGCTCGCCGCTGCCGGCCGACTCGTACGAATGGATCTACGAGCAGGCCGGGCCGGAGCTGATGCTGAACGTCGGCAGCGGCGGCACCGACGTCTGCACCGGAATCGTCCAGGGCTGCCCGCTGCTGCCGGTCTACGCGGGGGAGATGGCAGGCAAGTGCCTCGGCGTCGACGTGGCCGCGTTCGACTCCGACGGGAACGAGGTGGTCGGCGAGCTCGGCGAGCTGGTCATCCGGCAGCCGATGCCGTCGATGCCGGTCGAGTTCTGGAACGACGAGGAGGGCGCGCGCTACCGCGCCGCCTACTTCGACCATTACCCGGGCGTCTGGCGCCACGGCGACTGGGTCATCTTCACCGAGCGCGGTACCTCGATCATCACCGGCCGCTCGGATGCGACCCTCAACCGCGGCGGCGTCCGCCTGGGGACGAGCGAGCTGTACGGCGTCGTCGAGGACTTCGACGAGGTGCTCGACGCGCTGGTCGTCCACCTCGAGGCCACGGACGAGCTCCTGCTCTTCGTCGTGCTCCGCGACGGCGTCGAGCTCGACGACGAGCTGAAGGCGCGCATCTCCGACGCGCTCCGATCCGGGCTCTCGCCGCGGCACAAACCGGACGACGTCGTGGCGGTGCCGGCGATCCCGCGAACGATGACCGGCAAGAAGCTCGAGCTCCCGGTCAAGCGGATCCTCACCGGAACGCCCGTCGCGGAGGTGGTCAGCCGCGACGCGCTGGTCGACCCGGCGTCGATCGAGGCCTTCGCCGCCTACGCAAGGGGCAGGACGTGACGGGCAGTGACAGGCTCCGCCGGCAGTTCAGTGTCCATGCACCGCCTCGCGCGGGGTGCTCTGGACCCAGTTCGGCTGGATCTGCGTGGCCGACAGCAGGTGATCGAGCGACGTCTCCGCCCGGTCGCGGGCACCGGCGAGGTCGGCGCCGACCAGCCCGCCCCCGCGCTTGAGGAAGCGGCCGCCGACCATGACCGTGTCGACGTTGCGCGTATCGGCCTGGTGGACGACGGTCGAGACCGGGTCGATCACGGGGTACGTATTCGACTGGTCGCAGCGGATCAGCACCAGATCGGCCTGCTTGCCGGGCGTGAGCGAGCCGGTCCGGTTCTCGATCCCGCAGACCCGTGCGCCCTCGATGGTCGCGAACTCGAGCACCTCGCGGGAGGTCAGAAATGCCGGCTCCTCCACGTTGCCCGCCTCGAACGCCGCCTCGTGCGCGAGCAGGCGGTCGGAGGCGAAGAGGAAGCGCATCTGGGTGAACATGTCGCCCGGGACGGTGGTGACAACGTCGATGCTCAGGCTCGGGCGCAGCCCGTGCGCCAGCGCCTTCGCGGTCGGCGGCGTCCCGTGGCCCATGTACATCTCCACCGTCGGCGCGATCGAGACCTTGCCGCCGGTGTCCGCGATCAGCCGGAACTCCTCGTCCGACAGGTAGTTGCAGTGGATGTACGTCGTGTCGGGGCCGAGCAGCCCCATCTCGTCGAGCTGCTTGACCATCGCGAACCGGCCCGCGACCGGCCCCATCCCGACGTGGACGCTGATCGGGGCGCCGACGTCGCGCGCCAGCTCCCAGTCGTGCTGCACGACCTCGGGCTTGCAGAAACCGGGGCCGCGGGTGCCCATGGCGAGCGTGATCAGCCCGTCGTCGCTCGAGAAGTACTGCTCGCGGATGCGGCGGATGTCCTCGGGCGCCTCCAGCTCGCTCTCGTACCACCAGTCGGCGAGCGACGTGTTCGGGTTGCCGTAGCAGTAGACGGCCCTGAGGCGGGCCTGCTGGAGGCCGCGGATCGCCTCGTCGGAGTGGTCGGGAGTGTTGTTGATGTGCGACCAGTCGAGCAGCGTGGTGACACCGGCGTCGATCGCCTCGAGCGCCCCGAGATAGTTGCCCGCGTAGACGTCCTCGGGGCGGTAGGCGGGAGCGAACGCGGCCAGGACGACCTCGAAGTAGCCGGCGAGGCTGACGTCCGGCGCCACGCCGCGGATGACGGTTTCCCAGGTGTGGCGATGCGAGTCGATGAAGCCGGGGATGACGATCGAGCCGGCGGCGTCGACCACCTCGGCGTCGCCGACGTCGAGCTCGCAGCCGACCGCCGCGATCCGCTCGCCTTCGACGAGGACGTCGCCGCCGAAGAGGTCGCCCGCATCGGGGTCCATCGTCACGACATGGCCGCCGCGGAACAGGACTCGCTCGGACACGGAGCTCCCTTCACTCGACGCTGATCGACTTCAGCCAGGCTGCAACCTGGCGGGCCGGTTTTACCATTACTGCACAACAGGAGCAAACGATAGGGCGCTCCACTCCGGGAGTTGACTGACACTGCACAGCCCGTCTATCGTTGGCCGGCGTGGCAGCTGGAGCCGTCGTCGTCGTCGGAGGTACGTCGGGCATCGGCATGCGGCTGGCCGAGACCTACGCCGTCCGCGGCCGGAAGGTCGTGCTCACCGGCCGCAGCGGCGATCGCTGCCTCGAGGCGGCCGGCGCGATCGAGGGCGACGTCGACACCTGCACGCTCGACCTCGCCGAGCCGGAGACGCTCGCCTCGGCGCTCGAGCAGGTCGGGCCGGTCGCCCGCCTCGTCCTGGCGGCCATCGAGCGCGACCAGAACACCGTCGCCGACTACGACGTCGCACGCGCGATCCGGCTCGTCACCCTCAAGCTCGTCGGGTACACCGAGGTCGTACACGTGCTCGCCGACCGCCTGACGGACGACGCCTCGATCCTGCTGTTCGGCGGCCAGGCGCTGCGCCGTCCCTACCCCGGATCGACGACGATCACGACGGTGAACGGCGGCGTCGAGGGCCTCGTGCGAACGCTCGCCGTGCAGCTCGCGCCGATCCGCGTGAACGCCATCCACCCCGGGATCGTCGGCGACACGGCGGCCTGGGCCGACAAGCCCGACTCGGTGCTCGAGCCGGTGAGGGCGCGCACGCCGATCGGCCGCCTCGTCACCACCGACGAGATCGTCGACGCGTCGATCTTCCTGCTCGAGAACGGGGCCGTGAACGGCGTCAACCTCGAGGTCGACGGGGGTTGGCTGCTCCAATGATTCCGCGGTGGAAACGGCTGGTTTCCCCCGCGAGCCCCCTTCCGAGCTCCGCCGCTCGCTGCGCGAGCGGCGGTCGCGATCGCATGCTCAGCAAACGATGCGGTGCCGCGCCCGCCATGTCGGTCGCGGCGGCGGAAACCCCTTGAAGAACGGCGCCAGAAATCCATGAGCAGCCACCGGCTCGTGCGCCGGGACGAGATCGAGCTCGAGCCCGCGCTGCCGGGTCACAGCCGCGGCCTGACGCGCGCGGTCCTGGTCGGCGGCGCCACCGGCTCGGTGCACACCGGTTTGACCCTGATCGAGCTCGAGGACGGGTACGTCGACACACACGTCCACTCCTTCGAGTCGAGCTTCTTCGTGCTCGAGGGCGAGCCGGTGCTCTACCTGGACGGCCGCGGCGTCCGGCTCTGCCCCAACGCCTGCGGTGCCCTTCCCGTCGGTGTTCCGCACGCCTGGCGAAGCGAAGCCCACGCCCGCTGGATCGAGATGGCCTCGCCCCGCCCGCGGCCACCGGAGCAGCTGCCGGATACGTTCTTCCTCGGTGCCGCGCCGGAGGACTCCCCGGCGGGGCTCGACCTCCGCGACCCGCGGAACCGCAACCTCTTCCTGCTCGCCGACGACGACATGGACGTCGCCCGGCTCAGCCGGGGGATGCGCTCGTCGGAGCCGAAGGTGTCGGCGAGCATGGCGACGGCCGCCCTGCTCTACAGCGGGATCACCGTGAAGATGCTCGTCGACAAGCGCCTCGATGCGCAGCTGCACACGATGTTCATGGTCGGCTACCAGCCCGGAGCCCAGGCGCTCCCGCACGACCACCCGTTCGAGGAGTCGTACTACCTGCTCGAGGGCGAGGTCGACGTGGTCGCCGACGGCGCGCGGTACACGCTGTATCCCGGGGACGTGTTCTGGACGGCCGTCGGCTGCGTGCACGCGTTCTACGAGACGAGGGGCGGCGCGGTGCAGTGGCTCGAGACCTCGGCTCCCGGCCCACCCGACCGCCACTCCTACCGGTTCGAGCGGGACTGGGAGTCTCTAAGCTCGGCGTAGTCATGGCCACCAACGCAGCTCCCGCGGAGACGCACGCGCCGTCACACATCGGATCGCGGCTCCGCGAGCAGCGCGTGCGCCAGGGGCTGAGCCTCCGCGAGCTGGCCCGCCGGATCGGAGTCTCGGCGAGCCTGATCTCGCAGATCGAACGCGACAAGGTCAACCCCAGCGTGAGCACGCTCTGGGCGCTCGCCCGCGAGCTCGGGCTGAACATGGGCGACCTGTTCGAGGAGGGGGCCCGCCCGGGTGGCGGGCGGCGACGCGCGGAGTCGACGCCCGTGGTCACGCCCGACCAGCGCGCCGTGATCAATCTCGCCTCGGGCGTGACCTGGGAGCGGCTCACGCCCGAGCGCGACGCGAGCGTCGAGTTCCTGCGGGTCACCTACGACGTCGGCAGCGAGTCGTGCCCGGAGGACTCGCTGGTCACGCACGGGGGCCGCGAGTACGCGTTCGTGATCAGTGGGCGGCTCGGGGTCAGGGTGGGTTTCGACGAGTACCACCTCGAGCCGGGCCATTCGATCACGTTCGACGCGACGTCGCCGCACCGCCTCTGGGCGATCGGCGACGAGCCGGTCGAGGCGCTGTGGGTGGTCGTCGGCCGCCAGAGCGACCGCCGCGTCCGCCCGACCTGATCCTCGGGATTGCTTGCTCTGGCGGCTGCCTGTCCTGTAGACTAATTGTCTACATGGAGACGACGACGATCCGGGTCCCGTTGGCGACACGCGACAAGCTCAATGCGCTCGCTCGTCGCCGAGGAACCCCGGCAGGCGAGCTCGTCGCTGCGCTCGTCGACGAAGCCGACGACCGTGCCCTGCTCGCCGCTGCGTCCGAAGACTGGCAGCGGATCTCAGGTGACCGCGACGCGCTTGCCGCCTACCGCTCCCAGACGGCCGACCTCAGCGCCTTCGAACCGGACGTGCCCGACTATTGAGCGGAGCGCCCGATCAGGGTGACGTCGTCTGGGCCGATCCCGACCCGACGCGCGGACGAGAGCAGGCGAAGGCTCGGCCGTTCGTGATCGTCTCCGTCGACCAGCTCAACCGCGCTGGGATCGGCCTCTCGCTCGCCGTGCCGCTCACCCGCACAGACTTCTCGAGCGCGCTCCATCTGGAGATCACGCCGCCCGAGGGCGGCCTGCGGGACCGGAGCTTCGCGATGCCGGAGCAGCTGCGGACGCTCGCACACGAACGAATCACCCGGCGGCTTGGCGGACTGCGCCCCGCAACCCTGACCGAATTGCTTCGCCGGTGCCGCCTGCTGCTGAGCGAATTCCCCTGAGGCCTCGGGGTTCGGCTACGCCACGACGGTCTGCGCCGGCGCGAGCGGCGCCTTGCCCGCGATCAGGTCGGCGCCCTTCTCGGCGATCATCACCGTCGCCGCGTGCGTGTTCGCACGTGTGATCGTCGGCATCACCGACGCGTCGCACACGCGGAGCCCCTCGAATCCAAGGACCCGCAGCTCCGGATCGACGACCAATCCGATCGCGCACGTCGAGGTCGGGTGGTAGACGGGCTGCCCGTTGCGCTCTACCCAGGCGCCGATGTCGGCCTCCGAGTCGGAGTCGGGGACGCTGTACGGCCTCTTCGTGACCGCCTTCAGAGCCGGCTGCGACGCAATCTCGAGGGCGATCCGGACGCCGTCGATCACGCTCCGGCGGTCGGCCCCGTCCGTGAAGAAGTTCGTCAGCACGAGCGGCTTCGAGTCCGGCATCGGCGTGCGCAGCTTCACCCAGCCGCGTGAGTTCGGCTTGATCAGCACCGGGCCGAAGGCGATGCCCGGATCCGTCGGGGCGTTCAGCCCTTCGTCGTAGAAGATCGACGGCGCGAAGTGGAACTCGATGTCCGGCGCCGGCAGGTCGTCGCGCGTCCGGAAGAAGCCGCCCGCCTCGGGGATGTTCGAGCTCAAGGGACCGCGGCCCTCCCTTTCGAGCAGCTCGAAGTTCTCCGGCGTGAGGATGCCGAACAACCCCGGCTGCTCGGTGACGAAGTTGACGTTGACCATCAGGTGGTCCTGGAGGGTCCGGCCGACCGGCAGGTTCTCCCGGATCGGCAGCCCGAGCGGCGTGAGATCCTCCTCCGGCCCGATCCCCGAGAGCATCAGGAGCACGGGCGACTGGTAGGCGCCGGCCGAGACGATCACCTCGCGCTCGGCCCGGATCGTCTCGACCTTGCCGTCCTGGACGATCTCGATGCCGACCGCACGGTTGCCGTCGAACACGATGCGCTGCGCGAAGACGCTCGTGCGCACCTGAAGGTTCGGCCGGTCTGCGACCGGGTGCAGGAAGCCGTCCGCGGTCGAGCAGCGCTTGCCGTTGCGCTGGGTGACCTGGAACCGGGAGACGCCTTCGGGTCGGTCGACGTTCAGGTCGGGGATGCGTTCGTATCCTGCCTGCACCGCCGCGTCGAGCATCGCGTCGACGAGCGGCTGCATCGAGCGACTCTCCGACACCGCGAGCGGGCCGCCGACGCCGTGGAAACCGTCCTCGCCGCGCTCGTTGTCCTCGGAGCGCTTGAAGTACGGCAGCACCTCATCGTAGGACCAGCCGGTGGCGCCCTCGGCCGCCCACGTGTCGAAGTCGAGCCGGTTGCCGCGGAGGTAGATCATCGCGTTGATCGAGCCGCAGCCGCCGATCATCTTCCCGCGCGGCAGGTAGAGCCGTCGCCCGCCGAGGCCCGGCTCCCTCTCGCCGAGCAGGTCCCAGTCGTGGGCGGACTTGAACAGCGCGGGGAAGGCGAAGGGAATGCGGATCTCGGGCGCCACGTCCGGCGGGCCCGCCTCGAGCAGCAGCACGGTGGCGTCGGGGTCCTCGCTCAGACGTCCCGCGAGGACGCACCCGGCCGAGCCGCCGCCGACGATCACGTAGTCAGGCACGAGCCGGTCAAGCATCCCAGCTGGCACGGGGCCTGTCCACCGGCTAGGTTCGTCCGGTGGCGAACGACGACCTGGTCGCGCTCTACTGGACGACCTCCGGCCCGGTCGAGGTGCACGCCGGCCGGGAGTGGAGCCTGTTCGACATCGCCGAGCGCTGCGTGCAGGCCGAGCGGGCCGGTTTCAAGGGCATCGGCATCTGGCATGCCGACCTGAGTCACATCCTCGAGACCCGGTCGCTCGCCGAGGTGAAGACGCTGCTCGACGACCACGGGCTCGAGCACCTGGAGCTCGAGTTCGTCTGGGAGTGGATGCTCGACCCCGGCGACGAGCGGCGGAAGGCGGCCGAGCCGATCTGGGAGCTGCTCTTCGAGGCGGCCGCGGCACTGGACGCCCACCACGTCAAGGTCGGGAACATCCCGGGAACGCCGTGCGAGCTCCCGCGGCTGACCGAGCGGTACGCGGAGCTCTGCGCCCGGGCGGCGGAGCGCCACGACGCGAAGATGGTCTACGAGTTCATGCCCCCGGACGTGAACGTCCACGACCTCGAGACCGCGCTGGCGGTCGTCCAGGCCGCGGGCGCGCCGAACGCGGCGCTGTGCATCGACACGTGGCACATGGCCAAGCTCGGGGTCTCGGCCGACGACCTCCGCGCCGTGCCGGGACACCTCTACGGCTGGGTCGAGCTCAGCGACGGGCAGTGGGAGAACATGCCCGACCCGGTCGACGAGACCATCAACCATCGGGCGCTGCCGGGCGAGGGCGAGTTCCCGATCCGCGACTACGTCGCAGCAGTCCGCGACGCCGGCTACCGGCGGCCCGTGGGGCGTGGAAGTGCTGTCGCAGAAGCTGCGCGAACTCCCGATCGGGCAGATCTTCGACCGGGCCTACGAGACGAGCGCGGCGCAGCTGGTTCCTAGGCCCGGCTGGTTGCCGAGGACGACGAGGCCCTTTCGGGCCTCGTCGATCGAGTGACATGACCGCTTCCGGTCAGAGCGTGACGCTGTAGATCGTCCCGGTGATGTCGCCGGCGTAGAGCTTGCCGCCGTCTGCTCCGAGCGCAACGACCGGCGCCGCGAAGCCAACCAGCGCGGGGGTATACCTGCCGCCCTCGAGCGGCATCGACACGACCGTCGGCCCCTTCCCCGTGCCGCCGAAGAGGGCGACGTACAGCCGGCTTCGGAGGGTGGCGAGGCCCATCGGCGATGAGTGGGCCGGGAACGTCGCGAACGGCTTGTCGTACCTCGCGCACGTTGCCGGCTTCGCCGGGCACACAGGGAAGCCGAAGTCGGCACCCTTCCTGATCTCGACGATCCGGTCGACCGGCTGTTGCTTACCCAGGTTCTCCTGGCCGAGGTCGGCGACCAGCGGCCCCGGATGGCCGGGCACGAAGACCGGCTGCCAGGGTTGGCGCATCCCCGTCGCCACGAGGCTGATCTCGCCGCTGCGCGGATCGACCGAGACGACGCTGTTCGCGTACACGGTCGTGCCCTTGCTGTAGTCGTCGGTCTTCTTGTCGCCGACCGAGACGCCGGCGTAGAGCTTCCCGTCGCCGCCGATCGCGATCCCGTTGAAGCCGGTGAAGCGCTTCGGGCCGGTGACGACGACCCGCGACCTGGCGAACCGGCGTCCATTCCAGCCGCTCCAGGCGAGAATCCGCGACGGGGTGCCGCAGCCGCACTCGCTCACGTAGAGCGTCCCGTCACGGTAGGCAAGGCCGACGACGTGCGCGGGCGACCCGGGCAGCCGCACCGGTCTTCCTTTCTCGAGCACGTAGACGCCGCCCTTCACTTTCGGGTTGCGCTCGTCTCCGAATGCGGCAACGAACATCCGCCCGCCGCCGAAAGCGAAGGTGGTCGGGGTGGGAATCCCTCGCGCGACGACGGTGACCACATGGCCGTTCACCGCCTGCGGCGGCGGCGGGCCCTGAGCAGCCGCTGCTGCAGACACGACCAGAAGTGCCACCGCAGACACGAGAAGCCCACTGCGTCGAATTGCTCCCAGCGCGATCATGAGTCCTCCTTCGTTCGTCGATGTCGTCTACGCCGCCTCGGCGAGCGCGGGCCGGCGCAGGTCAAGGTCTGTTGATGTCGGATACCGCCGACCGTAGGCAGACCGCTCGCGGATGACATCGGCGCCAGGCCGGGACTTCTCCTGCCGCCAGCACGGAACCTGTTCTCGGTGCCAGCCCGGATTGCGCTTCGGCTCCGAAGGCCGAATCATGTCGGGGTATGCGCTCACTTCAGTTCGGCGCTTCGCTCGTCGCCGTGGCGGCGGCAGGACTTGTCGCACTGTTGCCGCTTCAGGCAGCTGGGCTGCTCGGCCACCCGCTCGACTGGCCCGAGGCGCTGTATCCGTTCGTCGCGCTCGCCGTGCTAGCTCCTGCGACCGTCGGGCTGCTGATCGCGTTGCGGCGACCCGGGAATCGGATCGCGTGGGTGCTCCTCCTCAGTGCGCTCGTCATGGCCTTGATCTCGCAAGGTCTGTTCCTAGACCGCCCGTGGGCGACGCACGTGGGCGATGCGACGTGGCCGGTGCTCTATGCAGGCCCGATCGTGCTTGCGTACCTCTTCCCGAACGGCCGTTTGCTCTCGCCGCGTTGGCGGTGGCCTGCCAGCATCGGTGTTGCGAGCTTCGTCGCGTTCATCGCCTTCGCGATGGCCGACCCGTCCGAGACGTCCTACACCGACGATTCCGTCAAGAACCCGGTCGCGCATAACGCGGTCGGCGAGTGGTTCGTCGGTCACGGCCTCGACTGGCTGTGGGTGCCGCTCTGGTTTGGGATGCTCGGAAGCCTGTTCGCCGGCGCGCTCGCCGTCGCGCTGCGCCTGCGCCGCTCAACAGGGATCGAGCGCCTCCAGACGCTGTGGCTGACCTGGGCGGCAGCGCTCTTCCATGCCGACTCGACCGGCGAGGTCGTAGCCGAGCTGTCGGAGGATGGTCGCGCACGCACCGAGATCCGCCGCGAGGGCGCGCGCACTGCCGTGCTGCTTCACGACCCGGCGCTGCTCGAGCGCCGTGCGTTGCTCGAAGGCGTACTCGCCGCGGCCGCGCTCTCGATCGAGATCGCGCGGCTCCGTGTCGAGGTGCGTCTCCAGCTGGCCGAGGTCGAGGCGTCCCGTGCTCGGATCGTCGAGGCGGGCTACGAGGAACGCCGCCGGCTGGAACGAGATCTCCACGACGGCGCCCAGCAGCGGCTCGTCTCGCTCGGGCTGCAGCTGCGGCGCCTCCAGCGCTCGCTGCCCAAGGAGGCGCGAATCCTCGAGCCTGCACTCGACCAGGTGGTGGCGGAGGTCGGCTCCGCGATCAGCGACCTGCGCCAGATCGCGGCCGGCGTCCGCCCGGCACGACTCGACGACGGCCTCGCCGCAGCGCTCCAAGATCTTGCCCGGAGCTCCCCGATCGCCGTCGACGTGAAGGCGCCCGCCGAGCGAGTGGCCGCAAGCGTCGAGGCGGCCGCCTACTTCGTCGCCTGCGAGGCGCTCACCAACAGCATCAAGCATGCCTCTGCATCGCAGGTCAACGTGTCTGCGAGCCGGCAGAACGGCACGCTGCTGCTCAGCATCGCCGACGACGGCGTCGGCGGCGCCGTCCCTCGTCGCGGTTCCGGCCTCGACGGCCTGCGCGACCGTGTCGCCGCGCACGGCGGCACGTTCCAGATCGTCAGCCCCCGCGGCGCCGGAACACGAATCGAGGTGGCGCTCCCGTGCGAATCGTGATCGCCGAGGACGCCGTCCTCCTCCGTGAGGGGCTCGCGGGACTGCTCGAAGACGCCGGACACACCGTGCTCGCCCGGGTCGGCGACGCCGACTCGCTCCGCGCGGTGGTCGCCGAGCACGACCCCGATCTCGCCATCGTCGACGTGCGTATGCCACCGACCTACGAGGACGAGGGCATGCGAGAGAGCACAGAGAGGACAGGCCTTCAGCCTGTCCTCGGGCCCTTACGCCGACGCCACCGGAAGGCAGAGGCCAGGCTGAAGCCTGGCCTCTCTCGTCAAGATTCCCAGCTCACCTTGGCCGCCCGGTACGACCGCCGCACCACCTCGGTGTACGGCACGGGACTGACGACTGCGCGGATCTCCGTCTGCACGTGCGGCTCGACGGTCGGCTTCGACGAGCCGCCGTCCTCCTCGCCCCACACGAACGTGACCTCGGTGCCCGGCTCGGCGTACTCGGGCTCCAGAACCGCCAGCGTGAGCATCTTGCCCTCGTTCGCGCTGTAGCCGATCCAGGTCGAGAGGCCGACCGTCTCGCCGTCGACCGTCACCCGGTCGAACGGGTGCATGCAGTACACCGCCGACGGCCAGTCCATGAACTTCGCCCGCTCGGACGCCGGGCCGAACATCGTCCCGATCGTGCTCGTCACGTCGTCGTCGTCGAGCGCCAGCGTCACCTTCTGCCGATGCTCGTGGCCGGCGATCTCCTCGAGCGCCTCGCGGCCGACGAAGTCGTGGTCGAACTTGACGTAGCGGCCATAGCCCAGGTCCCAGGGCGTGAGGTAGTAGTCGACGATCGAGTCGGAGGAGAAGCTGCCGCCGATCGAGGCCGAGCCCTCGTAGCCGTCGGCCGGCAGCCATTCGCGGTACTCGCGCAGGCTGTCGCCCGAGTACACGGCCGGCAGGGGCGACGGGATCCACCCGGACTCGAGCGTGTTCGACGAGTAGGCCCGCCCGCCGACCTGCCTCAGCCCGAACTCCTCCCCCGCCTCGAGCAGCGCCTCGTGCACCGGCGCCTCGTCCTTCCACGGGCCGAAAAGCTCCCAGCCGGGCTGGCCGACCATGCCGTGGCGAAGCGCGCGCACCGGCCGCCCGGCGATCGTGACGGAGGTCATGTTGAAGAACTTGAGCTCCGGCGCGGGCCTACCCAGCACCTGCTCGATCACCTGCATGGCGTTCGGCCCCTGAATCTGGAACCGGTAGGAGCGGCGGCGTCCGTCGCTCCTGAGCGCCCAGCGCTGGTCGAGCTCGACCTCCACGTCGTCGCCGCCCGTCTCGGCGTGGTAGGTGATCCAGTTCAGCGCGGGGGCGCGCCCGACCAGGTTGTACTCGTTCTCGGCCAGATGGAACAGGATCACGTCGCCGATCACGTAGCCCTCCGGCGTGCAGGGCACGAAGTGCTTGGCCCTGTCGACCGGGAACCCGTCGAAGCTGTTGACCGCGAGCCGGGAGAGGAGCGTCGCCGCGCCGGGGCCGGACACCGCCAGATCGGCCATGTGGTACGACTGGTTGAAGAGCACGCAGGTCGTCTGCCAGGCGATCTGCTCGTCGCGCCAGTTCGTGTACTCGGCCGGAACCCCCGGGTAGACGTTCGGCCCGGCCTGCGAGTGGCGCAGCAGCTCGACCGGGCTCTCGACGGTGCCGAGCAGGTCTTCCAGGCTCCGATCAGGCATTGCTCTCCTCCTTTGCGGTTTGCTCTCCGAGGTAGCTCGCGATCAACAGCTGCCGGTTCGCGCGCAGGTGCTCCGCGTCGTTCACGAGCACGATCCGGCCGTGCGACAGGACGTACCCGCGGTCGGCGACCTCGAGCGCCAGGTGCACGTGCTGCTCGACGAGCAGGACGGCGCAGCCCCGCTCGTCCGCGAAAGCCCGCACCACGGGCAGCAGCCGCTCGACGATCACCGGCGCGAGCCCCAGGCTCAGCTCGTCCAGCAACAGCACCTTCGGTCGCCGGGCCAGCGCACGGGCGACCGCGAGCATCTGCTGCTCGCCGCCCGAGAGGAGGCCGGCCCGCCGCCCCTTCAGCTCCGCCAGCTTCGGGAAGTACTCGTAGGCGAGGGCGTCCTCGATCGGCTCGCCGCGCGGCCCGACGCGGAAGTGCTCGGCGACTGTCATGCCGAAGAACAGGCCGCGGCCCTCGGGGACGTGGGCGATCCCGAGCCGCGCCCGCGTGCTGGGCGAGGTGCGGGCGAGGTCGTCACCGCCGAACAGGACCCGGCCTGCCATCGGCCGGACCAGGCCGGAGACAGCGCGCAGCGTCGTCGTCTTGCCCGCGCCGTTGGCGCCGAGCAGCGCGACCACCTCGCCGGCGCCGACGGTCAGGTCCACGTCCCGGATCACAGCCGCCTCGTCGTACCCCGCGGACAGCGTCTCGACGGCGAGCACCGTGTCAGGCACGGGCCCCCTCGCCGGCGGCGAGCCTCGAGGCTGCGCCGCCGAGATATGCACCGATCACCCGGGGATCGTTCCGGACGACGTCGGGGACTCCGCGGGCGATCACCTCGCCGAACTCCAGCACGACCACCTCGTCGCAGATCCCCAGCACGAGTCCCATGTCGTGGTCGACGAGGAGCATCGCCTGCCCGTCGTCGGCGAGTCCGCGCAGGCGGGCGCCGAGCTCCTCGCTCTCGCGCGTATCCAGGCCGGCGGCCGGCTCGTCGAGGCACACGACCCGCGGCTTCGGCGCGAGGGCCCGCGCGATCCCGACCAGCTTCCGCTGCCCCTGCGAGAGCTCGCTCGGCAGCTGCTCCACCGTGTCCTCGATGCCGAGCAGCGCCAGCGCGGGCGTGATCTCGGCCGGGTGCGGGTCGGGCGCCGACACCGTTTCCCGGATCGTCCGCCAGGCCGACGTGCGGTGCGAGGCGACGAGCAGGTTCTCGCCCACCGAGAGATCGTCGAACAGCTCGATCGACTGCCACGTCCGCGCAAGGCCGCGCCGCGCGCGGACGTGCGGCGACGCCCCGGTCAGGTCCTCCCCGTCGAGCTCGACCCGGCCGCCGTAGCGCACGAAACCGCTGATCGCGTCGATGAACGTCGTCTTGCCCGCGCCGTTCGGCCCGATCAGTCCGACCAGCTGCCCCTCGCCCACATCGAGGTCGACGTCGACGACCGCCCGGACACCGCCGAACCTGACCGAGAGCCCCGTCGTTTTCAGGACCGGCGTCACCGTCCCGCTCCTGCAGCGGCACTCAGCGAGCGGCGCTGTGCCGCTCGCGCCTGAGATCGCTCGGCGAGCAGCCGTACGCCGAGCGGAAGAGACGGCTGAAGTGCTGTGGCCCCGGTAGGCCCCACCGGCTGGCGATCGTCAGGATCGTCTCGTCGTCGAGCCCGGGATCGAGCAGGTCCCGCCGGCAGCGCTCGAGCCGCGCCTCCCTGATCCAGCGGCAGACGCTCGTGCCCTCCGACTCGAACAGCTTGTGCAGGTACCTGGTCGAGATGAAGCTCGCCCGCGCGATCCGGTCGGGGTCCAGCGCCGGGTCTCCGAGGTGCGCCTCGATGAACGCCTGGATGTCCAGCAGGATCTCCGCCCGCGTCCGGAGCCTCGTCGCCTCCTCCGCACGGGCCGGGCCCGCGTAGAGCGCCCGGATGAGGTCGATCACGCACTCGATCGAATCGGGTGCGTCCGCCGGGGTGATCGTCCCGTCCTCCAGGCCGCCGGCCAGCCCCAGGAAGAAGGCGACCGCTGCGCGCGCCAGCCCCTCGCCGCCCGGGATCCCGACCGCCGTCAGCTTGCTGATCTGCGCCTCCTCCCGCCCGAGCAGGCTGCGCGGCACCCGGACGACCAGCGACTCGTACGGCCGATCGGCCCGGAAGACCACCGGGTGGGAGGTCTCGTAGCTGATCAGGTCGCCGATCCGGGCGACGCCCGTCCGGCCCTCCTGCGCCGCGTTGATCTGCCCGCGCAGGACGACGGAGAGGTGCAGGCACTCCGGGTCGCAGGCGGCGATCGCCCGCTGGCTGCGCATCATCGTGTTCGGGGCGGCGGCGATCCTGAAGAGGCTGAGCGGCCCGAGCTCGTAGCCCCACATGCGCGCCCCGAACTGCTCCCCGGCCGGGCTCCGCACCTGCACCGGCAGGTAGGCGTCGAACGACGAGTCCGACCAGAAGGCCAGGCGATCCGGAGCGGCAACTGTCGCCGTGTCGATCAGCAGCATGGGCAGCGGGCCCGGGCCAAGGCCATTGTCGTAGCGATCTTCTCTCGCCGGGTTCCCGAGAGCAAGCCATGCCGGTCACCAGAGCCGCTCCGTCGCCAGGCCAGTGCGTGGTCAGAATCCGATCGCTCATCGGCCCTTCCTCCGGGCACTGCCCGATGTTTTCGCGGCCGCGACCGACATGGCGGGCGCGACTCCGGGACGCTGCTGAGGTACGCGCGCAGCTGGGGAAGGGGGCTCGCGGGGGAAACCGGCCGTTTCCCCCGCGGGAGCGAGCGGAACGCGGGCGACGATCACGTCTCCTCCACTGGCACGGCGGCCGGCACGGCCCGGCGCCGCTTGCGCAGCATGTGCTTGCGGTACGTGGCGCCCGCGACGCCGTCGGGGTTCTGGATCAACGTCACGATCAGCGCCAGGCCGGCGAAGAGCAGCGCGTAGTTTCCCGAGATGTCGAGCCACTTCTCGAGCGCGTACGGGAACAGCGCCTCGACGGAGATCAGTCCGGCGAAGATCGCGCCCGAGACCATCGTGATGCCGCCCACGTAGGCGAGGGCGATCAGGCTGAGCGCGGTCAGCGCCGAGAAGCGGTTGACCGTGACCGAGCTGAAGTTGTAGCCGTACAGCGCGCCGCTGAGGCCGGCGATGAAGGAGCTGATCGCGAACGCTGCGAGCTTGACGTTGCGCACGTTGACGCCCGCCGCCGCCGCGGCCCGTTCGTTCGAGCGCACCGCGAGCATCCGCTGGCCGAGCGTCGAGCGGCGGAGATTGGCCACGTACAGCCCGCAGAGAACCACGACGCCCAGCACGAAGAACCCGAACACCGGGCTCGGCACCTTGCCGTCCACGCCCCGGAACGACCCGTAGGGGCCCAGGTCGATCCCGAGCTTCGGTTCGGGCACGGGCGAGCTCGACGTACCACCGCCCCAGGTGGAGTTGGTGAAGACGAACTGCTCGATCGCCACCGCGGCGGCGAGCGTGATCACGGCGAGGCTGACGCCGCGCACGCGCAGGGCCGAGAACCCGATCAGGACGCCGAGCACGGTCGCGCCGAACGCACCGATCAGCATCACCCAGGGGAAGCCGACGCCGTGGTCGGTGGCGAGGTGGGAGAGGATGAAGCCGGAGATTCCGGCGAGCGCGAGCTGGACGATCGAGATCTGGCCGACGAAGCCGGTGATCACCACCACCGACAGGCACATGATCGTGGCCAGGAGCGACGTGATCAGCGCCTGCCGGAAGTCGTAGGGGAAGACGATCAGGGCGACGACCGCCGCCGCCGTGCCGAGCAGCGCCGGCTGCCAGAGCCGCTTCGCCCGCGGCGCGAGCGGGAGCCGCTGCTCGACCAGCTCGCCGCGCGTCGGCAGGTTGGTGCCGCGCACGAACATCGCCACGACCATCAGGCCGAAGACGAGCAGCGGCTGGACACCGGGCAGCGCAACGCCGTTGTCGGTCGGGAACCAGCTCTGGATCTGGAGGTAGTAGAGGATGCTCTCGAGCGAGCCGATCGCCAGGCCGACCAGGCAGGCGATCCAGAACGACGTGAACCGGGCGAACAGGGCGGCGGTCAGCGCCGGGACGACCTGCAGCGGAAGCGCCTGCGGGTCCAGCTGCACGATCGAGGCGGCGAGCACGCCCAGCCCACCCGCGAAGAACGTCGCCAGCAGCGTGCTCGACAGCGCGATCCGGTTGGGGGAGAGCCCGATCAGCATGGCGCCGACCTCGTTCTCGGACACCGCCCGCGTCGCCAGTCCGTAGCGCGTGTAGCGGTAGACGAGCGAGAGCACGAGCGTCGAGACCAGGACGATCCCCGGCAGGATGAACCGGTCGATCGGCACGTTCGAGCCGAACACCGTGACGGTGCCGCCCGGCAGGACCGGCGGCTGCGGCTTCGTCCCGATCCCGAACGCGAGCGAGACGAAGGCCTGCGCCACCAGCAGCAGCCCGAGCGACGCGGCCAGCTTGGCCAGTGGTGTCGCGGTCCGCAGCGGCCGGAAGATCCCGTACTCGACCAGCAGCCCGACCGCGAGGAGGAACACCGCGGTCACGATCAGGGCCGGAGCGGTGGACAGGTAGGGGCTGTTCACCTCGCCGAACCCGGGCGCGGCCGACCAGGGCGCGGTGCCCGTCTTCAGCGACCAGTAGCAGTAGCCGGCCAGCATGGCGACCGCCCCGGTGGACAGGTTGATGATCCCCGCCCCCCGGTAGGAGAGGACGATCCCGATCGCGATGCCCGCGATCAGCGACCCCGCTCCCAGGCCGAGGATCGCGAAGAGGACGATCTGCTGCCAGTCCATTCCTGGATCGTTACCCGGAGGCACGGGACGGGGCCGCGGTCAACGGCCCCGTCCCGGGGAGGGAGGACGTCTTGACTAGCCCCCGAGCTTGAACGTCGCCGGAGGCCGGAGGAACCCGGTGATGCGCTTGAACTTGCCTGCCCCCTGGTACTGGAAGAACTGGGCCTGGTCGTTGCACGCGGCCGGCTCGGCCTTGTACTTGCCGCAGTTCAGGCTGGGCGCGCCGAGCGCCTGCGGGCCTTTGAACGCCCTGACCGCCGACGTGAAGTTGGCCGACGTCAGCTTCGCGGGACCGATCTTGTTCATCAGCTTCACGGTCGTCAGGACCTGGCCCCAGGCGACGATCACCCAGGCGTCCGCCGCCAGCTTCGGCTGGCCGACTGCCTTCAGGCCCTTGACGAAGGGGGCCACGGCCGGGTCGGTGGTGTCGAAGCCGAGCGAGGAGGCGATGCCGTAGATCCACTTCGGCAGGTCGCCGCCGAGGCCCGCCGGCACGGCCGGGTCGAGGCAGAGCGGGTTCGAGACGACCGGCGTCTTGCTCTTGCCGAGCGCCTCCAGCGCCTTTGCGATGTTGACACAACCCGCCGCGTTCGACTGCGGCACGATCATGTCCGCGTTCTGGGCACCGGCCGCCGTGAGCGGGCCGGTCAGGTCGGTCGCGGTCGGCGCGAAGCCGACCAACGTCGTCTTGATCCCCGCCGACTCGAGGCTCGCCTTCTCGACCTTGGCACCGTAGTCGATGCCCGGGATCTGCGGGTAGACGACGGCGGCGGTCTTTGCCTTGAGCACGGTCTTGCCGAGCGTGCCCCACGGGCCGAGCACCGAGTCGTTCGTCCCGAAGAGGGCGAACCCGCTCTTGCGCTGCGCGTCGACCGGCAGCAGCTCGACGCCGCCGACGGTCGGCTTCTTGTTGCCGAGCGCGGCGTAGAACGACTGGTTGCCGACGGCCACTGCGCCGAACTCGACCACCTTGATCCGCTTGTCGTTGGCGAAGCGCTGGCCGCACTTCGTGCCCTCCTCCTCGGCGGAGGTGGTGAAGCAGTAGCTGACGACGAGCGGGTGGCCCTGGACGCCGCCGAGATAGCGGTTGACGTACTGGACGGCGGTCTTGATCCCGTTCGTCCAGCCCGGACCGACGAGGACCTGGCCTCCCTGCGTGTTGATCGCGCCGATGACCACCGGCGAGAGCCGCGCATTGGCCTTGCCCGCCTTGCCGCCCGTATAGGTGACGTAGTTGGTGACCGGCCCCCCGGCCGAGCTCGAGCTGAGCCCGATCGGGACGGTGACCGCGAGTGCGACGGCGACGGCGCCGAGGACGATCGCCGGCCGTCGAAGCGGAGTTCCGGCTGCAGACCTCATTCTCCCTCCTTAGGTCTATGGCATCGAGGCACCGGCCAGGGGCAGGTCCCCGATCCGTTGACGCCGATCTTCCCGCGCGTGGTGCGCGCGCACTTGACAGTGTGCGCACTCTGGCCGTGTCCGAGTTGACCATCCGCGCACACTTCCGGGACGTGTCCGCTTGTCGGTGCAGGGCGTCACGGTTAGATTCGAGCGAGCCCACGAAAGGAGCGTCACGTGCCCGAGCTCGACCGAGAACGGCTTCGCTGGATGTACACGCAGATGCTGCGGATCCGCGAGTTCGAGGAGCGGGTCAAGGGGACGTTCGAGGAGCACCCCGGCACGATCCGCGGCCACACGCACCTCGCCGACGGTGCGGAGGCGTCGATCGTCGGCTCGCTCGCGACGCTGCGCGACGACGACCAGCTCCTGGCCACGTACCGCTGCCACGGCTACCCGATCGCCCTCGGCACCGATCCGAAGGCGATCATGGCCGAGATCTACGGCCGCCGGGACGGACTCTGCGGAGGCTACGGCGGCTCCATGCACCTGACCGACGTCGGCCGCGGCTTCCTCGGCACCTCCGGAATCGTCGGCCAGGGCATCCCCCACGCCGCCGGGGCAGCGTATGCCGCCCAGATCCGGGGCCGGGGCCAGGTCGTGCTCAGCTTCTTCGGCGACGGCGCCTCCAAGCAGGGCGCGTTCCACGAGTCGCTGAACATCGCCTCGCTCTGGAAGCTCCCGGTCGTCTTCGTGATGGAGAACAACAACTACAACGTGGTCACCCGGGTCGAGCAGGAGGACGCGAACGCCGCTGCCGGCGAGCCGCTGGCGATGAAGGCGAGGGCGTTCTCGATGCCCGGCGAGACGGTCGACGGCGGCGATCCGGTCGCGGTGTACGAGACGGTCGGGGCAGCGGTCGAGCGGGCGCGCTCGGGCGACGGGCCGACGCTGGTCGAGTCGCTCGTCTACCGGCTGAGCGCGCACGGCAACCTGATCGCGCCGCCCGGCGTTCCGCTCCACTATCCCGAGCACGAGGCGGTGGCCGTCTTCGGCAACACCGAGGAGTACGAGGCGGCCAAGCGGGGCGACCCGGTGCCGCGGTTCCGCGGGCGGCTCGTCGAGGACGGGACGCTGGACGCAGAGGAGGCCGACCAGATCGCCGAGCGCGTGCGGGCCGAGATGCAGGAGGTGGTCGACTTCGCGCTCGCCAGCCCGTTCCCGGCGGCCGAGGAAGCCGTCGAGTACGTCTACGCTCAGGGGGTTCGACGATGAGAGAGCTTCCCTACATCGCCGCGATCGGCGAGGCGATCCACCAGGAGATGGAGCGCGACGACAGCGTCCTCTACTTCGGCCAGAACATCGCCACCACCGACGACGACCCGTACCTGAAGGCGTTCGGGTCGGACCGCGTCCGGGTGACGCCGATCTCCGAGACGGCCGAGATCGGGATGGCGATCGGCGCAGCCATGGCGGGCTACCGCCCAGTGGTCGAGCTGTACATGGCCGAGTTCATGCTCGTCGCCATGGACCAGGTGGTGAACGAGGCGAACCGCTTCCACTACATGACGAAGGGCCAGGTGAAGGTGCCGGTCGTGCTCAAGGCGGGCTACGGCTTCACCGCCGGCTGGGCCGGCCAGCACACCGGCACGATCTACGGGATGTTCATGGGCGTGCCGGGCCTGAAGGTCGCGCTGCCCGCGACCCCGGCCGACGCGAAGGGCCTGATGACCGCGGCGATCCGCGACGACAACCCGGTCGTCTTCTTCCACCACTACCTGCTGACGCTCGAACCCGGCGACGTCCCCGAGGGCGAGCACGTGGTGCCGCTCGGGCAGGCGAACGTCGTCCGCGAGGGCGGTGACGTGACGATCGTCGCGCTCGGCTACATGCTCGGCCAGGCGCTGGCGGCGGCGGAGCAACTGGCCGCGGAGGGCGTGTCCGCGGAAGTGATCGACCCGCGCACGCTCGCGCCGCTCGACACGGCGACGATCCTCGCCTCGGTCGAGAAGACGGGGCGCCTCGTCGTCGTCGACCAGTCCACCCGGCACGGCTCGGCGGCGGCGGTGATCGCGGCGGAGGCGGCCTCCGAGGGCTTCTCGTCGCTGAAGGCGCCGGTGCAGCTGGTCTGCGCGCTCGACGCAACGATCCCGTACTCGGAGCCGATGGAGCAGTACCTGCTGCCGGACGCCGCGAAGATCGTCGCCGCGGTGCTCGAATCGCCGGTCGCCGTCTGACTCCCTAGAAGAAACGCTCTCGGCACGATTCGGCAGGGTCAGACCCCTTCGGGGTCAGACCCTACGAGACGGCTACTTGATCGGGAACTCCCGGTCGTGCTCGTCGGTGGGGCGCGGACCGAGGATGCGACGGTCCGCCTCGTCGATCGGCACGTCGTTGATGCTCGCCTCGCGGCGGCGCATCAGCCCGTGCTCGTCGAACTCCCAGAGCTCGTTGCCGTAGCTGCGCCACCACTGCCCGGCGGCGTCGCGGCTCTCGTACCGGCGGCGACGCGCTCGGGCTCGCGCGTATTCCAGGCGTCCTCGGCGGCCTGGACCTTCTGCGCGGCTGTCTCGGCCGTGGACGGGGGCAGGGGCGGCCGGTCGGTCATCTGACCCTGCATGGTATTGGCAGGCATACGATCGCCCCGTGGAAGCCGGCCTCGACCGAACCGCCCTCGTCGCTCTCTACCGCTCGATGCTGATCACGCGCAGCCTGGAGGAGATGGGCCACGTCCTCTACAAGCAGGGGAAGATCCCGGGCTCGTTCTATACCGGCCGCGGAAACGAGGCCGCGTCGGTCGGAGTGGCCGCCGCGATGGGGCCCGACGACGTCGGGGCGCCGCTGCACCGGAATCTCGGCGTGCACATCACCCGCGGGACGGAGCCCTGGCGGATCTTCGCGAACTTCCTCGGCCGGGTGGACGGGCCCTCGCGCGGACGCGACGGAAACGTCCACTTCGGCGATCTCGACCGGGGACAGATCACGATCGTCAGCCATCTGCCGGCGCTGCTTCCGGTCGTCGTCGGCTGCGCGCTCGCCTTTCGGATTCGCGGCGAGGACCGAGTGGCGCTGGGCTGGTTCGGCGACGGGTCATCGGCGAGAGGCGACTGCCACGAGGCGATGAACTTCGCCGGCGTGCACCGCTTGCCCGTCGTCTTCGTCTGCGACAACAACCAGTGGGCCTATTCGACCCCGACCAACCTGGAGTACGCGACCGACCGGCTGTCCGACCGGGCCGGAGCCTACGGATTCGAGGGCGTCACGATCGACGGCACGGACATCCTCGCCGTCCACCGAGAGGCGAAACGGGCGATCGAGAAGGCCCGGGCCGGCCGAGGTCCGACGCTGATCGAGTCGGTGACGCTGCGCATGGAGGGGCACGCTGTCCACGACGACGCGTTCTACGTTCCGCGGGAGCTGGTGTCGGCCTGGGCCGAGCGCGATCCAATCCGTCGCCACCGGCTCTGGCTCGGCGAGAACGTCGCCTTCTCCGAGGCCGAGGACGACGACCTTCGCGCCGAGGTGAAGGCGCTGCTCGGCGATGCGCTGAGCCGGGCGGAGGCCTCACCACTTCCCGATCCTGCCTCGGTGAGCGAAGGCGTCTATGCGTAGCCTGTTCGACTATCCGAACGTTCGTCTCGACTCGGGAGCCTCTGCGGTTATAGGCTGGCGCCCGTGAGCATCCTCGGCAACCGGGTGCTGCGGACCGAGGACGATCGCTTCCTCCGCGGCCGCGGCACATACGTCGAGAACCTGGAGCTCGAGGGTGCGGCCAGCATCACGTTCGTCCGCTCGCTGCTCGCCCACGCGAAGATCGACGGGATCGACAAGAGCGCGGCCGAGGCGCTGCCCGGCGTGCGCGTCCTGACCGCGGACGACGTCGACCTGGCGACGTTCGGGCCGCTGCCGTTCGGGTTCCCGGACGACATGGGCCGGCCGGTGGTGGCGAAGGACGTCGTGCGCTTCGTCGGCGAGATCGTCGCGATCGTGGTCAGCGACGACCGCCCGACCGGCGCCGATGCGGCCGAGCTGGTGATGGTCGAGTACGACCCGCTGCCGGTCGGTCGTCGACCCGGAGGAGTCGCTGAAGGGCGAGACGCTGCTGTTCCCGGGGGCAGGAACGAACGTCGCCGCCCGGACGCATCCGCCGGCTGCGAACGCGGAGGACCTCTTCGACGGCTGCGACGTGACAGTCTCCGACACGCTTGTCAGCCAGCGGATGGCGCCGTGCCCGCTCGAGGTGCGCTCGACCGCCGCCCGGTTCGAGGACGGCAGACTGACCGTCTGGCTGAGCACCCAGACCCCGCACCAGGACCGTGACGCGATCGCCGGGATGCTCGGGATGGACGCGACCCAGGTGCGCGTCATCGCCCCGGACGTCGGCGGCGGCTTCGGCGCGAAGATCGTCTCGTCCAGCGGGCTGACCGAGGAGATCATCGTCGCGTGGCTGGCGCGCGAGCTCGGCCGCCCTGTGCGCTGGACCGAGACGCGCAGCGAGAGCATGCTCGCGCTGCCGCACGGGCGCGCGATGCGGCTCACCTTCACGATCGGCGGGACGAAGGACGGCAAGGTGCTCGCCTACAAGCTCGACGTCCTCGCCGACTGCGGCGCCTATCCCACGCTCGGCGCCATCCTCGCCGGCCTGACCACGCTGATGTCGAGCGGCGTCTACGACATCCCTCGGCTCGAGGCGGAGGGGACGACGGTGGTGACGAACACCACGCAGATCGCCGTCCTTCCGCGGCGCGGGGCGGCCGGAGGCGATCCAGGCGATCGAGTGCGCGATCGACCGGTTCGCCGCCGAGATCGGGATGGATCCCGCCGAGGTGCGGCGCCTGAACTACGTCGGTGACTTCCCGCACAAGACCGCCTCGGGGGCGAACTACGACTCGGGCGACTACGCGGGCGCGCTCGAGCTGGCGCTGCGGTCGGCAGGTTACGAGGAGCTGCGCGCCGAGCAGAAGCGGCGCCGCGACGAGCAGGCGACGAGGCAGCTCGGCATCGGCCTCTCCTCCTACGTCGAGATCACGAACCCGCTCGGCGAGGGCGAGCTGGGTGAGGTCGAGATGACGGGAAGAGGCGAGGCGATCGTCCGCACCGGATCGTTCTCACACGGCCAGGGGCACGAGACCAGCTTCGCGATGGTCGTCGCCGACCGGCTCGGACTACCGCTCGAGAAGATCACCGTGCACAAGGGCGACACCGACGAGATCGCCTCCGGCACGGGCACGTACGGATCGAAGTCGCTCCAGATCGGCGGCACCGCCTCGGCGGTGGCCGCGGAGACCGTCGTCGAGCAGGCGCAGAAGCTGGTCGCCGACTACCTCGAGGCGAACCCGCACGACGTCGTCCTCGACAAGGGGCTCGGCCGCTTCCACGTCGCCGGCACTCCCGACCCCTCCCTGTCCTGGGATGAGTTGACCGCCCGCGCGGAGGGCGACGGCCGGCTGGAGGAGCTGAAGGCCGCGAACGAGTTCAAGGGTCAGCCGACCTTCCCGTTCGGTACGCACGTCGCGGTGGTCGAGGTGGACACGGAGAGCGGGCAGGTCGAGCTCCAGCGGATGGTCTGCGTCGACGACGCCGGCACGATCGTCAACCCGATGCTCGCGGAAGGCCAGGTGCACGGCGGCGTCGGGATCGGCGTCGCGCAGGCGCTGTACGAGCACTACGTGTTCGGCGAGGACGGCACGCCGCTGACCGGCAACCTCGTCTCGTACGCGTTCCCCTCCGCGGCCGAGCTCCCGTCGTGGGAGACGGTCGAGATGGAGACCCCGACGCCCGCGAACCCGCTCGGCGCGAAGGGGATCGGCGAGTCGGGCACGATCGGCTCGACGCCGGCGGTCTACAACGCCGTCGTCGACGCGCTCGCGCCGTTCGGCGTGAAGCGCGTGGCCATGCCGGCCAGCGGCGAGAACGTGTGGCGCGCGATCCAGGAGGCGAAAGCGTGAAGATCTCCCTGACCGTCAACGGCACGAAGCACGACGCCGACGTCGAGCCGCGCACGCTGCTCACGTACTTCCTGCGGGAGCAGCTCGGGCTGAAGGGGACGAACGTGGGCTGCGACACCTCCTCGTGCGGCGCCTGCACGGTGCTGATCGACGGCGAGTCGGTGAAGTCGTGCACGGTGCTCGCGGTTCAGGCGGACGGCTGCGAGGTGACGACGATCGAAGGGCTCGCCGGCGACGGGGAGCTGCATCCGGTGCAGCAGGCGTTCCACGAGAACCATGCCCTGCAGTGCGGCTTCTGCACGCCGGGCTTCGTGATGGCGACGGTGTCGCTCCTGAAGGAGAACCCGAGCCCGTCCGAGGGGGAGATTCGCCTCGGCCTCGAGGGCAACCTCTGCCGCTGCACCGGCTATCACAACATCGCGAAGGCGGTGCAGGCGGCGGCGAGGGCCGGCTCGTGATTCCGGCGGCCTTCGAGTACGAGCGTGCCGGCTCGGTCGACGAGGCGGTCGAGCTGCTCCAGCGCTCGGAAGACGCCAAGCTGATCGCCGGCGGACACTCGCTGCTCCCGCTGCTCCAGCTGCGGTTCGCGCGGCCGTCATTGCTCGTCGACATCGGCCGGATCGACGACCTGCGCTACGTGCGGGAGGACGGCGACCGGATCGCGATCGGCGCGCTCTCGCGGCACGCAGACCTGGCGCTCGACCCGGTGCTGGCGCAGCGCTGCGGGCTGATCGCGCGGGTCGCCGGCGAGGTCGGCGACCCGCAGGTGCGCCATCGCGGCACGATCGGCGGCTCGGTCGCGCACGGCGATCCCGCCTCCGACCTCGGTACGGTGCTCCTGACGCTCGACGCCGACTTCGTGGCGCGCGGGCCCGACGGCGAGCGGACGATCCCGGGCGCCGACTTCTTCACGGGCCCGTTCGAGACCGCGCTCGGACCCCACGAGGTACTGACCGAGCTGCGGGTTCCTCGGGTCGACGGCGGCCGTTACCTCAAGCACGTGCGCCGCGCGCAGGACTGGGCGACCGTCGCCGTGGCCGCCGCGCGGGTGAACGGCGGAGCCAACGTCGGCCTGGCCGGGATGGGCGGCACGCCGCTGCGCGCACGGGTGGTCGAGCAGGCGGTCGCCGGCGGCGCGTCTCCGGCCGACGCCGCGACCCACGCGGCCGACGGCGCCGAGCCGCCTAGCGACTTCGCCGGCAGCGCCGAGTACCGGGCCCACCTCGCCCAGGTGCTGACCCGCCAGGCGCTCGAGCAGATCTGACGGTTTTCGCGGTCCTCGGCCTCGGCGAGGCCGGCGGCCGCCTCGTTTCCGACCTGCGTGCGGCCGGGGCCGAGGTTCGCGGCTACGACCCGGCGGTGGCCGAGAGCGCGCCCGATGCGGCGGGCGCGGTCGACACCGCCGACGTCGTCCTCAGCGTCAACTCGGCCAAGGTCGCTCTCGAACTGGCCCGAGAGGCCGGCGCCGCCCTCGGCCCGGCGACTGTCTACGCCGACCTGAACACGGCAGCACCAGCGCTGAAGCGAGAGCTGGCGGCCCTCGTCGGCGACCGGTTCGCAGACGTGGCATTGCTCGGGCCCGTGCCGGCGAAGGGCATCGCGACCCCGGCCCTCGCCTCCGGCCCGGGTGCACAGGCGTTCGCCGAGGCGCTCGGTCCGTTCGCGATGCCCGTCCAGGTCGTCTCGGACCGGCCAGGCGACGCAGCCGCGATGAAGCTGGTCCGCTCGGTGTTCATGAAGGGCCTGGCCGCCTCCGCGTTCGAGAGCGTGGCCGCCGCGGAGGCGGCAGGTCACGGCGACTGGCTGAAGGACGAGATCGCCGCGGTGATCGGCCGACCGCTGCTCGACCGCCTGCTCGCGGGCAGCCGAGCACACGCCGTCCGCCGCGTGGGCGAGATGGAGGCTGCCGCGGAGCTCCTCGTCGAGCTCGGCGTTGAGCCGCGAATCGCGCGTGCCTCGGCGGAGCTGCTCACGGAGCTTGCCGACTGAGCTGGAAGGAACAGGCTTCAGCCTGTCCCTTCTACCTGTCCGGCGCCGAACGTGCTCATCAGCAGCGACATCGCCGACGCAGCCTTCGGCTTCTCCGGCCGCTTGGGGCCGGTCGTCACCGGCCGCGACTGGAGGACGTACAGGCTCGAGGGCAGCTCGCCGTCTCTCGCGATCGCCCACTCGACGTCCTGCGGCGAGCCGAAGTGGCGCTCCACCCGGCTGCCGACCTCGACCAGCGCCTCCAGCGAATCCGCGCCCAGGCACGCGACTTCGCGGCGCTTCTCGGGTACTACCCGGCGGACGGTGCCGCGGCCGGCCTCGTCGGGCACGTACTCGACCTCCTTCGCGTGCACGTGCCTGCGGACGACCTCACGCGTGACCTTGCTGACCAGGAAGTCGTCGGGCGTCACCTCCCCGCCGACCACGGCCAGACCGAGACCCCAGCTTGCGTTGATCGCAACCATGCTCGGATCGCCGCTCACCGGGTTGCAGGTGAACATCACCCCGGAGACCTCGGCGTCGACCATCTGCTGGACCGCGACGCCCATCGCCGGCCCGCCCGCCGCGGCGCCGAGCCGCGCCCGGTACGTCATCGCAGGAGGGCCGTAGAGGCTGACCCAGCAGTCGCGGACTGCGTCGCACACCCCCTCGGCGCCCCGCACCCAGAGGTAGGTCTCCTGCTGCCCGGCGAACGTCGCCTCCCGGCTGTCCTCGCCGAGCGCGCTCGAGCGGACGGCGACCGGCGGTTCCCCCAGCTCGGCGTAACATCGAGCCACCTCGTCGCGAACGGACGACGGAATCGGCGCCGACCGCATCGCCTCGCCGAGCCGGTGCGACACCGCCCCGACCGCGTCGACGTCGCCGGGCTCGAGCCCCGACATCGCGGAGGCGATCATGGGCTCGAGCCCCGCACCGGCGACGAACGCCCGGTATGCCGCGGTCGAGACGGCGAACCCGGGCGGCACCGGGATCCCGGCGGCGATCAGCTCACCCAGCGCCGAGCTCTTGCCGCCGAACGAGACAGCATCGGCCGCGCGGAGATCGGCCAACGGGCGCGTATGACTCAACGGCATTCCCTAACGGCCCTAACGGTGCCAGGCACTGTAAAGACCCTGCTCGAAGCGTAGTTTTTGCTGCACTCCTTAACAGTGCCTGGCACGGTTAAGAGCGTCATCCGTCGTCTCCGAGGAACGTGACCGTCCCAGCCGTGCCGTCCACGCGGACACGTTGCCCGGTGCGGATGGTGGAGGTGGCGCGGCCCGTGCCGACGACGGCCGGGAGGCCGTACTCCCGGCAGACGATCGCGGCGTGCGACATCACGCCGCCGATGTCGGTGACCGCGGCCTCGATCTTGGAGAAGATCGGCGCCCAGGCGGGCGAGGTGATCGTGCAGACGAGGATCTCGCCCTCGCGGACGTCCGAGATCTCCTTCACGGTCTTGACCACCCGCGCCGGCCCCTCGGCGACGCCTGGCGACGCCGCGGTTCCGCTGAGCTCCGTCCCGCCTTCGGCGCTCCGCGCCCACTCCTGCACACGCTCGGTGGTCACGCCCCAGAGCATGACGAGCGCCGGGTCGTTGACGCTCTCCGGCACCGCGCCGAGTGCCGGCGGCGGCGTCCAGTCGGCCAGCCGCTCGAGGATCTTGCTGCGTCGCGCGACGATCGGCGGCCAGTGCTTCGGCCCGATCGGCTCGCCGCCGGTCGACCACGTGAGCACGAGCTCGTCGAGCGCACCGTTGACCTCGTGGCGCGAGAGCTGGAAGACGTCTTCCGCCTCCTCGAGGAAGCCGTGCTCGGCGAGCAGCGCCCCGAACTCGCGGATCTTGTTCCACCAGCGGGTCAGGAACCAGTAGTCGCAGTAGAACTTGTGCTCCTCGACGTACGGGAAGACCGTGCGCGAGAGGGCGAGCAGCTCCTCGAAGCCCTCGCGGGCGTCCGCGTCGAGCAGGGAGCCGTACTCCTCCGCGAGCCGGTCGCGCTCGCGCGCGAGCTGCCCGGTCGGGCGTTCGATGTCCTCGCCGGCCTTCAGCGCGGCGACGTGGCCGATCAGCGACGCATACGGAATCGACGGGTCGTCGAGCCAGCTCCCGTAGTAGTGGTAGAGGCCGTCGCCGGTCGCCATGTTGAACCACGGGTCCTTGATCTGCTCGAGCTCGGCCAGCCAGGCGCGGCCCGCCTCGCTTCCGGCCAGCTCGCCCTCGATCTCCGCGGGCGTCCGCCCCTCGGCGAACGCCGCGTCGGCGCCGGTATCGATCGCGAGGCGCGCCAGCCGGCGCAGCTCGGCATCGGGCTTCCAGAGGATGACGTCGATGCCGGCGACCATCTGAGCGATGTGCTGGTCGGGGATGTCCGGCAGATGCCCCTTGCAGAACTCGCTGAACGTCATGTAGGCGCCGTAACCGAGCAGCAGAAACTCGCTGTGGTGCTGCCACATCAGGTCGCCGAGCCGGAGCGTGCGGCTGTACGCGTCGAGGACGTCGTAGAAGCGGAGGTTGCGGTCGTTCCCGAAGACGACCTCGCGCGGCTCGTACTCCGGCAGATCCGGTACCTCGAGCTCGGTCAGTTCGCGGATCATCGCGTCGACCTTCACCCGCCACTTCGCGTAGAGCTCGTTCCAGTTGGCGAAGTAGTAGCCGGCACGCTCCTGGAAGTACCCGGCCCGCTCGGCGATCTTCTCCGGGTCGGTGACCGCGTTGCCGGAGATGTAGATGTAGCCGTTGACGATCCGGTAGTCGATCCCCATCGCCGGTGGGACGGCAAAGACCCGGTTCTGCCACGAGCCGATCCCGTCGTAGGGCGAGTCGATGCAGAAGACGTCGAACGCCGGCATCGGCAGCGGGAAGTGCATCGAGTTCCAGAACCAGAAGCGCTGCTGGTCGGCCTCGCGCCGCCGCTCGTCGAAGAGGGCGTAGTAGGGGTACATCTCCTCCCAGCCCTCGCAGCCGGGCGGCGTCTCGACCTCGTACGGATTCGGGAACGAACCTCGGTCGGCCACAGGCCTTCGATCCTCGCCCACACTACGCTCATCGTCAACAATCGTCGAGACGGCGCTAATACAGTTGGCACCATGGCCCCGGAGCCGACCGACCGGGCGCGTGCGCTCGTCCGCGGGGCGTACGACCTGCACGTCCACGTCGCTCCCGACGTCCCCCAGCGGCGCATCGACGACGTCGCGCTCGCGCGCCGCTGCGCCGAGGTCGGTCTCGCCGGGTTCGGGTTGAAATCGCACTACACCTCGACGGCAGAGCGTGCGCAGATCGTGTCCGGGTCGGTGCCGGGCGTGCGGGCGGTCGGGACGATCACGCTGAACTGGGCGGTCGGCGGGATGAACCCGCTCGCGGTCGAGATCGCTGCCCGCGAGGGCGCGCGCATCGTCTGGATGCCGACGGTCGACTCGCCGGCGGAGACGGCCGGACGCACCGAGCCGAAGCCTGGCGACAAGGTCCCCCAGTGGGCGAAGCTCCAGCACGAGCTCCGCGGGCTCGGCTTCTCGATCGAGGCGGTCGAGGTCACCGACGCCGCCGGCGAGCTCCTGCCCGAGACGCGGCTCGTGCTCGAGACGATCGCCCGGCACGACCTGATCCTCGCCACCGCGCATCTCGGCCGCGACGACACGTTCGCAGTGGTGGACGGCGCATTCGCCGCCGGTGTGAAGACGGTCGTGATCACGCACCCCGAGTTCCCTGCTCAAGACTTCTCGATCGAGGACCAGGGCACGCTGGCCGACAGGGGCTGCCTGATCGAGCGCTGCCTGACGACGCCGTACAGCGGCAAGACAACCTTCGAGCACGTCTTCGAGGGCGTGCGCGCCGTCGGGATCGAGCGCAACTTCTTCTCCAGCGACTGCGGCAACCCCGACTATCCGCCGGTCGAGGACGGGCTCTCGATCTGGGCGGACGAGCTGCTCGAGGCGGGGTTCTCCGCTGAGGAGATTCGGACGATGGTGGTCGAGCGGTCGCGGAGCCTCGTCGAATGAGCCGGCGGCTGCTCGTGATCGGGGCGCACTCGGCGGACTTCGTCTGGCGCGCCGGCGGCGCGATCGCGGTGACGACCGCCGGCGGTGGGACAGCGCACGTGCTCGCCCTCTCCTATGGTGAGCGCGGCGAGTCGGGCGAGCTCTGGAAGGAAGAGGGGATGACGGTGGAGCGCGTCAAGGAGGTCCGGCGCGGCGAGGCAGAGCGCGCGGCGGCTGCGCTGGGAGCGACGTTCGAGAGCCTCGACCTCGGCGACTACCCGCTGGTCGTGGACCGGGACGGCCTGAGCGCGATCGCGGCGAAGATCCGCGGGCTCGCGCCCGACATCGTCCTCACCCACACCAACCGTGACCCCTTCAACCCCGATCACGCGGAGGCGTTCTTCGCGGTGGAGAAGGCGCGCGCCCTCGCCGCCGGGGCCGGGACGGCGAGCGCGTTCGGCGGCCCGTTCAAGCCGCCGGAGCTTCTGCTCTTCGAGCCGCACCAGCCCGAGCTCTGCAACTTCACGCCGACCGTCTTCGTCGACATCACGCCGGTGATCGACGAGAAGCGAGCGGCGATGGCCGAGATGGCGGCGCAAGCGCACCTGCACGCGTACTACGAGGAGCTCGCCGCGAGGCGGGGCAACCACGCGCGCCGCTCGTCCGGGAACGACGCGGTCGAGTTCGCCGAGGCCTTCCAGCGCGTGACGCCGCAGGTGGTGGAATGCCTGTGAGGCTCTTGACGGTGCCAGGCACTGTTAAGACGCGGCCGCTGATTCCCGTTCCGTGCAGGGACTTTACGGTGCCAGGCACTGTTAAGGGACCGCGGCCGTGAGCGTCTACGCCGAACTGGCCAAGCTCGGGTCGGCGACCATCCACGAGGCGGCCGGTCGCTCCCAGGTGGTCGACCTCGACCTCGTGCAGGTGATACCGGGCTCACGGGCCGCCGGTCCGGCGCGCACGGTGCGCTGCGGCCAGGACGACAACCTGATGGTGCACGCCGCCGTCGCGGAGGCCGAGCCCGGCGAGGTGCTCGTCCTGACGATGTCGGAGCCGCGGCCGGTCGCGCTCGTCGGCGACCTGCTCGCGACGCAGGCGAAGGGCCGCGGCGTCGCCGCGCTGCTGGTCGACGCCGCCGTTCGCGACGCCGAGGAGCTGCGCGAGCTCGGGCTGCCGGTCTGGGCGCACTGGGTCCGCGTGCGCGGCGCCGACAAGAAGGTGCCGGGAAAGATCGGCGAGCCGGTCGAGGTCGGCGGGGCGACGATCCGCCAGCGTGACGTGGTCGTGCTCGACGCGGACGGCGCGGTCGTGGTCGAGCAGGAACGCGTCGAGGAGGTGCTCACCGCTGCGCGTGAGCGAGCCGCCAGAGAGGTCGACAAGCGCGCCAGGCTCCAGACGGGAGCGCTCTCCTACGACCTCGACGGCCTGCGCGCACTGGTCGAGGAATGACCGAGCCGCTCCACGACGTCGCCCGCATCGGCCACGCAGAGCTGCTCACGCCGAAGCCCGACGAGAGCCTCCGCTTCTTCGTCGATGTGCTCGGGATGGAGGAGGAGGCACGCGAGGGCCAGTCGGTCTACCTGCGCGGCTGGGGAGACTACCTTCGCTACAGCCTGAAGCTGACCGAGGCGCCACACGGAGGGCTCGGCCATCTCGCCCTGCGCGCCTGGAGCCCCGAGGCGCTCGACCGCCGCGTCGCCGCGATCGAGGGGACGGGCCTCGGCCGGGGCTGGATCGACGGCGACGTCGGTCACGGCAAGGCGTACCGCTTCGAGGACCCGGACGGCCACGTCTTCGAGCTCTACTACGAAGCCGAGCGCTACATCGCGCCCGAGCACCTGAAGCCGTCGTGGCGCAACCAGCCGCAGCGGTACGTCGGCCGAGGCGCCGCGGTCAAGCGGCTCGACCACGTCAACGTCCTCGCCGCGGACGTCCGCACGAGCCGCGAGTTCTGCCAGGAGCTGCTCGGCTACCGCCTGTACGAGCGGATCGAGCTGGACGACGGCACCGAGGCCGGAGCCTGGATGAGCCTGTCGATCGCCGCGCACGAGCTGATCTACGTCGCCGACCACCACGGCGCCCGCGGCCGCCTCCACCACCTCGCCTTCTGGGTGGACACGCGCGAGGAGTGCCTGCGCGCCGCCGACCTGTTCGTCGACAACGACGTCCCGATCGAGGCGGCGCCGTCCAAGCACGGCGTCGCCCAGGGTTTCTTCCTCTACGGCTTCGAGCCGGGAGGCAACCGGATCGAGGTGACCACCGGCGGCTACTTCGTCTTCGATCCCGACTACGAGCCCGTTACCTGGACGGCGGACGAGCGCGCCCGCGGCCAGTTCTGGGGCGTGGAGACGGTCGAGAGCTTCCACACCTACGGCACCCCCGACGTCGCAGGAGAGCGATGATCGATCCCGTCCAGTTCGAGATCCTCCCGTTCGGCGGGGGCGAGGCAGAGGCCGCAGAACTGCCGGAGCGCGTTCGCCTCACGGTGACCTGCTCGCCGAAGCACGGGCTCGACGAGTCGATCGCGACGGCGACGCGCCTGCGGGCACTGGGCCACTCGGTCACGCTCCACCTGGCCGCCCGGATGGTCCGCGGACGCGACCATCTGGACGGCCTGCTCGCCCGGATGAAGGAGAACGGCATCGACGACGCCTTCGTGATCGGGGGCGACGCCACCCCCCCGCACGGCCCGTACGCGTCGTCGGTGGAGCTGTTGCCGATCATCCACGACCACCCCCAGCGCCCCGTCACGATCGGGATCGGCGGCTATCCGGAGGGCCACCCGCTGATCGACGACGCCGCGCTTGCCGGGGCCCTGGCGCAGAAGGCGCCGCTGGCCGACTACGTCACCACCCAGCTCTGCTTCGAGCCCGAGGCGGTGCTGCGCTGGATCGAAGGAATCAGGGAGGCCGGCATCGACCTGCCGGTGCTCGCCGGCGTGCCCGGGATCGTCGATCCGAAGAAGCTGCTCGAGATCTCGATGCGGGTCGGCGTCGGCCCGTCGCTCTCGTTCCTGCGCAAGCAGCGCGGGCTCCGGAGCCTCCTGCGCCTCTCCGGCCGCTCCGCCGACCGGCTGTACGACGCTCTGTCGTCGAGCGACGAGATCGCCGGCTTCCACTTCTACACCTTCAACCGCTTGCGCGACACCTGGGAGTGGCACCAAGGAAAACGCCCGGGCTCACATAGGATTTCCGAACCGAAGAAGGAGGTCACCGAGATGGCTCCCACAAACCTCGAAGAGAAGCTGCAGGCGGCCGGCAGCGCCGTCGAGCTGGCGCGCAACTCGCAGATCGGGCCGTACGTCTACCCGGCGGTCGCCGCGGAGTTCACGAACTGGCGCGACGAGCAGATCGCGTGGCGCGAGACAGCCGCGCTGTTCGACCAGAGTCATCACATGACCGACCTCTACATCGAGGGGCCGGACGCGATCCGGCTGCTCTCCGACCTCGGCGTCAACTCGTTCGAGAACTTTGCGGTGAACAAGGCAAAGCAGTTCGTCTGCTGCAACCCGGACGGCTACGTGATCGGCGACGCCATCCTCTTCTACCTCGGCGAGAACAGGCTCTCCCTCGTCGGCCGGCCGTCGGCGCACAACTGGGTCCAGTACCACGGCGAGACCGGCGACTACGACGTCACCTTCGACCGCGACGAGCGCACCGCCGTCAACCCGACCGGAAGGCGGAAGCTCTACCGCTTCCAGGTGCAGGGCCCGAACGCGATGCAGGTGCTGGAAAAGGTGGTCGGCGGGCCGTTGCCGGAGCTCAAGTTCTTCAACATGGACAAGATCACCATCACCGGCCACACCGTGCGCGCGCTGCACCACGGCATGTCCGGCGTCCCCGGCCGCGAGCTCTTCGGCCCGTGGGAGGACGCCGAGGACGTTCGCGCGGCGATCGTCGAGGCGGGCGAGGAGTTCGGCCTGAAGCAGGTCGGCTCGCGGGTGTACGCAACCAACACGCTCGAATCCGGCTGGATCCCGTGCCCGCTGCCGGCCGTGTTCACGGGTGACGACATGAAGGCGTACCGCGAGTGGCTGCCGGCCGACGGCTACGAGGCGACCGGCTCGCTCGGCGGCAGCTTCTACTCGGGCGACATCTCCGACTACTACCTGACCCCGCACGACCTCGGCTACTGGGGATTCGTCAAGTTCGACCATGACTTCATCGGTCGCGAGGCGCTGGAGGCGATGGAGGACGAAGCCCCGCGGCGCAAGGTGACGCTGGCCTGGAACGGCGAGGACGTCGCCGCCGCGATGCAGACCCTGTTCGAGCAGGGCGAGCCGGCCAAGTACATCGACCTCCCGCTCTCGAACTACTCCACCTGGCCGAACGACAAGCTCCTGCTCGACGGCGAGCAGGTCGGCGTCTCGACCTTCTCCGGCTACAGCTACAACGAGCGCTCGATGCTCTCGCTCGGCGTCGTCAACTCGGACGTCGAGGTCGGCACCGAGGTCACGCTCGTGTGGGGCGAGGAGGCAGGCGGCTCGGCGAAGCCGGTGGTCGAGCGGCACCGCCAGGTCGAGATTCGTGCGACGGTCAGCCCGGTTCCGTACTCGGAGATCGTCCGCACCTCCTACGCCGAGGGCTCCTGGCGGCAGAAGGCGACCGTGTAGCAGTCGGGGCGCCGGCGCCCAGGCACCGGCGCCCCGAGCACGTCACAATCGACACGCAGGCATGCCCGCGACCCCCCTCATCGGGCGCGAGAACGAGCTCGCCGCCGTCGAGGCATTTCTCGGCCGCATCCAGGCCGGACCATCCGCGCTCGTGCTATCCGGCGAGCCCGGAATCGGGAAGACGACGCTGTGGGAGGTCGGCGTCGAGGAGGCCGAGCGCCGCGTGGAACACGTTCTCGTCCACCGGAGCACCGAGGCCGAGGCGCACCTGTCCTTCACGGGACTCTCCGATCTGCTCGGCGCTGTCTTCGAGGAGGCCGCACCGTCGCTGGTGCCGCTGCGACGGCGGGTGCTGGAGGTCGCGCTCAGGTTGACCGAGCCCGGCGACCAGCCCCTCGACATGCCCGCCGTCGGGCTGGCGATGCTCGACGTGCTTCGCCTCCTCGCCGGGCGAAACCCCGTTCTGATCGCTCTCGACGACGTGCAATGGCTCGATCCCGCTTCGGCAGGCGTCCTTCAGATCGCACTCCGCCGGTTGCGCGACGAACCGGTCGGAGTGCTCGCCACGCTCCGGCGTGCCCCAAAGGTCACGCTTCAGCTGGAGCTCGACCAGGCGTTCGGCGGAGCACACGTCGAGCGGCTCGCACTCCCTCCACTGAGCCTGGGGGCACTCAACGGCCTCCTCAGGGAGCGTCTGGGGCTGGAGCTGAGCCGGCCGGAGCTCGCCCGCATGCACGAGATGACGGCAGGCAATCCCTTCTTCGCGCTCGAGCTGGGACGCGAGCTCGTCCGCACGGGCACGCGCCCGACGGCCGGCCAGACGATACGGCTGCCCGAGAACCTGCGGGAGCTGCTCGGCGACCGGCTTGCCCGGCTTCCGGGCGAGACGATCGACGTGCTGCTGGAGGTCGCCGCCCTTGCCCGACCGACGATCGACGTCGTTTCCGCCGCGCACGGTGATCGCGAGCGTGTCGTTCGAGCGTTGGAGGCCGGAGAACGGGAGGGGGTGGTCGAGGTGGACGAGTCGCGCATCCACTTCGTGCATCCACTGCTTGCATCCCTCTGCTACGAGGAGGCGCCGAAGTGGAAGCGCCGTGCCGTTCACCAGGCGCTCGCCGACGCCGTCACCGACATCGAGGAGCGGGCACGGCACAAGGCCCTGGCGGTCGACGGACCAGACGCTGCCGTTGCCGCGGACCTCGACGCCGCAGCCGAGCAGGCGGCGGCACGCGGGGCGACGGCCGCCGCCGCCGATCTCTCCGAGCTCGCTGCCGCACTGACCCCGGACGACCCGGCACGCGCACGCCGCCATCGCCTACGAGCAGCCAATTTCCACCGCCTTGCCGGAAACACCGAGCGGGCGGTCGAGTTACTCGAGCAGCTCCGCACAGAGGCTCCTCCGGGCGTAGAGCGAGCCGACGTCCTCCTGGGACTGGCGGTCACGTTCATGGCCGCCCCGGAGGTGAACGTCAAGCTCTGCGACGCGGCACTCGCCGACGCTACGGGCGACGACTACCGCTCCGCACGGATCCTCGGTTTTCGCGGGGGCATGCACCTTCTGGGAGGCGACGTCGACGCGGCCCTTGCGGACTCCCACGAAGCGCTCGACCGGGCCGAGCGAGTCGGCGACCCTGCGCTGCTCATCGACGCAATCGCTCGGGTCGGGTTCGCCGAGAGCCGCACCAGCCGGTTCACACCTGGCCTGCTGGAGCGAGGAGCCGAGATCGAGGAACGCACAGGACTGTCGCCCGAGTACTTCCAGAGCCCGCGCTTTGCGGCGGCCAGACTCCAGCTTCGAATGGGTGAGCTCGAGAGACCACGCTCGGTGTTCGAGAGGATGGAGGCAGAGGCGGCCGCTCGTGGCGACGAGGGTACCCGGGGGCAGGCGATGTGGGCACTCAGCTCATTGGAATGGCTCGCCGGCCGCTGGGGACGCGCACATGAGCTCGCCACAGAGGCCCACGAGCTCGCCGAGCAGACGCAACACCGCCACGGCCGACTGTGGGCGGGTCGGGTCAAGGCGCTCGTGGAGGCGGATCTCGGACGCGTCGACGCGGCGCGGGCCTCGGCGCAGGAAACTCTCGCCTTCGCGCACGGGAATTTTTACGTCAGCTGCTGTCGCGCGGCGCTCGGACGTCTGGAGCTGAGCCTCGGAAACTTGGACGCCGCGGGTGAGCAGTTGCGCGATCTTCCGGCCATCCTGCTCGCCGACAACATCACCGACCCGGATCTCCCGGTCTGGGCCGACACGATCGAAACCCTCATCGCGCTGGGCGAGCTCGAGCGGGCGAGCGGATACCTGGACCACTACGCAACCCACGCGGCGGAGCTAGGCAGCCCGCTCGGCCTGGAGCGCGTGTGGCGCTGCCGCGGCCTGCTCGCCGCGGCGGACGGGGACATCGACGCTGGCCTGGCCGCCTTCGCGCACGCCGTCGCCGAACGGCCGGCCTCGCCCTGGCCGATGGAGCGCGCCCGAACGCTCCTCGCACTCGGCAACGTACGCCGGCAGGCCCAGCAGAAGCGCGCAGCGCGTGAGGAGCTCGACCAGGCCCTGGCTGCCTTCGAGGATCTCGGCGCCCCCTTGTGGGCGGAGAGGGCGCGCTCCGAGCTGCGCCGGATCAGCGGACGCGCCCCCGCCTCGGAGGAGCTGACCGAGACGGAACGGAGGGTCGCCGAGCTCGCCGCCCAGGGCCGCACGAACAAGGAGATCGCCGCCGAGCTGTACATGGGGCTGAGCACGGTCGAGTCCCACCTCTCCCACGTCTACCGCAAGCTCGGCGTCCGCCGCGCAGAGCTCGCCGCCCGGCTCGGCGCGGCTCAGGGTACCCCCGCCAAAGCAGGGGGCGAGCCCGTCCAAACCTAGGGTTTTCGGGGTCGCGACCATGCGCCCCTGAGCCCTAGCGTGGGCGCATGGTCTACGTCGTCGAGCGATACCTCCCCGGGCTCTCCCGCTCCGATCTCCTGCGCGGGCTCCTGCGACTCGAGCAGGCGGGCGAGAAGGCTGAGCGCGACGCCGAGGTGCGCTACCTCGACTCGACCATCGTGCTGCGGGACGAAGCCTGCTTCTGCCGGTTCGAAGGGCCCTCCTCGGACGCTGTGGCCGAGGTGAACCGGCAGGCAGGCCTCCCGTTCGACCGGATCGTCCCGGCAGTGACCGTCCACCCGAAAGGAGCAGAGATGAGCACCTACCCGTCCATCCCCGCGACCGTCGAGATCAAGCGCGGTCGCCTCTTCGGTCTGGTCGTCGGAATCGCCGCCCTGACGGCAGCCGTGACCTGGGTACTCTCCGCGTACGCGTTCGACAGCGGGAGCTCGACCACGACTGCGGCGACGGCGCCGGCCGTCCAGGGCTACATGTCCTACCTGGGCCAGCGGGCCGGCGTGAACACGAACCGGGCTCCGTCGATCATGTCCCTGACACCGGCGGGTCTCGCTGCGAACGCGCTCGGAACCGGCTACTCCCTCCCGAGTGCCTCGAAGGGCTCGAGCGTGGAGTCGGTTCTCGCGTCGATGAGCCCGCAGACCCGCGAGTACACGAAGCGGATCATGAACCTGACGTTCGCCCAGCTCGCGGCCGGAGCGGCCGGCCAGCCGTAACTCACGTCACGCCAGGAGGGGAGGGCAACCCTCTCCCCTCCTGGCAGACGGCCACCAGCGTGAGAAGATGACAAACCGCACGAACCAGATGACGGACCGAGGCTTCCCCAGCCCATTCGAGATCTCAGTCCCCCCCGGCTGCGAGGGGTGGGAGGAGCTCTACACGGCTCACGTCCGGTTCTGCGAGGCTCGACGGCCCTTCGAGGAGGGCCGGTTCTGGTTCCACGAAGCACTGCACGCCCCAGAGCCTCTGTACCCGTTCGACGCCTTCGTCTTCGAGTCGGGGGTCGTCGCGCTCAACCAGTCGAACTCTCGACTCTTCGCCGTGCCGCCGTCGCTCGGGTCCGAGGTACGGATCCTGAACGGCTACGTCTACATCACTCCGAACTCGGTCACCGACGAAGCGGCCCTGGCGCGCCGGGAGGAGCTCTTCGAAGTACGAGCCGGCCACTACTTCGAGCACTGGAACGAGCTCTACGACCTGTGGGTGGACAAGGTCGAGGCCGCCACTGCCGAGCTCCAGGCGCTCGAGGTGCCCGATCTGCCGACGTACGAGGACGAATCGGTCGTCACCGAGGGACGCGGCGTCGGCTCGAGCTACATGCTGCTCGCTGCCTACGATCGCCTGCTCGGGGGACTCGACCGCGTCTTCCAGTACCACTTCGAGATGCTCAGCCTCGGTTACGGGGCATACCTCGCCTTCTACGAGCTCTGCCGAGGCGTGTTCCCTGACATCGCGGACGGGACGCTCGCGAGGATGGTCACCGGTATCGATGTCCTCGTGCTTCGCCCAGATGACGAGCTGAAACGCCTCGCCGCGCAGGCGATCGAGCTCGGGATCGGCGACCTCGTGCGCAGCGCCCGCAGCGAAGCCGATCTGCAGACCGCTCTCGCCGGCAGCGAAGGGGGAGCCCGGTGGCTGGCCGACCTCGAGGAGACGAAGGATCCCTGGTTCTACTTCTCCTGCGGGACCGGCACCTTCTATCACCATCACCGATCGTGGATCGACGACCCGACACTTCCGATCGGCGCGATCGGCGCCCACATTGGGCGGCTCGATGCCGGCGAGGACATCGCGCGACCGTACGCGGCGATCGTCGCGGAGCGCGAGCGAATCACCGCCGGGCATCGCGAGCTCGTCCCCGAGGAGCAGCGCGCCGCCTTCGACCAGAGCCTCGCGCTCACGAGGACTGTCTTCCCTTACGTCGAGAACCACGCCTTCTACATCGACCACCGCTACCTGACGATCTTCTGGAACAAGGTTCGCGAGTTCGGCGCGCTCCTCGCAGTAAACGGCTTCTTCGACGAGGCAGAGGACGTCTTCTTCCTGCGCCACGACGAGGTCCGCTCCGCGCTCGAGGATCTCCGGCTGACCTGGAGCAGCGGCGCCGCGGCCGCCTACGGTCCGTCGCACTGGCCGCCGATCGTCGAGCGGCGAAAGGCGATCTATGACGCGATGCGGCGGTGGTCGCCCCCGCCCGCGCTCGGACCGATCCCCGAGGTGATCACCGAGCCGAACACCGTCATGCTCTGGGGGATCACCACGGAGCGCATCCGCGAGTGGCTGACGTCGGAGGACGGCTCGACGCTGTTGACCGGAATGTCGGGTTCGCCGGGAGTCGTCGAAGGACCCGCTCGCGTGCTCCTTGATGCGGACGGCGCGCATGAGTTACAGATGGGCGAGATCCTGGTCGCACTCACCACCTCCACGAGCTGGACGCCCGTCTTCGGCACGATCGCCGGCGCCGTGCTCGACGTCGGCGGGGTGATGTGCCACGCGGCCATCGTCGCCCGCGAGTACGACCTGCCGGCCGTGGTCGGAACCGGTGTCGGCACGAAGAGAATCAGGACGGGGGACCGGATCCGCGTCGACGCCGACGCCGGCGTCGTGACGATCCTGAGCTAGCCGACGCCGAGGACGAGGTCGGCGGCGCGCTCGCCGATCATCGTCGTCGGCGCGTGCGTGTTGCCGGCCGTGACCGTCGGCATCACCGAGGCATCGGCGACGCGCAGGCCCTCTACGCCGCGAACGCGCAGTCGCGGGTCGACGACGGCCGCGTCGTCCACCCCCATCCGGCAGGTACCGGCCTGGTGGTGGTAGGTGATCGCCGTGTCACGGACGTAGCGCCGGACGTCCTCGCGTGAGCTGACGGCGGGGCCGGGGTACAGCTCCTCGCCGAGCCACCCGGCCAGCGCGTCCGTGCGGGAGATCTCCCGCACCTGCTCGAGCGACCACTGCGAGCGCGTCGACGTCCACCTCCTCCGCGAGATAGGCGGGGTCGATCGAGCGGCGGGTCGTCCGGGTCGGAGGAAGCCAGCGTCAGACGCCCGCGGCTCTGCGGGCGGATCATCCCGGCCATCAGCGTGAACCCGTCCGGCGGCCCCTCCATCCCCGGCAGGTACGCGGGCACGTGGAAGACGAGCGGCTGCGTGTCGGGCGCGGGCAGGTCGCCCTTGCTCCGCGCGAACAGGTGGGCGTGCAGCGGCGTCGTCCCCGGCACGACCGGCGGCATCGGGCGCGACGACGAGCAGATCAGCGGCGAGAGCAGGTGGTCGTGCAGGTTCTCGCCGACACCGGGTAGATCGACGGCCACCTCGACCCCGACCCGCGCCAACTCGCCGGCCGGCCCGATCCCGGAGAGCATCAGCAGCTTCGGCGACTCGATCGCGCCGGCGCAGAGGACGACCTCCTCCTCGGCGCGAACCGCCCGCCCGCCGATGTCGACGCCGACACAGCGACCCCGCTCGAGGACGAGCCGGCGGGCGCGTGTGCCAGTCAGCACGGTCAGGTTCGGCGCATCCAGCACGGGTCGCAGGAACGCGACCGTCTGGCTCTGGCGTACGTTGTCCTTGACCAGCAGCTGGCAGTAGCCGACGCCGTCCTGGGTCACGCCGTTGTGGTCGTCGTTGAACGGGATGCCGACCTCCTGCGCCGCCTCGACCGCCGCGGCGTGGAGCGGGTGCGGCTCGTAGTCGGCGGTCACGCGCAGCGGCCCGGCGGCGCCGTGGTACTCGGACTCGCCGCGACTGAAGTCCTCCGAGCGCTTGAACAGCGGCAGCACGTCCTCGTAGCTCCAGCCCTCGCAGCCGGCCGCCGCCCAGGCGTCGTAGTCGCTCCGGTGGCCGCGGATGTGAATCATCCCGTTCATACAGCTCGATCCGCCGAGCACCTTCCCGCGCGGGATGTCCAGCTGCCGTCCGTTGCAACCGGGCTGCGGGACGGTCGTATAGGCCCAGTCGTCGGGGCAGCCCCAGAGCTCCCAGAGCCGCCCGGGATCGTGGATCGCTGGGTTCTCGTCCAGCCCGCCTGCCTCGATCACGCACACACTCGCGCCGGCGTCGACCAGCCGGCGGGCGACCACGGCCCCGCCGCTCCCCGAGCCGACCACCACCACGTCGTACGACTCCGCCATCGGTCGATCCTACGGCGCGAGCTCGAGCAGCGCCGCGACCAGCTCGTCGGTCGCGGAGAGGTACGGCGCATGGTCGGCGTCGAGCTCGATCACGCGCTCGCACGGATGCTCGCGGATCATGCGGCGCTGGAGCGCGGGCGGGATCGAGCGGTCCTGCTCCGTCAGCACGTACGAGCGCGGGATCGCCACGAGTGCGCTCTCGTCGACTCTCACCGGGGTGGCGAACGCCGCCACCGCCTGCGGACGCCGCCGCGGGAGCGCCCACGCCTGCTCGTCGGGCGTACAGCAGTTGTAGATCGCCGCGGCGGCCGCCTCGTCCCCCAGCGTCGCCACCGGCGGATCTCCCTCGACGACCGTGTGGGCCTGGATCATGTCGTCCGCGCCCTCCGGCAGGCGCGTGAGGTCGACCAGGCTCTGGCCGTTCGAGGGCATGAACGCCGCGACGAAGATCAGAGAAGCGATCCGATCGGGATCGGAGCCGGCCGCCTGCGTCGCGACCACACCGCCCATGCTGTGCGCGACCACCACGGCGTCCTCCGATCGCGAATCGAGAACTTCTCGCAGCCGGCGGGCGCAGCTCTCGAGCGTGATCTCCTCGACCGGCGTACGGTCGTCGCCACCGCCGGGCAGATCGAGCGCCTCGGCGGTGTGACCCGCCGCCTCCAGCGCGGGGATCACCGGCTCCCAGCACCAGGCACCGCCGAACGCGCCGTGGACGAGGACGAACCGCGCCATCAGACGGTGAGCACGAGCTTCCCGCGCGTTCGGCCCTGCTCGCCGAGCGCGTGCGCCGCGCCCGCCTCCTCCAGCGGGAAGGTGCGCGCGACGTGCGGGCGGAGCTCTCCCTCGGCGGCGAGCGCCGCCAGCTCCTGCATCCCGACCCGGTCAGGCTCGACGAGGATCCCGGCGATCCGCACGCGTCCAGCTGCGGCTTCCAGCAACCCGGGCACGGAGGAGCCCGAGACGGTGACGAGCACTCCACCGTCCCGCAGCGCCGGCAACGCGCCGAGCCCGACCTCGCCGCCGACGGCGTCGAGCACGACGTCCAGCTCGCAGGCACCGATCGCGCCCTCCCTGTCGATCGGCTCGTCGACGCCCAGCTCGCGCAGGAAGCCGTGCTTGGCCGCGCTCGAGGTGCCGGCCACCCAAGCGCCGCGTGCTTTCGCGATCTGCACCGCGAAGTGACCGACCCCGCCCGCGGCACCGAGCACGAGCACGCGCGAGCCCTCGTCCACGCCCGCGGTGTCGACAAGCGCCTGCCACGCCGTCAGTCCCGCCAGCGGCACGGCCGCCGCCTCCACGTCCGCGAGGCCGTCCGGGATCCGGGCCAGCTGGCGCGACGGCGAGACGACGTATTCCGCGTAGCAGGCCGCCTCTCGCGGAAAGCGCGGCATCCCGAAGACGCGGTCGCCGGACGCGAGCCAGGTCACTCCGAATCCGACCTCCTCGACCACGCCCGCAACGTCCCAGCCGACGGTGAACGGCGGCTGGCCGAGGAAGCCGCCGCCCGCACGTACTTTCCAGTCGACCGGATTGACGCCCGCGGCGGCCACCCGGACGAGCACCTCGGTCGGCCCCGGCTCCGGCTTCGGCACCTCCTCGACCACCAGCACCTCCGGCCCACCGAGCGTGTGCTGACGAACGGCCCGCATCACGACGATTGTCGTATACATACGCCATGGCCGAAAGCGCGTTCCCGAGCCCGTACGAGATCGAGACGCCGCCCGGCTGCGAGGGCTGGGAGGAGATGTACCCCTACTACGCGCTGTTCGCCGAGGCCCGGCGCGACGCCGACGAGAACCGGTTCTGGTTCTGGAACTCGATGCACTTTCCGGTGCCGATGCCGGCGTTCGACGTCGCCTGCATCGACGCTCCATACCAGGCCGTAGGCGCCTGGCAGAACCGCGTCTTCGCCGTCCCGCCGGCGATGGGGATCGACTACCGGATCGTCAACGGCTACGTCTACATCTCCGGCAACCCCGTGACCGACCCCGAGAAGATGGCCGAGCGTGCCGAGTTTTTCCAGCGCCGGGCGGGCCACTACTTCCAGAACTGGGAGGAGCTGTACGGCCGCTGGAAGGCCAAGATGGAGGCGCTGATCGCCGAGATCACCGAGCTGCCGGTGCCGGAGCTCCCCGAGTACGAGCCCGACGAGGTGATGCACGACGACGAGCGGCAGACCGCCTTCTACGAGGTGCTCGACGCCTACGGCCGCACGCTCCGCTGCGGCGACCTGATGTGGCAGCACCACTTCGAGTTCCTGCTGCTCGGCTACGGCGCCTACATGACCTTCAGCGAGTTCTGCAAGAGTCAGCTCCCCGACATCCCCGAGCAGCACATCGCCCAGATGGTCGCCGGTATCGACGTGCTCCTGTTCAGGCCGAGCGTCGAGCTCGCCCGCCTGGCGAGGCTGGCGATCGACACCGGCGTCGACGGCGCGTTCGTCGAGGGCCGGACGCCGGCCGAGATCGACGCCGAGCTGGCCGGGAGCGAGGGAGGCCGGGCCTGGCTCGAGGCGCTCGAGCAGGTGAAGGACCCGTGGTTCAACATGGCGACCGGCGACGGCCTCTACCACTACTACGGCAGCTGGTACGACGACCCCAGCATCCCCTACGCCTCCGTCGTCGGCCACATCCGCGCGCTGCGCGTCGGCGAGGAGGTCGAGCGGCCGAGCGACGAGATCGCACGCGAGCGCGACCGGCTCGCGGAGGAGTACGGCGCCCTGCTCGACGAGGACGCCCGCAAGACCTTCGACGAGCTCCTCGGCCTCTCGCGCACGGTCTTCCCGTACGTCGAGGAGCACAAGTTCTACTGCGACTACTGGTTCCTGACCCGCTGGTGGAACAAGCTGCGCGAGTTCGGCCAGCTCCTGGCGAATCACGGCTTCATCGCCGAGAGCGAGGACATGTTCCAGCTCGGCCGGCACGAGGTCGCGCAGGCACTCGACGAGCTGCTCCTCTGCTGGGCGACCGGCGGCGTGCCGCTCGGACCGACCCACTGGCCGCCGATCGTCGCCCGGCGCCGCGAGCTGCTCGAGCGGCTCGCCGAGTGGACGCCTCCGCCGGCGATCGGCGCCACCCCGGAGGCGATCACCGACCCGATGTCGATCATGCTCTGGGGCATCACCACCGAGCGCGTACAGGAGTGGGCGAGCGCCCGCGACGGCGGCTCGCAGCTGACCGGCGCGGCCGCCTCGCCCGGAACGGTGGAAGGCCCGGCACGGGTGGTCGTCGACATCGAGGAGCTCGCGGACATCCGCGACGGCGACGTGCTCGTCTGCACGATCACCTCGCCCGCCTGGGCCCCGATCTTCCCGAAGCTCCGGGCCGTCGTGACCGACATCGGCGGGGTGATGTCCCATGCGGCGATCGTCTGCCGCGAGTACGGGCTGCCGGCCGTGGTCGGCACCGGCCGGGCGACGGCGGCGATCCGAACGGGCCAGTCGATCCGCGTCGACGGCTCGTCGGGGGTCGTCACGATCCTGGACTAGTCGGGCCGATGCCGCTCAGCGAGGACGACGTCCGGGAGATCCTGCGGCTGATCGACGAGTCTCCGGTCGAGGAGATCAGAGCCGAGACCGGCAGGTTCACGCTCTACGCCCTGCGCGAGGGGCGCGGGGTCCAGCCGGTGGCAGTCGCGCCGCGGCCCGAAGGGGGCGCCGGCCCGCCGATCGACATCGTCGACACGACCACGCGCGACGGCAACCAGAGCCTCTGGGGCGCCACGGGCCTGACGACTGCGGACATCGTCGCGATCGCGCCGACGATCGACCGGGTCGGCTTCCACGCGGCCGACTTCTCATCGAGCACCCACATGGCCGTCGCCGTCCGCTTCCACGGGGAGGACCCCTGGGAGCGACTGAGGCTCGCCAGCCGGGCGATGCCGAACACCCCGCTCAGCTACATCACGACGGGGATGCGCTTCATCTCGTGGGTGCCGTGCGACGAGGAGCTGATGCGCCTCTCGTTCCGGTGCGTCGTGCGCAACGGGATCAGGCGGTTCCAGGTCGCCGACCCGACCAACGACCCCGCACGGCTGCGCCGGATCGCGCGGGTCGCGAAGGAGGAAGGAGTCGACGAGGTGGTGATCGGCCTGACCTACTCGGTCAGCCCCGTGCACACGCACGCGTACTACGCGGAGCGCGCGGCGACGCTCGCCGACTGCGTGGACATGGATCGCGTGTACCTGAAGGATCCGGGCGGACTGCTCACGCCCGACGCGGTGCGCGAGCTCGCGCCGCACTTCGTCGCAGCCGCCGGCGCCCGCATCGCCGAGTTGCACAGCCACACGACGATCGGCCTGGCGCCGATCGTCTACCTCGAAGGGGCGCGGGCCGGCTTCCGCGTGCTCCATACCGCCGCGGGCCCGCTCGCCCGCGGCACGTCGAACCCGGCCGCCGAGACGACCGTGCGCGACCTCGTCGCGTCCGGCTTCTCGCACCGGCTCGACCTGGAGACGCTCGCGGAGATGGCAGGCCACTTCCGGCGGCTCGCAGCTGAGAGAGATCTGCCGGTCGGCACGCCCCAGGAGTTCGACGCCACCTACTACCACCACCAGCTCGCCGGCGGCATGGTCTCGACCACCCGGCGCATGCTCGAGGAGCAGCACCGTGCCGGCCTGTTCGAAACCGTCCTGGAGGAAGTCGGTCGCGTCCGGGCCGAGATGGGCTACCCGATCATCGTCACGCCGGTCTCGCAGCTGGTGGCGACCCAGGCGCTGCGAAACGTGGTCGACCCGGAGCGCTGGTCGAACGTCTCGGTGGAGACGATCCGCTATTTCCTCGGCCACTACGGCGAGCCGTCGGCGCCGGTCGATCCGGACATCGCCGACCGGGTGCTCTCGCGACCGGGAGTCGAGGAGCTGCGCCACCTCGAGCCGATCCACCTGGAGGGAGCGCGCGCCCGCTTCGGGAAGCGGATCTCGGACGAGGAGCTGCTGCTGCGGCTGACGATGCCCGAGGACCAGGTGGACGCGATGGTCGCCGGCCGCGGCAGAGCGACGGCTCAGCCCTCGGCACCTCGCGCGACCAGCCCCTCGGCGCGGCTGTTGCGAGAGATCGCCCGCCGCGAGCCGGTGCAGCACATCCGCGTCGAGACCGGCGACCGCGTCCTGGAGTGGAGCCGTGCTTGACGGCGTCGAGGCGGTCGTCCTCGACGTCGACGGGACGCTCGTGCACCGGGCCGGCGACCAGCTGCACGTGCAGCCCGGCGCGCGCGAGGTGCTGGCGAGGATCAGGGGCTCGGGACGGCGGCTGGCGATCTTCACCAACGGAAGCCACGAATCGCCCGCCTGGTTCGCCGAGGGGTTGCGCGCCGCCGGACTGGACATCGCCGACGAGGAGATGCTCACCCCTCTCCGCAGCGTCCAGGCGTACCTGCGCATGCGCCGGCTCGAAGGACCCGTGCTGGCGTTCGCGACCGGGCCGGCGCGCCGCTTTCTCGAGGCGGAGGGCATGTCGCTCGCAGGCGACGACGGGACCGTCGACGCCGTCTTCGTCGCGCACGCCGATAGCGTCGACTTCGCGCTGCTCGAGCGTGCGGCGCGAGCGATCATCGCCGGCGCCCGGCTCCTGACCGCGAGCTACGCGCCCGCGTACGCCGGTGCGGACGGCCCGATCCTCAGCCGCGGCGCGATGACCACCGCGGCGCTCGCGAAGGCGAGCAGCACCCGCCCCGTGATCGTCGGCAAGCCCTCACGGGCGGCGATGCGGACGGTCGAGGAACAGGTCGGCGTGCGGGGGAGCGAGATCGCCGTGATCGGCGACGATCTGACGATGGACGTCGCGCTTGGCCGCCTCGGCGGTGCCCGGACGGTGCTCGTCGCCAGCGGGATCAGCGGACGTCCCGACCTGCACGCGGTCCCGGAGCGCCGCCGGCCGGACGCCGTCGTCGGCGGGGTCGCCGAGCTGCTCGAGTGGCTCTGAGCGGGCTCCTTACAAAAACTTAACGAAGGCACGGCGCGAACTTCGCGCCCGCCGACCGTCATCCCAGGTAGAGGACTCGAGCCGGCGCGCCGCGAGGGGACCAAGACGAGTGATCAGGTCCTCGCTGCTTCGTGCCGACAAGGAATTCGACCGCCCAGTAGCCGAAAGGAGCCGACATGCGCCGTCTTGCCACACCGGTTGCCGCCATTGCGCTTCTCGCCGCCGGGGGGTTCGCGGCGGTGTCGATCGCCAGCGGCGGCGGTCTCGCCCACGGCATCACGACCGGTTGGACCACCACCGGCGGCAAGGCCACGGTCTGCCACCGCACCGGTTCGAAGAAGCACCCCTTCCACACGATCACGGTCGCCGTGCCGGCGGTCCGTGCGCACCTGAAACACGGCGACGTCCTCGGGCCCTGCACCGCGACCACCGTCGCGACGATGAAGCGGCACGGCAAGGGTGCCGTCGAGCACACGACGACGACCACCGGCGGCACCGCCCAGACCACGACCCTGCACGGCGACAGCGGTGCGCACGGCGCGAGCGGCACCGCGCACGGCCACGGCAACGCCGGCGGCAACGGCAAGGGTGGCGGCGGCGGCAAGCACTGAGGCCGCCGCCCCGGGAGAGCACCCGCCGGGCGCCGCCCACGAAGGCGGCGCAGCGAGGCTGACGCACCCTCTGCCGGTCGCGGCCGGGGGAGCCCTCCTCGCGGCGCGCGGACGGACGACGTTCGTCGTCGCGCTCGGCGTCGCGGCGTCGGCGCTGGCCTCGGCGCTGGCCTCGGCGCATCGATTTTCCTCGCGGCCCACCGCGTGTCGGGGACCTCACTGACGATGACGTGAGCCACGGCTCGAACAACCTCGTCGGTTCGGTCCCCGGCACGCTCGCGCTCGGCGGATATCACCCGCCCGGGGCACGCGGTTGCCCCCTGAAGCGGCATCATCCACCCAGTGGCGGTGCGCGCAGACTCGGTAGCGGCACGCGGGCCGAGAGGAAACGGGGCGGACGCTCTCGCGGAGGACCTCTTCCGACGGCACTCGGGGATGGTGCTCGGCGTGTGCCGGCGCCTGCTCCCGGACCCGCTGGAGGCCGAGGATGCGATGCAGGAGACGTTCGCCTCCGCGTACCGATCGCTCCTCGCGGGGAGCGAGCCGAGGCGGGCAGACGTCTGGCTGGCCGCGATCGCACGCAACGAGTGCCTCGACCGGATTCGTGCGAGCATGCGCGAGCCGCTCGCCCGGCAGCCGAGAAACGGGGTCCCGCAGGCGCCCGACGCGCTCGCGGCGGTCATCGTGGGCGAGAACCTGCGCGCGCTCAGCCGTTCGATCGAGCAGCTGCCGAGGCAGCAGCGCGAGGCACTGTTACTGCACGAGTTCTGCGGCCTGCCGTACGAGCAGGTCGCCACCGCGCTGGGGGTGTCGGTGTCCTCGATCGGGTCGCTGCTCTTCCGGGCTCGGAGGAACGTGCGGTCGGCCTTCCGGCGCACGTACGCCCTGCTCCCGCTGCCCGAGCTGTGGAACATTCTCGCCCAGCTCCTCTCGCGTGCGCCGGCCGTCAAGGTCGCCGCGCTGCCGGTGGTCGCGAAGGTCGGTGCCGGTGCCGTCGCGGTGGGGCTGACCGCGGGCGCGGTGGTCACGGTCGAACACGAGGTCGAGACGAAGTCGGGAACGCGTTCGCTCCCGACGCGCGTCTCGGTCGCTCCGGCTCCGCGCCTCGAGACACGGGCACGAGTGTCCGTTACCCGACCCGTCTCGGCCGCTCCGCCGCACCGGATCGAGGCCGCAGCGCCGGCCACGCCGGTGGTCTCGCGCCGTCCGCGCGCGTCCAAGCCTCCGAGGACGGCGCGCCGTACGCCGCATGCGCCGGCGGCGCCGACCATCCGTCCCGTTTCCGCACCGGCTCCTCGAGCGGTGACGGCACCTGAGGTCCCGCCCGCTCGGTCGCCGTCTGTCGTGAGCCCCACTGCGCGGGAGTCCGGCAGATCAGGCTCGGCACCGGCGCACGGTCGCTCGGCAGACGCCCCGGTCGCCCGCGGGAGCGCCGGCGACGGCCACGCCCACGGCAAACCGGCGACGAAGACTCTGTCCCCGCAACATTCCGAGAAGCAGAAGTCCGCGCGGCTCAGGTCGGATCGCGGTGCACACTCGACGAAGCCCGAGGCACCGTCCCCCGCCGCAGCGCCCCCCGGGTCAGCCGACGCGCCCGGCCGGCACGGCCGGACGGACGGCCCCACCGAGGACGCTTCGACCTCGTCGTCCGATTCCGGTTCCGGCTCGTCGAACGATCACCCCGAGCACCCCGTCCACCCGGGGCACCCGGTCAAAAGCTGACGCGTGCCGCCACTGCGACGAACGGCACGAGAGCCCAGCAGGCGAGCTCGCGGAGCCGCGCACGGAGAGACGCCCGGTCGTCGGTCGTCGCGAGCTCTACCGTCGAGCCCGAGCCGCGCAGGGCGGCGCGCAGCAGCGCCGAGGCACGGCCGGCGTGCCAGGCGGACGTGACCAGGACGACCTGCCCCGCCCTCACCTCCCGGGCGACCGCGGCCGCGGCGGCCACGTTGGCGAAGGTCGAGCGGGCGCCGGAGTCGACGACGACCCGCCGGCATGGCGCAGTCCACGACCGGGCCATCAGCTCTGCCTCCGAGGCGGCGCCCCGGCCCCGAGCCCAGCCGGTCAGGAGCACTAGGGTCCCGGCGACTGTGAGGACGAGCTGGATGGCGCGCTTGCCCTGCAGCTTCGACTCGCCGCTCGCGCGCTCGCGCATGTCCACCGGCACCTCGACCACCGTCAGCAGGCCCTGCTGCAGCCGGAGGAGCGACTCCACCTCCGGCGCGCCGCTCTCGTACGGCTCGGCCAGGATCGGCAGCGCGCGCGCATTGACGGCGTACATCCCGCTGGTCGCGTCGTGGAACGGCCGTCCGAGTGCCGCCTTCATCCCTCGCCGCAGCACCGCCGTCCCGAACCGCCGGCTCGGGCTGGGCTCGTAGCGGTACGGCTCGTAGCCGTCGCCGCTGACGAAGCGCGAGCCGACGGCGACGTCGGCTGCACCCGACCGCACGATCGCGAGCAGCCGCACGAGCTCGTCGACCGGGTGCTGGCCGTCGGCGTCGACGCGGCCGGCGAAGGCATAGCCGTGCTCGTGTGCGTAGCCGTAGCCGGCGGCGATCCCCGCTCGGAGCCCGCGGTTCTCGCCGAACGAGAGCACCCGCGCACCGTGCTCCACGGCCACGCCCGCCGTCCGGTCGGTCGAGCCGTCGTCGACGACGAGCACGTCGGTGTCGGGCAGTCCGGCGGCGAGCTCGTCGAGCACCGACGGGAGGATCTCCTCCTCGTTCCACGCGGGGATGAACACGATCGTGTCGGCCACGCGTGCATGGTAGGCGGGGTTGCGCGACCGGGTCGGCCGCGCAACCCCTTGATCGGTGCGCTAGCTCTTGAGATTGACGCGGACCGAGACCAGCCTCCGTGACGAGATGCCGGCGAGCAGGTTCTCGCCGCCCTTCCGGGCGCGGACGAACATGGCGATCAGCTGCTGGTGGCTGCTGACCGGGAAGCCCCTGAGCCGCGTGAAGGTCAGCGTCGCCCAACCGTCGGCGCCGCTCGACGCCTCCGGCGGGATCGTCCACTGGTTGTACGGCGTGGCGGTCGCGTAGACGAGGGCACCCTGCACGTTGCCGCCGCACGTCGAGGAGATATGGAACCTGACGGTCAGCGTCTGGGTCCCCTTCGCGACGATCGTCGGCGCGCTCTGGAGCGTGTCGACCAGCAGCCGGGCCGGCTGGCTGATGTTCGCCACCTGGTCGGGGTTGCCGCTGCCGGCCGGGCACCCGGACCCGCGGTTCTTGCCGATCACCGCGGTCGGATTGGAAGTGGCGGTGTCGTTGCCGGCGGAGTTCGTTGCGGTGACGCGGAAACGGATCGTGGTATTGACGTCGCCCGAGGTGACCACGTACGTGTTCTTGCTCGCCCCGTTGATCGTCGCGCACGAGCCGCCCTTGTTGTCGCAGCGCAACCAGGCGTACCCGTACTTCGAAGGGCTGTTCGTCCAGGTCCCGTTGCTACCGCTCAGGGTCGAGCCCTCCTGCGGCGTTCCGGAGATAACCGGCGCGGCTGTGTTGGCCGGCTTCCCGGCTGCGACCACTACCGCGGTCGCCGGCGAGTTCGCCGTCGTCGACCCATCGCTGTTCTTCGCGGTCACCCGGAAGCGGATCCGATGGCCGTCGTCGGCGGCCCCGAGCTGATACTGCGTCCCGTTGGCACCGTTGATGTCGTTGCAGTTCCCGCCTCCGCCGCTGCAGCGCAGCCAGGAGTAGGCGTAGCTGTTCGCGTTCGACCAGTCGCCGCGGTCGCCGCTCAGCACCTGGCCGATGCGGGCTACGCCGAAGATCTTGGGCGCGGTGTTGTTGGTGGGCTTCGCCTTGGCGGCGGCGACGCCGGAGCCGACGATGACGACCGCGAGGACGCCCGCCAGGGCTCCTCCGACAACGACCCGTCGGAGCCGGTGGCGAGTCGGCGTGGCAGCAGTGCGCATTGGGGGTCCCCCCTTCCCGTCGTTGGAACGTCGATGAAGCTCGTTACACGTACAGCGTAGGAGGCCGAATGCCTGCAAATGGAATGCTTACAAGTGCCGCACACCAGTCATACGCCTGCTCCTTCGTACACTCCGTCCATGGCCGTCTGCCCCAGCTGCGGCGAGGAGAACCCCGACCGTTTCCGGCTCTGCGGCTTCTGCGGAACGCCGCTCGCGGCCACGCTGCCGCCGCAGGAGGTGCGGAAGACGGTCACGGTTGTCTTCTCGGATCTCAAGGGGTCGACGACACTCGGCGAGCGGCTCGACTCGGAGTCGCTGCGCGAGGTGATGACACGCTACTTCGAGGAGATGCGCAGCGCGCTCGAGGAGCACGGCGGCCGCGTCGAGAAGTACATCGGCGACGCGGTCATGGCCGTGTTCGGGCTGCCGCGGATCCGCGAGGACGACGCCCTCCGCGCCGTGCGCGCGGCGGCCGAGATGAAGCGCCGGCTCGCCGCCCTGAACGAGGAGCTCGAGACGCGCTGGGGCGTTCGGCTGGCGAACCGGACCGGCGTGAACACCGGCGAGGTCGTCGCCGGCGACCCGACCGCCGACCAGCGGCTCGTCGTCGGCGACACGGTCAACGTGGCCGCGCGGCTCGAGCAGGCGGCGACCGAGAACGAGGTGCTGGTCGGCGAGCCGACGTACCGGCTCGTCCGCAACAGCGTCCAGGTCGAGCCGGTCGAGCCGCTCGAGCTGAAGGGAAAGGCCGAGCGCGTCCCCGCCTATCGGTTGCTCTCGGTCGCGGAGGTCGGCACCGTGCCGCGGCGGCAGCTGCCGCTGGTCGGACGCGAGGCCGAGCTGGCCACCCTCGTCGCCGAGTTCGACGCCGCGGTCGCTGCCGGCACCTGCCGCATGGTCACGATCGTCGCACAGGCGGGGGTCGGCAAGTCACGCCTGACCGAGGAGTTCTTCGACCACATCGCCCCGACGGCGACGACCCTCCGCGGCCGCTGCCTGCCCTACGGGCGTGGCATCACGTTCTGGCCGCTGGTCGAGATCGTCCGCCAGGCGGCGGCGATCGTGGACGACGACCCGCCGGAAGTCGCCCGCGGCAAGATCGCCGCGCTGAACGACGACCCCGCCGTGCTCGATCGCGTCTCGGCGGCGGTCGGGCTCGACGGCGGCGACTTCCCGGTGACCGAGCTCTTCTGGGGCGTACGCAAGCTGGTCGAGAGCATCGCCTCGGAACGGCCGCTTGCGCTCCGGTTCGACGACATCCACTGGGCCGAGGCGACTCTGCTCGACCTGGTGGCGCACCTGCGCACGACCATCGACGGGGTGCCGATGCTCGTGCTCTGCGCGACACGGCCGGACCTGCTCGAGCGCCGCGACTGGTCGGAGGTCTCGGACGCGACGATCGAGCTGGCTCCGCTCGGAGAGGACGACGCAGGCCGCGTGATCGACCACGTCCTGGGCACGGTCGCCGTGCCGGATACTGTGCGGCGGCGGATCGTCCAGGCCGCCGAGGGGAATCCGCTGTTCGTCGAGCAGCTCGTCTCGATGCTCGTCGACGAGCAGCTGCTCGTCCTCGACGAGGACGGCTGGCGGGCGACGAGAGATCTCTCCGAGGGGCTTGCCCTGCCCGGGTCGATCGAGGCGCTGCTGGCCGAACGGCTGGAGCTCCTCGGCGACGACCAGCGCGCCGTGATCGAGCCCGCAGCGGTGATCGGCGTGAACTTCATGCGTCCGGCCCTGAACGAGCTCGTCGTCGACGCCGTTCGTCCGGACGTCGACTCGCACCTGACGACGCTCACCCGGAAGCAGCTCGTCCGGCCCGACCGGCCAACGTCGGCGGACGACTTCCGCTTCGAGCACATCCTGATCCGGGACGCCGCCTACAACCGTGTGCTCAAGCGCACGCGCGCAAGCCTGCACGAGCGGTTCGCGAACTGGGCCGAGCAGGTCAACCGCGACCGGCAGCGGGAGACCGAGTACGAGGAGATCCTCGGCTACCACCTGGAGCAGGCGTACCGCTACCTCTTCCAACTCGGCCCGATCGACGACCACGCGCGCACGATCGGCGAGCGGGCCGCGACCAAGCTCGCCGCCACCGGACGGCGCGCGTTCGAGCGTGGCGACATGGCCGCCGCCGCGAACCTGCTCGAGCGGGCAACGGCGCTGCTGGAGCCGCTCGATCCGCGGCGGCTCGCGCTCTTCCCCGAGCTGGGCGAGGCGCTGCTCCAGGTCGGCGAGTTCGCGCACGCCGAGAGCCTGCTCCAGGACGCGGTCGCGACCGCGGAGGTGGCGAACGAGCCGACGCTCGCCGCGAACGCCGAGCTCGTACGCATGCTCGTCGTGTTGCTGTCGGGCGACTCGGCGGGCTGGGAAGCCGCTGCGGCGAGGGCGGCCGAGGACGCGATCGAGCTCTGCAGGCGCGCAGGCGACGACGTCGGCCTCGCACGGGCCTGGCGGCTCCTCGCCTGGATGCACGGACAGGCGGGGCGCTACGAGAAGGCCGCGCGCGCGCTCGAGCAGGCAATCGGGTGCGCGCGGAACGCGGGCGACGTCAGGCAGGAGCGGCGCGCGTCGACGCAGTACGCGCTCACCGTCGTCTACGGGCCGACGCCGGTCGACGTCGGCACGCGGCGCTGCGAAGAGATCGCCGAACGCGTCCGCGGCGACCGCCAGGCCGAGGCGGCGATGCTCTGCGTACTGGCGCAGCTCGTGGCGATGCAGTCCGAGTTCGATCGTGCCCGCGACCTCTACACGCGCGCGCGGGCGATGTTCGAGGAACTCGGTCTCCACGTGGATGCCGCAACGCTCAGCCTGAGCTCGGCTCACGTCGAGCTGCTGGCCGGAGATCCGGAGGCGGCCGAACGCGAGCTCCGGCGCGGGTACGACCACCTCGCTGCGCTCGGCGAGCGTTACCTGCTCTCGTCGGTCGCCGGGCTCCTGGCCGAGGCACTGGCCGCCGCCGGTCGGTTCGAGGAGGCCGAGGACGCCGCGCTGGCGACCGAGGAGCTCGCCGACGAGTCGGACGTCGACGCGCAGTCGCTCTGGCGGTCGACCCGGGCGATGGTGCTGTCCCACCGCGGCTCGCTGGCCGAGGCGGAGATGCTGGCCCGGGAGGCCGTCGGGCTGCTCGCTCCGACCGACGGCGTGGTCGCCAAGGTGGCCGCGAGCTCGGATCTCGCCCGGGTCCTTCTCTCCGCCGGACGCCACGAAGAGGCGCGGGTGCTGATCGCCGAGGCGCGGACCATGGCGGAGCGCAAGGCCAGCCGCGTGATGGTCGACCGTCTGGACGAGCTCGCGGCCGAGGTCGCCGCGGCGCGCCCGCGTCCTGTCGGTTAGCTGCTAACCGAAGCCGAGCCGCCCGTTCTGGTCGGCCTGGCCGGTGGCGACGAAGCCGTGGTCCTTGTCCCCCCAGAACGAGGTCAGGCAGATGTGCGTGCTTTCCCCGAGCGGCGACCAGCTGCACTTCGGAATCTTCACGCCGTCGTGGTACAGCCCCTTCGGCCAGTAGTGGGCCGGCACGCCGGCCGGCAGGAGCGTGACAGTGAAGGTGAACGGGTTCGTGGGCGAGAACGGCGAGTCCTCCCCCAGCGATGACGGGATGTTCAGCACCGTCTCGAGGGCCGGGCAGTTCTCGCACAGCGGAGTTGCGGTCTGCTCCTGAACCGACGTCGCGACGCCGAATGCTCCGCCGAGCAGCGTGTCGGGCATCACGAACTGGCTGTGCTGGGCAGCGTCGGCCGCCGTCGCCAGCGCTCTCCTTGTCCCTCAGCTAGCGTCTTGACCAGCGTGTTCGCCTGCCGACGAGACCAGCGCAGTCGTCTCAGGGGTCACCGTGCTCGCTGAGTCCCGTTGATCCCCGATCCCCCCTGCGTCTGCGCGTCGACGACCACCGTCGGCGTGGGACGACGCTCGACGCCGCTCGCCGGCGCGTCGAAGCGCAGGTCGACCGAGAACGTCGGCGCCGCCTCCCTCAGCTGCGTGAGCGAGCACACCATGCGCCTCGCGTCCACGGGCATCCACAGCACGTCGGGCTGGCTCGCGTCCGAGAACGCTCGCCCGCATCGCTCGCAACCACGATGACGAGATTCTTGACGGTCGACGCTGCCCGTGTTCGTCACGTCGAGGTGAAGCCCGATCTTCCCGCCGAAGGTCACCTGCTGGACCTCGTTCGCGGTCGTCCCGATCAGTGGCTGGAGCACGACGCTCGCGCCGGTGCTGGAAGTCCTCCCGCCGGCTGACCCGACCGCCACGGTAAACGCGACAACCGCGATGGCTGCCGCGATAAGCGTCTGCTTCTTCATCATCCCTCTCCCACCTCTGTTCGGTTCACCGCTGTCCGACCGCCGGACGGCGTCGTACGAGTCTCGTCGTCTTTCGGCCCGGCGTCAACCGGGATCGAAGAGCTCCTAGCCGAAGCCGATGCGGCCGTTCTGGTCGGCTTCGCCGGTGGCGACGAAGCCGGACCACTTGTTGCCGGTGAACGCGGTCAGGCAGATGTGCGTCGTCGCGCTGAGCGGCGAGGTGCTGCACATCGGGATCAGAACGCCGTCGTGGTACAGGCCCGTCGGGTAGTAGTGGGCCGGCACGCCGGCCGGGAGCAACGTGACCGTGAACGTGAACGGATTCGTCGCCGAGAACGGCGGGCCTCCCCAGCAGCGACGCCGGAATCCCCAGCACCGTCTCGAACGCCGGGCAATTCGTCGCAGAGCGGCGTGGCGGTCTGCTCCTGAACCGACGTCGCTACGCCGTAGTGCGCCGCCGAGCAGCGAGTTGGGCATCACGAACTGGCTGTGCTGGGGCAGCGTCGCAGCCGTCGCCACGTTCTCGGCGGCCCTCAGGTAGCTGTTGAGCAGCGAACCGCCTGCCGACGAGACCAGCATCGTCTTCACCGGCTTGCCGAAAACGATCCCGGGCCCGTGATCCCCGACGAAGACCACTCCGTCGGCAGAGAAAAGACCTTGTCGCCGCTCGCCGGAGCGTCGAAGCGCAGATCGACGGAGAACGTCGCGCTGCCCGCCAGCTGTTTGACGAAGCAGGCCATGAGCCGCGCGTCCAGGGCCTTCCTGCACTCGGGCTGGCTCGCATCGGAGAACGTCGCCCTGTCGCTCGCAACCGTGATGAGGAGGTTCTTGACGGTCGAGCTGCCCGTGGCGGTCACGTCGAGGTGAAGCCCGATCTTGCCGCCGTTGGTCACCTGCTGGACCCCGTTCGTGGTCGTCCCGATCAACGGGCTGAGAACGGCGCTCACCGGCGGCTGGTTGTTGTGTCCTCCAGCCGAACCGACCGCCACAAGGCATCCGACAGCGGCAATACCTGCCGCGAAGAGCCTCCGCATCCGTCTCATCCCTCTCCCCCTCCCACCCGTCGATTTCCCGCACGCCTTTCCGCCCGTCCGCGCAGTTTGCAGTCTCCCGTGCTTTCACGGCGGAGTCAACCGCCAGGCGTCGTCCAGGTTAGGGTGGGGACGTGCTGCCGGTCATCGTCTTCGTCGCCGTCGCCGTTCCGCTGCTCGTCGCCGGATTCGTAGTCGCGCGCCGACGCTCGGCTGCGGACGATGGAGTCGCCACGGAGACGGACGCCGAACGGCGCCGCACTGAGGACGAGTTCGAGGCGGCCGAGCGCTACCAGGAGCAGTGGCGTGAGGAGCACAAGCACGACCTCGACCACCTGTAGCCGCCTTCCGCGGAGACCTCAGCAGGTGGGCGAGACACCGGGCCCCGTCCAGATTCCCGCCGGAATGCCGTTCAGGCAGAGATCGACCCGGACGCGCGTCGGCTTGCAGGCTCGCCGGAGCGGGATCGAGATGTTCCTGGCGCCGCTCCCATCGACCTTCGCGAAGAGCGCGAGCGCCGCCGGCTGCGACCAGGCCCCCCGCGCAGCGGCATGAAGCGGCGCTCCGAGACACGCGCGCTCAAGATTTCCGACTTCCTCTCGTCTCGAGAGCTTCACCGCCTCCACTACTACAACCACGTCTTGCGGCCGTTGGGGATCGAGCACCAGATGCGCTTCTGGCTCTCGGCACCGCCCGGCATCGGGCGTTGGTTCTACATCAGCCGCCGGCGAGCAGACGGCGACTTCACCGAGCGCGATCGGGATCTGCTCGAGCTCCTAGGCCGCTCCTGGAGACGCTTCGCGAGCGCTACGACGCGCAGGTTACGCCCGAGACGAACGGGAACGGGCTGACAGCGCGCGAGGCGGAGATCCTCGCCTGGGTCGCACGCGGCAAGACGAACCAGGAGATCGCCGCTCTTCTCGTCGTGTCACCGCACACCGTTCGCAAGCACCTCGAACATGCGTTCAAGAAGCTGCGTGTCCACACTCGGACCGCTGCGGTCGCCCGCGCCTTCGCGCCCTTGAACTGATCTGGCCCGGGCTCGCAAGCCCCGCCTTGACCCGACTCCGGCCAGGCAATCGACGGAAGGCATCTTGCCGGGGAGGGTGCGGAACGGCCAGCCGCGCTCCAAGCAGCCAACCGAGCTCGAACTCAACGCGCCCGGAGCCTCTAGGAAACCCACAGCGCTTCACCATCCTCTCTCCGACCAGTTCCCGGGTTGCTCGCGCCAATCCCTTCGGCCGTCCTCCCGGGTTGTCCTGTGTCCGTGATTGCAGTCGCGGCGGGCGGTACTGCGCGTTGCGTTTCCGGCCGGAGGCTGCAACGCTAGAGGCCCGGTATGGCACCTCGCGCAGCACACACCCGGATCGGTACGGAGGTCGCGGGTTTCCGGATCGAGTCCGTGCTCGGACGTGGCGGGATGAGCGTCGTCTATCTCGCCGAGCAGGTGAGCTTGTCGCGGAAGGTTGCGCTCAAGCTGCTCGTTCATCAGATCGTCGAGATAGACGAGACGTTCAGAGAACGATTCCTCCAGGAGTCCCATCTGGCTGCGCATCTCGACCATCCGAACATCATTCCGATCTACGACGCGGGCGAGGAAGAGGACTGCCTGTATATCGCCATGCGCTACGTCGAGGGCCCGGACCTCGAGCGGATGCTCGAACAGGACGGGCCGCTCGGCCTCGGGCGCACGCTCTTCATCCTCGAGCAGGTGGCGGGTGCACTCGACGCCGCACACGAGCAGGGGCTCGTGCACCGTGACATCAAGCCGGCCAACATCCTCCTGGTCGAGCAGTCGGATCGGATCTACCTGACCGACTTCGGGGTCGCCAAGCCGACCACCTCGGCCGGCCTCACGAGGACCGGTTTCTTCATCGGCACGCCGGATTACTCCGCGCCCGAGCAGATCGAGGGCCGGCCGGTCGGCCCCGGCACCGATGTCTACGCACTGGGAGCCGTTCTCTACGCGTGTCTCACGGGTACCCCTCCGTACGCCAGGAATACCGAAGTCGCCGTGCTGCAGGCGCACCTGCTCGAGCCACCACCCAGGCTTTCGGACGCGAGAAGAGACCTTCCCAGAGCGCTCGACGCCGTGATCGAGACCGCAATGGCGAAGGAGATGGGCGACCGTTATGGGACGTGCGGAGCCATGATCGCGGCCGCTCGGGCGGCGTCGCTTGCTCGCCCTGTCTCACTCCCCCCCGGCGACATGCCCGTCATCGTCCCGCCAGACGCGAGCGCGACGGAGAGCGGCGGAGCATTTCCGAGAACGCCCGATCCCGAGCAGGCGGACCCGAACGTGGCGGCGCAGGCGTCTGCAACGGGGCCGGCCGACACGGCGGCGCTCACAGATGAACCGCCTCCCGAGACCGCCCCCGCCCAGGAACCCTTATCCCGGCCGCCGCCGTGGCGCCGCGCGAGGCTTCTGATCGGGGTCCTCCTCGTTGCGGTCGCGGGGCTCACCGTCGCGCTCGCGGCCGTGATTGCCACGAGGGACAGCGGGTCCTCCGGGCAGGAGGCAACCGCCGCCGGAGGCGCCGTCCGGGGCACGAGCTTCTCCGTGGCGATGTCGAGCTCGGCCGAGGTGCCGAAATCGGTATCCAGCACCGGCTCGGGAACCGCCAAAGTCACAATCGACGGGACTCGCGTCTGCTGGGACTTCACCCTGAACGGCGTCAAGAACCCGGATGCCGCGCACATCCACCAGGGCGGACCGAGCGAGTCCGGCCCGGTCATCGTCCCGCTCGGCACTGGATTCGCACGGACAGGATGCACGACTGCAACCCCCGCCGCCGTCAGGCAGATCCTCTCAGATCCGGCAGGCCACTACGTCAACGTGCACTCGGTGACCTATCCGGACGGTGCCGTTCGCGGCCAGCTCGCGAAATCGGGAACAGGCGGAGCGACCGGAGCGACCGAGGTTGCGGGACTCGCAGGGGTGGTCCCGAAGCCCATCTTCAGGGATTGCACGGTGCAATCCAGGCCTCGGGCCGGTGCAGCCCAGACTGCCGTATGCGTTCCGCGGGCCGGAGAAGCAACCTTCTATCCCAGTCAGCTCGAGTTCTCGATCTTCCGCAATACGAAGAGCGCGCTGGCTGCCTACGCGGCCTTGAGGAAGAGCGCGGATGTGGGAACCGATTTCGGGCGTTGTGACGGCGGGTCATGGGCGGGCGAAGGGAAGTGGTTCCATGCTCCGGAAGCGACCGGCCAGCCGGGTAAGCCTGGAGGTCGCCGCTTCTGCTACTTCGACGGGAACGTCGCGGTGATCGTCTGGACGCACGAGAAGTTCGGCCAGCCCACGCATGCCGACTTTCTCGGGATCGCGCGGCAGGCAGGCACCGACCACCCCGCTCTCTTCGGCTGGTGGAGGTTCTGGCACCACCGCATCGGCAAGTGCCTGCAGGTGGGCTGCGTGGCGAAGCTCTAGCGAGGAAGGCGCTCGAGCTGCGCGTCGATCCGCCTCTGCGCATCGGCGTCGCCGAGCTCGGCGGCAACGGCGCGTGCCCGGTGCAGCAGCTCCGCCGCCTGAAAGCCGGCGTCCAGCTCGAGAGCCCTGACGGCTGCTCGCTCGAGGTGATCGAGCGCCTTGCGTAGGTCGTCGCTGCGCCCGTAGTAGTGAGCAAGGCGGTTCAGGTGCTCCTCGGGCGAGCCGGCGACGAGCTCCTCGTATGCGGAAGCAACGCGTCCGTACAGCTCCCGCCGCTTTGGTCCCGTCAACGTGAGAAGAGCGGCGTCGCGGAGAAGACCGTGCGAGAAACTGTACTCGAGCTCCGGATAGCGGCGAAGCTCGCGGATGACGCCTGCCCGGACCAGGGTCGCCAGATCCTCTCCCAGTGCGGATCTCTGGTGGACGCGCACAAGCAGACGGAAGGAGAAGCTTCGCCCGATGGCGGCTGCCTCCTGAGCGAGCTGTCGCGCCTCTGGCGGCAGATTGTCGAGCCTCGAGAGAAGGAGATTGACGAGAGGCGCCGGCACGGGCTTCGTTTCGCTCGAACTCGGCGCCGACGCGCCCCGCGGTGCCAGCTCCCCTACCTCGACCACGGTTCGAAGGAGCTGCTCGATATAGAGGGGATTGCCTTCCCCTCGGGCGATGATCTCTTCCCGCGCCTCCTCGGAGAGTCCGCCTGGCCGGAGCACGTCGAGAAGATGCCCCGCATCGGCTCGCGAGAGCGGCTCGAGCGGCAGGTCGAGCGCGCGATGCGAATGGTCGGCGAGAACCTTGACGCGGAGACGCCAGCCGTCGGAGTCGGGCACGAACCGCAGGCTCGTGGCCAGCAGGAGCGAGGTTCGCTCGACGGTTTCGAGCAGGTTCTCGGCCAGCGCACAGGTCCATGGGTCGGCCCACTGGAAGTCCTCGAGTACGAGCGCTACCGGCCCGGAGCGCGTGAGCGACTCGACCCACATGGCACATGTCCGCACGATGCTCTGAGCGAAGTCTTCACCCGTCTCTCGCGTCCCGCCCACGCTTCCCGAGAGGAGCGCTTCAAGGCGGGGGAGCATCTCCGGGAGGGCGGAGCCGAGAAGCGGCTCGAGCTTGATCCGCAGTCGCGTCCGCGCCGCGAGCGGTGCGTCACCTTCCTCGAGCCCGAGCCAGGTTCTGAGAGCCTCGACCACCGGCAACAGGGGGAACTCCTTCCCGTATGAAGTGCAGCTCCCCTCGAGCCACGTCACGGTGTTCCCGACCAGCCTCCGAAGCTCGTCGAGAAGTCGCGTCTTGCCAATACCCGCGTCGCCGAGCAGCAGGAGTACACGCCCACGACCGGATAGGAGATCGTCCCGCGCGAGCGTGAGCCGCTCGAGTTCCGCCTCGCGGTTCACGAGCGGGATCGGCGAATGCGTCTCTGCTCCTCTGCGGGGTCGGTCGAGACGCCAGAGCGCCACGGGCTCAGAGCGCCCCTTGACCCTGACCTCGCCGAGCGGCTGCAGGGCGAACTGACTCGAGAGCCGCTCGGCTGTCGACTGTCCGACGACGATCGAACCCGGCTCGGCGACGCTCTGGATCCGTGCCGCCACGTTCGTTGTGTCACCGAGTGCCACGGGGTGAGGTTTGGCGGCTCCGACCAGGCCGGTCGCGACCTCTCCGCTGTTGATGCCGACGCGGACGTTGAAGCCGGCGATGTCCCATGCCGCCTCGATGTCTCGCGCGTACTGCCCCACGACGTGGAGAATCTGTAGGGCTGCCCGCGCTGCGCGCTCGGCGTCGTCCTCGTGCGCCAGCGGGACGCCGAAGAACGCCGCGATCCCGTCGCCCATGAACGCATCGACGACACCTCCGAACTGTTCGACCGCGGCAGCCATGCGGGTCACGCATTCGCCGATCAGCGCTCTGACCTCCTCCGGCGCCAGACGTTCGCCGATGGCGGTCGAGCCGACGACGTCCGCGAAGAGGGCTGTGGCTGGGCGGAGTTCTTCGATACCGGCTCGAGCTTCCTGGAGGGATCCATCCCGAGGCGCACTCGCAGACGTTTCCGACATGGACGGGGGTGGTTGCGGTCGCACGTGCTCCGCTGCGCCCGGGTCGGAAGAGTAGGGACCCGCCTGAACCTCGATCGCGGTCGCACCGAGCTGAACCATGTCACCCGGGTGCAGCCGCGTTATTGCCATGACGCGCATCCCATTCACCCAGCTCCCGTTGCTCGAGCCGAGATCCTCGATCTCGGCGCTGCCGCTCCCGTCGAGCCGGAAGCGCGCGTGACGGCGCGACATCCTCGGATCCTCGATCACAAGGTCGCCATCGAGGCGACCGACGACGAGTGGCTCGTCCAGTTCGATTCGGTGCCCGACGAGCGGGCCGCTCCTGATGAGAAGTGAAGGCACCTTCCTCGATCTCCCTGCAGAGGGAGACGGAGATCTTACTCGTGGTGCCTGGGCGATCGGCTAAAGCGCACAATCCGTCCACGCGCGGAGTGACCAGGGATCAAGGACGAGACGAATATCCGCTCGCACTACGAGGGCGAGATCTCCAGCCCGGTCGAGCACGACGGGAAGAACACAGTCGATCGGGGGAGTCTGGGAAACGATCAGTGACGTGACCCCCTGAAACTGGTCCACCCGTTGTGATCTGACCGTCACCGACGAGCACAGGCGGGAAGCGCTGGCGACCACGGCAGCGCGGAGGATCGGCGCCGACGACACCGTCACCGTGCATTCTGGACCTCAGCGTTGCCCCTTGATGGCACCCTGATGAATAAATACCTGCAAAGAGGGCATCGTTGGGGTTTCGGAACCACGAGGCCGCAGCCGACGAGCATGTACGCGAGCCGTGTCCTCGTCGTCACCTCGGCAATCGTGTAGAGGAGGATTGCGATCAGGGTCAGAAACGCCCAGCGGGAAAGCAGCTTGATTCGTTACCGGATGTCATTCGCGGCCCCAGCCCAGTGGCCGGGATCGAGGTGGGCGGGAGACCGAGCGCGTGCAGTCGCTTCTTCGCAACCGACGTGTCCTCGATGTGCTTCTGGAGCGCCGACGAGTAACCCCCGAGCCGGGTCTGGATGTTCTGGTCGAGGTTGAAGACGATCGCGACCGCCGCCAGGGCGACGAGAACCGCCCATCGCGCGGCGCAGGTTCTCGCCCCCGGCGCGCAGCCGCTGCGCTGCACGCTGGCCTCCGAGCGCGATGAGCAGCATCGGCACGGCGGCGCCAGGCGCGTACGCAAGCGTGAGGAGGACGCTGTCGAGGCTGAAGCGATGCTGCGCGGAGAGCACCGTGATTGTCGCCAGCACCGGCCCGGCGCACGGGACGACCACGAGCCCGAGGCTGACTCCGAGCACGAACCCGCCGACCGGCGGGGCCGAGGGCACCGTCTGCTGGGCCAAGGGCTGCACCAAGGCCGCCAAGAGCCTGATCGGGGCGATCGAGTCGCACCCGAACAACTACTACGTCAACGTGCACACGGCGAAGTACCGTGCCGGCGCGATCCGCGGCCAGCTCGTCGCGGACATGATGCATATGTAGGAAGCGAGTCGGGCCGCCGACCGCTTCCCGGCGGTCGGCGGCTCGGCGGCTCAGGGGAGGCAGTCGGCTCGCGCCCAGATCCCCGCGCGCGAGGCTCGACCCGCATCACCGCTGACAGGCTGGGACATCGACGGCTCGAAATCGCTCCTCGACAACTGGTCTCTCGGCTCTGCCGCCGACTAGAATCGAGCTTTCTCAAGCGAGAGAGGCCGCCGACCGATAGGTCACGTACACGTGGCGACTGCTCAACAGGACCTCAAATCGTCCCGTGAGGGTCTGACGCAGCTGCTCGAGCGGCTCTCGATCCACGCCGTCGAGGACGACCCGGAGGCGATCGGGGCGCTCGAGCGGTGTGCGGGCGAGATCAGGCGGATCGCCGGGCACATGGACGAGGGTGAGGATCACTCGATGCTCGACCTCGTCTCGCAGCTCCTCTCCGAGGTCGCGGTAACCGCGGAGCGGACGAGGCGGCGGCTGGCGCGGTTCGAGCTCGACCTCCACGACGGCGCGCTGCAGGAGGTCGCCGCCCTGCGGCTGCAGCTGCACCCGCTGCGCGGCGGTCCGGGAAAGGCCGCCACCGAACCGACGACGGCCGACGTCGCTGCGGTCGCTCAGAACCTCGACACCCGGCTCGAGAAGCTGTACCACGAGCTGCGCGAGCTCGTCGACTCCTTCGAAGTGCCTTCCCTGGTGGAGGCGAAGTTCGAGCAGGTCGTCCGCGAATACGTTCGCGAGTACTCCCGCGACACGGGGATCACGGCCACCGTCAGCATGACCGGCGACCCGTCGCTTTTGACCCGGTCCCAGCGCATCGCCCTCTTCCGTGTGCTCACCGAGGCGTTGACGAACACCCACCGGCACGCGTGCGCCAGCCGGGTCTCGGTCTCCGTACGCGTCCAGAAGAGGCATGCGCGTCTGCGCATCCGCGACAACGGCAAGGGCTTCGCGCCGAAACGGACGCCCGGGCGCGCCGTGAGACAGGGGAGGATGGGCCTGCCAGGGATGGCCGAGCGCGTGAGCCTCCTGGGCGGCACGATCGACATCGCGAGCCAGCGCGGCGGGCCGACGACGATCACGGCGGTCGTCCCGGCAGGACGGGTCGAGGAGTCGCCGCGATCGCGGAAGGCGCCGTCGCGATCTCACGGCTGACGATCGAACGCGTGGCTCGAAAAACGCCGCGACCTGGGTAAAATGAGTGAAGGGGCGCACGGACGACGCGGCCTAGAGTCAAAGGGAGAGGCAAAAATGAGAGTTCTGCTGGCGGACGACCATCCGCTGGTTCTGGTCGGTATCCGGCGCGTGCTCGAAGAGTCGGAAGGCTTCGAGGTGGTCGGGGAGGCGCAGTCGTCGAGCGAGGCGCTCCAGCTCGTCCGCCGGACGGACCCCGACCTCGTCCTGCTCGACCTGAGAATCCCGGCTGCGGGCGGGCTCGACTGCCTCGACTGGATCCGCGCACACCATCCCAGGGTGAGGGTCGTGATGCTCTCGGTCTCGACCGCGCAAGACGTGATCGAAGAGGCGCTCGTGCGCGGTGCGAGCGGCTATATCGCGAAGAGCATCGACCCGGCGGACCTGCCGCACGCGCTGCGTGTCCTGGCAGAGGCGGAAGCCCCGCACGCCGTCCCGTTTGCGATCGGTGACGACGCGGACGGCCTCGCGAGCTTCGGCCTCACCGAGCGGGAGCTGACAACCCTTAGCGCTGCCGCCCGCGGACTGCCGAACAGGGCGATCGCGAAGGAGCTCTGGGTGAGCGAGAAGACGGTCAAGTTCCACCTGACGCACGTCTACCGCAAGCTAGGCGTGTCCAACAGGACCGAGGCCGCACGCTGGGCCTACGAGCACGGACTCGCATCGTGGACGGGGCGAACGGCAATCGGGCGCCGCCAGTGATGCGGCATGCCGCGGCGGTTGCGGCGGTGATCGCCTGGGCAATCCCCGCCGGGGCCGACGCGACCCCGCTCCGGACGACGCACGGGGCGGCGACGACGAACGTCTACCTCCTGAACGTCGCGACCGGAAAGCTTCGCCAGCTCACGCACAACCAGCCGACGCAGGAGGACGCGCTCGCGTACTCGCCGGCGCTCTCGCGCAGCGGCATGCGCCTCGCGTTCGCACAGACGTCCTGCCACTACTGCTCGACGACGATCCGCGTGGCCACTGTCGGCGCCGGCAACTGGCAGGGACGTGGGGTCGCCCCGGGCTTCCAGCCGACCTGGGCGCCGGACGGCCGCGTCGTGTTCGTCAGGCCGGATGGCGCGATCGCGATCACGAGCAAGGCTCTGTCGCGTCCGAAAGTGATCGTCCGCGGGGGGCTCGCGAACGCCACGCCGAGGTGGCAGCCGGGCGGCGGCCGGCTTGCGTTCGCTCGTCAGCTGACGGCGACGAGCTGGCAGGTGTTCACCGCTCGTGGCGACGGCGCGGGTCTTCAGCAGGTGACGAGCGGTCCGCGCTCCGCGGTCGACCCCGCCTGGTCGCCGGACGGACGCCGGCTGGCATTCGCGCGGCAACAGCCGAACGGACGCTGGCAGCTCTGCATCGGCTCGCTCGCTGGAAGCGCCGTCCGCTGCCTCCGCTCCGGCTCGAGCGACACACAGCCCACGTGGTCGCCGGACGGACGCCGGCTCGCCTTCGTCCGCCAGACCGGCCTCTCGTCGTGGATCTGGATCGTGCGCCCCGATGGACGCGGCGCGCGGCAGGTGGCCTTGCCGCCCGGGGTCGTCGCGACGCTGCAGCCGAGCTGGTCGCCGCGGAACGAGCTCCTGTTCGTCGGCCGGATCGGCTGAGCGGAACGGAGGGCCGGGCGGGCGCGCACCTCAGTCGCCGCCGTTCACGACGAAGGCGATCCGGTCGCCGTGCGGTGACCACGCCGGCTCGATCGCGTCGACCGACGGAGGAGTCAATCTGCGAAGTCCGGAGCCGTCGACGTTGACGACGTAGAGCGCGTGGCCGAAACGGAGCTCGCGCACGAATGCAAGCCGGCGTCCGTCCGGTGACCAGGCCGGATAGCTGTCGCTGGCCGCGACGTGGCGGATCATTCGGAAGCCGCTGCCGTCCGCCTCCGTCACGCAGATCCCCCACCTTCCGGTTGCATCCTGCCGGGCGAACGCGAGCCGGCGGCCGTCCGGCGACCAGGCTGGGTTGGCGTATCCGCCCGCCCGGGTCACCCGTCGCCGCCCGCTTCCGTCCATCCTCATGGTCTCGATCCAGCCGCGACCACGGAGGTCGTGGCGCACGAATACCACGCGGCGCCCGTCCCGCGACACGTTCGGCTGGTCGACTGCAGGCGCGCCGGGCCGGGGCGCGAGCACCCGGCGGACCTGCCCGCCGCGCAGCGGGACGACGTAGAGCCCGCGGTCGAACCCGACGAAGACGACCCTTCCCGTGGCGGAGACGCTGGGCGAGAGGCCGTTCGCGATCACGACGCCGAGGCCGTCGCTTTGGCCGCGCGCCGGCACCCGCCGGATCTCGGACGCGCACCCGTCGCAGGGGAGCCGCGCGAAGACGATCGAGCCCGCGTCGCCCGCCCACGACGGCGCGATCGGCGCGCCTTCGCCGATCGGGTCCTCGACGAGCTTGACCAGCTTCCGGTCGGCGACGCCGACGGCGTAGATCCCGGACGTCTCTACGTCCGTCCGCGCCGCCTGGACGGCGGTCGCCGCTACGAGCCCCGTGAAGATGGTTGCGACCAGCGCGCGCATCTGTCGCTCAATTGCAGGACGCCGAGCCGGCGTCGGTGAACCCGGCGCCCGCGACCGGAACGAAGCGCCAGTCGTAGCTCGTCGAGTGCAGCGTCAGCTCGAGGACGCCGTAGGTGGTCGAGTTTCGGACGACCTCGCCGGCCAGGGGCGGGTGGTCGAACCCGTAGTGGTTGCGTCCCCCGGTACCGACGACGAACTCGCGGATCCCGTCGGGAGCGGGCGTCGGGTCCTGGAACCTGTGCGGAACCGGCGGAGAGGCGCCCAGTGGGTCGAAGCGCTCGTAGTCGTGGTTGTGCCCGGACAGGACGATGTCGGCGTGCGCCGCGGCGAGGACGTTCCAGATCGTGCCCATCTGCAGGGCGTCGCCGTGCTCGCCGGAGGAGAAGCGCGGCTCGTGCCAGTAGGCGAGCGTGCACCGGGCGGGGTGCGCTGCGAGATCCGCGCTGAGCCACCGCTCCTCCGGCGACCCCGACCCGCAGCCGCCGATGAAGCCGCACTGGGAGTTGAGCGAGATCAGGTGCCACTTGCCGAGGTCGTAGCTGTACCAGCCGTTGTTGGGGTTCCCCGCTGCACTCCCGAAGTACTGGAAATAGCCCGCGGCACGTGGGGTCAGGTACTCGTGGTTGCCGATCGCGGGCCGGATCAGGTTCTTGAACTTGCCCCAGCTCAGGCCGAACGACGCCATGAATTTCCCGTACTGGTTGTCCTCGTACTGCGTGTCCCCGAGCGTCAGCACGGCGGCGAGATTCGGTCGCAGCAGTGCCGCCGTCTGCGCCTGGGCACAGTTCGAGCCGTTGCCGCGCCCGCGGTTGAAGAACCCGGAAGCAGGGTCGCAGGCGATGTCGCCGGCGGCGGCGATCACCGGGTCCTTCGAGTTCGAGCTCGACGGCGCAGCTGGCGCGGATGGCGCGGGTGGCACGGGTGGCCGGACCGGCATCAGCTCGTGCAGGGCGTCGAGGTACGTTCCGTAACCGGACGAGGTTTGCCACTCGTCGGCGCTCTCGACGGCGGTGCCCTCGCCCCACTCGTTGAAAGTGGTGATGAGCTGGAAGCTCGCCCCCGATCCGACCATGTCCCGAATCGCCTTCCGCCAGGTGGAGAGGTCGCGGGGCAGCCGCTCCGCGGACTCGCTCGCGAGGTAGAAGCCCGGGCTGATCGTGTACGCCCACGGAGAGTGGTCGTCCTCCGGCTGCCCGGGTCCGTACTGGTGCCAGCCGTCGGGCCGGGCCGGACAGGTGCGGTAGCCGGGGAAGACCTTGAGGACGACGTAGGCGCCGACCGTGTTCGCCTCCTTCCACCGGTTCACCATCCCGCAGCCGTCCGGGCCGCTGCCGTAGGCGAAGACGACGAACCGGCCTCCGACACGCAGGTAGCCAGGGCTCGACGCGAGGTGGTCGCGGATGTAGAGCAGGTCGTTTCGGATCGTCTCCGGCGAGGGGTCGCCCGTCCCCTCCGGTTCGTAGTAGACCGCCCAGCGGAAGTCGTTGGGAGCGGCGGCGAGCAGCTGCGGGAGGCGCACGTCGGACGGCGTCCCCCTGCCCCACCAGGAGACGATGGCGGCGTCGAGGTTCGCGTACCGCATCGCCGCGACGTGCTCGGCAACGACGCTCCGGTCGCCCGAGTCGTACAGGCCGAGCGACGGCGTGTAGTGACTGTACCGGGCCACTCCTCGCTGCTGCCAGGCCTCCGGGTACCAGTCGTAGTACACCGCTGCCCGGATCGGCAACGTCGGCTGGGGAGTGCCGCCGGTCAGGACGAGCTGCGGCGCCTGGCGACTCTCCCGGCTCGCGATCGCGAGGGTTCCGCCCGGTGCGGAGAGCACGAGCGTCGTTGAGCGCCCGTGCATGAGCGCTGTGACGTCCACGTCGCGCCAGCCGCGGGTGGTCAGCGGGCCGGAGCCGATCGAGAGGCCGCCCGGCGCAGGCGCCCCGCGGAAGCGAATCGTACGCTCGGCCCATCGTCCAGCCGCGGCCTGCACCGTGAACCCGGACGCCGCCGGCTGCTGGACGAAGACGCGCAACTGCGCGACCGCGAGCCCAGGGGAGAGCCTCGGAAGCGTGAAGGCGATGTAGGCACGCGAGCCCGTGCCGGCGACGCGGAGCTCGTGCGCGGCGCCGAAGTTCGCCCGCGGTCGGTCGGCCGACACGTACGCGTCCGCCGACGCCCGAACCGGGACACTCCGCGACGGGGAGGCGCCGAACGGCCACGCTCCGGCGATGAGCGTTCCGAGCGAGAGCGCTAGCCCTGCGGCGAGCGCCGCGGAGACACCAAGCGCACCAAGCGACGGACCGCGTCCCACACGGCGTCGACGATCGGGACGACCGCCAGCCAGAGCGCCACGCCGAGCCCGACGAGCAACCACTTGGCGGCTACGACCGGCACGCGGAGCACCCGCATCGGTAGATACCTTGGCGGCGCCACGCGCCCGGAACCGTAGCCGGATCGGCGAGCAGGCGAAGCGGATGTCGCTGCGCCTCACTGCTTGCCGATACCCAGTGCGCTGATCGTGACCGCGCCGCGCAGCGAGACGACCTTCAACGCGAGGCTGCCGCGGCGCAGGGCGGGGAAGGCGCCGAGGGTGAAGTCGACCTTCTGCCGCTTCACCGCGTTGAGGTCGATCGTCCTCAGCAGCTGACCGTTCCAGCGTGCCTCGATCCGGCCGAAATTCGGCCCGACGAGCGCCGAGAGGACAATCCGGCGGGCCGCGACCGGAGCCAGGGTGAGGGCGGCACCGGTGCGCTGGGTCCGGAGAGCGCCGTCGAGACTCGCCCTGATCCAGCCGGACGTCCGCCGGAGCGCGGTCGGCGCGAGCTGGGCGGAGACGCAGCGGTCAGTGGTCCACGCGGACGCGTTGCCGTCGGCATCCGTCGCGCGGTACGAGAAACAGTACGTGCTCCCTGCCCTGCCGTTGAACTTGGCGCTGTGCTCGCTAGTCCCGGCCAGCCAGGTCTTGTACGGCCCCAAGTCACCGGCGACGGTCGCGGCGCGGTAACGGACGTCGTAGGTGGCGACACCGCTGCCCGTGTCGGTCGCGCGCCAGCGGAGCGAGAACACGTGGTGGGGGGAGAAGCCGTCCCCCACGAACGCTGCGCTGAAGAGCGGATCCGTGATGGGTGCCACACGCTCTGCGAAATGGGGTCTCTCCTGCGCGAGGCTGTCGGCCGCGACCGGGTCGTACTCGTGCGACCGTGACTTCGCCGTCACCGTGACCGTCCCGGACGTACGGGCCGTGACCGAGAACGTCATCTGGGTCGAGCTGCCCGGGACGAGCGTGCCGAGGAGGCAGCGGGCGCTCTTCGCACCCTGGGCAACCGTGCAGGAGTTCTCCGGTATCGAGCCCGAGGCCGCCGTGATCGACGCCTGCCGACCGGAGACGGTGACGGTCAGGCTCGCGGAGGTAGCCCGGTCGGGCCCGTTGTTCAGGACGGTCGCCGTGTAGGAGACCGTCTCCCCGACGAGGGGCGTCGCGGACGAGCTCGTCAGCGAGACGCTCAGGTTCGCATCGATGAGCCGGGCTGCCTGCGGACCCGGCGCGAACGCGAGCGCCACGAGCGCGAGCGCCACGAGTCCCGGGATCGACTTCTTTGGAATGCTTCTGGTCACGGTGCCTCCTTCACTGGTGTTTCAAGCTCGGCCGTATCCGTCCTCGAGTCGCACGACGTCGTCCAGCTCGGGTGTCGAGACCTCGAGGAACACCGAGTCCTCGAGCGCCCGCATCCGGTGCACCGTCCTCGCCGGCAGGTGGAACGCGGCGCCGGGCTTCAGGAGGACGGTCTCGAGCGCATCTGCGCCCTCGCCGACCTCCAGCTCTGCGAGGCCGCTCTGCAGGTAGAGCGTCTCGTCCTTTCGCTCGTGCAGCTGCAGACTGAGCGCATGGCCCTCGTCGACGACGAGCAGCTTCCCGCAATAGCGGTCGGTGAGCGCCCAGATGAGCTCGTGGCCCCAGGGTTTCTCGACGCGGCGCACCGATGCGGCGAACTGCTCGAGCACCGAGGCGGTCGGTTCGTTTGCGGTCTCGGTCATGGTGTGAGTGCTCCTAGCTCTGGGTGGACAATCGCGCGTGCGATCAGTGAGCGGGGCGGCAGCTCCGACCCGGGCAAGACCGTCGCCCAGCGAAGGGAGACGTGCCTTCCGACACGTGCTCCGCGCCCGAGGTGAACGAACGGACCGATGGTCGACTGCGCCTCGATCCGCACGTGAGGGCCGACGATCACCGGCGGGAGCAGGATCGCGTCGGCGCTGACATCGGCCGAGGCGTCGACGACGATCCGTCCTGCCCGCTCCAGCAGGTCGAGGTGCGCCTGCAGGTAGCTCTCGGTCGTTCCGACGTCGAGCCAGTACCCCGGCAGAGCGAGCGCGTACAGCGATCCCTCCTCGGCCAGCTGCGGGAAGACCTCCCGCTCGACCGAGACGGCCCGGCCGGGCGGGACGAGCCGGAGCACGTCCGGCTCGAGAACGTACAGGCCGGCGTTGATCAGGTCGGTGTCGATCTCGCCGGGTGCGGGCTTCTCGACGAAGCCGCGGACGCGGCCGCGGTCGTCGGTGCGCACGAGTCCGTAGCGGCTCGGGTCCGAGACCCGCGTGAGCAGGATCGTCGCCCGCGCGCCCCGTTCGCGGTGGAATGCGAGCAGCTGCCGTAGATCCGCCTCCCGCAGCGAGTCGCCGTTGAGCGCGATGAAGGTGCGGTCGAGCCCCGCAGCGGCGAAGCGCAGTGCGCCGCCGGTCCCGAGAGGCTCGGGTTCGACCCGATACTCCAGGTCGATGCCGTCGTAGCGACCGCCGAAGTGCTCCTCGATCGCGGTCGGCAGGTAACCGCAGGCGAGTACGACGCGCTCGACGTCGGCGGACCGCAGGTGGTCGAACGTGTAGGCGAGCAGAGGCCGGTCGAGCAGAGGCAGCATCGGCTTCGGCAGGGCGTTCGTCAGCGGCCGCAGCCGCGTGCCCTCGCCGCCCACCAGGATCACCGCCGGCACCGGCGGCGTGTTCCTCCGCCGAGGCGACACCGCGTCACCGTTCTCCTGTCTCCACCCGCTCATGCGGCCCCCAGCGCGAGCGTCACACCGGCACTGCCGCCGCTCAGGCCGGAGAGGTTCCAGACCGCCTGGAAGCTCCCGTTCGTCGGCGTGATCACGTAGGCGGCGCGGCCGTGCACCTTCGTCGAGACGGAGAAGTCGGACAGGCCGGTGAACGGCCCCGAGGCGAGCGCCGACGTGACGTTGGCTGGGTAATTGACGGCACCGATGACGACGTACGGGGCGCCGACGTTCGCCTGCACCGGCGTCGCGGCGGTCGTGCTCGAGATGTTCGTCGCGCCGGCCAGGCTGATCACCGAGCCGATGCCCGACCACTCCGAGACGTTCGCGGCGACCGACTTCGAGGCCGACAGGTGGATCGTCACACTCGAGACCGAGGGCGCGCCGAGGCGGTACCAGATCTCGATACGGTCCTCGACCCCGCTCGTCGCCGACGACGGCCCCTTCGTCCAGGTGCCGCCGGCAGAGTCTGTCACGGAGATGACGGAGGCGGAGGTGCCTGCTTTGATCGCGACCCCCGCGACGAGCGTGTCGCCGGCAGTCGAGGCGGCCGACGGTGTGACCGTCAGGGTGGCCGCCGTCGCGGTTCCCGTCGTCTGGCGGACGAGCGCGATCCCGGAGCCACCCGCTCCGGCGGTGACGAGCTGGGACTTCGGCGTCTCGGCGTTGCCGACGTTGTCGACGGCGAAGAAGGCGACCGTCGCGCCCGCGGGGACGCCGAACGGCGCCGTGTAGACCGGGCTGCTCGTCGTCGGCGTGCTGCCGTCGGTGGTGTAGTAGATCGTCTTCGGACCGGAGCCTGCGCCGTCGTCCGAGGACAGGGTGACGTTGACGGACCCGGAGTAGGTGCCCGTGCAGCTGGCGATCCCGTTGCAGGCGATCGTCGTCGCCGGCGCGGTCACGTCCCTCGCGACCGTGAACAAGGCCGGCGGCGAGTTGCCGAACGCGTTCGCCGCCGTGACCTGGAACGAGCCGCTCACGTTTGCTCCGGCGCCCCAGCCGTAGGTTCGGCTGTACGGGCTCGTCGTGTCGTCGGCGGAGTCGCCGCCGAAGACCGCCGGGAACTGAACGTGCGTCGCGCTTGCGTCGGTCGCCGCCGTGACAGTGAAGCTGCCGCTGTTCGAGCCGGCAGCCCGGTAGAAGACGGTCGAGCCGTTGACGTAGTCGTTCCCGTCGTTCGCGCTCAGGCCAAGGGCGGGTTGCGGCGGCGGCGAGCTCCCGCCGCCGCCGGACGACGTCGTGATCACGAGCTCCGGCGCGAACCCGGCCGGTCCCTCCTTGGACGAGTAGTCGGCACCGTTCGTGGACGTCGACTGCGCCTCGAGGGAGACGAGCCCTTCGCCCGTGATCGCCGGCGTGACGTCGAGCTCGTACCAGTTCCCGACCTGGACGCTGCCGATCGTGCCGAGCACGCTCGGGTCGGCGACCGGAGCGGTGTTCCACGTCACCGTCGACTCGTTCCAGCTCGTGTCCGAGACACGATGGAACTCGCCGCCGACCGACGAGGGGTCGACGCAGTAGAGGCGCAGCTTCGCGCTCAGCACGCGCAGTCCGCCGAGGCCCATGACGTCGAACCCGAGCAGGACGTGCTTCACCGGGCTGCCGTCGACGCCGACCGCCGGCTGGGCACCGTAGTTCGTCGTAGGGGCGGTCTGCTGCACCCACGTGTCCGCGACGGCCGTGAAGGTGAGTGTGTTAGGGGCGGTCGCCGCTGCCGAGTTCGAATCAGGAGACGGGTTGCCGGCGAGGTCGACGGCCCGCACCACGTAGGTGTGGGTCGACCCGGGGTCGACGCCCGTGTCGGAGTAGGCGTAGGTCGCGCTCGTCCCCGACGGCACCGTGTCGATCTCCGCGGCGTCGCGGAAGACGACGTAGTGGCCGATACCTGAGTCGTCGGTCGACTTGCCCCACGAGAGGTCGATTCCGCTCGTCACCCCCGGAACCGCCCTCAGGCTCGCGGGTGCAGTCGGCGGCGTCGAGTCGGGGTCGGTCGACGCACCGGCCGTGTTCGAGAACCCCGACTGGTTGCCCGAGCTGTCATAGGCCCGCACCTGGTAGCTATGGCTGGTCCCGGGAACGAGGCCCTTGTCTGCGTAGCTGGTGGTCGCGCTCGTCCCGACCTCGTTGCCGTCGCGGTAGATCCGGTAGCCGGAGACGGCCGTGTCGTCCGTGGAGGCCGTCCAGGCGAGGTCGATCTCGCTCGTGCCCGACGTGCTCGCGTTCAGGTTCGTCGGGTCGGTGGGAGGCATGTGGTCGGTGCTCGCGTTGTGGCAGGTACCGGAGCCCGCGTCCGTGAATGCACCCCCCGCCGCAGGGACGAACTGCCAGTCGTAGCCTCCGGGATGGAGCGACAGCTCGAGTACGCCGAACGCGGTCGTGTCGCGGACGAGGCTGTTCGCGGCAACGTTTGCGATCGAGGTGTGGTTGTTGCCGCCGGTTCCCACGGTGAACTGGCGGATCCCGGTGATGTTGTCGAGTTGTCCGGTCGGGGACTGCGGGGCGAAGCGCTCGTAGATGTGGTCGTGGCCGTTGAGAACGACGTCGGCGTGCGCGGCGTAGAGCGCGTTCCAGAACGACTGCGAGTTCGAAGACGCCCGCCCTCCGGAGCTGAACAGCGGGATGTGCCAGTACGCGATGATGCACTGGCTCGCGTGCGCGGCCAGGTCCGCCGCCAGCCACTTCCCCTGCGGCGTGGTCGCGCCGCAACCCCCGGCGTCGCTGCAGTTCGAGTTCAGCGAGATCAGGTGCCACGTCCCGATGTCGTAGCTGTAGTAGCCCTTGCCGGGGGCGACGGTGCCCGCAAGAGCGCCGAAGTAGTTGTAGTAGCCGGCCGCGCCCTGGTTCGCGGTCGAGCAGTCGGTACCGCCGTGCGTGAGGTAGTCGTGGTTGCCCGGCGAAGGTCGGGTGATCGACTTGAAGCGGCCCCAGCTCAGGTCGTAGGAGTTCTGGTAGGCCCAGAGGCTGCCGCACTCGTACTGGTTGTCCCCGAGCGGCAGAACGGCAGCGAAGTTGCCGTTGACGACCAGGTTGGACGTCGCCAGCTGGCGGCAGGCATTCGACGTCCCGTTGCCGCCGTTCCAGTTCTTGTTCGCGGGGTCGCAGGAGATGTCCCCGGCGGCGGCGATGACCGGGTCGCCTGCTGCGGCCGCGTTCGACGGCCCGGCGATCAGGCGCATGCCGACGGCCAGCGGCCCGACGAGCGCCAGCACGACAATCGCCGTGAGGGCGTTGCGCCTGACGGCGCCCGTCCGCTTTCGCATCCCGCAACCTGTCATCCCAACTCCTTCCTACGCGACGCGACCAAGCGCCTTCTTGAGCTCGCGGCGCCACACGAGCGCCGCAAAACCTGCGAACAGGACTGCTCCGACCCCGATGAACAGCGGCACCCCGTAACCGAACTGCTTGGGCGGCGTGTCGCTGGAGTCGAAGTCGCCCTTGACCGTGAACCTGCCGCCGACGATCTCTTTGACGAGGTGGAGGTACTTCGGCCCGAAGGCGAGCGTCGGCTCGATCTCGCTGCTCTCGCTGAACTCGTTCCAGCTGATCAGGCCGACCGCGTCGGGCGACGAGGCCAGCGCGGTGTTCCACTCCTGCCGAAGCGTCTTTCCTCCGCGGCGGTCGACGACACGTGTGCCGCCGATCATGCGGGCGTCGAAGCCGGGCGCGGCCGGCGCGATCCAGAGCCCCGCCAGGTCGTGGACCGCGGCCGACATGTCCTGCAGCTTCTCGGCGTACCCGGGCGTCTGCTGCGGGTCGACCGACGACCAGTAGTAGGCGTCTCCGTCGACGAACCGCTCGAGCCGGCGATAGCCCGAGACGGACTTCTCGGAGGCGAGGAGAAGCACCCGCGAGCGCACCTGTTTCGCGACCCACTTGACCTGCTCCGTCGTGAACTTCCACGTGCCCGACCAGATCACGATCGGCTTCTCCTCGAGGTTGAACGGGGCTGCCGAGCCGAACCTGCGCGCGAAGAACTTGATGTCGGAGGCGACGCGCTCGATCGGGAGCGGGTTGCGGGAGAAGTTCAGCCCCTGGTAGATGATCGCGAGCTTGAAGTCGGAGGCGGCAGCGATGCGGACGAGGGCGGCCAGGCGCCGGTTCAGCTTCGGCGTCGACTTCCAGCTGACGATGAACCCGCTCAGACCCGCGTCCTGCGCGAGAGCGACGTGGCGGCGCAGCACGCGAACGTCGTCGCTCGAGTAGTGGCCGAGCAACGGGTAGGTCGTCTTCGGTCTCTCCCAGGACGCGGCGTCGTACCAGATGTAGTAGTAGGCGAGCGCGGGAATCGGGTTGGACGCCTGCGCCCGCGGCGCGCAGAGGAACGCGGCGGACGCTGCGACCGCGGCCGTTGCGGCAAGAACGAGCACACGCCGCCTCAGGCCGTGGACAGACTCAGGCATTGCTGAACCTCCTCTGCTTGGCGCGGCGCTCGCGCCGGCATTTGCGACACTCGCTCCGTCCGCTCCGCGGCCTGATGTGGAGGTTCTCGATCGTGAGCTCGTGGCCGTTCGCGCACAGCTCCGGGCCTTCGCTCTCCTGTTCGTCTTCGCCGGCACGCAGGTCCACTGCGGACGTTGGCCCGGACGGCTCTCCCGGGATCGCCTCCGGAGCCTCGATCGGTGCCGACGCGTGGTCGCGGGATGCGAGCAGCGCGGACTGCACGCTGTTCGAGCCGCCGGCGTGCGCGGCGCCACGGCGCACCGGACGCGGCCGCGCGCCCGGCCGGGCGTCGGCCAGTCGCCGACGAAGATCCGGCCGCCGGACCAGGACGAGCAATCGCCGGCGAAGGTGCGGCCGCCGGACCAGGACCAGGAACGCGGTCATCCCCAGTGCGGCGAGCGCGATCACGAACATGTCGAGGTACGAGATCACCCGCAGGTCGATCACCTGGTCCTTCGAGAGGGCGAGCGGGACCGCCGGCGTGTAGCCCGCGGCATGGATCCTGATCCCGTACGTGCCACGGGGCAGCGAGCGCAGCACGATCGGCCGGCCGTGCAGGGGAAACGACACCTTCCGCCCGTCCGGGTAGACGAGGTCGAGCCTCTTCCCGACCCCGAATCCGAACAGCAGGTCATGCGCGCCCAGGCGAGCGGAGAAGAGCAGGAGATGCAGGACGACGCGTCGGCTGTCGATCGGATAGAAGCGCTGCTGCGCCTTGTGGACGACGTTCGAGCCGTCGAACACCGCCCGCTGAAGCGCGTACTGGATCCGGGTCTGCTCGAGCCCGTGGAAGCGGCGCGCGACTCGGCCGGCGATCAGCCAACGCGGCTTGCCGGGCCGGAACGACTCGCGGCTGCCGATCGTGCTCGTCAGCGTGAGCGTGGTGACCCGGTTCGTGTCGACCGGCTGGTTTGCGCGATCGACGAAGCCGAATTCGACCTGAACAGACTGCTCGAAGCCGACCTCCAACCTCATGGGACGACGGAGGTCGAGGTTGCGGAGGCGGACGAAGGAGTCATCGCCCCAACGCGAGAAACGCGAGCGCACGCCGTTCCTCTCCACCGCCGCGTCGACCAGCCGGAGTCGGTGCTCGCCCGCGGGCAGACTGACGCGCGCGACGCCGCTGCGGTCGGTCGTGAACGTCTGGCCGGCCGACTGGAACCGGATGCCCGCGAGCGGCGGGACGGTCGCGATCGTGAGCTGGTTGTCCAGCGCGCTCGCCGCCTTCGGGTCTACCGCCGGGGCGGTCGGCGCCAACGCGAGCGCGACGCCCGCCGTCGCAAGCAGGATCCCGATCCGCGTCGCGCTCACCTCTTCACCTCCTCGACCGCCAGCGGCTTGCGCGGCCGGCCGCGGCTTCGCCAGAGCGCCAAACCGGCGAGCACGATGGGAAGCGCGATCGCGCCGAAGTAGAGCGCATAGATCCGATCTCGTTTGACGCTGAACTCCTTGGGCGTGCCGCGGCTCCTGGAAGTGAACTCGGCGGGGCGCGGCGGTTTGCTGAAGTCAAAGGCCGAGGCGATGCTGTTCGCGCGGGAGTCGCGGCTCGCGAGCGGCTTCAGGTCCCAGTTCTCCTCGATGAAACGCAGGATCGACGTGAAATCGAGCGTCGTGTGGTCGATGGCGCCACGCTTCGCGTACGGGCTGACGAGAAGCGCCGGGACACGGAAGCCGTAGCCGTAGCGGTCGACCTGCGGCGGCTTGACGTGGTCGTACCAGCCGCCCCAGTCGTCGTACGCGAGCAGGAACGCCGAGCTCTTCCACTCGTGGCTGGCGATCAGCGCGTTGATCATCGTCCCGACGAATGCCTGGCCCGAGGCGATGTTCGACGGGGGATGCTCGCTCGGGCCGGAGGGGGCGATGTAGGCGACCTCCGGCAGCGTGCCGTCGTGCAGGTCGGTGTAGTACTGGTCGAGGTCGACGATGTGGCTGCGCAGCTTCGGGTCGTCGAGGTATCGCGGCATGTTGAGCAGCGGCACCCAGATCACCTGCGACGCGCGGTTGCCGGGAAACTTCCGCAGCGACCGGAAGTTCAGCCGCGGCTCGTAGTTCTGGACGTAGAACTTCCACGACACGCCGGCCGCTTCGAGCCGGTCGAAGATCGTGGTCAGGTTCTTGTAGCCGCCGGGGGGCATCCGGTCGTACCCTCCTGCCGCCTGGCCCGTCACCCAGTAGATGTGGTTCAGGAAGCTGCCGGCGCTTGCCGAGCTGAAGAAGCGGTCGTAGAGAACGTACTTGTCGGCGAGGTTCCAGTAGTAGCCGACGTCGCGCCCGTCGCGGTAGCCGAGGGCCAGCCGTCCGTCCTCGTTCCGCACGTCCAGGGCGTGGACGAAGCCGTCGAGCTTGCCGCTGTCGTACTGAAGCCGAAAGGTCGCCTGGCCGTGATCGAGGTCGCGGGGGATGACGTCGTTGTCGCCGATGTGGAACGGCCGAACGCAGGGCCCCTTCGGCCGTGCCGGGTTGACCGGAACGCACACGTTCGGCGGAAACCCGTCGCCGCGCGGGTACTTCCCGAAATAGTTGTCGTACGTGTGGTTCTCCTGAAGGACCGTGATGAAGTGCTTGATCGGCGTCCGCGCCTCGTGGCGTGGAGGGGCTGCCTGGCTCGCACCCGCGACGGTGAGGCAGCCGAGCCAGAGGACGAGCCCAGCGCGCAGCCTCATCGCCGTACCCCGTAGACGACGATCAGCGGCTTGCGGATGTTCGTCGAGCCACCGCCGACGGACACCGATTCCGTGTGGAGTACGCGCCCGTGGTAGCGGCGCGCGTACGAGAGCAGCTTGTTCGAGAAGAACGACGTCCGCGACGCCGAGAAGGCGTCCCACACGAGGTACTGAACCTCGTTCGTCCGGATCGCGAGGTCCGGGTTCGGCAGCGGGTCGTAGGACGGGTTGCGCCGGAGGGGGTTCGGCCCGACCGACAGACCCCAGGTCCTCCGCTGACCGTAGAACTCGACGATGTTCGCCATCGACGGCCCGATCGCGAGCATTTCCGCCCCCTGCGGGACGTTTGCCCGGATCCAGCGCCCGAGCTCGCGGCCGCCCGGGACGCCGCCCGAGCCGGCGAGGAACGTCTCGGAGGCCGACGGCGAGATCCGATGCCCGGTTGGGATCGCGATCGAGATCGCGACGACGGCGGTCGCGGCCGTCATCAGCAGCCGCGTGGACACGTGCACGCTCCCGAGGCGAAGCGTCCGCGACGGCTGCCAGCGGGCGAGCGTCCTGCCTGCGAGCACCGCCACCGGCGGCGCGCACGGGAGCAGGTACTGGAAGCCCTTGACGGGGTAGAGCTGAAAGAAGAGCGCCGGGGCGGCGATCCACGACAGCAGAAGCGTCTCCCGCCAGGAGATCTCACGCCGGAGCAGCCACAGGCCCGCGACCGCCGCGGCGACCACGAGCGGCCCCATCGCCAGCGGGACGGTTGTCGGGTAGAACAGCCACGAGTGGTTCGGCCGCCGGAAGAGCTGGTAGAGGAAGTAGTGCTGGCCGCTGCTCGAGTGCCCCGCGACGCGGAGTGCCAGCGGGTAGGCGAGCGTGACGAGGACCATCACACCGGCCGAGGCGGCGAGGAGCCGGTGACGGACCCGGATCTCCGGCGAGAGCATGAAGAAGATGTAGGCGCCTCCGACCAGCAGGACGGCCGTCTCCTTGCTGAGGATCGTCAGCCCCATCGCGCCGCCCGCCGCGTACAGCCACGCCGGCTTGCCGGTCACGATCGCGAGCGCGAGCAGGTAGAGGGTCAGCGTCGCGAAGAACGTCATCGGGCCGTCCAGCAGCACCTGGCGGCTGACGACGACGTGGTACGGCATCAGCGCGAGCAGCAGCGCGGCGATCACGCCCGCGCGGCGGCCGTAGAGCAGCTTCCCGAGCAGGAACGTCAAGACGACCGTCCCCAGGCCGATCAGGTCGGCAAGGAGCCGCGCGAAGAGATCGCCGGTACCGAGGCGATAGCCGACCGAGAGGATCGTCTGGAAGAGCAGCGGGTGGGCGCGAAAGATCGGGAAGAAGGGCTTTAACTCGGGCGCGTTCGCGATCGACGCCGCCTGCCCGGCATAGACCGCCTCGTCACTGTTGAAGCCGAGATGATTGATCTGCCATACGCGCAGGAACGCGGCGGCGCCGACAGCGAAGACCACGAGGGCGGTGTCCACGGCTCCGAGCGCCGCGAGGTGCCTCGCAACTTCCGCACGCATGCGAACGCTCCACGGCTGCCGGGCGTCGACGGCCGAGGCCTCGACCCCGGCACCGTTCATTCGGCAGGAACCGGCAATGCCTCGACGACGCCGGCGTGCGCGGGCTCCGGCGGCGGCTGGGCGACGGAAAGCCCGGCCAGCGCGGCAACACGCTGCCACCAGTCCATGGACTCGCTGCGCAGAACGATCGCCGGCGCCGACGACAGCGCGCTCGCCAGGATCTGCCGCTCTTCCGACTGGAGGTTCCGACCGTTCCGGCTGTGCAGGAAGTGCTCCAGCGCAGGGTAGGGCGGGAAGCCGTAGGCGTCCTCCGAGTTCTCGATGAGGACGTCCACCGCCTCGTCGGGGAGCAGGCTGCGGTCGTCGCCGGCTGCGCGCTCGATCACGACGAAGCCGGCGATCTTCGCCTCGGTGGCGATGTCGACGCCCGGCACCAGCCGCTCGACGTCGTACTTCGGCGGCGGGATGACGAGCTGGACGAACGCGTTGATCGTCGCCGCCGGAAGCCTCAGGCTGGCGATCAGCTTCGCGAAGAGCCGGCCGGTGCGGGAGTGGACGCGGCTCTGGACGACGAGCGCGAGCCGCTCGCGGCGAGACAGCAACGGTGTGCGGACCGAGGCAACGGTGTGCCGGCTGACGGTCAGAGGCTTCGGGTACATCAGCACCCGCCCGTCCGGCGCGATCAGCGTCAGGTCGTCGGACAGGAACGAGATCGGGTGGCGGTCGAGCAGCTTGAGGATCGTCGTCGTCTTCCCGGTATCCGTTCTCGCCGTGATCAGGTGCGCGTTTCCGTCGACGGCGATGCAGGCGCAGTGGGCAAGGGCGTAGCCGCGCGTGACGAAGCACCAGCGGAGGGTGGGCTCGACCACGTTGGTGTAGAGGACGTGCGGCGAGTGGCGGAGCATCGGTGCGGCGACGATGTCGATCACCTCCCTCCAGCTGATATCGACCGCAAACCCGAGTCGGCCAAGCCCCTCGTCGTAACGCTTGTGAGTGATCGCGCCGACCAGGGTCGAGACGAGATCGCTCTGGGCCTTGTTCAGGCGCCCGAGTCGCAATCTGATCGTCGGCCTCTCGATCGCCTCGACGACGCGGAAGCGCTCCAGCTCTCGCAGCCTGACCGGCGACTCGACCGTCACCTCGTCGTGGATGCGGTACCAGAACAACTCGGCGTCGTCGTCCGCGGCTGCCTCGTTGCCCGCAGCGCCGGCCCAGATCAGCGAGTCGGCAACCGCGAAGCGGATGACGAAGATCACGAGCAGGCTGACCAGGTTCGCCAGCACGGGGTCCATCCCGGACAGGGAGACGAGCACGTAGAGCATCGGGCCGCGCAGCAGCAGGCTGAGGTTGTTCAATGCGAGGAACGCCAAGAACCGGGTCGAGCCCGAGCGCACACGCCGGCGCTGGTCGCGGAAGACCCACCGCTCCGCAAGCACGAAGTTCCAGGTGGTCGAGACCTGCGTGGCCAATACGGCGGCGAGCAGGTAGTGCAGCCCGGCGACGTTCGCGAACAGAGCGAACGCCAGCATGTTGACGACCAGGCCGGTGGCGCCGACAGCGAGGAACCGCCCCATGTTCCTGCTCGCGCGCAGCGCGACGAGCTGGCGAAGGTAGCGCGCACCCTCGGCGAGCGAGGCCTTGCTCTCGCCAGAGTGACGGACACCGAACTCGAAAGGCACCTCGTCGACGCGGAGCTTCCGCGCACGGATGAGGATTTCGAGCAGGATCTTGTAGCCGCGCGGGCGCAGGAGGTCGAGCGGCACGCTCGATCGGCGTACGAGGAAGAAGCCGCTCATCGGGTCGCTCACGCGGCGAAGGCGGCGCGGGAACAGGATTCGTGCGGCACTCGTCGAGGCGAGCGACAGGACCGCTCGAGCGGCGCCGAAGTTGAGTTCGCCATCCTGGCAGTACCGGCTGGCGACGACGACGTCGACGTCGCCTTCCTCCGCCCGGGCGAGCAGATCGGGAATGACCGCCGGCGGGTGCTGGAGGTCGGCATCCATCACGCACACCCACGCCGCGCGCGCGATCTGCAGCCCGCGGACGACTGCGCCCGAGAGGCCGTCCGCGCGGTCGTGCTTCGCGCGGTGGATCAGGACGATCGAAAGCGAACGGCGCGCGCATTCTGCCTCGATCAGCCTGCCGGTGTCGTCGTCGCTGTCGTCGACGAACACGACTTCAGAGCCACCCGGCAGCGCCTCCTCGAGACCGTCCAGCAGCGGCCGGATGTTGCCGGCCTCGTTCCTCGTCGGGACGATCACGGACAGTGCCGGGCGGGGCGGGGCGGTCGAGTGGTGACCGTTCGAGCCGGCCAGGTCCGACCGTTCCGCCTCCTCCACGGGTGACAGCGGCTCCGCGTGCAGGGTCATTGGAAGCTCCTTTCCCGGACCTCACGCCGACCCGTCGGAGGGGCGTAGATCACGCCGATCAAGACGTTGCGAATGGAGTTCGGCGACGTCTCCCACGAGGGGAAGGCGCGCCACTCGCTCTCCCGGAGCACGCGCAGCTCGCGGGTTTTGAGCGAGATGTGGACGAGAGGCAGTGTGCAGGCGGTCGCGGCCGGAGCGAGGCCGGTCGCGCCCTCTTCGCTGTCGACGACGATGGCGTCCGGGGCGATGTGGCGCACCAGGTCGTCCAGGCCGACGAGTCCGGCGGGCAGGCGGCGGAGGAGGGCGATACCGTCGAGCGCCGTCTTCAGGGTCTCGTTCAGGAGTGGCGTCTCCGTCACTGCGAGTACGACCGGCGCTCCCGGCCCGAGGGTGTGCTGGTCGAACCGGCGGGTCATGCCGTCACGAGCGCGTCGAGCACTTCTTCGGCCGCCAGGGCGTCGCGGAACGCGGCAGCGGCGGCGCGGCGGGACGAGGCGCCGAGCTTGGCGAGGATGTTGTGGACGTGCCGCTTGACGGTGAACTCCGAGATGTAGAGCGCAGCTGCGATTTGCTTGTTCGTGAAGCCGCTCGAGACGAGCCTCATCACGTCCGCCTCGCGCGCCGACAGCGTCCCCGCGAGTCTCCGCGAGCGCTCGCGTCGCGCGAACCGGTGCAGCTCCGCGATCAGCTCCAACGTCATCTCGCGCGAAAGGCAAGCCTCGCCCTCGGCCACCCCACGCAGCGCCCGTACGAGCGCCTCCGGCGTGACCGTCTTCGGCAGGAAGCCGTGTGAGCGTGCCGAGACGACCGTCAGGACGCTGTCCGGCTGCGGCTCGAACCCCCAGATCACGACCTTGAGCGGGTACCTCTCGCCGAGCAGCGTGACGGCGTTGAGGCCGCCCGCCGGCGGGAGCTCGAAGTCGACGAGCGCGATGTCCGGGCGCCGCGCAGCCACGGCGGCGCGCAACTCGTCGTAGTTCGTCGCCTCGTGGACGACGAAGTCGCATGTCGCGGTCAGCACCGCGCTGGCCGCGGTCCGCAGGATGTGGTCGGCGTCCGCGACGACGACCGACGTCAGCCTTTCCTCTGGGCGTGACCCGGCCGAGCGTCTGCGCGCGCGACTGGTCTGTCCGCTGTCACAGTGGGGTACGCCCGACCGGGTGAGCCCTTCCGCGTCGACACCGTCAGCGGCATGTGGGTACAGCGAGAGAGGCCGCTCGCTTCCGCCGCCGCCCTGGGGTCGACACCCCTTCAGTTCTGCTGGACGTCCGCCATCGGCTCCCCTGGGGCGGTCCTCGTGTCCGATGGTGTTGTTCATGTGTACCTTCCGTGAAGGGCAGGTGAAGCTCTGGTGGACTGATACTGGTCGGCCGTCCGCACGTTGAGCAATGGGCCGATCGGCCGGTTTTCGAGCACCATCGACGCGTCGCCGGCGCCGTGGCGCAGCGTTTTCCCCAGCTGGCGGTGGATTTTCGGACCAGCGAAGATGGTCCGTCGAGCGCGAGCCTCGCGGTTCGCCGGTCCACGGCAGAACGCCGTCGCGAGCCACGACCACCGAGCCTGCGCGGCCTACTGCAGCCGCCCGTTGAGGACCTCAACGGGCTGTACGACATGATCTGGCTCGCGCAGCTTCCGGATTGCCCCGTCGCGGTCGCGAACCTCGAGCTTGCGCATGACCGTCGAGATGTGGGAGCGCACCGTCACCTCGGCGATCGAGAGGCGCGCAGCGACCTGCGAGGTCGAGTATCCCTGGGCGAGGAGCTCGAGGACGTCGGACTCGCGGGCGCTCAGGCACGTCAGACGTCGCGGGGGGTGGCCGTTCTCGACCCCTTCGGCGCGCCCACGGAAGCTCTCGATCAGGCGGAGCATGAGTGTCCGTGGCAGAGCAGCTTCGCCGCGCAGGACGCCGAGCAGAGCGAGTGGGAGGCGCTCCGGGTCGGTGTCCTTGAGGAGGTAGCCGCTTGCGCCCGCCTCAAACGCAGCGAGGAGGTCATCTGGCTCCGACGACACCGTCAGCATCACGATCTTCGTCCCTGGGAGCCGCCGATGGATCTCCCTGGCCGCAAGGATGCCACCGAAGGGCATGTGGACGTCGAGCAGGCAGAGCTCAGGCCGCAGGCGCGACGCGGCCGCGATCGCCGCATCGCCGTCGCCGCACTCTGCGACCACCCGGAAGCCCAAGCCGGCGCGCTCCAGCGTCATACGCACGCCGCGCCGGAGCGGCTCGTGGTCGTCCGCGATCAGGATGCGATGCAGCTTTCCGTTCAGCCCGAGGCCCGCAGCGGCTGCTGCGCCCACCACAGAGTCCATGCCGATCCTCTCCCCGTGTCGTCATGGTCTTCGTACCTTTCCGCACTTCTCATATCACCTCCGTCGAGCGCCCACGACTGGACCTTGGTCCAGATGTTGCAGAACGTCGCGAGACGGATGGGCCCGGTCTCGCAGTGAGGCCGGGCCCGAAAGCAGCCGTTTAGGGCACCCCGATGCTGAGCGGGTTGCTCGCAGCGGAGGTGTTCCCGGCCGCGTCGTACGCCTTCACCGTGTAGGCCACCGTGCTGCCGCGAGGCGCAGAGCGGTCGCGGTAGGTGGTGCCCGTGATGTTCGCGATCTGGACATCGTCGCGGAACACGAGGTAGCCGGTCACTTTGATGTTGTCTGACGGTGCGTTCCACGTGAAGTCGATCCTGCCCTGGGACACCCTGGTCGTCCGTAGGCCGGTCGGGGCATTCGGCGCCGTCCAGTCGGGAACGACCGAGACGGAGTTCGATGCTGAGGAGGTGTGGCCGGCGGCGTCGTACGCTCTCACCTTGTAGGTGTAGCGTGACGCCCTGTTGGACAGACCTGTCCGCGTAGCTCGTCGTCGTCACGTCGGCGACCTTGACGTTGTTCCGGTAGACCGAGTAGCCGGTGACGCCGACGTCGTCGGTCGACGCGTTCCAGGCCAGGTCGATCTCGCCCGGCGCCTCGCCGCTCACCGCTCAGATTGCTCGGCTTGGACGGCGCGCTGGTGTCGCCGGGCGTCTTCACGCTCCTTGCCGCGCTGGGTGCCGACTCGTTACCGGCCGTGTCGACGGCGGTCACCGTGTAGACGTACGTCGTCGCCGGCTGCGTGCTCTGGTCCGTGTAGAGCCGCGACGTCACGTCGGCGATCTTCGCTCCGTCTCGGTAGACCCGATAGCCGGTGACGCCCACGTTGTCGCTCGAGGCGCCCCAGCTCAACTGCACATTGTTTGGGGCGACGGCGGACGCGATCAGATTGGTCGGAGCGGTCGGCGGAGTCCCGTCCGGGGTCGTCACCGTCGAGGCCGGGCTCGGGGCGGAGACGTTCCCCGCTGCGTCGACCGCCTTCACGGTGTAGCTGTAGGTCGTGGTGCCGACGACCGTCGTGTCGCTGTAGGTCGTGCCCGCTCCCACCGTGTCCGCGAGCTTCGTCCCGCCGCGGACGATCTGGTAGTGATCGACGGCAACGTTGTCGGTCGAGGCCGTCCAGGAGAGGTCAACCCTCGTCCCCGAGACCGCGGTCGCCGTCAGGGCGGGCGGCGCGGTCGGCGGAGTCGTGTCGGACGACGAGACGGTGACCGAGTTGCTGGGGGCGGACACGTTGCCCGCGGCGTCGTACGCTCGTACCTCGTAGGTGTGCGTCTCGCCCGGCCCGGTCGTGTCGCTGAACGTGGTGCCGGCTACGTCGGCGACCGGGCTCCCGTCGCGAACGACGCGGTAGCCGGTGACGCCGACGTCGTCCGTCGACGCGGTCCAGCTGAGGTCGATCTGGCTACCCGAGACGGGTGTGCCGGTCAGGCCGGTGGGCGCGGTGGGTGGGCTGGTGTCGCCGCTGAAGGTCGAGTCGGCGACGACGTCGTCGAAGGCGACCGAGTAGGTCCGGTTGGTCGCCGAGTCGCCGAGCTCGAGCCGGCCGATCGGCGCCGTCCCCAGCGTCGCCGGCCCACTCAGCACTGGGATCTCGCTGCCGTCGAGGAAGACGTCGACGCGGCTGGACGGATCGCCGACCGTTGCGTGCAGCTCGAGCAGATGCCACGTGCCGGGCGCGACGGCGACCGTGCTGGTGGTCGTGGTCGCCGGCGAGGCGGCGTCGTTCCGGATGCCGAGCTTGCCGGTACTCGAGACGAAGGCGCTGATGAGCGAGGCGGCCGCCGCCGTGCGGTAGCGCACCAGGGTGACCGAGTTCTGGCCCTGGTTCTCGATGTAGAACTGGAACCTCGTCTCGAGCGACGGCACCGCCTGTGCGAACGTCGCGGTGCTCGACGCGGCCGTAGCCCCTGTGCTCGCCGCGCGAGCGCCCCAGGCACCGGCGAAGACGTTGTCCTGCTGGGCGACCATCCCGCTCACGGTCGACCAACGGGACAGGTCGCCGCTCTCGAAGTCGTCGGCGAAGACGTCCGGGGTGGTGACGTTCGCCTGGCCGGATGCGGGCGAGGCGTTGCCGGCCGCGTCGCGGGCGCGCACCCAGTAGTAGTAGAAGGTGAGCGGACTGACGGTCTTGTCCGCGTACGTGGTCGTCGACCCGTTCGTCCCGTCGATCTTCACGCCGTTGCGGTAGACGTCGTAGGCGACGACGCCGACGTCGTCCGAGCTGGCCGACCAGGTGAGATCGACCTCGGAGCCGGACTTGGCGCTGGCGACGAGATTGGCCGGTATGCTCGGCGGCGTCGCGTCGGAGATCGGGCCTGCGTCGTAGGCGACGTCGTCGAAGGCGACGTCGTAGGTCTGACTCGTGACGCTGCTGCCGAGCTCGACGCGCCCGATCGCCGTCGTGCCGAGGGAGGCGGTGCCCGAGATCGTGTCCAGCCTCGTTCCGTCGAGCCAGACCTCGACCGTGCTGGAGTCGCCGTTGACCAGGGCGTGGATCTGCGCCGTGTGCCAGGCGCCGCCCGTGGCGGCGCTCGCGCTCGTGTTGGCCACGCCGGTCACCTCGTTGCGATAGCCGACCTTCCCCGCGCTCGAGACGAAGAGCGTCACGAGCGGGGTCCCGGTGGCCGTCCGCAGCCGGGCGAGGTAGACGGAATTCGCCCCCTGGGACAGGACCTTGAAGTGCAGCTGGAAGTACAGCTCGTTCCGCGGAGACGGGAGGTCCTTCCAGGCGTAGCGACTCGTGCCATTGCCGCTCGCCTCGGCGCCCCAGAGCCCGGCGAACACCTGTCCCTGCTGAACGCCCAGACCGTTGACCGTCGTCCACTTGGAGAGATCGCCGGACTCGAAGCCGTCCGCGAAGAGAGTGCCGGTCGTCGGCGTCGTCGCCGCCGCCGCGGTTGACAACGCGGAGAGGTTGCCGGCGGCGTCCTTCGCCCTCACCCGGTAGCTGTAGGTGGTGCCGGCGGCGGCGTTCGTGTCCGAGTAGGTCGTCTGCGGGCCGAGCGAGGTCAGCAGCGTGCCGTCGCGGAAGACGTCGTAGCCGGTCACGCCGACGTTGTCGGACGCGGGATCCCAGCTCAGGTCGACCTGGGTCTTCGAGGCCGGAACGGCCGTCAGCCCGCTCGGCACCGCCGGCGGCGTCGTGTCCTGGGTTGAGTGGCACGCGATCGAGCCCGAGTCGACGACCGTGCGCGAGGACGAGACGTACGAGTAGCCCGCGCCGTTCTGGTTCAGGGTCAGCTGGAGCGCACCGAATCCGGTCGCGGACGCGGCAACGCGGCTGTCGGTGGTGACGAAGCTGCCCTGTGAGTGTCCGCCTGTGCCTGTGACGAACTCGGTGGTGCCGTTGGGCGTCACTGCGCCGCTCGCGTTGAGCGGCTGCCAGCGCTGGAAGGTGTGGTCGTGGCCGTTGAGGACGATGTCGACGCCGTGCTGGGCCACCAGCGCCCACATGGCGTTGAAGCTCGTGTAGAAGCCCTCCTGGCCGATGTTGAAGACGGGGTGGTGGTAGTAGACGAGCGTGCAGGGCTGGCGGTTGAGGGTGAGGTCGGTCGACAGCCAGTCGTACTGCGCGCTTCCCGGCTGCATCTGGCCGAACTGGCTCGTCGAGTCGAGACTGACGATGTGCCAGGCGCCGGCGTTGAAGCTGTAGTAGTGCGGGACGTTGTCCCAGTAGTCGAAATAGCCCGTCGCCTGCGGCGTCGAGTATTCGTGGTTGCCGACAGCCGGATCCGTGATCGAGCGGAAGCCGCCGTACAGCGCGCTCGGTCGATACCAGTTGTAGAACTCCGGCATCGAGCCCTTCTCGTAGACGTCGCCGAGGTAGAGGAACAGGTTCGGATTCCAGGACTGGATCAGGTTGACGACGTCGGTCTCGCTCTGCTCGCCGCCGGCGCCGTCGCCGACCGCCGCCACCACGATCGGCTGCCCGGGTGGCGGGGCCGTTCCCGGTGTCGGCGTGAAATGGTTCGTGTTCACCGGCGGCTGCGTCACGCCGTTCTGGAACGTGAGGTTGATGCTGGCGCGGGCTGTGGTGAAGCCGTCGCGCAGGAGCGATTCCACCTCGAGCGTGTGCGAGCCGTCGACGAAGCGGTCGGTCGGGAGAGTCCACGTGTAGGTGCTCTGGTAGTCGGTGAGCTGATACACGCCGTCGAGGTAGAACACGACTCGCTGGACGCCCGGGGGCGTCGGTGTCCCGCTTCGGGTCACCGTCGCTGTGACGGTCGTCAGACCGCTGACCGTCGCACCGTCGGCAGGCGCGGTCAGGCAGACGGTTGCAGTGTACGTCCCGCCCGTGGGACCACTCGTCTGACAGGAGCTGAGCGCGGCGGCGGTCGCGCCGCTCGAAAGCAGGATCCCCAGGGTCCCTGTCGCCGCCGCCGCCGCGAGCCACGCCCAGGACTTCCGTCTCCAGCTCCGGACGTTCGTCACCACGACTCCTCTCCTCGATCTCTGCGCAGGCCCCGACTCGGTGACTCGATCGTAGGAGCCAACCCGCTGTGGGCACATGGGCCGTGCGGCTCAAAGAAGCCGCTCCGGAGATTGGAAAGAGATCCACTCTCGGTGGACTGATTCATGCCGGAACTCGGCTCGTCGGGGCAATGGAGCCACCGACCGCAGGCTCAGCGTCAGCGACTCGTGGAGCCGGTCGTGCCTTCTTCGACGTCGCGATCGACTAGCCCGACGGTTGGCTACCGGCGACGACAACGCCGCGCAGCCCGAGGTCCACGTGGGCGGCTTCCGAGGCAGCCGGTGCGATCACCCATGACGCGATCGCCTGCCTGCCCGACCAGGCGAACCCGCTGAGCTGGGTGCAGGCGGGGGTCTCGCCCGGCGCGAGACTCTCGAGTCGCCGCGCAGCTACGAGCGCGACGGCGCGGGTGTTCGCGTCGGTGGACGACTCGACCTGAAAATCGCAGCCGTGCCGCGAGAGCCAGTACCAGACCGTGTTCTCGTGCCGGATCAGGCTCTTCGCGGGATCGTTGGCAAACGCAACCGGGCGGGGGCGGGAATCCCCGAAATCCCACCGGTACCAGCCCCGCGACAAGGCGTAGTAGAGGGCACCCGTCGACGATGGGACGAGATCCGGCTGGGAATCGCGGGCGATCGCGAGCGAGTGCGTACGCCGGTCTCCGAACGCACGACGGACGACGAGCGAGGGCTGAGACCCGACGGCGGCTCGCGTGAAGACGATCCCGTCGTCTGCGACTGTCACGGCGTCGAGGCGATAGCAGCCCGACGGCGAGCAGTTCGGCATGCGGGCGACGGTCCACTGCCTCCGGGACGTCGCGTCGAGGGCCATGACCTGCTGCCAGGGTCCAGATCGCTCTCCCCACGCGACGACGTCGCCCCGAGAGGCAATCGGCGTCACGAGCGCGTGCGTGACCACGCGGGGATCCGTGCCGCCGTGCGACACCTCGAGCAGCGCCGTCTGCTTGCCGGACGTCCGTGCGTAGAACACGAACTGCGACGTCGAGGCGACACCGAACAGCGGGTCGACGTTCTTCGCGATCGTCCTCGTCGTGCCCGTTGACAGAACCCGGTCGTGCAGATCCGGCTCGAACGCGTCGGACTGGATCGGCCCGCTCTCCCACACGAGATGGTCCGTGTCCGCGCTGACCGGCCCGGCCGCGGCCCCCTTGATGACGACGAGGGCGCCCGGACCGAGCCGTGGGGCGGCCGCGCGAGTGGCCTCGGCCGGGATCAGCCCAGAGGAAACAGCCGGGATCAGCCCAGAGGACACAGCCGGTGCGCCCGACGTACGGGCAGCCGAGCCGCCACACGCCGACCCGGCCAGAACCACCAGGGCGATCGAGGCGGCGATCGTCAGAGCCCGACGAACACCGACCGACGTCCCGACACTGCGGTTTCCGACTGCCATCGCGGCGTCGTTACGGGAGCGGAACGGTATCCACCGCGACGTCGTCAAAGCGGACGTCGTACGTCTTTCCGGCTGCGTTCTCTCCGAGCTGGACGATGCCGATCGGATCGACCCCGAGCGACTGGGTCAGCGTCAGCGCGGGTACCTGCGCCCCGTCGAACCAGGTCTCGATCTGGCTCGAGGTGTCCGCTATCGTCACGTGCACCTGAAGCGTGTGCCAGACGCCCAGGCTGACCGGTGTGGACGCACTCGTCGTGCTGGTGGCCGCGACATCGTTGCGAATGCCGAGCTTGCCAGTGGTGCTCACGTACATGCCGAGAATCGATGCAGCACTCCCGCTCGGCGCACCGTATGCGGTCCGGAACCGTCCCAGGTAGAGGGTATTCGACGCCACGCTGACGATCTTGAAGTGGATCTGGTAGTAGGCGCTCGGCAGCGTCGCCGGCAGGGTCTTCCACGCGTAAGCGACCTCGGCGCCGTTCGCGATTCCCTCCGAGGCCCAGGCGCCAGTGTTCACGTCGGTCTGCTCCGCGCCGAGACCGGAGACCGTCGACCAGTTCGTGAGGTCGCCCGACTCGAAGCCGTCGCTGAAGATCGGCGCGACGGGAGGCGTCGTCACCGTGAGGGGCGCGCTGAGGTCGGATGCGTTGCCGGCGGCATCCAGGGCCTGCACCCGGTAGGCGTAGGTCGCCGCAGCCGCCACCGTCTGGTCGCCGTAGCTGGTCTGTGCGCCGACCGTCGCGATCTGCTGACCGTCACGGTAGACCTTGTAGGACGTGACTCCCACGTTGTCCGTCGAGGCGCTCCAGGAGAGGTTGACGACACCCGGGGAGATCGACGTCTGGGCGACGGTTGTCGCAGCGAGGCCGGACGGCGTCGAGGGAGGGCTGTTGTCGGCGCCGGCCGGATCGCAGGTGACGCCGCCCGAGTCGACCGTGGTGCCGGCGGCGGTGACGTACCGATAGGACGCTCCGCCGGGATTGAGGTCGAGCCGCAGGGCGCCGAACGACCCGGAGAGGCTGTTCGCCACTCTGGGGTCGTTCATGATGAAGCTCTGGAGCGAATGCCCCCCGGTTCCGACGACGAACTCCGTCGGACCGCTCGGGTCGGCGTTGCCGTTCCCGTCCATCGGCACCCAGCGCTGATAGTCGTGGTCGTGGCCGTTCAGCACCAGATCGACGCCGTGCTGGGCGAGCAGCGGCCAGACGGCGGTGAAGCGGGCCGGTACGGGCTCGGGCCCGATGTTGAACAGCGGGTGGTGGAAGTAGACAAGCGTGCACGGTTGGGTGTTGTTCGCGAGGTCCTGCTGCAGCCAGGTGTACTGGGCGGACCCCGCGCTGCCGTCCAGATTGGAGTTGAGAGAGACGAGATGCCAGCCGACCGGCGTGTTGACGCTGTAGTAGTCCGGCGGCTTGTTCCAGTAGTCGAAGTAACCCGGAGCCTGTCCCGCAGTGTACTCGTGGTTGCCGATGGTCGGATCGGTGATCGCGCGGAATTGACCGAAGAAGCTGCCTCCCGCGGTTCCGTACCAGTTGCTGAACTCGGTCGTGGTTCCCTTCTCGTACACGTCGCCCAGGTAGAGGAAGAGATTCGGATTCCATCCTGCGATCAGATTGGTCACCGAGGTCTCGCCGTTCTCGCCGCCCGCACCGTCGCCGACGGCGGCGAGGACGAACGGCTGTCCGGCGGGAGGCGCGGCGCCGGGGTTGGGCGTGAACCCTCCCGTCGTCCCCGGCGGGCTCGTGACTCCGTTGGCGAAGGTCAGGGAGACCGCCGCCGGCTCCGAGGTGAATCCGTCGCGCTCGATCGCCTGCGCCTGGAGCGTATGACTGCCATCCACCCATCTCGCGGACGAGAGGAGGAACGTGTACGAGCTCGGGCCCTGGAAGTCCGTCAGCAGGTACTGCCCGTCGAGGTAGAAGATGACCTTTGCCGTGTGCGGGTCCACCCCGTTGACGGTGAGCGTGGCGGCTACCGGCTGGGTCCCCGTCACCGTGCTGCCGTCCACCGGACTGAGGCAGAGGGTCAGCGTGTACGCACCACCGGAGGGACCGCTGGTCCGGCACGTCGACGTCGCAGCGAGGCTCGAGGTGGCCGTCAGCGAGCCGTAGGTCGCCGTGACGGTGTGCACTCCGGCCTGGGCGGCGCTGCAGTTGCCGCCGTTGCAGGACCCGTCCGGTGCGATCGAGAAGGTCGTCATGGCGGTGACGTTGCCGAGGCTTTTGTTGAACCGGTCCAGCGCGGTCACCGTGTAGCTCTGGCTCTGGCCGACGGGCCGGGCGGAGGACGCCGGCGTGATGGTTATGTGGGTAGCCGATCCGACCGTGACGTTGAGCGTGGCCGTACCGATTTTGCCACCGTCGTTTCCGGTCACGGTATGCGCGCCCGGGACCGACGACGAGCACGCCGCGCCCGCACAGGAGCCGTCGGGAGCGATGGAGAAAGTGGTGGACGCGGTCACGACAGCGAGGGTGTTGCCGTAGGCATCCAGTCCGGTCGCTGTGTATGTCCGGGACTGCCCGGGGTTGACGCTTGCACTCGCAGGTGACAGGCCGAGATGGTCAAGCGCCCCGGCCGTGATCGTCTCCTGCTGGGTCGCGCTCGGCTTGCCGTTGAACTGGTGGTTCTGCGCCTGCGCGGTCGCCGTGACGCTCGGGAAGCCGGCGCGGGTGTCGCGATAGGAGAAGCTCGCCGTGGTCTGGCCGCTCGGGATTGCCACGGAGGTCGACTGCGAACCCGTCGCGTCGAAGAAGGTTCCTCCTCCCGATGTGCTCGAGAGCGACACCGTTGCGGGGCCGGAGCTCCCGGTGAGCCGGACGGTGATCGTGCCGGAGGTGGCCCCCGCAGCGACCGTCTGCGCGCTCGTGATGAACGACAGCGTGACTTTCGCGGCAGCCGACGAGGCGGGCGCCGCGACGAGCGACACGACCAGCAGCGTCAGCAGCGCGACCAATCCCCGTCTGCGACGAACGGTGGCAGTCACCCTAATCGTCCTCCCTCCCATCTGGTCTCCCACGCACCACGACCGACGTGGTACCACGAGTTCGCTGGAAAGCCAATTCCCGCGATTAAGACCGTAGAGATAACTGACCCGGGAAAGCAAGGTCCAAAAATCATGACCCGGAAAGCAAGGTCCAATAATCGTGGTCCTGTTTGAACGGGGGTTCCCTCTCTTACGTGCCTCCGTTCGAGTGGAGGACGTCGAGATAGTCTCCGTAACCCGAGGGCGACGCCCACCCACTCGCTGTCGCGAACGGGCCGAGCTGTGCGGTAGCCGATTCCACCGCAGTTCCCTCTCCCCACTCGTTGAAGCTGACGACGAGCTGCCACGGCTCGCCGGAGGCGACCATGTCGCGAACGTTCTGCTGCCAGCGCGTCAGGTCGCGCGGGAGGCGCGCGGTCGTCTCGTTTGCCTTGGCGAAACCGGGCGAGATCGCGTACGAATGCCAGCCGGTCTTGTGCTCGACCGCCTGATCCGGTGCGTACTGGTGCCAGGCATCGGGTTGCCCCGTGCAGCTCAACGCACCCGGGAATATCTTCATCACCACGTACCATGCGCTGCCCGCCGCCTGTTCCCATTTGTCGACGGTCGCGCAGGTTTGATCGTCTTGAAGGTCGGCGTTGTAGACGAAGATCACAGGCTTGCCACCAACCCGGAGGTAGCCCGGGTCGCCGGTGTAATGACTGGTGAAATAGGCGAGTTGGGACTGGATCGTCGCGATGGTCGGATTGCCGCTTCCCTCGGGTTCGTAGTAGATCGCGAGCTTGAACCCGGTTCCGAGTGCGTCGGCCCGGGAGAGCATGGCGCTGAAATGTGTATCGGTATCGTCGCCGATACCCCACCACGAAGAGATCGCGGCGTCGATCCCCCCATACTGCATTGCCCGGATCTGTCGGTCGTAGACCGTCGGATCTGCATCCGGATCGTAGAAGCCGAGCGTCGGGTAGTAGTTGGTGAAGCAACCGCTCGGTGTGGCCGGGCTGCCAGTCGGTGGAGGAGAGCCGCAGTGGTAACCCTGCTGGCTCCAGGCTTGCGGGAACCACGGGTAGTAGAACGCCGCTCTGATCGGAAACGTCAGCTCGGCGGTCCTCGCACCGATGATCGCCCGGTCTGAAGCGTTACCCGCTGCGTCCTGGGCAGTGACCGCGAGCGAATACGGTGTGTCGGCGGCCAGGCCGGAGAAGGTGAATTCCGTTGCCTGTGTCGCACCGACCTGGGCTCCGTTCAAGTACAGCTGGTAATCGCTGACGCCGACGTTGTCGCCGGCGGGATCCCAGGCGAGTGTGAGGGTCGTCCGGGACGCTCCTTCCAAGCGGAGATTCGCCGGCACGGACGGCGCCTCTGTGTCCGGCGCCTCGATCACGAGTTGGGGTGTGTTGGCGCCGGTCTCGCGGCTGGCGAGGGCCAGGTTCTTGGTGTCCGCGGTGGTGAGCGCGAAGCTGTAGCTGCCGTTGCCGGCGACGAGGTCGGTCACGTCGACGTCGATCCAGGTGTTTGCGCCGACCGGCCCCGAGGAACCCGTCTTCGACACCGCCAGCGGTGGCGCGTTCGCGTAGGTGATTCCGGTTTCCGACCAGGTGGTGTCCGTCACGCCGTAGACATCGAAGCCCTTGGTCTGGCTGGAGGTGGCGTACAGTCTGAGCGTCGCCTTCGTCACGGGCCCGGCGACGCCGGAGACGGAGAACCGCAGGTAGCTGCGCGTGATCGGTGAGGCGTCGACGTTCAGCTTCGTCGATCTCCCGTAGTTCGACCCCGGCGCGTCCGACCGCACATAACCGTCGGCGACCGCAACCACGACACTCGACGCCCCACCACCGCCGGCAGTCGGGGTGCTGAGCGTGTACTCGGCCGACGGAGCGGAGTGGTTACCCGCGGCGTCGTAGGCATCGACGCTGTAGCGGTAGCTCGTGCCGCCGGCGACGGTCCTGTCGCTGAAGCTCGTGCCGCCGACCGACCCGACCTGCGCACCGTCGCGATAGATCGTGTAGCCGCTGACGCCGGCGTCGTCGGTCGCGGGGTCCCACCCCAGGTCGACCTCCGTCGGACTGACCGCGGTCGCGACGAGGCCACCGGGAACGCTCGGCGCCGCCGTGTCGGTGGACGGCGCGGTCTCGATCACGAGTTGGGGTGTGTCGGCGCCGGTCTCGCGGCTGGCGAGGGCCAGGTTCTTGGTGTCCGCGGTGGTGAGCGCGAAGCTGTAGCTGCCGTTGCCGGCGACGAGGTCGGTCACGTCGACGTCGATCCAGGTGTTTGCGCCGACCGGCCCCGAGGAACCCGTCTTCGACACCGCCAGCGGTGGCGCGTTCGCGTAGGTGATTCCGGTTTCCGACCAGGTGGTGTCCGTCACGCCGTAGACATCGAAGCCCTTGGTCTGGCTGGAGGTGGCGTACAGTCTGAGCGTCGCCTTCGTCACGGGCCCGGCGAGGCCGGAGACGGAGAACCGCAGGTAGCTGCGCGTGATCGGTGAGGCGTCGACGTTCAGCTTCGTCGATCTCCCGTAGTTCGACCCCGGCGCGTCCGACCGCACATAACCGTCGGCGACCGCAACCACGACACTCGACGCCCCACCACCGACAACCGCTTCGCCGCTGCTCGCATTCCCCAGCGCCAGGCCCGCGACAACGAGGAGAAGCAGCGACTTGAACCGGCCGGACACCTGGATGAGTGTCGTCGCCGCCGCGCGCGTTGAGCAATGGGCTGTAAGTCCTACGCCTCGAGCGGGCTCCGCGCGAGGCAACAGCCAGAGATGCGGGTCTCCCGCTCCTCGACGGCCGAGACCATCGTGAATGGCCCGGGCAAGGAGAGCCTTTTCTTGCTGCGGAAACTTCCGCACAATGAGACTGATGCGATTTTTCGTTGTTCTCGCCGCCGTGGCGGCGATCACAGTCGGCGCGGTGTCGTCGGGCGCCAGGACGGCGCCTGACAACATCTCGCTCCCCGCTCGTGCCGCGTTTTTCTATCCGTGGTATCCGGAGACCTGGCGCGTCGGGGGCGCGTGGCCGCACTTCAAGCCGACCGCCGGCTGGTATAGCTCGTCGAGACCTTCGGTCGTCGATGGGCATATCCGCGCACTGGGGTACGCTCGGGTGCAGTTGGCCCTCGCGTCCTGGTGGGGGCCTGGAACGCATGCCGAGGCGACGCGTGTCCCGCTTCTGCTGGCACGAACCAAGGCATTGGGTTCGGGACTTCGCTGGGCGCTCTACTACGAGCGCGAGGGTACCGGCGACCCATCCGTCGATGCGATTCGCGCCGACCTGGCGTACGCGGCGCGCTACACCGCGTCGACGGCCTACGCCCGGCTGGGTGGCAAGCCGCTGATCTTCGTCTACAGCGCGAACGACACAACATGCTCTGTTGCCAGCCGTTGGGATCAGGCCGCCGGCGATCGCTGGTATGTCGTGCTGAAGGTTTTCCCTGGCTATCGCAGGTGCGCGAACCAACCCGATTCCTGGCATCAGTACGTGGGCGCGAAGGCTGAGGATGCAAAGACCGGCTACTCATTCTCGATCAGTCCTGGCTTCTGGAAGGCGAACGAACGGAAGCCCCGTCTAGTCCGAAGCATCTCGCGCTGGCGTCGCCAGGTGCGCGACATGGTGTCCTCGAGGGCGCCGTGGCAGCTGATCACGTCCTTCAACGAGTGGGGGGAGGGAACCGCCGTCGAGTCCGCCAAGGAGTGGACGACCCACACCGGCTTCGGCGCGTACCTGGACGTCCTCCACCGGACGCCCACGCGCGTCCCTCCGACACCGCCGCCCCCGACGGTGCCGTCGACCGCCACTCCGACGGTGAACGCGCCGTGCACGGGAGGCAAGGCACAACCGATTACGCATGTGATCTGGATCTGGATGGAGAACCATTCCTACGCCCAGATCGTCGGCAACCAGTCGGCACCGTATCTGAATCGCCTTGCCGGACAGTGCGGGCTCGCCACCGACTACCACGGCGTCTCGCATCCGTCGCTCCCGAACTACATCGCGGCTGCTTCGGGCGACACCCAAGGGATCACCGATGATGACGGACCAGCGGCCCACCCGATATCCGCGCCGAGCATTTTCAGTCAGGCCTCGGCGGCCGGTCTTGGCTGGAAGAGCTACGAGGAGGTCATGCCGGTCAAGTGCTCGCTCAAGGATTCCGGCCGGTACGCGGTCAAGCACAATCCGGCTGCGTACTTCACCGGCATTCGTGGAGACTGCGCGAGTCGTGACGTTCCTCTCGGCACGACATCTGCCGGAGCGCTGGCATCCGACCTGCGGGACAACAAGCTGCCGGGGTTCTCGTTCGTGACGCCCGACCTCTGCAACGACATGCACGACTGTGGTGTCGGCAGTGGAGACGCCTGGCTCGCCAGTTGGATGCCTCAGATCCTGACCAGTCCCGGCTACCGCTCTGGCCGCACCGCTGTCTTCGTCACCTGGGACGAGGACGACGGGGGGGCGGGGAATCACGTCGCGTCCGTCGTCATCAGCCCCGCGACGGTGCCCGGCACCCGTGCTACGGCTCACTTCGACCACTACTCGCTGCTCAAGACCGCCGAACAGCTGCTCGGGCTGGCGTACATCGGACACGCGGCTGATCCGTCGACTCTGAGTATGCGCACCGCCTTTCACCTCGGCTGATCTGCCTATGACCTGCTGAAGGCACTCCACGTCAGCGCTCCAGGTTCCGTCCGGACACGTGACTGGACCGGGAGGTCACGATGTCCGATGTGCGGGAGGCTGGCATGGAGGGTCAGGGCCGCGCTCCGGCGCGGCGAGCCGGAGGCGAGCCGCGAGGTGCGCTGGAGCGCGCGGCGGAAGGAGCAGGTGGTGCTCCGGTTGCTGCGGGGGAGTCGCTTGATCTGTTGGCACGAGAGACGGGGCAGTCGGCCGGGAGGATCGCCGGCTGGCGGGAGGAGTTCCTCGCGACGGACCAGCCCTGATCCCCGCTCTTGCCCCTCTCCGCTTTATGACGACGGCGGCTACCGCGAACCCTGAGACCATCACCGTCGCCGTAACGGTCACGATGGCCAGCCAGCGCAGTCTGCCACGTACGACGGCAAGATCGTTTTCGAGCGCCTTTCGCTCGGCAGCGAGGTGACCCGGGCCTTTGGCAGCGCATCTGGAAGCATCAGCTCGACCTGGACAGCGAAGAGCAGTTCTGGGAGGCGCTCCGCACGGGTCAGCCGGTCCCGCGGGAAGCGCACGAGCCCACCGCTCCTGCCGTCGGCCCTTCGATCCCGGCCTGGGTCGTCCAGGGGCTCCTGCGAGCGGGGGTGCCCGAGAGCGATATCCGCGAGCTGGACCCCAACGAGGCTCGAGGCCGGCTCGAGGAGATCTGGTCGCGCCCGCGCACCGAGAAGTGAGGGGCGCCGAGTCGTAGTTGCGCGTTACCCTCCCGCGCGATGGCGGCGTGCGAAGGCCACGGCGAGAAGGAGAAACGGCGGGTCGCCCGAGCGCTTGTCGCGACCTACCACGAGGCGGAGCTCGCGGGACTCGTCGAGCACGTGGCCGAGGCGATCGAAAGCTACCGCGCCGGCGAGCTCGACGTCCACGATGTCGATGAGGTGGTCCACCGCTACCACAAGGCGACGCAAGAGCTGTGGAAGTTCTGCTTCCGCGGCGGCTCGGGCTCGTACGCCGAGGCTATCGCAGCGACGCTCGAGCACCTGACCGCGGAAGACGAGCGGCCCGACTGGTGGGCGGCGACGGAGCGGCGGCGGCGTGGCTAGGAAGGCGGGGTCTCGATCAAAGTCGAGCTCGTGTCAGGCCGGAGCCTCGTAACGCTCGCTGCACTGGGTTTCCGAGGCAGAACCTCGTTCGAATATGTCTTCGACCTCGGCGACGACCGGCTCCACCACTGTGAAGTCCGGTCAATCGACGTCGATCCCGAGGATGAGTACGGCGCTCCGTCCGACCAGCCGGTTCCGATCTGGGGCTGGGGGTGGATCCCTGGCCAGTACGGCCGCGTCCAAGAGGACGAGTAGACCGGCCGTCCATCGGCTCCCGAATCGAGATGTTCAACATCGACGAATCGCGGCGGCAGAAGCAGCGAATGTTGTCTCGCTGGACCTGTCGGTTAGAGATCTCGCCACGCGGGCGGAAAGCGCCCGAGAAGTTTGGAAACATGAGTTAGGAAATCCCGGCCGGCTCGAACCGGCCCAGAAGGAGGAAAAACGAGACGGACAGAGGGATTGAGAGTGCCCCGGCCGAAATCGAACCAGCGCACGCGGTTTAGGAACCGCTGCTCGAATGTCCCGCGTTGCGTAACAGACGCCTGACTCAGTCCTGCAGGCTGGTTCTCCGGGTTCGACGTTCGTCAACCGCTTCAGGCGAGCCGTAGGTTCGGCCCGCCTGCCTCTATTGCAGAGCGTCGGCGTGGCGTGCTCGGGCCGCCTCGATCTCACGTTCTGCAGTCTGGCGATCGGCCCAGCCCTCGATCGACGTGACCCGCTCGGGTTCCAGTTCCTTGTAGATGGCGAAGAAGTGGGCGATCTCATCGCGGAGACGCTGTGAGACGTCTTCCAGCTCGCGCACCTCGCGCCACTCCGGATCGGCGATCGGCACGCAAAGCACCTTGTCGTTGATGCCCTCCTCGCTGTCCCTCATCTCGAATAGCCCAATCGGGCGTACATCGACCCGACAACCAGGAAAAGTGGGCTCGCTCACGAGGACGAGGGCGTTGAGCCGATTACCGCTCTCGGTGAGGGTCTCTTCGAGGAACCCGTAATCACCTGGGTAAACGACGGAGGAGAAGAGCAGACGATCGAGCTTGATCACTCCGCGGGCCTCGTCGTATTCGTACTTGTTGCGGCTCCCGCGCGGGATCTCGACGAAACAGGACAGCTCCATCTGACGCAGAGGGTAGTTCTTCCAAGCATGGCACGGGTGCTCGCAGCCGAGGCGTCCGGGCTTCCGGCTCGCGATTTCGTTACGCTTTGTCGACGCCAGATGAAGCTCTGGCGGGAGCGGACCGCTCCGAACCGCCGTCCCGACGGCTGATGGCTTCTACTTGCGCCGCATGAGACGCAGGAAAGGAGACGTCGGGACCGGATGCCGCATCTGAGCGACGGAGCTATCCAGGTCTTCCAGCTGGGGACGATCCTCCTGCTCTCGCCCCTGGTCACCGGAGTGATCGCCCGCGTCGAGGCGATCATTCAGCAGCGCCACGGGCCGCGCCTGCTTCAGCCGTATTACGACATCGCCAAGTTCTTTCGCAAGGAGACAGTCCTGCCCGAGGGGGCAGGGCCGGTGTTCAGGATCGCTCCGTACGTCGCTTTCGGCTGCTACTGCGTCGTTCCGCTCCTGATCCCGGTGTTGACGGATTTCCCGCCCCAGCCGGCGTACATGGGCGACCTCCTCGGCGGCGGCTTCGTGCTCGGCCTGGCCAGCTACGCCGTCTCCCTGGCGGCAATCGACAGCGGGAGCCCTTATGCCCAGCTCGGCTCGAGCCGGCTGCGGAGCTTCGGCGCGCTCGGCGAGCCGACGATCATCTTCGTCATCTTCAGCGTGGCGTTGATCACGGGCACCGATCTTCCGTATGCCTTCGCCGCCACCTTGAAGTCCTCCGCGGTCGAGGTCGTGCGCCCCGCGCATTTACTGGCGGCAGCGGCCTTCTTCATGGTCGTGATCTCGGAGACCGGGCGGATCCCGCTGGAGAACCACGGAGCCACGCTCGAGTTCGGAATGATCGAGGAAGGACGGACGATCGAGCATTCAGGGCCGGGATTCGCGCTGCTGCGCTGGGGCTCGTCGATGAAGCAGTTGATCCTTTACGTGATCCTGGCCAATGTCTTGACGGTGCCATGGGGTCTTGCCGGCGATCGCCGCCTGAGCAGCATCCTGATCGCCATCGCCGTCCTGTTCGCCAAGGCCCTGGGCGTCGGGGCGGCGATCGTCGTCATTGAGTCGTCGTTCGCGAAGCTCCGCCTCTACAAGATCCCGGAGTTCACGGTCGGCAGCTTCCTGCTTGCTGTGCTCGCCGTGATCACGTTCATCCTCCAGCGCGAGTTCGGCCCCGTCCATCTGACCGTCTTCGGCGGCATTGCGAGCGTCGTCGCTGTGATCGTCCTGCTGCTCGAGTTCGCCCTGCTGCGCTCCCAGGACATCTGGGGACAACTGCGCCTGTACGGACTCGGCTCAGCGGCGATCGCCGTCGTCGCCTTCGCTGCAGCCGCCAAGCTCGGGCACAGCGACCTGTATGCGATCGGGGCGATCACCATCGCCTTCAAGACGCTGCTGATCCCGGTCGCCGTCGGTCTGATCATTCGCAACCTCGACGTGCCGAGCCGCGTCCCCTCCGTCGTCCGCGCTCCCGGCGCCGCGCTGCTCGGGCTCCTGCTCGCCAGCTTCGCTCTTCTGGCGACCTCCCAGCTCAAGCTGGGGAGCAGCGGACTCCCGCTCGAGGCGCTAGGCATCGCGGTCGCAATCGTGCTCGTCGCCTTCCTGCTGATGATCCTCCGTCCATACGCGCCCTCGCAACTGATCGGCTTCCTCGTCCTCGAGAACGGCGTCACGCTGGCCGCCCTCGTGATCGCACCCAGCCTGCCCTTGATCCTGGCGCTGCTCTTGCTGTTCGACGTCTTCGTCGGGCTGCTCGTCTTCGTGCTCTTGGTTCAGTACTTCGGCGTCCAGCGCACCTCGGTGACCACCGACGTGCTCGACAGGCTGCGAGGCTGACGGTGGATTCCCTGCTGATCGTCCTGCTCGTTCTGCCGCTGGTCGCGACGGCCGTCGCGTTGTTCCTGCCGACGCGAGCCGCGGAGCTGGCGACCGTGGCTGTTGCTGTCGTCGATTTTGCTCTGACGATCGCGGTGATGGTCTCCGTGCGCGACGGTGCGAGCCTGACGACGCTCGGCCGCTGGCTTCACCTGGACTCGCTCGGGGCGGTGTTCCTGCTCGCCACCAGCTTTCTGTACGCGGCCGGGGCGATCTTCTCGATCGGCTATCTCCGCGCAGGCGCCGAGCGTCGCGGCTTCGACTGGTTCGCGCGCCGCTACTACGTCTATCTGAACCTGTTCGGCTGGACGATGCTCCTCGTCCCGCTGATGAACGACTTCGCGACCCTGTGGGTCGCCGTCGAGCTGACGACGATCGTCTCTGTCCTCCTCGTCGCCCTCGACCGAACCGATGCGGCGCTCGAGGCAGCCTGGAAGTACGTTCTGATCGCTTCGGTCGGGCTCGGGATCGCTCTGCTCGGAGTCGTCCTCCTCTACGCAGCCGGGGCGAGCGTTCTCGGGGGCGCCTACGTCCCGAGGTTCGACCGCTACCTCGCGGTCGGCCATCGGCTACCGCCGGTGGAGGTCGAGACGGCCTTCCTGCTCGCCGTCGTCGGCTTCGGGACGAAGGTTGGCTTCGCTCCGCTGCACACCTGGCTGCCCGACGCCCACAGCGAGGCACCCAGTCCCGTCTCTGCGCTGCTTTCAGGGGCGCTCCTGGCCAACGCTCTCTACGCGATTCTCCGCTTCTACCAGGTCACGACGCTGTCGGCCGGTCAGGACTTCCCGCGCCACGTCCTGCTCGTCTTCGGGACGCTGTCGCTGATCACCGCCGCGTTGTTCGTTCTGCGCCAGGAGAACTACAAGCGTCTCCTCGCCTACTCGACGATCGAGCACATGGGGGTGATCGCCGTCGGGATCGGCTTTGGCGTGCGCATTGCCGTCGCCGGCGCGCTGTTCCACGTTCTCAACCACGCTGCAGCCAAGGGAATGGCCTTTTTCGGAAGCGGCTCGATCCTCCGCCGCTTCGACACGAAACAAATCGACGCTGTCCACGGCGCGGCTCGAGCATTGCCGCTCTCCGGCCCGATGTTCCTCGCGGCCATCCTCGCCCTCGGCGGCCTGCCCGTCTCCGGGATCTTCCGCAGCGAGTTCCAGATCGTCAGCGGCGGCTTCTCGAAGCCCGCCTACGTCTGGGTGACACTGCTCCTCGTCCTCGTCAACATCGCCTTTCTGGGTGTCGTCTGGCACGCCGGACGGATGGTCCTCAGCCCGGCCAATCCGGAAGCGCCTCGCGGGGAGACGAGCTGGCTGATGGTCGGTGCGATGGCGGCCTGCCTCGTCGTCGTCATCGGCCTCGGCTTCCACGTCCCCCACGGCCTCGCCTCCCTCTTCGGTCACGCCGCCGATCAACTCACGCCTCGATGACCGTCGAGCCTGCTGCCACCGGCCGCTTGGCCGATGATCACCAGGCATTCCTCGAAGGCCGGTTCCGCGCCGTCCCTGAGGATGCTCCGACCGGTGAGCAGCGACTGCGGCTGCCACTGGCCGTCATCGACCGAGCAGCGGCCCTCCTCCTCGAACGCCGAGCTCGCTTCGTCGCTCTGTTCATCGCCGAGCAACCGGCGCGGTCGCTGATGCTCGTCTTCGCCCTGCGCGGACAGCTCGTCACGCTCCGGGCGCCGATCGGCAACGGCTCGTCGTTCCCATCGCTCAGCACGATCTGCCCCGCCTGCCTCTACCCGGAGCGGGAAGTGCACGACGTGGACGGCCTGACCGCACTCGGCCATCCGGATCTGGCCCCGATCGTCCGGCCCGACGCGGACCAGTTGCGTCGCCATGTCGTCGGCGAAGGCACGTTCGTCATTCCCTACGGCCCGATCCGCTCCGGGATCTTCGAGTCGATCCAGTACGTGATCGAGACCGGCGGTGAGGACGTCTTGGCCCTCGAGGTGCGCCCGTACTTCAAGCGTCGCGACCTGGAACGGCGGTTCAGCGGCCTGAGCGCCGAGCACGGCGCCTTCCTCGCCGAGCGCGTCGCGGGGATCGCCTCCGTAGCCCACGCGACCGCCTTCGCCCAGGCTGTCGAGCGTGCCCTCGGCGTCGTACCGCCTCCGCGGGCATGCCTGTGGCGCGTCGTCCACGCCGAGCTGGAGCGAATCGCCAATCATCTCGCCGTGGCCGTCCGGCTGGCCGAGGACGCCGCGCTCTCGGTCGGGGTGGCGCGGTTCGGGATTCTCAAGGAGCAGGTGATGCGCACTCGGGCACGCCTGTGCGGCAGTCGCTTCGGCCGCGGCGTCGTCACTCCCGGGGGAGTTACGGCCGAGCCGTTGATCGGCATCGACGAGCTGCGCCGCTTCCTGCACGGGTTCGAGAGCGATCTCCGCCGCGACCGGCGGCTGCTGCTCGGCACGGCGTCCTTCACCGACCGGCTGATCGGCAGCGGCAAGCTCGACCGGCGGACGATGGAGGAATACGCCGGAGTCGGGCCCGTCGCCCGCGCCTCCGGCGTGCCGACCGATGCTCGCTTCGAGCGGCCCTATGGCTCCTACCGGCGGCTCGGGTTCCGCGTCGCCACCGCCGTCGATGGCGACGCGATGGCCAGGCTCGAAGTCCGCTTCGACGAGATCGGCGAAAGCGTCCATCTGATCCGTCAAGCCTGCGAGCAGCTCGAGAAGGCCGGGCCGGGCCACCTCGTCGAGATCGGCGACGGTGCCGGCGCGGCTCTCGGCTGGACGGAGGCCCCGATGGGAGAGCTCGTCTACTGGGTCGAGATCGCAGGCGGACGCCTCGCTACCGTGAGGATCGCCTCGCCGTCGCTACGCAACTGGCCGCTCCTTGCCGAGAGCTTCCGCGGCGACGTCCTGACCGACTTCTCGTTCGTCGAGCACAGCTTCGGCTCGACCCCCGCAGGAGCGGATCGCTAGCGATGCTCGAATGGATCCCTCGGGGTCTTCGCAAGGGCATCATCACGACCCGCTACCCGCGGCGCGGCGAGCCGGCGCCCCAAGGCTTCCGGGGGCGCATCGAGGTACGTGACCCGTCCAGGGCCCCGAACGAGCTGGCGAACGTGTGCCCGACAGGCGCGATCCGCGTGGACAGCGGGAAAGTGGCTCTGGATCGCGGCAAGTGCATTCTCTGCGGAGCCTGCGTCACTGCCGACCCAGGTCGCTTCTCGTTCACCGCCGACTACGAGACGGCCACGCGTCGCCGCGGCGCCCTGATCGTCGGCGAGCCGTCCGGTTCGCTCCCCGAGCTCCGCCGCAGTCTCGGTGAGCAGTCGCAGACGCTGAAGCGCTCGATCCACATCCGCCACGTCGATGGCGGTTCGGACGGCGCCGAGGAGTGGGAGATCAGTGCTCTGACCAACCCGTTCTACGACATGCAGCGCCTCGGGTTCTTCCTGACGCTGTCGCCGCGTCACGCCGACGTCCTCCTCGTCACCGGCGGTGTCACGACCGCGATGAAAGCGCCGCTCGAGCGCGCGTACGAGGTGATGCCGCACCCGAAGGCCGTCGTCGCCGCCGGCACCGATGCATGCTCAGGGGGCTTCGCCGCGACACCCGGAGAGATCGCCGGCGGCGTCGATCAGGTACTGCCTGTCGACGTCTGCGTTCCCGGCTCGCCTCCGAGCCCGATCGCCCTGCTGCATGCACTGCTGCTTGCCGCCGGCGTTGTCACGCGTGAGGCAGGGGCATGAGCGACGTTCTCGCTGCCGCCCTGCTCATTCTGTGCGTGGCGATCGCCGTCGCCCCCGTGTTCGCCCGGATCGGGCTGGCGGCGGCAGCGGTCGGCTCGGCGCTCCTCTGCCTGACCGGTTTCGTCACCGCCGGCGGCTGGTCACACGCCCGCATCGATCTCGGCACCTGGCTCGGCTTCGGCTCCTCGGCGCTTGTTTCCGACCGGCTCGCCGGCATCTTCCTGGCCCTGGTCGGAGCGACTGCCGCCGTCGTCTCGCTGACCCTGGCCGCACGTCCACGGGGACGGCTGACGTCGATGCTTCACCCACTCATCATCCTGGCCGTGGCCACCGTCATCGGTGCCAATCAGGGCTTCGTCTTCCTCCTGGCCTGGGAGACGATCACCCTCTGTCTCTATCTCCTCGGTAGTGCCGATCAGGAGCGGCCCGACGGGCTCTTCGCCGGCTACTTCGGGTCAGCGTTCAGCAAGATCGGAGGCGGTGCCCTGTTGGCGGCCTTCGCCCTGCTTTACGGCGAGACGGGGAGCTTCAAGTTCAGCGATTGGGCGCTCGCCGCCCCGCATCTCGGCAACACCCGCAGCGTGGCGTTCGTCCTCCTTCTGACCGGCTTCGGCTCGAAGATCGGCCTGCTCCCGTTTCAGGGGCCGCTCCCGCCGCTCTACGCTGCCGCTCCCGGAGCGACGTCGGCGACGATCGCAATCGCCTTCAACGCCGGCTTCTACGGTCTCTGGCGTCTCGTCTTCGGAGTGCTGGGGCCGGCACCGATGTGGTGGGGTGAGATGCTCATTGTGCTCGGTGGCCTCGGTGCCCTCACCGGCATCCTCTACGCGATCGTTCAGGACGAGATCAAGAGGTTCCTCGGTTTCTCGAGCATCGAACACGGCGGCATCGCCCTGATCGGCTTCGGCGTCGCACTCGTCGGTCAGGGCGCACACGCGCCCAAGCTCGCCGCCGCCGGACTACTCGCGGCGACTCTCCACGTGATCATGCACGGCCTCGCCAAGACGGCGGCCTTCCTCGGCGCCGACCGGGTGACGGATGCCACCGGCAAGCGTGACGAACTCCTTCTCGGAGGGCTCGCGCAACGTCTTCCCATCACCGCTGTTGGCTTCGGGCTGGCCGTTCTCACGCTGGCGGCGATGCCGCCGTTCGGCGGCTTCGTCAGCGAGTGGTTCACGCTCGAAGCGCTCCTGCAGGGCTTCAGACTGCACGACACCGTCGCCCAGCTGATCATGGCCCTCGGCGGCGCGATGCTCGCCCTCACCGCCGGCCTCGGGCTACTGGCGTTCGCCAAGCTGTTCGGCGGCATCTTCCTCGGCCGCGTCCGCAGTGCCCTCGCCTCCGTGCACGAGTCGCGCAGCCTCGGAACCGGTTTCATCGTCCTCAGCGTCGGACTGCTCTTCCTCGGCGCGGCAGCCCCCTGGGAGATCCGCTGGCTCGCAAGCGGCCTCGGCAGCCTACTGGGCTTCGATCTGGCCAAGACGACGATCAGCGACCCGCTGGTCCTCGGCCCCGTTTACCCGAACTTCTCCGTGCTTGCCCCGACCTGGCTGGCTCTGGCCATCCCGACCTTCCTGATCGCCGCGGCAATACTCGTCCGCCTGCTGCTCCGGCCGAAGGTGCGTCGCGCCCCGGTCTGGCTTTCCGGCACGGCGCCCGAGATCGCCATGGTCGAGTACACGCCGGAGGGCTATTCCAACCCGATCCGCGTCGTCCTCGCCGGTGTCTACGGTTTTCGCCGCACCATTCACCGCGAAGGAGGCGGCCGCGAGCCGGTGCGCCTGGTGCTCGAGACGCGTGTTGTCCCGGCCTTCGAGCACTATCTGTACCAGCCTGTCACCGCCGCAGGCCTCTGGCTTTCCGGTCAGGCCAGGCGACTGCAGTCGGGCCGCCTCAGCTTTTACCTGCTCTATGTCCTCCTCGTCCTGCTAGGAGTCCTCGCCCTGATCCCAGCCCTTCGCAACTGATGTTCCAGGAAATCCTCATCGCCTGGGACGGCTCACGCCCTGCCGAGCGGGCCTTCGACCTCGCCGTCGACATCGCCCGCCGCTACGGGGCAGAGCTCGTCGCGGCGTCCGTCGCCCACTCGCCGGCTCACGCCGAGACCGAAGGCGACCGCCTCGAGTCCGTCGACGCCGCGGCCCGCTACCTGCGCGAGACGTTCGAGAAGTTCTGCGACCGCGCCGATCGAGCCGGGGTCGACGTCAGACAGGAGATCATCGAGGGCGAGCATCCCGCCCAGGACCTACTCGACTACGCTCGTGAGCACGGCTTCGACCTCGTCATTATCGGTCATCACCGAAACCGTCGTTCGGGCCGCTTTCTCCTCCACGGCATCGCCGAGCGCCTGATCGCCTCGGCTGAGATTCCGGTGCTTGTCGTATCGCACGAACGGGAAGACTGACGCAGGCTGCTAGTAGGACTTTGTTATCTGGTTGAAGGGTCCTCTCCGTTCGTGTCGAACGGTGTCCGTGTCAGTGGTCATCGTTCGAGGGGAGGAAGAGGATGGAGGCAGCTTCGGTGCTTGTGGTGCCGGCGGTCGAGGTGCGCGATCGTCTGGCCGCGTTCGTCGAGGAGATCGCGTCGCCGCTCGCGCTGCGGTGTCAGCGGGAGAACGCGCTTCTGTACGTGCGCGGCTTGATCGAGCATGGAGGTCGGAAGAGTTTGCAGCCGACGCTGTTTCGGCTGGAGGAGACGCCGGCCCGGTACGAGTCGGTGCAGCAGTTTCTCGCCGACTCACCCTGGGAGCCGGAGGTGCTGGTCCGGGCTTGTGCGGAGCGTGTGGCGTCGGAGGTCGGCGTCGTCGCCTGGATCGTCGATGACACCGGGATCGTCAAGGACGGCAAGCACTCTCCGGGGGTAAAGCGCCAGTACTCGGGCACGTTGGGCAAGATCGGCAACTGCCAGATCACGGTCAGCGTCCATGCGGTCGGCGAGCGGGGGACGCTGCCGCTCGGCTGGGCGCTCTACCTGCCGGAGCAGTGGTGTGACGACCTGCCGCGCCGCCGGAAAGCGAAGATCCCCGACGAGGTCGTCTTCAGGACGAAGCCGCAGCTCGCCGCCGGTCTGTGCGCGCAGGCGGCCGGGTGGGAGGTGCCGGCGGCGCCGATCTTGGCCGACTCCGCCTACGGCGACGACGCCGGCTTCCGCACTGATCTGCACGATGCCGAGCTCGCATACCTGGTGGCGGTGCGGGCGGAGACGAGCGTCTACGGGCCGGAGACGACCTTCGCCGTCCCGCAGCGCAAGGGCACGACCGGCCGGCCGCGTGCGGTTGCCCGCCCCGACCGCAAGCCCGAGTCGGCGCATGTGCTCGCCCAGCGGCTGCCGGCGGAGGCATGGACGACGCTGCCCTGCCGGACGACCCCGGCCGGCGAGGAGGTCACGAGCCGCTTCGCCTTCGTCCGCGTCGTCGCCACCAACCCGGTCCGAAACCGCCACCAGCAGCCGCGCTGGGAATGGCTGATCATCGAATGGCCCCAGGGCACGGAGACGCCGAGCGACTACTGGCTCTCCAACCTCGCCGAAGACGAACCGCCCGAGCGGCTCGCCCGCCTCGCCCGGCTGCGCTGGACGATCGAGCTCGACTACCGACAGCTCAAAGGCGAGCTCGGCCTCGACCACTACGAGGGCCGCAGCTACCTCGGCTTCCACCACCACACCGCGCTCGTCACCTGCGCCCACGCCTTCCTCACCCTCGAACGGCTCGACCCAAAAGCCCGGCGGCCGGCCTGACGCTGCCGCAGGCGGTGCTGCTCCTGCAGCCCGTCCTCCGCTGCTGGGCCGGCCGCTGCCGCACTTGCAACCAGCCCGTCGACCTCAACCAACTCGAACTCTTCTCACGCCGTGAGTAACAAAGTCCTACTAGGTGGGCGATCGGGAACGCGAGCGGGGCGGGCGATCGCGCGGGCGGCATTGAGCCAGGGGTCATGGGCGGTGACTACCAAACTCGGTCTCGAGGGGTGAATACGGACAGGTCGCTCGCGGCCTTGGTACGGTCACATCGCGGCGCCAGGGGACGCCCGGAAAGTTTAGGGAACATGAACTTAGGAAATCCCGGCCGGCCCGAACCGGCCCGAAGAAGGAGGAGAAACGGGACGGATAGAGGGGTTGAGAGTGCCCCCGGCATGAATCGAACATGCGCACGCGGTTTAGGAAACCGCTGCTCTATCCACTGAGCTACGGGGGCGCGCGCACAGGGTAGCGCTGGGCATTCGCGGTCTCGGCGCACACGTTAGTGTTGCGCTCGGCCCGCGCCTGCGGCTCATCGGGACGCGAGCCTCCTTGCCCCCACCCCCCGAACGAGACTGCCCGACCGACGCCGGCACCCCATGCGGATCCAGCCTCCCCTCCGCGCGTGGTGGGCGCTCGCGCCGCTCGTCGCCGTCGTGTCGCTCAGCGGGGCGCGGGCCGCGGAGCCGCCGGGCTGGACGACCTACGGCGGCGACTCCGGCCGGAGCAGCGCGACGGCGGCGTCGATCTCGCCGTCGGCGATCCGGGCCGACTTCGTCCTGCCCCTGCAGGGGCGGGTCACCTCGCAGGTGGTCGCGGCCCGGAACGTGCCGAGACCCGGGCTGACCACCCTGTACGTGGCCACCTCGGCAGGGAACGTCTACGCCTTCAGCGAGAACGGCTATGTCCGATGGCGGGTCGATCTCGGCCAGTACTCGAACCGGTGTGCTCAGCTCGACGGCTACGGCGTGACCGGTACCCCGGTGGTCGACCAGACCGCCCGCGTCCTGTACGCGGCCGACGGCGTCGGCAGGCTGCACGCGCTCGACCTCGCTACGGGCCAGGAGCGCCCGGGTTGGCCGGTCACGCTGTACACGGACACTTCGCAGGAGCTCGTCTGGGGTGCGCTCACCCTCGCCGACGGCCGTATCTACGCGGCGACAGGCTCGTACTGCGATGCGCAGCCGTCCATCGGCAAGGTGATCTCGGTCGACCCGACCACGAAGCAGGTCTCGAGCTGGGAGGCGGTGCCCGCCGAGGAGGGCGGCGGCGGCGGCATCTGGGGTTGGGGCGGAAGCGCTTTCAGCCCAACTCTCGACCGCCTCTTCGTCGTCACCGGCAATGCATTCGAAGGAGGACTCAACGTCGGGCCCGCCTTCAGCGAGGCGGCCGGCTTCGGAGAGAGCATCGTCTCTTTGACGCCGGCGCTGACGGTCGAGGGCTCGAGCCACCCGGCCTCGATCGACGAGCCACTCGACCTCGATTTCGTCGGCTCGCCCGTCGTCTCCGACCGGCCGGGTTGTGGCCGGCTCGTCTTCGGGATGAACAAGAACGCGCAGCTCTTCGGCTGGCAGGCGGACAACCTCGCACGCGGTCCGGCCTGGACGATCGACCTCGAGCCGTTCGACCCAGAGAACCCTGTGCTGAGCCAGCTCGCGTACGACCCGTCGCGCTCAGCGGTGTACGCGGTGACCGGGACGCAGGCGGTCAAGGTCGAGATTCGCGCCGACTGCTCCGCCGCCGTGGCCTGGAACGTGCCGCTGAACACCGATTCGTTGAACGGCTCGCCCATCGTGGCCGGCGGAACCGTCTGGTTCACGCTTTCCGGGACGCCGGGCCTCGTCGGACTCGACGCCGGGACGGGCCGTCCTGTGGCCACCCGGCCGCTCCCCGGGCTGACGGTGGCCGCTCCGACCGTGCTCGACGGCCGACTCTTCGTGGGGACGTTCACCGGGCAGCTGGTCGCATTCGACACTCCGTCGGCACCGGCTGCCCCTGTCGGGCCGGCCGCGCCGGCGGCCGCCGGCCACAGCAGCTGGCCCGACGCCAGGCACGGCTGGGTGAGTCGCGAGAGCGGCGTCTGGGCGACAGACGACGGCGGAAAGCACTGGCGGCGCATCTTCGCCCGCCCGGCGGTGGCGGTGGTGCGCACCGCGGCGCGGGCAGGCGTCATCCGAGTCGGCGCGGTTGCGGCGCCGTGCACCTGCGCCCACGACTACTGGACCACCGACGGCGGCAGGCACTGGGTGGCGACGACTGCGATCCAAGGCGGCCTGATCGGCCGCGGAGACTCGCTGTACTGGGTGAAGGACGGCACGGAGCTTCAGCGGGTAGTCCCGTGGCCGCCGGTCGGTCGGATCAAGTCGCAGCCCATCGGGTCGGTCGACAGGGGAACGATCGTGAGCACAGCGCTCGTGCCCGGCGGGATCGCGGCCCTCGCACGCGACAGCATCTCGGGCACAGCGTCCATCCTCGTCCTGGACGCCGAAGGCAGGCGCTCGATCCACCTGCCCGATCCAGCGGGCGCGCTGCTCGACCAGTCGCTCTCGGTTTCGGGCTCGACCCTCGTCGTGGATGCGACGGTGTTCGACGACGGGGCCGCCCACAGGGTGCGCTGGAGCTCCGACGACCGGCACACCTGGTCGGCCGCGCCCTGAAGCGTCACGCCGCGTCGCCAACCACCGCCTGCGAGAGCGAGCGAACATCGTCCACCGCGAGCTGCCCGGCCGCCACGAGCGCCTCGGCCAGCCGCTCCTCCCCGAGGCTCGACAGGAGGCGTTCCCGTGTGCGGTCGAAGAGCCGCTGCTCGAACGGCTTCATCGTCGCGCCGATACGGTCGAGCAGCATCGCCGCGAAGCCGAGCAGACGACCGCCCTCCTCGTCTCTGCCGCGGACGGCGGCTACGGCGGCCAGCGCGATCAGGCACCATGCGGTGTCCTCGTCGTCGGCGATCGCGCGAGAGAGGTCGAGCGCCTCCAGCAGCAGCGAGCCGGCGTCCTCCGGGTGCTCCTGCTCCAGGGCGACTGCTCCCAGGTTGTAGAGGGCGCGGGCGACGTTGGTCACGTCACCGACGGAGCGGAGGAGGTCGAGGCTCTGCGTGAACTGGACAGCGGCCGTGTCCAGGTCGCCCAGTGACAGGGCGACATCGCCGCGGTTGTTCCGGGCCATCGCCGTCAACCGGTCGTCGCCCAGCTCCTCGCACGCGGCGACGCACTCGTCCAGCGTGGCCGCCGCCTCGTCGAGGCGGTTCCGGGCGTGCAGGATTGCACCGAGGTTGCTCAGACAGCGCGCGACGCCGGCCGGGTCGCCGGCTGCTTCGTAGAGCTCGAGCGCGAGCTGCGCCAGCTGCTGGGCCAGCGGGTAGTCGCCCCGGAGCAGACCGATCGCCGACGCGGCCCGCAGCGCCCTGGCGCGAGCGTGCGGATCGCCGTCACCGGCCCGATCGGCCGCCTGGAGCAGACGGTCGAGCCCCTCGCTCAGGTACCCCCGGACGTACCAGAAGCGGCCCAGCGCGGCGGCCAGCCTGAGGCCGACCGAGCGGTCGCCGGAGCCGGCCGTCCAGTCCAGCGCGGCCCGAAGGTTGTCGTGCTCGGCCTCGAGCAGCGCGAGCCACGCGCCCTGGTCGGTACCGGACAGCTCCGGCTCGGCGCGCTCGGCGAGCCGGACGAAGTGCAGCGCGTGCAGGTCGCGCCCCGGGTCATCGGCGGAGGGCAACTCGCCGGCGTACTCGCGGACCAGGTCGAGCAGCAGGTAGCGTCGCCTTCACGCCGCACCATGCTCGCGTCGACCAGCGTGACCAGATGCTCGATCGTCGTGCCCTCACCGCCCACGGCCAGCGCCGCCTCGCTCGTGAGGCCGCCGCTGAAGATCGACAGGCGGCCCAGCAGATGCTGTGCCGCCGGCTCGAGCAACTCGTAGCTCCAGTCGAGCGCCGAGCGCATCGTCCGCTGGCGAGCCGGCTGGTCGCGTGCTCCGCCGGCGAGCACCTGGAGACGCGAATCCAGCCGCTCGAGCAGCTCGTCGGCTGAGAGGGCGCGGAACCAGGGAGCCGCGAGCTCGATCGCCAGCGGCAGCCCTTCGAGCCGCCGGCTGATCGCGTCGAGGGCATCCGCCTCCGGCTCGGCCCGCGCCCCGGCGGCGACGACCCGCTCCCCGAGCAGCTCGACGGCGGCGTTTCGTTCGAGCGGCTCCACCTCGACGACCTCCTCCGCGGCGAGCCTGAGCACGCGCCGGCTCGTCGCCAGCAGTGTCAGCCGGGGTGCGGCGGCGACCAGCTCGCCGAGGGGCGCAGTCGAGGCGGCCAGGTGCTCGAGGTTGTCGAGCACGATCAGCAGCTCGAGGTGGCGGAGGTGGCCGGCTAGGAGCTCGGGCCAGGGCGTCGCGCCTTCGCGCAGCCCGAGGGCCCGCCCGATCGCCGGGAGGAGCTGCTCCGGATCGGAGACCGGTGCAAGATCGACCACGACGGCGCCGTCGGTGAGCTCGGGATCGAGCCTGCGGGCGAGCTCGATCGCCAGCCTCGTCTTGCCGATTCCGCCTGGGCCGACCAGCGTCACCAGCCTCGTACGGGGATCCAGGAGCCTGGGGAGGATCTCCGTCAGCTCCCGGTCGCGACCGACCGTGCGGCCGGCCGGGGCGGGCAGGCTGCCGGCTCGCCTGCCCGGACCGGGCGCCGCGTCGAGCTCGGGGTCCTGCTCGAGGATACGGCGCTCGAGCTCGCGCAGCGGTACCCCGGGCTCGAGCCCGAGCTCGTCCACCAGCGCAGTGCGGCCGTCTCGGTACGCCGCCAGCGCGTCGGCCTGCCGGCCCGACCGATACAGGGCCAGCATGAGCTGCGCGCGGAGACCCTCGCGCAGCGGATTGAGGGCGACGAGCTGCTCGAGCTCGGCCAGCACGCCGTCGTGCCCACCGAGCTGCAGGTCGGCCCCGATACGGGTCTCGAGGCACCCGAGCCGGAGCTCGTCGAGCCTCGCGGCCTCGTGCCCGACGAACCCTTCGGCTGCGAGATCCGCGAACGCCTCTCCCCGCCAGAGCCCGAGCGCATCTGCGCAGAGCCTTCGGGCGAGCCGAGGGTTCTCGTCGACGAACGCCCGGCGTCCGTCGGCGAAGAGCCGCTCGAACCGATCGCTGTCGAGCTCGCCTTCCTCGACCACGAGCATGTAGCCGGGCGCCCTGGTCACGACGCGGCCGTCCCCCAGCGCCCGGCGCACCTGCGTCACGTACATCCGCAGGACGCTGCCCGCGGATGCGGGAGCCGCCCCGCCCCACACCGCCTCCACCAGCGCATCGGCCGGGACGATCTCGCCGGCGCGAAGGAGAAGCGCAGCCAGCACCGTCCGCGGACGTCGAGCGGTGAGCTCGGCCGAACGACCGCCGACGAGCACCTCCATGGGACCAAGCACCCGGAACTCCACGACACCAGCCTCTCGCATACGACCCCCACGCGATTGTAGGGACGGCTATGCGGGCTCTATGCGGGACGACGCTTCAATCGGTCTCCAGGCAGGGAACGCGATCGAAACGGAGGCAAGCATGGACACGCAGCAGCGTTCAGCCCGCCCGCGGTGGAGCGGCGGCGCAATCGTGATCGTCGCACTCGCCGTCACGGCGGCGGCGCTCGCGCTCGCCGGCGCCGGCTCGGCGTCGACGACCGCGTGCTCGTTCTGCGGCAAGAACCTGATCAAGAATCCCGGCGCCGAGGCCGGCGTCGGCCAGAACAACGCCGGCGAGTCCGGGAACGTTCCGGGCTGGACGAGCACCGCCGGTCAGTTCGGCGCCGCCGCCTACACCGGCTTCGGAGTCGGCTGGTTCTCGGCGAGGTCGAAGGGTCCGAAGACCAGGGGCAAGAACTACTTCTTCGGCGGGACGACGCCCGCGGCCACGACCGCGAAGGCGAGCATCGGCACGCAGACGATCAGACTGCCGACCGGCGCAGCACGACACAAGGTCACCCTCAGCGGCTGGCTTGGGAACTACGGCATGAACACGGCACAGGTGCGGGCGCAGTTCACCGACGCAGCCGGCAAGATCCTCGCGGCGCTCAGGATCGGGCCTGACACCACGATCGGCAGCTCGGACATGGCCTTCCGCACGCGAAGCGGCACCGTGCCCGCGGGCGCGACCGGCGCAGTCGTCGTGGTCACGTTCACCGATCACGCCAACTACAGCCTCGCCGGAGCGGACGACCTCTCGCTCGTCCTGAGCTGAGCCGGGGGGTCACGTCACAGCCTGACCACGAATCGAGGAGAGCGGATGCGGGGGCATCCGGGTGTCGGAGGCGGAGAGGTCGCCTGGACACGCCCCTGCAACCGGCCGCGGTAGACGAGCTCGACCAGGCCGCGGGTGTGGGGCAGGATCCTGCGCTCGGCCGTTCGCAGGCGCGCCAGCAGCCGGCCACGGCGATGGAGCCAGAGGAGCGCGCACGGCCCGCCGACGGTCTCGGTCACGGTTCCACGGTTGGCGAGCAGCAGGGCGAGGACGCGCGCGTTTCGACCCCGCCGCACATGGAGGCCGATTGCCGACACCCGCCGGACGACCTTTCCAGGCGCCCGGACGACGACAACGACGCCGAGGCGGAGCCGAACCGGCAGCCCTCGCCGCGTGGGCGGCCGCGACGTCAGGAGCACGAGCTCGGAGTGGTCGCCGGGCTGGGCATGACGCGGGACGTGGGCCGACACGGTCACCGTGGCCGTCGCGCCGGGCGCCAGCGTCAGCCGGCGCGGCCCGACGCCCAGCCAGGTCGTGCGCCGGGACACGGCCCGCGGCCGCCCGCGGAGGTCGAGCGCGAATCCCGCCCGCGCGACGTCGACGACGACGGGGCGGGTGCCGGAGTTCGTCACCGCCACGGGAGCGCGACCCGACCCCTTCAGGGCGACGTGCGACGGCGAGGCGATCAGCGCGACCGGTGGAGGGGCGGTCGCCCCCGCGAGAGCGGGGGCGACCAGGGCGACGAGACCAGCGGTGGCGGCGAGCAGCGTCACCGGCCGATGAGCGTGTAGGTGACGGTCGCCGAGTAGCGGCCCGGCGCGACCACCGGCAGCGGGCCGGTAAAGCCGAGCGTCGTCGGCCAGACGTCGCCGGCGGACGCGCTGCCTGCCGACGTCGTGCCGACGAGCAGGTCAGCGGTGGGCGTGATCGGCACGGGTGCACGTGCTCCGCCGACCAACGCGGGGCCGACCGTCCCGCCCGGCGGCGCTGTGCTCGCGATCCCCAGCGGGAGATCGGCAGGCGTGAACGCGGTGCGATGGACGGTCAGCGCGTAGCCGGCCGCGTTGTTGCTGTTGACCGTGACACGCTCGGAGACCGGAGCGGGCGTGGTGCCGGACGAGGCCGTGCCGAAGCTGATCGCGGGCTGCTCGAGGGCGAGCGACAGGCTGCTCTGGATGTCGACGTCCACGCTCGCATTGCCCGTCGGACCGCCTGAAGACCCACCGCCGCCGGTGCAGCTGGTCGCCCCAAAGGAGGTGTTGCGCGGCGTCGGCGTATCCGCAACGAAGTCGGCGGCGTTGGAGTCGGTGTCCGTGCACCCGGCGTCTGCGCGAATCGCGGCGGTCGAGCTGCTCAGCGCGGCCGCGGCGGAGGCGCCTTCGTAGTCGGCGGCGGAGCCGTAGCCGACGAAGTCCTCGATGCCGGGGACGCCGGAGCAGCTGCCGGCCGACGCGCCGCAGCTCAGCTCCGTGGAGCCGGTGACGACCGCGACCTTGCCGCCGGAGACGGCCAGGTTGGACGTGCCGGTCGCGTCGGGGATGGGCAGCGGCGCGCCGATCGCAGCCGCGGAGCTCAGCTGCACGAGATAGTGATGGCCAGGTGCGATCGACCCGGCAAGGGTAGTGGCCTGCCAGCCCGTGCCGGCAGCGGACGCGTACTGGACGGTCCAGCCGTCCAGGCTGACTGCCGACGAGCCGGCGTTGAACAGCTCGACGAAGTCGTTCGTGAAGCTTGCGCCCGAGTTGCCGCCGCCGGCATAGACCTGGCTGACGACGACGCCCGAAGACGAGGCGGGCGCGGCCGGGGCGGCCAGGAGCAGGGCGGCGAAGACAAGGGCGACGAGCAGGGGTGACTTGTGCATTGGCGGGCTCCGATCTGGATGGGGAACGGGTGTCCTTCCGTGGTACCTGCCCGCAACGCCCGCCGAAAGTGTCCTTTCGTGTTTCGACGCAGTCCCTTCACGCTTCAGTCACATCCGAGTGTGTTTCGCGGCGGCGCCCGACATCGTGCGCGCGCCGCACACGTCGGCTGCCGAGGTGCGAGACGTTGTTGGGGAGGGGGCCCGCGGGGGGAACCGGCCGTTCCCCCCGCGCGAGCGAGCACGGGGGCGAAGCCGCCCTCGAGCGTCAGCGCCAGGGGATCTCGGGCGCCCGGTAGTAGTTCACCCGGAGCGAGTCGAGCAGTGGCGCCTGTGCGCCGAGCCGCTGCCGGTAGTCGGCCCACGACCGGCCGCGCGCCGGCGACCAGCCGACCTCCGCGATCCCGATCAGGCGCGGGAAGGCAAGGAACTCGGCGTCGCGGAGCGACCGCACCGTCTCGCTCCAGAGCGGCGCCTCGACCCCGAGCACGTCGTTCGCGCCGACTCCCGGCACCTGCCCTACCGGGTCCCACGCGTACGCGTCCTGGACCGACGTGTACCCGGCCCATTGCAGCCCCAGCGAGGTCGTCGCGTCGTACTTCATGTCCAGGTAGGCGTGGGCGGCCGGCGACATGATCACCTTGGCGCCCTGCTGCACCGCCCGGGCGGACAGGGCCGACTTCGCCGGGTCGGTGTTCCAGTGCTGGACGACCGTCCCGCCGCGCAACCGAGCGCGTCCGATCTCCTCCCAGCCGACCATGCGCTTGCCGTACGAGTCGACGATCGACTGCACGCGCTCGACGAAGCGAGCGTAGTCGGCCGCCTTCGTCGCCATCGCCTCGTCGCCGCCGATGTGGATCCAGGGCCCGGGCGTCAGTCGCGCGAGCTCGCCGATCACGTCCGAGACGAAGTCGTAGGTGACCGGCTTGGCGATGCAGAGCGAGCTGAAGCCGACGTCGATGCCCGTGTAGAGGGGAGAGGGCTTGCCGTCGCACCCGAGCTTCGGATACGAGGACAGCGCCGCGTGGACGTGGCCGGGCATGTCGATCTCCGGCACGACGGTGATGTAGCGCGCAGTCGCGTAGCGCACGAGGTCTGCGTACTGGGCCTGCGTGTAGAAGCCGCCCTTCCCGCCACCGACCGCGGTGCGGCCGCCGTGCGTCGCCAGCCGCGGCCACTTCGCGATCGCGATGCGCCAGCCCTGGTCGTCGGACAGATGCAGGTGCAGGCGGTTGAGCTTGTAGAGCGCCATCAGGTCGGCGAAGCGCTTGACATCGCGGACGGAGCGGAAGTGGCGGGCGACGTCCAGCATGGCGCCTCGCCAGGCGAAGCGCGGTCGGTCGCGGATGTGGACGGACTGAATCCGCCGCGGCCCCTGGACGGGCAGGAGCTGGCGCAACGTCTGCACGCCGTGGAACAGGCCGGCCGGCGAGGCGGCGACGAGCGTGACCGCCGAGGGCGTCACCGTCAGCTCGTAGCCCTCGGCGCCGAGCCGGGCGCCGCCCAGCTGCAGCGAGACCGGGGCCGGTGCGGCCACGACCTTCGTCCCGAGCAGGCGAGCGAGCGCGACGGCCGTGCGACGCGCCTCGGGCGTCGACGGCGCGACGGAGACGTCGGACGAGGCCCGCACGACGAAGGCTCCGGTGCCGGGCGTCATCGTCACGGGCCTGGGGATCACCGCCGGGGTCATAGCGGTGCAGGAGCCGGGCTGAAGTCGGGCAACCTACGCTCTCACTGTCGCGGCCGCGGCACCGACCGTCAGGCTCGCGCCCGTTTCGGGATCGAAGAAGTACAGCTCGGCGGGATCGACCGCGATCCGGATCGGCCGTCCCGGCACCGCTTCGGCCTTCGACGAGACCCGCGCATTCCACATCGAGCGATCGTCGGCCAGCAACGCGTCCTCCTCGTTGTCGGCGGCGGCGCGCAGCTCCTCGGCCTCCACGCGCGGAGCGTCGATCGGGAAGATCACGTGCGAGTCGGAGCCCAGCTCCTCGACCACGGCCACGTCCACCTCGACCGTCGGCAGATCCCTGTCGGCGAGCGTTGCGTCTTCGAAGGCCTCGGGGCGGACGCCGAGGATCACTCGGCCGTCCGCGGCCGGGCATCGCGCCGGGTCGAGCCGGAGCTCCCAGCCCGCGAACGACACCTGCCCGGCGGCGACTGTCGCCTCCACGAGGTTCATGGCCGGCGAGCCGATGAAGGCGGCGACGAAGAGGTTCCGGGGCCGCGCGTAGAGCGCCTGCGGCGCGTCGACCTGCTGGATCACCCCGTCGCGGAGCACGGCGACCCGCTGGCCGAGCGTCATCGCCTCGATCTGGTCGTGCGTGACGTAGAGCGTGGTCACGCCCAGCCGATCGTGGAGCCGGGAGAGCTCTGAGCGCATGGTCACGCGCAGCTTCGCGTCGAGGTTCGAGAGCGGCTCGTCCATCAGGAAGGCGGTCGGCTCGCGGACGATCGCGCGCCCCATCGCCACCCGCTGGCGCTGCCCGCCGGAGAGCGCTGCCGGCTTGCGGTCGAGCAGCTGCTCCAGCCCGAGCAGTTTCGCCACCTCGGTCACCCGCCGATCGACCTCTGCCGGCTGCGTCTTTCGCACCTTCAACCCGTAGCCGAGGTTCCGGCGGACATCCATGTGCGGGTAGAGCGCGTAGTTCTGGAAGACCATGGCGATGTCGCGGTGCCGCGGCGCCAACTCGGTGACGTCACGGCCGCCGATCGAGATCGTCCCGGCGGTCACCTCCTCGAGTCCGGCGATCATCCGCAGCAGTGTCGACTTGCCGCAGCCGGACGGCCCGACCAGCACCATGAACTCGCCGTCGCCGACGGTCAGCGTCACGTCGTCGACGGCGACGAAGCCGTTGTCGAACTCCTTCGTGACCCGGTCGAGGACGATCTCAGCCACGGCGCGGCACCTCGACCATCATGCCTTCACCGCGCCCGCCGTCAGCCCGAACGCGATCTTCCGCTGGACGAAGCCGAAGAAGACGAGCACGGGGATCGCTGCCAGGATCGAGCCTGCCATCAGCCCGCCCCAGTCGACCTGGCGGCTGGTGCCGTAGAACTCCGACAGCCAGACGGTGATCGTCTGCTTCGACTGGTCGTTGAGCAGGACGTAGGCGAAGACGAACTCGTTCCAGCTGGTGATGAAGACGAACACCGAGGTCGCGACCAGGCCGGGGGCGACCAGCGGCAGCAGGATGCGGACGAAGGCACCCATCCGGCTGGAGCCGTCGACCATCGCCGCCTCCTCGAGCTCCTTGGGGATGTTCACCAGGAACCCGCGCAGGGTCCAGACCGCGAACGGCAGCGCGAAGGTCATGTACGTGATGATCACGCCCAGGTACACGCCCTGGTCCCGGGTCAGGTGGTACTTGGCCAGGACGACGTAGAGCGGGATGATCAGCCCTACCTGCGGGAGCATCTGGATCCCGATCAGCAGCACGATGAAGACCTCGCGCCCCGTGAAGCGGAACTTCGACAGCGCGATCGCCGCCAGGAACGCGAGCGCGATCGAGATCGCGACCGTGATACTGACGATGATCACGCTGTTCACCACCGAGCTCCAGAAGTAGGGCCGGTCCATCGCGTCGCGGAAGTGCTGGAGCGTGGGGTGCGTCGGGAACCAGGTCGGGGTCAGGCGGTTGATGTCGTCGGTCGACTTGAACGCCGTCGCGAACATCCAGTAGACCGGGAAGATCATCACGACGAGGATCGCGAGGGCGACCAGGTTCCAGCCGAGGCGACCGCGCTTCCGGCGGGGACGTGCGCGCGGCGGAGCCGTGATCGCGCTCACGGCGCGTCCCCCGGGCTCTCCGTCTTAACCGTGCCTGGCACCGTAAACCCCCTGCACAGAGGCAGGTTCCGCGGAAGCGTCTTAACAGTGCCTGGCACCGTAAAGAGGCTCATCGTGTGTTCCCGGCCTTCACCATCTGGCGGACGTAGACGACGCTCATCGCGGCGACCATCAGCAACATCAGCAGCGAGATCGCCGAGCCCTTGCCGAAGTCGTGGTCGGCGTAGCCCTTGATGAACACGTAGACGCCCATCAGGTAGTTCGTCTGGTCGATGTGAGAGGAGCCGATCAGCAGGTACGGCTGGGCGAAGACGCCGAAGTCCCAGATGATCGAGAGGCTGGTCAGGATCAGCAGAATGGGCTTCAGGACGGGGAAGGTGACGTCCCGGAAGACGCGGAGCGCCCCGGCGCCGTCGACGTGTGCCGCCTCGACCAGCTCGTGCGGCACCTGCGCCAGCGCCGCGTAGACGCTGATCGCCACGAACGGCAGCGCTCCCCACACGATCAGGACGGTGACCATCCCGAGGCTGGAGAGTGGCGTCGCGTACCAGTCGTGGTTCACGTCCGTGAGGTGCAGCTCCGCCAGCAGGTAGTTGAGGACCCCGTTCTCGAAATTCGTCATCCAGTAGAAGACCTGGACGGCGACGACGACCGGCATCGACCAGACGAGAACGAGCCCCGTGGTCAGGGTCACGCGCACCCAGGCGCTGATCTTGGTCAGGAGGAGCGCGATCAGCGTCCCCAGCACGATGGTCAGGCCGACGTTGACGATCGTGAACACGATCGTGCGGACGACCGTGTCCCAGAACACGGGGTCGCCGAGCACCGAGCGGTAGTTTTCGAGCCCGATCCAGTGGCCCTGGTGACGGATCAGCTCGAAGAGGCCGTACCGCTCGAACGAGATGCGGACGAGCTTGTAGATCGGATAGCCGAGGATCACGACCACGGCCACCGCCACCGGCAGGATCAGCGCATAGGGCGCGAACGAGAAACGGCGGCGCCGCCGAGACGGAGTCTCGACGGCGACCGCCGCGTTCGGCGGGACGGCGAAGTCAGCCTCCCGCGCCATTGCTGCCTACGACTGGTTCAGGGTGAACGTGATGTTGTCGCTCGCCGTCGCGGCTGCCTGCCTGACGGAGAGCTTTCCGGTCAGGATCTGGGCCAGCATCGTGCGGAGAATATTGCCGTTCTCCACGTTGACCCAGTTCTTCGCAGCGGGAACGAACCAGCTGCGGAGGGCGGCACGCTCGCCGACCTTGGAGGTGTTCAGCAGGTTGGTCGCGTTCGGGATGTTCCCGACCGCCTGGAGGGCCTTCTCGGCCGACGTGCTCGTGAAGGCGGCGATCCAGTCGGTCGCCAGCTGCTTGCTTGCGCCGATCGGCACCGCCAGATCGGAGCCGCCGAGGAAGCCCGGCATCGCCTGGCCGGCGGTGTGGCTCGGCATCACGAACTGACCCGTCAAGCCCTTGTACTTGTCGCCGACGCAGCAGGTGAACCAGCCCGGGCCGACGATCGAGCCCGCGTTGCCATCTGCATAGACGCTGTACGGGGTCGGGCGGTTCTCGTCGGTCGTCTTGCTCGCCCGCGAAGCGGCGAGGTAGAAGTTCTTGTAGGCGGTCAGACCCGCGATCGCCTTCGGCGAGTCGAGCACGCCCTTCCACTTGCCGCTCACCTGCGTGGCGATCTTGCCGCCGAAGTCGTAGACGAAACCCATCGCCACGTACCAGTCGGTCCCGGCGATGTAGACCGGCGAATAGCCCTTCTTGCCGAACTTCTTGTTCAGCCTCGCCGCATCGGCGGTGAGCTGGGCGAGGCTCTTCGGGGTCGACTTGATCCCGGCGGAGCGGTACTGGTCGGTGCGGTAGGTGACCACCCGCGAGCCCGCGTAGTACGGCACGCCGTACAGCTTGCCGCCGTACCGACCGGAAGCCGCGAGCCCCTCAAGCCAGTTCGACGAGTTGTCGAAGGACGACTTGGCCGAGGTGATGTCCTGGAAGGCCCCCGCGGCCATGTATTTCGTCATCTCGGTATTGCCCATCTCGATCACGTCGGGCGTGTTGCCGCCGGCGAGCGTGGCGTCGAACTTGCCGAGGTGCGTCCCCCAGTTCTGGTACTGGACGTTGACGGTGACGCCGGGATGCTGCTTCTGGAACGCGGCGTTGGCGGCGGCGACCACACCCGGCCAGCCGGACTGCGCGTCGACCTGGAGCCAGACGGTGATGCTGGCCGCCGAGCGCTTGGTGGCGCCGCTCGCCGTCGTCGCAGCTACAGCGAGGACCGCGACGAGCAGGGCGGCGCCGATGATGCGTGCCTTCATCGAAGATCTCCCATCCTGGAAGGACGGCCCACGCGGGTCCGTCTGATTGGATCAGACCACTTGGTCACGGCGCGAGATTCTCACAAATCATGTGTGCTTGTCAAGACCACTTGTCGCGTTTGATGACGGATACCCGCCAACCGTGGGGGTTTGCCACGTCCTCGTTCTCTGCACGAGTCCTGTTTTGGTACTGACCGGTCAGCGGTGCCGGGGGTTCCGGTTCAGCTCGGTGACGAGGCGGTACCGATCGCCCCGGTAGAGCGATCGAACGTATTCGACGATCTCACCGGTGCCTGAGTTAGTCGTCCGCTCGAACAGGAACGCCGGGGAGTGCAGCGGAACGCCGAGCGCCGCCGACTCGTCCTCGTCCGTCACCGTCGGCTCGATCGTCTGCCGGCCTCCGACGATGTCGATGCCGTAGCGCTCGGTCAGCAGCGTATAGAACGAGTGGTGCTCCAGATCGTCCGCGGACAGGCCCGGAACCAGCGAGGCGCGAACGTGGAGCGTCTCGATCGCCATCGTCTCGTCGTCGGCGAGCCGCAGGCGCTTGACCACCACGATCGGCTCCGACGGCGAGACGTGCATGATCCGACCCAGCCAGGGGCCGGCCGAGGTGGTGCGGAGCTCGAGGGTGCGACTGCCGGGCACCATGCCGCGGCGGCGCATGTCCTCGGTGAAAGAGGTCATCGTCAGCTCCTGGGCGATCTTCGGCTCGCTGACGAACGTGCCGCTGCCGCGCTTGCGCACGAGATAGCCGTCGCGCACCAGGTCGTCCAGGGCAGCCCGAACGGTCAGCCGCGACATCCCCAGGTCGGCCGAGAGCTGGCGCTCCGAGGGGATCGCATCCCCGATCCCCAGCTCTTCGATCAGGCCGAGGACCCGTTCGCGTGCTTCCGACTGCTTGGGCGCGGTCGTGCTCATCGGGCCAGCATCGTACTGCATCAGGGGCGGTGGTCAATACCACGGCCCGGATGTCAGGGCGGCGTGGCCTCGAATTGGGGGAATATGGAGAAATGGTATTGACCACCTGCTGTCGGTCTGCATACACTGGTCGCGATGACCGCGTTCGAGCAGCTCGGCACGGAGGCGCGGGACGCGACCGGTGCGGATCTCGACCTCCGCTCCACCGCCGAGCTGGTCGAGCTGATGAATGCGGAGGACGCAACCGTGCCGGCCGCAGTTGCCGGGGCGGGGAACGCGGTCGCCGCCCTGGTCGACGACGTCGCCGGACGGCTGGCCCTGGGCGGCAGGCTGGTCTACGTCGGCGCCGGGACGTCGGGCCGGCTGGCCGCGCTGGATGCGGCCGAGTGCGAGGCAACCTTTTCAATCGAACCAGGAACGGTGACTGCGCTGGTCGCCGGCGAGGGCGCTGAGTCGGCGCTCGAGCAGGAGGCGGCAGAGGACGACGCGGACGGCGGCCGCGCCGACGTCGACCGGCTCGAGCCCGGTCCCGGCGACGCCGTGGTCGGGCTCAGCGCCAGCGGCCGCTCGCCGTACGTGGTCGCTGCCCTCGAGGCGGCGCACGCTCGCGGCGCCTTCACCGGCTGCGTCGTCTGCGTCGAGGGATCCGAGCTCGCCGCCGTCGCCGAGCGGGAGATCTGCGTGCCGGTGGGGCCGGAGATCCTGACCGGCTCGACCAGGTTGAAGGCCGGAACCGCCCAGAAGCTGGTGCTCAACATGATCTCGACGATTTCGATGATTCGGCTCGGCAAGACCTACGGGAACCTGATGGTCGATCTCGTCCCCTCGAACGAGAAGCTGCGTGCCCGGGCGCGCTCGATCGTCCGCGAGGCGACCGGCGTACCGGCGGAGGAGGCCGACGAGGCACTCGCCCGCTCCGGCGGCCACCCGAAGGTGGCGATCGTATCGCTGCTCGCAGGCGTCCAGCCGGACGAGGCACGACGGCGCCTGGCGAACGCGGGCGGCGTCGTGCGCCGGGCAGTGGAGCCCGGGCCGTGAGGCTCGGCGTCCGCGCCGCGCTCGTCGACGGCCGCTTCGTCCCCGGCGATCTCGAGGTCGAGGACGGGATCGTCACCGCCTACGGGATCCTCTCCTCGAACGGGCGCGGCATCGCGTCACCCGGTTTCGTCGATCTCCAGGTGAACGGCTTCGGTGGGGTGGACTTCCTCGACGCGGACGCGGGGGGCTATGCACGCGCCGGCGAGGCGCTGCTCGAGACCGGTGTCACCGCTTATCTCCCCACGCTGATCACCGCGCCCGAGGAGCGCCTCGTCGCCGCGCTCGGCGAGATCGTCGAGGGCGGCCGCGGCCCGCGCATCCTCGGCGCGCACGTCGAGGGGCCCTTTCTCTCCCCGCGGCGGCTCGGGACGCATCCTCCCTCCGCACGCCGCGACCCGGACGTCGACCTGCTCGAGCGCATCCTCGCCGCCGGGCCCGTTCGGCTCTACACGCTGGCACCCGAGCTGCCCGGGGCGCTCGAGCTCGTCGACCTGCTCGTCGCGCGCGGCATCGTCGTCTCCGCCGGTCACAGCGACGCCAACGCCGACGAGGCGAACGCCGCCTTCGACCGCGGCGTCGGCACCGTCACCCACCTCTTCAACGCCATGCGCCCCTTCAACCATCGCGATCCCGGCGTGGCCGGTGTCGCCCTGGCCCGGCCCGAGGTGACCGTCCAGATCATCCTCGACGGCGTCCACCTCGCGCCCGACACCGTACGGCTCGTCTGGCTGGCGGCCGGTGGTCGCCTCGCGCTGGTCACCGACGCCGTCGCCGCGGCCGGGATCAGCGGCGACGGCTCCTACCGTCTGGGCGACGTCTCGGTCGAGGTGCGCGACGGCGTCGTCCGGCGCGACGGGGACGGCGTGCTGGCGGGCAGCGTCCTGACGATGATCGAGGCCGTCCGCAACCTGCACGCGCTGGGCGTCCCGCTGGAGGCCGCCCTCGGCGCCGCCACAGCCGTGCCCGCCCGCGTGATCGGCGCGGACGTCGGCCGGATCGATGTCGGCGACCCCGCGGACGTCGTCGTGCTCAGCGAGGAGCTCGAGGTCGAGCGCGTGCTCGTGGGGGGAGAAGCTCGTGTCGCAGCGTAATGGCGCATCGGGAACAGGATGAATCCCGTCGCCGATGCTGCTGCTCTCGCCTCGCCGCCTGGAGCGCAGTACCTCGCCGAGATCCGCGAGCAGCCGGCGGCGCTCCGGCGACTGCTCGAGCATCGGGCCGAGTTCACGCAGGTCGCCGAGGCAGCGACGAGGCATGGAGCCGGGATCGTGAGGATGGTCGGTCACGGCTCGTCCGACAACGCAGCGTCCTTCGGCGTCTACGCATTCGGGCTGCTGCCCGGCCTGACGGCGGCACGTGACTCGATCAGCCTGCTCGTCTACTACGGCGCGAAGGTCGACCTCAGCGCCTCGGTCGTGGTCGCGCTGTCGCAGTCGGGACGGACACCGGACGTGCTCGAGTACGTCACGCGTGCACGCCGCGGCGGAGCGTTCACGATCGCGGTCACCAACGAGCCCGACTCCGAACTTGCCCGCGAGGCCGAGGCGGTGCTTCCGCTCGAGGCCGGCGCCGAACTCGCAGTCGCCGCCACCAAGACGTACTCGAACCAGCTGGCAGCGCTCGCCCTGCTCGCGGGCTGCCTGGCCGGACGCTGCGACGAGGTCGCCGGACTGCTCGGCGAGGTCGCCGACCAGGTCGAGGAGCAGCTCCCCGAGCTCGAGCGGCTCGCGCGGTCGTTCTCCGTTCCGTTCACCGCCGTCGCGCGGATGTTCGTGATCGGCCGGGGGCCGGAATTCGCCACCGCGCGCGAGATCGCGTTGAAGCTGCTCGAGACCTGTCAGATCGCCGCCGAGCCGTTGACCGCCACCGATCTCGCGCACGGCCCGGTCGCAGCGCTCGACCCGCTGTTTCCGGTGTGGTCGATCGCGAGCGAAGACGAGACCCTGGACACGGTCGTCGACGCCACCGCACGGGCCCGGGCGGCGGGAGCGACCGTCGTCGCGAGCGGCACCGCCGCCGACGCGCTCGTCGACGCGCAGTACCTCGTGCCCGTACCGAAGCCGCGGCTGCCGCTCCTCTCGCCGCTCCTCTCGGTCGTCCCCGGTCAGCTGTTCGCGGGCGCGGTCGCCCGCGCCAGGGGGCTCGACCCGGACAAGCCACGCGGGCTGAGCAAGGTCACTCTGGCCCGCTGAGGGAGCGGGTGGCATGTCGCAGGCCCTTTAGACGTCCGCGATCAGTCCGAACGCCAGGAGCGCGTCGCTGAGCTGGTTGCCCGGGACGAACTCGGCCGAGTGGGCCCAGAGCCCCTTGACCTGCTTGACCTTCGCGTTCGGGTTCGCGGCCCTGATCGCCTTGTAGAGCTTGCCGCTCTGCTTCGTCCCCTGGTTGCCGACGATCGTGTCGTGGCTCGACCAGTAGAGCCTGAGCGGAAACGAGAGGCGGGCGAGGTCGTCGACGCAGCTCAGCGGGCTGCGCTCGTTCCAGAGCGCCTGCTTGCGCGGCAGCTCGCTGAGAAGCTCCGCGATCGTCATGTGCCGGTGCAGCCTCGCGTTGAAGAAGGTGGCGCTCTGGCGAAAGCCGCTCACGCTCCCCGGCCTCGCGTTCACCTCTTCGATCATGCGCGCCGCCACCGCGGGCGGGTCGGCGCCGTGAGCGGCGCCGAGGGTGGTCAGGTAGGCGCACTGCGTGGCGAGGTCGCAGGTCGAGTCGAAGGCGGCCGCGCCCGCCAGCCTGCCGGTGCCCCCGGACAGCGACTTGGGATAGCGGGCTGCGAGGAGCAGCGTCTCCTGCCCGCCCATGCTGCTACCGAGCACGTAGATCTTCTCGAGATCGATCCGCAGCCAGGGGAGCGTCGCCATGACGATCTTCGGCATCCGCGCCAGGTCGTCGATCCAGCGCTTGTAGCCGTAGGTGAACAGGCTCGGATCGGCCGGCGGCTGGTCGAACGGGCTCGTCGCCTTGTCGTGGGCGCGGCTCAGCCCGTCCGGGGAGACCAGCGCGAACGGGCCGTCGGCCGGAAGCTCCCGCCAGTAGTGGGCGGCATTCCCCCAGCCAAAGTTGTTGCGCCCGTGCGGCGAGATCACGAGCGGAAGCGGGTGCGGATGGTGATCGGGGCCCCAGCCGCTCGGCATGACGATCACCGCCTCCCGCACGGTCTTCTCGTCCCAGGCCAGGTAGGGAACCGTGTAGGCGCGGGTACGCGAAAACGGCCAGTGCGGGTGGTACGGGATCGTCGGGACGAGGACGTCCAGCGGAGTCGGCGGCATCGGCGTTCGCCGGAACGCTAACGCGTTTGCGCTACAAACGCTACAAACGTCCGGCAGCGACGATCCGTGCCAGGAACTGCTGCGTCCGCGGCTCTCGCGGGGCCGAGAAGATCTGCGCCGGCGTTCCCTCCTCGAGGATCACGCCGGCGTCGAGGAAGCAGACCCGGTCCGCGATGTCGCGTGCGAAGCTCATCTCATGCGTCGCCAGCACCATCGTCATCCCGCCCTCGGCCAGCTCGCGGATCACCTGGAGCACCTCGCTGACCAGCTCCGGGTCGAGCGCGCTCGTCACCTCGTCCAGCAGCAGCAGCTTCGGCCGCATCGCCAGCGCCCGCAGGATCGCCACGCGCTGCTGCTGCCCGCCGGACAGCCGGTCGGGATAGTCGCCGCTGCGATCGGCGAGGCCGAAACGGCCCAGCAACTCGAGCGCCTCCGCCTCCGCCCGCGCACGCGGGAGGCCGAGCGCCTTGCGCGGCCCGAGCGTGACGTTGCCGAGCACGGTCATGTGCGGGAAGAGGTTGAAGGCCTGGAAGACGATCCCGATGTCCTTCCGCACCTCGTTCACGTCGACATCGGGCGCGGTCAGGTCGCGGCCGTGCACCACGATGCGCCCGTCGTCGATCGGCTCGAGCAGGTTGACGCAACGGAGGAGAGTCGACTTCCCGGACCCCGAGGAGCCGATCAGGCAGACGACCTCGTCCTCGGCAATCGCCAGCTCGACGCCGCGGAGCACCTCCGCCTTGCCGAACGACTTGTGGACGTTCTCGAGAACGAGCGCCGGTGTCGCGTTCACGGTCCGCCCGGCCCGCCGTGACAAGCGCTCTTCCCCGCGGCGACCGACATGGCGGGCGCGGCCCACGACCGTCGCTCGGGTGCGGGCGAGCTTGGGGAGGGGGGTCCATGAGGCGCCCATGGCGCCCCAGTCGGGGGGCTCTCTCGGCTTGCACGCTTCGCGTGCTTGGCCGTTCCCCCCATGCGAGCGAGCCGAAGGCGAGCGACAATCATGCCGGCGCCCCCGCCAACTGCCGGCGGCGGTCGCGGGCCACCAGCCAGTCCGTGAACCGGGCGAGCGGGATCGTGATCGCCACGAACAGGAGCGCTGCGACCAGCCCCGACGTGAAGTTGAACGAGGCCGCCTGGTCGATCTGGGTCTGCTTGAACGCCTCGACCGAACCGAGGACGCCGACCAGCGCGGTGTCCTTTTGCAGACCGATGAAGTCATTGAGCAGCGGCGGGATCACGCGGCGGACCGCCTGCGGGACGATCACGTAGACCATCGACTGGAGGTGCGAGAGCCCGAGCGACCGCGCCGCACTCGCCTGGCTCGGATGCACCGACTCGATCCCGGCGCGGTAGACCTCGGAGACGTACGCCGTGTAGACGAGCACGAGCGCGACGATGCCCCAGAACGTCGTCGAGGTCGGCACGCCTTTCAGTCCCAGTGCGGGGGCGCCGAAGCCGAGCAGCGTGATCACGATGATCGTCGGCACGCCGCGGAAGAAGTCGGTGTAGGCGATCGCCAGCAGCCGCACCGGGAAGAACACAGGGCCGGGCAGGCCACGGACGACGGCCAGCAGCAGCGCCAGCGGCAGGATCAGCACCTCGGCGATGCAGAAGAGCTTCACGTTCAGCAAGAAGGCGGAGAGCACCTCCGGGAACGTGGCCTTGAACTCGCTCCAGTCGAAGAACTGCTGCTGGATCTCGGGCCAGCCGGGCGCGTTGACGATCGCGAAGCCGAGGCCGACGAAGACGACGACCGTGCTGACGAGCGCGATGACGACGCCGCGGCGTCCCTCGCCTCGCCGCCGTTTGCTCATCGGCGCGCTACTTCAGGACGGGAGCGCCCGCGACCTTGGCGAGCCAGAGCGACTGGATCTTGGCGAGGGTGCCGTTCGCCTTCAGCTTCGTGAGTGCCCGGTTGACGCACGCGGTCAGCGGGCTGCCCTTCTTCAGCACCATGCCGAAGTGCTCGCCGGTCTTCGAGGCCAGCTGGCCGAGGATTTTCCCGTTCGGCACCTGGACCGCGGTGACGTAGAAGGCCGTGGGCAGGTCGACGACGATGCCGTCGATCTGCTTGCTCTTCAGCGCGAACACCGCCTTGTCGTTCGTGTCGTAGACGCGCGGCTTCGTCGTCGGTTTGACCCCCTTGACGATCGCGTTGTAGCTGGTCGTCCCGATCTGGACGCCGAGCTTGTACTTGCGCAGGCCGGCGATCGACCTGACGGAGGCGATCGGCGTGCCCTTGTTCACGACCACGGCCTGGTTGACGTCGTAGTACGACTTGCTGAAGTCGACCACCTTCGCGCGCTGCGGCGTGTAGGAGATCTGGTTGATGTCGAAGTCGAACGACTTCGAGCCGGGAGCGTAGGACCTGGCGAACGGCACGTATGTCCAGACGACGTCGCCCTTCGCGAAGCCGAGTTGCTTCGCCACCGCGTAGGCCACGGCGCTCTCGAAGCCCTTGCCGCTGGTGGGATCGCCGACCTTCCACTTCGAGCCCTTCGGCGGCGTGCCGGCGAACCACGGAGGGAAGGCCGGGTTGTCGGTGCCGACCGTGAGCTTGCCGTCGCTGACGGTCTGCAGGTCGGCCTTGGCGCAGGAGGCGGCGGAGCCCGTTCGCCCGCCCGTGGCCGTCGCGGTCAGCGCCAGAGCCGCAAGGGGAATGACCAGGATGGGGAGCCGCCGCATCGGTGCGCCGAGCCTACCACGCGGTCCCTTTCAGCTCTTGTCGAAGGCCTTCTCGCCGCGCCGGAAGTCCTGTCTCATCCGCCGCACCGCGGGCAGCGCGGCGAGCGCGGGGATCACGGGCAGCCAGAAGCTGAACGCTCGGTAGGTGACGACGCCGAGCAGTGCCGGCGCGAGCGGCACGCCGACCCACACGAGCGCGAACGTCATCATCACCTCGACCAGTCCGGCGCCGCCGGCCGGGAGCGAGCGGCGGGTGGCCACGTAGCCGGTGGCGTAGGCGAGGATCAGCGCCGGTGTCGAGATCTCGGCGTTGTAGATCTTCAGCGCCGCCCAGAGGCAGGCGATGTCGCCTAGCCAGTAGAGGCTGACGCCGATCACTCCCAGCCCGTGCCGGTGCGGCGAGGTCAGCAGACAGCGGAGCTTGACGATGCCGGCGACGAGATGCGCGAACCAACGGCGCACGCGTCCGCCGCTCTCCGGGTCGGAGAGCCGCTCGGCGCGCTTCGGCGAGCTGACCCACAGGGCGGCGAGGAAGCCCGGAACGACCGCGAGCCAGGGATACGTCATCGCGTGCTGCACGTGGCCGCCGGTGCCGAACAGGAGGACGACCGCGCAGATCATCGCGGCGGGGGCGAGCACCGCATACTCGAGCGCGCCGAGCGCGAGCACCCGGGCGACGGCGTCCGGACGCCGCAGCCCGGAGCGCCGGAAGGTCCAGTAGTCGACGGCGAACCCGCCCGCAGCGTGGGTGGCTGCGAAGACGCCGAACCCCGCGACCACGGTCCGCATCGAGAGCCGGAACGAGAGCAGCGGCCCGCCGTCGACGCGGGCCACGTCGCGGACGGCGAGGACGTAGCCGAGATAGGCGACGACCTGGCCGCCGAAGCAGACCGCGAACCAGGTCGGCACGACGTCCTGGACGGCGTCGACGAGGCGGCTGTACCCGGCCATGTCGGCCAGGCCCATCGCGGCCGCGAGCGCCAGAGCGCCGGCGACGAGCAGGATCAGGAAGTTCCTCCGCTCGACCATGAGCGCAGCGGCGATCGCCTTCTGCTGTCTGTTTCTCGTCGTCATCGAGCCCGCCCCGTCAACGTTCCCCGCTCTCTATCGGCTCACTCGTCGAGAAGCGTAGCCCCGTTTGGACGATCCTTCGCCCTCCGACCCGGTACACGACGTCGACGGTGTCGTCCTTCCGGTAGGTGCCGGCCACGCCGAAGAAGAGCGACGTCCAGCGCCAGAAGCCGAGGCGGCCCTCGCGGGCGAGCTCGCGCGAAAAGAGGAGCTCGTCGCCGCAGCGGACGAAGTCGGAGCCGTCACGCTGACGCACGCCGTTGACGTACACCTCGTAGGGCGGCTCGATACCCGCGGGAAGCTGCACCTTCGTCCCGGCCACCTCCATAGAATGCCCGCGACGTGGTCCGTCGGTTTCTCGCCCTGCCCGCCGCGCTCGCAGTTGCGCTCGCCTTCGCCGGAGCGGCAGGGGCAGACGCCGGACTGGCTCCGGTCGCGCCCGAGTCGCCGAACGCCCACGCCATCCGCCAGACGTACTTCGTCATCCTGGCCGTCACCGGTGTGATCTTCATCCTGGTCGAGGGAGCGCTCATCCTCTTCGTCGTCCGGTTCCGCGGCCGCGGCCGTGCGCGCGGCCAGGACGGCGCCCAGATCCACGGCGCGACCAAGCTCGAGACCGCATCGACCGTCGTGCCGGTGCTGATCCTTGCCGGCATCGCCGCCTTCGTCTTCGTGAAGCTGCCGACGATCAAGAACGTGCCCTCGGCGCAGGCGGCGGGCGGCCCGCTGCAGATCAGGGTCGAGGGGCAGCAGTACTACTGGAAGTTCGACTACCCCGGCGGCCGGGTCGCCGTGCGGAGGATGGTGGTACCGCTCGAGCGGGTCGTGGAGCTGACCGTCGTCTCGTCGGACGTGATCCACAGCTGGTGGGTACCCGCTCTGGGCGGAAAGATCGACGCGATCCCGGGCCGGATCAATCACACCTGGTTCAAGGCGCAGAAGCTCGGCAGCTACGAAGTGCGCTGCGCCGAGCTCTGCGGCATCGAGCATGCCCACATGACCGGCTGGGTCGATGTCGTCACGCCGGCCGCGTACGCGGAGTTCCTCGCCGCACACACCGGCGCCAGCACGACCCTCGGCAAGGAGGTCTTCGACGGTGTCTGCGCGACCTGCCACGGCCTGGCCGGCCAGGGAGACTACGGGCCGCGGCTGATCGGGAACGGCGTGGTCGCGGACCCGACGGCGCTCGAGCAGCTGCTCCGCAACGGCAAGAACGCGATGCCCGCGGTCGGCAAGGACTGGAACGACGACACGATGAAGGCCGCGACCACCTATCTGAAGGGACGCTTCGGTGGCGGCCAGGGCTGAGGCGCAGCCGTACCGCGCCGACTGGAGACGCGGCGGGATCACCCGCTGGATCACGTCCGTCGACCACAAGCGCATCGGGATCCTCTACATCGGCACGAGCCTCTTCTTCCTCCTGGTCGGCGGTCTGCTGTCGCTGTTCATGCGTGCGCAGCTGGCGACGCCGAACGAGCACTTCGTGACGCGGGGCCGCTACAACGAGCTGTTCACGATCCACGGCACGACGATGATCTTCCTGGTCGTCGTCCCGATCCTCGCGGGGTTCGGCAACTACCTCGTGCCGCTGATGATCGGGGCGCGCGACATGGCCTTCCCCCGGCTGAACGCCTTTTCGTACTGGCTGTTCCTCCTCGGCGGCGTCGTGCTCTACTCGAGCTTCTTCGCCAAGGGCGGCCCGTCGCAGGCCGGCTGGACCGGGTACACGACCCTCACGGAGCTCAAGTACAGCCCCGGCCACGGCGTCGATCTGTGGATCATGTCGCTCCACATCCTCGCGCTCTCGTCGCTGGCCGGCGCGATCAACTTCATCGCGACGATCCACAACATGCGCACACCCGGCATGAGCTGGATGCGCATGCCCCTCTTCGTCTGGTCGATCGTCGTCTACGCCTGGCTCCTCGTCATCATCCTGCCCGTGATCGGGGCGGGGCTCCTGATGCTCCTGCTCGACCGGCAGGTCGGCACGCACTTCTTCATCCCCGACCAGGGCGGCAGCGCGATCCTCTACCAGCACATCTTCTGGTTCTTCGGCCACCCTGAGGTGTACGTGATCATCCTCCCGGCGATGGGCATGGTCTCCGAGATCATCCCGGTCTTCGCGAGGAAGCCGATCTTCGGCTACAAGGCGGTCGCCTTCTCCACCGTCGGCATCGCCTTCTTCTCCATGCTCGTGTGGGCGCACCACATGTTCACCGTCGGGTTCGGGTGGGGGTTGCAGAGCTTCTTCATGATCACGACGATGCTGGTCGCGATCCCGACCGGCGTGAAGATCCTCAACTGGCTCGCGACCACCTGGCGCGGGAACCTGATCTTCGACACCCCGATGCTGTTCGCGCTCGGCTTCGTCGCGATCTTCACGATCGGCGGCCTGACGGGGATCTACCTGGCCGCATTCCCGGTCGACTGGCAGGTGCAGGACACCTACTTCGTCGTCGCGCACTTCCACTACACGATGTTCGGCGGCGCGGTCTTCGCGATTTTCGGCGGGCTCTTCTACTGGTGGCCCAAGATGTTCGGGCGCCGACTCGACGAGACGCTCGGCAAGTGGGCGTTCTGGCTGATGTTCGTCGGCTTCAACGTCACCTTCATGCCGCAGCACTTCCTCGGTCTGCTGGGCATGCCGCGGCGGATCTACACGTACTCGAACGGCGGGTGGTGGGAGGCCTGGAACATCACCTCGACGATCGGCGCAGGCGTGATGGCGCTCGGCGTGCTGCTCTTCTTCGTCAACGTGTTTCGAACGCGGCGCCGCGGTGTACGCGTCGGCAACGATCCGTGGATTGCCGACACGCTCGAGTGGTACGCCCCCTCCCCGCCTCCCCCGGAGAACTTCCCGCGGCCGGTGCCGTACGTGGGCAGCCCCCGGCCCCTCCGCGACCTGCGCCTGAAGCTGAAGGAGCGTGATGCAGGAGTCGGTGCCTAGTCTCTGGCTGCGGCTGACCGCGCTGGGCGCCTCGGCGGCGACGCTCCTCGCCGTCGTGAGCGGCGCCGCCTCGCTCGGAGCGGCACACCAGCTGCTGTCGGCGCTGGCGCTGCCGCCGCTCGTCGCCGTGCTCGTCGCGGCGTGGCTCGGCCATCGCCGTTTGGTCGTTCCGGCGCTGACCTCGATCGCGCTCTTCGGGCTGGCTGCGCTGATCACGGTGCACGGGCTGCACCTCGCTGCGGCGGCGGTCGCGTTCGCGTCGACTCTCGTGCTGACCGCGCTCGCCTTCCGCGGGGAGGCTGCGCCGGTCGGACCCTGGCGCGACTACGTGACGCTGACCAAGCCGCGGATCATGTCCCTGCTCCTGCTGACCGGGGTGTGCGGGATGTTCGTGGGCGCGCAGGGCGTGCCGCCGCTCGGCGACCTGGCTGCGCTGGTCGTCGGGCTCGCGCTGGCCTGCGGCGGTGCCAGCGCGCTCAACCACGTGATCGACCGCGACATCGACGCCCTGATGGGCGAGCGCACGCGCGCGCGGCCGGTCACCGCCGGCCGGGTGTCGCCGGCCTATGCACTCGAGTTCGGGCTCGCGCTGTCCGCGCTCTCGTTCGTGCTCCTCGCCGGCGTGGTCAACGTGCTGACGGCGGCGCTGGCGCTCGTCGGGAACCTCTTCTACGTACTCGTCTACACGCGCTGGCTGAAGCGCTCGACGCCGCAGAACATCGTCTGGGGCGGTGCCGCCGGTGCGATTCCGCCGCTCGTCGGCTGGGCAGCTGCGACCGGGAACCTCACCCTGCCGGCGATCTCGCTCTTCCTGATCGTCTTCTTCTGGACGCCGCCGCACTTCTGGGCGCTCGCGATTCTGATCAGGCGCAACTACGCGGATGCGGGGATCCCGATGCTGCCGGTCGTACGCGGCGAGCGGGAGACGGTGAAGCAGATCCTGTTCTACTCGTTCGTCCTGGTCGCGGTCACGGCTGTGCCGTTCCTCTGGGGCACGCTCGGGCTCGCCTACCTGGTCGCCGCGCTCGTGCTCGGTGCGGGGTTCATCTGGCTCGCGGTGCAGCTGGCACGGCACACGACTCCGCGGCAGGCCTCCCTGCTCTTCCACTCTTCCCTGCTCTATCTGGCGCTGGTGTTCGTCGCCGCCGCCGTCGACGTCGCCGTCTGATGCTCGATCGCGAGACCGAGCACAAGAACCTCCTCTGGGGCTGGGGGCTGTTCGTGCTCTTCTGCCTGCTGGCCCTCGGCACCTTCGCGATCGCGTTCATCTACCTCGCGGTCGACTAGAGCCGCTGCACGTCGCCGGCCTTCGGGTTCGGCGCCGGTCGAGCCTCCCCATGGACAAGAAGGCACACTCTTGGCGCAGTTCCAGTCTCAGAGACCGGGTGTGAAACGCCACATGGCTGGCCATGGCCGGAAGAGCCGCGCAGCTGACGCGGATGGGCGAAGATCGGGGAGTGGACGCGCCTCCGGGCATCTTCCTGGCACGGCCCGAGCGGCCGGAAGAGGGCATCCGGCTCGCCGTCAAGGACCTCTTCGACACGGCCGGGCTGACCACGACCTACGGCTCGGCGATCTTCGCCGACCACGTCCCGACCAGGACCGCCGCGGCTGTCCAGCGGCTCGAGGAGCACGGCTACGCCGACGTCGGCAAGACGAACCTGCACGAGTTCGCGTACGGAACGACCTCGGAGAACCCGCACTTCGGCACGGTGCCGAACCCGATCGCACCGGGGCGAGTCGCCGGCGGCTCGAGCGGCGGCTCGGCGGCCGCTCTCGCCGCCGGGCTCGCGGACGCGGCGCTCGGCTCCGACACCGGCGGCTCGATCCGCATCCCGGCCGCTTGCTGCGGGGTCGTCGGCTTCAAGCCGACCTGGGGGCTCGTGCCGCTCGAAGGCTGCTTCCCGCTGGCACCGAGCCTCGACCACGGCGGGCCGATGGCTCCCTCGGTCGAGGGATGCAGGGCGATGCTCGAGGCGCTCGTCCCCGAGCTCGAGCGGGTCGAGCTCGACTCGCTCGCCGACGTCGGCATCGGCGTTGTCTGGACCGAGCACGCCGAGCCGCTTGTCCGCGCCCGCGTCGAAGAGGCTGCGCGCCTGTTCCCCGACCGCCGCCCGATCGACCCGCCGCTCGGCGAGGCGGTCCGCACCGTCTTCATGCGCGAGGTCGCGGACGTCCACCGGGAGCTCTACGCGGAGAACGCCGACCTCTACGGCGCGAACGTCGCCGCCAAGCTCGAGCTCTGTCTCGCGGTCACGGACACCCAGTACGAGGCGGGAATCCGTGCCCGCGAGGCGTACCGCGACCAGATGGCGGAGCTGTTCGACGAGGTCGACCTGGTCGTCACGCCGACGCTGCCCTTCGTCGCCCCGAAGGCCGGCCAGGACGAGCGCGGGCTCCGAGGCCGGCTGACGCTGCTGACCTGGCCGTTCAACGTGCTCGGCGCTCCTGCGCTGGCGCTGCCGTGCGGCCTCGCCGAGGACGGCCTTCCCGCATCGGTGCAGGTCGCCGGGCCGCCCGGCGCCGACGCGCTCGTGCTTGCAGCGGGCGCACTCCTCGAGCGAGCGCTCAAGCCCTAGCCGGCAGCTGCCGAGAAAGGGATGCAGTGCTTGCACGCATCGGCATCCTCCTCGCACTCGCCTCGGTCGCGCTCGTGCCCGCCGCGCAGAGCGCGGTGCCCTCGGGCCCGACCGGGCTGCGCGCGTTCCTGCTGCGCGCGGACGAGCCCGCGCTCGACACGTTCCCGCGCACGCCGTCCTTCGAATGGGCGCCGTACGAGCGGGCGGCAAGCTACGACTTCGAGCTCGCGACCAGCAAGTCGTTCGACGACCGCACGGTCGTCTGGTCGACGAGCAGCCGGAAGACGCCCCTGCGCGTGCCGGCGGTGGCGATCCCGACCGCGCTGCCGTGGATGACCGGCGCCCCCTACGCGCTGTACGCCCACGTCCGCGCGCACGTCGGGTCGCGCGTGACCAGATGGAGCGCTCCGTACGGCTTCAACATGCGCTGGAAGGCAGAGCCCGAGCAGATCCTCCCCGACACCCCCGGCCTCGTCCGCTGGACGCCGGTCGAGGGCGCAACCTCGTACGAGGTCTGGTTCGTCGATCCCGGCAAGGTGATCAGCACCTCCACGAACGTCGCCGACGAGCGCGAGTACTACAGCTTCCATCCGGACTCGCTCTGGAGCGGCACCGTGCAATGGCGCGTCCGGGCGGTGCGGACGCTGTACGGCTCGCTGCCGACCGGGCTGCCGGTGGTCACGTACGGGCCGTGGAGCCAGACGTTCGTCTCGAGCAACCCGCCGGTGACGAACGGGCCGCTCTCGCTGCTCGAGACCGCCTCGGATGTCGTCGGCTCGCAGGCGAAACCGCTCGCGCACAGCCTGACGCCGTCCTTCGTCTTCAGCGGCGACACCGCGACGAACGGCATCGCCGGCCGCCTGTTCCGTGTCTACGTCGCGACCGACCGCCAGTGCGTGAACGTCGTCTTCACCGGCGCGGTCGTCGGCAGCCCCGCCTACGCGCCGCGGATCACCGGCCCGCTCGCCCTGCCCACGTCCACCGACACCGTCGCCAAGGCGCAGAGCTCCTACCTCGCCGACGGCGCCCAGGCCGGCACGTTCTCCGCCGACTTCCGCGCGGTGACGACGAGCGAGAGCTCGGCCGCAGCGAGCGGAGGCGGTACCGCCGCGCCGAGCAGCGGCAGCTCGGGCTCGGCGACCTCCGCCCTCCCCACCGACTTCACCGCCTCCGGCTCGCTGGTCGACCTCTGGGACAGCGGCTGGCCCACGGGCCGCTATTACTGGACAGTCGTCCCGGTGCGCGAGGTCGTGACCCAGTCGTCGGTCAAGTACTACGACGCCGAGGTTCCCCAGGACGCCTGCGCGGCCGGCCGCGTCGCCGAGTTCGGCAAGGCGAGCCAGCCGGCGACGACCTCCGAGACGCGGCCGTACGCGTCGGGCCTCTCGCCGAACGGCGAGCTCGTCGCCGCCCAGGCCGCGGTGCCCTCGTTCTACCGCGCTGCGCTCGTCGCCTGGTCGCCTGCGCTGGGCGCGACCGGCTACGAGGTGCAGTGGTCGAAGACGAAGTATCCGTGGAAGGCGGCCGCAGAGCCGCTGTACACGGCGGCGACGTCGGTCCTGCTCGAGGGCCTGACGCCCGGAACGTGGTACTACCGCGTGCGCGGGATCGACCCGTACGTGCCGGGCCCGGTGAAGCAGATGACCTGGTCGAGCCCCGTCCGCGTCAGGCTCGTCAGGCCGCGGTTCTCGGTGCAGGACGGCAGCGTCACCACCCGCAAGGTCAAGAAGTAGCGAGCAGCCGCTCCTCACGGCGCCGCCGCCGCAAGCTCAGGCCGCCAAGCGCGACCGCGCCGAGCACCAAGAACGGCGCACCCACGACCAGCACGTAGACGAGCACTTTCGCCTCCTCGGCGACGATCTGGCCCGACCGGTGGAAGGCACGGCCGATCCGCCCCGGCTCGTGTGGCACGACGACCGCCTGCTCCCTGCTCCGCAGGTCGAGCGAGACGGTTGCGTATGCGGTCCGGCGACGGAGCGCCGCCTGCTCCTGCTGGAGCACGACGAGCTGCCGCCGTGCCGCCACCAGCCGGTTCTCGAGCCGGATGCGCTCGGCCGTCGTCAGCGACGGGCTCTCGAGCCTCGCCTGGAGCTTCGCGATCACGTCACGCTGCGCCTGCAGGAGGCGGAAACGACGGTCGACCTGCGGCTGCACGTCCCGGATCGAGACGTGCTGGTCGAGGATCCGGCCGATCGCGGAATACTCGACCAGCGCCCGCTGGACGCTGCCGACCGGGACCCGGACGACGAGATAGGCGGTGCCGTGCTCGGCGCCGGAGCCGTACTCGACCGAGCGCACATACCCGTTGAAGTCGTGCGTGAGGCGAAGTGCGCGCTTCGTCGCCGCCGAGAGATCGGCGATCTTCAGCTTCAGCTCGGCCTCGTAGAGCTGAGCACGGCCGGACGTGGCGGGCAGCGCCCCGCTGCCGGACGTGCCGGAGCCGGCCGCCTTCGAGTCGGCCGAGAAAGGCTGCAGCGCCCGCGCCCGTGGGGCGTCTTCGCCCCGCGCCAGGGGCTCGGAGCCGCCGCCCCCGGAGCGCGACAGCCCGACCCCGAGCGCGACGGCCGCAGCAACGGCGAGGCACGCCGGTACCAGCACGACCGCCAGCCGCCGCCACGGAAGCCCGTGGCGAGACCGACCGGGCTCGGCGGCCGGCGCCGAAGCGGCGATTGCGCGCACCCGTGCGCGTAGCTCGGGCGAGGCGGCGATCCGCGCCGAGCGGATCTCGTCGACGATCGACTCGTGGTCAGGCTGCGACATCGGCACTCATCCTCTCCTCGAGCTTCTTCAGCGCCCGGCTGAGCCGGGTCGTGCACGCCGTCGACGAGATGCCGAGGACGCGGGCAGCCGTCTCGATCTCCAGGTCGAGCAGGATGCGCAGAGCGATCACCTCACGCTCGCCCGCGGACAGCGCCGCGAGCGCCCGCTCCAGCTCGGGCGAGAGGCCGCCGAAGAGACCGCCCTCCGCCTCGTCGGGCAGATCGGCGGCGTACGCGTGCTCCCGGCGGCGGCGGCGCTCCTCTGCGCGGAAGTGGTCGAGGGCGGTCGAGCGCGCGACCCGGCAGAGCCACGTCTTCGCGCTCCCTCTCCTCGGATCGAAGCGGCGCCACTGGCGCAGCGCCCGCTCGAACGTCTCGGCGGTCAGCTCCTCCGCGACCTCGCGGCTGCGCGTCATGTAGACGAGGTAGGCGTGAACGTCGTCGAGATGACGCTCGGCCACGGACTCGAAGCTCGGCACCTCTGCGACGACGTGCACGCCGGATGTACGCCGCCGGCGGCCGATCACGTCACACCGATCTGACCGCGGCCTCGTACACGGGGTCGCGCGTGAACGACTCCAGCTCGGCCGAGAGCAGGTCGCCCGGCGAGCACGGAAGCCCTCGAGCGGGCGTAACGACCTTCCCGTCGAGCTCGACGCGCGATACCCTCTCGCTGTCGACGTGGCTCAGCCGGAAGGGCCGCCGCAGCCGCGTCTGCAGCCAGGCGCGCAGGAGCACCGCGTCGGCACGCGGCCCGACCACCCGGACGCTTTTCGCTTGCTTGATCCCCGGCCACCGGTCGGCGAGCGAGGCCCGCCAGGGCAGCATCCGTGCCCACGCCAGATCGGACACGGCCAGCCGGTCGAACGACTCCGCCAGCCTGGCAAGCCCGCTCGGCAGCCGGTCCCACTCGCGCGAATCGACGATCAGCCGGTCGGCGACACCGGTCAGCTGCTCGAACGGCGCGCGGCCGAAGGGCGGGCGGCCGCGCCAGCGGAGAAAGACGGGCAGGTCCGGGAGCTGCAGCGGGACGACCACGCTCGCCGGCGCCTCGGCCGCGGTGCCGTGCAGGCGGATCCGGACGATCTCGGCACTGACGCCGGTCCTGCCGCCGGAGAAGCGCTCGAGCACGACCGACGCGTCGAAGCCATCGGCGTGCGAGCCTGGCTCCGGATGCAGGAGCAGAGTCCGCGAGGGGACCCGGTCCCCCAGGGCGCGCATCACCCGCTCCGCTGCGAGCGACCACTCGTCCGGGATCCAGGCCATGTGCGTCGCGACGCTCGTCCGCTGCGACTGGTGCTCGCGGTCGCGCTCCAGGTCGAGCAACGCCTCCACCTCGGCGACCGACGTGTTCTTCAGCGTCTTCGCCATGTGCGCCCGTCCCGGCGCAGGAGCTCCTCGGCCTCGCGTGGCCCCCAGGTCCCCGCGTCGTAGTTGGGAAACGAGGTCCGGTCGCGCTTCCAGGTGGCGACGATCGAGTCGACCAGCGCCCACTGCTCGTCGACCTCGTCCGCGCGCGTGAACAGCGTGGCGTCGCCGAGCAGGCAGTCGAGGATGAGCCGCTCGTAGGCCTCCGGCAGCTCGGTGCGGAACGCGCCGCCGTACAGGAAGTCCATGTGGACGGTGCGCAGGCTCATTCCCTGGCCCGGCACCTTCGCGCCGATCCCGAGCGAGACGCCCTCGTCCGGCTGGATGTGGACGAGCAGGACATTGGGACTGACCCCCTCCGACGCTGCCTTGGCGAACGGCGGGTGCGGCGCCCGTTTGAACTGGATCGCGATCGTCGTCTCGCGCTTCGGCAGCCGTTTTCCGACCCGCACGTAGAAGGGCGTCCCGGCCCAGCGCCAGTTGTCGACGTAGAGCTTCGCGGCGACGAACGTCTCGGTGGTCGACCTGCTCGCGACGCCGGGCTCCTCGCGATACCCCGGCACCTCCTTGCCCTCGATGTGCCCGCGGCCGTACTGCCCCCGGACGACGCGCTTGGGCCCGGGCGGCCTGATCGCGTGCAGCACCTTCACCTTCTCGTTCCGCACCGACTCGGAGGTGAAGTCGATCGGCGGCTCCATCGCGGTGAGCGCGACCAGCTGGAGCAGGTGGTTCTGGAACACGTCGCGGATCGCGCCGGCCGACTCGTAGAACGCCGCGCGGCCCTCGATCCCGATCGACTCGGCGACGGTGATCTCGACGTGGTCGACGAACTGGCGGTTCCAGATCGGCTCGAAGATCCCGTTCGCGAAGCGGAGGGCGAGCATGTTCTGGACCGTCTCCTTGCCCAGATAGTGGTCGATCCGGAAGATCTCCCGCTCGTCGAAATAGCGATGGATCTCGTCGTTGAGCCTGCGGGCACTCGCCCGGTCCGTGCCGAACGGCTTCTCGACGATCACGCGCGTCCAGCCCTGTCGCTCGCCGCGCCGGCTGCCGACCTCCTCGACCAGGGTGGAGATCGCGCCCGGCGGCACCGCGAGGTAGTAGACGCGGTTGCCCTGCGTGCCGCGCTCCTCGTCGAGCCGAGTCAGCAGCTCTGCCAGCTCGTCCTCGCCCTGGTCGGCGGCGAAGTCGGTGGAGATGTAGTGCATCCCGTCGGCGAGCCGCTTCCAGACCCGCTCGTCGATCGGATCGCGGCCGAACTCGCGGACGGCGTCCTTCATCCGAGCCTGAAACTCGGCGTCCGTCACCTCCGAGCGGGCGACACCGACGATCGCGAGCTCGTCGGCCAGCAGGTTGCGGACGGCCAGCGAGTAGATCGCCGGGAACAGCTTCCGCCGGGTCAGGTCGCCCGACGCGCCGAAGATGACGATCGCGCACGGGTCGGGCGTGCGCGGGAGCCGGAGGCCCTCGGCGAGCGGGTTCCTCACGTCGCCGGGTCGCCGGCGGCCTTGACGGGGTGGCCGCCGAACTGCTGGCGCAGGGCGGCGTTGACCTTCGCCGCGAACGACTCGTCCTGGCGGGAGGCGAACCGAGCGAACAGCGCCAGCGTGATCGCCGGCGCGGGGACGCTCTCGTCGATCGCGTTGAACACCGTCCAGCGGCCCTCACCCGAGTCGTCGACGTAGCCGCGGATCTTCTCGAGGCCGGGATCCTCCTGCAGCGCGAGCACGAGCAGGTCGAGCAGCCAGCTGCGGACGACCGAGCCGTGCTGCCAGAGCGCCGCGACCTTGTCGAGGTCGACCGGAAACTCCGAGGCCTGCATGATCTCGAAGCCCTCGGCGAGCGATTGCATCATCCCGTACTCGATCCCGTTGTGGACCATCTTCACGAAGTGGCCGGAGCCGGAGGGCCCAACGTGGGCGTAGCCGCCCTCATCGGTCAGGTCCTTCAGGAACAGCTCCACCTGGGTGAACGCGTCGGCGTCGCCGCCGACCATCATGCAGTAGCCCTCCTTCAGCCCCCAGATCCCGCCGGAGACGCCGGCGTCGAGGAAGGAGACGTGCTTCTTCGCCGCCTCGGCGGCGCGGCGTTGCGAGTCGCGGAAGTTCGAGTTGCCGCCGTCGACGATGATGTCGCCGTCCTCCATCAGGCCGAGCATGGTCTGGAAGGCCATCTCGGTAGGGTCGCCCGACGGGATCATCAGCCACACGATGCGCGGCTGCGGCAGCTTCGTGGCCAGCTCGACCAGCGAGTCCGCCGTGCGCTCCGGGTTCGTCCTCGCGTAGGTCTCCACCGTATGCCCGTGCTCGCGCAGGCGCTCCACCATGTTCGCGCCCATCCGGCCGAGGCCGACCATTCCGAGGTTCATGCGATCTCCTCCAGTTGGACACGCGCGACCGGGCGGCCGCGCTCCTTCAACGCCGCGTAGTCTCCCTCGGCCTGCGCGCGGATGAGGCGGGCGAAGCCGAACTTCCGGCCTGGGATCGGCAGCTCGGGGCCGGTGTCGTCGACGACCTGGAGGAAGCAGCCGATCGGCGCGCCACCCTTGTGCAGCTGGCCGGTCGAGTGCAGGTACCGCGGCCCGAGGCCGAAAGTGACCACGCAGTCGGTCTGCGCCCTGATCCCCTCGACGAACGGCCGGAGCCGCTCCTCATCCGCCGGGTCGACGAACGCCTGGATCGCAACGTAGTCGCCGGGACGGGCCTGCGCGAGCAGTTGCTCGACCGTCCCTTCCGGACCGGGGACAGTCCCCTGGCCTTGGCCGGAAAGCATCTGGCTGGTCCTGTCCTTCGCCTCCTGGACGTTGGGCTGGTCGAACGGATCGATCTCGAGGATCGCGCCGGCGACCGCGGTCGCGAACTCCCAGCGGAAGAACTCCGAGCCGAGATCGTAGGGGTCGTCGAGCTCGACCTCGCGCGCCTGGCGGTCAGCGCCGTCCGGGCTCTCGTCGGGGGCGGGAACGAGCCCGCGGCCGTCCTTTCCGGTCGACCCCGCCAGGAGCTGCTCCACCCACAGACCGAATCCGTGAGGATTCGGTCTGATCACGACCTTGTCCCGCCCCTCCTGCCAGGCCGTTCCGAGCGCGAGCCCGAGCGCCAGTCCCGGGTTGCCCTCCTCGACGCGGCAGGCGCTCAGGGTCTCCTCGGCGCGGCCGAGCAGCCGTGGGAGGTCGACGCCGATCAACGCTGCCGGGACGAGCCCGAACGGCGACAGCGCCGAGTAGCGGCCGCCGATCGTCGGCTCGCCCGCGACGACGCGCAGCCCTCGCGCGTGCGCAAGTTGCTCGAGCGGGGAGCCCGGATCGGTGATCACGACCGCCCGCCTGCCGCCGTGCTCCCAGAAGAAGTCGAACTGACTCCGCGTCTCGAGCGTCCCGCCCGACTTCGAGGAGACGACGAAGAGCGTGCGCTCCAGGGCGACCGATTCGCCCAGCCCGCGGACCACCTTCGGGTGCGTGGTGTCGAGGACGTGGAAGCGGTCGCGCTCGAACGCGCGGCGCAGCACCTCGGGCGCGAGGCTCGACCCGCCCATCCCGAGCAGGACGACATCGTCCACGTCGGCGGCCGCCTCGGCCACCTCGTTCAGCTCGTCGAGCCGCTGGGGCATCCGCAACGGCTCGTCGAGCCAGCCGAGCCACTGCGCCTCGTCCGTGCCGGTCCAGACGGTCGGATCGCGCTCCCAGATCCGCTCGACCAGCTCGCCCGGCTCGATCACGCCGCCGCCTTCGAGCCTTGTGACACTGTGTTACGAGCGCTCACCACCGCACAACTGAGCGGCGTGGGGCGCTTGTAACACTGTGTTACTTGAACGGGCCGCCCTGCGGACACGTCTCTTGGAGACGTGTTCCTCAAGCGTTGACCAGCTCGCCGCGCTTCGAGCGGATGCCGTCGAGGAGCTCGGTGAACGAGTCCGAGAACTTCTGCACGCCCTCCTCCTCGAGCACCCTGGTGACGTCGTCCACGTCCACCCCCGTCCCGGCCAGCTCCTCGAAGAGCCGCTTCGCCTCGTCGAGCCCGTGCTCGAGCGTGACCGCGACCTCGCCGTGGTCCTGGAACGCCTCGATCGTCTCTTCCGGCATCGTGTTCACGGTGTCCGGGCCGATCAGATCCTCGACGTACAGGACGTCACGGTAGGCGGGGTTCTTCGTCGAGGTCGACGCCCAGAGGCACCACTGCTTCGAGGCGCCCTTCGCCTCGAGCGCCTCCCAGCGCTCGCCGGCGAAGTCCTCCTTCCAGTTCTGGTAGGCGAGCCTCGCGTTGGCGACGGCGAGCTTCCCCTTCAGCTCGTCATGTCCGCCGATCGCGTCGAGGCGCTTGTCGGCCTCGGTGTCGACGCGGGAGACGAAGAAGCTGGCCACGGACGCCACCGAGGCAGGGTCGCCGCCGTCCTCGACCAGCCGCTCGAGGCCGCGGATGTACGCCTCGATCACCTCCCGGTGCCGCTCCAGCGAGAAGATCAGGGTGACGTTGATCGACTTGCCGGCGGCGATCATCTCCTCGATCGCCGGCAGACCCGCCTTCGTCGCCGGGATCTTCACGTAGAGGTTCGGCCTGTCGATCAGCCCGTGGAAGCGGCGGGCCTCGGCGATCGTCCCCGGAGTGTCGGCGGCGAGCGTCGGGTCGACCTCCATCGAGACGTACCCGCGGAGGCCCTTGCCCTCGTCCCACACCTTGCGCATCAGGTCGCATGCCTCGCCGATGTCGCGGCCGGCGAGGGCCACGAAGATCTCCTTCGGGTCCTCCTCGTGCTCGAGCAGGTCGCGCATCTGGTCGTCGTAGGCGTTGCCCTCCGAGATCGCCTTCTGGAAGATCGTCGGGTTGGAGGTGACCCCGGTGACGGCGTCCTCCTCCATCATCCGGGCGAGCCGTCCCGAGTGCAGGAGGTCGCGGGAGAGGTAGTCGATCCACACGCTCTGGCCGAGGGCCGAGAGCCGGTTGAGTCTCGAGTCAGGCATAGGTCTTCCTTTCCAGGTCTTCGATCTTCCGGAGTCGCTCCACGTAGCGCTCGCCGCCGCCGAAGGTGGCGCCGAGAAAGGTGCGGACGAGGTCGGCGGCGAGTTCGGCGCCCACGACCTCGGAGCCCAGGCAAAGCACGTTCATGTCGTCGTGCTCGACGCCCTGGTGTGCGGAGTACGCGTCGTGGCAGACGGCGGCACGGATGCCGTCGAGCTTGCTCGCGGCGACCGATGCGCCGACACCCGAGCCACAGACGAGCACGCCGCGCTCGGCCTCGCCCGCGCGGATCGCCTCGCCCAGCTCGCGTGCCTTGTCACGATAGTCGATGCGGACCGAGGGGTCGTCCGTCCCCAGGTCGACCGCTTCGTGCCCGAGGGCAGTCAGCTCGCCGAGCACCCGCCCGCGGAGCTTGACGCCGCGGTAGTCGGACGCGACGGCGACTCGCATATGAGAGTTACGTTACCCACATGGACGACGTTCAGCTCTGGCACGAGCTCGGACAGCAGTTCCGGGTGGACTCGGTGCGGTGCGCAGCAGAGGCCAAGTCGGGCCATCCGACGTCGGGCATGTCCGCAGCCGAGCTGATGGCGGTGCTGCTGGCCAAGCACCTGCGCTACGACTTCGACGCGCCGGACACCGCGACGAACGACCGCCTGATCTTCTCGAAGGGGCACGCGTCCACGCTGCTGTACGCGATGTTCCGCGCCGCCGGCGCGATCTCGGACGAGGAGCTGCTCACCTACCGGCAGTTCGGGTCGATGCTCGAGGGACACCCGACGCCGCTGATCCCCTGGGTCGACGTCGCCACCGGCTCGCTCGGACAGGGGTTGCCGATCGGCGTCGGGATGGCGATCGCCGGCAAGTACCTCGACCGGCTTCCGTACCGGGTCTGGGTGCTCTGCGGGGACAGCGAGTCCGCCGAGGGCTCGATCTGGGAGGCGTTCGAGCACGCGTGGCACTACGAGCTCGACAACCTGACGGCGATCCTCGACATCAACCGCCTCGGGCAGCGCGGGCCGACGATGGACGAGTGGCAGCTCGACCATTACCGCGCACGGGCGGAGGCATTCGGCTGGCACGCGATCGAGATCGACGGCCACGACGTCGAGGCCGTAGATGCCGCGTACACCGAGGCGCAAGCTACCTCGGGAAAGCCGACCGTCGTGATCGCGCGGACGATCAAGGGCAAGGGCGTCAAGGCGGTCGAGAACAAGGAAGGCTGGCACGGCAAGCCGCTCGAAGATCCCGAAGCGGCGATCGAGGAGCTCGGTGGGTTGCGGAACATCGTGATCGAGGTGGCGAAGCCGGCGCCCGGCGAGCCGCACTCGTTCGAGGCGGGTGCGCTGGAGCTCCCGCGCTACGAGGTCGGGGACAAGGTGGCGACTCGCAAGGCGTACGGCGAGGCGCTGGCCGCGGTCGGCTCGGCACGCGGCGACGTGGTAGCGGTCGACGGCGAGGTTTCGAACTCGACCTTCGCCGACCTCTTCAAGCAGGCGCACCCGGATCGGTTCTTCGAGATGTACATCGCGGAGCAGCAGATGGCCGCCGCCGCGGTCGGGTTGCAGGCGCGCGGCTACCGCGTGTTCGCATCGTCCTTCGCCGCCTTCCACTCGCGCGCGTACGACTTCATCCGGATGGCGGCGATTTCCCGGGCGACGCTCTCGCTCGCCGGGTCGCACGCAGGGATCTCGATCGGCGAGGACGGCCCGTCGCAGATGGCGCTCGAGGACATCGCGGCGATGCGCGCCGTCCACGGCTCGACCGTTCTCCACCCCTGTGACGGAAACCAGACCGCCCGGCTCGTCGCATCGATGGCCGATCTCGAAGGGATCTCGTACATCCGCACGCTCCGGCCCGACACCCCGGTGCTGTACGGGCCCGACGAGGAGTTTCCCGTGGGCGGCAGCTGCGTCGTGCGCGAGGGGGACGACGTGACGCTGGTCGGCTGCGGGATCACGGTGCACGAGGCGCTCGAGGCGGCCGATGCGCTCACCGCCGACGGGATCGCGGCGCGCGTCGTCGACTGCTACTCGCTGAAGCCGATCGACGGCGGGACGCTCGCGGCGGCCGCGACCGAGACCGGACGAATCGTCACCGTCGAGGACCACTGGCCCGAGGGCGGTCTCGGCGAGGCCGTGCTCTCGGCGCTGGCCGAGCGTGGAATCTCGGCGCGGGTGACACGACTGGCGGTCGCGGACATGCCACGCTCGGGCAAGCCGGACGAGCTGCTGGCCGCGTACGGGATCGACGCGGTCGCGATCGCGAACGCGGCGCGCGCGCTCGTCCGCGACTAGGCGAACACCACCTCTAGCCTGTACCGCGATGGCCGTCGTGATCGGAAGCAACGTGCGCAAGGAGCTGGCCGGCGGGCTGCTGTTCGACGGCGTCTCGTTCAAGGTCGAGCGGCGCGAGCGGCTCGCGCTCTCCGGGCCCAACGGCGCCGGTAAGACAACGCTGCTCCGGATGCTGGCCGGCGAGACGGGCCTCGACGGCGGCCAGCTCGTGCTCGACAAGGGCACGCGGGTCGCCCTGCACGACCAGCGGCCCCCACTCGGCTCCTTCGGCGGCGTTTCCGGGCAAAGCCCGGCAACGCCCTCGGAAACACCGGGGGGGCTGTCGCTGCGCGAGTACGCACTGTCCGGCGCACGCGACCTGATCGCGCTGGAGGAGGAGTTGCGCCGGCTCGAGGAAGCGATGGCCGCTGGCGAGCACGGCGCCGAGACGCTGACGCGCTACGCGGAGGCGCAGGCGCGGCTCGAGCATGCCGGCGGCTACGGCTGGCGTGAGAATTCGCTGTCGACGCTGCGCGGCCTCGGGTTCGCCGACGACGAGCTCGACCGGCAGCTGGAGACGTTCTCGGGCGGGGAGCTGACGCGCGCGTCGCTGGCGCGGTCGCTGGCGGGCGATCCGGATCTGTTGCTCCTGGACGAGCCCACGAACCACCTCGACGTCGAGCGGCTCGAGTGGCTGGAGCGGATGCTCGTGAGCATGGACGCGGCCGTCGTGCTGGTTGCACACGACCGCTGGTTCCTGGAAGCGGTGGCGACTGCGGTGCTCGAGCTGGAAGCCGGCCGGTCGACCTACTTCCCGGGCGAGTGGCACGTCTGGCGGCGCGAGAAGGCAGCGCGCCTGCTCGACGCCTCGAAGTCGATCGAGCGCTACAACGCCGACATCGCCCGGCTCCAGCGCTTCGTCGACCGGTTCCGGTACAAGAAATCGAAGGCGAAGCAGGCGCAGGCGAAGCTCACGCACATCGGGCGGCTGCAGAAGGAGAAGGCGGGCGTCTCGGACCAGGTCGCCCTGCTGACGCGCCGCTCGAAGCGGCTCGGGTTCGAGTTCCTGAACCCGCCGCGCAGCGGACGGACGGTGGTCGAGGTCGAGGGGCTGTCGCTTTCGGCCGGAGACAAGCACCTGCTGGACGGTGTCTCGCTGGCGATCGAGCGCGGCGAGCACGTGGCGCTGGTCGGGCCCAACGGCTCGGGCAAGACGACGCTGCTGGAGACGCTGCTCGGAGGGCGCTCCGCTGACGCCGGCGTGGCGCGCCTCGGTCACGGCGTCGTCCCCGCGTACTTCTCCCAGCACGAGGCCGAGCTCGACGAGCGTGGCTCGGTGCTCGACTGCGTCCAGTCGATGACCGGGCTGCGGCGGCCGGAGGCGCAGAACCTGCTCGGCCGCTTTCTCTTCTCCGGCTGGGAGTCTCACGAGAAGCCGGTGTCGGTACTCTCGGGCGGCGAGCGGCGCCGGCTCGCACTCGCCGTCGTGGTCGCGTCCGGCGCGAACTTTCTCGTGCTCGACGAGCCGACCAATCACCTCGACCTGGAGAGCCGCGAGGCGCTCGAGGCGGCGCTGGAAAACTTCCCCGCGACGGTGCTGCTCGTTTCCCACGACCGTGCGCTCCTCGACGCGGTCGCCGAGCGGACGCTCGCGATCGAGGAGGGGACGATCTCGAGCTACGACGGCGGGTGGGCCGACTATGTCCGGGCCAGCCCCCTGTGGACGAGGAGTTCCAATGTCGGCGCAGCTCCGGTCTCAGAGACCGGGTTGGAAACGTCACGAAGAAAGCCACGGCCTGAACGGCCACAGCCCAGACGGCGCAGCGAGCTGGAGCAGGTCGAGGCTCGGATCGCCGAGCAGGAGGAGACGGTCGCCGAGCTGGAGCGGAAGCTCGCCGACGACTGGGGCGACCTCGAGCTCCTCACGGCGCACCGCGCCGCGCGGGAGGAGCTCCAGTCGCTCCTCCACCGCTGGGAAACGCTGTTCGAGCAGTCGCAGGCCTAGAGCAGGCTTCAGCCCGACCCTGCTGCTCGCAGCGTGACCACGGCGGAAAGGCGGGGACAGGCTCGAGCCTGTCCCGATACGCTCGGACGCATGAACGAGACGCGCGACCTCCTGCGCTCGCTCGGGCTGCCGGGCGGCGACCTGAACGAACTCCCCGACTCGGAGAAGCGCTTCCCCGACGGGGCGCAGTACCGCGTGGAGATCCCGAGCACGGAGGGGCCGCGCTGCCTCGAGGCGGTCCTCGAGGAGGCTGATCGGCTCGACGTGACGGTGCATCGCGTCTCGCAGGGGAGCGGCGTGTTCCTCCAGACCGATGCGGAGCTGGATGAGATGGCCGTCGCGGCGGCGTCCGCACGTGTCGAGGTCTCGCTCTTCGCTCGACCGAACGCCGCGTGGGACACGTCGGCGGCGGCGCGCGCGCCCGCAGGCTGCGTCTTCGCGCCGACCGCACGGGGCCAGGAGCAGGTCGTCGCCGTTCTCGACGACGCGCGTCGAGCTGCGGCTCACGGCGTTCGCAGCGTCCTGGTCGCAGACGTCGGCGTCCTGTCCGTGTTCGCGGAGGCGCGGCGCACCGGCGTGTTGCCCGGCGAGATGCAGGCCAAGGTGTCGGTGATGCTGCCGGCCGCGAATCCCGCCGCCGCTCGGGTCCTGGAGCGACTCGGCGCGAACACGATCAACCTCCCGACCGATCTCAGCCTCGCCCAGATCGCCGCGATCCGTGCGGCCGTGGACGTCCCGCTCGACGTCTACGCCGAGGCGCCCGACAACCTCGGCGGCTTCGTGCGCCTGCACGAGATCCCCGAGCTGATCCGTGTTGCGGCTCCCGTCTACGTCAAGTTCGGCCTGCGCAACGCGCCCGACGTCTACCCCGCCGGCACGCACCTCGATGCCACCACCCTCGCTCTCTCGCGCGAGCGCGTCCGCCGCGCCCGGCTCGGCATGGAGCTGCTTGCCCGTTCGGGCTACGAGCCGGCGACGTCGGAGCTCGGCGCCGAAGGGCTCGCCGTTCCCGTACCGTGACGGTCCGTCAGCTGGGAGCCGAGGTGAACAGGCGTCATTCGAACGTTGCGATCAGCGCGTCGGCCACGATCTTCAGCGGGCGGCCGGCCAGCTGCGAGGCCCGCCGGAGGCGCTCGAACGCCTCCTGCTCGCTCAACCCTTCCTTCGCCATCAGCAGCCCCTTCGCGCGCTCGATCGACTTCCGGGCAGCGAGCGCCTCCGACAGCGACTCGGCCTCCTCGCGCAGCGCCGCCAGCTCCTCGTACCGGGCCCGCGCCGCCTTGATCGCCGGGAGCAGGTCGGCCTCGCGGAACGGCTTGACCAGGTAACCGAACACGCCCGCCTCGACCGCACGTGAGACCAGCTCGTCCTGCCCGTAGGCGGTCAGCATCACGATCGGTATCGGCCGCTCCTCGAGGATCCGGCGAGCGGCCTCGATGCCGTCGAGCCGCGGCATCTTGACGTCGAGAATGGCGAGCTCCGGTTCCGCAGACGTGGCCAGCTCGACCGCCTCGACCCCGTCCTTCGCCTCCGCGCAGACCTCGAACCCGGCGCCTTCGAGCAGCTTGCGCAGGTCGAGGCGGATGATGGTCTCGTCCTCGGCGATCAGGATCTTCACAGGGCGAGTCTAGGCCGGGAACACCACCTCGGCCCGGAGCCCGCCGTCGTCCTCGAGCGAGAGCGTCCCGCCCAGCTCGTCGCGAACCAGAGCCTCGACAATCGACAGGCCCGTTCCCTGCGGCGCCCCGTCGATCCCGCCTCCATCGTCGGCGATCGCGAGCACGACGTCGCCGTTCCGCTGTGCGAGCTCGATCCGCACCGAGCCGCCGCCGTGCTCGAGCGCATTCTGGAGGAGCTCGGAGAAGACGAGCGCCAGCGCGGTCGCGCGCCCGCCGGCCAGCGGCACCGACTCGAGCGACGACGCGACGTCCTTGTCCCCGCCGAGACCCTGTACGAGCATCGCCCGCAGCCGCTCGAGCAGCTCGCCGAGGTCGACGCTCTCGTCGCGCCGCTCGGTGAGCACCTCGTGGACGGCCGCGATCGCGAGGATCCGGTTGACCGAGTCGTCGAGCGCCCGCCGAGCGTCGACGACGTCGCCGCGGGCCTGGAGCCGTAGCAGCGACGCCACCGTCTGCAGATTGTTCTTGACCCGGTGGTGGATCTCCTGGGCGAGCACGCCGCGCATCACCGCGCGGCCGTGCTCCAGCGCCACCGCGGCGTGGTGGGCGATCGACGCGAGCAGCGCGCGCTCGTCGTCGGTGAAGGGCGTCCCGCGGTCGGCGACGAGCTCGCCGATCTGGCGGCGTTTCCAGCGCAGCGGCGTCCGCACCGCGTACTCGCCGGGGCGGCCCTCCGGCCACGCGATCTCCCCGTCCTCGAGCACGAGCGCCGCGCCGGTCGCAGAGACGGCGTCCATGGTCGTCTTGACGATCGCCTCCAGCGACTCCTCGAGGTACAGCGACTCCGAGACGGCCTCCGAGATCCGGGCGAGCGCCTCGAGCTCGTCGACCCGCCGCTGCGCCTGCGCGTACAGCTTGGCGTGCTCGATCGACTGAGCCACCTGGGCGGCGATCGCGAGCAACAGGTCGACCTCGGCGTCGGAGAACTCCCGCGGCCGGCGGGTGCGCACGTTCAGTGCGCCCTCCAGCTTCTCGCGGGCGATGATCGGGACTGCGAGGATCGACTCGTACTCCTCCTCCGGCAGATTGGAGAACCGCTTGAACCGCGGATCGAGGTGCGCCTGGGCGGCGATCATGACCGGGCGACGCTCCCCCGCGGCGACGCCGGTGATCCCCTCCCCCGGACGCATCCGCGGCCGGCGGGTCATCTCCTGGACCGCCGTCCCGCGCGTCGCGCGCAGGACGAGCTCGCCGGAGCGCTCCTCGTACAGATAGACGAAGCACGCGTCCGTGCCGAGCGCCTCGGCGACGTTGGTCGCGACCAGCTCGAGCACCTCCTGGAGATCGAGCGTGGAGTTGACGGCGGCGATCGTGTCCGTCAGGAGGCGCAGGTGCCGCGCGGGGACGTCCACCCAACCGATTGTAGGCGGCGCCCGCTTCCTGTCCTTCCCGGCCGTGCCCACCTACAGGTGCCTGCTGGCCTCCACCTGCCGCCCGTCGTCGAGGGCGGCAACATCGAGATGGCCGCCCGCTTTACGAAATCATTACGAATCGCGTGTCTTTCCTCTACATGCGGGGAATAGCGTTGCCACCGATGAGCTCAGCCGCCGCCGCGATCGACCTCACGTCCACTACGGGATACCTGGTCGCCGACGCGCGGGGCCGGGTCGTCGGTCGGGTCGAGGCGCCGATGTACGGCACCTCCCCGGACGTCCCCGACGCCCTCGCCGTCCGGTCGGGCTTCCTCCGCCGCCGCCGGCTCGTGCCGGCCGACGCGATCAGCGCGATCGACGGCCGCAGCGGCGTGATCGGCCTGCGCCTCGTGCGCGAATCGATCCAGAGCTTCGGTTAGAGCTTTCTCGATGTCATAGGCAGGGCGCGGTGGGGCGCGCCCGCCTCTGACTGCTCTTCCAGCCCGAAAGCGCGCAGCACTTCCGGGCTCCTCAACGACCACGAGCTGCGGATCAGCGCAGCTCGCAGTCGGCCGTCAGTCAGCCTCGCCGCCGCAGGGTGGCGAGGCGTACACGCATTCTAGATTGTTCGAGGCACTCCGCGGTGCGAGCGAGCTCGCGGCCGAAGGCCGCGGCGAGCGTCAAAGAGCGTGGAGGTAGCGGTCCAGCTCCCACTCGGTCAGCTGGACGCGGTACTCGTCCCACTCCTTGCGCTTGATCTCGACATAGCGGTCGAAGATGTGGGGGCCGAGCGCCGTTCGGGCGAGCTCCGACTGCGAGAGCTCGTCGATCGCCTCGCCGAGTGTCTCGGGCAGCGCGACGATGCCCCGCTCGCGCCGCTGCTCGGCGGTCAGGTGGTAGAGGTTCGTCTCCATCGGGTCGGGCAGGTCGTAGCCCTTCTCGATCCCCTCGAGCCCGGCGTGCAGGAGTGCCGCGAAGGTCAGGTACGGGTTGCAGGCCGGATCCGGGCAGCGGATCTCGGCGCGCGTCGCCTGCTCCGAGCCCGGCTTGTACAGCGGGATCCGGATCAGGGCCGAGCGGTTCCGCTGCGACCAGGCCACGTAGACCGGCGCCTCGTATCCGGGGACGAGCCGCTTGTACGAGTTCACCCACTGCGCGAAGACGGCGGCGATCTCGCGGGCGTGGCGAAGCTGGCCGGCGATGAAGGCCTTGCCGACATCCGAGAGGTGCCAATTGTCCTCCTCGTCGAAGAAGGCATTGCGTCCGTCGGTGAAGAGCGACTGGTGCGTGTGCATCCCCGACCCGTTCTCGCCAAAGATCGGCTTCGGCATGAACGTCGCGTAGACGCCGTTCTTCGCCGCGATCTCCTTGACGACGAGCCGGTAGGTGAGCGTGTAGTCGGCCATGTCGAGCGCGCTCGCGAAGCGCATGTCGATCTCGTGCTGCGACGGCCCGACCTCGTGATGGTGGTACTCGATCGGGATGCCGACCTTCTCGAGCGCCTGGATCGTCTCGTTGCGCAGCTCGGTCGCTGCGTCCTGGGTGGTCATCGCGAAGTAGCCGCCCTCGTCGAGGGTCTCCGTCCCACGCGAGTCTCTGAACAGGAAGTACTCGAGCTCCGGGCCGACATTGAACGTGTCGAAGCCCATGCCTTTCATCCGCTCGAGCGCGCGCCGCAGGACGTGGCGGGGGTCGCCCTCGTACGGGACGCCGTCGGGCGTGACCACGTCGCAGATCATCCGGCCGACCTTGGACTCGCCCGAGCGCCACGGCATGACGACGAACGTGTCGGGGTCGGGGATCGCGACCATGTCCGACTCCTCGATCGCGTTGAAGCCGGTGATCGACGAGCCGTCGAAGCCCATCCCGTCGTCGAGCGCGCCCTCGAGCTCGTCGGGCGTGATCGCGAAGCTCTTCAGGTGACCCTCGAGGTCGGTGAACCAGAGGAGCATCGACTCGATTCCCTCCGTCTTGCACTTCGCGACGACCTGCTGCCGGGCCTGCTCGCTCGACGTCGCCCGGTTCTTCGATTCGACCTGCTGCGCCATGCGTCTCCTCCCCAAAATCGAAAAAGCCCCGAGCGCAGGCCGTATCCCGCACCCGAGGCAACGTCGCCTGCGGACACCTCGAGCATAGCGCAGTAGGCTGTCGAACGTGATCGTCGACCTCGAGTCCGTGGAGCACGCTGCCTATGCCGACGCGTACCGTGCGTCGCCCGAGCTCTGCGAGCTGGCGGAGATCGGCGGCGCCATCTGCCTGAAGATGCCTCGGCTCGAAGGAAGAATCTTCAACCGGGTGCTCGGGCTCGACTCGATCGACCCCGTCGACGAGATCGCCGCCTTCTACGGGGACACCGCGTGGTGGGTGTCCGATTCCCGCGGGCTCGGCACCGAGCTCGAGGCAGGCGGCTTCGTGCTCGACTACGGCTGGATGAAGTTCTCGCGCGGGGTGTCTCCGCGGCGGGCGACGAGTGAGCTCTCGGTCGTGCCGGTCGAGCCCGCCCGCGCCGGCGACTTCGCCATGGTCGTCGTCGGCGGCTACGGCCTGCCCGACTTCACCGAGCCGTTCGCGGCCAACGTCGTCGGCCGTCCCGGGTGGTCGTGCTACGTGGCCTACGACGACGACCGCCCGGCCGGGGCGGGCGCGCTCCATGTCGACGGCAGCGTCGGCTGGCTCGGGTTCGGCGCCACGCTGCCGGACTTCCGAGGTCGCGGCGCCCAGAGCGCGATTCTCGCCGCCCGCATCGAGGACGCACGCCGTCAGGGGTGCAGCACGGTCGTCACCGAGACCGGCGAGCTCGACGATCGGCGGCCGTCGAGCTCGTACCGCAACATCGTCCGCGCCGGTTTCCGCGAAGCAGGGGTCCGGCCGAACTACGGCGCTCCTCGGGCTGATCCTCCGCCGCCCCCCAGATAGGCTGGCTCGATGCGCGTGAGGGGGGTCTCGCTCGCGCTGCTCGCCGTCGCGGCGGTCGCGGCCTGCGCGGCTCAGACCGCAGCGGCTCGAATGCCGCTCCAGATCGGAGCGGTCGTGCCCGAGCTTCTCGACCCGACCCTCCAGCAGTCGACGGTGACGCTGATGGAGAGCGCCGGTCTCGTCGACACCGCGCGGGTCACGGTCACGTGGGAACGCAACCAGACTGCGATCGACCCGGGATTGCTCTCGGACCTGCGGAACGGCATCGCGGCCGCCAGGGCGGCCGGCAGTGACGTCTACCTCGACGCGTACCCGGCCGACAGCTCCCAGACGCCGCGGACGGCCGTCGAGCAGACGCGCTTCGCGAACTGGCTCGCCGGCGTCGTCAAGAGGCTCCCCGGGCTCAGGCACCTGATCGTCGGCAACGAGCCGAACCTCAACCTGTTCTGGTCGCCGCAGTTCGGCCCGGCGGGCCAGGACCTCGCCGCCGTCGGCTACGAGCGCATGCTCGCCCACACCTACGACGCGGTCAAGCGCGCGGCGCCGCGGATCGAGGTCGTCGGTGGCACGCTTGCCCACTCCGGCACGAACAAGCGCGGGACCGGCCGCGACACGCACTCCCCGGCGCGGTTCATCCTCGACCTGGGCACCGCCTACCGGGCGTCGCACCGGACGAAGCCGATCATGGACGCGTTCTCCTACCACCCGTACATGGAGCGCTCCGACCTGCCGCCGACCTTCCGCCACAACCCACTCGCCAACACGGTGACGATCGCGGACTACGGCAAGCTGATCTCACTGCTCCAGCGGGCGTTCGGCGGGACGAAGCAGAAGGGGCAGACCCTGCCGCTCGTCTACGACGAATTCGGGGTCGAGGCCAAGATTCCGCCGGCCCGTGCGTCCCTCTACACGGGGACCGAGCCGGCGACGACGCACCCCGTCGGCGAGGCAGTGCAGGCCAGGTACTACGCCGACGGCTTCCGCCTCGCCGCCTGCCAGCCGACGGTTCGCACGCTGATGGTGTTCCGGCTGATCGACCAGCCGGCGCTCGGCGACTGGCAGTCGGGTGTCTATTACGCGGACCGTCAAACGCCGAAGTCGAGCCGCGCCGCGGTGGCCGCGGCCGCCAGTCGCTACCGCATACGACCGGTTCCGGGGTGCGCCGCGTTGCTCGCGCCGAAGCCGCTTGTCGACTGGAAGCGGAGGCTGCTGACCTGCGACGCCGACTGCGCCTACACCGAGACGTTCGTACGCGCGGTTTCGTCGAGACCGGTGGTGACCGTACGCGGCACGGGCATCGCGGGCGTCCCGACTCGGCTGGCAACCCCAAAGCTCGGTCTCGGCGCCTACCGGATCCGCCTGATCGTGCGGGCCACCGCCTACAAGGCGAACGCGTACCGGGCGACGGGTCCGTCCTTCGGCCGCTAGGTCCAAAAACAGCCTCGTCCTAGTTCGTGACGTTTCCAACCCAGTCTCTGAGACCGGGGCTGAAACGTTTCTGGGACAACTCGTCCACAGGCCCTGCGCGGCCGGGCGGTCGGGGCGAGATCACCCCGACCGCTTCAGTTTCCCGTGGCGCTTCGCGTACTGCTCGCCGCGCCGGAACACCCAGAGGCCGAGCGGGATCGCGACCACGCCGATCAGGATCAGCGGCCAGATGTCGCCCCAGACGTCGGAAGGGGTCGCGCCCTCGAGGATCGCCGCCCTGATCCCGCGCAGCGCGTAGGTCGCCGGCGAGATGGTCGAGATCCACTGCATCCACTGCGGCAGCACCGATACGGGGTAGTAGACGCCGGAGACGACCAGCATGATCCCCTGCGCCATGAAGCCCAGCTGCGTCCCCTTCTCGGGCGAGATCAGCGGCAGGACAGCGGTCATCATCCCGATCCCGATGAACGAGACCGACGCGATCCCGAGCAGGATCAGCGCGGTCGCGAAGTTCGCGTCAGGCATGTGGAGGCCGAACATCGCCGCGACCACCGCGAAGATCAGCGTGGCCCGGACGAGCCCGTATGCGATTGCGAACAGCCCCATCCCGATCAGGTGGACGGGCCGCGAGAGCGGCGCCATGAACGTGTACTCGATCGTCCCCTCCCAGCGCTCCCACGCGACCGTCTCGGTGAGGATCTCGAAGATGATCCCCAGGTAGGCCCAGATCACGGCGCCGATCAGCAGCACGGTGGTCAGGCGGTTCTCCTGTATGGGCGGGAGTCCGGCAGCCTTCGAGATGAAGACGATCGAAAGGGTGTTCGCAATCGTCCAGACGAAGAACGCGAGCTCCCACATCGCGTAGCGCTTGACGAGGTACCAGTTCCGCTCGACGACACCGAGCAGGCCGATCAGCTCGTGGCGCGCCCGGGCAGCGATCGCGGTCATGAGGCTCTCACCTCCTCTTCCTCCTCCTCGCGCTCGTCCTCGAACGTGCGGCCGGTGGCGGCGAAGAACGCCTCCTCGAGCGTTTCGACCCCGTACCGGTCCTTGATCTCGACGGCGGGCTCGAGGCAGAGGAGCCGACCGTCGTCGAGGATCCCGATCCGTTCGGCGAGGATCTCCGCCTCGGCGAGGTCGTGCGTGCAGAGCAGGATCGTGGTGTCGTGGATCGCCCGCACCTCGCGGATGAAGTCCTGCACCTCCAGCTTGGAGCGCGGGTCGAGACCCGTCGTCGGCTCGTCGAGCAGCAAGAGCACCGGCGAGGTGAGCAGCGCCCGCGCGAGCGCGACCTTCTGCTGCGTCCCACGCGAGAGGTTCTCCATCGCGTGCGTGCGCCGCGACGAGGGAAAGCCGACCCGGTCGAGGATGACCGGGATCCGCTCGCGCGTCTCCCTCGGAGTCAGCCCGTAGAACCGCGACGCATAGGCGAGGTTCTCGGTCGCAGACATCTTCTTGAAGAACGAGGCCTCGACCGAGACGCGGTTGACCATCGTCCGAACCGCCCGGGTCTCGCCGATGTCGTGCCCGAAGATCCGCGCGCTGCCGCCGTCCGGCAGCAGCAGCGTGGAGAGCAGCCGGACCAGGGTCGACTTCCCCGAGCCGTTCTGGCCCAGGATGGCGATGCACTCGCCGCGGGCCATCTCGAAGGTGAGCCCCCGTAAGGCGTCGACGCGGGTGCGCTTGCGCCCGTCCTTCCGAACGAACTCCTTGCGCAGGTTGTGGACTTCTACGGCGTTCATCGTTTACTCCTCAGGCTTCGAGCAAGGACACGGACGCAGGGCCACCGGCTGGAACCGGCGGCGCGCGGGGTGACGTGTCAGCCGAAGAGCAACATCGAGTCGCCGAGGCTACCAGACGTCTCGAGGAGCGCGCAAACGCGGCGAGGCCGGGGACCTACAGGTACCGGTCTGGATCTCTTCGCTTCATCGAGCAGCGCCTCCCTGATCGACCGGGCCCATCCTAGCGGTTGCCGCAGATCGTATTTGACCGCGTCCGCAGATACTTCTATGGTTGAAGTGCGCCGCCGCCGGAGGTGGCGCAAAGAGGCAAAGAGGCCTCAGGACTTCGAGTCCTGGGGCTTTTTTGTTGGTCCGAACAGCTTCGACATGGAGATCAGAGCGATGGAACCGAGCGACTGGCCGGCGGTGAAGGCGATCCACGAGCAGGGGATGGCCACGAAGCTGGCCACCTTCGAGACGGAGGCGCCCGACTGGGCGGACTGGAACGACGCGTACCTCGCCGACCACCGGCTGGTGGCGGAGCAGGACGGCGCAGTGGTGGGCTGGGCGGCGCTGCTGCCGACCTCGCGCCGCGGCTGCTACGCCGGCGTGGTCGAGAACAGCGTCTACGTCGCGGAGGGATCGCGCGGGCAGGGGATCGGCAGGGCGTTGCTCGAGCAACTGCTCGACAGCGCGGACCGGGCCGGCTTCTGGACGGTGCAGGCGTCGGTCTTCGCCGACAACGTCGCCAGCATCGAGTTCCACCGGCGCTGCGGCTTCCGGGTCGTCGGCACGCGGGAGCGAATCGGACAACTCGACGGTGTCTGGCGAGACACCGTGCTACTCGAAAGGAGGAGCCCTTGAGCTGGGTCAAAGTGGAGGCAATCGTCATCCGGGAGCGGATCGAGACCGTGATCGACGCGGTCGAGGCCGAGGCAGGCCATGTCGGCGTCACGGTGATCGAGGCGGTCGGCCACGGCCGCCAGCGGGGGATCACGCACGAGTACCGCGGACGAGTCTTCGAGTCGCGGTTCCTGCCGAAGGCGCTGTTGATCTTCGTCACGTCGGAGGCGAAGGCGCCTGCTGTGGTCGAGGCGATCGTCGACGCGGCGCGGAGCGGCAACGAATCGGGCGACGGGATCGTGTGGACGACCTCGATCGCGTCCGTGATGCACAACCGAACCGCCAGCGCGCTGGAGGAAGCGGAGGTGGCCGCATGACGAACAAGGAACTGCTCTACGCCGCTAGCACGATCTGGGTCGTGATCGCGGCCGTGCTCGTGATGTTCATGCAGGCGGGCTTCGCGTTTCTCGAGGCGGGCCTGACCCGGATGAAGAACGTCGGCCACATCGCGGCCAAGAACGTCCTGATCTTCGCGCTGGCGTCGCTGGTCTACTACCTCGTCGGATTCGGGATCGCATTCGGCGACGGCGGCAACGGCCTCGTCGGCGGCTCGGGCTTCTTCCCCAACACAGCCGACCTGATGTCGATCGGGCAGGCGCCGTTCTCCTGGTTCAGCGAGATCCCGGGCGCTGCCGGCTACCTGTTCGAGGTCGTGTTCTGCGGCGTGTCGCTCGCGATCGTCTGGGGCGCGATGGCCGAGCGGACGAAGCTCTATGTCTACATCGTCTTCGGACTGGCGTTCACGCTGGTCTACTCGGTCGTCTCGCACTGGATCTGGTCGCCCGACGGCTGGTTGTTCTCGAAGGGGATGCAGGACTTCGCCGGATCGACCGTCGTCCACTACCAGGGCGCCCTCGCGGCGCTCGCCGGGGCACTGCTCCTCGGGCCGCGGATCGGCAAGTTCGACGCTGACGGGAAGGCCAATGCGATCCCGGGCCACAACATGGCCTACACGACCCTCGGCGTGCTGATCCTCTGGTTTGGCTGGTTCGGGTTCAACCCTGGCTCGACCCTGTCGGTCGACTTCGGCGGCCTCGGCTTCTTCGCGTACGTCGCGCTGAACACCAACATCGCCGCGGCGGCGGGCGTCTTCGGGGCGCTCGTCACCTCGTGGCTGGTGATCAAGAAACCGGACATCTCGATGATGCTCAACGGCGCGATCGCGGCACTCGTCGCGATCACCGCGGCGTGTGCGTTCGTCGCGCCGTGGGGCGCGCTCCTTATCGGCTTCGTCGCCGGAGTGATCGTCGTGCTCGGCGTCCTCCTCGTCGAGCGGATCCGCATCGACGATCCGATCGGCGCGGTCGCAGCACACGGCATGGCGGGCGTCTGGGGCACGCTCTCTCTCGGCCTGCTGACCCTGCCGTCACAGGCGAAGAGCCTGGCGACCGGCTCGAAGGGCCTCTTCTACGGTGGGGGCCTGCACCAGCTCGGCGTCCAGGCTCTCGGACTCGTCGCCGTGGGGGCGTTCACCTTCGGCGCGTCGTTCCTGATCCTGCTGGCGCTCAAGCTGACGTGGGGCATCCGCGTCGAGCCGGAGGCCGAGGCAGACGGGCTCGACCTGCACGAGCACGGCATGTGGGGCTACCCCGAGTTCTACATCCCGGTCCCGGGCGGATACGGTACCGAGTCGCACGGCCACCTCGGGCCCGCGCACGCCGTGCCCGAGCCCGCGGTCGCGGGAGCGACCGTCCACCAGACGTCCTCACTCCCGGGCACGTCGGGGTAGATGCAGGTATAGGGTCCCGGCCGGAGCGCGGGCGGAACATGCGGCGTCCGTTCGCGCTCCGGCATCTAGCGGCTACGCCGCGCGAGCTCGTCCTCGACGGCGGCCAGGTCGAGGCCACGGGCCGCGAGCAGCACGTACGAGTGGAACCAGAGGTCGGCGAGCTCCTCGATCAGGCGCTCGTCGCTCTCGGACGCGCCGGCGAGCGCGGCTTCCACGCCCTCCTCGCCGACCTTCCGCGCAGCAGCGGCAGGACCTTGCGCGAGGAGGCCGGCGACGTAAGAGCCCTCGGGTCCCGTGCGCGCGCGCTCGGCGACCCGTCGCCAGAGCCACGGCGCGAAGCAGGAGAGCGAGCCCGTGTGGCAGACGGGGCCTCCGGGCCGGACGCGCAGCAGAACGGCGTCGCCGTCGCAGTCGCCCCGCAGCTCGATCACGGCGAGCCTGTTCCCCGACGTCTCGCCCTTGTGCCAGAGCTGCTCGCGCGAACGGCTCCAGAACCACGCCTCCCCGCTCTCGCGCGTGCGCCGGAGCGCCTCCTCGTCCATCCAGGCGAGCATCAGCACGCGCCCGTCGTCGGCGTCCTGGACGATCGCGGGCGTCAGCTTCGGCCCTGTCACCGTCTGACGGGCCATCCAGCCTCCTGCAGCTCCCGCTTGAGCTCGGGCAGCCGCTCCGGCCGTTCGTGGACGATCGACGCGACGAGAGCCGCCTCCGCTCCCGCCTCGAACGCCTCGGCCAGATGCGTCGCGTCGCCGGCGCCGCCCGACGCGATCACCGGCACGGCCACGGCGCTTGCCACCTGCCGTGTCAGCTCGAGGTCGTAGCCGTTGCGCGTCCCGTCCGCGTCGATCGACGTCAACAGGATCTCGCCGGCGCCGCGAGCGACGGCCTCACGCGCCCACCCGACCACGTCGATGCCGCGGGCACTGCGGCCGGCGTGGGTGACGACCTCTCCCGCCCTGGCGTCGATCGCGCAGACCACCGCCTGCGAGCCGAACTCGCCGGCGAGCGCCGTGAGCAGATCGGGGCGGTCGACGGCGGCGCGGTTCAGCGAGACCTTGTCGGCGCCGGCACGGAGCAGCAACCGGGCGTCCCCGAGCCGGGCGATCCCGCCGCCGACGGTGAAGGGGATCTCCAGCTCGGCGGCCGCCCGCTCGACCAGCCGGAGCAGCGGCCCGCGGTCCTCGAGCGTCGCGGTGATGTCGAGGAAGACGAGCTCGTCGGCGCCGAGCTCGGAGTAGCGCCTGGCCAGCTCGACGGGGTCGCCGACGTCCCGCAGCTCCTGGAAGCGGACACCCTTGACAACGCGCCCCGCGGCCACGTCGAGGCACGGAATCACGCGTTTCTTGACCACGCGAGCGCGTTCCGGAGGACCTGCGCACCGGCGGGACCGCTGCGCTCGGGATGAAACTGGACGCCGGCGATCGGTCCCTGCTCGACCGCGGCGACGATCGTGCCGCCGTGGTCGACCTCGGCGACCGCGATCAACGTCTCCGGGGCGCAAGCGTACGAGTGGGCGAAGTACACGTCCCGGCCGTCGAGCTCGTCGAGCAGCCCGGTCGGCGCCGTGACGCGGAGCTCGTTCCAGCCCATGTGCGGGACGCGGGCGGCGCGCAGGCGCACGACGCGGCCGGGGAGGATCGCGAGGCCACTGCCGCCTTCCTCCGACTCGCCGAATAGCAGCTGCATCCCGACGCAGATGCCCAGCAGCGGCCGGCCGGAGCGCGCTCGCGCGAGCAGCGCCGGCCCCAGGCCGCGCCGCTCCAGGCCCCGGGCCGCCGCAGCCGTGTTGCCGACGCCGGCGATCACCGCGAGCGGGGCGCGCTCGATCTCGGCGGGATCCTCCGTGATCACCGGGTCGGCGCCCGCACGCTGGAGCGCGGAGCACACGCTGCGCAGATTCCCGGCGCCGTAATCGGCCAGCGCGACCTTGACGCCTGCGGCGTCACGAGATCGCCTCGCACCGAGGCTGACAGCTTTGCCGTCGCCTCTGTATTCGGCGTCTCTCACAGCGCTCCCTTGGTCGACCCGATCGCGACTCCCTCCATCGAGCACGCCTCGCGCAGCGCGCGGCCGAGCGCCTTGAACGCGGCCTCGGCGACGTGGTGGTCGTCCTGCCCGGCCGCGTCCACATGCAGGGTCAACCCTGCCTGGATCGCGAACCGCTCCAGCGCGTGCGGAAGCAGCGTCACCGCCAGGCCGCCGACCCGCTCGCCCCGGAAGGAGAGCGCGACCTCGGCGTGCGGCCGGCGGACGAGGTCGACGGCAGCCGTCGCGCGTGCTTCGTCCATCGGCACCGTCGCGGAGCCGTATCTGGCGACGCCGGCACGGCCGTCGAGCGCGCAGCCGACCGCGTCGCCGAGCGCGGCGAGCACGTCCTCGACCGTGTGGTGCTCGTCCACCCCGAGGTCGCCGCACGCGAGCAGGTCGAGATCGAGACCGCCGTGGAACGCGAACAGGGCCAGCAGGTGGTCGAGGAAACCGACGCCCGTGGCGATCCGGGCGCGGCCCCGGCCGTCGAGGTCCAGCGCGATGCGAAGGGCGGTTTCGCCGGTCGTACGGAGGACGAGTGCGGAACGGTCGCGGGACGGCTCGGGCTGCGCGCCGAGCGCGGACAGGATCAGGTCGTTCTCCGCCGGCAGGCGGACCGTGATCCTGATCGCGTCGGGGAACCGGCGGACGACGAGGCCGTCCGCCTCGAGCCGGTCGGCAACCGCAGGGTCCGTCCTGACGAGGACGAAGTTCGCGTGCGATTCCGGAACCACGAAGCCGGCCGCCCTCAGCGCGCGTCGCATCCGCTCGCGCTCGGCGACCGTCTGCCCGACGTCGAGCCTGGGCTCGCGCAGGGCGGCCGCGGCGATCCGTGCGGCCGGCGCGGCGACGGGCGCGGGTTCGCGGCGCCGGTCGAGCTCGCGGGCCACCCCGGGCGAGGCAACCGCGTAGCCGACCCGCAGCGCGGCGAGCCCGAACGCCTTCGAGAGCGTCCGGATCGCGACCAGGTTCGGCGCCTGCTCGATCAACGGCACGACGCCGGCGCCTCCGCCGTACTCGACGTACGCCTCGTCGACGACGACCGCAGCGTCGGGGTGGGCGCGGGCGAGCGCCGCGATCTGCCCAGGGTCGACGAGCTCGCCGGTCGGGTTGTTCGGATTGCAGATCCAGATCAGGCCGGCGCCGGCCGGCTGTGCGCTCACCTCGGCGCCCTCGATTCCGGATGCGATCGCGTACAGCGGGTACGTCGGCCGCGTGACGCACGCGCGGCGGCCCGGCCCGAGGAACGTGCGGGCCGCGAGCGCGATCAGCCCGTCGGCGCCGGCGCCGGGAACGATCTGCGCCGGATCCACGCCGACGTAGCCGGCGGCCGCCTCGCGCAGCTCGCGATACGTGCCCTCCGGGTAGTCGTTCAGCCGGGCGAAGCTGTCGCCGATCGGCACCTGCGGCACGCCGGGCAGAGCCGGAACGTTGGCGTCGAACCGGATCACCCGGGTGACGGGAATCCCGTTGCGAGCGGCGACGTCCTCGGCGGTCGAGGCCCAGACGTAGGGCTCGAACCCGTCCGGAAGCGCCCTGGCGCTCACGGCCACCTCGCCGCCGGACGGGCAAGTAACACAGTGTTACAAGCTCCGTGGGCTGCACCGCCGCACCGCCGCTGGAGCAAGTAACACAGTGTGACAAGGAGGTTCAGCCGGCTCGAGGTCACGCTCTGACCGCCATGGACTCGGCATGAAGGGGCAAGCCTTCGAGCGCTGCGAAGGCCTCGACGGTCGGGCGGACGGCGACGATCGCCTCGGGAGTCGCGTCGACGAACTGGACCGGCTTGAGGAACGCTTCCAGCCCCAGGCCGCCGGTGCCCCGCGCCAGGCCGCCTGTCGGGAGGACGTGATTCGAGCCGGCCGCGTAGTCGCCCAGGACGGCCGACGTGCCGAGGAACACCGCCCCGGCGTTCCGAACGCCGGCGGCCAGAGCGCCCGGGTCCTCGACCAGGAGCTCGAGGTGCTCGGGAGCGAGGTCGTTCGCGCGTGCCAGCGCTTCCTGCAGCGAGCCCACCACCTCGACCTGCGCGTCGTCGCCGACGCGGGCGCCGACTGCCTCCGCAAGCTCCGAGCTCGTCGTCAGCAGGATCGAGTCGCCGTCAGGGCCGTGCTCGGCCTGGGCGAGCAGATCGGCGGCGCACACCTCCGGGTCGGCGCTCTCGTCGGCGATGACGAGCACTTCGCTCGGGCCGGCCGGCAGGTCGACGGCGACGTGCCGCGAGACCAGAAGCTTGGCCTCCGTCACCCACCGGTTGCCGGGACCGACGATCTTGGCGACGGGAGAGATCTCCCCGGTGCCGTAGGCGAAGGCGGCGATCGCCTGCGCCCCGCCCATGGAGTACAGCTCGCCGATCTGGAGCTCGTGCGCGGTCGCCAGCATCGCTTTCGACGGCCGGGGCGTCGCGACCGCGATCCGCTCGACACCGGCCAGCCGCGCGGGAACAGCCGTCATCACGAGCGACGAGACGAGTCCGGCGGGCACGTAGATCCCGACGGAGTCCAGCGGCAGCCAGCGGCGGGTGACCCCGATCCCCGGAATCGGCGCGACCGACGTGTCCGCAGGGCGCTGCGCGGAGTGAACGGCCTCGACGGCGTCGATCAGCGCCCGCACTGCCCCAAGCGTGTCCGCGTCGAACTCGCCGCCGGCCTCCACGCGCCCGGGAGCCCCGTCGCCGAGCCGCTCCGACCATTCGCGGAGTGCGACGTCGCCCCGGTCGCGTACGTCCGCGACGATCTCCGCGACGGCCGTCATGGCACCAGCCGCTCGACCGGCACGACGAGGATCGACGAGGCGCCTGCGGCTTTCAACGGCGGCAACAGATCCCAGATGTCGTCCGCGGCGACGGCGGCGTGCACGGCGATCTGGCCCGGCTCGGCCAGCGGGAGCACCGACGGCGCCCCCATGCCCGGCAGCAGGTCGCGGATGGCCGGCAGGTCGTCCTCGGAAGCGTTGAGCATCACGTAGCGGCGGCTGCGCGCGGCGACGACGCCGCGAAGCATCAGGTCGAGCCGGTCGACGAGCTCGCGACGTTCCGCGAGCGCACCCCGGTTTGCGATCAGCACCGCCTCGGACGAGAGCAGGCGGCCGATGCGCCGGAGGCCGTTGACGCTGGCGGTCGATCCTGTGGACACGAGGTCGACCACGGCGTCCGACAGCCCGAGCCGCGGCGCCGCCTCGACCGAGCCGGACACCGTGACCAGCTCGGCCTCGACGCCGCACCCTTCGAGCGCAGCGCGGGTCGACACGGGATAGGCGGTCGCCACGCGCAACCCGGCCAGGTCGGCAAGCTCCCGCTGCGGCGCGGTCGTCGGCACCGCCGCCTCCAGGGTGCAGCGGGCAAAGCCGAGCTCGGAAAGCCGGACGACGTCCGCGCCGGCCTCGGCGACGAGGTTCGCGCCCGTGATCCCGACGTGGACGACGCCGTCCTGGACGTACTCGGGAATGTCGTGCGGGCGCACGAGCAGCAGCTCGACCGGCGCGTTCTCGCACGGGACGTGCAGGGCGCGCTCCCCGAGCTCGAACCGGAGCCCGGCCGCGTCGAGCAGGTCGAGCGCGGGGGCCGCCATGCGCCCCTTCGACGGAACCCCGACCAGCAGCCGGCCGCCGCTGCCGGCGCTCACGCTGAGACCCGCTCCCGGTGTCGGCAAAGCCGCCACCTCCGCTCATTGGCCGCCTCCGTCGCGCCTACGCCGGCGCCCCTAGCGGGTGCGACGGAGCATGAGCTGGTAGCCGCCCGTGCCGTGGCGGAGCCACTGCGCGACGCGGGTGACGGTCGCCGTGCTCGTGTGCACCCGCTCGGCGATCTCGACGTACGGAACCGCGTCGTCGAGCAGGCGGACGATCTGCCAGCGGTGCGCGAGCGCCTCCAGCTCGCCGCGAGTGCAGAGGTCGCGCAGGAAGCGTCTCGCCTCGTCGCGGTTCCGGAGTCGCAGGAAGGCCGCGGCCAGCTCGTCGAGACCCTGGATCTCTTCGAGCTCATGTCGGGAGTCGTTCGCGGCCGTGCTCACGGGATAGCATGTTAGCATGCTACTACACTGATGGCAACCTTCCAGGTCATTCCCGCACTCGATGTCCTCGAGGGCCGGTGCGTCCGGCTCTTCGAAGGGAAGCGGGAGCAGGTGACGATCGAGGGCGGCGATCCGGCGAAGGCGGCACAACGCTTCGCCGGGGAGGGCGCCGCGTGGCTCCACCTGGTCGACCTGGACGGTGCCTTTTCGGGAAGCCCCACGCCCGGGCTCGTCGAGCAGGTTGCGGCTGCAGGGGTGCCGGTGCAGGCCGGAGGCGGACTGCGAGACGCCGAGGCGATTCAGGCGGCGCTCGGCGCGGGCGCCTCGCGAGCCATCGTCGGCAGCGCGGCGCTCACGGCAGTGACAGGGTCAGGCCTGTCACTGCTCTCGGCCCGCTTCGCCGAGCGGCTGGTGGTAGCAATCGACGCCAGGGACGGGCGGGTCGTTGCCGACGGGTGGGTCACCGAGACGGATGTCGCCCCGTCCGAGCTGGCGCGTGAGTGCGCCGATGCCGGAGTCAGGCGCCTGCTGGTGACGAACACGCGCCGCGACGGCTCGCTCGCCGGCCCCGACCTCGGCCTGCTCGCGGACGTGCTGGATGCGGGCGTGCCCGTGCTCGCCGCCGGCGGGATCGCCTCGCTCGACGATCTCGTCGCCCTCCGCGACCTGGGCTGCGAGGCTGCGGTCGTCGGGACCGCGCTGTGGTCGGGGCGCTTCGGGTTGCACGAGGCGATCGCCGCCGTCGCCGAGGTCTAGACCGAGGTCTGGCCCTTCTCTGATCGCTCCGATGCCGGGGGGAAGCGGATTCGCGCGGCATCGACTGCGGCGCGAACGTCACCCAGCCGCGCCGCGACGCTCTCCACCGCGGTCTCGTCCGGATCGAACGCGCCCTCGCGCACCGCGCGCGCCACCTGCTCGTGCGCGTCGCGGAACGGGACGCCGTCCGTCACCAGCGCCTCGGCGGCATCCGTGGCGAGCAGCGCGGGATCGCCCGCCGCCGCTTCCAGCCGCTCCTCGTCGAATCGAAGGTCGCGGACGAGCACCACGAGCGCGGACAGCACCACGCGCACGTCCCGCTTGGCCGCGAACGCGGCCGGCTTGTCCTCACCGAGGTCCGAGTTGTACGACAGCGGGAGCCCCTTGACCGTCGCCAACAGCCCGGTCAGCCGCCCGATTGCCGTCCCCGCCTTCCCCCGCGCGAGCTCTGCGACGTCAGGGTTGAGCTTCTGCGGCATCATCGACGATCCGGTCGCCGCCGATTCCGGCAGCCTGACGAACCCGAACTCCGTCGTCGCCCACACGGCCAGCTCCTCGCCGAACCGTGACAGGTGGACAAACAGACCGGCGCACGCGTACAGGTAGTCGAGCGCGAAGTCGCGGTCGGCGACGGCGTCGAGCGAGTTGCGCACGCCGGGCAGCTGCAGCGTCGTCCCCGCCAGCGCGCCGGCCCCCAACGGAGACGGCTCGGCATGCGCGGCCGCGAGCGCGAACCGGTCGCGGTCCCGGTCGAGCATCTCCACCCAGGCGAGCAGATGGTGGCCGAGCGTGACCGGTTGCGCGCGCTGGAGATGCGTGTAGCCGGGCATGACGGTCTCCGCTCCCTCCTCGGCACGGTCGAGAACGACCCTCGCCAGCGCCTCGATCCCCGCCTTTGCCTCCGCGCAGGCGTCGAGGGCCCAGAGCCGGAACGCGGTGACGACCTGGTCGTTCCGCGACCGACCGGCGTGGATCTTGCGGCCGACCCCGCCGAGCAGCCGCTCGACCGCGGAGTGCACATCCTCGTCTGTCTCCTCGATCATGGAGGCGTTGAGCTCGGACAGGCGTCCCTCGACCTCCGCGAGCTCCTCGGCCGTGAGAATCCCAGCCTCGGCCAGGCGACGTGCGTGGATCCGCGTGCCCTCGCAGTCGTAGGGGAAGAGCTCCGCGTCGGCGGCCTTGACCAGCTCCCAGACCTCGGGCGCGAGGCGCCCCTCGACGCGTCCCTGCCAGAGGGTCAAACGCGCACCGTCCGCGAGCGCGCCGCGGCCAGCTCCGCCTCGAGCGACGCCAGCCGGATGAACCCTCCCGCCGCCTCGTGCGGGAAGGTCTCGCCGCTTGCGTACGACGCGAGCGTCTCCGCGTACAGCGCGTTCTCCGAGCGCCGGCCGTTGACGACCGCGACGGCCGCCCGCAGTTCGACGCGCACCTCGCCCGTGACGAGCTCCTGCGTCCTGGCGACGAACGCGTCGAGCGCTGCCCGGAGCGGGGAGAACCAGAGCCCGTCGTAGACCGTGCGCGCCCACGTGTCCTCGATCCCGCGCTTGACGTCGAGCTCGCCTTTCGTCAGCACGATGTCCTCGAGCGCGCGGTGCGCGGCGATCAGGGTCATCGCCGCCGGCGCCTCGTAGACCTCGCGGCTCTTGATCCCGATCGCCCGGTTCTCGATCATGTCGATCCGCCCGATCCCGTACGCACCTGCCTGCCGGTTCAACGTGACGATCAACTCGGTCATGGCAAGCGGCTCGCCGTCGAGGGAGACCGGCAGCCCGGCCTCGAAGCCGATCACGACCTCGGTCGGCTCGGGCGCGGCGTCAGGATCGGCGGTAAGCAGATACGGCTCCTCGGGCGGCGCCTCCCACGGGTCCTCGAGCACGCCGGCCTCGATCGACCGGCCGAAGAGGTTCTCGTCGAACGAGAAGGGCGAGCTCTGCGTGACGGTCACCGGGATCCCCCGCGCCTGCGCGTAGTCGATCTCCTCGTCACGCGTCCAGACCCTGTCGCGGAGCGGCGCGACCACGCGGACGCCCGGGTAGTTGGCGCGGAAGGCGAGCTCGAAGCGAAGCTGGTCGTTGCCCTTGCCGGTGCAGCCGTGGACGGCCGCCTCGGCGCCGACCTCGAGCGCCAGCTCTGCGACGGCCTGCGCGATCACCGGACGCGACAGCGCCGAGACCAGCGGATACTTGCCCTCGTACAGCGCGTTGGTCTGGATCGCCTTCGCCACCTGGTCGTTCGCGAACGCCTCGCGGCGGTCGACGAGCAGGACGTCGTCGGCACCTGCCGCATAGCCGCGCTCTTGCGACTGCTCGAGGTCGAACTCCTGACCGACGTCGCAGAGGACGGCGACGACCTCGTCGTAGTCGTAGAACTCCTTCAGCCAGGCGATGATGCAGGTGGTGTCCAGCCCGCCCGAGTAGGCGAGCACCGCGGTCTTGCTCATGGGCCGACCTCCGGCCCATGAGCGGAGCGAGCGAACAGCGGGCGAGTCATGCTGCTCCTTCCAGGAGGTGTTCGTTGAGCTCGTCGCACAGCCCGGCGGCGGAGACACCGGCGGCCGGAACGACGAGGATGGTGTTGTCGCCCGCCACGGTGGCGAGCACATGCGGATGTCTCGACTCGTCGATCGCCTCCGCCAGTGCGGCCGCGAAGCCGCGCGGCGTAAAGACGACGACCAGGCTCTCGTTCGCCTCGATCGTAAGCGCCCAGCGCCGCAGCGCTCCCTCGAGCGCGCGCAGGCGGTCGAGATCGACCGCACCCGGCTGCGCGTAGACGAGCCTGCCGCTGGGAGCGCGAACCTTGACGAGGCCGAGCTCCGCGATGTCCCGCGAGACGGTGGTCTGGACGACCTCGTGGCCGGCGTCGTGCAGCGCAGCGGCGAGCTCGGCCTGTGTCGAGAGCTGCCGGTCGCGGATCAGACGTAGGATCGCTCCCTGGCGGTCGCGGCGGTGGGCGGTCAAGCCAGGACCTCCCGGAGGATCGAGATCGCCTGCGCGACCTCGTCGGACGTAACCGTCAGCGGCGGCGTCAGTCGCAGCGTCGTCGGCCCGGCCGAGGTGACGAGCAGCCCGGCGTCGAAGCACGCGGCGACGGCCTCGCCTGCGGACGCGAGCTCGAGCCCGAGCAGCAAGCCGGCGCCATGCACCGCCCCGAGTTCCGCGAGGCCCTTCTCCAGCTGCTGTCCGCGGGAGCGGACAGCAGCTAAGAGCTCCTCGTCGACCGCCTCGACCACCGCGCAGGCGGCCGCGCAGACGACAGGGTTGCCGCCGAAGGTGGAGGCGTGGTCGCCCGGCTCGAGCCCCGACGGCGCGTGGTCGCCGACCAGCAGCGCGCCGATCGGCAGCCCGTTCGCGAGCCCCTTCGCCAGCGTCACCAGCTGCGGCCGGACACCGAGCTGCTCGAAGGCGAAGAACGATCCGGTCCGGCCGACACCGGTCTGCACCTCGTCGAAGCAGAGGACGGCGTCGTGCCCGGCGGCGAGCTCGGCGGCAGCGGCGAGGAAGCCTGGCGTCGCGGGGTTGACGCCGCCCTCGCCCTGGATGGGCTCGATCAGGATCAGCGCCGTGCCGGCGCCGACGACGGCCTCGAGCGAGGCGACGTCGTTCAGCTGCGCGAACGAGACTTCGGGGACGAGCGGCTCGAAGGCGACCCGCTTCGCCGGCTGACCCGTCGCCGACAGCGCGCCGAGCGTCCGGCCGTGGAACGAGCCCTCCAGCGCGACGATGCCGGCCCTGCCCGTCGCCTTGCGGGCGTGCTTGATCGCCGCCTCGATCGCCTCGGCACCCGAGTTGCAGAAGAAGGCCTGGGCGCCGCCGAAGCGGTCGGAGAGCAAACCGGCCAGCCGCGCCATCGGCTCGCTCCAGTACAGGTTCGAGACGTGCCAGAGGCGGTCGAGCTGCTCGTGCGCGGCGGCGAGCGGCGCAGGGTGGCCGTGTCCGAGCGCGAGGACGGCGATCCCCGCTGCGAAGTCGAGATAGCGCGTCCCGTCGGCGGCGGTCAGCCACGAGCCGTCGCCCTCGACGAACGTGACGTCGGTGCGGACGTACGTCGGGAGGACCGCGCTGCGGGTGGCGAGCGTCACGCGGTCACCAGCGTCCGGCCGATCTCCGCGCGGACTCCGCGCTTCGCGGCCACGACTGCGGCGTGCAGCTTCGGGACGATCCCGCCCTCGAAGCAGCCGGCCTCGACCTCGTCCGCACCGATGTGGTCCAGGACCTCGTCGTCGCGGAGGACCCCGGGGACGTCGGTCAGGAACAGGATCCGATCGGCTCCGAGCCCGATCGCCAGCGCGGCCGCGGCCTCGTCGGCGTTTACGTTCAGCGGTCCGACGGCCAGCGGGGCGACGACCGGGATCAGCCCTTGCGCGAGGGCGTCCACGATCGCCTGCGGGCGACTCGGGAGCGGAGAGCCGACGTGACCGAGCCCGGGGACCGCGGTCGCACGCAGACCGACCTCGTCGCCGACGAGGCCGACGGCACGGGGTCCGATCGCCTGACAGAGCTGCGCGTTCACCTCGAGGAGCGCGCCGCGCACGACCTCGATCGCGGCGGCGCTCGTGAACCGCCGGCCGCGGACGAACGCCACGTCGAGGCCGGCGGCCTCCATCGCCGCCGAGATCTGCGGCCCGCCGCCGTGGACGACGACCGCGTTGCGAAGCTCCCCGAGTGCGTCGTCGATCACCGCGCCGCCGACCTTGACCACGCTGATGCCGCCGGGGGCGGCATCACGACATCGCCTCGCACCAAGGCCGGCAGCTCCGCCGCCGCCTTTCTGCTCGGCTTCGTCTCTCACGTCGTGTACTCCGCGTTGATCTTGACGTAGTCGTAGCTGAGGTCGGAGGCCAGATACGACGCTGCGGCGCCCCCCAGCGCCAGGTCGAGCTCGATCTTGCAGACCGGCCCGTCGAGCGGCACCTCCGCATAGGACGGCTCGCCTTCCGCGAAGACCACCACGCCGTTCATCCGCAGCGTCAGCCGGTCGACGTCGACGTGCGCGAAGCCGCCCGCGACGAACGCCGAGCCGGCCGCCGCCAGGATCCGGCCCCAGTTCGGGTCGCGCCCGAACGCCGCGGTCTTGACGAGCGGCGAGGTCGCGATCCGCTTCGCGATCGCGTTCGCCTCGCCCGCGCTCGCCGCGCCCGCGACCTCGACCTCGAGCAGGACGGTCGCTCCCTCGCCGTCCATGACGATCTGACGGGAGAGGTCGGCGCAGACCTCGCTCAGCGCGGCGGTGAAGTCGCGGTCGGTCGCGGCCGTGCGCTCGATGGCGCTCGCGCCGTTGGCGAGCAGCACGACGGCGTCGTTCGTCGAGCACTCGCCGTCGACCGAGATCCGATTGAAGCTCTCCTGTACGGCGCGCTTGAGCAAGGCAGGCGCCTCGCCGGCGACGAGCGGATAGTCGGTGGTGACGACCGCGAGCATTGTCGCCAGGCACGGGTGGATCATCCCCGCGCCCTTCGCCATCCCGCCGACCGCGAAGCCGCCGCGCGTGACCAGCGCCTCCTTCGGGCACGTGTCGGTGGTGAGGATCGCCTCGGCCGCCTCGCCGCCGCCCCCGGCGGCCAGGTCGATCCCGTGGAGGCCGGCGATCAGCTTCGGCATCGGCAGCTTCACGCCGATCATGCCGGTGGAGAGGACGAGCACCTGCTCCGGCTCGAGGTCGAGCAGCGCTGCGGTCTGGGCCGCCGTGGCGAGCGCGTCGAGCTCGCCCTGCTTGCCGGTGGCCGCGTTCGCGACGCCCGAGTTGATCACGACCGCCTGCGGCTCCGCCTGCGCGAGATGCGCCTTCGAAACGAGCACGGGCGCGGCCTGGACGCGGTTCGCGGTGAACATCCCGGCCCCGACGGCGGGCACGGTGGAGCGCACGACGGCGAGGTCGAGCTTCGCCTTGCGGATCCCCGCGTGGACGGCGCCGGCGACGAAGCCTCGCGGCGCTGTGACCGCACCGGTGACGGCGCAGTCCCGTTCCACCGCGACGGCCATCAGACGAGGACTCCCGAGAGGCGCAGCCCGGCGGTCTCCTCGAGGCCCAGCGCGAGGTTGGCGTTCTGGACCGCCTGGCCCGCGGCACCCTTGCCGAGGTTGTCGATCGCGCAGATCACGATCCAGCGGCCGGTGCTCGCGTCCTGGAAGGCGGCCACCTCGGCCACGTCGGTGCCCTGGACGCGAGCGACGTCGGGGACCGAGTCGATCACCTGAACCACGTGCGAACCCGCGTACGCCGCCGCCAACAGCGGCCTCGGATCCTCGCCGGCGCTGACGTAGCAGGTGCAGACGAGGCCGCGCCGCAGCGGGACGACGTGCGGCACGAACGTGACCGGGAAGCCGAGCAGCTGCGCGATCTCGGGCGAATGGCGATGCTCGCCGACGGCGTACGCGGTGACGTTGTCGAGCACGAACGCCGCGTGCGAGCGCTTCTTCAATCCGCGGCCGGCGCCCGAGATCCCGGACTTGCCGTCGACCACCACGCTCGCGGGATCGACGACCGCGGCGATCGGCGCCAGCGCCAGCAGCGCCGCCGTCGCGTAGCAGCCGGGGTTCGCGATCAGGCGGCCTGTCGGCGGCGCGAGTTCCGGGAGCGCGTAGCACCACTCTTCGGTGCCGAGACGATGGGCGCCGGAGAGGTCGACGACGACAGCGCCGGCAGGTGGCAGGAGGGCGACCGCGCCCTCGTCGTCGAGGCAGCAGAAGACGAGCTCCGCGCCTGCCGCGAGCGCCTCCTCGTTCGGGACGAACTGCGGAAGCGGCCCGTGCCCGTTCCGGGCGAGCCGCGGATCGAGCGCCTCCGCCGACCGTCCCGCGAGCGAGTCGGAGCCGAGCGCGACCGTCTCGAGGTCGGGGTGTGCGAGCACGCGGTCGAGCGTCTCCTGTCCGGAGAACCCGCCTGCGCCGACGAGGGCCGTTGCAACCATCTTGAATATTATGCCGCTTCAGCTGGTTTATGCAATACCACCACTAACCCGTGCTCGCTTCCCCCGCCTCCTCCGCGGCCCTCCCCCCGGTGCCCTCGTGCTCGTCCTCGATCGCGGCAACGTCGGCGCGCGGCCGCACGTGCCAGAACTCCGCGACGGCGCCCTCCCAGCCGTCCAGCAGCGCCGCCGCCAGCTCCGAGTCCGCATACCGCGCGTGGCGCTCGACGAGACGCCGAAGCTCTGCATCGCCGGACACCCGTTCGAGGACGACCAGGTCGTCGTTCAGCCGCAGAGGGAGCTCGCCGGACGGGTCGTGGACGAATGCGTCGCCGCCGCTCATTCCCGCGCCGAAGTTCCGGCCCGTCGGGCCGAGGACGACCACCGTTCCGCCGGTCATGTACTCGCAGCCGTGGTCGCCGATCCCCTCGACCACCGCGCTCGCACCAGAGTTCCGGACGGCGAACCGCTCGCCGGCCCGGCCGGCGCAGTAGAGCTCTCCGCCCGTGGCGCCGTACAGCACCGTATTGCCGGCGAGGACGGGGTCACCCGCATCGCCCTCGGGCGGCCGGATCACGATCCGCCCGCCGCCCATCGCCTTGCCGACGTAGTCGTTCGCCTCGCCGACGAGATCGAGCTCGACCCCGGCGGCGAGGAACGCGCCGAAGCTCTGACCGGCCGCACCTGCGAAGCGGGCGCGGATCCGGCCGGGCGGTGCCTGCGAGCCGAACCGCCGTCCGATCAGCCCGCCGAGGCGGGCACCGACCGAGCGGTCCCAGGTCGAGATCGAGTACGACGGCTCGACCAGTGCGGAGCCGTCGAGCGCAGGCTGCGCGTCGGCCGCGAGCCGCCGCCCCAGCTCACCGCCGCCCGCGAACGGCATCGGCTCCCCCTGGTAGCGGCCTCGCGGCGCCCCCAGCAACGGCGCGAGCTCGAGCGTGTCCGCACGCGGATCGCCCGTCTCGCGCCGGCGCAGGAGGTCCGTGCGGCCGACTGCCTCCTCGAGGGAGAGGAGCCCGAGTGAGGCGAGCCAGCGTCGCGCATCTTCGGCGACGAAGAGCAGGTAGGCCTCGACCTGCTCCGGCGTCGCTGCATATTTCGCACGGAGCTCGGACCGCTGGGTGGCAATCCCGACGGGGCAGGTGTCGAGGTGGCAGGAACGGACCATCAGACAGCCCTCGGCCAGCAGGAGCGCGGTCCCGAAGCTGATCTCGTCGGCGCCCAGGAGCACGGCGACGACGACGTCGCGACCGGTCTTGATCCCGCCGTCGGCCCGAAGGCGCACGCGCCCGCGCAGTCCGTTCTCGACCAGCGAGCACTGCGTCTCGGCGAGGCCGAGCTCCCACGGCAGGCCGGCATTCTTGATCGACGAGAGCGGGCTCGCGCCGGTCCCGCCGTCGGAGCCGGCGACGTGGACCACGTCCGCCAGCGCCTTGACGACGCCGCTGGCGACGAGCCCCACGCCGGTCTCGGCCACGAGCTTCACCGAGATCGCCGCCTCCGGGTTCACCTGCCTGAGGTCGAAGATCAGCTGCGCGAGGTCCTCGATCGAGTAGATGTCGTGGTGCGGCGGCGGCGAGATCAGAGCGACGCCGGGGGTGGTATGGCGCAGGCGCGCGATCTCGACCGAGACCTTGTGGCCCGGCAGCTGGCCGCCCTCGCCGGGCTTCGAGCCCTGCGCGATCTTGATCTGCAGCTCGTCTGCGAAGGCGGCGTACTCGGGCGTCACCCCGAAGCGACCCGAGGCAACCTGCTTGATCCTGGAGTTGCGCTCGGTGCGGAACCGCGACGGATCCTCGCCGCCCTCGCCGCAGTTCGAGCGCGCCCGCAGCCGGTTGAACGCCGCCGCGATCGTCTCGTGCGCCTCGGCGGACAGCGCGCCGTGCGACATCCCGCCCGCGGAGAAGCGCTGGACGATCGAGTCGGCCGTCTCCACCTCGTCGAGCGGCACCGCACTGGCCGGCGCGAAGTCGAGCAGGTCACGGAGCTCCATCGGCGACCGGCCGTCGACGAGGGAGGCGAAGCGATCGTAGGCCTCGCGGCGATCCTTCCGGACGGCGAGCCGCAGAGCATGCGCCGCGTCTACCACGGATGCGTCCGTCTCGTGCGGCTCGCCGCCCTTCCGGAACTTGACGTAGCCCGGATTCTCCAGCCTCGTGGCGGCGAACCGTGCCAGCGCCTCGCGCTCGAGCTCGTCGAACCCGATGCCGCCGACCGCCGTGGGCGTGCCGACGAAGCAGAGCTCGACGACCTCCCGCGCGAGCCCGAGCACGTCGAACACCTGCGCGCCGCAATAGGCGGCGACGTCGGCGATCCCCATCTTCGACATGATCTTCAGCACGCCGTCCTCGACCGCCGCGCGGAAGCGCTCCTGCGCCGCGGCCGGAGAGGGACGGTCGCCGCCGATCCTGTCGGCCGCGGCGAGCGAGGCGACGGTCTCGAGCGCGAGACGCGGACAGATCGCCTCCGCGCCGTAGCCCAGCAGGCACGCGAAGTTGTGCGCCTCACGCGCCTCGTCGGTCTCGACGACGATGGTGGCCAGCGAGCGCAATCCGCGTGCGACCAGGTGGTGGTGCACCGCTCCGACCGCGAGCAGCACCGGGATCGACGCCCGGTCGGCGTTGGTGTCCGACACCAGCAGCGCCGTGCGGCCGGAGCGGATGAACGTCTCCGCCTGTTCGGCGAGGCGCCGGCAGGCGCTCTCGATGTCCGACTCGAACGTCGCGTCTAGCCGGTTCAGGCGGTCGTCGAGGACGTCGGGGTACAGGAAGAAGCTCTCGAGCTCCGTCCCCCGAGCGGTCTCGGGCCCCTCCGTCAGCAGAGGGGCCCGGCCGCCGAGGATGCAGCGCAGGGAGAACGTGTGCCGCTCCCGCAGGTGGTCGATCGGCGGGTTCGTCACCTGCGCGAAGCGTTGGCGGAAGTACGAGTAGAGCGGCCGCGCACGGCCGGCGAGCAGCGGCAGCGCCGTGTCGTCGCCCATCGAGGAGGTCGGCTCGTGGCCGCGGCCGGCCACCGGCCGGAGGATGACGTTGAGATCCTCGCGGGTATACCCGAAGGCCGCCTGGCGGGCGGTCAGGTCGCCCCGGGACGGCACGACCGGCGTCCCGTTCGAGCCGCGGCGCAACCCCTCCTCGAGCCAGCGCCCGTACGGCTGCCGAGCGGCGAGACGCGCCTTGATCGCGTGGTTCTCCTCGAAGCCCCGCTCGGGGTCGACGGCGATCATCTGCCCGGGGGCGAGCCGGCTGCGGCGCACCGGCCCGCGCCCCGAGAGGTCGACGGCGCCCGCCTCGGACGAGCAGACGACGAGGCCGTCGGAACAGACCGCATAGCGAAGCGGCCTCAGTCCGTTGCGGTCGAGCGCCGCGCCGACCACGCGGCCGTCGGTGAAGACGAGCCCGGCCGGCCCGTCCCACGGCTCGACCAGCAGCGAGTGGTAGCGGTAGTAGTCGCGCAGCTCCCGACCGAGCTCGGGGTTGCCGTCCCAGGCCTCGGGCACCAGCATCGTCAGCGCGTGGCGGACGTCGCGGCCGTGGCGGACGAGGAGCTCGAGCGCGTTGTCGAGCATCGCCGAGTCGGATCCGGACTCGTCGATGACCGGGTGGAGCAGCTCGTCGTCCTCGGAGCCGAAGTTGCCCTCCCGGGCGCGCATCCAGTTGGCGTTGCCCTGGATCGCGTTGATCTCGCCGTTGTGGCACAGGAGCCGGAAAGGCTGGGCGCGCTCCCACGACGGCTCGGTGTTCGTCGAGAAGCGCTGGTGGAAGATCCCGAAGGGCACCGCGAGGGCCGGGTCGCGCAGGTCCGGATAGAAGCGCCCGAGTTCCTCGGCCGCACACAGGGCCTTGTAGGTGACGGTCCGGAAGGAGAGCGAGACGATGTACGCGCCGGGGGTGCGCTCGGCCTGACGGCGGGCGCGGTAGGCGCGCATCTCGTCGCCGCCCCGCAGGAGCAGCTGCTCGATCCGCGGCATCGAGGCGGCCGCGGCCGCGCCCAACGCGCCGGTGTCGACGGGAACCTGGCGCCACTCCAGCGGCTCGATCCCCTCTGCCCTGCAGGCGTCCTCGATCGCGCCGCGCGCGGCCTCGTCGCGGAGAAAGACCATCGCCATCCCCGGACTGCCCTGCGGCAGCGGCAGCAGCACGCCTGCCCCGTCGCCGGTCTTCCGGTCGGCCGCGGTCGCGCCCCGGTGCCGCACGTTGTGGAGCCCCTCGAGCAGGGCGTCGACGATCTCGCGCGAGGCGCGACCGGAGGAGTCGGCGACGAAGCCGATCCCGCAGGCATCACGCTCTAGGGTTGGGCCGAACGGAGGTCGCAATGCGCACCTCGAGTGATTTGGAGGAGTCCGCCTCTGTGGTGCTAGCTAGCCGGCGGAGGCGGTGGGAGCGGGACGCCGACTAGCACGCAGGCTTGCGCGCGACGAGAAACGGGAGCGGAAAGATCTCGTACGCGGCGCGAACCATTGCCAGCAGAGTAGGGATCGGTTCCCGCGAGGTCAAGTGCGCCGGAGATTCTGCCGATGACTTGACAGACCGGAACCTCCCGGCAACACTTGCAAACCTGAAGCGATGACCGCCGCGCACGACATCCACTCCGCAGCCCGCCTCTCCGTGGCTGCGCGCGGCCCGATTTCCCTTCTCATCGTCTCGATTCTCCCCCTCTAGGGGGAGCTTTCGACCACGCGCCTCGTAGCGCACACGCCGACCTCACCACACCATCGGTACGTCCCCGGACGGGACGAGACGAGGAGGAACTCAGTTGCCACCCCGCAGGATCACGATCTTCGACACCACCCTTCGCGACGGCGAGCAGTCGCCCGGCATCGCCCTTCAGCCCGACGAGAAGGCGGAGATCGCCATGCAGCTCGAGCGCCTCGGCGTGGACGTGATCGAGGCCGGCTTCCCGATCTCGTCGCCCGGCGACTTCGAAGGCGTGGAAGCCGTCGCGCAGACCGTGACGGGCGCGACCGTCGCCGCGCTGGCCCGCACCGAGCCGGACGACGTCGAGGCGGCCGCCCAGGCCCTTGCCGGAGCCCGCCGCTCGCGCATCCACGTCTTCATCGCGACGAGCGCCCTGCACATGGAGCGCAAGCTCGGGCTCGACCCGGCCGAGGTGCTCGAGCGCGTGCGGACCGCCGTCCGCGCCGCCGCCGCGCACGCGGACGAGGTCGAGTTCTCCGCCGAGGACGCGACGCGCTCCGACCCGGCGTTCCTCGCGGAGGTATGCCGCGAGGCGATCGCCTTCGGCGCGACCACCGTCAACCTGCCGGACACCGTCGGCTACTGCCTGCCCGACGAGCACGAAGCGTTCCTCCGCCGCGTGCAGGAGCTCTGCCCCGACCTCCGCCGGGTCGTCCTCTCCGTCCACTGCCACAACGACCTCGGCCTGGCGGTCGCGAACACGCTCTCCGGAATCCGCGCCGGCGCGACCCAGGTCGAGTGCACGGTGAACGGGATCGGCGAGCGGGCGGGCAACGCCGCGCTCGAGGAGGTCGTGATGGCGCTGCGGGTACGCGCCGACGAGCTGGAGGCCGGGACGGAAGTGAACGTAGGTGAGATCGGCGTCTCCTCGGCCCTCGTCTCCCGACTGACCGGCTACGCCGTCCAGCGTAACAAGGCGATCGTCGGCGCGAACGCCTTTGCCCACGAGGCCGGCATCCACCAGGACGGGATGCTGAAGGACGCGGCCACCTACCAGATCATGGATCCCGAGGAGCTGGGCCTGACGATGACGCTGCCGCTCGGCAAGCACTCCGGCCGGCACGCGTTCGCCCGCGCGTGCGCCGACGCCGGGATCGACCTGCCCGCGGACGAGCTCCGCTCCGCTTTCGCCCGGTTCAAGCGGCTTGCCGACGAGCGCAAGGCCGTGACGCTCTACGACGTCTTCGAAGGCGCGGGGGAAACGGCCGGTTTCCCCCGCGTGCCCCCTTCCCAAAAAACGCTCGCACCTCAGCAGCCGAGATCGGCCGCGTCCGCCATGTCGGGCGCGGCGGCGGAAGTCGAAGTCTCCACCATCGCAGGAGTTCGTCAATGAGTCGCCAAGCCAAATACACCGTCGCCTGCCTGAGCGGGGACGGCATCGGCCCCGAGCTGATGGCCGAGGCGAGCCGCGCCGTCGCCGAGGCCGGCCGCCTGCATCGCTTCCGCGTGGAGGAGGTGCACGTGCCGTTCGCCCGCGAGGCTGTCAGCCGCCACGGCCACCCGCTGCCGGCGGCGACGCGGGCTGCCTGCAGCCGGGCGGATGCCGTCCTGGTCGCGCTGACGAGGGAGCCCGCGCTCGAGGGCGTCAAGGCCGAGCTCGAACTGACCTGGCGCGTCCAGCGGGTGCGGCTCGCAGACGGCGACATCGCCGTCGTCAGCCCGCTCGAGGACCAGATGGAGCCGTACGTCGTGCGGCGCGCGTTCGACCTCGCCCGCTCTCGTCGGGCGAAGGTGGCGGCGGTCGGCGACGGGCAGACGTGGAACACGTTCGTGGGCTGGGAGGCGGAGCGCCATCCCGGCGTCGAGGTCGAGCGGCTCTCACTGAGCCAGGCCCTGCCACGGCTGATGAACTCCCCCGACGGCTTCTGCGTCGTCGTCACCCAGCGGGCGCACGCCGAGCTCGTCTCCGACCTGACCGCGGCCAGCAGCGACGGCTCACGGATCGTCGCCTCGGGCCGCCTGTCCCAGGACGGACCGGGAATCTTCGGCCCGACGCACGGGTCTGCTCCCGACATCGCCGGACAGGGCGTGGCCAACCCGAGCGGGATGCTGCTGGCCGCCGCGCTGATGCTGTCCGAAGGGCTCGGCGAGCGGGCCGCCGGCAGCACGCTCGAGCGGGCGGTGTCGTCCGCGCTCGCCTCCGGCGTGCGCACAGCCGACCTCACCGGCCGTGGCCCCGCAGCGACCACGCGCGACTTCATGGATGCCGTGCTCGAGCTGATGCCGACCACCCGAACCGACGTGGAGTTCTTCGAAACGGCCCTGAGGACAGGATGAATTCTGGCCCCAAGACGGTTCCCAACGGAGCCGACGCAGTCCTCCGCTCGCTCGAGGCCGAGGGCGTCGAGGTCGCCTTCGGGATCCCGGGCGGCGCGATCCTGCCCGTGTACGACGCGATCGCACGCGGAACGACCGTGCGGCACGTGCTCGCGCGCCACGAGCAGGGCGCCGGGCACATGGCGGAGGGCTACGCGCGCGCGTCCGGCCGCACCGGCGTCGCGTTCGCCACATCCGGCCCCGGCGCAACCAACCTCGTCACGCCGATCGCCGACGCGTGGATGGACTCGACGCCGCTCGTCTGCATCACCGGCCAGGTGCGCAGCCACCTGATCGGGACCGATGCCTTCCAGGAGTGCGACATCACCGGCGTGACCACCCCGATCGTCAAGCACTCCTGGCTCGTGCAGGACGTCGAGGAGATCCCGCACGTGCTCAAGGCCGCCTTCCACGTCGCCCGCACCGGCCGCTGCGGCCCGGTGCTCGTCGACATCCCGCGCGACCTCCAGGAGGCCGAGCTCGACTTCCGGTACCCGGACTCGGTCGACCTCCCGGGCTGGCGACCGCCGGTTCGCGGCCACGGGCGGCAGATCGCCGAGGCGGCGCGCCGCGTCGCGTCCGCCGAGAAGCCGGTCCTCTACGTCGGCGGCGGCACGCTCAACGCCGACGCCTGCGCCGAGCTGCTCGACCTCGCCGAGGCCGGCCGGCTACCCGTCGTGACCACGCTGATGGCGAAGAGCGCCTTCCCGGAGACGCACGAGCTGCATTTCGGCTGGCCCGGCATGCACGGCCCCAAGTGGTCGAACCTGGCGATGAACACCTGCGACGTGCTGGTCTCCGTTGGCGCACGGTTCGACGACCGGGTCACCGGCAAGCTCGACGCCTTCGCGCCGGGTGCCACCGTCGTCCACCTCGACGTCGACGCGGCCGAGATCGACAAGCTGCGCCGCGCCGACGTCCCGGTGGTCGGCCCGCTGAAGCAGATCCTGGGCGATCTCGCCGCCGGGGTGCGCCGGCTGCGCGCGGCGGGCGACGCCGGGCGCACCGAGCCCTGGCTCCGCCGGCTCGAAGGCTGGCGCGAGGAGTTTCCCCTGCGCTACGGCAACGGCGGTTCGCTCAAGCCGCAGCGGGTGCTCGAGGCCCTGCAGGAGCTCACCCACGGCCGCGACGACGTGATCTGGACGACCGGCGTCGGCCAGCACCAGATGTGGGCGATGCAGTACCTGCTCTGCGACCGGCCGCGCACCTTCATCACCTCGGGCGGCCTCGGGACGATGGGCTACGGGATCCCGGCCGCGATCGGCGCGAAGGCGGCGAGACCGGACGCGACCGTGATCTGCGTCGACGGCGACGGGTGCTTCCAGATGACGAGCCAGGAGCTGGCCACCTCGGTGCTCGAGGATCTGCCGATCGTGACGGTGATCGTCAACAACGGCTACCTCGGCATGGTCAACCAGTGGCAGACGCTCTTCTACGAAGAGCGTCTATCCCATGTACATCTGACCCATCAGGTGCCCGACTATGCCCTGCTCGCGGAGGCCTACGGGGCGGCCGGTTTCACCGTCTCCGACGAGAGCGAGCTCGAGGGCGCGCTCAGAGAGGCGCTCGCGTGCGGCCGCACGGCGGTCGTCGACGCCCGCGTCGACGCGCACGAGCAGTGCTTCCCGATGATCCCGACCGGAGCCGCCGCCGTCGAGATGCTCGAGTACGAGGAGCAGGAGCCGGCGAAGGTCGTCGGCGCATGATTCACACGCTGTCCGTCCTGGTGGAGAACAAGCCGGGGGCGCTCGTCCGCGTCTGCCAGCTCTTCGCCCGGCGCGGCTACAACATCGAGAGCCTGGCGGTCGGCCCGACCGAGCGGCACGACGTCTCGTCGATCACGCTCCGCGTCAACTGCGACCGGCAGCCGCTCGCGCAGATCGAGAAACAGATGCACAAGCTCGTCAACGTCCTGCGCGTACGCGAGCTGGAGGCGGGCGAGGCGGTCGAGCGCGAGCTGGCGCTGATCTCGATCGCGGCGCCTGCGGAGCGCCGGGCAGAGCTGATGGCGCTCGCCGAGGTGTTCCAGGCTCGCGTCGCGGACGTCGGGCCCGACTCGATGGTGTTCGAAGTGGTCGGCGAGCCGGAGCAGATCGACTCGTTCGAGGAGCTCGTCCGTCCGCACGGCATCCGCGAGCTGTCACGAACGGGCAGGATCGGCCTCCGGCGCGCGTCGGTCCGCCGCCCGAACCGTCAACGCGTCCTCAACTAGCGAAAGGAACTCTTCATGGCGACGATCCACCGCGACGGCGACCTCTCCCTCCTCGACGGCAAGGTGGCGGTCGTCGGCTACGGCAGCCAAGGCCATGCCCACGCCCTCAACCTCCACGACTCGGGAGTCGAGGTCGAGGTCGGGCTGCGGGCAGGCAGCGGCTCGCGGCGGTCGGCCGAGGACGCCGGGCTCGCGGTCGCGGCCGTGGCCGACGCGGTCCGCGGCGCGCAGATCGTCTCGCTGCTGCTCCCCGACCAGGTGCAGCCCGACGCGTACGAGGGCGAGGTGGCGCCGAACCTCGAGCCGGGCGCCGCGGTCCTCTTCGCCCACGGCTTCAACGTCCACTACGGCCGAATCGCGCCGCCGGCCGAGCACGACGTGATCATGGTCGCGCCCAAGGGGCCCGGGCACATCGTGCGGCGGCTCTTCACCGAGGGCTACGGAACGCCGGCGCTGGTTGCGGTCGCGCAGGACGCGAGCGGCCGCGCGCTCGACCTGGCGCTCGCATACGCCGCCGGCATCGGCGCGACCCGGGCCGGCGTGATCGAGACCACCTTCGTCGAGGAGACCGAGAGCGATCTCTTCGGCGAGCAGGCCGTGCTCTGCGGCGGCGTCACCGAGCTGATCCGGCTCGGCTTCGAGACGCTGGTCGAGGCGGGCTACCAGCCCGAGATCGCCTACTACGAGTGCCTGCACGAGCTGAAGCTGATCGTCGACCTGATCCACGAAGGCGGGTTCTCGGGGATGCGCTTCTCCGTCTCGGACACGGCCGAGTACGGCGACCTCAGCCGCGGGCCCCGGGTGATCGACGACCACGTCCGCGACAACATGCGCAGGCTGCTCTCCGACATCCGGGAAGGCGCGTTCGCGCAGGACTGGATCGAGCAGATGAAGACCGGCGAGCCGAAGCTGAACGAGCTGCGCGAGCAGGCCGCGGAAGAGCGGATCGAGACGGTCGGAACCGAGCTGCGCAGCCTCATGCACCGCGTGCCGCAGGAGCAGGCGCTGCCCGACCCGGCGTAGGATCGGCGGATGAGCTCGAGCCCGTACGACCGGCCGGCCGACCCGGCGAAGCGGCACAGCGCCGCGATCACGAACGGCCCCGACCGCGCAGGCGCCCGGTCGATGCTGAAGGGCACCGGCTTCACCGACGACGACCTCGCCAAGCCGATCGTCGGCGTCGCCACCACGTGGATCGAGACGATGCCGTGCAACCTGAATCAGCGCGAATTGGCGCAGGACGTGAAGCGCGGCATCCGCGAGGCCGGCGGGACGCCGATGGAGTTCAACACGATCGCGATCTCGGACGGCGTGACGATGGGCACCGAGGGAATGCGCGCAAGCCTGATCTCGCGTGAGGTGATCGCCGACTCGATCGAGCTCGTCGCGCGGGGGCACATGTTCGACGGGCTCGTCTGCCTGGTCGCCTGCGACAAGACGAACCCGGCGGCGGTGATGGCGATGGGCCGGCTGGACATCCCGTCGGTCGTCCTCTACACGGGCTCGATCGCGCCCGGGGTCTTCCGCGGCCGCGACGTCACAGTCGCCGACGTCTACGAGGCGATCGGCGGCTATGCGGCAGGCCGCGTCAGCGCCGAGGAGCTGCATGAGCTCGAGGCGGTCGCGTGCCCCGGCGCCGGGGCCTGCGGCGGCCAGTTCACCGCCAACACGATGTCGACGATCCTCGAGTTCCTCGGGATCAGCCCGCCCGGGCTGAACGGCATCCCGGCGCTCTCACCGCAGAAGGCCGATGCCGCCGCGGAGTGCGGCCGCCTGGTGGTCGACCTCGTGCGGCGCGATGTCCGACCCTCGTACTTCGTCACGCGGGAGGCCATCGAGAACGCTGCCGCCTCGGTGGTCGCCACCGGCGGCTCCACGAACGGGCTGTTGCACCTGCTGGCGATCGCGCGCGAGTTCGGGATCGGATTCACGATCGACGACTTCGACCGGATCGCGGGACGCACGCCGGTGCTCGCCGACATGAAGCCGTGGGGCCGGTTCCATGCGACCGACGTCTACCGAGCGGGTGGGGTTGCGCTCGTCGCCCGCGAGCTCGCGAGGCAGGGGCTCGTCCACGGTGAGCTGCCGACCGTCGACGGCCGCACGCTCGGGGAGGTGGCGACCGCGGTCGTCGAGACCGAGGGCCAGGAGGTGATCGCGTCGATCGACCGGCCGATCAAGAAGAGCGGCTCCCTGCGGATCCTGCGCGGCAACCTCGCGCCCGACGGCTGCGTCGTCAAGCTGACCGTCGACCGCACCGAGCACCGCGGGCCGGCCCGCGTGTTCGACAACGAGCAGGACGCCTTCGCCGCCGTCAAGGCCAAACAGATCCAGCCGGGCGACGTGGTCGTGATCCGCTACGAGGGCCCCGCCGGCGGGCCCGGCATGCCGGAGATGCTCCAGGTGACGGGGGCGCTCATCGGCGAGGGGCTCGGCGACTCGGTCGCGCTGATCACGGACGGCCGCTTCTCCGGCGCCACCCACGGCTTCATGGTCGGCCACGTCGTGCCCGAGGCCTTCCGGGGTGGACCGATCGCCGCCCTCCGGGAGGGCGACCCGGTGTGCATCGACGTCGAGGCCGGTGAGCTGCGGGTCGAGCTCCCGGACGACGAGCTCGCGGCGCGGGCGGCGGCGTGGGCTCCGCCGGCTCCTCGCTACGAGAGCGGAGTGCTGGCGAAGTACGCGGCCCAGGTCGCCTCGGCGAGCGAGGGCGCGGTCACGAGGCCCTAGGACGGGGCGGCGGTCGAGTCGCGGACGGCCAGTTCCGTCGCGCGCCCGCCAGGCCTGCCGGTCGGCGCCTCGGTCGCCCGCTGACCGGCGGCGCGACCGCCGAATCGCGCAAGCTGCCGACATGACCACTCGCGACCCGGAAGCACCACTACGGCGAGACGTCCGCCTCCTCGGCGAGATCCTGGGCCGGGTCCTGGTGGAGCAGGGCGGCCGGAGCCTGCTCACCGACGAGGAAAGGATCCGCGCCCTGTCGCGGCGCGCCCGGACGTCCGGCTCTGAGGGCGAGCGGCAGCGGCTCGCCTCGGCCGTCTCGAAGATGCCACTTGGACGGCAGGCGGAGGTCTTGCGAGCCTTCGCCCTCTACTTCCAGCTCGTCAACCTCGCCGAGCAGCACCACCGGCTCCGGCGCCGGCGGGAGTACGAGCACGAGCGGCGCATCCCGCGCGAGTCGCTGGCCGAGGCGCTCGCCGAGCTCGAGCGGGCCGCCGTGCCGCCGCGCCGGCTCGCAGCCGCGGCGAAGCGCCTGTCGCTCGAGCTCGTCCTCACCGCGCATCCGACCGAGGCGACGCGCCGCACGGTGCTCGCCGCCCAGGTGCGGCTCGACGGCCTGCTCGACCGGCTCGACGGCCCGGCCCTGTCGCGCGCGGCGCTCGACCAGGTGAAGACCCTGCTCGCCGAGGAGGTGACGGCGCTCTGGCAGACGGACGAGGTCCGCTCGCAGCGGCCGCGCGTGGTCGACGAGATCCGCCACGGCCTCTGGTTCTTCGAGCAGAGCCTCCTCGAGGTCGCACCGGCGCTGGTCGGCGACCTTCGCCGCAGCATCCCGGCAGCGGGGACGCCGCTACGCTTCGGGAGCTGGATCGGCGGCGACCAGGACGGCAACCCGAACGCCGGGCCTCGAACGATCGAGGAAGCGCTGGCCCGGGCGCGGCAGCTCGTGCTCGCGCGCTACCGGGCCGAGGTTCGAGAGCTGGCGGCACGGCTCGGGCTCGCCGGCACGCTCGTCGACGTGTCGCCGGAGCTGCGCCGCTCGATCACGCGCGACGAGCGTGCGATGCCGCGGTACACCGCGCGGATCGGCCGCACCAACGAGGACGAGCCCTACCGGAGGAAGCTCTCGCTGGTCTGGCACCGGCTCGGCGAGACGGTCGAGGGGCGGCCCGACGAATACCGGTCGCCGCGGGAGTTCCTCGACGACCTCGAGCTGGTCGACCGCAGCCTGCGCGCCAACCGCGGCGCCCGGCTGGCGGACGGCCGGCTCGCGGCGCTTCGGCGACGCGTCGAGCTGTTCGGCTTCCACGTGGCGCAGCTCGACATCCGGCTGCACGCCGCCGAGCTACGTCGGCCGACCGCGCGAACCCGCAGGAGCTTCGCGGCAACGGCCCGCGCACAGGCTCGTCACGGTGTCGAGGCGATCGACACGCTGATCGTCTCCGGCACCGCGTCGGCCGCCGATGTGCTCGCGGCCCTCGACCTGGCCGAGGAGGCCGGCGCACGCCTCTCGGTGGTGCCACTCTTCGAGACGATCGACGATCTGCGCTCCGCGTCGGCGATCGTCGAGGAACTCCTCTCCCATCGGCGGTTCCGCCGCGCCGTCGATTCGCGTGGCCGGCGGCTCGAGGTGATGGTCGGCTATTCCGACTCCGGCAAGGACGGCGGGTACCTGACCGCGCAGTGGGAGATCTTCCGCACGCAGGAGGCGCTCGCTGCACTCGCGCGCCGAAGGCGACTCGAGCTGACCGTCTTTCACGGGCGCGGGGGAAGCGCCGGCCGGGGCGGCGGCCCCACGTACGCGGCCATCCTCGCCCAGCCCCCCGGTCATCCGCCCGGGCGGCTGAAGCTGACCGAACAGGGCGAGACGATCTCCTTCAAGTACGGGCTGCCGGGCCTCGCCTATCGCAACCTCGAGGCGGCGCTCGCCGCGACGCTGCTCGCGGCCTTCCCCGACGTTGCGCAGGCAGCGCCGCCCCCGGGTGCGCACGATCTGATGGCGGACCTCTCCGCGGCGGCGCACGCGGCCTACCGGAGGCTCGTCTGGGAGGATCCGCTGTTCGCTCCGTTCTTCCGCTCCTTCACGCCGGTCGACGAGCTCTCGCTCCTCGCCCTCGGCTCGCGGCCCACCCGCCGACCGGGAAGCGACCGCCTGCTGCAGGCGCTGCGCGCGATCCCCTGGGTCTTCGCCTGGACGCAGAACCGGTGCCTGCTGCCGGCCTGGTACGGCTGCGGGGCAGCGCTGGAGTCGCTCGGCTCCGCCGCGCGAGCTGCGGCGGCTCTACCGCTCGTTCGCGTTCTTCCGGTCGCTCGTCGAGAACCTCGAGATGACGCTCGCGAAGTCGAGCCTGGAGATCGCCCGCAGCTATCTCTCGCTGGTCCCGGCGGAGGCCGACCCCGAGCGGTTGTTCGCAGAGATCGAATCCGAGCACGGGCGGACGGTGGCGGCGGTCCTGCAGATCGTCGAGGCGGATGCGCTGCTCGACCGCCAGCCTGTTCTCCAACGGTCGATCGCCCTGCGCAACCCGTACGTGGACCCGATGAACGCGATCCAGGTCGAGCTGCTCGCGCGCTACCGCCAGGCCCGCGACGACGGCGAGCGCGAGCAGGTCCGCCCGCCGCTCCTTCGCTCGATCGCCGGAATCGCGACCGCGCTACGCAATACCGGCTGAACCTCCGCGCGAGCCGACGCTCACGCGTCGGGTTCGACCTGCCCCGGAAGGCCCGTGACGAAGACCGACCCGTCGGCCCGCCGGTGCAGGCCGACCGGCCAGACGAAGCCGCCCTGCGAGCGGATGCCGAGAGAGATCGACTGCGCCGAGCCGCCGACCGCGCGCCGCGCCTCGAGCAGCTCCGCGTGCCGTCTCACCGCCGCCCGGACGGCGGGTAGCACATCCGTCTCCCGGAAGGGCTTGACCAGGTAGGTGAAGGCGCCGGCCTCGAGGGCCCGCTCGACGAGGCCGCGGTCGGCGAACGCGGTCAGCATGATCACGGGAGTCGGCCGCTCGGCGTAGATACGCCGGCACGCCTCGACTCCGTCCAGCTCGGGCATGCGGACGTCGAGGAGCGCGACGTCCGGCGCCAGCTCGCGTGCGAGCTCGACCGCCTCGCGTCCGTTGCGCGCTGCGCCGCACACGACGTGGCCGTCGTCCTCGAGCATGGCTAGGAGGTCCGCCCGGATGATCGTCTCGTCCTCGGCGATCAGGATCCGCAGGCGCCCGTCGAGCGTCGTGTCGTTCACCGTGCCCTCCCTTCCCAACAAAAAAAGCCCCCAGGGGCCGTCGGCTCCTGAAGGCATCAGCACCGTCCGCCGACGCGTCCTCGCGCCGGCGCGCCTCCCAGGATAGTCGCTCGCCCGGCCGTCCGCCGCCGCGGCTACCCCAGCTCGGGAAGCGCGCGGCGCAACCCCGCCACCGCCTGGCCGATCCGCTGCTCGTTCTCGACCAGGGCGAAGCGGACGTGCCCGTCGCCGTCCGTGCCGAAGCCGAGGCCCGGGCTGACCGCGACCCGCGCCTCGCGCGCGAGCTTGACCGCGAACTCGAGGGAGCCGAGGCGACGGTACGGCTCGGGGATCGGCGCCCAGACGAACATCGTCCCCTTCGGCCTCGGGACCTCCCAGCCGATGCGCCCGAGCCCTGCGCAGAGGGCGTCGCGCCGCGAGCGGTAGACCTCGCAGACCTCGCGCGGGAAGTCGGGCGCCTCGTTCATCGCCACGATGGCGGCGATCTGGATCGGCTGGAACGTGCCGTAGTCGAGGTACGACTTCAGCCGCGCGAGCGCACCCACGACCTCGGCGTTCCCGACCACGAAGCCGACCCGCCAGCCGGCCATCGAGAACGACTTGGTCAGCGTGTACAGCTCCACGGCGACCTCGTCGGCGCGCTCGGCCTGGAGGATCGACGGCGGCACGTGCCCGTCGAAGGCGAGATCGGCGTAGGCGAAGTCATGCACGACCACCAGCTCCTGCTCGCACGCGAAGTCGACCACGCGTTGCATGAACCGAGCGTCGACGACGGCGGTCGTCGGGTTGTGCGGGAACGAGAGCAGCAGCACGCGAGGCCGAGGGCTCGACCGCTCGACCGCCTCGACGACGTTGCCGAACAGGTCCTGTTCGTGCTGACCCATCGCGATCCGCTCCACGACCGCTCCGGCGAAGGCCGGCGCGAAGAGGTGGATCGGGTAGCTCGGGCTTGGCACGACCGCGGCGTCTCCGGGCTGGACGAGCACCCACATCAGGTGCGCGAGCCCCTCCTTGGCGCCGATCGTCGTCAGCGCCTGCACCTCCGGGTCGAGCTCGACGCCGAACCGGCGCGCGTAGAGATCGCAGATCGCCCGTCGCAGGTTCGGAATCCCGCGGCTGGACGAATACCGGTGGTTGCGCGGATTCACCACCGCCTCGCGCAGCTTCTCGACCGCCGCCGGGGGCGAGGGGAGGTCCGGGTTGCCGAAGCCGAGATCGACAACGTCCTCGCCGGCGCGGCGCAGCTCCAGCTTCAGGTCGTTGATCGCCGCGAAGACGTACGGCGGCAACGAGTCGACCCGGCGGAGCTCGCGTGGAGGCACTTTCGTATGTATAGTCGGTCGCGCGGGCGGGCGATCCCCGCTCACATCGAGAGAGGCTGAGGGAACCGGCCCTACGACGCCTCGGCAACCTACCGCGCAGTGTCGACCACACGACAGAGTCGACCACACGAGAGCGGCAAGGTGCCAAGCCCGGCGAGCCGCGAGGCTCGGAGGATGTCGAGCGAGAGGAAGGGGAATCTGTTGTCCGCCACCGCACTTCGCTGTCGCAACTGCGAGACCGACCACGGGCTCGAGGGGATCGGCATCTGCTCGCGTTGCTGGGGTCCGCTCGACCCGGTCTACGACCGCGGCGAGTTGGCTCGGACCGTCACCCGCGAGGCGATCGCCGCAGGCCCACCGTCGCTCTGGCGCTATGCAGGGCTGCTCCCTGTGACGGCGCCCACGGAACAGAGACTGGCACCAGGCTTCACGCCGCTCGTACGTGCGCCGAGGCTGGCGGAGCACCTCGGCATCGGAGAGCTCTGGCTGAAGCTCGACACGGCGAACCCGACCCACTCGTTCAAGGACCGGGTCGTGGCGGTCGCGACCGCCAAGGCGCAGGAGCTCGGCCTGACCACGCTGGCGTGCTCCTCGACGGGGAACCTGGCCAACGCCGTTGCGGCGCGAGCCGCGGCGGAGGGTCTCGAGGCGGCCGTGTTCTGCCCGGCCGACCTCGAGCCGGAGAAGCTGACTCCGACCGCCGTCTACGGCGCGACGCTGTACGCGGTCGACGGCACCTACGACGACTGCAGCCGGCTCACGATCGAGCTGTCGTTCGAGCTGCCCTGGGCGTTCGTGAACGTCGGGCTGCGGAGCTACTACGCAGAGGGCTCGAAGACGCTCGCGTACGAGATCGCCGAGCAGCTCGGCTGGGAGCTGCCCGACCTGGTCGTCGCGCCGATCGCCTCGGGCTCGCTGTACACGAAGCTCCACCAGGGCTTCGCCGACCTGCTCGAGCTCGGGCTGGTCCAGGGCGAGCCTCCCAGGCTCGTCGGCGGCCAGGCAGAGGGCTGCTCGCCGGTTGCGACGGCCTTCGGGGCGGGCGCGCCCGTGAGGCCCGTACGCCCCGACACGGTGGCGCGGTCGCTGGCGATCGGCAGCCCCGCCGACGGCGATCTGGCGGTCGCCACCGCCGAGGCGTCGGGGGGAGCGATCCACGCCGTCGCGGAGGACGCGGTCGGCGAAGGGATGGCGCTGCTGGCCGAGACGGCGGGCGTGTTCGGCGAGACGGCCGCCGGCGTGACGCTCGGCGCGCTCCGCGAGGCCGCCGCCTCCGGCGGGGCCGGGCCGGGCGACCGGGTCGTCCTGCTGGTCACCGGGGACGGCCTGAAGACGCCGGGGCCGGTGGCCGACCGCCTCCGGCCCGTGCGGATCGCGCCCGACGCCGACGCGCTGCTCGACCGGCTGGCAGCGGCATGAACACGTAAACCTTTCGTTTCGAAAGTGGCTTTACTTACTAAAGCGTGCTCGCTAGCGTCCCCAACACCTTTTCCAACGTGAAGATCGTCTGTCTGCCCGGTGACGGGATCGGAGTGGAGGTGATCGCGGCGGCACGGGAGGTGCTGGCCGTGCTCGCGCCCGACCTCGAGCTGGAGGACCACCCGTTCGGCGGCGCGGCGATCCTCGCGACCGGCACGCCGTTTCCGGACGAGACGCTCACCGCCTGCCGGCAGGCCGACGCCGTCCTGCTCGGGGCCGTCGGCCTGCCTCGGTTCGACGCGGCCGACGTCCGACCCGAGCAGGGGCTGATCGGGCTACGAAAGGCCCTCGACGTCTACGCCAACCTGCGCCCGTCCCGACAGGAGCCGGTCGACCTGCTGGTCGTCCGCGAGCTGGTCGGCGGCCTCTACTACGGCCCGAAGGGCATCCGGGACGACGGAACGGTGTTCGACACGCTCGAGTACCACCCGACCCAGGTCCGGCGCATCGCGCATCGCGCGTTCGCAATCGCCCGTGACCGCCGCCGGCGTGTGGCCTCCGTCGACAAGGCGAACGTGCTGGAGACTTCGCGGATGTGGCGCCAGGTGGTCACCGAGGTCGCAGCGGAGTACCCGGACGTCGAGCTCGAGCACGTCCTGGTCGATGCCGCGGCGATGCAACTCGTCACCGCGCCCGAGCGCTTCGACGTGATCCTCACCGAAAACACCTTCGGGGACATCCTTTCGGACGAAGCGAGCGCGGTCACCGGTGGCCTCGGGCTGGCGGCGTCGGCGAGCCTCGGCGACGGCGGTCCCGGGATCTTCGAGCCGGTGCACGGATCGGCCCCGGACATCGCCGGCCGCGGGATCGCCAACCCGGCGGCGATGCTCCGGTCGGCCGCGCTCATGCTCGAGCACGGGCTCGGCCGGCCCGAGGAGGCGCGCCGGCTCGACGCGGCCGTCGACCGGGCGCTCGAGCGCGCGCCCACGCCGGACCTCGGCGGCGTCGCGACGACGGCGGACGTCGTCGCGACGGTCGTGGAGGAGCTCCGCCGTTGACGGACCGGCGGTTCGCCCGTACCCTTGATGCTCCGATGCAGCGCGCCCGCGAACTTCGGTCGTCCTTCCTGCTCGCGAATCTCGGCGCGCGCGTCTTTACGCGCTAGCCGGCGTCCCTTCCGCCCTCGTCGGCTAGCCAACCACCGGCGGAGTCCCGTTTCGTACCCGGTCCGAGAAAGGGCAGCGACATGAGCACCGATTCGAGCATCCAACCCACCTCCGTTTCCGTTTCCCCGGCGCCGCCGGCGTCCTTCTATTGCAGCTGCGCGATCCCGCTGGCCGTCGAGCGGGCGGAGCGCCACGGCGCGGCCCAGCGCGTCTGTGCGCGCTGCGAGCTGCCGATCGCGGTCAGCTTCCGCCGCTGGTGAGCCTCGCCGTCGCCTATCCCGGCCGCGACGGCGCGCACGCGGCCACCGCCTGCGAGCAGCTGTTCGCACGGCCGGCGCGGGTGCTCGCGCTCCCGAGCTTCACCGCCGTGGCCGAGGCGACCGTGGCCGGCGAGGTCCAGTACGGCGTCCTGCCGATCGAGAGCACGCTCGCCGGACCGATCGCAGAGACCCACGATCTCCTCCAGACGGCGCCGCTCGCGATCGGTGGCGAGATCGTCCTCCGCGTCCGCCACCTGCTGCTCGGGGTCGAGCGGGTGCCGCTCGAGCGGCTCAGGGTCGTCCGCTCCCATCCCGCCGCGCTCGACCAGTGCCGGCGGCTGCTCGCGACCATGCCGTGGGCGACCGCGATCGCGGCGGGATCGACGGCGGAGGCGGCGGCCGAGGTCGCCGAACGCGACGATCCCGCCGAGGCTGCGATCGCAGGCGAGCGGGCCGCGGCGGTCTACGGTCTGACCGCGATCGTCGAAGACGTCGGCGACCACGCGGAGACGTACACGCGGTTCGTCTCGGTGGCGACGCACACGCGGCTCGACTCTGCCGGCGAGGACTGGCGGACGGCGTTCTCGTTCGTGACCGACCACCGGCCCGGCGCACTCCACCATGCGATCGGTGCGTTCGCGCTGCACGGAATCGACCTCGTCCAGCTCGTCTCGCGGCCCATCCCCGACACGCCGTGGCGGTACTGCTTCCACGCGGTACTCGCCGGCCACCCGCTCGACCCGCCGATCCGCTCAGCTCTCGCCGAGACGCGCGCGCGGACACGCCGCCTGAAGGTGTTCGGCTCGTATCCGACCCGGGGCGGGAACGTGTGAGCGTGGGCACGACCCTGTTCGAGCACGTCTGGGACACCCACATCGTCCGCGAGGAGCCCGACGGGCCGGCGCTGCTCTACGTCGACCTGCACCTGATTCACGAGGTGACCTCGCCGCAGGCATTCGAGGGGCTGCGCCTCGCGGGACGGGGCGTGCGCCGGCCCGATCGCTCGCTGGCGACGATGGACCACAACGTCCCGACCGTGGACGGCCCGATCACCGACCCCCTGGCGCGGGCGCAGCTCGACGCCTTGCGGCGGAACTGCGAGCAGTTCGGCGTCCCGCTGTACGCGACCGGCAGCGGCCGCGAGGGCATCGTCCATGTGATCGGCCCGGAGCTCGGCGTCACGCAGCCCGGGATGACGATCGTCTGCGGCGACAGCCACACCTCGACGCACGGCGCGTTCGGAGCGCTCGCGTTCGGGATCGGCACGTCGGAGGTCGAGCACGTGCTCGCCACGCAGACGCTGCCACAGCAGCGCCCGATGACGATGCGCGTACATTTCGACGGCGCGTTGCCGCTCGGCGTGACGGCAAAGGACGCGATCCTCGGCGCGATCGGGCAGATCGGCGTCGCCGGGGGCGCCGGACACGTGATCGAGTACGACGGCGCAGCCGTCCGCGACCTGTCGATGGACGGGCGGATGACGATCTGCAACATGTCGATCGAGGCCGGCGCGCGGGCCGGGATGATCGCGCCCGACGAGACCACCTTCGCCTACCTCGAGGGCAGGCCCGGGTCGCCCCGAGGGAAGGCGTGGGAGCAGGCGCTCGACGACTGGCGCCGGCTGCCGTCGGATGCCGGAGCCGTCTTCGACCGCGAGGTCGAGGTCGACGCCGGCTCCCTCGCGCCCCAGGTGACGTGGGGGACGAACCCCGGGATGGTCGCGCCGGTCGACGGCGTCGTCCCGGACCCTGCGGAGCTCGCCGACCCGGCGGACCGGGCGGCGGCCGAACGAGCGCTCGACTACATGGCTCTCGAGCCGGGCACTCCGATCGCCCAGGTCGCGGTCGACCGCGTGTTCGTCGGCTCGTGCACGAACGCGCGGATCGAGGACCTTCGCCTCGTCGCGGAAATCGTCGGTGGAGGGCGGGTGCATCCCTCCGTCCGAGCGATGGTCGTCCCCGGATCCGCAGCCGTGCGCCGCCAGGCGGAGGACGAAGGGCTCGACGCCGTCTTCGAGCGGGCCGGATTCGAGTGGCGCCGGGCGGGATGCTCGATGTGCCTCGGCATGAACCCCGATGTGCTCGCGCCGGGCGAGCGGTGCGCGTCGACGTCGAACCGGAACTTCGAAGGGCGGCAAGGCCGCGGTGGGCGGACGCATCTGGTCAGTCCGGCCACCGCGGCGGCGGCAGCGCTGACGGGGCGACTCGCGGATGTCCGCGAACTGACGCCGTGAAGGCTTTCACGCGGACGACCGGTCGGGTCGCGGTGCTCGACCGCCCCGACGTCGACACCGACCAGATCATCCCGAAGCAGTTCCTGAAGCGGATCGAGCGAACCGGGTACGGCGAGTTCCTGTTCCACGACTGGCGGCAGGATCCCGCGTTCGAGCTGAACCGGCCCGAGTACGCCGGCGCGACGGTCCTGGTGGCGGGACGCAACTTCGGCTGCGGCTCGTCGCGCGAGCACGCCGCCTGGGCACTTCAGGATTACGGCTTCGAGGTGGTCGTCGCACCGTCGTTCGGCGACATCTTCGCGGCGAACGCGGCGCAGATCGGGCTCGTCACGATCGCGCTCCCGGAGACCGAGGTCCGGCGGCTGGCGACGGCCCCCGAGCTGTCGGTCGACCTCGAGGCGCTGACGATCACCGCGCCGGGCGGTGAGCCGATCGCGTTCGAGTTCGACCCGTTCCGCCGGCACAAGCTGCTGAACGGGCTCGACGACATCGACCTCACGCTCCGGCACGAGGACGAGATCGAGGCGTTCGAGTCGTTTCGGCCCGGGCGAGTCGAGACGACGGCGTTGCCGGGCTAACCGACGGCGAAGGTGACGGTGACGGTCGCCTCGACCAGCGTCGAGCCGGTCTCCACGGGGGTGGACGCGTCCGCGCTCGCCTTGGCCGTCAGCGGCGTCGGCGCGGGCGCGGCGCTGCTCTCGGAGACGTCGGTGATCCGGCGGATGTCGAGGCCCGAAGCCGCCGCGATCGTCCGGGCCTTGCCCCTGGCGTCGGCGATCGCCGCGCGGAGGGCAGTCCGGTAGTGGGCCGTGGCGGAGGAGCGGACGAGGTTCGGGCCCGACATCTGGTTGGCACCGGCGTCGACGGCGGCGTCGATGATCCCGCCGATCTTCGTCAGGTTGCGCACAGTCGCGGAGACGGAGTTCGTCGCGGTGTAGCCGACCACCGTCTCGCCGTTCTGCGAGTAGCGCGGCGAGAGCGAGACGAGGTCGGTTCGGAGATCCGCCGCGGCGATCCCTTGCCCCTTGAGCGCGGCGATCACCTTGGTCATATCGGCCGCGTCGGCGCGCAGGGCGGCCGAAGCGGTCTTCGCGGCCGCGGAGACCGCGAAGGAGAGCTGGGCGCGGTCGGGCCGCGCCGTGACCGAGCCCCGCCCGGCGACGACGATCGAATGCTGGGGTGCGGCCGACGGCGCACCGCCGGCGCGGGTGGCGCCGGCCACGAGAACGGCGAGGACGGCTCCGACGACGGCCAGTGACTTCATGCCGAGGTTCATACGCCGCCGGCCGGACGCCGTGTCACATCGAGCCGTGTCTGAGCTCGTGACGTTTCACACCCAGTCTCTGAGACCGGGTCGAAACAAGAGTGGGACAGTTCGTCCACAGGGGTACGGGGCCGGGCTTGTTCGGCGCAACGGTTCTTAACAGTGCCTGGCACCGCAAAGATCCTGCTCAGGCGGCTAATCGAAGGGCGCCTCCTAACCGTGCCTGGCACCGTAAGGGCGCCCCGAGACGCAGGCCCGCGCGGCCGCCCGCTCCACCCAACGCCGCGGAGGGCTAGGCGACCGCGGCCGAGCGTGGAAGGTAGCGCTTCCAGGTGGTCGGCAACCCCGCGGGCGTGGCGAGGGTGATGAAGAGCGCCGGCGCGGGCGGCCGCGGTGGGCGGCGCATCGTCATCGACGCCTCCTCCGGCAGGCGGTCGCCCTTGCGCAGGTTGCACGGCGCGCAGGCGGTGACGACGTTCTCCCACACCGACCCGCCTCCGCGGCTCCGGGGGACGACATGGTCGAGCGTGAGCCGGCCGCCGCTCGTCCCGCAGTAGACGCAGCTCCACCCGTCGCGGGCGAACAGCGCCCGTCGCGAGATCTTTCGCTGCGCGGCACGGGGCACCCGGACGAACTGGACGAGCCTGATCACGTGCGGCCGCGCAAACGTGTCGGTCGCCGACCGCAGCGGTGTGCCGTGCTCCTCCAGCACCTCCGCCTTCCCCTTGAACACGAGCACGTGCGCGCGCCGAACCGAGCAGACGTTCAGCGGCTCGTAGCTGGCATTCAGGACGAGGACCTGTCCCAACGTGCCGGAAATGTAGCGTCCGGCCCGAGCCTTCCGCTCGACGACGGCGCCGTCGGCCCCGGCAGCCGGCTCGGGGCGCTCAGGCGACCGAGCCTGAGCGCACGAGGCTCAGGGAGCCATCGCTCGTTCGACCGCCTGCTGCTCCTCGGGCGACAGCGCGATCGGAGTGCGGCCGTGGTCCAGCTGCTTCACGTAGACGCGGGCGTAGTCGCGGCCCTGGATCGCGGTCAGGACGATCCCCGACCGGGCGGAATCCAGGATCGCCATCGAAGCGGACTGGTGGCCGCCGGTGTCCTCGTACGCGTCGTAGCGGATCAGCGCCGAGCGGGACAGCGCGCCGTCGACGCGCCGGTCGACGCGCGCCAGCGCCGCCGCGACCTCGTCGACCGCGCGGTGGAGGTCGTCGATCCGCGTCTGGAGCGAGACCGCGAACTCGACGACGTCGGCCTTCGCGTTTCCACCCAGCAGGACGTCCTGGGAACGGCGCACCGCGGTCACTTTCGCCAACGCCCAGATCGCGAGCGCGACAGCGCCGACCGCGATCACGACGGCGACGATCGCGATCCATTCGGCCAGTCCCATCTAGCCGAGCGAGAAGATGACCTGGTACACCTTGGAGTTGTTGTCGGTGTTCTTCTCCTGAGGCACCGGCGCGACGTCGACCTTGACCTGCGTCTTGGTCGCGAACTGCACCTGGCCCAGGTTGCGGAACACGACCTGCTTCTGCTCGCCCGGGTTGATCAGGTCGATCGTCTTCGTCTGGACGATCGGCGTCGGCGACTGCTGGATGGTCAGCGTCACCTTGATCTGCACCTCCTGCGAGTCGCCCGTGTCCTCGACCGTGACCGCGAAGCCGAGATCGGTGGTGGCGGTAACCGTGTTCTCCGTCGACTCCGACAGCTCCTGGTTCGCGGGCAGGGCGACCGTCTTGACGATCCCGGTCCCGTGCAGACCGCCGCTCGTGCCGCCGGTGGTGGCGGCGCCCTGGAGCCTCTGCAAGATCGCCTCCCAGTAGCTCGAGCTCCCGTAGTCGGGACTGGGAACGAACTTCGAGCCCGGGACGGCGACGCCGGTGATCCCCTCGCGCTCGAGGACGCCGCCGTTGCCCTGCGCAGGCGCCTGGAAGAGGTCGCTCCAGACCACGTCGCTGGTGACGAGGCGAGAGGCGGGCGGCTGAAGCAGCTTGAGCGCATTGGAGGTGACGTTGTTCGGCGAGTGCGACGCCTGCGTGAACCCGTCGGCGAGCCCGCGCAGGCCGCTGACGCGGAACTGGAGGGACTCGAGCCCCGCCTGGTGCTGGACGCGCAGCGGCCCGGGCGGATGGATCGACCGGAATGCGGCGACGTTCTGCTGCTCGCGCTGGGCGAGGCCGTCGATCTTCTGCTCGAGCTCGCCGAACTTGATCCCCTGCGTGGTCAGCGCGTCGTTGAGCTCGCGGCCGACCTGGGCCGAATCGTTCGCAACCACGCCGACCTTGTCGTAATAGCGCTTGTACGAGCTCTTCTTGCCGGCGTCCTGGCAGCTCGATACCCAGAACACGAGCAGCACGACGATCAGGATCGCGAATGCGATCAGGCCCGCCAGCCGCAAGAGCGGCGTCATCCCGACAGGCGGCCGGCCCCCGGACGGCCGCCTGCCGCCTCCGCCCCGCCGTTCGGTCGGCGGCGGCTCGCGGCCGACCTGTGTGTCGTCCTCCGCAGGGCGGGCCGGCGACGGTTGGTCGTCGTCGAAGAAGTCGAAATCGAGGTCGGTGTCGTGCTCGCTCATCAGGCGCTTTGCAGCGGAATTCGGCGCACTGTAGCCCATTCCTCGGCGCCCAAAGGACTTCGGGAGCCGGCGGAAAACCTGTCACAGGGATGGTTGAGCCCTCGACTCACGAGATCGCGCCGGCGCTCGTGCTCGACCGATATCGGCCGCTTCGGCCGCTCGGCAGCGGGGGGATGGGATCGGTCTGGCACGCGTTCGACACGAAGAAGGAACGCGAGGTCGCGCTCAAGATCGTCGCCCGCGCGGGAACCGCCGGACCTCGTGCGGAGCGGGAGGCAACCTCGGCCGCCCAGCTCGAGCACCCCGCCTGCCTGCGTGCCTACGCGCTCGCGCGCGACGAGGGGCACGTCTACATCGCCTACGAGTACGTCCCCGGCCGCACCCTCCGGCACGCGCTCGAACGCGGCGAGCTCGACGACGCCGCCGCCGTCGAAGCGGCCGCCCAGATCCTCGAAGGGCTCGCGCATGCGCACGCACGCGGAATCGTCCACCGCGACGTCAAGCCGGCCAACGTCCTGCTCGTCGACGGTGCCGACGTCTCGGTGCGCATCCTCGACTTCGGCCTTGCGCTCGTCCGTGAGGAGGAGACGCTCACCGCCGCGGGCGACGTGCCGGGAACCCTCGCGTACATCTCGCCGGAAAGGCTCGCGGGCGAACCCGCGGACGCCGCCACCGACGTGTGGTCGACCGGCGTCCTGCTCTGGGAAGCGCTGGCCGGCCGACACCCGTTCGGGCAGGGTCCGTTCCTCGAGCTCGCGAAGCGAATCGGGCGTGGAGCTCCGTCGCTGCGAGCGGCACGACCGGACCTGCCGAAGCCCCTCGTCCGGCTGGTCGACTCCGCCCTCGCGATCGACCCGGCCAGGCGGCCCGGGGCGGCAGAGCTCGCCGCCGCGCTACGGCGGGCGCCGACACGCCGTGCGCGGCCGGCCGTCGCCCCGCCGCGCCTCACGGTGCCTTCGCTCCCCACGCTGCCGACGTTCGTCCCGAAGCTTGCGCCTGCCCTGCTCGCCGCGCTCTTCGCGGGCTGGGTCACCTCCACGCTCGCGTTCTTCCCCGCCTACTGGCCGATCGGCCTGGCGGCGCTGGCCGCCGTTCTCACGTTCAGGACGCCTCGACTCGGGCTCGCCTTCGCGCTCGCCGTCCCGATCCTGCCCGTGGGGAACATCTCCCTCGGGCTCGCGCTCGTCTACTCGGCCGCCGCCGCAGCGTGGCTCGTGCTGTTCTGGCCGCGGCCGAGGACGGCGCTCCTGTTCGTCGCCGGCGCACTGCTCGCGCCGCTCGGCCTGCTCACCCTGCTACCGCTGGTCGTCCTCCCCGCCGGCGATGCCGCGCGACGAGCGGCGCAGGCGGCCGCTGCGGTCGTCGCGGCCGCCGTCGTCGCCACGATCGCGGGGCACCCGCTGCCGATCGTGGGCGGCGCCGCACCCGATCTCGCGCTCGCCGGAATCGAAGGGCCGTTCGGCGCGGCCGGCCAGCTCGTGCAGGGAATCAGCGGCTCGGGCGGGCTGTTCCTGGAGACGCTCGTGCTGGCGGCAGCTGCAGCGGCCGTGGGCGCATTCCGGCACCGCGGGCCGTGGGGCGGAGCCCTGTTCGGCGCGTTGCTCGCCGCCTCGACGCTGCTGGCCGACCCGGGCGCCGCCGCGCTGCCGCTCGTCGCCGGTGCCTGGCTCTGCGGGCTCGTGGTCGCGCTCGAGCCGGTCAGGCCACGGCGGCCGGGCCGGGTCGCAGCGCGAGTCCGCGGCATGCTCCAGCTCCGCCCGCGGCTGCGCCCCGTCCACGGCAGCTAGAGCGCCTAAGTACACTCGCCAGCGGGGAAGTCCCTGGCCGTGAGCGTGCTGCGCAGCATCGAGCAGAAGATCGAGGGCCTCTTCGAAGGCCTGTTCGGCCGCGCCTTCCGGACGAACGTCCAGCCGGTCGAGCTCGCCCGGAAGCTGGTCAAGGAGATGGAGGACCACCGCACGGTGTCGGTCTCCCGGGTCTACGTGCCGAACGAATACACCGTCTACCTCTCGACCGTCGACCGCGAGCAGTTCGCCGACTACGAGGACTCGCTGCGGGTGGAGCTCCAGGACTACCTCGCCGAGCACGCCCGGCGCGAGGGCTACGTACTGCTCACGCCGCCCAACGTGCTGATGGAAACCGACGACGACCTGTCCATGGGCGAGTTCGGGATCGCCACGCGGATGGTGCAGGGCGAGCGGCCGAAGACGGACGGGCCGGCGCCTGCGCCGGCGGTCGAGCCCGGCGCGACGATGATCTACCGGCCCCGCACGCCGCTTTCGCCCGACCGCCCCGCCGCCGATGTCGCCCTCGCACAGGAGATCGTGACGCTGTCGGTCGGCGGCAAGCGGCGCGAGCTGAGCAGCCGCCGGGTCGTGATCGGCCGCTCGAAGGACTGCGACGTCCAGCTCGCCGACCCGAACGCGTCGCGCCGGCACGCCGAGCTCCGGCAGGAGGGCTCTGCCTACTGGCTGATCGACCTCGACTCGACGAACGGCTCGAACGTCAACGGGCGCCGGACGGCACGGGCCAAGCTCGACTCCGGGGACGTGATCACGATCGGCTCGACCGAGCTGCTCTTCGAGCGGAGGCTCGTGGAGTGACAGCCGGCTCGCTGGCGGTCGGCGAGGCGCTGCTCATCCTCAAGATTCTCTTCCTGCTGCTCCTCTACCTCTTCATCTGGCGAATCGTCCGAACGGCCAGCCGCGACCTCCGCCTGCCCCAGGAGAGCTTCGTGCTGGCGCCCGAGCAGGCGGCGGGGCTGCTGGGCCGCTCGAAGCCGGTCAACACGGGCCGCCTCGTCTTCCCCGACGGCCGGAAGCGCGGCCTCGACTCGCGCGCGCTCTCCCTCGGGCGCGGCACCGACAACGACATCCCACTGGAAGACGACTTCGCATCCGTGCGTCACGCCCGGCTCGAGCCCAGGCGCGACGGCGTGTGGGTCACGGACGCCGGCTCGACGAACGGCACGTACGTCAACGGGACGAAGCTGTCGAAGCCGCAGCGGCTGAAGCCCGGCGACGTCATCCGCGTCGGCAGCACCGACCTCCGGTACGAGCGCTGACCCGATGAAGCCGACCCACTATGCCGCCGCCACCGACCCCGGACGCCGCCGCCGCCGGAACGAGGACGCCTACGTCGTCCAGCCGCCGCTCTTCGCAGTCGCCGACGGGATGGGCGGCGCGCAGGCCGGTGAGATCGCCTCGCGGATCGCCGCCTCGGTGCTGCGGGACTCCGGTGCCGAGGCGGGCGAGGACGCCGTCGTCGCCCTGATCCAGGAGGCGAACCGGCGTGTCTACGAGGCGGCCGCGAGCGACGAGGCCCGGGCAGGAATGGGGACGACGATGACCGCCGCCCTGGTCGAGGGCGACACCGTCCGGATCGGACATGTCGGCGACTCCCGCGCATACCGCGTCCGGGACGGAGCCCTGGAACAGCTGACGGACGACCACTCGCTCGTCGCCGAGCTCGTCCGCAGCGGCCGGCTGTCGCGCGAGGAGGCCGACGTCCACCCGCAGCGCTCGGTGATCACCCGGGTGCTCGGCACCGACCCGGAGGTGGACGTCGACACCTTCGAGGTCGAGGCGCGGCCCGGAGACGTGTTCATGATCTGCTCGGACGGGCTGACCTCGATGGTCGACGACGCATCGATCCTCGACGTCGTCGAGCGCAACCGGTCGAGCCTCGACCGCGCGGCGCGTGCGCTCGTCGACGCCGCGAACAAGGGCGGCGGGGAGGACAACATCACCGTGATCGTGTTCGAGCTCGGCGACGACGGCGCGGAGCAGGCGCCGACGCTCGCCACGGTCGCCGAGGATGCCCCGGACGAAGAGGAGCGCACGCTGACGGAGCTCGATGCCGTCCCGGCCATCGACGACACGATGCTCGTGTCGCGCGACCGGCTGGAGGCGCTCGCCGCGTCCGGCAACGGGCGCGAGCCCCGCCGCCGGCGGGCTCCGTGGGCCGTGATCGCCGTCGTGGCCGCCACCGCGCTCGTGATCGGCGCGGCGCTCGTCGTCTGGACGCTCTCGCGCTCGTACTTCGTCGGCGTCCAGCCCGACGGCCACATCGCCGTCTACCAGGGGTTCCCCTGGAACGTCGTCGGCGGCGTCAAGCTCTACCGGATGCGGTACGAGAGCCCGGTCCTCGCCGGCCAGCTCTCCCAGCCGGAGCGCCGCGGGCTGCTCGACCACGACCTGCGCACCTACGACCGGGCCCTCGCCGCCGTCAAGCAGTACGAGGCGCAGGTCGTCCCCTAGGTGCCTCGCTAGCGTTGTCCGCCAGGAACCGGGAGCTCGTCAACCTCGTCGCGGTCGGGATCATCACCGGCCTCGGCTTCGCGAGCGTCTACATCGCGCGCCAGTCGGTGATCTCGGCCGGCTCGGTCTCCTACGCGCTGATCTTCCTCGGCCTCTACCTGATCGCGCACGTGATCACCCGCTACACCGTCCCGTGGGCGGACCCGTACCTGCTCCCCCTCGCGGGGCTGCTGACGGCGATCGGGCTGACGGAGATCTACCGCCTCGGATCCACGGACGCGTTCAGGCAGGGGTTCTGGATCGTCGTCGGCGTCGGCATGTTCGCCGTGACGTTGATCCTGCTGCGCGGCGACTTCCGCGTGCTCGAGAACTACAAGTACCTGTTCGGAGTCTCCGCGGTCGGCCTGCTGATCCTGCCCGCACTGCCGGTGATCGGGACGACCATCAACGGCGCCCGGCTCTGGGTGAAGTTCGGGCCGGTCCAGTTCCAGCCGGGCGAGCTGGCCAAGATCGCGCTGATCATCTTCCTCGCCGGCTACCTGCGCGAGAAGCGCGAGGTGCTCGCCCAGGGCAGGCTCAAGGACTTCGGGCCGCTGCTTGCGATCTGGGGTGTGGCGATGCTCGTGCTGGTCGAGACGAACGACCTCGGCAGCGCCCTCCTGTACTTCGGGATCTTCCTGGCGATGCTGTACGTCGCCACCGGCCGGGCGCTCTTCGTGGCGATGGGGCTGGTGCTCTTCGTCGGCGGAGCCGCGGCCGCGTACCAGGCGGTCGCACGCGTCCAGGAGCGCGTCGACATCTGGCTGAATCCGTGGCAGGACCCGCATGGGAAGGGCTACCAGCTCGTCCAGTCCTCCTACTCGATCGCGCACGGCGGCTTCTGGGGCACGGGCCTTGGCCGCGGAACGTTCACGACCACGGGCGGCATCGACCTGATCCCCTTCGTGAACACCGACTTCATCTACTCTGCGCTGGCGCAGGAGCTGGGACTGATCGGTGCAGCCGGCGTCCTGCTCCTCTACATGGTCTTCGTCCTGCGCGGGTTCCGGATCTCCGTGCTCGCCGATGACGGGTTCTCGAAGCTGCTCGGCGCGGGGCTCACCTTCGCCTTCGCGCTCCAGACCTTCATCATCGTCGGCGGCCTGCTGCGGGTGATCCCGCTGACCGGGATCACGCTTCCGTTCGTCAGCTACGGCGGTTCGAGCATCGTCGCCAACTTCATCCTGCTCGCCGGCCTGCTGCTCGTCTCCAACCGCGCCAACGTGCCGAGGTGAGTGCGTGAACAGGCAGATCACCCGCCTCGCCGTCGTCGCGCTCGGACTGCTCGCCGCGCTCGTGGTCGCGACCACCTACTGGCAGACGTGGGCACCGCCCGGGCTGGCCGCACGCCAGGACAACGCGATCCTGCGGGTCGCGCAGTTCAAGATCCGCCGCGGGCTCATCTATTCGGCCGACGGAAAGCTGCTCGCCGCCCGGCGCGCCCAGAAGGTGGACGGCCAGACGTACTACTTCCGCCGCTACCCGAGCGGCCCGCTCGCCGCCCAGGTGGTCGGCTACTCGACGCAGTCGCGCTCGCGAGCCGGCCTCGAGCGCTCGCTCGACGACTACCTCACGGCCTCGAACTCGCACCTGAACACGGTTCTGCGACGAACGCTCGACAGCCTCAAGGGCACCACCGTCACCGGCAACAACCTCGTCCTGACGATCGACTCGAAGGCGCAGCAGGCGGCGCTCGACGCGCTCGACGGGAACTGCGGCGCCGTGGTCGCGCTCGACCCACGCACCGGGGCGGTGCTGGTGATGGCCTCGTCGCCGTCGTACGACCCCAACCTCGTCGAGCGCCACTTCGGCGAGATCGCGAGGCGCGCGAGGAACGTGAACTGCTCGCCCGGAGCGCCGCTCGTCAACCGGGCGACCGCCGGCCTGTACACGCCCGGCTCGACGTTCAAGGTCGTCACCGCGGCGGCCGCGCTCGACTCCGGCAAGTTCACCCCCGAATCCAGCTTCGACGACCCGGGCTACTGCATCGAGTACGGCAAGAAGGTCTCGAACTTCGCCGACCAGAGCGGCCCGGAGGTCTTCGGCCGCGTCAGCCTCAGCACCGCGCTGCAGCATTCGATCAACGCCGTCTTCTGCGAGATCGGCAAGGCGATCGGCCCGCTGACGATCCTCGATTACGCGCGCAGGTTCGGGTTCTATGACGACCCGCCGCTGGAGACACCCTCGAGCGAGCGCTCACCGAGCGGCCTGTACGACCACGGGCGCGTGTTCCGGCCGCACGACCCGAACCAGGTCGACCCGGGGCGCCTCGCGTTCGGGCAGGAGCGGCTCCAGGTGACACCGCTGCAGATGGCGATGGTCGCCGCCGGGATCGCCAACGACGGCGTCGTCATGCAGCCCTATGTCGTCCAGAAGATCACCGCCCCCGACGGCTCGACGATCGTCCGCCATGAGCCGAAGGTCCGCTCGCGGGCGATCTCGCCGCAGACCGCGAACGAGCTGACGACGATGATGGAGTCGGTCGTCACCGGCGGCACCGGCACCGCCGCTCGGATCCCCGGCGTGGCGGTGGCCGGCAAGACCGGCACGGCCGAGACCGGCGTGCCGGGCGTGAACACCACCTCGTTCATCGCCTTCGCACCAGCCGACGCGCCCCGGGTCGCGGTCGCGGTCTTCCTCGAGAACCAGCACGGCGTCGGCGGCCAGACAGCCGCGCCGATCGCCAGGACGGTCATGGAAACCTTGCTCCGGCGGCGTCCCTAACCTTAGGACGAGGATGGCGGGCTCCGACACCCTCATCGACCAGGTCTTCGACGGCCGCTACAAGGTCGTTCGCAAGCTCGGCACCGGCGGCATGGCCAACGTCTACCTGGCGGAGGACCAGGAGCTCGGGCGGCGGGTCGCGATCAAGATGCTCGACGACCGCCACGCGCAGGACGAACAGTTCGTCGAGCGTTTCCGCCGCGAGGCCAAGAACGCGGCCGGCCTCTCGCACCCGAACGTCGTCTCGATCTACGACCGCGGCCAGGCGGAGGGCACGTACTACATCGCCATGGAGTACCTCGAGGGGCGGACCCTCAAGGAGCTCCTGGTCGCACGCGGCCCGACCCCGATCCAGGTCGCCATCGACTACGCCCGCCAGATCCTCGCCGCGCTCGGCTTCGCGCACCGCCACGGGGTCGTCCACCGCGACATCAAGCCCCACAACGTCGCGGTCGCCCCCGACGGCCGGGTCAAGGTGATGGACTTCGGGATCGCCCGCGCCGGGACGAGTCAGATGACCGAGACCGGGTCGATCATCGGCACCGCCCAGTACCTGTCGCCCGAGCAGGCCAAAGGGGCGCCGGTCGGGCCGACGTCCGACATCTACTCGGTCGGGATCGTCCTCTACGAGATGCTGACCGGCTCGGTCCCGTTCACCGGCGACACGCCGCTCGAGATCGCGATGAAGCACCTCTCGACCACACCCGAGCCGCCCTCGGAGGAGCGGCCCGAGGTGCCTCACGAGCTCGACTCCATCGTCCTTCGCGCGCTGGCGAAACGGTCCGAGGACCGCTACCAGACCGCGGAGGAGATGGACGCCGACCTCGCCCGCGCAGCACGGGGCCAGGCGGTCGCACCCGAGACCGACGAGGCGGCCACCCGTGTGTTGAGCGGCGTCGGTGCGGTCACACAGGCGACCGAGGTCATTCGTCGACCGCCCGGCTCTGTCCAGCCTCCCGCCTACGGCCCGCCGACGGGCTTCTACGAGTACGAGGAGCCGGGCCGTCGCCGCTCGTTCTGGCCGTGGCTGCTCGCCGCGCTCCTGATCGCCGCCGCGGTCGCGGGCGGATGGTACGTCTACACCAAGGTTCAGGACCAGCTCGAGGCGACCAAGCCGGTCGCCGTACCGTTCGTCGAGGGGATCAAGGAGGTGAACGCAGTCGAGAAGATCCGCGGCGCCGGGTTGCACCCGGTGATCGTCCGACGGCCGGACGACAAGGTCGCGGAGACGTACGTCATCTCCCAGGATCCGGGCGAGGGCACACGCACCGACAAGGGGAACCCGGTGACGATCGTCGTCTCGACCGGTCTGCCGAAGGTGGACGTGCCCGGGGTGGTCGGCGACCAGGCGACCGATGCGGTCGCGTCGATCACCGAAAACGGGCTGAAGGCGGACGTCCACAACATCAACTCCGACAAGGAGACCGGGACGGTCACCGGGCAGGATCCCGCGCCCGGGACGCGGGTTGTGAAGGGCACGAAGGTCCGGATCAACGTCTCGCAAGGGCCGAAGCCGGTCGCGATCCCGCCTGTCGTCGGCGTGCCGTACGAGCAGGGCGCCGCGCAGCTCCAGGGCGCCGGCTTCGCCGTCGCGCGGGCCGATGTCGACTCGAACGACCCGCGCGGCACGGTCGTGCGGCAGGATCCGGGCGCGAACAGCCTTGCCGCAAAGGGCTCGACCGTGACCCTGTTCGTCTCGAAAGGCCCGACGCAGTCGGTGATCCCCGACGTCTCCAGCCAGTCGCGCAGCGGCGCCATCGCCACGCTGCGGAACTCGGGCTTCAAAGCGATCGTGGACAGGAGCGACGTGCAGGATCCGGCTCTCGACGACATCGTCCTCTTCCAGACCCCCGGCCCGGGCACCTTCGCCGCGCCCGGTACTCCGGTGACGATCACCGTCGGCCACTACGTTCCTCCGGCGCCGACCACGACAACCGAGCCGACGACGACGGCGGACACGACGACCGACACGACGGCGACCGACACGACCACGGTCGACACGCTTCCGGTTCCGTGACCGCCCGACGGCGGATCGCGGTGCTGATGGGCGGGCGCTCGTCGGAGCACGAGATCTCGCTCGCCTCGGCGAGGTCGGTGATCGACGGCCTCGACCCGGAGCGCTACGAGGTGGTCACGCTCGAGATCGGCCAGGACGGCCGCTGGTCCCTCCCTTCCGGCCAGGCTCCGAAGAGCCTCGTCCAGGGGACTGTCCCAAGGACACTGCCCGTTCCGGCCGCATCGGGAGAGGTCGCGGCCACGCTTGCGGGCGTCGAGGTCGTCCTCCCGATTCTGCACGGCCCGTTCGGCGAGGACGGCCGCCTGCAGGGGCTCCTGGAGATGGCGGGGGTCCCGTACGTCGGGGCCGATCACGCCGCCTCGGCCGTCTGCATGGACAAGGACATGTTCAAGGCGATCATGCGCGACCAGGGGATCCCGGTCACGCGGAACATCACGCTCAGGGCTGGAAGCGTCGCCGGCAGAGCCGGCGACGCCCGGCCCGAAGACCTGGGCGACGGGACGGCCCCCGAGAATCCGTTCGGCTATCCGGTCTTCGTCAAGCCGGCACGACTCGGCTCCTCGGTCGGGATCTCGAAGGCCCACGACGAGGACGAGCTCCGCGCCGCGGTCGAGCTGGCCTTCCGCCACGACGAGAAGGTTCTGGTGGAGGAGTTCGTCTCCGGGATCGAGGTCGAGGTCGGCGTGCTCGGCAACCGCGAGCCGTTCGCATCGCTCGTCGGCGAGATCGTCGTCACCCGCAACGAGTGGTACGACTACGAGGCCAAGTACGACGAGGGCGAGATGAGACTGGTCGTACCCGCCCGGATCACGCCGGACCAGACCGACCGCGTCCAACAGCTGGCGGTGCAGGCATTCGTCGCCACCGAGTGCGAGGGGATGGCGCGGGTCGACTGCTTCGTCACGGGCAACGGCGAAGTGCTGATCAACGAGCTGAACACGATCCCCGGGTTCACCGCGACCAGCGTGTACGCGAAGCTGTTCGAGGCCTCGGGCATCCCGTACCCGGAACTGCTCGACCGGCTCGTCGCCCTGGCGCTCGAGCGGCACGAGCGCAGATCGAGGCTCAGCTACTAGGCGCGGATCAGAGGATTGCGGCCAGCCGGTCGGCGACCGCGGCCAGCACCTTCCCCTGGATCTCGGGCGAGCTGCGCAGGAGCTCCCGGAACGCGCGGTCGGTGATCACGAGCGCCCGCATCGGGCTCGTCGCCGTCACGGTCGCCGTCCGCGCCTTGTCCGTCACGAGCGCGATCTCGCCGAAGAAGTCGCCCTCGCCGAGCGGCGGGAGCTGGCGGCGGTCGCTGCGGACGTCGGCGCTGCCCTCCAGGAGCACGAAGAACTCCCGCCCGCGGTCGCCCTCCGCCGTCAGCACCTTCCCGGCGGGCAGGTCGACCTCGTCGGCCAGGCTCGCGATGCTCGCCAGCTCCTTCTTCGAGCACCGGGCGAACAGCGGTACCTTCTCCATCGCGGCGATCTTCGGATTCGACTTCATCGCGATCCGGGCGAGTCTACTTCCGAATCACCCCGCCGTCACCTCGTTCACATGGCTGCGAGGGTATCCGTCCGCGAGCCGGGTGATCCACAGCAGGTAGTACCGCCGCGCCGGATCGACCGAGAGCCTGAACGACGTCCGTCCGCGCACGATCTGCGACGGCGAGACGGTCGCGAAGGGGCCGGTCGAGGACGCCCCCGCCTCGACCCTGGCCGTGTAGCCCGGCGTGTCGGTGACGACGGTGAGCGAGCCGAGCTTGACCGGCCGGCGGGCGTCGAAGACGATCCCGACGCCGCTCTTGAGCCCTCCGAAAGTGACGCTGCCCCGGTAGTCCTCCGTCTCCCAGAACGTCTTCGGATCGCCGTCGGTCGCGTTCTTGACCTCCTCGTCGTGCTCCCGGCCGTCGCCCTGGGGGTCGTAGGCGTTCGACGCGACCAGCCGGACCGGTGCACCGCCCGCCCCGCTCCCGCCTCCGTCGTCGGAGTTCGTGCCGCGCACGCCGTAGTAGGCGCCCACCGCGACCGCGGCGGCCGCGACGCCGACCAGAAGCACCACGAGCGGCGACGGGCGCCGTCGGCGGTGGCGCTGCCGGCGCGTGCCCAGAGCAGGCACGGGGGGCGCCACGATCACCGTGCGGTCGTCGTCGAGCTCGCCGAGGCCCGCGAGGCAGACAGAGAGCTCGGCAACGAGCTCGTCCATCGCCTGGAAGCGGTCGTCCGGATCCTTCGCCAGCGCACGGCGCAGGGCCGCGTCCACGCGCAGAGGAACGTCGGGCCGGGTGTGCGTGATGCTCGGCACCGGGTCGTTCATGTGCCGCATGGCGACCGAGACAAAACTGTCGCCCGAGTAGGGAGGCTGCCCGGCGAGCAGCTCGTAGAGAACCACGCCGAGCGAGTAGATGTCCGTGCGGGCGTCGACCTGCCGGCCGGTCGCCTGCTCGGGCGAGATGTATTCGCTCGTCCCGAGCACGGTCCCGGTCTGCGTGAGGCCGATCTGCCCGTCGAGCGACCGGGCGATCCCGAAGTCGGTCACCTTCGCGTCTCCGCCGCCGAGCAGCACGTTCTGGGGCTTCACGTCTCGGTGGACGAGCCCCTGCGCATGTGCGAACGCAAGCGCACGGCCGATCTGGATGCCGAGCTCGAGTGCTTCCCGCACCGGCAGACGCCCCTTGTCCGCGACCAGCTGCTTGAGGTTCTCGCCGTCGACGTACTCGAAGACGATGAACTGGCGGCCGTCGGCCTCGCCCCGGTCGATGACGGTGACGATGTTCGGGTGCGAGAGCTTCGCCGCCGCCCGCGCCTCGCGCCGGAACCGTTCGACGTAGTCCTCGTCGCGCGAGTAGTGCTCGTGCAGCAGCTTGATCGCGACCCGGCGCTCGAGCAGCCGGTCGCGCGCGCGGTAGACGCTCGACATGCCACCGGTGCCGACGAGCTCCTCGAGCTCGTACCGTTCCGCGACCACCTCGCCGACCATTCGGAAGATTTTCCCTACGACGGCGCGCCTACGCGCCGATGCCCACGAGCAGCGGCCTAGTCGAGGACGCGCTCGAGCGCCTGCTCCCAGACCCCGAGCGCCTCCGCCAGCTCAGCATCGTCGATCGTCAGCGGGACGAGGACGCGGACGACGTTCGAGTACGTGCCGGCGCTGAGCAGCAGCAACCCGTTGCGGAAGGTCTCCTCGCAGACGGCCGAGACCAGCTCCGGCGCGGGATCCTTCGATTCGCGGTCGTGGACGAGCTCGATCGCGAGCATCGCGCCGAGCCCGCGCACGTCGCCGACCTCCTCGTGGCGATCCTTCCACCCCAGCATGCGGTCTCTGATCGTCTCCCCGACCGCGGCGGCGCGCTCGATCACGCTCTCGTCGTCGAAGACGTCGAGGACGGCGAGAGCCGCGGCCTGCGCGACGGGATTGCCGACGTAGGTGCCGCCGACCGCGTTCGGCCCCGGAGCATCCATGATCTCGGCGCGGCCGAGAACGCCCGACAGCGGCAGGCCTGCCGCGATCGACTTGGCAACCGTGAGCAGGTCGGGCTCGACGCCGTAGTGCTCGATCGCGAAGAGCTTCCCCGTCCGGCCGAACCCGGTCTGCACCTCGTCGACGACCATGACGATGCCGTTGTCGTCGCAGATCCGGCGGATTCCCTCCATGAACTCCTGCGGCGCGACGACGAAGCCGCCTTCGCCCTGCACGGGCTCGACGACGATCGCCGCGACCGTCTCCGCCGCGACCTGGGTGATCAGCGCTCGCTCGATCGCAGCGATCGCCTCTCCCGCGCTCGGGCCGCGGTAGTCGTTCGCGTACGGCACGCGGTAGACCTCGGGCGAGAACGGCCCGAGGCCTGCCTTGTACGGGTGGGTCTTCGACGTCAGCGAGAGCGAGAGGAGCGTGCGGCCGTGGAAGGCGCCCTCGAAGGCGATCACCGCCGGGCGGCCGGTGAAGGCGCGAGCGAACTTGACGGCGTTCTCGACCGCCTCGGTGCCGGCGTTGAAGAACGCCGCCTTCGCCGGGGCCGAGAACGGCGACCGCTCGAGCAGCCGCTCGGCCAGCTCCACGTACGGCTCGTACGGGACGATCGTGAAGTCGGTGTGAGTGAAGCGCGCGAGCTGCTCCTGCGCCGCGGCGACCACCTGCGGGTGCGAGTGACCGACGTTCAGGCAGCCCACGCCGCCCGTGAAGTCGACGAACGTGTTGCCGTCGACGTCGGTGAGCAGCGCGCCCTGCGCCGAAGCGGCCACGATCGGGAACGTGATCGCCAGCGGCGCCGCCACCACCCGCTGCTTGCGCTCGAGAATCGAGCGGGAGCGCGGCCCGGGGACCTCGGTGCGGAGCTCGATCGAACGGGTCGCGGCCATGCAGCCACGATAGCTCAGCGACCGGATCGGGAGCCGTTCGTCACAATTGGTATCTGCCCACACAAGGAGGGGGGGAAGATGAAGACGAACCGATTGTTCGCGTCGGCGGTCATGTTCGCAGCCGGAGCCGCGCTGCTCGTGCTCGCCGGCTGCGGGAGCAGCAGCAAGAACGCGGAGGAGCAGACGACGGCCACCACTGCCACCACCGCGACCGGGGGTGGAACGCTGCGCGTCAACGTCTCCACCACCGACGTCCAGTCGATCGACCCCGCCATCGACTACGAGACCACCGGCTGGGCGATCCTCGACGCCACCTGTCTGAAGCTCGTCAACTACCCGGACAAGACGGGTCTCCCGGGAACGATCGTCATCCCCGAGGCCGCCACCGCGCTGCCGGCCGTCTCGTCCGACGGCAAGACCTACACGTTCACCATCCGCAAGGGCTTCAAGTTCAACACCGGCGAGGAGGTGACGGCGCAGACGTTCGCCCACGTGATCGACCGCGACCTCGCCCCGGCGCTGCAGTCGCCCGCGGTGACCTTCCTGAGCGACGTCGTCGGCGCCGACGCGGTCGTCAACAAGAAGGCGACGCACACGTCCGGCGTCACCGCCAGGGGCGACAAGCTGACCGTCAAGCTGACGCGCGTCGCCCCCGACTTCGTCGCCCGGATGGCGATGAACTTCTTCTGCGCAGTCCCGCTGAAGCTGCCGGCGACGCCGCAGGAGACGCACATGGCGAGCGCGGCCCCCTACTACATCGCCTCGCGGACGCCGAACCGGCTGATCGTGGTGAAGAGCAACCCGAACTACGCCGGCACCCGGCCTCATCACGTCGACCAGATGTCGATCACGACGAACACGAACCAGAACCAGAGCCTGCTCCAGATCAAGAGCGGCCAGGCCGATTACGACCTGGGGCCGCTCCCGCCGGCCGCGATCAGCGGGCTCGCGCAGCAGTACGGGGTGAACAAGTCGCAGTTCTTCGTCCATCCCGCGAACACCATCTACTACGCGGCCCTGAACATGCGGCGGCTCGATCTCGACACACGCAAGGCGATCAACTACGCGATCGACCGGCCGGGGCTCGCCCGCCAGGCGGGCGCGCTCGTCGGCACGCCGACCGACCAGATCCTGCCTCCGACGCTGCGCGGATACAAGAAGCTCGACCTGTATCCGGTCAACGGCCCCGACGTGGCCAGGGCGAAGCAGCTGATGCACGGGCGGAAGCTCACCGTCAACCTGTACACGACGAACGACACGATCGGTGAGCAGCAGGGCCAGGTGTTCGTCAACGACCTGGCGCGGATCGGGATCACGGTGAAGGTCAAGGCGATGCCGTTCGCGCTCCTGAACCGCGCGACGGGGGATCCGAACGAGCCGTACGACATTGTCGTCAACGGCTGGTTCGCCGACTACCCCGACCCGGTCGACTTCATCAACACGCTGCTCGACGGCAACAACATCCACTCGCAGAACAACGTGAACGTCCCGCTGATGAACGTCCCGAAGTTCAACACCGCGATGCGGGAGGCCGCGAAGCTGAGCGGCCCGCCCCGGTACGAGGCCTACGGGAACCTCGACGGCGACATCATGCGCGAGGCGGCTCCGTGGGCGTCGATGTACAACGGCAACATCCGCGAGTTCATCTCGCCGCGAGTCGGCTGCTACCTGTACCAGCCGGCGTTCGGCGTCATGGACCTCGCCGCCGCCTGCCTCGAATGAGCAACAAGCATCGATTTCCGGGCCGCGCCGCCGACGTAGAATCGGCGGCGTGGTCCTCTCCGACCGCACGATCGAGCGACTGCTCGCCGAGGGACGCATCGAGATCGACCCCTACGACCCGGGCCTGCTCCAGCCGTCCAGCGTGGACGTCCGCGTCGACCGCTACTTCCGCGTCTTCCGGAACTCGCGCTACCCCTTCATCGACGTCAAGCAGGAGCAGGAGGACCTGACCGAGCTGGTGAAGGTCGACGGCGAGGCGTTCATCCTCCATCCCGGCGAGTTCGTCCTGGGGTCGACGCTGGAGCGAATCAAGCTGCCCGACGACCTCGTTGCCCGCCTCGACGGAAAGTCGTCGCTCGGCCGCCTCGGTCTGCTCATCCATTCGACCGCCGGGTTCATCGATCCGGGCTGGGACGGACACGTGACACTCGAGCTCTCGAACGTCGCGAACCTCCCGATTACCATCTACCCGACGATGAAGATCGGCCAGCTCTCGTTCGTCCAGATGACGGAGCCTTCGGTGAACCCCTACGGCAGCGACGGTCTCGGCTCGAAGTACCAGGGCCAGCAGGGGCCGACTCCGAGCCGGTACTGGAGAAACTTCCAGCAGTGATCCTCGTCACCGGAGGCACGGGGTTCGTCGGGCCGAAGGTCGTCCACGCCCTGCGCGCCCAGGAACGCGACGTCCGCTGCCTCGTCCGCAAGCCCGGCCGGGCAGGGCCGCTGAAGGCGTGGGGCTGCGACATCGTGGAGGGGGACGTGACCGACGCCGAGAGCGTGCGACGGGCGGCGGAGGGTTGCGAGGTGGTCGTCCACCTGGTGGCGATCATCGCCGGCAGCCGGGCGGACTTCGACCGGGTGATGACCGGAGGGACGCAGAACGTGCTCGCAGCGGCGAAGGCGGCGGGTGTGAGCAGGTTCGTGCTGATGAGCGCCCTCGGCGTCTCCGAGCAGACGAGCACGCTCGTGCCCTACTACGAGGCCAAGTGGGCGATGGAGGAGGCCGTGCGGGAGTCCGTTCTCGAGCACGTGATCTTCCGTCCGAGCTTCGTCTTCGGCCGCGAAGGCGGCGTCCTGCCCCTCTTCGTCCGACAGGTGCGCTGGTCGCCGGTCACGCCGGTCCTGGGTAGCGGCGAGCGGCGGCTCCAGCCGATCTGGGTCGAGGACGTGGCAGCGTACTTCGCCGCGGCGATCGACCTGCCGGCGGAGCGTGCGAACCGGACGTTCGACCTGGTCGGGCCCGACCGCGTGACCTGGAACGAGCTGTACGAGCGGATCGCGCGCACGCTCGGGAAGCGGCGTCGCCAGGTCCACGTCCCGATCTCTCTCGCGCGGACGGGCGCCGCCCTGGCCGAGCGCCTGCCCCGCGCGCCGCTCACGCGCGACCAGCTGACGATGCTCGAGGCCGGAGACAACGTCGGCGACCCGGCGCCCGCACGGAAGGCGTTCGGCATCGAGCCGATCGGGCTCGACGAGCAGCTGCGGCGGGCGGCGTGAGCTAAGGTCGGCCGCGTGCGGAGGACTGTCCTTCTCGTCGTCGCACTCGTGCTCGTCGCCGCGGGCTGCGGCGGAGGCGGAGGGAACGACGAGGCGGGCAAGCCGCTGACCAAGGCGCAGTACCAGACCCAGCTGCAGCAGCTGTCGAACGAGGTCGGCGCCGAGCTGCGGCAGTCGATCGGGGCGTCGACGTCGCTGAAGCAGAGCGACGTCCCGAAGCTCCAGCGGTCGCTGCGCTCTCTCGCCGGGAAGCTCGACGCGGTGACCCCTCCGGCCAACGTCGCCGATCTGCACACCCGGCTGATCGCGGCCGTGCGCGACCTCGCCGACGACCTGCCCTCGCTCGCGAAGGCCCTCGAACAGGCGAAGGATCCGTCCGCCGCGATCGCCGCGGTGTTCGGCGCGAAGCCGATCGAGGCCCTGATCCAGCTCCAGCAGGCCTACAAGGACAAGGGCTACGACATCAGCAGCCTGCTGGACGCCGGCTCCGGGCCGTAGATAGACCGAGGGCCGCTCGGAAGCGGCCCTCGTATCCGGTCACCAGCCTGTACTAGCAGGGGCGCTTCCTGCCGCCCTGTCTACGAGGGCGGCGGCGCTCTCAGCGAAACCCCTACGCTGGCTAGGCGATTCCCCTCTTCAGGTCCCGGGGCACGCCCCTACCGGCTGGCACCTCCACTGCCCGTACTGTCATCGCTCAAGTCGGACCACCTCCTTTCCGCGGTGATCTCACTCTAGCGATTGAGTGAGGACGACGCTCAGCTCCAGGCCGCGGTCGAGCGGCACCGTCACGCTTTCGACTCCGGGGTCGGCCTGCCGGGCGCGCGAGTAGGCGCCGAGCGTCTCCTCGTGTGAGAGCACGTTGTCCGCGACGACCAGCCCGCCGGGCTCCAGCTTCGGGCGGGAGAGCTCGAAGTACCGCCCGTAGTCCTCCTTCTCGGCATCGATGAAGACAACGTCGAAGACGTCCTCGATCGCCGGCAGGTTCTCCTTCGCGTCGCCCTCGACCAGCTCTGCCCAGTCGCCCAGCCCGGCCTGGTCGATGTTGCGGCGCCAGGCCTCGCACTTCGCCGGGTCGTGCTCCAGGGAGACGACGCGGCCGCCGAGGATGCGGGCGCCGGACGCGAGCCAGATCGTCGAATACCCGCGCGAGCCGCCGATCTCGAGCACCTCGCATGCGTTCTGGGGCGCGACGAGCGCGAACAGGAACTGTCCCGTCGTCGGCGAGACTGCCCGCGCGCGGAGCTCCTGCGGGAGGCCGCGGGCCCGCTCGCCGGCGTCCTCCTCCGCGAGGCGGGCGAGCACGGCGCGCACGCGGTCGTCCAGCACGCTCGGGAGCTTAGGCGAGTCCTTCAGGGACCGACGTGGGGGACAGTCCCTATCCGAGCTCGACCTTGACCACCCCGTCCACGACGCGGACGGAATAGATCGACACCGGCTCGAAGGCCGGTAGCGTCAGCGCCTCGCCGCTGCGGATGTCGAAGTTCGCGCCGTGGCGGGGGCAGATCACCACGCCCGTCTCGGGGTCGAACTCGCCCTCGCAGAGCGGCCCGTCGTCGTGGGAGCAGCGATCCTCGATCGCGTAGTACGTCCCGCCGAGGTTGTAGACGCCGACCGCGACGAGGCCGGCGGTGACGATCTTCATCTCCCCCGGCGGCAGCTCCTCGACCGGGCAGACGTCGAGCTCGGGCACCTAGCGTGGGGGAACCCATGGTTCCCCCACGGGCCCGCTCCCTTGCCGGATCGAACCATCGTTCGCAGGCGGCCTCCCGCCGGGCAAAGCCTGGCTCCGGCGACCGATCGCCAGGACACCAGAGCCGAATGCGGGTCTCGTCTGCACGGGTCCGAAGTCAGCCGCGCTACCTGAGCTCGAGATCCTCGAGCTCGGCGAGCCCTTCCGGCAGCGGCGTGCCCTTACCCTTGTGGAGGGCGAGTCGGAGCGTGGTCAGGCCGAGGATCGCGCACTTCAGCCGCACCGGGGTCAGGGGGATGCCGATCTCATCGAGCAGTTCCTCCTTCGGCATCGCCGCCACCTCGCTGGCCTTACGGCCCTTGACCATCTCGGTCAGCATCGAGGTCGCCGCCTGCGAGATCGCGCACCCGCGCCCGGAGAACATCACGTCGTCGATCGTGTCGCCGTCCTCGCCGAAGGCGACGTACATCGACACCTCGTCGCCGCAGAGCGGGTTCTGGCCCTCGGCCTCCGCATCCGCGTGCTCCATCACCCCGTGTCCGCGAGGGTTCTTGTAGTGGTCGAGGATGACCTCGCGGTAGAGCTGGTCGAACTCGCCGCTCAACCCAGGACTTCCTTCACCTTGTGGAGTCCCTCGACGAGGCGGTCGATCTCGTCGGGGATCGTGTACAGGTAGAAGCTGGCGCGGTTCGTCGCCGCCACCCCGAGCCGCGTCATCAGCGGCTGGCAGCAGTGGTGTCCGGCCCGGATCGCGATCCCCTCCCAGTCCAGCACCTGCGCCACGTCGTGCGGATGGACGCCCTCGACGTTGAACGAGACGAGGCCGACGCGCCGGTCCGGCGGCGGCCCGTAGACGGTCACGAACGGAAGCTCGGAGAGCCGCTCGAGCGCGTACTCGGCCAGCTCGTGCTCGTACTGCTCGATCGCCTCGAGCCCGACCGCCTCCAGGTAGTCGATCGCGACTCCGAGCCCGTAGGCCTCGGCGATCGCCGGCGTGCCGGCCTCGAACTTGTAGGGCAGCTCGTTCCAGATCGTCTCCTCGACCTTGACCGAGCGGATCATCGAGCCGCCGTAGTTGAACGGCGACATCGCCTCGAGCAGCTCGCGGCGACCCCAGAGGACGCCGGCACCGGTCGGGCCGCACATCTTGTGCGACGAGAAGGCGACGAAGTCCGCCCCGAGCGTCTGCACGTCGATCCGGCGGTGCGGCGCGGCCTGGGCGGCGTCCACGACCATGATCGCGCCGCGCTCGCGGGCCCAGGCTGCCAGGCGCTCGATCGGATTGATCGTGCCGAGGGAGTTGGAGACGAGATTGGCGGCGACGACCTTGACCCGCGCGCCGCCGGCGACCTCGTCGAGCAGGTCCATCCGCAGCTCACCCTGGTCGTCGATCGGCAGCATCCGGAAGTCGGCACCCGTGCGGCGCGCCATCTGCTGCCAGGGCACGAAATTGGAATGGTGCTCGAGCTCGGTGACCAGCGCCAGGTCGCCGGGGCCGAGGTTGTCGAGTCCCCAGGCGTAGGCGACCAGGTTGAGCGCCTCGGTCGCCTGGCGCGTGAAGATCACCTCACGGGTAGAGGGCGCGTTCAGGAACGTGCGCACCTTCTCGCGGGCACCCTCGTAGCCCTCGGTCGCGCGCTCGGACAGCGTGTAGACGCCGCGGTGCACGTTCGAGTACGACGTCGCGTAGAAGTGGCGCATCGCGTCGAGCACCTGGCGCGGTTTCTGCGAGGTGACCGCGGAGTCGAGGAAGGCCAGCGGCTTCCCGTGGATGGGCTGCTCGAAGACGGGGAAGTCGGCGCGCAGCTTGTGCGCGTCGAGCTTCGGCTCGGCGGTCACGGCCATGCTTCCATCGTACCCTTGACGCTCGCTCCGCTCGCTTCACGGGGAAAACGGCCGGTTTCCCCCGTGGGCCCCTTCCCCCGCTCTGCCGGGCGCCTTCGGCCCGGCACTCGCGCTCACGCTGACAGCGTGCGTCTCTGCGCCGCGCCCGCCATGTCGGTCGCGGCCGCGGAAGGCATGCGCTCCCCTCTCGCCGCGCGGAAACGACACGACCTCTCCTTCCGGTAGTTCACGCCAGCCGGTTGCGGTTCGGAGGCCCAGCGTCCCGGTGAGCACAACGAGGAGTTCCTCCCGCTGCAAGTGATAGTGGAAGACCATGCCGTGACCGGGTCGCCGAGTCTACGACTGCTACGCCATGCTCGAACCCGCTGCCGAGATCCTGTTCTCGACGCTACGACCGCCCCCGCTGCTGCGGCTCACGTCTGCGGAATGCGGGCCTCGAGGGCATCGGCGAGCGCCTCCCTGACCGGCTCGAGCTCGATGCGGTCGAGCACGTCCTGGAAGAAGCCGCGGACGATCAGGCGCTCCGCCTCCGAGCGCGACAGGCCGCGGGACATCAGGTAGAAGAGCTGCTCGCGGTCGACCTGCCCGAGCGTCGCGCCGTGGGTGCAGCGCACGTCGTTGGCGAGGATCTCGAGCCCGGGGATGGAGTCGGCATGCGCGTCCCGGGAGAGGAGCAGGTTGCGGTTCTCCTGGTAGGCGTTCGTCTTCTGCGCCTCCTGCTCGACGCGGATCATCCCGCGCCAGACCGTCGTCGCCCGGTCGCGCAGCGCGCCCTTGAAGGCGAAGTCGGAGGTCGTGCTCGGCGCGATGTGCTCCTGGAAGGTGTCGTAGTCGAGGTGCTGCTCGCCGTCGGCGAAGTAAGCGCCGGTCACCCGCGAGGTCGCCCCGGGGCCGGCGAGGTCGTTCTGGATCCGCGTCTTGCCCTTGCAGGAGCCGAAGCCGCCGGCGACCCAGTCGAGCTCGGCGTCGCGCTCGACCCGGGCGTGGTGGGTGGCGAAGTGCCAGGTACCGCGCGAGAGGTTCTGGAGCGAGACGTACTCGAGCTTCGCGCCCTGCTCGACGAACAGCTCGACGGCCGCGTTCGAGTAGGCGGCCAGGTCGGGCGTCGCCGAGGCGTACTCCTCGATCAGCGAGAAGCGCGAGCCCTGCTCCGCTATCACGAGCAGCCGCCAGAAGATCGACCCGTCCGCGGTCGAGTTCGCGACGCGCACGTAGAGCGGCTGCTCGAGCTCGAGCCCCTTCGGGACGCGGACGAGCAGGCCGTGCTCCCAGCTTGCCGCGTTGTGGGCGGTGAACTTGTCGTCGGCGCCGACGAGCGTGCCCAACCGGTCGTTGTCGACCAGCGGCTCGAACACGACTCCGTCGGGGGCACTTGCGATCTCGATCCCCCCCTCCGAGACGTGGGCCAGCCCGGACACGTCGATGTCCAGCATCGTCCCGGGGACTGTCCCCCGGACCTGGCCGTTCCGGCCGAATGCGTCCGGATCGAACCCCCTCAGATCCGTGAACCGCCAGGCCTCCTGCGTCGTGTCCGGCAGGGGCAGCTCGCGATAGCGCTGGAGCAGCTCAGCGCGGGACGCGAGGTGCATAGCGGCGGTGGAGTATGAGGACGTTGCCGTCCGGATCCTTGAAGAACCCCATGTGGCAGACGCTCGAGTCGTAGGTGTCGCCCACGAACTCGACGCCCTTGTCCTCGAGCTCGCGGCGTGCGGCGCCGACGTCGGGGACGTGCAGCGCGACGCCGGCCGCGTTCGGCCTGAACTCGAGCCCATCCTGCTCCGGCTCCCAGAACGACAGAGTGAGGTTCGACGCCTCGACCTCTCCCTCGCTGAACTCGCTCTGCGGAAGGCCGAGCACGTCGCGGTAGAACGCGACGGCACGAGCGGTGTCGCGCGTCGGGACCGAGACGAAGTCGACCTGCTCGACCTGCATCTCAGTCACGAGGTGCGTAGCGGCGATGGAGCATGAGGGCGTTGCCGTCGGGATCGTGGAAGAACGCCATGTGGCAGACGCCCGTGTCGAAGATGTCGCCGTCGAACTCGATGCCCTTCGCCTCCAGCTCTGACCGCGTCTCGGCAACGTCGGGCACACGCAGCGCGAGGTGGGCGGTGTGCGGTCCGGCGAACTCCCGCCCGATGTTGGTCGGGTCCATCAGGTACAGGCTGACGTTCTCGCCGAGCTGGAACTCGGGCCAAGTCCCACCGCCGCCGACCTGCTCGAGCCCGAGCGTGTCCCGGTACCACGCCGTCGACCGCTCGAGGTCGGTGACCGGCACCGAGACGAAATCCGTGCGCTCGACCTGCACTCGACTTCTAGGCTCCGTCGGCGTCAGCCGACGGAGCCTTCCATCTGCAGCTGGATCAGGCGGTTCATCTCGACCGCGTACTCGAGCGGGAGCTCCTTCGTGATCGGCTCGACGAAGCCGGAGACGATCATGGCCGACGCCTCCGCCTCGGAGAGGCCGCGCGACATCAGGTAGAAGAGCTGCTCCTCGCCGATCTTCGAGACGGTCGCCTCGTGGCCGATGTCGACGTCGTTCTCGTCGATGCGGATGTACGGGTAGGTGTCGGAGCGCGACTCCTCGTCGAGGATCAGGGCGTCGCAGACCACCTTCGAGCGGGAGCCATGCGCGCCCTTCGCGACCTCGAGCAGCCCGCGGTAGCCGGCTCGGCCGCCGTTCTTCGAGATCGACTTCGAGGTGATCACGGAGGACGTGTTCGGCGCTACGTGGACGGCCTTGCCGCCTGCGTCCTGGTGCTGGCCCGAGCCGGCGAACGCGATCGAGAGCACCTCGCCGTGAGCGCCCTCGCCCATCAGCCAGATCGCCGGGTACTTCATCGTCAGCTTCGAGCCGAGGTTCCCGTCGACCCACTCCATCGTCGCGTTCTCGTACGCGACCGCGCGCTTGGTGACGAGGTTGTAGACGTTCGTCGACCAGTTCTGGATCGTCGTGTACCGGCAGCGTCCGCCCGGCTTGACGATGATCTCGACCACCGCCGAGTGCAGCGAGTCCGACGAGTAGATCGGCGCCGTGCAGCCCTCGACGTAGTGCACGTACGCGCCCTCGTCGACGATGATCAGCGTGCGCTCGAACTGGCCCATGTTCTCGGCGTTGATTCGGAAGTAGGCCTGGAGCGGCATCTCGATCGACACGCCCGGCGGCACGTAGATGAACGACCCGCCCGACCAGACCGCCGAGTTCAGCGCGGCGAACTTGTTGTCGTTCGGCGGGATCGTCTTGCCGAAGTACTGCTTGACGAGCTCCTCGTGCTCGCGCAGGCCCGAGTCCATGTCGAGAAAGAGCACGCCCTTCTTCTCGAGATCCTCCTGCAGCTTGTGGTAGACGACCTCGCTCTCGTACTGGGCGCCCACGCCGGCCAGGAACTTGCGCTCTGCCTCGGGGATGCCGAGCCGGTCCCAGGTGTTCTTGATGTCCGGCGGCAGGTCCTCCCAGGATGAGGCCTGCTTCTCGGTCGGGCGGATGTAGTAGTAGATGTTGTCGAAGTCGATGCCCGACATGTCCCCGCCCCAGCGCGGCAGCGGGCGAGCCTCGAAGTAGTCGAGCGCCTTCAGGCGGAACTTGCGCATCCACTCGGGCTCGTCCTTGTGCGCGGAGATCGCCTCGACGACCTCTTTCGAGAGCCCGCGACCGGACTTGAAGAAGTAGTTCTCCTCGTCGTGAAAGCCGTACTTGTAGTCGGCGCCGATCTCGGCGACGACCTGGGTCTCGGTCTTCTCGCTCATGCGGGTGCGCCTTCCAGGTCGGGGATGAAGGCCTTGTAGCCCTCCGCCTCGAGCTGCTGGGCGAGCTCGGGGCCGCCCTCGGCGACGATCCGGCCGTCGGCGAAGACGTGCACGTAGTTCGGCTTGATGTAGTTGAGCACGCGCGGGAAGTGGGTGATCACGAGCGCGCCCATCTCAGGCCCGACCAACCGATTGACGCCGTTGCCGACCACCTTGAGCGCGTCGATGTCGAGGCCGGTGTCGGTCTCGTCGAGCACTGCGAGACGCGGCTTGATCATCGAGAGCTGCAGCATCTCCATCTTCTTGCGCTCGCCGCCCGAGAAGCCGTCGTTGATGTAGCGCTGCGCGAGCTCACGCGTGACGTTCAGCTCCTCCATCCGCGCGAGCAGCTCCCTGCGGAACTCGGGGATCGGGATCGGATCGTCCTGGCCGGCGCGCGCCCTGCGGATCGCGTTGATCGAGGAGCGAAGGAAGTTGGTCACGGTCACGCCCGGCACGGCGTGCGGGTACTGGAACGCAAGGAAGAGGCCGCGCTGCGCGCGCTCGTCCGCCCCGAGCTCGACCAGGTTCTCGCCCTCGAAGAGGATCTCGCCCTCGGTGATCTCGTACGCCGGGTGGCCCATCAACGCGTACGCGAGCGTCGACTTCCCGGAGCCGTTCGGGCCCATGACGGCGTGCACCTGGTCGAGGTCGACCGCGAGGTCGACGCCCTTGACAATCTCTCTGCCGGTCTCCTGGTGGGAGACGTGCAGGTTCCTGATCTCCAGCAGTGCCATCCCTCTGAGTCTAGCCGAGCCGGAATTCCGTCCGACGAAGCGGCAAACGCGCTAGGCTAGATACATGCCGGAGATCGGTATCACGGGTCTCGTCGTCATCCTCATCGTCGCGCTGCTCGTGTTCGGCCCGAAGCGGCTTCCGGAGATGGGCCGCTCCCTCGGCAGGGGGATGCGCGAGTTCAAGGACTCGATCAGCGGCAAGGACGACAAGCCCGAGATCCAGCCGCCTTCCGCAGACGACAGCAAGCCGCCCGCCAACTAGGCCATGAGGCTCTATCCGCGCCGGCTTCGCCACGGCGAGGAGGCGACCCTCGTCGAGCACCTGGGCGAGCTTCGGACCAGGCTGTTCATCTGCCTCGCGGCGATCCTGGTCGCCTTCATCGTCACCTATGTCTTCCATGGCCACATCCTCGACTGGCTGAACCGGCCGCTGCCCGACGACCTCAAGAAGCCGGCCACCTTCAGCCCGATCGAGCCCTTCTCGACCTCGATCTGGGTCAGCCTCTGGGCGGCGCTGATCATCGCGCTGCCGATCGTCTTCTGGCAGATCTGGGCTTTCCTCGCCCCGGCCTTCGCGGAGCACTACCAGCGCTCGATGGCGATGCTGGTCGCCTTCGCCGCCATTCTCGGGCTCGGCGGTCTCGCCTTCGGCTACTGGGTCGTCCTGCCCCCGGCCATCCACTTCCTGACGAACTACGACTCGTCGCACTTCCACATCCTGCTGCGGGCCAAGGACTACTACCGGTTCGTCAGCTTCGTGCTGATCGGCGTCGCGCTCGCCTTCGAGGTGCCGGTCTTCGTGCTCGGCCTCGTCCGGCTGCGCATCATCACCGCGGCGATGCTGCGCCGCACCTGGCGCATCGGCGTGTTCGTCATGGTCGTGATCGGGGTGATCCTCCCCGGCGTCGATCCCGTGACGACGATTCTGTCGGTCATCCCGCTCGTCGTGCTGTACGTGCTCTCGATCGGCCTGGCCACCTTCTTCGAGCCGCGCTGGCGAGCCGCGCGCGAGGCGCCCGTGGAGGCGACCGACTTCTGAGCTAGGGCAGGTCGCGCCGCGAGAACGCGGCCAGGCCGGCGGCGCCGACGAGCACGAGGTAGGCGGCCGCCCAGAGAATCACCCCGGCGCCGCCGCCGGACGAGCCGCCGAACGGCCCCAGCTCGAGCGCGAAGCGCTCGAAGCCGGTCGTGCCCGAGGTGATCACGTGCAGAGCATCCTGGTAGAGCGCCTCGAACGGCAACACGTAGGAGGTCCACCGGCCGATCGAGCGCAGGGTGTCCGAGCCGATCGCGCGGCCGATCTGAGCGAGCAGGCCGGCGACGAGGCCGCCGCCGAAGATCATGAACACGGCGATGCCGTTGGCGGTCGCGGTCAGGAAGATCGAGCCGAGCAGCGAGAGTGCGACCACGATCACCACCGCGAAGGCGAGCTCGGCGCCGGCGGGGACGACGTTGTCCGGCCACCAGCCCCCGACCAGGCCGGTGGTCAGCGTCTCGATCGCGAAGAGGACGGCGACGTACAGCGCGCAGACTCCGGCCGCGGCCAGGAAGCGCGCGACCAGGAGCGTGCTGCGGCCGACCGGGCGCACGACGAGCGGCTGGAGCAGTCCGCGCTCGGCGTCGCCGCGCACGACTCCGAGCGTCAGGAAGATCGCCAGCACGGTTCCGAGGAACAGCGTCGCGAACATCGCGAGCCCGAGGACCGTCGCCCCCGTGACCACGGTCGGGTCGAGTCCGAGCTGGTCCGGGGGGACGAACCCGGTCGTGTCCCGGAAGGCCCGCCAGACGCCGATCCCGTACAGGGCGAGGAAGGCCGCCGAGAGCAGGAGCACGATCAGGAAGACCTTTCGTCGCATGCTCTCTCGCAGCGCGTAGCCGGCGATCACGGCCACGTCTCTCACTCCACTGCCTCGAGGTAGACGTCCTCGAGCGTGGTCGCGAGCACGCGGACGCCGTAGATCTCTTCGCCGTCGGCGACGAGCCTGGCGACGATGGCAGGTGCGTCGTCGCGCGTGGCACCTTCGAACAGGCGGACGCCCGACGCCGTCTCCACCTCGACGCCGCGCGCGCGGGACAGATCCGAGGGAGCGCCCTCGGCGACGAGCCGCCCGCGCGAGATGATCGCGACGCGGTCGCAGACAAGCTCGATCTCGCTGAGCAGGTGCGAGTTGAGCAGCACGGCGTGGCCGCGGGCGCGCAGCTCCTCGAGCAGCACCCTGACCATGCGCCGACCCGCCGGGTCGAGGGCGCTGGTCGGCTCGTCGAGCAGGAGCACCGGCGGAGCTCCGATCAGCGCCTGGGCGATACCCAGGCGCTGCTGCATGCCCTTCGACATCTGCTCGACGCGCCGGGCGCGCGCCTCGGTGAGATCCACCAGCGCGAGCAGCTCGTCGCGCTCCGCTGCACCACCGCCGGAGCCGGCCAGCCGCTGGTGGAGGACGAGCAGCTCCTCGGCGCTCACCCAGCCCGGGAAGCGGAACAGCTCGGCGAGGTAGCCGAGCGCGCGCCGCGACGCCGCCGATCCCGCGGGCGCGCCGCAGATCTCCGCGGTTCCCTCCGTCGGACGGACGAGCCCGCAGGCGATCTTGACCAGGGTCGACTTCCCGGCGCCGTTCGGGCCGAGCAGGCCGACGAGCTCACCCTCGGCCACCTCGAGGTCGACCCCGTCCAGGGCACGGGCGTGCCCGTAGCGCTTCCCGAGGCCGCGGACCGCGAGCGCAGGACCCATCCGTCGAGTCTAGGCAGCCCGTCCTCTACCATCGCGGCCGGTGTCGGACGAGGCCACCCCGTATCCAAACGTGGGGGAACCCATGGTTCCCCCACGAGCCCCCTCCTTCGCCAAACCGACTGGCCTACGGTTCGAGCGCTCCGGCGAGATCGCGGTCTCGCCTCCGCGCGCGGAGGTCAGATGAACACAGGCTCGAGGACCCCCTATCCCAAGATCGAGCTGCACGTCCACCTCGAGGCGACCATCGAGCCCGAGACCTTGCTCGCGATCGCGAAAAGGAACGGCGAGACGCTGCCGGCCGACACGGTCGAGGGTCTGCGCGAGCTCTATCGCTTCCGCGACTTCGACCACTTCATCGAGGTCTGGATCCTGACCACCAACTGCCTGCGGACCGAGGAGGACTTTCGCCAGGTGGTGGTCGACTACGCTGCAGAGGCAAGGCGTCATGGTGCTGTCTATCTGGAGGCCATCTTTTCGCCGATCGAGCGCACGTGGCGCGGGGTCTCCTGGGACGAGATCTTCGAGGGCTACTGCAGCGGCGCCCAGCTCGCACGCGAGGAGCACGGCGTCGAGGTGCGGCTGAACCCGGACATCACCCGCAGCGCCCCGCTCGAGGATGCCCGCCGGCTGGTCGAGGTCGCCGCCCGGTACCGCGACCGCGGAGTCGTGGCAGTCGGGCTTGGCGGCGAAGAGGCCTCGTACCCGAACGCGCCGTTCGCGCCCGCCTTCCGGGCCGCCCGCGAGGCGGGCCTGGGCTCGGTCCCGCACGCCGGCGAGGTGGTCGGTCCCGAGTCCGTGCGAACCGCGCTCGACGAGCTCGTGCCGGACCGCATCCGGCACGGGTTCCGCGCGATCGAGGAGCCCGCTCTCGTCGAAGAGCTCGCCGAGCGCGGGCTCGTCCTGGACATCACTCCGATCTCGAACGTCCGTACCGGCGCGGTCGCATCACTGGCGGAGCACCCGCTCCCGGAGCTCGTGCGCGCCGGCGTGCGCTGCTCGGTCTCGACCGACGACCCGGCGATGTTCGACACCGACCTGACCCGTGAGTACGAGGCGGCCGAGCAGCTGGGACTCGATCCGAAGGCGCTCTATGAGGCCGCTGTGTCGGGCGTGCTCTGCGACGACGAGACGAGGGGTCGACTCGAGCGAATCGGCTCGGCGCACGACTGGAAGCCGATCGGCGGCGAACGGCGCTAGGCTGTTCTCTCCGAGATGGCACGTGCCGCGGCAAAACGCCGGCCCCCTGCGCGTCGTCACGACACGGGCCGCAAGCACAAGGACTCGAGCGGGCAGCGCTACGAGGACACGCTGTTCTTCAACAGGCTGCGCACGCATGCCAAGTGGGTGTTCGTGCTCCTGATCGTGGTGTTCGCCGGCAGCTTCGTCTTCCTCGGCGTCGGCTCGTCCGGGCTCGGCCTCGGCGACCTCTTCAACGGCGTCACGGGCGGCGGCAGCAGCGGCCCGTCGATCAGCAAGGCGCTGGATGCCACGGCGAAGAACCCGAAGGACGCCCAGGCCTGGAAGGACCTGGCGACCGCCTACGACGCCAAGGCCGACTACGCGTCGGCGGCGCCGGCGTGGCAGCAGTACACCCGGCTGCGGCCCAGGGACGCCGACGCCCTGAATCTGTACGCGCAGGACCTCGGACAGCAGCTCCAGACCCAGGGAGCCGACGCGCAGAACCTCCAGCTCGCGGCCCAGCAGTACCAGCCCTCCACCTATGGGCCGCCGTCGAGCTCCCCGCTCGGCCGGGCGCTCGGGAGCCTCTCTGACCCGATCGCCGAGACCGCCGACACGTCCGCCACCACCGCGTACCAGAACGCGCTCGTCGCGCTTCAGCAGACCGCGACGCAGCTGGTCGGCGCTTTCAAGAAGCTCGGCCGGCTGCAGCCGGCCGAGCCCACCGTGCAGCTCCAGCTCGCACAGGCCGCCGAGACCGCCGGCGACGCGACCACGGCAATCGCCGCGTACAAGCGCTTCATCAAGCTTGCGCCGGACGACGCGTCCGTGCCCCAGGCGCGGGCCAGGATCAAGACGCTCGAGAAGCAGCTCGCCGGCTCCTCCGCAACGACGCAGGGTTAGACTCCTCGCGCAGCGAGAGGGACCGCTTCTCTCCTACCGCGAGCTCGAGGGGACGACGTGAACTTCGAATTCAACCGGGGTCCGACGCGCCGCCGCGCCCTCCTGTGGGCCACGCTCGCGTCTGCCGCGATCCTCACCGCCGGCTGCGGGACCGGGGGCCTGCAGACCGGAGCCGCCGACAAGGAGCACGGCAAGCAGCTGTTCGTCGAGAAGTGCGGCTCCTGCCACACGCTTGCCGACGCCGGAACGCAGGGGAAGATCGGCCCGAATCTCGACGACGCGTTCTCCGGCCCTCGGCAGCAGGGTTTCGCCGAGTCGACCATCCGCAACGTCGTCCACGACCAGATCCTCTTCCCTGTGACGAACCCGTCCGGCGTGGATGTCGGCAAGAACGGCGTCGTGAACAAGGTGACCGGCATGCCGGCGAAGCTCGTGAGCGGAGACGACGCGGACGACGTCGCGGCGTACGTCGCCTCGGTCGCAGGGCTGCCTCCGGGCGGCGGCACCTCCACCGGCGGGGCGACGACGACCGCGCCCCTGCCGGCGACGACCACCCAGGCGACCACCACCCCGCCGACGACGACTGCACAGACAACCACCGGGGGCGGGGGCGGGTCGGCGCTGGTCGCGCAGGGCAAGCAGGTATTCGAGACCGCCGGCTGCACCAGCTGCCACACGCTGAAGGACGCCGGCTCGACCGGAACCCTCGGCCCGAACCTCGACGACGCCAAGCCGCCGAAGTCCCTCGTCGTCGACCGTGTGACGAACGGCAAGAGCGTGATGCCGTCGTTCAAGGGCCAGCTGACGCCGCAGCAGATCGCCGCCGTCGCCGCGTACGTCTCGACCGTCGCCGGGCAGTAGCAGTACCGCGCTGGAACGCAGCGCGGTCAGCCCGCGGGGTCGGACCCTTCGGGGTCAGACCCTGGGCAGGGGGACGACGTGGCGCTGATGGAGACCGGTGGCGCTTGCCGCTGGCGAGCGACCCCGTCTACCCTGGACACATGGACCTGCGCACCCGCCGCTCGCCGAACGAGCGGCTCGTCGTCCTCGCCGGGCTCGGGGTCGCCTCGGCGCTGTGCCTCGGGCTCGAGCTCGTGCGGGAGCACCGCTACGGCGCGTACGACTTCCGGTTCCTGATCTGGAACCTGATCCTCGCCTGGATCCCGCTGGTGCTCGCGCTGGTCGTCTACGACCGCTACCGCCGCGGCCGCTCGCTGCTGGTGCTTGCACCGGCGCTCGTGCTCTGGCTCCTGTTCCTGCCGAATGCGCCCTACATCGTCACCGACTTCGTCCACCTCTCCGCGCGCTCGCCCGCGCCGCTCTGGCTGGACGGCGTGGAGGTCTCGGCCTTCGCGTGGACGGGGATGCTGCTGGGCTTCGTCTCGCTGTACCTGGTGCACGCGGTCGCGCGGCACCGGCTCGGCGCCGTGGCGAGCTGGATCGGAGTCCTCTCTGTCCTCGGGCTCGTCGGTGTCGGCGTCTACCTGGGACGGGTGAAGCGCTGGAACAGCTGGGATCTGCTCACGCAGCCGGGAGCACGGCTCGCGCAGCTGCACGCCCACCTCGGCGATCCCGCTTCGCTGACCAGGGCCGTGGGCATCAGCCTGGCGGTGACGTGCCTGCTCGCGGCCGCCTACCTCGTCTTCTACGTGCTGATGGCCGTGCGGCTCGAAGCCCCGGCAACGCGCCGCGCGCGCGACTAGGCCTCAGTCGAGCACCGCCTCGGCCTCGAGGTCGACGACCACGTGCGTGATCGGCACCGCGAAGCGCTCGCGCGCCGAGGTGACGACGCCGTGCTCGAGCCAGTTCGAGCGGCCGGGTGGGTGGGTGGAGATGACGATCAGGTCGGGCCCGAAGGTCCTGAGCGCATCCTCGATCGCCTGCACCGGGTCGGCGTCCCCCACCTCTCCCCGGGCCGGGATGCCCAGCTTCTCGAGCTCGGCGATGCTGCGCCCGAGACGCTCCTCGGCCGCCGCCCGCGCCTGGTCCTCGTCCGACGTCCAGTGCCTGAGCTTGCTGTTCAGGGCCGGACAGACGACGAGCACACTCGCGCGGCCGCCCGTCGCCGCCTCCCGCACCGCCTCACGGAGTGCCTCCCCGGCGACCGTCTCGTTCGCAACCACCAGGATGCGGTCCTCGTCGCCGCCGCGCGGGCGGGGCGCGACCGCCGGCCGCGCGCGCCCCTCGCGCCGGAGAATCCACACCGCCACCGCAGCAGACAGCACCACGAAGACGCCCAGCCCCCACCAGCGCCCCCCGGCAACGGCCGCGATCGCGATCGCACCGAAGTAGACGACCGCCCCGATCACGAGCCGGAAGGCGTCGGCTTCGCTTCGGAACGGGTTCTTCATCCGCGCCTCCTTTCCGGGCGGCTGTCGCCTGCTGGGTACCTGCTAGATGATGTAGACCGTGAAGTAGACGACGATCCACATTACGTCGACGAAGTGCCAGTAGATCCCGGCCAGCTCGACGCCGTGGTGATGCTCGGGGGAGTAGTGCCCGCGGAAGGCGCGGATGATCGTCACCAGCAGGATGCTGAGACCGACGAACACGTGTGCGCCGTGCAGTCCCGTGAGGCAGAAGAAGATGGTCGTGAACGCGTTGTCGCGGGGCGCGAACCCGATCCGCGCGTACTCGGTGATCTGCGTCGCGAGGAAGGTGAAGCCCATCAGAAAGGTGAGGACGAGCCCGGCCCTCAGCCCTGCCCGCTCGCCGCGCTTGATCGAGGTCAGGGCCCAGTGCACCGTGAAGCTGGACGTGACGAGGATCGCCGTGTTCACCCCGGCGACGAAGACCGGCAGGTGGAAGCCGACCGGCGGCCAGTGCGGCGGGTTGTTGACGACCCGGACGAAGAAGTAGGCCGTGAAGAACGAGCCGAAGAGCATGACCTCGGACGCGATGAACATGAGCATCCCGAGGACGCGCGAGTCGACGTTCGAGCTCTGGTTGGCGGCCGGCGGGCCGTGGTGGTCGTGACCGAGGTCGTGCGCCTCGGCGTGTGCGCTCACCTGGCGACCGCCGCAGGTTCCGGCTCGACCTCGACGTGCTCGACCGGCAGGCCGGTGGCGTCGCGCAGCCGCGTGACCACGTCCTTGCGCAGCCAGCTCGAGCGGGCCTCACCCGGGAACGTCGAGACGACGATCTCGTCGACGCGCTCGTCGTGCACTGCTTGCATCGCGGCCGTGTAGGGGTCGGGGTGCGCGATCTGTCCGTGCGCGTCGATGCCCGCGCCGCGCAGGGCGGCCAGAGCACGCCGCAGGCGGCGCTCCGCCTCGGGGTGGTCGTGCCGCGCCGGATCGCTCTGCGGACAGACGAGCATGAAGCTCGCCGGCGGCTCCTCCGCAGCGCGATCCTTGATCGTCCGTAGGAGCGTCTCGCCGAGCACCGTCTCGTTGGCGATCACGAGCACGTTCGCCCCTCCGCCCTGCCGTGAGAGGTCGACGACGACGTGCTCGACCGGAACGGCGCCCGCCGCCTTGCTGATCTCCTCGAGGACATCGCGCCGCAGCCACCCGGACTTCTGCTCGGGATGTGTGGAGACGACGATCTCGGTGACCGGCGGCTCGAGCTGGGCGAGGGCGTCGCGCACGGCGTCGACCGGGTCGGCGTCGACGACGAAGCCGTCGGCCACGATTCCCGCCTCACGCAGGTCGGCGAGCGCCCTGTCCAGTCGGCGTCGCGCAGCCGCGCGCCGCGTGTCCTGGTAGACGACGTACCCCTCGCGCGGCGCGTTCACCGGGCAGACGACCGTCACCTGCAGACCGGCCTCCGTGTGCCGCCGGACCGCCTCGGTCAGCTCCTTGCCGGCGACCGTCTCGTTCGCGATCACGAGCAGGTGGCTCACGAGTGCACCTCTTCGAGCTGCGTCGTCCGGTCGCCGTTGAAGACCGCGTGCCGCGCGTCGGGGACGCCGTACTCGTACGGGCTGCCGACCACCTGCGGCAGCTCGTCGAAGTTGAAGTACGGCGGCGGGGACGAGACCTGCCACTCGAGCGTCCGCGACCGCCACGGGTTCGGGCCGGCCTCGGGGCCGCGCGCCCAGCTGACGATCATGTTGTAGAGGAACACGATGATCGACGCGCCGAGGCAGAACGAGGCGATCGAGATCAGCATGTTCCAGTTGCCGAAGCGCGGGTCGTAGTCGGACACGCGGCGCGGCATCCCCTGCGTCCCGAGCCAGTGCATCGGGAAGAACGTGACGTTGAAACCGATGAACGTCATCCAGAAGTGGAGCTTCCCGAGCCGCTCGTCGAACATGCGGCCGGTCATCTTCGGGAACCAGTAGTAGATGCCGGCGAAGATCGTGAACAGGGAGCCGCCGAACAGCACGTAGTGGATGTGGGCGACCACGAAGTACGTGTCGGAGACGTGGATGTCGATCGGCACGGCCGCGAGGTAGATCCCGGAGAGGCCGCCGATCACGAACATCGACACGAAGCCGAGTGCGAACAGCATCGGCGTGTTCAGGTGGATCCGCCCCTCCCAGGTCGTCGCCAGCCAGGAGAACACCTTGATCCCCGTCGGTACCGCGATGATCATCGACGTGACCATCATCGGGATCCGCAGCCAGGGGGCGACTCCGGCGACGAACATGTGGTGCGCCCAGACCGAGAAGCCGAGCACGAGGATGGCCATCAGCGAGAGCGCCATCAGCCGGTAGCCGAAGATCGGCTTCCGGGCCATGGTCGATATGACCTCCGAGGCTATCCCGAAGCCGGGCAGCATCATGATGTAGACGGCCGGGTGCGAGTAGAACCAGAAGATGTGCTGGTACCCGAGCACATAGCCGCCCTCGGCCGCGTCGAAGAAGTTGGTGTGCATGATCCGGTCGAACATCACGAAGAACTGCGAGCCGGCGATGAACGGCGTCGCGATCACGACCAGCAGCGAGGTCGTGAAGTTGGCCCACACCAGCAGCGGCATCCGCCAGAAGGTCATCCCCGGCGCCCGCATCGTGATGATCGTGACCAGGAAGTTGAGCGCGGTCATGATCGACGACGCACCTGCCCACTGGACGCCCATGTTGAAGAACACCTGCCCCAGCGGCTGGTCGGTCGCGAGCGGCGCGTAGCCGGTCCAGCCCGTGGCGAAGGCGCCACCGGGGACGAGGAAGCTGAGCAGCATCATGAAGCCGGCGATCGGCAGCAGCCAGTAGGACAGCGCGTTCAGGCGCGGGAACGCCATGTCCGGCGCGCCGATCATCAGCGGGATCACGTAGTTGCCGAGCCCGGCGAAGGCCGGAATCACGAACAGGAAGATCATCAGTGCCGCGTGCACCGAGACCAGGCCGTTGAAGGTCTGGTTGTCGACGAACTGCATCCCCGGCCGCGCGAGCTCGGCCCGGAAGAGCATCGCCATCATCCCGCCCGCGACGAAGAAGAAGATCGTCGTGACCAAGTATTGGATGCCGATCACCTTGTGGTCGGTGTTCGGGCGGAAGTAGTCGTGCCAGGTGCGCCCGCCGTGCGTCGAGTGGTCCTCCGGGACGGTCGGCGCTCCGATCGCGTAGCGCGCCCAGTAGTCGAACGCGCCGAGCCCGGCGAGGAAGCCGATCGGCGCCGCCGTCAGCGTGGCGACCACGGTGATCACCGGCCAGTCGAAGAGCGGCTGCCACCCGGCCCACGCGCGGAAGATCACGACGAGGCCCAGCCCGATCCCCCAGAACAGGCAGGTCATCCAGGCGGCGCGGATCCAGCCGGCCTTCAGGAAGTAGTCGCGGGCCGTCTTCGGCGACCTGGGCGCGTCGACGGGGAGGTGGTGCCCGGCGACAGCGGTGGTCACTGGCCTCCTCCCCTGGTCGAGTCGACCAGATAGGTGACGACCGCGCCCAGCTGGTCCTTCGGCAGCGTCGAGAAGGAAGGCATCAGGTTCTTCGGAAAGCCCGGCTGGACGTAGGCGTTCGGATCGACGATCGACTCTCTGACGAAGTCCTCGAGCGGCTTGCCCGCCTGCTTCGCGTACGCGGGCAGCTTATCGAGGTCGGGGCCGGCCGTGCCCGTGGCGTTTGCCGCTTTCAGCGTGTGGCAGCCGGCACAGCCGTTGCTCGCGAAGACCGCCTGCCCGGCGCGGCCCGGGGGCCCCTTGGCCGCGTTCTCCTGCTCGTGCACCCAGGCCTGGAACGCGGCGGGCTTCATCACGATTGCGGACGTCCGCATCAGCGCATGGCCGAACCCGCAGAGCTCGGTGCAGATCACGGGGTAGGTGCCGAGCTTGGTCGGCGTGATCACGAGGCTCGTGTCATGCCCCGGGACGGCGTCCTGCTTCTGGCCGAACTCCGGGACCCAGAACGAGTGGATGACGTCGAGGGCGCGCAGGTGGAGCAGCACGGGCCGGCCGAGCGGGAGCCGGAGCTGCGCCGAGGTCAGCTCACCCTGCCCCGGGTACGAGAACGACCAGGCGAACTGGCGCGCTGTCACGTTCACGTTCATGTGGTTCTTGCCGGCATCGTCGTTCTGGACGAGGACGATGCTGGAGACGATCGAGATCGCCGTGACCAGGATCGCGGGCACGGCGGTCCAGACGATCTCGACTCCCGTGTGGCCGTGGATCGGCGGGCCGTCGGAGTCGTCGTCGGGATGGACGCGGAACTTGATCAGCGAGTACGCGATCACCGCAGCGACGAGCGCGAAGACGGCGATCGCGATCCCGGTCGTGAACCAGAAGACGAAGTCGATCCGGTCCCGCTGCTTCGAGGCGACCGGCGGCAGCCAGGGGATCAGGACCGCGACCAGCGTCGCCGCACCGCCGAACAGGATGCCCAGCCCGACCAGCTGGAGAATCGAACCCCTACGCACGGAGAAACCGAGACTAGTGAATTCCTACCGCCTGCGCAGCCATACCCATCTGCAGAAACAAGAGGGGGAGGGCCTGTGCCCTCCCCCTCCGGGGATCGATCGCCTGGTGATGCCTAGCTGGCCTTGACCAGCGATGCAGGAGGCGAGATCACCGTGTAGTCGGTGCTCTTGCCACCTTTGATCCGGTAGATCGCAACCGGGCCTCCCTTCACGTCGCCCTGGGCGTTGAAGGAGACGTTGCCGAGGATGCTGTTCTTCAGGTTGACCTTGAACAACTGAGCGGCGACGTTCGCCCGCGTGCCGTTCGAGTGGGCGATTGCGGACAGCATCGCCACGGCCGCCTGAGCAGCGTACACCGAGTACGGATCCGGCTGCTTGCCCTTGTTCGCCTTGGCAAACGCGGCCAGGAAGGCCTTGCCCGTGCCCTTCAGCTTCGAGTTCGGCAGGCCGGCGACGCTGACGTACGCGCCGTTGGCCGCCGCGCCCGCGCCCTGGGCCACGGCCGAGATCGGAGTGAAGCCGTCCGGCAGGATCAGCTTGACCCCGGCGCCGAGCGCGGACCGCAGATCCTTGAGCAGCTTCCCGCCGTTCTCGCAGATCAAACCGCCGACGAAGACGCCGTTCGCCCCCTTGCCCTTGATCTTCGTGGCGAGCGCCTGGTAGCTCGACGCCTTCGCGTCGAACGCCTCGAACCCGACGACCTTGATCTTGAGCTTCTGCGCCGCATTCCGCATGTTCGTCGCGACACCGAGCCCGTACGACTCCTTGTCGTTGAGGATGTAGAGCTTCGTCACCTTCAGGCGCTGCGCGAGCACCGCGTCCGCGGCGCCCTGATAGGCGTCGTGGGCGACGACCCGGGCGTAGTTTCGCTTGCCCGTCGGGTAGTACTTGTTCGGCTCGCCGGGAGCCGTACCGGGGCCGCTCGACGTCAGGCCGACCTGCGTGTTGGCCGGGCTGATCATCGCCACCGGGCCATTGGGCGCCCGGTTGAGGATCGGGATTTCGATCGTCGCGCAACCGGAGTTGAACGTGCCGATCTCGCCGATCACGTCCTTGTCACGGGCAATCGCGTTCGCATTGGTCGAGCACTTCGCCGAGTCCCACTTGCCCGCCTGGGCCGTCGCGTCGTCGCACGACTGGTAACCGATCGTGTAGGCGCCGGCCTTCCAACCCGCGCCGGCCAGGATGAACTGAATCGCCTTCGTCATCTCGATCGTCTGAGTCCGGCCAGAGCCCTGGAGCGGGAGGTCGGACGCGATCAGGTACTTCGGACTTCCGGAGCCCTTGTAGACGATCGGAGCGCACGACGAGGCGGGTAGCGGAGTTGCCTGCTTCTTGCTCGTCCCGCCGGAACCGACGGTGGCAAGCACCAGCGTTCCGACGACGGCGATCGCGAACGCTGCCAGAAGACGCTTCGTCACTCCAACCTCCTCGTTGTTGGACGCTCGCTTTCCCCACGAGCCCGGTCAGTATCGAGTGAAGCGCTCCCGGTTTCAAGTGGGAGAGCGCCTACCGGCCTCGCGCGCTCTCGGCTCGCGCCCGGGGAGCCCCACGAACGCCACGGCCGCCCCCGCCAGCGAGAGGCCGACACAGAGCAGGATCCCGGCCCGGAACGCGGCCTCTGCTGCGACCCGGACCTCGGCCGGCTCGTCGCGGGCGAGCGGAACCTTTCCCTGGGCGGCGTCGTGACGGTGGAAGACCGAGGCGACGACCAGGCCGGCGATTGCGATCGCGAACAGGCCGCCGAGGCGCGACACGGTGATGCTCACTCCGGCGGCCAGCCCGGAGTGGCGGTGCGGCGCGGCCTCCATCACGACCGCCGTGATCGGTGCGACGATCCCGCAGAGGCCGACGCCGAAGATCAGCGCGCCGGGGATCACCGTCGCCCAGCTCGACCCGGGGCGGATGAGGAAGTAGAGCAGGAGGCCGACCGCGAGGACGAGTGGCCCGACGGTCAGAGGTAGCCGCGGCCCGCGCCGGTCGGCGAGCCGGCCGCCCCACGCAGCCCCGAGGAACAGGACGATGCTCGTCGGCAGGCTGAGCAGGCCGACGGCAAACGACGAGAAGCCGATCGCCTGGAGATAGAGGTTGATCAGGAACCCGGAGGCGTACAGAGCGCCGTAGACCAGCACCGTTTCGATGTTCCCGGCGACGAAGACACGCCGATGCAGCAACTCGGTGGGGACGAGCGGGTTCGCGACGCGGCGCTCGACCACCACGAACGCGGCCAGGAGAGCGAACCCGACGGCGAGCGCGAGCAGCACGCGCGGGTCGCCGAACCCGCGCGGGCCTGCCTCGACGAGCCCGTACGCCAGTGCGCCGAAGGCGGCGGCCGCCACCGCCGAGCCGGCCAGATCGAGGCGACCCTCCGTATTCCGCTCCTCGTCGAGGTCTCCGGCCGCGAGCACGAAGACCACCGCGACCGCGGCGATCGGGAGGTTGAGGAAGAAGATCCACCGCCACGAGACCCAGTCGATCAACGCCCCGCCGACGGGCGGCCCGGCAAGGGTGGCGAGGGTCGTGCCGGACGACCAGAGGCCGATCGCCCAGCCGCTGTCCTGCCCGAAGGTTGCCCGCAGGAGACCGAGGCTGGTCGGCGTCAGCAGCCCGCCGGCGGCGCCCTGGAGCACGCGCCCCGCGATCAGCACGCCCTCGTTCGGAGCGGCGCCGCAGATCACGGAGGCGACCGCGAAGCCGATCACCCCGGCGAGGAAGACCAGCCGCCGCCCGTAGCGGTCGCCGAGCGCCCCGCCCGGCAGGTACAGGGCAGCCAGCATCAAGGAGTACGAGAGGACGATCCACTGCTCCCCGGCGAGACCGGTGTCGAAGTCCTTCTCGATCGCGGGCAGCGCCAGGTTGAGGACGGTGGCGTCGACGAACGCGATCGATGAGCCGGCGACGGTCGCGACCAGGATGAAGCGGCGGGCTCGCACCAACCGAGACTAGCCGTGGAATTCTCGCTTACGAACGTCGTTCCCGGCTCGAACAGCGTCCTTACCTCCCGGGCCAGGATCCGCGCGGCAGCTTCGGCCGTCGGGGTCCGAACGACTAGAAAACGGCCGCGGCGAGCGCCAAGCTGTACCAGCCAAACGCCCGCCTGCTACGGCGGCAGCCCTGGTGCGCGCTGCCTGATGCGGATCACGGTCGACAACAACGAGATCGCGCACACAGTCAGGGTCGAGTCCGCCACGACCGACCCGGTGACCAGGTTCCGGTACGACGACTGGACGCTGGCCGTCCAGCGCGTCCGCGTCACCTGGGCCGCTTGCTCCCGCACGACTAACTCCGCGGCCGATCCGACGTCTCGGGGACAGGTAAGGGCCTGTCCCCGAGGCGAGGTCGTGCCGTGGCCATAATTCCGTCGTGAGCACGGAGCTCGAACCGCAGGCCGTGGGCGAGGAGCTGCTCGCGGGCGCGGTCGAGATCGCCGGGCGCATGCTCGGGAACGTCGAGCGCGTGCTGCGCGGCAAGCACGGCGAGATCAAGCTGGTGCTGGCCGCCCTCGCCTGCCACGGGCACGTCCTGTTCGAGGACGTCCCCGGTACCGGGAAGACGGTGCTCGCCCGCGCGATCGCGCGCAGCGTCGAGGACACCGCCTTCGCACGCATCCAGTGCACGCCCGACCTCCAGCCCTCCGACGTGACGGGAGTGAACATCTACGACCAGAAGCGCCAGGACTTCGAGTTCCGCCGCGGACCGTTGTTCGCGAACGTCGTGCTCGTCGACGAGATCAACCGGGCGATGCCGAAGACCCAGTCGGCCCTGCTCGAGGCGATGGCGGAGCGCCAGGTGACGATCGACGGACAGACGTACGTCCTCCCGCAGCCGTTCCTCGTGCTGGCGACCGAGAACCCGATCGAGTTCGAAGGCGTGTTTCCGCTGCCCGAGGCCCAGCTGGACCGCTTCTTCCTGAAGGCTCGGCTCGGCTACCCGGGCGAGGAGGACGAGCTGGCGGTCGTCCTCGACCAGCAGGACGGCCATCCGCTCGACCGGCTCCGGCCGGTGGTCAGCGTCGCCGAGCTCGACCGACTGGAGGCTTCGCTCGCGGCCGTGTACGTGGACGAGCTCGTCCGCCGCTGGACGATCAGGCTCGTCCGTGCCACCCGCGAGCTACCCGAGGTGTCGATCGGGGGCTCGGTGCGCGGCAGCCTCGCGCTCGAACGTGCCTCGCGGGCCTGGGCGCTGCTCGACGGGCGGGCCTTCACGACACCCGACGACGTCGAGCGGATGTTCGCCCCTGTCCTCGGCCACCGGCTCGTCTTCTCGCCGACGTTCATCGCCGAGTCGCGCGGCCGCTCCCGGGACGAGATCGTGAACGAGGTCTACCTGCGCTGCGTCTCCGCGGCACCGCCTCCCGATCTCGCCGACGTCGCCGGTCCGCGGTGGACGTCGCCGAGCTGACCTTCCCGCTCGTCCCACGCTGGCGTCCAGTCGGCTCGGCCTTCGGCCGCCTGCGCGCCGCGCGGCGCGGGATCGGGTCGAGCGTCGCCACCACCCGTTCGTACGTCCCCGGCGACGATCCCGGCCTGATCGACTGGAAGCTCTCGGCGCGGGTGTCGTCGATCCGCGGCTCGGCCGAGTTCATCGTCCGCGAGGACTTCGCGGACGAGGCACCCCGGGCGGTCGTGGTCGCCGACCGGGCTCCTTCCATGGGGTTGTACCCGGACGACCTGCCCTGGCTCTCCAAGCCGGCGGCGCTCCGAGCCGTATGGCAGGCGGTCGCCGCCGCGTCGACGCAGGAGCTCGGCCTGGCCGGCTACCTCGACACCGCCGCCGGCGACTGCTGGTTCACACCCCGGCCGAGGGCGCGGTTCGCCGAGATCGACGCCCGCGCGCGCGACGCTGCGTTCGACGCGGACCCGGCCGGGCTGGAGGCGGCGTTCGAGCACCTGGGCCGCAGCCGCCGTTCGCTGCCGGCGGGCACCTTCGTCTTCGTCTGCTCGGACTTCCTCGATCCCCCGGACGCGACGACCTGGCTCCGCGCCCTCGGCGTGCGCTGGGATCCGATCCCGGTGGTCGTGCAGGATCCGGTCTGGGAGCAGAGCTTCCCGGCGGTGGACGGGCTCGTCGTCCCCTTCGCCGACCCCGCGACCGGCCGGATCAGGCAGGTGCGAATCTCGGCGGCGGAGGCTCGGCGGCTGCGCGAGTCGAACGAGACCCGCCTCGCGAACCTGCTCGGGGAGTTCCGCAGCCTCGGCCTCGACTACGTCGTCGTCGGTGACTCCGGCCCCGATGCCGTCGTCCGAGCCTTCGTCGACTGGGCCGAGGCGCGGATCGCCTACCGGCGGGGCGCCTGGCGATGAGCAGCCGGATCTGGATTCTGTACGCCGCGGTGCTCGCCGTCCTGCTGGTGGTCTTCCTGGCGCTCGGCTGGCGGCAGGGCGGCGGCAGGGACACGTTCCCGGCGCAAGCCTTCGCGGCGTCCGCGTCGGTGTCGCCGGCGGCCGTGTCCTTCGGCGACCGGCTCGGCGCCCGCCTCGACGTCGTGATCGATCCCCGCAGGATCGACGCCGGCTCGGTCGAGGTGCGTCCCCGTTTCGGCCTCAACCGCGTGGTCGGTGCGACGCTGAGGCGCACGAACGGCACCGGCGAGCTGCTCACGTACCGCTACGTCCTGGAATGCCTGCTGCCGGGCTGCGCGCCGCGGAGCGCCCGGGTCGCCCGCCGCTTCCCGCCGGCGCTGGTCTCGTACCGCACGCGTGACGGCCAGCTCGTCAACCAGCAGGTGCGGTGGCCCTCGTACCAGCTGGTCTCGCGGGTAACGGATGGCGAGCGGCGGCGGCCGGTCTCGAGCATGCACTTCGACGCGTCCCTGCCCGCGCCAAGCTACCGGATCGCGCCGGACACGCTGCGCGCGGTCGCGGTCGGGCTGGCCGCGCTCTTCGCGGTCGCCGCGGTCCTCCTCGCCTGGATCGGCGTGCGGCCGCGCGCGGCAGGCGCGGGAGGCCCGTCGGCGTCGCGGCTCGAGCAGGCGCTGCGGGCGGTGCGGGCCAGTACCGCGAACGGTCGTCCCGAGGAGCGCCGCAAGGCGCTCGGCTGGCTCGGCCGGGAGCTCCGGGCCGTGGAGCGGCCCTCCGAGGCCGACACGGCCCGGCGGCTCGCGTGGTCGGCCGAACCGCCGACGCCGCGGTCGACCGGCGACTTCGCAACCGAGGTCGAGAGCGCGGACGGAGCCCAATGAGACGACGGCCGTCGATCCCGCTCTCCTCCGTGACGGCGCTCACGCGGAGCGCCCGATGGACGGTCGTACTGCGCGCAGGCCTCGCCGCCGCGCTCGTCGCGGGCCTGGTCGCGGCGTTCATGGTCACGCGCCACCAGCGGAGGGCGGACGCGTTCCTGGAGTCGGGCCGGAGCCCGGTGATCGCCCTCGACCTCTCCTGGAGCGTCTCCTACGCCAACTCGAAGCTGATCGAGCAGACTCTGCGCGACTTCGCCGACTCGGGTCGGCGGCTGGGGCTCGTGCTCTTCTCCGACACGGCGTACGAGGCCCTGCCGGTCGGCACGCGCTCCGACGCGCTGCGGCCGTTCCTGCGCTTCTTCGCAGGCGGCGGGGCGAACCCGTGGACGGCGACCTTCTCGGCCGGGACGCGGATCTCGGCGGCACTCGACGTCGCCCACTCGATGCTGCGGCAGGCACACGTCGACAATGGCTCGGTCGTCCTGATCAGCGACCTGGACGACTCCCCGAACGACGAGGTCGACCTCGCCCGCAGCCTCGTCGCCTACCAGCGCGACGCGATCCCGATCCGGATGATCGCCGTCAACCCGGTGCCGCAGGACGCCCAGTTCTTCGGCGACGCCCTCGGCTCCGGTGGCTCCGTGACGACGCTGCGGACCGTCCGTGCCGTCCACGCCGGCGGACGGTCGTTCCCGACCCTCCTGGTGGCGCTGATCGCGCTCGTCGTGCTGCTGCTCGCCCTGAACGAGCATCTGCTCGGCCGGCTGGTCTGGAGCCGGCACCGGAGTACGGCATGAGGCACAGGGCGATCCTGCTGACCGTGAGTGGGGCCTGCGCCGTGCTCGCGGTCGTGTTCGCGCTCTTCGCGCGCGACGTCGGACGCTGGCCGCGGGCCGTCCGTTCGGGCGACGTCGCCGCCGCCGACCCGGCGCGGCGGGCGGAGGTCTCGTGGACCGTGGACGAGACGCTGCCTTTCTCGCCGGCCAGGGCGGCCCTCGGGCTCGGCGACGACCTCGCGTACCGCCGAGCGGCACTGGGCTTCCGCCGGGCATACACACGCGATCTGGAGCTCGCCCGGAGCACCGACGCCGGCCAGGCACGCGTCCGCGCGGAGACGGCGCTCGCGCGGGAGATCCGCGGCGACTCCGACCGGCGCCGCGCGTCCACCGCCTCCAACCTGCTCGGGATCCTCGCCCTGGTCGACGCGGCCACCGCACCCGCCGGCAACGTCCCGATCGACCGCAGCGTCTTCGAGTTCCAGGACGCGGTCAGGCTCGACCCGTCCAACGAGCAGGCGAAGACCAATCTCGAGCTCCTCTACCAGCAGAGCACGTACAAGTCCTCGGTCCGCGGCCGCGAGCGCCTCCAGCGCTCCGCCCACGCGGGAGCGAGCTCCTCGGCCGTCGGGCACGGCTACTGATGATCCACTTCGACACGCCGACGGCCGGGTTGGTCGCCCTCGCCGGGCTCGTACCACTGGCGCTCGTCGTCGCCGTCGAGCGGCGGAACGAGCGCGCCCGGGCCGTACTGAGGCTCGCCGGGCCTTCGCCCGGATCGCCATGGACGCTCCGGGTTGCCGTCGTCGCGATCGCCGCCACTCTCGGACTCGCAGCCGCGCAGCCGGTGCTGAGCAGCACGACCCCTCGGCTCGCCCGGCTGGACGCCGAGGCGCTCGTCGCCGTCGACACGTCGAGGTCGATGGACGCGTCGGCGACCGCCGAATCCGACGTGCGCCTCGACCGCGCACGCCGGATCGTCCTGCGCATACGGGCCGCGCTCGCGGACGTGCCGACCGGCCTCGGGACGTTCACGGACCGGCCGCTCCCGCTGCTGCTTCCGACCATCGACCGCGACGCGTTCGCGGCCGCGGTCGAGACGTCGCTCGGCATCGAGCGGCCGCCCGGTCTCCAGAGCGGCACGACGATCTCGAGCTTCGATGCGGTCGCGCCCTTTCCGCTCGAGGGGTACTTCAGCCCGGCCGCGAAGAAGCGGCTGCTCGTGATCGTCACCGACGCGGAGAGCACAGGGTTCAACGAAGCGGGCGTCCGCAAGAGCTTCGAGGCCAGGCCGCGGACCGCCGTCGTGCTCGTTCGCATCGGCCGGTCCGGGGAGCGTGTCTTCGGTGCAAGCGGGCAGCCGGAGAGCACCTACGTCCCGCCACCGGCGACCGGCGAGACGCTTCGCCGGTTCCTCGCCGCCACGCACGGCCGCGCCTACGCGGAGGACGACGTCGCCGGCGCGGAGCAGGCCGCCGTCGAGGCGCTCGGCTCCGGACCGACCGCGAACCTCGGCTCGGCGACCGCGAGGCACGATCTGGCCCCGTGGCTGGTGCTGGCGGCCGTCGCCCCGCTGGCGGTCGTCCTGAGGCGCCGGAATCTCTGACGCATCGTTTCGCAGCCAGAATGTGGCGATGAGCGGGGCGGTGACGTGGCTCGGGCACGCGACCGTCGTCGTCGACCTGGACGGCGAGCGCGTCGTCACCGACCCGGTGCTGCGCCGCCGGGTTGCCCATCTGCTGCGATCTCGCGCGGCTCCCGTTCCCACCGGCGCCACCGCAGTCCTGCTCTCGCACCTGCACTACGACCACCTGGACGTGCCCTCGATGCGCTCGTTCGCGCGCGAGCTGCCCGTGATCCTGCCGCGCGGAGGCGCCCGGCTGCTGCGCGGCTTCGCGGATCTGAGGGAGGTCGAGCCCGGCGACAGGATCCGGATCGGCGGACTGCAGGTGGACGCGGTCGAGGCCGACCACGACGGGCGGCGACGACCCGGCGGTGCGAGCGGGCCGGCGCTCGGCTACGTCCTGCGCGGCTCGCGGTCGGTCTACTTCGCGGGCGACACGGATCTCTTCATGGGGATGGCCGAGCTGGCGCCGCTCGACGTCGCGCTACTGCCGGTCGCGGGCTGGGGAAAGAAGCTGGGGCCCGGCCACCTCGACCCGGAGCGGGCCGCGGCCGCGCTCGCACTGCTGCGGCCGGCGGTGGCGGTGCCGATCCACTGGGGCACCTACCGGCCCGGACGGCGCCCGGACGACTCGGCCGGCCCTGCAGAGGCCTTCGAGCGGGCCGCCAAGGAGCTCGCGCCCGAGGTGGACGTGCGAGTCCTCGACGTCGAGGCAACCTTGGACCTCGACTAGCGTACGATCCCGGCGGGTTCGCCCTCGCCGTCACCCCCCGAAGAAAGGATTCGCATGCTCGCAACCGGTTTCACGACCTTCCTGTGGTCGCTGATCGTGATCTTCTTCATGGTCGTCTACTTCATGATGCTGTTCAGCGTCATCGTGGACATCTTCCGCCGGCACGACATCCACGGCGGCAAGAAGGCCCTCTGGCTGCTCTTCATCCTGTTCGCCCCGCTGCTCGGCCTGCTGATCTACCTGATCGTCAACGGGCACGGGATCGCCGAGCGCCAGGCGAAGGACGTCCAGCGGTCACAGCAGCAGTTCGACCAGCACGTGCAGGCGGTCGCCGCCGGCTCGGGCTCCGCCGACCAGATCGCCAAGGCGAAGGAGCTCCTCGACGCGGGCACGATTACGCAGGCCGAGTTCGACCAGATCAAAGCCAAAGCGCTGGCCTAGCCGCTCGCCGCGCGCTTCGCGTGCGTCGCTCGCTCGCACGGGGGGAACAGCCGGTTCCCCCCGTGGGCCCCCCTCCCTAACCGGGTTCGCACCTCATAAACGGCTCTGGGCCGCGCCCGCCAGGTCGGTCGCGGCCGCGGAAATCACAGGTTCGGGGCGGAGCGGGACGGCGTCGTCGCCCTGGAGCATGCGCCGCCACCCTGCCAACACTGAATGGACCGCCGGGGCCCCGACAATTGGGGCGTCGGGCGCCGTCAGCTCGGTCGGGTACAGGATGAACGGGCGCGTCTGGGGGCCGCCGAGGCCTCCGTGGAACGAGATCAGCTCCTCGAACGCGCAGCCTTCCTCCAGCTGCGGGTCGTAGAAGCTGCCGACCATGATGTCCGCGACGTTCGCGAAGCCGTCGGTGCGCAGTAGGTGGTCGGCCGCCGTCGGCGCGAAGACCGCGAGTGGATCCTCGCCCTCGACCCTGCCCGACTCGAGGATCCTGGCTCCGCGCGCGCCCAGCACGACCGCACCCCGGTCCCGGGACCGCACGAGCAGCCAACCCACGTGCGGGTGCGCGCGCAGCTCCGTGATCAGCCGCGGATGCCGCTCGTCGATCTCCTCGAGCGTCAGTCGCTGCGGCTCGTCCATCAGGTAGACGAGCCCGAGGTTGCCCGAGCCGAGCACGACCACGGGGCGGTCGCCGACCGTGCCCTTGGACGACTTCGACGTCTCGGCCGAGGCGCCGACCGCCTCGCCGAGCGCCAGACCGGTCATCGCCTGCTGCTCGTCGCCGCCCTCGATCGCCTCGACGCGTCCGTCCTCGAGCGCCCGCTCGACGAGCTCGTTCAACCCGTAGCCGTTGCGCTGTTTGAACGTCGCGCCCTGGGTCTGGCCATGATCGGAGAGGACGACGATCAGGTAAGGACGCGCCGCGTACTTGCGCGCCCGGTCGATCCGGTCGAACTGCTGGTCGAGCTTGCGCAGCGCCTCGAGGGTGTCGGGCCGCTCCAGGCCGGAGTGGTGCGCGACCTCGTCGTAGCTCGAGAAGGTCGAGTAGACGACGGGACGGCCGAACATCATGTCCGAGATCACGCCGTAGACGATCAGGTCGCGGACGATCACGCACATCGCCGCCCGCATGAACGGATAGATGCCGCCGCGGTGTCCACGCGGGCGAACGTCGCGGCGGGCGGCGCGCAGCGCGGCGGTCCACTCGAGCACGACCTCCCAGAAGAAGAGGACGAACGTGCGCGCGACGTTGAGCCCGTTGGCGAAGAACGCCCGGTAGCCGGGGTTGGCCCGGGTCTCCGCTTTGATCCGGCTGCACGTGAGGATCACCTCGTCGGCCTCGCCAGACAGGAGGTTCCCTCGGCTGGAGCCGCCGTTGACGAGCAGGCCGATTCCGGTAGCGTGCTGCTGCTCGATCTCCGCGCAGTCCTGCGGGCCCGAGCAGGCCATCACCCGCCCTGTGTCCTTGATCACCCACCGAAAGGCCGGGATGTCCTGGTTCGACCCGAGCAGGATCCCGGCCTGGCTCGCCCCGGTCTGTGAGGAAAGGTCCGGCTCCCATTCGACCAGCCGGTGGGATCCCTCGTCGATCCAGCGGGCCAGCGTCGGCGCCGAGCCGTCGCGCATCGCCCGCTGGAGCACCGGCAGGGCGAGGCCGTCGATCTCCAGGAAGAGCAGGCCCGGCACATCGGTGACGGCACCGCCGCCCTGCCGCCTGGCGATGCGCCGCGTCATCCGCAGCATGTACATGTCGTCGTCGTTCGTCCCGAGCAGCACGGACAGGGCGACGCCGATCGCCGCCGCCACCAGCGCGGCGAGCAGTGCCCAACCGAAGTTGTCGACGGTGATCGAGGCCGCGTCGATCCGCGAGGCGAGCAGCAGCATGACGGCGTTGAGCACGAGGACGATCAGGAAGCCGAGCACGGCCATGAACGGGATCCGCAGCGCCGCCGCGATCGGCGGCAGCACGGCGTTGAGGATCGCGATCACGAGCGCCGCGACGAGCGCTCCCCCGAAGCCGTCGACCGAGATGCCGGGCAGGAGCCACGCAGCGACCAGCAGCGCGGCCGCCGTCTCGACCCACGTCAGCAGGACCGGCAGCGGCCGGTAGCGCAGCCCGGCCGGCTGCCAGCCTGCCCGGTCGCTCATGGGCCGACCTTTGGCCCGTGAGCAGGGAGGGGGCCGAGCGGAACCGGGAGGTTCCCCGCGAAAGTCGGCCTCGGGAAGGAGGGGGTTCGTGGGGGAAACATGGTTTCGTGGGGGACGGTCTCGGTGAGAGCCTCGAGCCTGTCACCGAGGCTTCGAGCGAGGCGGAGGCGAGCGTCGCTCATGCGGCGGGTGTCGAGACGGCCGGGGGAGGCGCCGGATGCTCGCGTGCCAGCTGCCGCCGCAGGACCTCGGTACCGATCATCAGCAGGACGAAGAAGATGATGATGTTCACCCAGTAGCCGAACTGCGGTGTCGGGCGCCACCAGAGCAGGAGCAGGAAGCCGCCGATCGTGGCGGCATAGATGCCCGCTCCGCTCAGGTGCGGAGCCAGGTGCTTCCTCACCGTGACGGCATACCTGCCGGCTCCTGTGAGCCAGACGCCCACGAGCGCGACGACGCCGACGATCACGCCGGTCCAGCCGGCGCCCTTGAGCAGGTTGGTGAGGATCGCGTAGGCGTCCTTCGCGGACGGGCGGACCGTGTCGGAGACGACGAGGTTGTTCACGACGTAGCGGCCGGCCCAGCTCCGCGCCAGCAGGATCAGGAAGCCGGCGACGAGGATCCCGATCGCGATCGCCCTGACCTCGAGGCGCCGCCTGCCCGGGACGAGCAGCATCGCGCCGATCCAGGCGGCGAGCACGAGTGCCCAGATCCAGTCGGCAACGAAGCGGAGCGCCCTGGTCGCCCGCTGGCCCGTCTTCAGCTGATCCGACTGGAGGAGCGTGATCTGACCGGCATCGGGCGGGATCCTGGCGGCGACGCTGAACCGCTCCCCGAGTCTCACCAGGATCGGCCGGAGGTCGAGAACGACGTCCCCGTTGGTCGTCCGCAGGAGGTCCTTGTCGTCGTTGAGCAGGGCGACGAACTGCCTCTGCGCGAGCGAGCTGGCGTTGACGAACAGGTTCTGGACCCGCGGCCGGGCGAGCAGCTGCTTGGCGGCGCCCTCGGTCGCGTTCTGCACCAGCCCGGCGATCGGCACCGCCAGCGGCTGGAGATTGTCCGGCAGCCTCTGCTTCAGCGTGGCGGCGACGTCTGTGTTCGAGTAGAGCTGCTCGACGAGCGTGGAGGCGACCTGGTTACGGATCTTGTCGTCCGCGATCAGCGCCCGCGCCGTGCCGCGGAAGTTCGACTCGTCGAGCGCCGTACGCTTGACGAAGTTGGCGAGCACCGAGACGACCAGGAGCAGGATCCCGACGACCGTCAGGGTGCGCGCAGTGATGATCCGCCAGCGCGGCAGGCCTCTGTGCGGAGGCGGAGCGGTAGGAGGGGGGGTCTCGCTCATCGGATGGCTCCCTTCGTGAATGACCGAGCGGTCTCGTGCAGCATTTCACGCCGCGGCGGTCACGTCATGACCCTCACGGGATGAAGTCTGCAGCGCCGCCGGCTGCGCGCCGCGTTCTGCCGCCGCCGGAGGTCGCGGCCCGCTTCGCGCCCTCGGTCGCCGTCGAGACCTTGCTTCACCACGATCAGCCCGGTCGTCCGCGCAGCGCCGCCTCGAGCCGGTCGAGCTTCCGGCCGAGCTCGTCCAACCTGCCCTCGATCCTCTCGAGCTCCGTCAGCTCGTCCGTGGTGTTCGACGCGTGCTGCTCGCTGGCAGCCCGGGCGACGAACGTGGAGGTGATCGCCGCGGTGAGGATCGCCAGGAAGGCGATCCCGTAGAACATGACGACGGCGGCGATCAGACGGCCCGACCAGTGGGCCGGGGTGACGTCGCCGTACCCGACGGTCGTCACGGTCTGGATCCCCCACCACATGCCGACCCAGACGCTCGAGTACTCCTCGCGGTCCAGAAGACGGATGAGGACGCCGCCGAGCACGACGACCGTGGCCGTGGCGACGACGATGGTGGCGACCGCGCCGGCCACGGTCGGCGGCTCGCGCAGGAATCTCGCCATCCGGCGCTCGATCAGGTTCGGACGCGCCACGGCCGAGACGTTACGCCAGCGGCCGGATCGTTACGTACGACGGGCCACATCGGATCCGCGGCCGGCCGTACTTCCTGAAGTCGAGCAGCCCGGCGTCTTCTTGGCAGGCGTCGCCCGCCACGGCTCGGTGAAACGCTTCGCGTCGGCGGTCGGCGAGGACGCGACGGCCGGGCAGCTCGTCCACCGTCTCTTTGCGGACGGTGGGCGACGAGCGACGACGAAGGGCGGCGACGGCTCAGCGGATGCCGGTGTCGATCGAGAAGTCGACGGCGCGGAGCCCGCGAGAACACGATCACCGCGCAGGCGGCGGGAGCCGTGCAGGGCTGCTCGGCCACGCACACCGGAGCGATCGGGTCGCGCGTGATCGTGCCGTGCAGGCCTCTGGCAACGGCGAGGTCGAGGTGGTTGACGGTCGTGAACGCACCGGTCGTGGGCGCGACCTCAAGTGCGGCGCGGCCAGAAAACACGACCGCGAGAGCGCCGGGCGTCAACAGCACGAGTTTCGTGCGCATGCCGGCTCCTGTTGGAGTCGTGTCGCAGGAAGCTCCGAACCTGTCAGACGGCAGCGAGGGACTGCAGTCGCTCGCCAAGCGCCTTGATCACGCTCGTCTGCATCCCGGGCGTTCGCTCGAGGAGCTCCCAGAATTGACGCTCGGTGACGACGAGGAGTGACGAGGGCTGAGTCGTCCTCACCGTGGCGTTGCGCGGAGCCCCCGAGATCAGCGCCATCTCCCCAATGAAGTCGCCGGGCCCGAGCGAGCCGATCTTACGACCCTTACGCCTCACCTCCACCGCCCCCTCGACGATCACCATGCACTCGCGTCCCCGGGCGCCCTCACGAATCAGGAGCTTGCCCTCGGGCAGATCGACCAGGTCCGCGAGGTTCGCGATGGCCGTCAGCTGCTTCTTGTTGCATCTGGAGAAGAGCGGAACCTTCTTCAGCAACTCGATCTTGCCGTCCTTGTGCAGCATGACGCGATCTTAGAGAGCGCGGCCGGGGGCCGCTGCCCGAGCAGGAAAGCGAAGCGGCGCAAGGGACAAGTGGGCCGTGAAGGATTCGAACCTTCGACCTTGGGATTAAGAGTCCCCTGCTCTACCAGCTGAGCTAACGGCCCGCGGGCTGCGTAGTCTAGCCCGCGTGAAGGTGCTGTCGGTGGTCGGAAACCGGCCCCAGTTCATCAAGTCCGGGCCGGTGTCCGAGGCCCTTCGCGAGGCGGGGATCGGGGAGGTCGTGGTGCACACGGGGCAGCATTACGACCGCGAGCTGTCGCAGGTCTTCTTCGACGAGCTCGGCCTGGGCGAGCCGCGCTACCGGCTCGACGTCGGCGGCCTCGGCCGCGAGCAGATGCTCGAGGCGCTGCGCCCCGGACTCGCGGACGCGATCGCGGCCGAGCGGCCCAACTGGGTGCTCGTCTACGGCGACACCAACTCGACGCTGGGCGGCGCACGTGCTGCCGTCGAGGCGGTCGTGCCGTTGGCGCACGTCGAGGCGGGACTGCGGAGCTACGACCTGTCGATGCCGGAGGAGCACAACCGGGTAGAGACCGACCGCGTGTCACAGCTCCTCTTCGCCCCGGACGAGCGCTCGCGTTCGATCCTCGACGGAGAGGGCATCGCCGGCCGCGTCGAGGTGGTCGGCGATGTGATGATGGATGCGAATCTGCGGCTCGCGCCGATCGCGCGGGAACGCTCTTCGATCCTCGAGCGGCTCGGCCTCGAGCCGGGCGCCTACGTGGTCGTGACGCTTCACCGCGAGGCGAACGCCGCGGAGCCTCGATTGGGGCGCATCCTCGACGGCCTGTCGCACGTCGACGGGCCGGTCGTCTTTCCGGCGCACCCTCGAACCCGCGCCGCCCTGCAGGGACAGGCACCAAGGGGTCTGTCCCTGACGGAGCCGCTCGGCTACCTCGACTTCGCCGCCCTCGCATCCCAGGCACGTGTGATCGTCACCGACTCGGGCGGGCTGCAGAAGGAGGCGTACTGGTACGGCGTGCCATGCGTGACGGCGCGGCCGTCGACCGAGTGGGTGGGCACGGTCGAGGCGGGCGCGAACGTGCTCGTGGACGACGACTCGGAGCGGCTCGTGGAGGCGGTCGCAAGCGCCCGCCTGCCGGCCGAGCGACCGCGGCTGTACGGCGACGGGCAGGCGGCCGGACGCATCGCGGCGGCTCTGTACTCTTCCCGGCCGGAATGAGCGCGGATACCCGCTACGACATCGCCGTGATCGGCGCCGGCTACGTCGGCATGCCCCACGCCGAGACCTTTGCCGACGTGGGAAAGAAGGTCGTGCTGGTCGACGTCCTCCCGGACGTCGTCGATGCGATCAACCGCGGCGAGAGCCACATCGGCGACGTCCCCTCCGAGCAGCTGAAGCCGCTCGTCGAGCGGGGCGCGATCACCGCGACCACCGACTACTCCGTCGTCGCAGCCGCCGACGCGATCGTAATCGCGGTCGGCACACCGCTCTCGGTCCAGCGCGAGCCCGACCTCTCGTACATCGAGAGCGCCGCGCGCTCGATCGCGCCGCACCTGCGAAAGGGTCACCTGGTCGTGCTCGAGTCGACCACCTACCCGGGGACGACCCGCGACGTCCTCCGGCCTCTGCTCGAGGCGGACAGCGGCCTGAAGGCGGGCAGTGACTTCCACCTGGCGTTCGCCCCCGAGCGCGTGGATCCCGGCCGCGACGACTTCACGATGCGGACGACCCCGAAGGTGGTCGGCGGGATCGACCAGGCCTCGACCGAGGCTGCCGCGCGTCTGTACGAGAGCGCGGTCGACGCCGTTTACACCGTTTCGAGCGCCGAAGCGGCCGAGCTGACCAAGCTGCTCGAGAACATCTTCCGCTCGGTCAACATCGCGCTCGTGAACGAGCTCGCGCAGCTCTGCGACCGGATGGAGATCGACGTCTGGGAAGTCGTCGACGCCGCCGCGACCAAGCCATTCGGGTTCATGTCCTTCAAGCCCGGCCCCGGCCTGGGCGGCCACTGCATCCCGCTCGACCCCTTCTACCTCTCCTGGAAGGCGCGCGAGTACGACTTCTCGACCCGCTTCGTCGAGCTGGCCGGCGAGATCAACGCCAACATGCCGTACTTCTGCCGGTCGGTGATCTCGCAGGCGCTGAACCACGGGGCGCGGAAGTCGCTGAGCGGCTCGAAGATCCTGCTCCTGGGCGTGGCCTACAAGGCGGACATCGACGACGTACGGGAGTCGCCGGCCGAGAAGCTGCTCGTCCTCCTCCGCAACGCCGGCGCCGAGGTCTCGTACCACGACCCGCACGTGGCCGAGTTCGACGGCCTCAGCTCGGTGCCGCTCGAGCCGGAGGGGTACGACTGCATCGCGATCGTCACCGCGCATTCGGGGATCGACTACGCAGACGTGGTCCGGCGGGGCAACGTGATCGTCGACTTCCGGAACGCGACCAAGGGCGTCGAGGCGGACGGGAAGGTCTGGAAGCTGTGACTCGGATCGGCGTCGCCGGGCTCGGCTACTGGGGGCCGAACCTGGCGCGCAACTTCGATGACCTCGCCGAGCTCGCCTGGATCTCGGACCTGGATCCCGAACGCCTTCCGGCGTTCGCGACCAGATACCCGGATGCACAGGCAACCTCGACGTTCGCCGACATGCTCGCCGACAAGGCCCTCGACGCCGTCGTGATCGCGACACCGGTTCCCACCCACCACGAACTGGCTAAGCAGGCGCTCGAGGCCGGCAAGCACGTGCTCGTCGAGAAGCCGCCCGCCATGCGTGCCACCGAGATGGAAGAGCTCGTCCGGCTCGCTACCGAGCGCGACCTGGTCCTGATGCCCGGCCACCTGCTGCTCTACCACCCGGGCGTCCAGAAGCTGAAGGAGCTGATCGACGGCGGCGAGCTGGGCGAGGTGCTCTGCGTCTACGGCAACCGCCAGAATCTCGGCATCGTCCGCGCGAACGAGAACGCGCTCTGGTCGCTCGGCGTCCACGACCTGTCCGTCATCCTCTACCTGCTCGACGAGGAGCCCGAGGTGGCCATCGCCCAGGGCCGCGACTTCCTCCAGGACGGCGTCGAGGACGTCGTCTTCTGTTACCTCCGCTTCCCGTCGGGGAAGATCGCGCACATGCACCTCTCCTGGCTCGACCCGCACAAGATGCGCCGCCTGACCGTGGTCGGCCGGGACAAGATGGCCGTCTTCGACGACATGGAGCTGGAGCGCAAGGTGACGATCTACGACAAGGCCCCGTGGAAGCGCGCCGAGACCTACGGCGAGTGGCAGACGCGGAGCGGCGACATCTTCATCCCGAAGATCCCGACCTCGGAGCCGCTGCGGCTCGAGTGCGAGCACTTCCTGCGCCTGGTCGAGGGCGAGGGCGACCGGCGGAAGGTGGCGCGGGACGGCGCAATGGTCGTGGGGGCGCTCGAACGACTGACGGACTCGCTGCGTGCCGGCTGATGTCCATCCGACCGCGGTCGTCCATCCCGGCACCGTGCTGGGTGACGGGGTGCGGGTGCTCGAGTACGCGGTGGTCGGCAAGCAGCCCGTTCTCTCGCCGCGGTCGACCGCGAAGCGCGAGGAGCTCCCTCCGAGCGAGATCGGCGACGGGACCGTGATCTCGGCCGGCGCGGTCGTCTTCGCCGGGACGGCGATCGGCGCCCGGGTGATCGTCGGCGACCAGGCGTGCATCCGCGAGCGGGTGTCGCTCGGAGACGACGTCGTCGTCGGCCGGGGCTCCCTGGTCGAGAACGACACCACCGTCGGGGAGATGACGAAGATCCAGGCCGACGCCTACATCACGGCCCACTCGACGCTCGAGGACCACGTTTTCGTCGCGCCGTGTGTGGTGACCACGAACGACAACTACATGGGACGTACCGAGCGCAGGCACGAGCTGATCCAGGGCCCGACGATCAGGCGCGGCGCCCGCATCGGCGGCGGTGCCGTCCTCTGCCCCGCGATCGAGATCGGCGAGGAGGCGTTCGTCGGCGCGGGCGCTGTGGTGACGAAGGACGTGCCCGCCCGCGCGGTCGTGGTCGGGAACCCCGCGCGGCAGATTCGCGACGTGCCCGACGAGGAGCTGCTGCCCTGAGCGGCTACGAGACCGCGCGGCTCGACGATCTGCGCCGGGACGACGGCTGGGCGCCGATCCGTCTCGCCCTTGACATCCGCTCGTTCGGGATCAACAGCTGGGCCGCGCGCGCGTCGGGCGACGTCGTCATTCCCGAGCACGACGAGGTTCCGACAGGACACGAGGAGCTCTACCTCGTCACCGCCGGGCGAGCGACGTTCACCATCGGCGAGGAAGAAGTCGACGGGCCTGCCGGGAAGATCGTCTTCGTGCGCGACCCGACGCTGCGACGAGGCGCCGTGGCAGGTGAGCCCGGGACGACCGTGCTCACGGTGGGCGGGAAGCCTGACGAAGCGTTCATGCCGCGAGCGTGGGAGGCGGATCGCGACGTGCTCGCGCAGCTCGAGGCGGGCCGGCCGGAGGAGGCGAAGCGTCTCGTGACCGAGGCCCTCGACCGCTACGAGGACCGGAGCGTGCTCCTGTACAACCTCGCGTGCGCCGAGGCACTGCTCGGCGAGACGGACGATGCGCTCGAGCATCTTCGCGAGGCGATCGCGGGCGAGCCGAAAGCCGCCGAGTGGGCTCGCGAAGACGTCGACCTCGCCTCACTCCGCGACGACCCGCGCTTCGCCGGGCTCCTCGGCTAGAAGCGGCGAAGCCCGGGAACAGAGCGGCTGTACGTCCAGGGCCAGTCCTCGATCGTGTCGCAGAGGCCGGCGCGGATCGGGTTCGCGAGGACGTAGTCGAGGCGGCGCTCCAGACCGCCCTCGTCCTCGATCACCCGCGTCTGGAATCGCTCGGAGAAGACGTGGCCGTGCAGGTCGTGGGCGGCGTTGTAGGCGCGGGCGTACGACCAGTTGAGCCATTGCATTGCGGCCGAGAGCCTCGACCGCCGTCCTTCGAAGACGCCGTGATAGTGCGTGGACATCACGCAAGCTGCATGGATGATCAACCCGCGTCTCCGCAGGCCCGGGAGCAACTCGAACATGGTCAGCTTGTCCCGGTCTTCGGGAAAGGGGGCGCGGCGGTCGCAGCGACCCCGCGTGCGTAGACGTGGTAGATCCCGTCGGGAAGGGCGCAGCGGGGAACGCGGGGCACGACGTCGAAGCTAGCCGGACGACCGGGCCTCCGCCACGGCGGAGGCGCCGTTGTCACACATTCGTTCCTAACCGTGCCAGGCACTGTTAAGAACATGGGCGGGTTTCCGGCTAGATGCAGGGTCTTTACGGTGCCAGGCACTGTTAAGACGCCCGCCTGAAGGGGGCCCGGTCGCGCGGCGGGAGAGGATTTGCCTACACGGCCAGCAGCGACCCGATCGCCTCGATCGACTGCTCGGTGATCGGGCGGAGGATCAGGATCGCCTCGTCCGCGCCCGACTCCTCCAGCCTGCGCAGGTGCTCCCTCAGTCGGTCCGGCGTCGCCGGCACCACGCCCTCGTCGGAGCGCGGGCGGCGTACCGCTTCCTGTTCGAGCTCGACCAGCACGCACGCGCTGCGTTCGAGCGCGGCCGGATCGCGGCCGGCCCGCTCCGCGGCCGCGTCGATCCGCGCGTTCAGCTCCGCGAACCCCTCGACCGTATTGCCGTAGCCGGCGTACCACGTGTTCCAGCGGTCGACGTGCCGTAGCGCAACGGCCAGCATCCGCTCGCCGTTCGAGCCGATCATCAGCGGTACCCGGCCAGTTGGACGCGGCAGCAGAACCGCGTCGTCCGCCTGCCAGAAGCGCCCGGCCAGTGTCACGCGCTCGCCGGCGAGCATCCGCCGCACGATCTCGAACGACTCCTCGAACCGCGAGACGCGATGGTCGTACGGCAGCCCGAACGCGCGGTACTCGGTCTCGTTCCAGCCCGCGCCGAGACCGAGGACGAAACGGCCGCCGCTGACCTCGGCGATCGTCGCCGCCATCTTCGCCAGCAGGCCCGGAGGATGGAAGCTCGCGCAGGCGACGAGCGGGCCGAGCGAGACGCGCTCGGTCACGGCGGCCAGCGCGGCGAGCAGCGTCCATGCCTCCCACGGCCCGCGCTCGGGCCGGCCGTCGCCGCGGTAGAGGAGATGGTCGCCGAGCCAGATCGAGTCGAAGCCGCCAGCCTCGGCGGCCCGCGCCATCGCGGCGTACTCGGACCAGGGCGCCTCGCGCTCCACCTCGGGCAACTGCACCCCGACGCGGATCACGCGGAGCTTTTCGAGATGTGCAGCCGGTACTGCCCGGAGCCCTGCGTCGTCAGCTTGACCTCGACGTAGTACCAGCCCGAGACACGGGCACGGTGGAGAAGGTGCTCGTTCGGCCCGACGTGTGCCGACTGCGTCAGCCGCCAGGCCTGGAGCGCCGCTTGCTGGCCGATCGACGGCGCCTCCACCACCTGCGTCCCCGGCCGCCAGAGGATCAAGTTCGTGTCCATGCCGGCCGGGCCGCGCAACCAGACGGACATGGTCTGGCCCTTGCGCAGCCGGACGCGGTAGACGTCGATGTTGTCGTCCCAGTAGTCGAGCGTCGCCTTGACGTCGATCCTGGTGCCGTAGAGCTTGAACGCCTGGTTGCCCGCCTCGTCGTTGCCCTCGTACCGATCGCGCGGCGGTGGCGGCCCGGCGAGCGCCTTCAGTGCCGCCGTCACGTCGAGGCGTCCCCAGCCGCTGTACCAGTCGCGCCCGAGCGGGCAGCGCAGGCAGCCGGTCGCCGCGCTGACGTCGTCGGCCGAATGCTCGAGGATCGACATCACCTGGTTGGGCGAGAGCGAGGGCCGCGCCGCGATCAGCAGCGCCGCAGCCGCCGACACCTGGGCGGCGGCATACGAGGTGCCGTCGGCGGGCCGGAACTCCGGTGGACCGCAGACCGAGTAGCCCTGGTCGGCGCAGCCCGAGTGAGAAACGGTCAGCGACCGCGGCAACGTCGAGACGATGCCGACGCCCGGCGCGGAGATGTCGTTGTAGACCTTGTCGCGGATCGAGAACATCGGCACCGTCCCGTCGGCAGCCAGCGCGCTGACGCCCAGCACGTGCGGGAGCGCGGCCGGGTAGCTCGCGTAGTGCCAGGGGGTCTTCGGAGCCTCGTCGGCGTTCCCGACCGCCGCGACCACCACCGCCCCCTTGGAGTACGCGTAGCCGATCGCGGCCTGCTCGGCGGCCGAGTACGTGTCCTGATCCGGGTCGAGGGGATCGCGGAGGCCCCCGAGCGAGAGGTTGATCACGCGTGCGCCGTTGTCGGCCGCCCAGCGGATCGCCTTCGCCTCCGCCGCGGGAGCGATCGTTCCGTCGGCGCGGACGACCTTGGCGACCAGCAGCTGCGCCGGGAACGCGATGCCGGCGATCCCCGAGCCGTTGTTCGGGGTCGCAGCGATGATGCCCGCGACGAACGTGCCGTGCCCCTGCCGGTCCGTGACGTCGCCGCCGACGAAGCTCTGCTCGTTCAGGATCCGGCCCGCGAATTCGGGATGGTCGAGGTCGATGCCCGAGTCGATGACGGCGACGCGGACCGGCGCGAGGTTGTTGACGGGTACCTCGGGCCAGAAGTCGAACGCGTGGATCGCGTTCAGGTACCACTGCCGCGCTGCGAGCGGGTCGTTGGGAACGAACCCCGCACTACCGGCTGCTCCGACAGGCAACGCCAGGGCGAGCGTGGCGAGCGCGATCGCGAGCCGCCTCATGCGGCCGCGACCACCACCTGCAGGACACCGCTCTTGATCGTTCCGGATGAGAGCCGGTACTGCGTCGTCTGCATGGGAGTAACGTCGACCGAGAAGGTGCCGTCGGGTTGCAGCGCCAGGCTCGGCCCGGGATGCCACGGGCCGCCCGACGGCGGCCGCTGCTCCAAGACCGGCTTGGGCACCTTGGTCGCCGTGCCACTGATCGTCATCGACGCCCCGGGCGCCGTGACCCCTGCCGGACGCGACAGCGATAGCACGCCGACGCTCATCCACGTCGAGCGCAGCCCGAGCGCACGCCGGACGTCCGAGGCCGGCAGAGTGACGGCGCCGTTGCGTCCGGTGGCTACGACCGCCTTTGCGTGGCCGCTCGCAGGTATCGGCTGAAGCGCATCGACACCCGAGACCCCGAGCAGCCTGGCGACGGCCGCGCCGGCGACCACCACCGGCCCCCAGTCGTGATACGGCGAGTATGTGTCCCAGGGATCGGGGACCGGGACCAGGTACGGCGTCGGCTTCGCGCCTGTGAAGACGTCGGTCACGGCGGCAGTCCGGCCGCCCGAGCTCGAGAAGAAGAACGTGTTCGCGACCTTGCCGGCATACAGCAGCACCTGGCGCTTCGTCCCCGCCACCGCCTGGTCGCCCACGGGCGTCTCCGCTGCGATCCCGCCGTAGACCTGGTCGCGCGTGTCGTTGTAGACGTCGAAGGCGCCACCGCGTCGGTGAGCCAGCGCATAGGAGCGGGCGGCAACCGCCTGCGCCTTCACCGCCTCCACCGGCCAGTCGTGCGGCATCTCGCTGGAGACGACTCCCCGGGTGTACCCCTCGAGCCCGACCGTGTTCACGACGGCCAGATTTCTCCCGTAGGAAAAAACAGTGAAGGTGCCTCGGTACGGGTTCCGCAGCGACAGCGGGCCTTTCCCCGGGAGGAAGGTGAGCGGCCCCGGCAGCCTCTTCGCCGGACGAGCAGGGTTCAGGGCGACCCCGAAGCTCGGGTCGACCGCGTGCTCGCCGGCCGGGACCCGGTGCACAGCGCCCGTAGCGTCCTCGACCTCGAACGCGGCCGGAGACGAGACGACCACTCGCTTCGCGCCCTCCTCCAGGAGCACCTTGATCTTCGTCACCGGGGCGGGCGCAAGCGTGGTTCCGGGGTAGTAGTGGGCGAGGATCTTGTTGTAGGTGACGCCGTGCTTCGCGTAGCCGTACGCACCCCACTGGGCCATGCCGACGCCGTGGCCCCAGCCGTGCCCGGTGATCACGAAGGTGGTCACGTCCACCGTTGCCGGCTTGACGACCTGCGGGTTGGCTCCGGCCGGGCCGAGGAGGGCGGCAGCGAGGACGGCGACGAGGACGAAGCGGCGGCTGGGCATGGACGCGGGCAGAGCCGGCACCTCAGGCTAGCCGAACGCGGCGCCGGTTTACAGGGATTTAACCGAGACGAGCGCCGTACTGCTGATCGTAGTAGCGGCGGTACTCGCCGCTCTTGATCGGCGCCCACCACGCCCGGTTGTCCCGGTACCAGGCAACCGTCTCGGCCAGCCCTGTCTCGCTGAAGGACTGCTGCGGCGACCAGCCCAGGGCGCGGACCTTCGAGTCGTCGAGGGAGTAGCGCCGGTCGTGGCCGGCCCGGTCGTCGACGTAACGGATCAGATCCTCCGCCGTGCCGGTGAGCTCGAGGATCCGGTGGGTGACCTCGATGTTCTCGAGCTCTTCGCCGCCGACGTTGTAGATCTCGCCCCTGCGCCCCTCGCGCAGGACGAGCTCGACCGCCCCGCAGTGGTCCTCGGCGTGCAGCCACTCGCGCCGCTGGCGCCCGTCGCCGTACACCGGCAGAGCCTCACCGTCGAGCGCGTTCGTCACGAACAGCGGGATGATCTTCTCCGGGTACTGGTTCGGCCCGTAGGTGTTCGCTGCGCGGGTGATGCACGCGTCCACACCGAAGGTGCGGACCGCCGCCAGCACCTGGAGGTCGCCGCCCGCCTTGGACGCAGCGTACGGACTCGACGGGCGCAAAGGATCGGTCTCGACCGAGTGCTGGCCCTCCGGGATGTCTCCGTACACCTCGTCGGTCGAGACCTGGACGAGCCTGACTCCCGCGTCGCGCGCCCAGCCAAGCAGCACGTACGTCCCGTGGACGTCGGTCTCGATGAACTCTGCGGCGCCGATGATCGAGCGGTCCACGTGGGTCTCGGCGGCGAAGTTGACGACCGCCTCGCATCCCGTCCCCGCCTCCGCGAGCCCATCCGCGTCGCAGATGTCGCCGACCACCAGCTCGACGTCGGCGCCTTCGAGGTTCGCCCTGTTGCCCGAGTAGGTCAGCTTGTCGAGGACGACGACCTCGTCGCCCGCAGCTGCGAGCCGCTTCGCGAAGTGGGAGCCGATGAAGCCGGCGCCGCCGGTGACGAGCACTCTCATGATCCTCAGGCTAGTGGAGGCGTTCGAGGCGCGCACGTGCCTGGGCCGTCATCGGGAGATCGCCCTTCTGCTCGAGGAGCTCAAGCGCCTTCGTCGCCTCCTCCGCGGCCGCGGGACGCCGGCCGCGCCCTTCGAGGACCTCGGCGAGATCCAGGTGCGCGACGGCGCGGTTGACCAGCATGTCGGTTCGATCCCCGTGCTCGACGGCCTCTCGTGCGAGTCGCTCGGCTTCGTCCGCCTCTCCCCTGTGCCCCTGCACGCGTGCCAGGACCTGGCGCCACAGCATCTGCGTGACGATGTCGTCGCTGCCGCCGAGCTCCCTGCTCTTCGCGCCCCACTCGCCTGCTTCGTCCCAGCGGCCGAGCGAGCAGAGCACGTGACCGAGATTCCCCGCGTAGGTGGAGAGCCAACCTCGATCGCCCATCTCCTCGAGGAGCTCGCAGGACTCGCGCAGCACCCGCTCGGCGGCCTCGGGATCGTCCGCCCGGATCTCGACGTAGGCCAGGTACCAGCGGTGGAGGATCGCCCGCACGCTCTGCCCGAGCTCGTCGTAGCGCACACGCATCTCGCCGAGCAGCGCCCTGGCGTCGTCGAACCGGGCTTCCATCGCGCCGAGGCAGGCCCGCACGCCGAGGAGAGCCGGACGCGCCGCCTGCTCCGGGTCGAGCGCCGCACACCAGCGCAGGCCCTCGGCGACCGTCGCCCCGCCGAAGACGAAGCCGGGCCCGCTCGACCCGATCAGGTTCTGCGCCGAGCGCTCGTCGCCCAGGCGGGTCGCAGCCTCGAGCGCTCGCCCGAAGGCGTCGTTCCGCGGCTCGAACCGGCAGCGCACGTGCTCCACGTGGCCGATGGCGATCCAGGCGTACATCAGGCCGCGATCGTCTCCGGCCTCCTCGAACACCGGCAGCGCTTGCTCCGCGAGCGCGCGCAGCCGGGCGCCCCGGGCGCCGGGATCGATCTGGAACGCGAGCTGTTCGCCGGCCAGCCGGGCCAGCAGCGTGGCCCGCGTGTCGCCGCCGGCTTCGGCTCGACCGGCCGCCTCGCCGAGCAGCGCCTGCGCATCGGCCGGCCGTCCCGAAAGGAACAGCGCGTCGGCCAGATCGAGCTCGAGCACCAGGTCGTGCCTCGACCCGGAGCGCAGGCCCAGCGCCCGCTCGAACAGGTTCGCAGCGGCGTTCACGTCGCCGCGCAGCGCCGCGGCGCGACCGGAAGCGGCGAGGTGCTTCGCCGCGCGCGCGGACACGTCGGGCTCGGCCGAGCCGAGCTCGGCGCGGTACCGAGCCGCCTGCTCGAGGTGGTACCCGAGGATCTCGTCGAGCTCGACCAGCCCGGCGCCGTGCCCCGCCAGCCAGGCGGCAAACCGTTCGTGCAACCCGGCCCGCGCCGACTTGGGGAGCGCGCCGTACGCGGCGTCGCGGATCAGCAGGTGCCGGAAGCGGAAGGCGTCCTCGCCCGGCAGCTGGGCGCGGTCGGGCCGGACGAGCTCCTTGCGAACGAGCGCCGTCAGCTGCGCGACCGCCTGCGGCTCGTCGGGCGCAAGCGCCTGCACGGCCCCGCGGTGGAAGACGCGTCCCTCGACGGCGCCCCGCTGGAGCACCTTGCGCTCGTCGGCGCCGAGCTGGTCGAGGCGCGCCGCCATCAGCGCCTGAATTGTCGGCGGAACGGCCACATCGCCGTCTCCCGACTCCCGGACCATCGCGACCATCTCCTCGACGAACAGCGGATTCCCCTCGGCGGCCTCGCGGATCCGCTCGCGCAGCTTCCCGTCGACGTGGGTGAGGCTGTCGATCAGCGACTCGGTCTCCTGCGGCCCGAGTGGCTCCACGAGGACGGCCGTCGCGTTCGCCGAGCCGCCGGCCCAGCCCGGGCGCCGGTCGAGCAGGTCGGGCCTGGCCATGCAGAGCAACAGGATCGGCACGTCCTGCGACAGGACCGCGACGTGGTCGACCAGGTCGAGGAAGGTCTCCTCGCCCCACTGCAGGTCGTCGAACACGCAGACGAGCGGCGACTCGGCGGCGACCGCCTCCAGCAACTTGCGGAACGCCCAGGCGATCTCCTCGCTCGAGGTGACCGCGGTCCGTTCGCCGACGACGGCCTCGATCGTCTGTGCCGCCACGGGGTCGAGCGCCCTCTCCGGCAGCGCCTGCACGACTTCCACCACGGGCCAGTAGGTGATTCCCTCGCCGTACGGGAGGCAGCGGCCGCGGACGACCAGCGCCCGGTCGAGCGAGGCCAGGAACTCGGCGACGAGGCGAGACTTGCCCACGCCGGCCGCGCCGAGGACGGTGAACAGGCGGCACGCCCGGTCGGCGACAACTCGCTCCCAGGCGTCCGCCAACAGCCGCAGCTCGCGCTCCCGGCCGACCATCGGGGCTCCGGAGCGGCGCGGGGCCTCCGTGGCGTGGACGGAGTGAAGGCGGTAGGCCGGAACCGGCTCTGCCTTTCCCTTGAGGTCGAGCGCCTCGACCGGCTCCACCTCGACCGAGTCGCGCGTGAGCCGCAGGGTCTCCTCGCCGATCAGGATTTCGCCGGAAGCGGCGGCCTGCTCCAGCCGCGCTGCGACGTTGACGGCGTCACCGGTGACCAGCCGCTCCTCCGTGCCGGTCACCACCTCTCCCGTGGTCACGCCGATCCGCCCGGAGATCCCGAGCTCCGGAAAGGCGTCCCGCATGTCGACCGCCGCACGCAGAGCCCGCAGCGCGTCGTCCTCGTGCAGGACCGGCACGCCGAAGACGGCCATCACCGCGTCGCCGATGAACTTCTCGACCGTGCCGCCATGCCGCTCGACGATCGCCTTCATCCGCTCGAAGTAGCGGGCAAGCAACGCCCGCAGCGCCTCCGGGTCGAGCTGTTCCCCGAGCTCGGTCGAGCCGGTGACGTCGCAGAAGAGCACGGTGACGACCTTCCGCTGCTCGCGGCTCGGCGACGTGCCGGCGAACGACGCGCCGCAGTGCGGACAGAAGGCGAACTCGTCGGCGCTCCCGCGTCCGCAGCCGGTGCAGGTCGGCACCGGCAGAGGCTAAGTCATTCGCCGGAGGCAGTCACGGAGGCCTTCGCGCCAGTGCGGCAGCGTCGGCGCGCCTCGCTCGGTCCGGAGCATCGAACAGGCCGGTCGCGGGGCGACTGCACCGAAGTCCGCCGTCGTGATCCGCCGGACGCGGCAGTCGAGGCCCGCCTCCTCGAAGATCGCCTCGGCGAAGTCGGCCCAGGTGCAGTCGCCCCCGCCGGCGACGTGGTAGAGGCCGTGCGGCAGCTCGAGCAGCTCGCGGGTCGCCTCGGCGAGGTGCCCGACGTAGGTGGGGGAGCCGCGCTGGTCGTCGACGACGGCGACCTCGTCGCGCTCGGCGCCGAGCCGCAGCATCGTGCGGACGAAGTTGTGCGATGTCCAGCCGAACAGCCACGAGGAGCGCACGATCCAGCCGTCGCGCACCTCGCGCTCGCCGGCCAGCTTCGTCCGGCCGTAGACGGAGAGGGGCTGCGGCTCGTCCGACTCGACGTACGGCTCGCCCTTCGTCCCGTCGAACACGTAGTCGGTCGAGAAGTAGACGACCGGGGCGCCGCCGGCGACCACGTTGCGGGTGCCCTCGACGTTCGTGGCCTCGGCTCCCTCCGGATCCGACTCGGCCCCGTCGACGTTCGTCCACGCGGCCGCGTGCAGCACGAGGTCGTACGCCTCGGGCGTCTCCCGGGCGACGTCCAGCTCGAGCCGGCCGAGCCCGTGCGCCGCGGGGAACATCTCCGCCAGCGCCCTCCCGAGCTGCCCGCGGGCGCCCGTGATCAGGACGCGGCGGTATCTCTCGCGGACAGGATCGGCGATGAGGTACTCCACAAATGCTTGACCCGGGGATCGTCCCAGGGGATCCCGTACTCGTCCGGATCGGCCGGGTCGTACTCCTCGGTCACGTGGTAACAGAAGACGAGATCGGTGAGCGCCTCGAAGCCGTGCGCGTGCCGGCCGGGGATGTAGAGCGCGACCGGGTTGTCGTCGCCGATGTCCTCGGTGAATGCCTCGCCGCTATCCCGGTCGAGGACGACCACGCGCGCGGTTCCGCGCAGGCAGCAGAAGAGATCGTCCTGGCGCTGGTGGTAGTGCAGGCCTCGAATCACGCCCGCGCGCGAGAACGACACGTTCGTCTGCCTCGTCGGCTTCGGCAGGGCCGCCTCCCGGCGGATCTCCATCAGCCATCCGCGCTCGTCCTCGAAGCGGCGCAGGGGGAACCGGGCGATCCCGTCGACCATCAGTCCTGGTTCGCGCCGCCGGAGCGGACGAAGTCGTTGACCACGTAGTAGGCGTCGATCGACTCGCCGGCGTCGCCCCAGAAGCCTTCGAGCACGTCGTACTCCATCGTCCCCTGGCTCACGTACCAGTTGTTCACGTCGGTGATCTCGAGCTCGCCGCGGCCGGACGGCACCAGCGTGGGGAGCACGTCCCAGACGGTCTCGTCGTAGAAGTAGATGCCGGTTACCGCATACTCGCTCGGGGGCTGCTCCGGCTTTTCGACGATCCGCGCGACCCGCCCCTCGCCGTCCAGCTCGGGCACGCCCAGGTGGCGAAGGTGCTCCGAATCGTACTCGCGCGAGAGCAGGACCCGCGCGCCCCGCTTCTGCGCGGCGAAGCGCTCGGCCGAGGGCCGGAACGACCGCTCCAGCACGTTGTCGGCGAGCATCACGCAGACGCGGTCGCGGTCGACGAACCGCTCGGCCAGACCGAGAGCCTCGGCGATCCCGCCCGGCTTCTCCTGGTATGCGTAGAGCAACTTGTCGATGCCGTACTCGTGGCCGTTGCCGAGCAGCCGGAAGAACTCGCCGGCATGCATCCCGCCGGTGACGAGCATCAGCTCGGTGATCCCGGCCCGGACGAGCGCCTCGATCGCGAACGAGACCATCGGCCGGTCGTCGATCGGCAACAGGTGCTTGTTCGTGATCCGGGTCAGCGGATAGAGCCGCGACCCGGTGCCGCCGGCGAGGATGACGCCCTTCACGACGCTCGCTCCGCTCGCTTCACGGGGCCGCACGCGGGCCCGCGGGGGGCTCTTCTTGCTGGCCCGCTCCGCGGGCATGCCGGTTTCCCCCGTGTGCCCCCTTCCCCGACTACGGCGTCCTCACGGCAACCGGCCGTGAGCCGCGCCCGCCATGCCGGTCGCGGCGTCGAAGAGGCGACGCTTTGGTACAGCACGGTGCGATGCTATCGGCGTGCGGATCGGGATCGCGCTCTTCGATGGCGCGGAGGAGCTGGACTTCGCCGGGCCGTGGGAGGTGCTCGCCGCCTGGGCCGGCCAGTGGCCGGGCGACGGCGTCGAGGTCCTGACCGTTGCCGACATGCTCGAGCCGGTCACCTGCGCGAAGGGGTTGCGGGTGCTGCCGGACGCGACCTGGGAGACTACGGGACCCCTCGACGTACTCGTCTACCCCGGGGGGATGGGCACGCGGCCGCAGCTCGGCGACGAGGAGATCCGACGGCGGGTGCGCGGCCTCCACGGGCGCGGGACGCTGATGACGAGCGTCTGCACCGGCTCGCTGGTGTACGCCGATGCCGGGCTGCTGGACGGCCGTCCGGCCACGACCCACTGGGCCCAGCTCGACCTCCTCCGCTCGCTCGGCCGCGACATCGACGTCCGGGCCGACGACCGTTTCGTCGACGACGGCGAGGTGATCACAGCCGCGGGAGTCTCGGCCGGGATCGACATGGCCCTCCACCTCGTCGCCCGGCTGCACTCACCCGAGCGGGCCCGCGACGTCAGGCGCTACATCCAGTACGACCCGGCTCCACCGGTCTAGGTACGACGGCCTGCTCCGGTGTCGCGCCGGCGGCACGACACGCACGCGCGTTAACAGTGCCAGGCACGGTTAAGGAACGAGCCTAGAATCACGCTCCGTGCAGGGTCTTTACAGTGCCTGGCACCGCTAGGAGACGGCGACGCGACATGACGGCGCCTCGGCCGGGTTCGACATGGCACTTCTCGTCGCGCGGCTACGGCCAGGCTTGCGGTGCAGCGAGGGACGCCAGACCGCGAGCCGCCTTCATCAAGGTCCTCTTCCCGGATACCGTCGGCGGACGCCAGTACCAGGACGTGCGCACACGTGGAGCCCCAGGATCAGCTCCCGTGTGCCAGACCCTGATTCGACCACTCGATGGCACATAGACGATTTCCTGCCACGGCCGACCGTCCTCGAGGAATACGAACCGGAAGTATGGCGCGGGCTTTGGCGCGCTCACCAGCACGAACGGACTCCGAGTGATGTCGAGAAGCGGGGCGACGGCAGACCAGCTCGCCATGACCCTGCAACCCGATGAGCCGCAGACTTTCACGGCCTCGCACTCCTTGGCCTGCGCCGGAGGAACTGCCACGACGCATGCGCTCAATGCTGCGACCGCAAGACTGCTCACCTTGCGCACGGCCACTCCTCTCGCACCGATTGTAGATCGGTCGCTGCTGCCAGCGTGATCACCGGCCGTTGCCGCCGAATCGGCGGTTAGACCCAGCCGCGCTGGCGCGCGATCTTGCACAACGCGCGCCGCTTGGCGTAGGGCGAGCCCTCGGTCAGGCCCGCCTTCGCGTACGCGCGGCGCAGGGCCGCCTTCACCGTCTCCGTCGCGCCGGGCGTCCCCAGCCGCGCGGCGATCTCCTCGTTCGTCGGCAGGTCGTCGAGCGAACCGCCGGCGAGCCAGCCCGCGCACAGCGCCTCGACCACCTGCCGCTGGAACGGCGAGAGCGGACGAGTCAGCGCCGGCGGACCTGCCTGGAGCGCGGTCGTCACCTCGGGGTCGATCAACGAGCCGGGCGCCGAGAAGACGACGCTCTCCGCACCCAGCCCGATGCGGTCGCCGTGCCGCAGGGGGACCTTCGACCCCGCCTGGATCCGCGAGCCGTTCAGGAAAGTTCCGTTGAAGCTGCCTCGGTCCTCGACGAACCAGCGATCACCCTCCTCGGTGACGACGAGGTGATGCCGGCTGACCGTCGGCTTCTCGATCGTCAGATCGTTGTCCTCGGCGCGGCCGACCGCGAACTCGGAATCGAGCTGCCGCTCGGTTCCGTCGGGCAGGATCAGGCTGGCCCGGTCGGCCACGGCGCAACTTCTACCACGGTCACCCTGCCCGCAGCGGTGACGCCTGCACCCGGACGACGCGGGCGACGCCCGCCGGCAGCCACCAGTTGTACCGACCCATGACCGCCATCAGCGCCGGCACCGTCACCGCCCGGACGATCGTGGCGTCGAGCAGGATCGCCACCGCCAGCCCGCCACCGAACTCCTGCAGGCCGACGATGCTGCCCGCCGTGAAGCCGCAGAAGGCGGCGACCATGATCACCGCCGCGGCCGTGATGATCTGCCCGGTCCGCTCGAGGCCGATGGCGACCGCCCGCTCGTTGTCGTGGCTCTCGTCCCGCTCCTCGCGCATGCGGCTGACGAGGAAGACCTCGTAGTCCATCGAGAGGCCGAACAGCATCGCGAACAGGAAGATCGGGATCCAGCCCTCGATCTGCGGGAACTCGTAGAGGCCGAGCAGGTCCTGGCCCAGCCCGAAACGGAACACGACGACCAGTGCGCCGTACTCGTGCCTGGTGGCGACGATCACCTGCGCATACCGCGCGCTCGAGTCGACGAAGCGGCCGGCAGGCAGGAAGTAGGCGGCCGCCGTCTCCGGATCGCCCTTCACCCTTCCGACCAGCCGCTCGATTGCGGCCAGGACCGCAGGGTCGGACGTCCCACCGGGCCGGCCGGTGTCGACCAGCACCGGTGCGGGGGCGATCGCGCCGGGTCCGAGCGCCGCCTTCAGCAGGTTCAGGCCGCGCACCGACTGCGGGTACTGCGGAATGCCGGCGGTCGCGCCGGGGTCAGCTGGAGCCAGGCGGCGGGGACCGCGAGGGCGACCAGTAGCGCCGCGGCCGCAATCAGGTAGCGCCACCTCCGTTGCCTGATCGAGCGCGCCAGGCGCGACCAGAAGCGGTCCTCGACGCCGTCCGGCGGGTCTGCGGCCCGCGCCGGCAGCCACAGGCGGTCGCGGAGGAACGCTGCCACCGGCATGCGGTGCGTGCCACGCAGGCCGAAGATCGAGAGCAGCGCCGGCTGGAGCGTCGCCGCCACGAGCACGGAGACGACCGGCAGCAGGAACCCCCCGATCCCGATCGCACGGATGAACGGGAGCGGCATGAAGATCAGCAGCGCCAGCCCGATCGCCACCGTCGCCCCGGAGAAGATCACCGCCCGCCCCGCCGTCTGCATCGTCCGCGCCACCGCAGCCTCGACCTCGAGCCCGAGCGCCAGCTCCTCGCGGAAGCGGTAGACGATCAGGAGCGAGTAGTCGATCGCGATCCCGAGCCCGATCAGGTAGACCAGGTTGGTGACGTAGGTCGGCATGGTGATGAAGTGGGCGATCACGTAGACGAGCGACAGCGTTCCCAGCACCGTGCCGGCCGCGAACAGGAACGGGATCAGCACCGCCCACGACAGGCCGAACACGAGCAACAGCACCAGGAGCGCGATCGGGAGGGCGATCGACTCGCCCTTCGCCAGGTCGCGGCTGAAGATCGGGTCGAGGTCGTGCTGGATCGCAGGTGCACCGGTGACACCGACCGCACGTGCTCTGCGTCGGTGCCGGGAACGGTGAAGACGTTCGACTGCAGCGATGAGAGGCGGCCCGAGGTCCAGAAGCCGACGACCACGACCGCCAACCAGGCGGCGACGATCGGCCAGCGCAGCCTCATCGCGGGTCTCGTCGAAGGCCCCGTCCGAGTGTTAGTGTCTGCTAACTTGGTGACTGCTAACCATGTTCAGACCCACCGCGCGAGGGTACCCTAGAGAGCCGATGGAGAAGCGACGCAAGGTCGGTTCCGAGCAGCTCGAGGAGCTCTTCTCCGAGCTGTGGCAGCTGCCGGGCTTCGGCACGCGCCGAGGCTACCGGCCGCAGGTGGACTGCTACCGCTCCGACGCTCCGCCGGCCGTGACCGTCGTCGTCGACCTGCCCGGCATCGAGCCGGACGACGTCGAGATCACTGTCACCGAGCGGACGGTGAACATCGTCGGCGAACGGCGCCGGCCGAAGCGCGAGACTCCCGTCTCCTACCGCCAGATGGAGCTCGAGTACGGCCCGTTCCAGCGACGGGTCTCCCTCGCCGAGGACGTCGATCCCGACTGCGCCGAGGCGCACTACGAGCGCGGCCAGTTGACGATCGTGATGCCCCTCACCCGCAAACCGGCCGCGGGTCGGATCATGATCGTGCGCGGCGACAACCGAGGACGGCGATGAGCGAGCTCGAGCCGGAGATCGTCGTCGACGAGCAGGAGATCGAGGTTCCCTCGACGCTCCCCGTGCTGCCGCTGAAGGAGACGGTCGTCTTCCCGCAGTCGATGACGCCGCTCGCGATCGGCCAGGAGCGCTCGATCACGCTCGTCGACGAGGTGGCGTCGGGCGACCGGATGCTCGCCCTGGTCGCCGTGCGGGAGGAGGACGTCGAGACGCCGGACTGGGACGACCTGCACGAGATCGGCACGGCGGCGGTCGTGCACAAGCTGATCCGGATCCCGGACGGCACGCTGCGGATCCTCGTCCAGGGCGTGAAGCGGATCCGCCTCGACCAGCGCGTCCAGGAGGAGCCGTACCTCGTCGGCGAGTTCGCCGACGTGCCCGAGGTGGTCGAGGAGTCGAAGGAACTGGAGGCGCTGACGCGCAACGTCCAGAACCAGTTCGCGAGCATCATCGCCGCGGTCCCGTACCTGCCCGAGGAGCTGCAGATCGCGGCGGCGAACGTCGACGATCCGACCGTCCTCTCCTACCTCGTCGCCTCGACCATGCGACTGAAGGCCGCGGAGAAGCAGCAGCTGCTCGAGATGGCCAACGTCGAGGAGCGCCTGCGGGCGACCTCGGCGATCCTCAGCCGCGAGCTCGAGGTGATCGAGCTCGGCTCGAAGATCCAGTCGCAGGTCCAGTCGGAGATGGAGAAAGGCCAGCGCGAGTATTTCCTGCGCCAGCAGCTGAAGGCGATCCAGGACGAGCTCGGCGAGGGTGACGAGCAGCAGGCCGAGGTGAACGAGCTGCGGGCGCAGCTGGCCGAGCTGGACCTGCCGGAGGACGTCCGCAAGGCCGCGGAGCGCGAGCTTTCCCGGCTGGAGAAGCTGCCGCCGGCCGCTGCCGAGTACGGCGTCATTCGCACCTACCTGGACTGGATCATCACGCTGCCCTGGGACAAGGTCACCCAGGACAACCTCGACCTCGAGCAGGCGCGGCGCGTGCTCGACGCGGACCACTTCGACCTCGACAAGGTGAAGGACAGGATCGTCGAGTATCTCGCCGTCTCGAAGCTGAAGGGGGACGTCAGCGGTCCGATCCTCTGCTTCGTCGGCCCGCCCGGCGTCGGCAAGACGTCGCTCGGCCAGTCGATCGCGCGCACGCTGGGGCGAAAGTTCACGCGCATCTCGGTCGGCGGAGTCCGCGACGAGTCGGAGATCCGCGGCCACCGCCGCACGTACATCGGTGCGATGCCGGGCACGATCATCCGCGCGCTCCGCGATGCGGAGTCGAGAAACCCGGTCTTCCTGATCGACGAGATCGACAAGATGGGCGCCGACTGGCGCGGCGATCCCGCCAGCGCGATGCTCGAGGTGCTCGACCCCGAGCAGCACTCGACGTTCCGCGACCACTACCTCGACCTGCCGTTCGACCTGTCGAAGGTTCTGTTCATCTGCACCGCGAACCAGCTGGAGACGATCCCGGGGCCGCTGCTCGACCGGATGGACGTGATCCAGCTCTCCGGTTACACCGAGGACGAGAAGATCCAGATCGCCAAGCGGTTCCTGGTGCCGAAGCAACTCGAAGCGCACGGGCTCTCGGCGGAGCACGTCGAGATCGACGATGACGCGCTGCGGACGATCGTCCGCGAGTACACCCGCGAGGCAGGTCTCCGGAACCTCGAGCGCCGGATCGCCGACGTCCTGCGCAAGACGGCCCGCCGGGTCGCCGAGGGGGAGAGCGGAGACGTCCGGATCGACGAGGAAGCCGTACGCGAGGCCCTCGGTCCGCGGCGGTTCTCCGGCGAGGTGCGTAAGCGCACCTCCGACCCCGGCGTCGCCACGGGGCTCGCCGTCACGGCGGTCGGCGGTGACGTCCTCTTCATCGAGGCGACCGCCTATCCGGGCAAGGGCGGTCTGCGCATCACCGGCCAGCTCGGGGAGGTCATGCAGGAGTCGGCGCAGGCGGCGCTGTCGTGGGTACGCAGCCGTGCGGAGCGGCTCGGCATCGACCGCGCCTGGTTCGCCGAGCACGACATCCACATCCACGTCCCGGCGGGCGCGGTGCCCAAGGACGGCCCCTCGGCCGGCGTGACCATGGCCACGGCGATCGTCTCGCTGGCGACAGGCCGGACCGTCTCCGAGGAGGTCGGGATGACGGGCGAGATCACCCTCACCGGCCAGGTGCTGCAGATCGGCGGCGTGCGGGAAAAGGTGCTGGCGGCCCAGCGGGCCGGCCTGAAGACGGTGATCCTGCCGCAGGAGAACGAGGCCGACCTCAGCGAGCTGCCGGACGAGACGCGCAAGGCGATCACCTTCGTGCTCGCCGATACGGCCGACGAGGTGCTCGACACGGCGCTCGGGAACGGCGCGTCAGCGAGGCCGCAGCCGGCACAAGAGCGACAAGCGGCAGCTGGTCCGTGACAAGAGTCGAGCAGGCTAGCGAAACGCGAAGCTGGCCGAGAGCTGCGCGCACGCGGCGGGCTCGCCGTCCGACTCGCGCCAGCGGCAGGTGAGCTGGTAGCTCCGCCGGCCGCGCAGCACGAACGTGATCAGGTCGACGAGTCCGCCGTGCGCGATCCGGTACTCGCGCGCCTGCCGGCCGGCGACGTCGACCGTGCGACGGGAGGTGACGTTGCCTTTGAGATTGGCCGCATACGTGTCGGCAACGCGATCGAGCTCCTTCGCCACCCGCGGGAAGAGCGCGATGCGGTACGGCTTCACGAGCGGCAAGACGACGACGGAGACGAGCGTCGACCGACCCTCCCGCGCGGAGGCCGAGGTCGCCCGCACCGTCTTCTGCCAGTTCCCGGGCGCACGGAAGACGAAGCCCGTTCCCCCAACCTCCTGCCCGACCGCCGCGGTCGTCTCCGCAGCCCCGCCGCCGCCGCCGCCGCAGCCCGCGGCCGCCACGACGAGCACGACCGCGGCTACGACGCACGCAGCCTGTTTGCGCCTGCTTCGCTGGGGATACACTCGGCTCGAATCGACGACCGAAAGGACTCGGAACATGCCGAAGACGACGGACAAGGTGGCCTCGATGGCCGGGACAGCGAAACCTTACGTGGATCGTGCCCTGAAGGACGACGAACTGCGCGAGCACGTCAAGCAGGCATACGCGGCCGCCAAGACGATCTACGACGAGCTGATCGCGCCGCGCGGCGTGGTCTCGGCGGCACACCGCGTGGCGGCCGACCAGGATCTCCAGGACAACGTCCGCGTCGCCGTGGCAGAGCTGCGCGAGGCGGCGACCCGGCTGCAGGGCCGGCGCCAGGAGAAGCACCCGGCGCGCGCGATCCTGCTGCTGATCGGCGTTGCCGTCGGCCTGCTCTTCAACCCGTTCACGGGGCCCGAGACGCGCCGCTGGCTGAAGGACAAGGTGTTCGGCGGCTCGGACGAGTTCGGCTTCGACGACCAGCCCCAGGCGGGGAACGGCGGCATCGGGGCGGCCTGACCGGCCGCAATCTACGCCCGGTCGAGGACCGGCAGCGGCGTCGGCAGCTGGCCGAGCGAGCTCCCGTGGCTCTCGATCGCGACCGGCGCGCGCATCGCTCGGCGGAGTGACTCCGGATCGAGGCCGCTCGCGGTCGAGATGTCGCTCGACTCCAGCAGCATCGCGCCGGGTGCCGGCGCGCTGGTCGCGGCGCCGGCCTGCGACTGGGACGCGTAGAGCGGCACCGCGGGGAGGATCCGGATGTCCTCGAGGCGCTTCCAGGCATCGAGGTACTTCGTCGGGTCGACGGCTCCGTCATAGCCGAGGAAGAGCATCGAGACGGGGTGCACCTCGAAGTGGAGGTGGAAGGGCGTGCCCTGGGCGTCCCCCGTGTTGCCGACGAAGCCGAGCACCTGGCCGGCGGTGACGTGGCGGCCGTTGACCGCGAGGCTGGTGTAGGCGGACAGGTGGGCGTAATAGAACTCGTTTCCGCCTGAGTCGCGCAGCCAGAGGCGCCAGCCGCCGACCTCGTTCCAGCCGATCGAGAACACCGTCCCGCTCGCGACCGCGAGGATCGGCGCGCCGAGCGGCGCGAAGATGTCGTCGCCGTGGTGCCAGCCGCCGGACACGTCGCCGCGCGGCGCGCCGAACGTGTCGCCGTAACCCGACGGCCCGTAGACCGGGAAGACGTAACCGTGCGAAGTCAGCTTCGGGGTCACGGTCGGCGGAATGAGGACGAGCGGGCCGCCCGTCAACTGCTTCTTCTTGGCCGACTTCTTCGTGCCCGCAGTGCCCGGTGCCAGCGAGGGCGCGGGCATCTGGGCTCCGCGCGGGCGATGTGGCAGGTGCGACGGCCTGGAGCTGGTGGTCGTTTGCCCGGTCGTCTTCGTCGACGTCGTCACGGGCGACCCCGGCGGTCGCGCGTAGGCGTCCGCGTAGCCGATCCGGATCTCGCTGCCGGCGGTCAGGCCGCCGTGGTCGGCGTCCAGGTGGACGACCAGCGCGGTCACCGTGCCGCCCCAGGAGGGAGAGGTCGAGCCACCCACCTTGGTCGACTCGGCGAGCACCAGCGCATAGCCCCAGTCGGCCAGCGGAATGCGGGTGTTCGGCGCCGCCGTCACGGGAGCTCCGAGCACGACGAGATCGGTCAGCGCCGACTCGCCGAGATCGCCGACGGTGCCGGCCGAGCTGACCGAGCCCTGCACGGCGCCGGCCGTGATCTCACCGTTGAAGAGCGCGACCCCGGTTGCGCTCGTGGTCACGCTCGCCGTTCCGTCGCTGCCGCTGGCGGTCGTGCTCACCGACGTCGACGCAGCCGAGACCACCGATCCGTCGTCGGGATACGCGAAGGGCGCCTGCGGCGGCGCCGTGTCCGGCGGCGCGCTCACCTGCGAGGTTGCGCCGGCGAGGGTCTGGTCCCCGGCGACGATCTGGACTGCGAGCCCGGTCGCCGTCGCCGGCGGTCCTGGCACGGTCGGCGGCGCGCCGGCCGCGCCGCCGACGACGACCGCGCAGGCGCCGGCCAGGCCCAGAGCAACGCTGAAACGCCCCTTCACCGCACCCGCATTATGGGGAATCCCCCGGGACGCGGCCGGGGCGGGGCTACCCGCGCCGCCGGGCCCGCCAGGCGACCTGGGCGGCGACGACGAGCATCAGCGCCCCGAACAGACGCTCGAGCGCCGCCTCCGGCAGGCGCTCGGCGACCACCACTCCCGCCTCCACCCCGCCGATCGCCGCCAGCCCGATGACGATCGCAGGGCGCCAGCGGACGTTGCCGTAGCGCTGCTGCCGCCACGTGCCGGCGGCGACCGTCGGAATGATCGCCAGCAGAGACGTCGCCTCCGCGTGCAGTTGCGTGAGTCCGAGGCCGAGCGTCAGCGTCGGCACGAAGAGGATGCCGCCGCCGACGCCGAACAGGCCGGCGAGCACGCCCGCCAGCAGGCCGAGCACCATCGCGAGCAGCGCGACGTCCATCAGACGAGGAGCTTGATGCCCACGCCCGCGAGCACCACGGCGAAGAGGAGCGAGAGCGTCCTGCCGGCCAGCCGCTGCTGGAGCGCGGTTCCGGCGATCGCGCCGAGGGCGGCAGGCAACCCGACGAGCGCGGCCGCCCCCGGCTTCAGCTCGCCGTGGATCCCGTACGAGGTCGCGCCCGCGAGGGCGATGATGCCGATCGCCGCGAGCGAGGTCGCCATCGCGGGTCGCTCCTGCCAGCGCCCGAGCAACAGCAACAGCGGAACGAGGATGACCCCGCCGCCGACGCCGAAGAGGGCACTGAAGAAGCCCGCCGCGACCCCGATCAGGATCAGCTGCACCACGTTGCCTATTCTCCATGGATGGGGGACACGACGACCCTGGTCGCGCGCCTGGCCGAGCAGCCCGGCTCGGCCGGCCTTCTGCTCGACGTCGACGGAACGCTGGCCCCGATCGTCGACCGGCCGGACGACGCGACCGTACCGGACGAGACGCGCGCCGTCCTGAACGGGCTGGCCGCCCGCTACGCACTCGTCGCCTGCGTCAGCGGACGAACCGAGGACGACGCCCGCCTGGTCGTCGGCGTCGACGACCTCGTCTACGTCGGCGAGCACGGAATGGGCCTCGACCGGCGCGCGGTGCAGTGGTCGGGCGAGCTGGACAGCCTGGTCGAGGAGAGCGGCTGGCAGCCCGAGCGCAAGGACTACTCGGCCGCGTTCCACTACCGGACGGCGGACGACCAGTCGGCCGCGATCGCGTCGCTCCGCAAGGTCGAGCGGAGAGCGGTCGAGCTTGGGCTGCGCGCACGCTGGGGCCGCAAGGTGCTCGAGGTGCTGCCGCCGGTCGACGCAGACAAGGGGACGGCCGTTCGTGCCCTGCTCGCCGCGCGCGGGTTGCGGCGCGCACTCTACGCGGGTGACGACTCCACCGACCTCGAAGCCTTCCGCGGACTCGACGGCCTGGACCTGGCGGTGCGCGTTGCGGTCGTCTCCGACGAGGGGCCGAACCAGCTTGGCCGCGAGGCGGACGTGATCGTCGGCGGCACCCGCGAGCTCGTGGATCTACTCCGCACGCTCTGATGCACCTGACGGACGAGGTGCTCGCACCGATCCGTGTGCAGTACGGCCAGCCGGCGCTGCTCGAGTGGCGCGGCGACGTGACCGGGCAGGAGTACGGGATCGCGACGTACGATCCCATGCGGACACACGACGTCACCTTGTTCATCCTCAACGGCCCCCGGCTGGCCCTGATCCGGAAACATCCGTTCCCACCCGACGTCTGGCGCCCGCCCGGCGGCGGCGTCAAGGAGGGCGAGGACTTCGTGGCCGCCGTACGCCGCGAGGCGCTGGAGGAGACCGGGCTTCGGCTCGAGCTCGACCGCTACCTGGTCGAGACGCGCGCCCGGTTCGTCCACGAGGGGTGCGTGCTCGACTGGCGGACGCACGTGTTCTCGGCGACGACCGGAGACGAGGCGATCGCCCCGCTGGACACGGTGGAGATCGCCGAGGCGCGCTGGGGAACCCTGGAGGAACTGCAGGGCCCGCTGCGCGAGCGCCTGCTCGCGACGGGACGGGCGTTCTGGCGCTACCGGGTCGCCCTGCACGACGCGGCGGTCGCCGAGCTCAGGTAGGCACTGTCCTCGCAGGTAGGTGAGCGCGCTTCGATCTACGCGGCCGGATCCTCACGGTCGAGCGCGTACCAGACCATGTCGTGGTCGTGCCAGCGCGCCTCCCCCCGGTGGGTGAAGCCGAGGCGCTCCATCACCCCTCGCGAGCGCCGGTTGTCGGGCGTGGTGAACGAGTACAGGCGCGGCTCGCCTGGCAAGTGCTCGCGCCAGACGTCTACGCCTGCTCGCCCGCCCTCCGTGGCCAGGCCCCGGCCCCACCAGTCCCGATGCAGCACCCAGCCGACCTCGGCGACGGGACGATCGACGAGCGGCCAGTCGTGATGGCAGAGCAGGCCGATGCGGCCGATCAACCGACCGGTCGCGAGGTCGCACGCCGCCCACTGGCAGTACCCCTCGTCCTCCCAGGCCCGGCGGAACCGCTCGACCTGCTCGCGCGTCTCAGCCAGCGTCCTCGCCGGCATGGTCTGCATGAACTCGGGCTGCTCATAGATCTCGTGGAGCGGCTCGACGTCGCCGTCTCGCCACTGCCGCAGCAACAGACGACCCGTCTCGACCTGGCGCGGGACCAAGGTCACGCAGCCCGGAGGACGTTCCAGGCAAGGCGGATGTCGTCCTCGGTCGTGCGGTCGCTGCCGATCGCGAGACGGAGCACGTAGCGGTCGTTCAGCCTCGTGTGCGAGACGAAGATCTCGCCGCTCGCGTTCACCCGCTCGAGGATCGCCTCGTTCTCCCCATCGGTCCCCTCGCGGCGGAAGCAGACGACGGAGAACGGCCGCGGCGCGCAGAGCTCCCAACCCGGCTCGGCCCGCACCCAGCCCTCGAACAGCTCGGCGAGGCGGATCGCCTCCCGGATGCGGCTGCGCAGCCCTTCGGCGCCGTAGCAGCGGAGAACCGCCCAGAGCTTGAGCGAACGGAAGCGCCGGCCGAGCGCAGGGCCGTACTCGCTCAGGTTGAGCACACCTTCGTCGGTCGTGCGCAGGAACTCGGGAACGAGCGAGAAGGCGTCGCGGAACTCGTCGGGCCGCCCGGTCCAGAGCAGCGAGCAGTCCATCGGGGTGTACATCCATTTGTGCGCGTTGACAACGAGCGAGTCGGCTCGGTCGACGCCCTCGAACGCCCAGCGGAGCTCCGGACAGACCATCGCCGAGCCGGCGTAGGCGGCGTCGACGTGGAGCCAGGTACCCGCCGCCTCGCAGCGGTCGGCGATCGCCGCAACGGGGTCCACCGACGTCGTGGAGGTCGTCCCGACAGTGGCGACGACCGCGGCGACGTCGTCGAGCTCGAGCAGGTCGGCGCGCATCCGGAAGGCGTCGTCGGCGGGGATCTTGCGCAGCTCCATGCCGAGCATCCGGGCCGCCTTGTCGGCAGCGGAATGCGCCTGCTCGGAGCAGACGACGACGTTGCGCCCGGTGGTATGCCGTGCGGCGATCAGGGCGGCAAGGGTCGAAGTCGACGCGGTGTCCTCGATGTGGCCGTGCCAGCCGGCAGGCAGCCCGAGCAGCTGTGCGACCCAGTTGCAGACGAGCAGCTCGAGCTCGGTCGAGGCCGGCGCGGTGCGCCAGAGGAAGCCGACGGAGTTCAGCGTCGCGGCCAGCAGCTCCGCGAGGATCCCCGGCTCCGCGGCCGTGACGGCGAAATAGGCGAAGAAGCGCGGATGCTGCCAGTGCGTCACGCCCGGGAGCAGGATCTCGTCCAGGTCGCGGAGCACGGCCTCGAACGGCTCGGGCTCCTCCGGCGGCGCCTGCGGGAGCCGCGCGCGGATGTCGCCCGGCTCGACCCGCGCGAGCACCGGGAGATCGGCGACCCGCTCGAGGTAGTCGGCCGCCCAGTCGATGGCGCGGTATCCGTCGTCCCGAAAGGTCATTCGCGTCGCCCCTTTCGGCCGTGCCCCGGGGACAGTCCTCCTGCCACGGCCGAAGGGGCCGGGCCGACCGGCCTCGAACGGCTCCACGAAACGAGATCCCGGCGACAGGCCGACTCCGGCCAGGTCGCCTCGGCCTGCGGTGCGTGGCCGCGTCGAACCGCATGGTTACGCGAATCCCGCCCCGCAGACGGCTCGCTCCGGCGGACCATCCCCGGGACCACACCTGACAGACAGGTCAATTCTTGACCTTCGACCACGGCCGGGTGTTGACGATCTGGTCCTCGGTCAGCCAGGCTCGGCGGGCCTGGCCGATGCCGAGCACCGCATAGCCAAGCGCGGCAACGGAGTGGGCGTCGGTCGAGACGACCAAACGGACGCCGCGCTCGCCGGCGAGGCGGGCGTCCGCGTCGCGCAGGTCCAGCCGGTCGGGCTGCGAGTTGATCTCGACCGCCGTTCCGGTCTCCAGCGCCTTCGCGAACACTCGCTCGAGGTCGACGTCCATCGGCGCGCGCTTGTTGATCTTGCGGCCGGTCAGGTGGCCGATCACGTCGACGTGTGGGTTCTCCATCGCCGCCAGCACGCGCTCGGTGGGCGACGTCGAGAATGCGGCGTGGATCGATGCGACAACCCAGTCGAGGCCGGCGAGCGTCTCGTCCGGGACGTCCAACGTCCCGTTCGCGCGGATGTTCACCTCGAGCCCGTGCAGGAGCCGGAACGGCCTCAGCTGGTCGTTCACCGCCGCGAGCTCCTCCGCCTGCGCCTCCAGCCGACCGTCCCGCAGGTAGTGCGAGTGATCGGTGATCGCGAGGTACGAGTACCCGCGCGCCTTCGCGGCGAGCGCCATCTCCGCCATCGTGTTCTTGCCGTCGGAGGACCACGTCGTGTGCGCGTGCAGGTCGCCGCGGAGGTCGCTCTCCTCGACGAGCGCCGGTAGCTCGCCGCGCCGGGCCGCCTCCAGCTCGCCGGCGGCCTCGCGCAGCTCGGGCGGGACGAACTGGTACCCGAGCCACTCATACAGCTCCTCCTCCGAGGTAAACGTATGCACCTCGCCGGACTCGACCTCGGTGATCCCGTACTCGGAGATCGACAGCCCCCGCCGCTGGGCTTCCTCGCGCATCGCCACGTTGTGACTCTTCGAGCCGGTGAAGTGCTGGAGCAGGTTGCCGTAGCACTCGGGCGGCACGACGCGCAGGTCGAAGCGCAGACCCTCGTGTGAGATCACCGTCGCCTTCGTCCCGCCTCGTGCGACGACATCCGCGACCCAGTCGAAGCCCGTGAAGGCTTCGATCAGCGCCTTCGCGTCGGTGGCCGTGGCGATGATGTCGAGGTCGCGGAACGTCTCGCGCCGGCGACGCACACTCCCCGCCTCGGACACCTGCTCGGCCGCCGGGTGCGCACGCAGGGCCTCCACTGCGGCGAGCACGGCCGGCAGCCCCTGGCCGAGCAGCGGCCGCGACGACGTCTTTGGCTTCGCCCGCTCCTTCAGCGCCTTGAGCACGTTCTCCTCGACCTTCGGGCCGAGACCGGTCAGCGTCCGCAGCCGCTGCTGCTCGGCCGCCTCGCGCAGACCCGCGAGCGTGGTCACGTCGAGCTCCAGCCAGATCCGCCGCGCCGTCTTCGGGCCGAGCCCGGGTAGCCGCATGAACGCGACCACGTCGGGCGGGACCCGCGCGCGACGCTTCGTCAGGGCCTCGATCTCGCCCTGCTCGACGATCTGGACGATCTTCTCCTCGATCGTCTTCCCGATCCCCTGGAGCTGCTTCGCCTTGCCGTCCAGGGCGAGCTGCGCGATCGATCCGCCGGTCTCGCCGATCCGCTGCGCGGCGCGGCGGTAGGCGAGCACCCGGAACGCCTCCGTGCCCTCGAGCTCGAGCATGTCCGCGAGCAGCTCGATCTGCTCGATCACCTCTGCGTTCCTGGGCAGCGCCACTGCCGCGATCATAGGCCCCGTGCCGAGGGCCACCGTTTGCCTCCCCACGTACAACGAGCGCGAGAACCTCGGGCCGATGGTCGCCGCGCTGCTCGAGCGCCTCGACCCCGACGACACGATCCTCGTGATCGACGACAGTTCCCCCGACGGCACCGGTGAGCTCGCCGACGACCTCGCCGTCCTGCACGACGGTCGCGTCGCCGTCCTCCACCGCACAGCCAAGGAGGGCCTCGGTCCGGCGTACCTGGCGGGCTTCCGGCGCGCGCTGTCCGAGGGCGCGAAGCTCGTGCTCGAGATGGACTGCGACTTCTCCCACGATCCGAACGACGTGCCGCGCCTGATCGCGGCGGCGGCGGACGCGGACCTCGTCCTCGGATCCCGTTATGTCGACGGAGGCCACGTCGAGGACTGGGGCGTCGGGCGGCGCTTCGTCTCGCGAGCGGGTTCCCTCTACGCGCAGACGCTGCTCGCCACCCCCATCCGCGACCTGACCGGCGGCTTCAAGTGCTACCGCCGGGAGGTGCTCGAGCGCATCGACCTCGATGCCGTGTCCGCGCGCGGCTACGCGTTCCAGATCGAGACCACGTACCGCGCGCTGCGGGCCGGCTTCCGCGTCGTCGAGATCCCGATCACGTTCGCCGACCGCGAGGTCGGTGCCTCGAAGATGAGCCGCGCGATCGTGCTGGAGGCGATCTGGCGCGTTCCCCACCTCGGCCTCCAGGCCCTGACCGGACGTCTACGCTGAGCTCGTGTTCGAGGTGACCGACGCGACCTTCGCCGCCGACGTGCTCGGTGCGGACCGGCCCGTCGTCGTCGACTTCTGGGCGCCGTGGTGCGGCCCGTGCACGGCAGTGGGCAGGGCGCTGGAGGAACTCGAGGCAGCGCACGGCGAACGCGTCGGCTTCGCCACGGTCAACATCGACGCGCACCCGCTCACCGCTGCCGAACACGGCGTGCTGTCGCTGCCGACGGTGATCCTCTTCGAGGGCGGCGCGGCGAAGCAGACCGTCGTCGGCGCACGCCCGCGGAGCTACTTCGAGAAGCAGTTCGATCGGTGGCTGCGGTCTGATCCCGACCGGTAGGGGAGCACGGTCAGCCCGGCGCTCGCGGGCGAAAGTGCTCGAAGCCGCCGAGCTCGACTCGTCTGCCGTGTAGCCGCAGCTCGACCCCCTTCCCCCGCTCGCAGCGCCCGATCTCGTGGAAGGCGGCGCCGGACTCGGGGAGCGCCGCCAGGAGCTCGTAGTCCTCGCCGAAGCCGAGGTCGTCGAGCTCCGCCCCGTCGGCGATGGGGACCCGTTCGAGATCGATGACGAGCCGGCAGGCGGAGCGGCGGGCGATGTGGCCTGCGTCCCGGGCGAGGCCGTCGGAGAGGTCGAGCATCGCATGCGCAGTGGCAGCGAGCTCGCGACCTTCGCGGAGGCGGACCGGCGGGCGCGCGTACCGCCCGGCGCGGAAGGCAGCTCCGGCCGCGCCCAACGAGCCGGTCACGACCAGGAGGTCCCCCGGCCGCGCGCCCGCCCTGCCCGGAACGCGCTCGGAGCGGCCGATCGCAGTCACGCTCAGGACGAGCCGGTCGGCGGAGGTCGTGTCGCCGCCGATCACGGGCACGCCCGTCTCGCCGAGGCCCTCGTACAGCTCCACGACGTCGGCGACAGCCGTCTCGGGTGGCGCCGCCAACGTGACCACGAGCCCCTCGGCCTCCGCGCCGGACGCGGCCAGGTCGCTGAGGTTGACCGCCCCCGCCCGGAAACCGAGCTCGCGCCACGAGAGCCAGTCGAGGCGGAAGTGGACGCCCTCGACCAGCGCGTCCTGGGTAATGACGTGCCCGCAGGCCAGCCGGGCGGCGTCGTTCTCGATGCGAACCGCGAGGCCGCGCCGCTCGAGCTCGGCGAGCAGGCCGAGCTCGCCGACGTCACCGAGCCGCACGGATCCCGAGCACGTCGACGGGGCCGTCGCCGGCTCCGATCTCGGCGAGCCCCTGGGCGACCGCACGCGATGCGGCCTTGGCGGCTGCGCGGGCGGCGACTTCGAGGGACAGTCCCCTGGCCAAGGCAGCTGCGAGCGTGGCCGAATGGGTGCAGCCGGCGCCGTGAGTGGCGGCGACGTCGTGCCGCTCGACCGGGATCTCGACGTGCTTCCGCCCGTCGTAGAGGTGGTCGACGGAGCGGTCGGCGTGCCCGGCGGTGACGATCACGGCCGGCGCTCCGAGCGCGTGAACGCGCTCCGCCAGCAGTGACAGGCTCGAGCCTGTGACTGCCGTGAGCGCCTCGGCTTCGGGAACGTTCGGAGTGACGACCGCCGCGAGCGGAAAGAGTCTCCCGACCAGAGCCTCGACCGCATCGTCGCGCAGCAGGCGCGCCCCCGAGCTGGCGACCATCACCGGGTCGACCACGAGCGGCACGGAGTGCTCCGAGAGGAACTCGGCGACCGTCTCGACGATCGCCGCCGAGAACAGCATCCCGGTCTTGGCCGCGTCGACGCCGATATCGGAAAACACCGCCTCCAGCTGCGCTCGCACGAACCCCGGCGGCACCTCGAGCACGTCCGTGACTCCGACGGTGTTCTGCGCAGTCAGAGCGACGATCGCCGTCGACCCGTGACAGCCGGCGGTCGCAAACGCCTTGAGGTCGGCCTGGATCCCCGCTCCTCCACCCGAGTCGGAGCCGGCGATCGTCAGGCAGCGCGGAACCGGCGAGACGGTCATTCCCGGCTAGCATCGTGTCACGGCCACCCCGATCCGTGGAGGTGCGATGGGAACGCCGTTCACGCACACGACCTGGCAGGTGAAGCCCGGCCGCGAGGACGAGTTCGTCGAGCGCTGGCGAGAATGGGCGGAGTGGAGCCACCGGCAGGGCCTCCGCGCGCACGCGCGGCTGCTACGCGACGTCGAGAGCCCCGGGACGTTCGTCAGCTTCGGCCCGTGGGAGACGATCGGCGCGGTCCGGACGTGGCGCGGCGAGGTGGGCTACCACGAGCGCGTGGCGCGGCTCCAGGAGCTCGTGGAGCACTTCGAGCCGCGCACGCTCGAGCAGGTCGCCGAAATCTAGAAGGGGACGTAGTAGTCGTACGGCCGGGTGTCCTTGTGCGCAGAGGTCCGCACGACGGCCCAGTGATGGCGGTCATCCATCGTCGAGACCTCCTCGATCGTCCAGCCGACGTTCGTCACGCAGAACGACACCGCTCGGGCGACGGAAGGCAGGTGGTAGCGCCCTCGGCCGATGTCACACCTACCGGAAAGAGGACGTGGCGAAAGCCGTCAGAGCGGGCGATCGCTGTCCCGTCGCGGACGAGCCGGTGGATCACCGACCGCGTCCGGCGCAGGCCGACGTCCCGGGCCTCCGACGACACGTGTTCAAGCCTGGCCCCGCTACCCTCGCTTCGTGGCGGTCGACACTGCTCCGTGGGCAGGCCTCCTTGAGGGCGAAGAGCTCGCCCACGTCGCCACCGAGCCCGCGCGCGAGGCACGCACCGCCCCGTTCCCCGGGGACCTCGCGCCGAAAGTGCGCACCGCGCTCGAGGCCCGCGGCGTCCACGAGCTGTACGAGCACCAGGCCGATGCCTGGACGGCCGCACAGCGCGGCCGGCACATCGCGGTCGTCACCGGCACCGCGAGCGGGAAGTCGCTCGCCTTCAACCTGCCCGTGCTGGACGCGCTCGCCCGCGAGCCGAAGCGGCGCGCCCTCTACCTCTACCCCACGAAGGCGCTCGCCCAGGACCAGCTCCGCTCGCTGACCGCACTGAAGGTGCCTGGCGTGCGGCCGGCGATCTACGACGGCGACACTGAGGCCGAGCGCCGCTGGCAGATCCGCAAGTGGTCGAATCTCGTGCTGTCCAACCCGGACATGCTCCACGTCGGCGTCCTCCCCCACCACGACCGCTGGGGTGACGTGCTCGCCAACCTCGCCTACGTGGTCATCGACGAGGCGCACGTCTACCGCGGCGTGTTCGGCTCGCACGTCGGCAATGTCCTCCGCCGGCTGCGGCGGATCGCGCGGATCTACGGCGCCGAGCCGCAGTTCCTGCTCGCCTCCGCGACGATCGCCAACCCCGGCCGGCTGGCGCACTCGCTGCTCGGCCTCGACGTCACCGTGGTCGGCGAAGACGCGGCGCCGCGTGCGGAGCGGACGATCGCGCTCTGGAACCCTGAGCTGCTCGACGAAGAGCTCTGCATCCGCGCGAGCGCGCTTGGAGAGGCCTCGCGGCTGATGGCCTCGCTCGTCGAGCGCGGGCTGCGCACGCTCTGCTTCGCCAAGAGCCGCAAGTCGGCGGAGCTGATCCACAGGTTCACGGCCGACCGGCTCGGCGCCGAGTACCGCGACCGGCTCTCCCCGTACCGCGCGGGGTATACGCCCGCCCAGCGGCGGGACATCGAGCAACGGCTGGCGGCCGGCGAGCTGCTCGGGGTGGCCGCGACCGACGCGCTCGAGCTCGGAATCGACATCGGCCTGCTCGACTGCGTGATCTCGACGGGCTTCCCGGGCACGGTCGCGAGCCTCCGCCAGCAGTGGGGCCGGGCCGGGCGCCGCGGCCACGGCCTGGCGATCCTGGTCGCCAGCGAGGACGCGCTCGACCAGTACTTCATGCGCGAGCCGGAGACGCTGCTCGATCGGCGAGTGGAGGCAGCGATCCTCGACCACACCAACCTGCGCGTGCTGGACGGCCACGTCCGGGCGGCCGCCTTCGAGGCGCCGATCGACGACGGCGACCGCGACGTGCTCGGCGACGCCGCGCTCGAGCGGGCGGCGCTGCTTCCGGAGCTGCGGCGCACGAAGGTGGGCTACGTCTGGGCGGGTCGCGACTATCCCGCCGCCCGCGTCCCGCTCCGCTCGACCAGCCCCGACGCGTTCTCGGTGATCGACACCTCGACGGGCTCCGTCCTCGGCCTGGTCGAGCAGGAGCGTGCCTACTCGACCGTGCACGACGGCGCCGTCTATCTCCACCTGGGGCAGTCGTACCGCGTCACGGAGCTCGACCACGCCGCGCGCGTCGCGCTTATCGCTCCCTTCGACGGGGACCTCTACACCCAGGCGAAGAAGGACACGACGACGGCAATCGAGGAGCCGCAGCGTGTCGAGCCGCGACTCGGCCTCGAGCTCACCTGGGGACGCGTCTCCGTGACCGAGCAGGTCGTCGCCTACCGGCTGAAGAAGGCGTCGACCGAGGAGACACTCGACCTGGTCGCGCTCGACCTGCCGGCGACGACGTTCGAGACCGAGGCGATCTGGTTCTGCCCGGAGGAGTGGATGCTGGAGGGGATCGATCGCATGCCGACGCTGCTCGGCAGCCTGCACGCCGCGGAGCACTCGCTGATCGCGCTGCTCCCGCTCTGGGCGATGTGCGACCGCTGGGACATCGGCGGCCTCTCGACCAATGTCCACTTCCAGACCGGCCGGCCGACGATCTTCGTCTACGACGGCCACCCCGGCGGAGTCGGGATCACCGAGCGCGGCTTCGAGGCGTTCGAGGGCTGGGCCGGCGACACGGCGAAGCTGCTCGCCGGCTGCCCCTGCGAGCACGGCTGCCCCTCGTGCGTCCAGTCGCCGAAGTGCGGCAACCTGAACGACATGCTCGACAAGGCCGGCGCGCGCCGGCTGCTCGAGCGGATGCTGTCTGCGGGTTAGGCGGCAACGATCAGCGATCGGCCGGCGGCCTTGCGCAGCAACCTCCGCTCCGCCCGACGAAGGCGGCGGCCGTCGCGGTCGACCACGACGATCTCGGCCTCCTCCTGCACGGCAAGCTCGAGGATCGCCGACGCCGCGTCGCGGGCCCGGACGACCGACGGCACGAAGCGAACACCGCGGGCATCGGCAACCGAACGCGCCCGGGCGAGCAGCATGCGAGCCGCGGCTTCCTCCGCGTCGATCCGGGCGTCGAGCGGCAGGAGCGGCGAGATCTCGATGACGACGACCGCGTCGACGGTCCCCTCCTCACCCGCGAGCTCGCAGGCAGTTGCCACCGCGCGCTCCGGATCCGCTGCTCCTTGCAGCGGAACCACCACGGTATGCGGCGCGGACCCCATGGCTCCACGCTAGAGACGAGCCTCCGAAGCAGGACTGAAAAAGGGGTCAGCCTGTCTTAACGATGTCTGAATCGGGCGCGACCAGCCGGTAGCCGACACCCGCCTGTGTGAGCAGGTAGCGAGGCCTGGCTGGATCCGGCTCGATCTTGCGGCGAAGGTGCGAGACGTAGACGTGCAGGTAGTTGGACTCGTCGCCGTAGGCCGGTCCCCAGATCTCCCGGAGGATCGCGGGATGGGTGAGCAGCTTGCCCTCGTTGACGGCGAAGAGGCGCAGCAGGTCGTACTCGATCGGCGTGAGCGGGACCGGCTCGCCGGCCATCGTCACCAGCCGCTTCTCCAGGTCGATCCGCAGCCCGCCGACTTCGAGCAGCGGCCGGCCGGCCGGGGCGCCGCGGCGGAGCTGGGCACGAACCCGGGCGAGCAGCTCGTCGCCGCTGAACGGCTTCGTCACGTAGTCGTCGGCGCCCGCGTCGAGCGCGGCGATCTTTTCCTGCTCCTCGCCGACCGCCGAGAGCACGACGATCGGCACGGCGCTCCACGTCCGCAGCTCCCGGCAGATGTCAGTGCCGCTGCCGTCAGGGAGCAGCAGGTCGAGGATGATCGCCTCGGGTGGCCGCATGGCCGCCTTCATCAGAGCTTCGCCCGCGGTCGCCGCAGTCTCGACCACGTAGCCCGCCGTCCGCAGCTTCAGCTGCAGCGCGCGCAGGATCTGCGGTTCGTCGTCGACAACCAGGACACGTGCTCCGCTCACGCCGGTACCTGCGCGTCGATCTCGACCGCGGGCAGGGCGAGCGTGAAAGTCGCCCCCCGGCCAGGGGTCGACTCGACCCAGAGTCTTCCGCCGTTGAGGATCGCGAACCCTCTGGCGATCGCCAACCCGAGGCCCGCTCCACGCTCGCCGGCTCCGGGGCCGCGACTGAAGGGCTCGAACATCGACTCCCGCTCCTCCACACCGAGTCCAGGCCCGCGGTCGGCCACGGAGATCACGACCTCGCCGGGCGCAACAACGGCTCTCACCTCGACGGAATCGGCAGGCGGCGAGTAGCGGAGGGCGTTCTCGACGAGGTTGACGAGAACCCGCTCGAGCTGGGCGGCATCGACCCTGACCGCCGGACAGTCCGGCGCCAGCGAGACGACCACACGGTCACCGCCGGACCCGAGTGCGTCCAGCGCGCGTCCGACGAGCTCGTCGACGGGCCAGAGCTCGGCGAGCGGCTCTGCCGCTCCGGCCTCGAGCCGCGAGAGATCGAGCAGGTTCCCGACGAGCCGGTCGAGCCTCCTCGCCTGCTCGCGGATCGAGGCGAGCAGCTCGTCCCGATCGCCCGCCGAGAGCAGCTCGCCTGGCTCGGCCAGCATCTCGGCGGCCGTCGCGATCGCAGTCAGCGGCGAGCGCAGGTCGTGGCTGACCGAACGCAGTACGGTCGTCTTGGTCGCGTCGCTGCGGCTGAGCTCCTCCCGCTCCACGGCGGTCGCCAGGAGCGCCGAGAGGACGGCCAGAACACGCACCGTCAGTGCCTGATCCGGCGAGCGTTCGACGTCGAAGAAGATCCGTCCGACCTGCCTGCCGCCGGCGGAGAGGTCGCATGAAATCTCATCGGCGTCCGGTTCTCGTGATGTATCGAGCTCGATCCAGCAGTGCGAGACACCCAGGAGGTCGGCGGTCCGGACGGCGATGTCGAGGAGCTGCGATTCGACCGGCGACGCTCCGAGGAGAAGACCGGAAACGTCGGCGGCGAAGGCCGCCTCCCGGCGCTGCTGTTCCGCTTCCGCGGCTCGACTCCGCGCGCGCGCCGCGAGGGCGCTCACGCTCACGGCGACGACGAGGTAGACGGCGAGCGCGACCCAGTCCTCGGACTCCGCGAGATGAAACGTGTGGGTCGGCGGCAGGAAGAGCCAGTTGAAGGCCAGCATGCTGACCACGGACACGACGACGGCGAAGCGGAGGCCCCAGATCGCCGCCACTGGGACGACCGCGAGCAGGTAGAGCACGCCGAGACCGAGCACCGGCGCAATCGGATCGAGCGCGTACACCACGCCTGTGACGACGGCGACGGCCGCGGCGCTCGCCGCCGTCCCGACGAGAAGACGTGTGCGCATGACCACAAGCATAGGCTCGCCGCAGCCGGCTTAAGAAGCTCTCAAGATCGCGTAGTCAAGCCATCCAAGCCCCGGAGCGGGACTAGCGTGAAGGGCGAGAGGCGGCGACGATGATCACGACCGAAGAGAAGCCGAGGCCGCCGCAGAAGCACGTCCGGCGGCCGGACCCCATCGACACGGTGAAGCGGGCCGTGATCGGTCGGCCTCGCACCACCGCCGAACTGGGCGAGACGCTGCTCTCGAAGAGGCTCGCCCTCCCGGTCTTCGCGGCCGACCCGCTCTCGTCGGTCGCCTACGCGACCGAGGCGGCGCTGGTCGTCCTCGCCGGCGCGTCGATCACCGCCGCGCACCTGGTGATGCCAGTCTCGATCGCGATCGCGGCGGTCCTCGGCATCGTCGTCCTGTCCTACACGCAGACGGTCAGGGCCTACGAGACGAGCGGGGGAGCGTACGTGGTCGCGAAGGAGAACCTCGGCACGCTGCCGAGCCTGGTCGCCGCCGCCGCCCTGATGGTCGACTACGTACTGACCGTGTCGGTCTCGGTCGCCGCCGGCGTGCTCGCAATCACGTCGGCGGCGCCGTCGCTCGCGGCCCACAAGGTCGGACTGTCGCTCCTCCTGATCCTGGTCCTGACGGTCGTCAACCTGCGGGGCGTCCGGGAATCCGGCATCGCCTTCGCGCTGCCGACGTACGCCTTCGTCGCGGTCATGTACCTGATGGTCGGAACGGGAGTCGCGAAGTGCGCCGTGGGAGGCTGTCCGCAGGCCCACGTCCCGAATCCGATCCCGGTCGGGGCGGCCGGCGGTGTCGGCGTCCTGCTCGTCCTCAGGGCGTTCGCCTCGGGCGCTGCGGCGCTGACCGGAGTCGAGTCGATCTCGAACGGCGTCGGCGCCTTCAAGCCGCCGCACGGCCGGAACGCGGCGACCACGCTGCTCGTGATGGGCGGAATGGCGATCTCCCTCTTCGTCGGCGTCTCCTGGCTCGCGGTACACATGCACGCCCTCCCCAGCAACTCGGTGTCGGTCGTCTCGGAGATCGCCCGGGCGACTTTTCCCGCCGGCTCCCCCGACTCGGCCTTCTACTACCTCGTCCAGGGGCTCACCTTCGCGATCCTCGTCCTGGCGGCGAACACCTCGTACCAGGGGTTCCCGCGCCTGAGCGCGATCCTCGCCCGCGATCGGTACTTCCCCCGGCAGTTCGTCAACCTCGGCGACCGGCTCGTCTATTCCAACGGGATCGTCGTCCTCGCCGGGATCGCGGCCCTGCTGATCTGGGCGTTCAAGGCCGACGTCAACGCGCTGATCCACCTGTACGTGATCGGCGTCTTCACGGCCTTCACGCTCTCGCAGGTCGGGATGGTGCGGCACTGGAACCGCCTCAGGACTCCCGGGTGGCGCAAGTCCCTCGCACTGAACGGGGCGGGCGCGGTCGCCACCACGCTGGTTGCGCTGCTCGTCATCGAGACGAAGTTCCTGCAGGGCGCGTGGGCGGTGGCGGTCGCGATCCCGCTGCTCGTTACCTGCTTCTACGCGGTCAACCGCCACTACCGCAAGGTCGGGCGGCGCCTCCGGGCCGGAATCTCGGCCGTCGCAGCGGCACCGGCGGCGACGAACCGCGTCGTGCTCTACGTGGAGTCCTACGATGCTGCACTGCGGGAAGCCGTCTGGTACGCGAAGCGGATCGCGGGCGACGACTTCCGCGCGATCCACATCCCGGGCCCGCACACCGACACCGGCATCCGGCCTCGCTTCCGGCAGCTCACGGACCTGCGCCCGGACCTCGACATCGTCCACGCCGAAGGGAGCCGCGCCGACGCCGTCATCGACGAGGTCTGGGGAATGCCCGGCGGCGAGTCGAGCTTCGTGACGGTGATCATCCCGGAGGAGTTCCGACGGGCATCGTTGCTCGACGCCCTGCGGCGGCGGACCGAGCTCGCCCTGAAGATGCACCTGCTCAGCGAGCCGGGCGTGGTGATCAGCGACGTCCCGGTGCTCGCGCAGAGCAACAACGAGTGGCGGCCGCCCGCAAGAGCCGTCTGCCGGGTGCTCGTCTCCGGCGTCCACGCAGCCACGCTGCGGGCCGTCAACTACGCCGGCGCACTCGGACTCGACGACACTCGTGCGGTGCACTTCGCGTTCGACACGGACGACGCCGCCCGGATGCGCGACGACTGGGCGAGCCGGCCGATGCGGATCCCGCTCGACCTGGAGGAGGCCCACTACCGCGACCTCGGCGACCCGCTGCTCCGTTACCTTCGCGAGCTCACCGCCGATCAGGAGACCGTCGCCGTCGTGGTCATGCCGGAGCTGATCTTCAGCGGGCCGCAACGCCTGATGCACAACCAGCGCGCGCTCTACATCAAGCGGCGGCTACTGTTCGAGCCGCACGTGATCCTGACCGCCGTGCCGTACCGCCTCAACTAGCCTGCTCGATTCGCAACGCCGGCGGGCTCCGTCCGGCCGCGCTTGCCGCCTAACGAATTCCGGCCGGAGCTAGTCTGAATTCATATATGCGCGGCCGCGTTCTCATCGCCGTCGCCGCGGCCGCACTCGCCTTACCCGCAGTCGCCTCCGCGAACGGCGGCCTTGGCGACACGCCCTTCGGCTACGGCAAGTATCCGCTCGAGTCGAGGACCTTCTCGAGCTGCAAGCGCTTCGAGGCGACGCTGCCGTTCTACCGCTCGTGCCTGATCGACCAGGCGACCCTGCTCGTCGAACACACGAACGACCCGGCGAACGAGCTGCCGCGGATCGACGCCTACGTCCATTCGGTCGGCGGCTGGCTCCAGGCGAACTGTCACGTGATGATGCACACCGTCGGCCGTCGCTACGGCAAGAAGGAGCACGTGACGCTGACCAACCTCCTGAACTACCTGCCGAAGACGAACGACCCCGGCTGCTCGGCCGGGTTCGCTCACGGGATGCTGATCGCGCTCGGCCCGCAGATCCAGAAGCTCGGCCCGAAGGGAGCGGCCGCCGACTGCCATCGCGCCCCCACGCGCTACCAGCGCTACAGCTGCATCCACGGGCTCGGCCACGCCTACGCACGGCAGTTCAACGATTTCCTCGACCCCGCGCTGGCTTCGTGCGGCAAGCTCGGCCCGAACGACTCGCTCGACTGCGCGCAGGGCGTCTTCCACGACTACTGGATCGCCGTGGCGGGGCTCGACGGCACGCGGCGGCCGACCGGCACGATCACCTCGCCGCGGCAGCTCTGCGCCGCCCAGCCCTCGCGCTACGTGCGCGTGTGCTGGTACCGGGCGCTGCTGGAGCGGCCGCCGCCGAAGCTGCCGACCTCCGCGAGCGGGCTCCTCGCCACCTGCAGCGGGTTGCACGCACTCCAGCTCTCCGGCTGCCTGACCGGGGCGTCGCTGATCCGCTCCGACGACCCGCTGGAGCAGCTGCGCACGTGCGCGGGCCTCGACGGCTCGAAAGCAGCCGACTGCCTGCGCGGGCTCCGCGTCCAGACCTACGCGCTCGCGCCGTTCTCGACGAAGCTCGGACTGATCCGAGCCTGCGCGAACGTCCCGTCCGCTCAGTCGTTCTGCTACTCGTGGCTGGGGAAGACGCTGAACGTGGTCACGAACGGCTCGTTCGAGACCAAGGGCTGTTCACGGCTCCGCTACGCCGCCGCGCGGGCGTCCTGCGTCCGCGGCGCCCGCTCGTACGAGGGCGCGCTCGAGACGTTTTCGTAGCGTTACTTCGGTCCATCGGGAACGAACTCGGCCGCGAGGCCGTGCGCCCTGAACCAGCTCACCATCGCCAGCTGCGGCGGCTTCTCCATGCCGTAGTGCATGGCGTCCACCAGCGTCACGCCGGCCACGTCGGCACGCTCGCGGAAGGCACGAACCTGCTCCTGCACGAAGTCGAGCCGGCAGTTCGTCGCCGCGTTGCCGGTCACGTACGTCTCGCAGCCGCGCTCCAGCGAGGCCTCCAGGATCTCGGCCACCGCGCCGCCGCCCGCGACCATCGCCACGCGTCCCGCCTCGCCACGCGATCGCGTCAGCACGTGCACGAGGATCTCCGGGCCGAGGTACGAGCGTAGGGCGTCGGCCAGCCCGTCCACGGTCAGCCGGCTCTCGCCGAGCACCGCCGCGCCTCCGGGGATCCCCTCGCAGATCGGGAAATACTCGCGCAGGTTCTCCAGCCCGGCGCCGAGCGCGCACAGCCGGGACGGCGAGATCTCAGGGTGCATGTCCAGCGGCGCGTGGACGTTGTAGAAGCCGATCCCGTCTGCGCGCATGCGCTCGAACGACTCCCGCGAGAGTGGCAGGAAGCCGGGCTCGTCGCCGAAGTCGAGCGGATGCTCCGAGAAGAGGAACGTCCCGGGCTCGAGGGCGGCGACGATCCGGTCGCTCGGGAAGACGCAGGTGGCCACGCGGTCGACCTGGCCGGCTCCGCTGACGGACAGGCCGTTCCACCGCCCCTCCCAGCCGGGGTCGACGTAGTCGCGCCAGTACGGCTCCGGGTAGACCTGCTCGAACGCGTCCGACCAGTCGTCACCGCGCACGTCGGGCACCCGGAAGTAGGCGTCGAGCTCGGCGACGAGCTCAGCGAGCTGCACGCGCCGATGCTAGAGCGGCCCACGGCCCCTGTCGACCCCGGCCGTAACGAAGCCCACGACGTCGTAGACTTCAGCGGCAACAACCGGAGAGCAAGGAGGTCGAGATGAGCACGACGGAGGCTGCCCGCCAGGAGCTCAGCGCGGGCTTCGAGGGGGAGCTGGTCGGGCCTGAGGACGCCGGCTACGACGAGGCGCGCACGGTGTTCAACGCGATGATCGACAAGCGTCCGCTACTGGTCGCGCGCTGCGCGTCGGGCGCAGACGTCGCCCGCGCGATCGCGTTCGCGAAGACCCACGACGTGCCGATCGCGATCCGCGGAGGTGGGCACAACGGCGGTGGGCTGGGCGTCGTCGACGACGGCGTCGTCGCCGACCTCTCGCTGATGCGGACGGTCACGGTCGACCCGGAGAGCCGCACGGTCCGGATCGGCGGCGGCTGTACCTGGAACGAGGCCGACGCGGCCACCCACGAGCACGGCCTGGCCGTGCCCTGCGGGATCATCTCCACCACCGGCGTCGGCGGGCTGACCCTCGGCGGCGGGATCGGGCACCTGACCCGCGGCTACGGGCTGACGGTCGACAACCTCCTCGCCGCCCAGGTCGTGCTCGCCGACGGGCAGCAAGTAACTGCGAGCGAGGACGAGAACAGCGATCTGTTCTGGGCAGTGCGCGGCGGCGGCGGGAACTTCGGCGTCGTCACCGAGTTCACGTTCCGGGCGCATCCGGTCTCGGACGTGGTCGGCGGCCCCACATTGTGGCCGCTCGAGCAGGCCGGCGAGGTGGCGGCCGCCTACCGGGAGTTCCTGCCGACGCTGGCCCGCAACGCGACCGGCTTCCTCGCCTTCCACACGGTTCCACCGGGGCCGCCGTTCCCGGAGGAGATCCACCTGCGGAAGGTGTGCATGGTCGTCTGGTGCATCGTCGGCACGGACGAGGAGGCCGAGGAGTCGATGGCGCCGATGCTGGCCGTCGGCGAGCCACTCATGCACGGTGCCGCCCGGGTGCCGTTGCCGGGCCTGAACAGCGCATTCGACGGGCTCTACGGCCCCGGCGACCAGTGGTACTGGCGCGCGGACTTCGTGAACGAGATCCCGGACGAGGCGATCGCGCTGAACCAGGAATGGAACGACAGGATGCCGAGCTGGAAGTCGGGCTCGCACATCTACCCGATCGACGGCGCCGCGCACGACGTCGGTGCCGACGAGACCCCATGGGCCTACCGCGACACCCGCTGGTCGCAGGTGATCATCGGCGTCGACCCCGACCCGGCCAACGCAGGAGCCCTGCGCGACTGGACCGTCGGCTACTGGGAGGCGCTCCACCCCTACTCGGCAGGCGGCGCCTACGTCAACTTCATGATGGACGAGGGCCAGGAGCGGGTGCAGGCGACGTACGGCGACAACTACGAGCGCCTCGCGCAGATCAAGGCGCAGTACGACCCCGAGAACGTCTTCCGCGTCAACCAGAACATCCGGCCGGCGGCATAGGGGCTACCGGACGGCAGCAAGGGCCCGGCCGAGAGACTGTTTCTCGGCCAGGACGCCGTCGAACAGGTCGCCGTGCTGCTCGATCCGGGCCAGGACGGCGTCTGTCCCGAACGCCTTCGGGTCCAGCCCGTCTCGAACCTCCTCCCAGCGGAGCGGGGTCGAGACGGGCGCGCCCGGATGCGGCCGCACCGAGTAGGCCGACGCGATCGTCTTCCCCTCGCCGTTCTGGTTCGCGTCGACCAGGACGCCGCGCCGCTTCGCCTTCGTCCACTCGGTCGTGACCAGTCCCTGGTGGGTTCGCGCGAGCGTGCCGGCGACGATCTCGGCGAACTCGCGCGTGTGGTCATAGGTGTACCGCCGCTCGACCGGCACCAGCACGTGCATGCCGTCGCTGCCGCTCGTCTTCGCGAAGCCAACGAGCCCGAGCGCGTCGAGCACCTCCTTGACCAGCAGCGCGACCTGGACGACCTCGGGGAAGCCGGCGTCGGCGGCGGGGTCGAGGTCGAAGAGGACGAAGTCCGGACGCTCCGGCCGGTCGACCCGGGAGTACCACGTGTTCAGGTCGATGCAGCCCATGTTCACCATCCACAGCAGCGCCAGCTCGTCGTTGACCAGCGGCGCCTGGATCTTCCGGCGCTGCCGCGGCGCGGCGCGCGTCGAGACCTCGAACTCGCGGGTCGGGATCCAGTCGGGCATATGCTTGGGCGCGTCCTTCTGGAAGAAGTACCCGCCCGCGATCCCGTCGGGATAGCGCTTCAGCGTGAACGGTCGGTCCTTCAGGTGCGGCAGCAGAACAGGCGCGACCGCGCGGTAGTACGCCAGCAGATCGCCCTTGGTGAGCCTGTCCTCGGGGAAGAACACCTTGTCGAGGTTGGAGAGCTTCAGCGTGCACTTCCCGACCCGGAGCTCGGCCGGCAGCGCCTCCTCGCGATGCACCTCGCGCGCCGACTTGTCCTCTCGCAGCCCCTGGAACGACGGCGCCCGCAGCCGGCCGTCGTGCGTCCACTCGGCGAACTCGACCTCGCAGACCAGCTCCGGCTTCACCCAGACCACGTCCGCCTTGCGCACCTTCGGCATCTTCGGGACGACCGCGAACGGGCTCTGCTTCTGCTCGAGCGGCCGCAGCTTCGCGAGCAGGTCGTCGATCACCTGGTCGGTGAACCCGGTGCCGACGTTGCCGGCGTAGTCGAGCGCGTCGCCGCGCCAGACGCCGAGCACGAGCGAACCGAAGCGGCCCGACCGGCGTCCCTGCCCCTTCGTGTAGCCGGCAATCACGAACTCCTGCCGGCCGTGCGTCTTGATCTTCAGCCACTCGCGGGTGCGCCTGCCCTGCCGGTACGGCGAGTCGACCCGCTTGGCGACGATCCCCTCCAGCTCCTGCTCGCGCGCCGCCTCGTACAGGGCGTCGCCATCCTCGAAGGCGTCGGAGAGCCTGACCGTCGTGTAGCGACGGTCGAGCAGCCCCTCCAGCCGCTCGCGCCGCTCGCTCAGCGGCAGGTCGACGAGCGGCTCCCCGTCGAGCTCGAGCAGGTCGAAGGCCTCGTAGACGATCGGCGTGCCGGGCTTGCCCTGCTGCATCGCCGAGAAGCTCGGCCGACCGTCCTCGTCGAGCGCGCAGACCTCGCCGTCCAGCACGCAGTCCGGCGTCTTCAGGGTCCGCGGAATCGCATCGGCGATTCCGCGGAAGCGATCGGTGAGGTCGTTGCCGTTGCGGCTGACCAGGCGAGCCTCGCCGCCGCGGAGGTACGCGACCGCCCGGTAGCCGTCCCATTTCACCTCGAACAGCCATTCGCCTGAAGTCGGAACCTCCTCGGCAGGGGTGGCCAGCATCGGCTCGTATTCGCATGCTTTTTCCTTGTCCGGAAGGGATTCGCGCTTTCGGACAATGAGCCAGTTCTTCGGATTGCCGTCGAGCCTCGCCGGAATCAGCGTCCACACGCCCTGCAGCCGGCTGCCGTCGAGCCGAACGGTCAGCCCGCCGTCTGCCTTCTCCTCGACGAGCTCGTAGGTGCCGCTGTCCCAGATCTCGACGGTGCCCGCGCCGTACTCGCCCTTCGGAATCTCGCCCTCGAAGGTTGCGTAGGCGAGCGGGTGGTCCTCGACGTGGACCGCGAGCGCACGCTGTCCGGCTTCGAGCGGCACACCCTTCGGCACCGCCCAGCTGGCGAGCGCGCCGTCGCGCTCGAGCCGGAAGTCGTAGTGGAGCCGGCGAGCATCGTGGCGCTGGACGACGAAGATGGGCTTCGACTGCCCCCGGCGTGCCCGGGAGCGGCCCGCTGCTGGCATCGGCTCGGCCGTGCGCGCGGGGTCGCGCTTCCGGCGGTACTCGGTCAGATCACTCTTCGCCACTGGTCGCTCCCGCCCCGGATTCCCGGGCCCGAACCGTACGGGCCCCGGTCAAAACTCGTGTGGAAACTGTGGAAAACTTGCCGGTCCTCCCGGGGAAAAGCCTGTGGAGAGTGTGGAATATCCCAGGAAATATGGGGTAGTTACGCGAAGACGCCCATGCTCCGGAACTTCTCGCGTCGGTGCCGGACAAGCTCGTCCCCGGACAGCCCGGCCACCTCGTTCAGGGCGTCGAGCAGCGACTGCTTCAACAACCTCGCCGCCTCCTTCCAGTCGTTCTGCGCCCCTCCCGCGGGCTCCGGCACGATCCCGTCGACGACGCCGAGCTCGAGGCAGTGCGCGGCATCGGGCTTGAAGGCGGCGGCGGCCTTCCTCGCCTCGCCGGCGTCGCGCCACAGGATCGCCGCGCAGCCCTCCGGCGAGATCACCGAGTAGATCGCGTGCTCCTGCATCAGTACCCGGTCGGCGAGCGCGATCGCGATCGCACCGCCCGAGCCACCCTCGCCGATCACGCAGGCGACGATCGGCACCGCCAGCCGCGCCATCAGCGACTGCGAGGCGGCGATCGCACCGCCCTGGCCGTGCTGCTCGGCGGCCACGCCCGGATAGGCGCCCGGCGTGTCGACGAGGCTGATCACCGGGAACCCGTGGCGGTCGGCGAGCTCCATCGCCCGCATGGCCTTGCGATAGCCCTCCGGGTAGGGCATCCCGAACTGGCGCTTCGTCCGCTCCTGGATGTCGCGACCCTTTTGCATGCCGACCAGCACGATCGTCCGCCCGTCGAGGCTGCCGAGCCCGGCGACCATGGCGCCGTCGTCCGCCCGGCCACGGTCGCCGTGCAGCTCGACCCAGTCGTCGAGCATCCGTGACACGTAGTCGAGGGTGTACGGCCGCTCGCTGTGCCGGGCGAGCTCGACGGAGCGCCAGATCTCATCGTCGCTTGGCTGGCTCTCGAGGTCTGCGAGCTGCTTCTCGAGCCGCTTGGCCTCGGCGTCGAGGCGGGTGCCCCCGAGCAGCGGGACGTTCTTCAGCCTGGCGAGCCGGTCGCGCAGCCGGCGCTCGGCCTCACCCGCCATTCGCGAAGAGCCGCAGGACGCGCGCGAGGAAGGTCCGCAGGCCGGGCCGAGGGACGATCCCGTCGAGGTGGCCGAAGCGCAGGTTCGACTCGGCGAGGCCGAAGTCGTCGGGCAGCTTCTCCCTGGTCGTCTGCTGGACGACTCTCGGGCCGGTGAAGGAGATGAGTGCACCGGGCTCGGCGACGGTCACGTCGCCGAGGCTGGCGAAGCTGGCGAGCACCCCGGCGGTGGTCGGGTGGGCGAAAACGTTGATCAGGGCGCAGCGCGCGTCGTGCAGGTCCTCGACCGCACAGACGGTCTTCGGCAGCTGCATCAGCGACAGGATCCCCTCCTGCATGCGGGCACCGCCCGACGAGGTGACGGAGACGAGCGGCAGCCCCCGCTCGCCGGCCGCCTCGCACGCCCGCGCGAATTTCTCGCCGACCACGCTGCCCATCGAGCCGCCCATGAACCCGAAGTCCATCACCGAGAGCTGGCAGGGCACGCCGGCGATGTGCGCCCGTCCGATGACGATCGCGTCGCCTTCGCCGGTCTTCAGCTCGGCCTCGGCGAGGCGTTCCGTGTACGGGCGCAGGTCGAAGAACCCGAGCGGGTCCGACGAGCGCAGGTCGGACTCCTCCTCGGCAAAGGTGCCTGGATCGACAAGCTGCTCGATGCGCTCCCGGGCCCCGACCGGGAAATGGTGGCCGCACTGCGGGCACACGCCGAGCTGCTCGTCGAGCTCGTCGTCGCGGTAGTGCGAGCCGCACGACGGACAGGTGTTGGGATGCTTGCGCGCCTCCTCGGCGCCCGCGGGCGGCCCTTTCTGCTCGATCGAGACGTCGATCCTGGTGTCCGTCATGGGCTTGGATCTTAGACCCGCCCCGGGGGCAGGCGGTTACAGCCCCAAGGCGGCGCAGAGGCGCGTCGCAGGCTCGACATTCTTCGGGTGAGCGAGGAAGCCCGACAGGCCGACGCCGGCGACGGCGGAACTCCCGGCCACCCGGCCGAGCTGCTCGACCGCCTCCGCCACCGAGAGGCCGCCCGGCACCGGCATCCAGGAGGCGACCTCGTCCGGGTCGAGGCCGTCGCCGTCGATCGCGACGTACACCGCGTCCGCGCCGTCGAGGGCACGCTCGACGGCCTCCGCGCCGGTGTGCAGGCCGCCCGCCTCGATGAACTCGACCTCGGGAGGATCGAGATCGCGGGCGCCGAGCAGCGCCACGTCGCCGGGATCGACGGCGCGGCCGTCGACGATCATCCGCAGCGGCATCCCCCACTCGTTCCCCGACGGGGACGTCTCCGGCGTGTTCAGGTCGCCGTGGGCGTCGATCCAGACCACCGCCAAGCGGTCGTAGCGTGTTGCGAGCCCTTCCACGGCCCCGATGTGCGAGCAGCAGCAGCCGCCGAGGATCAGGGGCCGTTCCGGGAGCTCCGAGGCGAGGACGAGGACCTGGTCGGCGAGCGAGTCCTCGGCCACGACTGCCGCGTCCGGGTACGGGAGCGCCAGCTCCGTAGCCGCCGCGACCATCCCCGCCCCGCCGTCGAGCGTATGGCCCCAGGCGCGCGGTACGCGCACCAGGCCCGCCGCGAACGACCTCCCGCAGGCGTGGCACTCGTACTCCGGCCCGATCGCGACCGCCGTGTTCGTCCTACAGACGGGGCACCTGGCCCGGAGCCGGGACACCACTGGAGACTAGCTGCGGCCGTCGAGGCCGGGCCCTGCTCGGCCGGAAGCCGCATGCGGCGATAGCAGCATCGGCAGCACGCGAAGATCAGCCGCTCCGAAGCCACTCGCGGTGCGCTCCCGCCCGCAAGGAGGGGGCTCATGGAGGAACCAGGGGTTCCCCCGTGGTGGGGTGCTTCTCGTAGACGTCGGCCTGCCAGACGACCCGCATGCCGACGCTCTCGTAGAGGTGGGTCGCGCCGGTCTCGTTGCCGGCGTCGACCGCGAGCGACACCCGGGGCTCCCCGCGGCGGTGGAACTCGCCGAAGCTCTCGAGCAGCAGGGCACGCCCGAGGCCGCGACCCCGCCAGGGTTCGAGCGTGCCGATCGTCCCGACCCAGCCGCTGCCGAAGCGTACCGCGTTCACGGAGGCGGCCACCACCTCGGCTCCTGCGCGAACGAGGTAGACGAGCGACGGGTCCCACCACGTGGCATCGAAGGTGTGCTGCCGCCAGTGGTCCAGGTCGCGTTCGGAGTGGCCCCAGTGCTCGGCGAACGCCTCCTCGGTGACGGCGTGGAGGATCGCCTCGTCGCCCGGACGGAACGTCGACACCTCGAACCCGTCCGGCCAGTCGGGCGGTGGCGGCGGCTCGTCCAGATCGATCGCCATTCGGTAGAACCGCCTGACCGGCTCATAGCCTCGGCCGTCGAGCAACCGGCCGGCCGCCGTGTCCGCGGTCAGCGCGGTCGACCACGCACGATCGAGGCCGCGGTGGACCGTCTCCTGCTCCAGCCAGTCGACCATCGCCCCGCCCAGCCCCCGCGCGGCGTACTCGGGAAGCACGTATCCGTCGAGCTCGAGCACACCCTGATTCCGGTCCGAGAGCATCGCGAACCCGGCCAGACGCCCGCCCGCGGCGACGTAGAGACGCGTGTCGTGCTCCGGCTCGACTCGCGCCCACCAGCCGGTGACCTCGTCCGCATCCACGGTGTCCGGCTGCTCGACGTAGGCGCGCTCGAAGGCGTTCATCAGCTCGGCGACGGCGGCCGCGTCCTCCGGGGCCGCAGGCCGGGTCGTGAAGCCCTCGGTCACACGGGAACGAGCGCGTCCAGCACGTCCGCCAGACCACCCAGATCCTCGAGCTCGCGGGTCGGGACCGGATCGGCGGTCTCGCCGAGCCGGTTGACCCAGATGCTCTTCAGCCCGAGCTCGTTCGCAGGCGCGACGTCGTGGAAGAGGCTGGCGGCGACGTGCACCTGGCGGTCGCGGTCGGCATGGGCGCGCACGAAGAACTCCGACCAGTGCCGATGGCCCGGCTTGTAGGAGCCGATCTCGGAGGCGACGACCGTCTCGTCGAACGGCACGCCGATCCGAGCCTTCGAGGCGGCGATGAAGTCGTGGTCGGTGTTCGAGAGGATCGCAAGTCGCCAGCCGCGACCGCGCGCGTCCTCAAGCGCTGCCGGCACCTCGGGGAACGGCGTCCAGGCGGGCAACGACCGGGCGAGTGCCTCGTGCTCTCCGTCGGCCAGCTCCAGGTTCTCGCCCTCGGCGAGCCGCTCCAGCGTCAGCGTCAGCACGGTGCGGTACGTGCGCTCCGGATCCTGCGCCTGGACCTGCGGCTCGAGCTCGTGGTAGCGCTCGAGCAGCCTGGGCGCCGCGTCCTCGCCGAACAGCCGGGCCAGCTCGCGCGCGATCCCGCCGTTCCAGTCGATCAGCGTGCCGTAGCAGTCGAAGGTCGCCCACCGGTCCGACACGCCCTGAGCGTACTAGCATCGGGATGGTGCGGACGTCGCTCGCCGCCGCCGCTCTGGGTCTGGGGCTCGTAGCCGGATGCGGCGGCCAGTCCGAGCGCCTCACTCTGGCCGTCATCCCGACGCTCGGACTGGTCGATGCCCCATTCCGGGTCCAGGCGGCCGGAGCCGAGCCGGGCACTCCTGTGACCTTCACCGTCCGCGGACGATCCCACGAGGAACGGTCGTGGAGCCTGACGCGCACGATGACGGCCGACTCTGGCGGAGGCGTCGATTGGCAGCGCGCCTACCTGATCGCCGACCTCCGCCCCGAGAAGCCACCGGCGTCCGACGACTACCTGCCGCTGGCGCAGGACCTGACGATCACCGTCCGTTCCGGGAAAGCGTCAGCAACGACGCACGCCCGCTGGAACGGGTCGTCCTCAGTCGAGGTCGAGGACGAACGGCTGGAGGGATCGGGATTCTACGGCGAGTGGTACGTCCCGAGGGGTGCCCACCGGCAACGGCCGTGCTCCTGATGGGCGGCTCTGGAGGAGGCTCCCCGGCATCCTCCCAGCCGTGCCGTCGGCTCACGGCTACCCCGTACTGTCGCTCGCCTATTTCGGGGAACCGGGCTTGCCGCAGAACCTCGAGCGCATCCCGCTCGAGTACTTCCGCCGGGCGCTGGCCTGGATGCGAGAGCAGCCCGAGGTCGATCCGAAGCACGTCGTCACGTTCGGGATCTCGCGCGGCGGCGAACTGTCGCTCCTCCTCGCGGCCACGTTCCCGGAGCTCGTCCACGGCGCGGTCGGATACGTCCCTTCCTCGACTGTGTATCCGGGCCTCCCGGACTCCGGCCAACCCGCCTGGACGTACCGCGGTAAGCCGGTGCTGGGAGACATTCCGCTACACAGGGTCTCCGGGCCGGTGTTCGCCGTCGGCGCCGGCGACGACCTGCTCTGGCCGTCCGACCTGTTCGTCGGGAACATCCAGTTCGCGCTCCGCGGCCACGACCCGCGAGACGTGCTGCTGACCTACCCGCATGCCGGGCATGCCGTCGGCCGCGCGGTGCCGAGCCCCGAGCTCACGACCAACGTGCAGTCGCCACGGTACGGGCTGCTCCGGCTCGGCGGCACGCCCGAAGCCGACGAGGCTGCGCGCGAGGACTCCTGGCCGAAGCTCCTCCGCTTCCTCGCGCGGATCTAGCCGTCGTACGGCTTGATGACGATCGAGGCGTTGTGGCCGCCGAAGCCGAAGGAGTTCGACATCGCCGCCTTCACCTCCGCAGGACGCGCCTCGTTCGGGATGTAGTCGAGGTCGCACTCCGGGTCGGGGTACTCGTAGTTGATCGTCGGCGGGAGCGTCTTCTCCGAGACCGCGAGCGTCGTGAAGATCGCCTCGACCGCTCCGGCCGCACCCAGGCAGTGTCCGGTCGAGCCCTTCGTCGAGGACACCGGCGTCTTGCGCGCGTTCTCCTCGCCGAGCGCGAGCTTGATCACGCGGGTCTCGCTGGCATCGCCCAGCGGCGTCGAGGTGCCGTGCGCGTTGATGTAGCCGACTTCGGCAGCGTCGATGCCTGCGTCGGCGAGTGCCATCTGCATCGCCCGCGCCGGGTGGACGCCGGTCGGATCGGGCTCGGTGATGTGCTGGGCGTCCGACGACACGCCGTACCCGGCGAGCTCGGCGTAGATCTTCGCGCCGCGGCCCTTGGCCCGCTCGAGCTCCTCGAGCACGAGCACTGCGCCCGCCTCGCCCATGACGAAGCCGTCGCGCTCGATGTCGAAGGGCCGGCTCGCGCGCTCCGGATCGTCGTTGCGCCGCGAGAGCGCGCGCATCGCCCCGAAGCCGGCGATCCCGACCTGGGTGACAGGTGCTTCGGTGCCGCCGCAGAGCATCACGTCGGCACGGCCGAGCCGGATCGCGTCCATGCCCTCGCCGATCGCCATGTTCGAGGCCGCGCAGGCCGTGCACGGGGCACTCAGCGGCCCGCGCGTGCCCAGCTCGATCGAGAGCCAGCCCGCGCCGAGGTTGGGGATGATCGCCGGAATCGAGAACGGGTTGACCCGGTCGGGCCCGCGGTCGCGCAGCTGCGTGTGGCAGTCCTGGAACGACTGCAGCCCCCCGATCCCGGTTGCCACCGCAGCGCCGATCCGGTCGCAGTCGGCGGCGACGTCGAGCTTCGCGTCCTCCTCCGCCATCCGTGCCGCCGCGACCACCATCTGCGCGAACCGGTCCATGCGCCGCGAGGTCTTGTAGTCGATCCAGTTCGTCGGCTCGAAGCCCTTCAGCTCGCAGGCGAACCTCGCGAAGTACCCGTCCGGGTCGAACTGGGTGATCGGCCCGGCGCCCGACATGCCCGCGCAGAGGTTCTGCCAGGTCGTGGGCACGTCGTTGCCCAGCGGCGTCACCGCCCCCATCCCCGTGATGACGACCCTGCGTCTGCCGTTGTCAGAGCTCATGCTTCTCCTAGCCGTTCTGCGTCAGCAGAGTGGCTACATTCCCAGTCCGCCGTCGACGAGGAGCACCTCGCCGGTCACGAACGATGCTTCGTCCGAGCAGAGGAAGCGTACCGCCCCTGCCACGTCCTCCGGCGTTCCCAGCCGGCCGAGCGGCGTGTTCGCCAGAATCGCCTGCTGCACCTCGTCCGCGAGGACCTCCGTGAGCGCAGTCTGGATGTAGCCGGGGGCGATGGCGTTGGCGCGGACGCCCCGCGACGCCAGCTCCCGCGCGAGCGACTTCGTGAAGCCGACGATCCCCGCCTTGGACGCCGCGTAGTTCGTCTGGCCCGGATTGCCGTGCAGCCCGACGACGCTGGTCAGGTTGACGATCGACCCGGCCCGTTTCTTCATCATCCCCCGTGCAGCCGCCCGGCAGGTGTGGAAGACGCCGCCGAGGTTCGTGTCCAGCACGGTCCGCCAGTCCTCGTCTGACATGCGCAGGATCAGGCCGTCGCGGGTCAGCCCGGCGTTGTTGACGAGGATGTCCAGGTCGCCCGCTTCGCTGACGAGCCGGGCAGCCTGCTCGGGATCCGCGACGTCGGCCTGGACCGCCCGGCCGCCGAGCTCCTCCGCCAGCGCCTCCGCGTCCTCGGCGCCGCTGCGATAGCCGACCACGACCGACGCGCCCGCCCGCGCCAGCTCCGCGGCGATCGCACGGCCGATTCCACGCGATGCGCCGGTGACGAGCGCCTGCTTGCCCTCCAACGAGCAGAAGGACGTCACGTCGTGTGGAGCAGCTCCTTGACCTTCTCGAGCGAGGCGAGGTCGTTGACCGGAATCGCCTTGACGCTGCGGTCGATCCGCTTCATCAGCCCGGAGAGAACGCTGCCGGGGCCGACCTCGACGAACGTCTTGACGCCGTCCTTGACCAGCTCGGACGCGGCCTGCGTATAGCGAACCGGCGCGGTCAGCTGGTCGACGAGCAGCGAGCCCATCCGTTGCGCCTCCTCGAACCGCGCCGTGACCGTGGACATGAACGCTGCCTGGGGCTCGCCGAACTTGACCGACTCGACCGCCGGCCGCAGCCGCTCGGCGGCCCGCGCGACCAGCGGCGAGTGGAACGCCCCTGAGACCTTCAGCTTGACCGTGCGGCGTGCGCCCTCCTCGGAGGCCTTCGCGCACAACTCGTCGACGGCGTCGTTCTCTCCCGAGACGACGATCTGGCCGGGGCAGTTGTAGTTCGCCGGCCAGACGCCGAAGATCTTTCGGCAGAGCCGCTCGACCACCTCGTCGTCGAGGCCCAGGATCGCGGCCATCGAGCCGGGCCGGTCCTTCGCCGCTTCGGCCATCGCGAGACCGCGCTCGCGGACGAGCGCGATCGTCTCCTCGACGCCGACGGACTGCGCAGCTGCAATCGCGGCGAACTCGCCGACCGAGTGGCCGATCACGTAGTCGGGCTTCACCCCGCGGGCGCGCAGCGCGGCAAGCACCGCGAGGCTGGTCGCGACCAGCGCCGGCTGCTGCACCTCGGTCTCGACCATGTCCTGGAGCGGGGAGTCGAAGCACAGCCGCTTCAGATCCAGGCCGCAGGCGTCGCTGCCGCGCTCGTACACCTCCATCGCCTCGGGCACGGCGGTGGCCACGTCACGGCCCATGCCCTGCTCGAGCGAGCCCTGCCCCGGGAAACAGAACGCGAGCTTCATACCGGCGCCGTCCAGCGCATGACCGCGGAGCCCCAGGTGAGCCCGGCGCCCATACCCGTCATCAGGATCGTGTTGCCCTGGTGGATGCGCCCGGTCGAGACCGCCTCCGCGAGCGCGAGCGGGATCGAGGCGGACGAGGTATTGCCGTACCGGTCGACGTTCACGATCGTTTTCTCCTTCGGGATTCCGAGCTTGGCCAGCGCGTGATCGATGATCCGCACGTTGGCCTGGTGGGGAACATAGACGTCCACGTCGTCCAGGGACAAATCACACTTCGCCAGCACGGCGTCGGCCGAGCTGACCAGAACGCGCGTCGCAAACTTGAAGACCTCGCGGCCGTTCATGCGTACATAGTGAGCGCCGCTGGCGACGGTCTCCGCGGTCGTGGGCATCCGCGAGCCGCCGGCAGGGAGGTTGAGGTCCTTGCCGCCCGCCCCATCGGCGCCCAGCTCGAAGCCGAGGAAGCCTTCCTGCGCGGCCGGCTCGACCACGACGGCGCCTGCGCCGTCGCCGAAGAGCACGCAGGTCGAGCGGTCGGCGAAGTTCATCAGCTTGGAGAGCACGTCGGCGCCGACCACGAGCGCGCGGCGGCTGAGCCCGCTCTCGACCATGCCGAACGCCTGCGCGATCCCGTACATGAAGCCGGTGCAGCCAGCGGCCAGGTCGTAGGCGGCGGCGTTGTCCGCGCCGAGCACGTCGGCCAGGATCGCCGCCGTCGACGGGAACTGCATGTCCGGCGTGACGGTGGCGACGATCAGGAGGTCGATCTCGGCCGCCGAGACGCCCGCCTGGTCGAGCGCCGCACGCGCGGCAGGCAGCGAGATGTCGGAGAGCGCCTCGTCCTCGGCCGCGAACCGGCGCTCCCTGATGCCGGTGCGGGCGACGATCCACTCGTCCGTGGTGTCGACCAGCTCCGCGAGGTCGTCGTTTGTGACCACGCGATCGGGCACGTGCGTGCCGAGCCCGCTGATCGAGACCGGTATGCCGTTCGCGGCGCCGATCATGCGCTGTCCGCCGTCGCGAAAGTGAGAGTGCCACGGAGGGCCAGCTCGCCGCCGACCGAGGCTCGAGCCTTGCCCCGGCCGACCGGCCCGCGCACCGCCTCGAGCTCGCAGACGAGCGTCAGCTCGTCGCCCGGCTCGACGATCCGCCTGAAGCGTACGCCGTCGATTCCTGCAAACAGCACGAGCTTGCCGCGGTTCTCCTCGAGCGACAGGGCGGCGACCGCCCCCGCCTGCGCCAGCGCCTCGACCATGATCACGCCCGGCATGATCGGCCGGCCGGGGAAGTGTCCGGGGAAGAACCACTCGTCACCGCGCACCTGCTTGCGGGCGACGACCCTCACCCCCGGCTCCAGCTCCAGGACCTCGTCGAGGAAGAGGAACGGGTGCCGGTGCGGGATGATCTCCTCGATCACCTCGCGACCGAACGGCGCGGCCGGGGTCATCGGGCGAGCCGCTCGCGGAGCGCCGAGCGGCCGCGGTGCGCGTAGCACTTGGCCGTTCCGACCGGCATGCCCGAGCGCGCGGAGATCTCCTCGAACGACCAGTCGAGCGCGTCCTTGAGGACGACGACGCGGGCCTGGTCGGTCGAGATCGTGGCCAGCTCGCCGGCCAGCTCGGAGCGGAGCTCCGAGAGCGCGAGCGCGCGTGCAGGGTCTGCATCGTCGCCGCCGACGCGGCGGTCCTCGACGAGCGGCTCGCAGCGGCGCGAGCTCTGCCGGACGGCCACGTCACGGCACGTATTCACGACCAGGCGGTGGAGCCAGGTTCCGAACTGTGACTCGCCGCGAAACTGGCGGATGCGCCCGCAGAGCTTCGCCAGCGACTCCTGGGCCGCGTCGCGCGCGTCCTCCGGGTCGGACAGGAGATGGCGCGCGAGCCGTTGCACTCGCGGGGCGTGACGCTCGCACAGCGCGGCCAGCGCCGCACGATCTCCGTCCTTCGCTCTGGTCACAAGAATCGGGTCGCTCAAACTCTCGTACGCGAGCGGCCGGGCCGACCGCAGCTCGACACTCTGACTGCGGCGGCGGCGCAGGGGTTGCATCCCGGGAGTCTATTCGCGGTCTCAACGCGCGACCGTGAACGAGAGGACATGCCGTGTCCGCCCGAACGGGCCGTCGACGAACACGACGGCGTCGTACGTCCCGGCGGGCGCAGGGCCCGACGGTGTCGTCCCGTCCCAGGTGAGCTGCGCCGGGCCGGCGGGGAGCGGGCCGCCGAGGATGGACGCGACGACTGCTCCTGCCTGCTCGATCTGGACCACGGCGTTGGCGGCGGCAGCGAGCGTGAAGGAGACGCCGAGCGTGTCGTCCACCCCGTCGCCGTTCGGGGTCAGCGTGGACGTGCTCAGCGCAAGCCCGGAGAGCGTCCGGTCGACGTCGAACGAGGCCTCGAGCCGGCTCATGCGGCCGTCGTCACCGGCAGCCGAGATCGCCAGGGTGTACGAACCGTCCGCCAGTCCGTCCGCCGGATACGCGAACGACTGCCGGCGCGCTCCCTGCTGCTGGGCTGCGAACGGCGTCGCCACGGCCGCCCCGGTCGCGTCCACGACCGTTGCGGTCACCGACGCGCGCGTGGTGAGCGTGTAGGAGACGTTCAAGGCGTCGTCGATGCCGTCGCCGTCCGGCGAGAGCACCGGCGGCGCGACGGCCAGCCCCGCAACGATCTGGGACGTGGGAGGAGGCGGGGGAGGAGGAGGCGGCAGCGCCTTGCCGATCGTCCCGGCTGCCGGGCGGGTCTGCGCACCGGCCTCGATCGTCCAGGTGTACGAGCCGTTCGCGATCCGGGCGGCGTTCCAGGTCCAGGCGACCGTGGCTCCCGTCCCACGCCCACGCGCGACAACCGCGCCGGACGCGGCCCTGACCGTCACGGTCCAGGGCGCGGGAGCGGACAGCCTGGCCGTGAAGCGAACCGGGCCGCCGGGGCCGCCGACCGCCTGTGGCGCATACAGCTTCGGCAGCCCCGTGGCCGCAACCATCCGCGCGATGTCGGGCAGCCTGGAGTACAGCGCGGCGCCTGGGCAGCTGGTGGGGCCCGTGTCGCGGTGGCCGGAGATCGCGCGCAGCTTCACCGCCCTGCCGAGGCGGTACTCGGGGTTCCCCCCCGACCGCCACATCAGCGTGCTCAGCGGGTCGACGTGGGCGACGTCCAGCCGCCAGGCCAGCAGCCCGACGAGCGCCTGCATCGCCGCGGCGGAGATCCTCGTCGCGGAGTAGTTGCCGATCACGGCGATCCCGGTCGAACCGGTGTTGAAACCCTGCGCATGCGCGCCGATCACGTTGCGCTCGATCCCGCCGGCACGACCCTCGAAGACCTCGCCGTACTTGTCGACCAGGAAGTTGTAGCCGATGTCGTTCCAGCCGTTTCCGCGGACGTGGTAGAGCTCGATCGCGCGGACGATCGCGGCCGACTGGCTCCGCGTGTACGCGTTGGAGCCGGCCGTGTGGTGGACGACCGCGAACGAGACCGCGCGTGCGTACCGCGGCACTCCCCGGGTGATCTCCTCGTTCGCCCCCCACGCCCGCCGCAGCACGATCTTCGGCGTGCCGGTCATCGCCGCCGTCCGCAGCGACGTAGGCTCCGCGGAGCTCCGGACGAACCAGGCGCGCAGCCTGCGCACGTGGCCGACCAGCCGGTACGCAACGCGGTCGGAAGCGCCGACCCAGTACGGGCTGCCGAGGCGCCAGCCGCGGCGAAGCCTCGCTTCCGAGCTGCCCGGGTCGGGCAAGTCTTCCGCTTCGGGGGCGACCGGACGCCACGAGCTCCAGCGGCCCGCGACCGCGTGGGTGCGGAAGAGCACGGTGCCGCCCCCCTGCCAGTGGAACCCGACGAGGTCGAAGACGGAGGGCGCGGCGGCTCCGGCCGTCGTCCTCGCCCCGCCGACAGGCAGGTCCCGCGCGACGATTGTCGCCCCGTTCGCGCCCTTCGCGACCGCCGGAGCGACGAGCGCGAGCAGGGCTGCGAGAAGAAGCGCTCTCATCCGGTTCCGCCAGTGTGCACGCGTCAACGGCCACACACGAGGGCGTTGATAGAATCCTTACGGCTGTGAAAGCGGCTTTCCTGCGGGGACTTCTCGCCGTCTTGGTGGTCCTGGCAGTGGCGCTGGCCGGCGGCGGGGCGGCACGAGCAGCGAGTCCGTACCGTTCGCTTGCGGCCACCGAGGCGACCGCTCCGCGCGTCCTCGCGGTCGAGTTCGAGAACGACGTCAACCCGGTCACCCAGGGCTACCTGACGGACGAGATCTCGCGCGCGAACAAGGACGGCTACGACGCGGTCGCGATCGTGATGGACACCCCCGGCGGCCTGTCGGAATCGATGCGGAAGATCGTCAAGGCCGAGCTCGCGTCGAAGGTGCCGGTGATCGTCTACGTGTCGCCGGACGGCTCCCGGGCAGCCTCGGCCGGCGTCTGGATCGGCCAGGCGGCCGACGTCCTGGCGATGGCGCCGGTCACCAATATCGGCTCCTCGACGCCCATCAACCTCGGCGGCACGAACATCCAGAGCGACCTGCGGCGCAAGGTGGTCAACGACGCCGCCGCGTCGCTGGTCGCGCTCGCCGCCTCACATCACCGGAACGCCGTCTGGGCCGCGCAGGCGGTGCGGGTCGCCTCGAACCTCCCTGCCCGCACCGCGCTCAGGAAGAACGTGATCGACGTCGTCTCTCCCAGCCTGCCTGCGCTTCTGAACCAGATCGACGGCCGCAAGACGATCCCGAAGGGCATCGTCATGCATACCGCGGGAGCAGAGATCACCACGGCGAAGATGGGCCTCTGGCGGCGGGTGCTCGATTTCCTGATCGACCCCAATCTGATCTCGTTGATGCTGTCGCTGGGCGTGCTCGGGCTCGTCGTCGAGCTGTGGCACCCCGGACTGATCTTCCCGGCGACGTTCGGGATCCTCTGCCTGGCAATCGCGTTCTTCGGACTGGATGTGCTGCCCGTGAACTGGGCGGGGCTGATCCTGATCGCCGCCGCGTTCGCGTTCTGGATCGCCGAGCTGTTCGTCGTCTTCAGCCACGGCGCACTCACGCTGGCAGGCGCAGCCTGTTTCATCTTCGGCTCGTTACTCCTGTTCCAGCCGGCCGGCTCGGGCTACCAGGTCTCGCTCGGCGTGCCGCTGGCGATCGCACTCACGTTCTCGTTGTTCTTCGCCTTCGTGCTCGCCAAGGTGATCCAGGTCCGTCGCCGCCCGGCCTCCGTCGGGCCGCAGACGATCGTCGGCACGCACGGGCACGTCGGCCGCGACGGGCTCGTCTCGGTGAGAGGCGAGCTCTGGAAGGCACGGGAGACCGAGGGCGAGCGGCTGACCCGGGGCGACGACGTCGAGGTGGTGGGCATCGACGGGATGGAGCTCGTCGTCCGCCGGATCGAGACCGACTCCTCCCTCTCGGGGTCCATGCCCGCAGCGAGGTGACCGGGCTCGGGCTCCGGCGCCATCGCTCCTGGCATTGGCAGTTCCCGGCGCGGAGCGCGAGCGAGCGGCCGGGCTTCGCCCGGCCTGCGAAGCGATCGAAAGAGTAGGGTGCGGACATGACCGCGGCCATCATCGTCGTCGTCATCGTCCTGATCCTCGTCCTGCTGTTCCTGTTCGCAGCCGTCAAGGTCGCGCGGGAGTACGAGCGCGGGATCATCTTCCGCCTCGGCCGGCTGCTCCCCGAGCCGAAAGGACCCGGCCTCTTCCTGCTGATCCCGATCGTCGACCGGATGGTCAAGGTCGACCTGCGAACGATCACTCTGAACGTCCCGCCGCAGGAGGTGATCACGAAGGACAACGTCCCGGCGCGGGTGAACGCGGTCGCCTACTTCCGGATCGTGGCGCCGAAGGACGCGATCGTCCAGATCGAGAACTTCATGGTCGCCACTTCGCAGATCGCGCAGACCACACTGCGCTCGGTCCTCGGCCAGCACCTGCTCGACGAGCTCCTTTCGGAGCGCGACAAGATCAACACGATCCTCCAGGAGATCATCGACGAGCAGACCGCGCCCTGGGGGATCAAGGTCTCGGTGGTCGAGGTCAAGGATGTCGAGATCCCGTCGAGCATGCAGCGGGCGATGGCGCGCCAGGCAGAGGCCGAGCGCGAGCGACGGGCGAAGGTGATCAACGCCGAGGGCGAGTTCCAGGCCTCGGAACGGCTGCGCGACGCCGCTGCGGTGATGGCGTCGGAGCCGATCGCGATCCAGCTCCGCTACCTGCAGACGCTGCTCGAGATCGGGGCATCGAACTCGTCGACGATCGTCTTCCCCGCACCGATCGACCTGATCCAGCCCTTGCTGGAGCGCGCCGTTCCCTCGGCGAAGTCCGACGGGGAGAAGACGGGCTAGAGCAGGGCTGCCGGCCGGTTCTGCTCCTGGAACCGGCGGGCCGCGTCGATCGCGGCGCCGAGGTTGAGGCCCTTGTCCTTCCCTTGCTTGATCAGCATCACGGTCTCGACCGCGTCCATGTCGTAGATCCGCTGCTTGCGCCCCTTGGTCGGGATCTGGGCCTTGTTCGTCCAGTAGTCGAGCTGCATCTTGGAGATCCCGGCCAGCTGACACACCTGGCCGAGATAGAGCTCGAGCTTGTCCAGATGCTCGGCAAGGTCTACTGGTTCGAGGAAGTCCACCTGGCCGCTGAACGCCATACCAGCATCCCCTTCGATCGGCACGCCGTCACCCGCGGGCGCTTGTCTATCACGTCCGCCGCCGCTTGTGAAGGGCTAGTCGGACGGCACCTCGGCCGGGTCGGCAACGTCCTCCGCATCGGCAACGTCCTCCGCATCGGCAACGTCCTCCGCGTCGGCGACCGGCGCGAGGCTCGACACCTTCTCGCCGTCCCGCAACCGGACGACGATCACGCCCTGGGTGGCCCGGCCGAGCCGTTTGATCTCGTCGACGGACATGCGGATGACCGTGCCGCCGGTGGAGATCAGCATCAGCTGGTAGCCGTCGCGGACGACCCGGGCGCCGGCGAGGTGACCCTTGGCGTCGGTCAGCTGCACGGTCTTGACGCCGAGGCCGCCTCGGCCCTTGCGCGGGTACTCCCGGACAGGCGTGCGCTTGCCGTAACCCTGCTCGGTGACGACGAGCAGGTCGTCGTCGTCGCGGGCGACGGCGAGTTCGATCACCTCGTCGTCCTTGCGCAGGCGCATGCCCTGGACGCCGCCGGTCGCCCGGCCCATCGGCCGTGCCTCCTGCTCGTGGAAGCGGATCGCCTGGCCGCTGCGCGAGACCATCAGGACGTCGTCCTCGCCGGTCGAGTGGCGCACGCCGATCAGCTCGTCGTTCTCGCGGAGGTTGATCGCGATGATCCCGTCCGAGCGCAGCGGCGTGTTGTACTCGGCCAGCCTGGTCTTCTTGATCACGCCCTTTCGAGTGGCGAAGACGAGGTACTCGGACTCGCTGAAGTCGCGTGTCTGGACGACGGCGCGAATCTGTTCGTCCTGCCGGAACGGGAGCAGGTTGACAACCGCGCGGCCCTTCGACTGCCGGGATCCGAGCGGGAGCTCGTGCACCTTCAGCCGGTAGATCTTGCCGACCGAGGTGAAGAAGAGCAGGTAGTCGTGCGTGGAGGCGACGAAGAGGTGCTCGATGTAGTCGTCCTCCTTCAGGTCCATGCCCATCACGCCGCGGCCGCCCCGCCGCTGCTCGCGGTAGGAGGTCACCGGCAGGCGCTTGATGTAGCCGGAGCGCGTGATCGCGATCACCATGTCCTCTTCCGCGATCAGGTCCTCGAGATCGAACTCGCCCTCGGCGGCGACGATCTCCGTCCGCCGGCCGTCGTTTCGACCGTAGATCTCCTTGAGCTCGAGCAGTTCCTCCCGGATCAGCGCCATCACCCTGGACTCGTCGCCGAGGATCGCCCTCAGCTCACCGATCCGTTCCCTCAAGTCATTGTGCTCCTGCTCGACGCGCTTTCGCTCGAGCGCGGTCAGTGCCCGCAGACGGAGGTCGAGGATCGCTTGCGCCTGGATCTCGGAAAGGTCGAACTTCGAGATCAGGCCCGCACGCGCCGCGTCGGTGTCCTCGGCTGCGCGGATGAGTGCGATCACCTCGTCGAGGTTGTCGAGGGCGATCAGATAACCCTGGAGGACGTGGGCGCGCTCCTCGGCCTTCCGGAGCTCGAACTTCGACCGGCGGACGACGACGATCCGCTGGAACTCGAGGTAGTGGCGGAGGAGCTCGAGCAACGAGAGCGTCTTCGGGACTCCGTCGACGAGCGCGACTGCGTTGTAGCCGAACGTCGTCTGGAGCGACGTGTGCTTGAACAGCTTGTTGAGGACGACCTGCGGGACGGCGTCGCGTTTGAGCTCGATCACGACGCGCATGCCCGAGCGGTCGGACAGGTCGCGTAGCCGCGAGATCTCGGAGAGCGTCCCCGTCTTGACCAGGTCGGCGATCTTCGCGATCACACCGTCCTCGCCGCCCTTCTTGACGCCGTACGGCAGCTCGCTGACAACGACGGCGGTACGCCCGCCGCGCTGCTCCTCGGCATGGGCACGCGCACGCATGACGACGCGGCCGCGGCCAGAGCGATACGCCTCGCGGATTCCCTCGCGGCCGACGATGATCGCGCCCGTGGGAAAATCAGGGCCCTTGATGTGCTTCGACAGCTTCTCGACGTCGGCGGCCGGGTCGTCGATCAGCGCAACCAGAGCGTCGACCACCTCGCCGAGGTTGTGCGGCGGGATGTTCGTCGCCATTCCGACGGCGATCCCGGTCGACCCGTTTACGAGCAGGTTCGGGAAGCGCGAAGGCAGGACGACGGGCTGCTTCTTCGACTCGTCGTAGTTCGGCTCGTAGTCGACGGTATCGGCGTCGATGTCGCGGAGAAGCTCGGTCGCGATCCTGGCCAGGCGACACTCCGTGTAGCGCATCGCCGCGGCCGGATAGCCGTCGATGTTGCCGAAGTTCCCCTGTGGATCGACGAGCATGTAGCGCATCGAGAAGGGCTGGGCGAGACGAACGAGCGTGTCGTAGATCGCCGCGTCGCCGTGAGGGTGGTAGTCGCCCATGACCTGACCGACGACCTTGGCGCACTTCACACGCGGCCGGCCGGGTTGCAGCCCGAGCTCGAACATCGTGTACAGAATCCGGCGATGAACGGGCTTGAGGCCGTCGCGCACGTCGGGTAGTGCCCGCGCGACGATCGTGCTCATCGCATAGTCGAGGAAGCTCGAGCGCATCTCCGTCTCGAGCTCACGGGACTCGATGCGGCCTGACCCGAGCGGCTCCAGGACATCAGACATCGAGGAACTTCACGTCCTTCGCGTTCTGCTCGATGAACTCGCGGCGCGGCTCTACCTGCTCGCCCATCAGCATCGAGAAGATCAGGTCGGCGGCAGCCGCATCGTCGACCGTCACGCGGACGAGCAACCTGCGGGCCGGGTCCATCGTCGTGGCGGCGAGCTCTTCGGGATCCATCTCGCCGAGTCCCTTGAAGCGGCTGACCTGGATGCCCTCCTTGGCGAGCGCGAGCGCACCGGATCGCAGCTCCTCGTACGTCTCGGCCGTGACACGCTTCTTTCCCAGCGCGACGCTGAACGGCGGTGGGCCGACAAGCTCCTGTAGGCGCGCGTAGCTCTTGCGCAGGCCCGCGTAGACCGGCGACGCAAGCAGCGCGGCCGGAACGACCACGTGCTCGGCGGCGCTCGTTTCATGCTCGACCACCTTGACCCGGACGGAGTCTCCTTGCGTCTCGATCACCGAGACTTCGTAACCGTTCGGCTCGATCGAGGCCAGCGCGTCCTCGAGGCCCTTCACGTCGTCGACCTCGGTCTCGACCAGCCGGTGCTCGACCACGAAGTTCGCAGCAGCGAGCCCGAAGTCGGTGCGCAGGCGGGCCGACCAGCCCTCGAAGTCGTGCAACGCGCGGGTGTACCGACCATATTTCGCCTCGGTCAGCTTCTGCGGCGTGCCGAAGCGATCGGTGACCTCCATGTTCGCGATCCGCTCGCGCACGAGGATCTCCTCGAACTGCGCCTCCTTCTCGACGTACTGCTCGCGACCGCCGAACTTGACGCGATAGAGCGGTGGGACGGCGATGTAGACGTGACCACGCTCGACCAGATCCGGCATCTGCCGGAACAGGAACGTCAGGATGAGCGTGCGAATGTGCGAGCCGTCGACGTCGGCGTCGGTCATGACGATGATCCGGTGGTAGCGAAGCTTCGTCAGGTCGAACTCGTCGGCGATACCGGTGCCGATCGCGGTCACCATCGCCTGGATCTCCACGTTCGAGAGCACCTTGTTGATCCGGTTCTTCTCGGCGTTGATCACCTTGCCGCGAAGCGGGAGGATCGCCTGGAAGAGCCGGTCGCGCGCGTCGACGGCGGACCCGCCGGCCGAGTTGCCTTCGACCAGGAAGAGCTCGGCCGCCTCGGGATCGCCGATCTCGCAGTCGGCGAGCTTGCCAGGTAGTGATGCGCCCTCGAGCGCCGACTTCCGCCGTGTCAGCTCGCGGGCCTTCCGCGCCGCCTGGCGGGCGCGCGAGGCATCGATCGCCTTCGAGATGATCTGTTTCGCGTCCTGGGGGTTCTCTTCGAAATACCGCGCGAGCTTCTGGTTGACGACCTGCTTGACGAGACCCTCCATGCCGGGGTTACCGAGCTTCGTCTTCGTCTGCCCCTCGAACTGGGGCTCGGCGAGCTTCACGGAGAGCACGGCGGCGAGACCCTCGCGGACGTCCTCGCCTTCGAGGTTGTCCTCCTTCTCCTTCAGCAGCCCGCGGTCGCGCGCCAGCTTGTTCAGCGTCGTGGTCAGCGCCGAGCGGAAGCCGGAGAGATGGGAGCCGCCCTCGTGCGTGTTGATGTTGTTGGCGAACGAGAAGACCGACTCGGCGTACGAGTTGTTCCACTGCATCGCCAGCTCGACGTAGCCCTGGTCGCTCTCGGCCTCGAGGTAGACGGCGTGCTTGTGGATCGGCTCCTTCGTCTTGTTGATGTGGGCGACGAAGTCGCGGATGCCGCCGGCGTAGTGGAACTCCTCGCGCGTCTCGCCCTCGCGCTCGTCGACCAGAACGATGCGCAAGCCCTTCGTCAGAAACGCGGTCTCGCGTAACCGCGTGACGAGCCACTCGCTGTCCCATTCGGTCTCCTCGAAGACCTCGGCGTCCGGCTTGAAGCTGATCGTCGTCCCCGTGTCCTTGGTCGGGCCGATCGCCTTCATCTTCGTCGTCGCCTCGCCGCGGGCGAACTCCTGGCGGTAGGTCTTGCCGTCACGCTGGACCTCGGCGATCAGCCATTCCGAGAGTGCGTTGACGACGGACACGCCGACTCCGTGCAGGCCGCCGGAGACCTTGTAGCCGCCCTGCCCGAACTTGCCGCCTGCGTGCAGCTTCGTCAGCACGACGGTCAGCGCGGGTAATCCCTGGTCCTTCATCAGGTCGACCGGGATGCCCGAGCCGTTGTCCTTGACGGTCATCGACTCGTCAGGGTGGATGAACACCTCGACCAGGTCGCAGCGGCCGGCGAGGGCCTCGTCGACGGAGTTCGCCACCACCTCGTAGGCCAGGTGATGAAGACCTCGAGAGCCCGTTGAGCCGATGTACATACCGGGCCGTTTCCGGACCGGCTCGAGCCCTTCGAGGACCGTGATGTCCTTTGCGGTGTATGCTGCTTCAGCCATAAGAAAAGCCCTGCAAATCGGCGATTTACGGGCTGGCCACAGTGTATCAGAAAGAGCGGTCGGACGGGGCGTTCGAGAGCCCCAACGCGGCCGCTCTTTGCACGCGATTCCGCAACTCTTCGTCCTCGATTCCGGCAACGAGCTCGGCGGCCCGCTGCAGGGCTTCCGCGCTCGGCTCGGGAACATCCGTTCGTGCCGATTCGAGCGTCGGTGGCGGCAGCTCGGGAAGATGGCCGACGGCGAACCGCAACGCTTTCGGCGCGCTGTCGCCAAGCTTCTCCGACAGCCGCGTGAGGATCTCGGGAGCGAGCTGTCCGAGCTCGAACGCCCAGGCGGCCGAGGAGGTGTTCGCGTGCAGCGTCCCGTCGCGCGCGATCCGGGCGGGCCAGGCGTTCGCAGCCACCATCGGCCCCACCGCGTCCGGCCAGGCGGCGAGCACCTCGGGCATTCCCGCCTGGGGCCCGAAGCGCGTCAGCACCTCGCGGATCTCGGCGTCGAGACCTTCCATCGTGCTAGCGGGCCACCACCGCCCCCGGCGAGACGTCGAGCAGCTGCGCCGGTTCGCCGGGCAGTGCATCCGCCGTGGTCGCCGTGATCAGTGTCTGCCCGCGCCCGGCGACCTGTTCGAGCAGGACGAGGCGACGCTGCGGGTCGAGTTCCGAGAGCACGTCGTCGAGCAGCAGGAGCGGCGGATCGCCGCGGCGCGCGGCCAGCAGCGCCGCCTCGGCGAGAAGCATGGCGAGCACCGCGGTCCGCTGCTCGCCCTGGGAGCCGAACGAGCGCAGGTCGCGGCCTGCCGAGACGATCGAGACGTCGTGGAGGTGAGGGCCCGCGCCTGTCGACCCGCGTTCCAGGTCGCGCTCCAAGTCGCGCCTCCAGATCGGCCTCCGTGGGCGGCTCGCCCTCGTACTCGAGCCGCGCTTCGGGCAGGCCGAGCTGCGCCGCCGTCTCCTCGAACGGCCCGCCGAGCAGGTCGAGCAGCTCGGCTCGGGACTCGACCAGGGCGGCACCGAGCGCAGCCAGCTGTGACGTCCAGGGCGCGATCGTCGGGCGGTCGCCGAGCTTCAGCGCTGCATTCCGCTGAGCGAGAGCGGCGGCGTAGTCGGCGGGCAGCTGCGCCCTGGCGGGCGACAGGCGGCCCAGAGAGCGGTCGAAGTATGCGCGGCGGGCGGCAGGGCCGGCCTTGACGATCGCCAGCCGATCGGGCGTGAAGACGAGCGTTGCCGTCTCCCCGCGGAGCTGCTCGGCCGCGCGCAGCCGCACACCGTCCAGCTCGGCCCGTTTCCCCTCCGCCGTGGACAGCCCGACGCCGATTCGGATCGGGGCCTGCCCCCGACGGCCTTCGAGACGGATGCGGGCTGCCGTCTCGCCGAAGCGGATCAGCTCCCCGTCGATTCGCGTCCGCGGCGAGAAGCCCTGCGTTCCGACGTGCAGCGACTCGAGCAGGTTTGTCTTGCCGGCGCCGTTCGCGCCGACCGCCAGCACGAGTCCGGGCTCGAGCGCGAGCTCCAGCCGCGCGTAGGAGCGGAAGTTCGCCAGGAAGACCGACTCGACGATCAGCCGGCGAGGCGGATCGGCATGATCAGATACCAGAAGTCGTCCTCCGGCCCCTGGATCAGGCCCGGGCGCAAGGGGTCGATCAGACGCAGCCGCATGTCGTCTCCCTCGGCCGACTCGATCCCGTCGCGGAGAAAGTCGGCGTTGAATCCGATCTCGAGCGGCTCGCCGTCGAAGCGCACCGGGAGCGTCTCGCGGGCCTCGCCGACGTCCTGCGTCTGCGCCCAGACGGTCACCTCCCCCGGGGCGAAGCGAAGGCGAAGCGGCGAGTTCCGATGCGCCATCACCGACGTGCGGCGAACGACCTCGAGCAGTTCCTCGCGCGGCAGGACGACCTCGTGCTTGAACTCCTTCGGACGCAGCTCGTCGAACTTCGGGAACTGGCCCTCGATCCGGCGCGTCGTCAACCACGTCCCGTCGATGCCGAAGAGGACCTGGTTCTCCTGGACGCCGAGCTCGAGCGTGTCCGCGGCCGTCGCCAGCCGGCGAACCTCCTCGAGGGCTCTTGCGGGCACGATCGCCTCGAGCTCCGGCACACCACCCTCGAGCGGCGTCTCCTTGTAGGAGAGCCGGTACGAGTCCGTTGCGGCCATGACCAGCTTCCCCTCGCCGAACCGTACGAGGATGCCCGTGAGCACCGGTCGCGCCTCGTCACGCGAGACCGCCCGGCCCACGGAAGCCACGGTCGCGAGCAGCGACCCGGCGTCGACCGTGTGCGTCGACGCGGCCTCGGCGTCCGGCAGCCGCGGGAAGTCCTCCGCGCTGTAGGTGTTCAGGCGGTACTCCGCCGGCCCGCAGCGAACCTGCAGCACGTTCTCGTCCTCCCGATACTCGAGCGCGACGTCGCCCTCCGGCAGCAGCCGCGAGAGATCGGCGAACAGCTTCCCGGGGACGACGACCGCCCCGTCACCCGACACACGGGCCTCGAGCGGCGTCCGCAGCGAGAGCTCCATGTCGGTCGCGGCGAGCACGGCGCTGTCGCCGGCCGCACGCAGCAGAATCCCGCCGAGGATCTGTACGGCGGTGCGTGTCGACACTCCGCGGCTGACGAGCGAGAGCTTCTGCGCAAGCTCGTTCCGGGAGACGGTAAGGGCGAGTTGTCCGCCCGCTGCAACCTCCTGACCGACAGAGACTTCTATGTCACTCATGTTCTTTCAAGACCTTTCGTAGTTCATAGGCGGTGTGAATCGCGTGGACGGCGGCCGCGCCTCGCTTGGACAAGCCGTTTTCGGTGTGGGTCCCAGCTGGGGAGAACGAGGCCGAGTTCACAGGGGCCTGGCCGCAGCTCGCGCGAATCCACAGTTCACCGCACCTGTTTGACACGTGCAGTCAGCTCTTGCACAAGGTTGTACACAGTCCGGTCGGCCCGGATCATGTTCGTGATCTTCGTGTTCGCGTGCAGGACGGTCGTGTGGTCGCGGTCTCCGAAGTGCTTGCCGATCTTCGGCAGCGACGAGTCGGTCAGCTCACGCGAGAGGTACATCGCCACCTGGCGCGGGTAGACGATGTTCTGTGAGCGCTTGTGGCTGCAGAGCTCGTCGCGCGACAAGGAGAACCGCTCGCAGACCACCTCCTGGATTCGCTCGATCGTCACCTGGGCGACCTCGCCCTGCGGAAACACGTCCTTGAGCACGTCCTGGGCGAGCTCGGCGCTCATCGGCCGCCCCGTCAGCGAAGCGAAGGCGACGACGCGTGTGAGCGCGCCCTCGAGTTCGCGGATGTTGGTCGAGATTCGACCTGCGATGAAGGTGAGGAGCTGCGGATCGGCGACGTGGATGCCGTCCGTCTTCACCTTCTTGCGGAGGATCGCGATCCGGGTCTCCAGGTCGGGAGGCTGGATGTCGGTGATCAGACCCCATTCGAAGCGGGATCGCAGCCGCGCCTCGAGCGTCGCGATCTCCTTGGGCGGCCTGTCCGATGACAACACGATCTGGCTGCCGCTCTCATACAGGGAATTGAAGGTGTGGAAGAACTCCTCCTGGAAGCGCTCCTTGCCCTCGAAGAACTGGACATCGTCGATCAGCAGCAGGTCGTAGTTGCGGTAGCGCTGCTTGAAGCCCTCGATCCTCTTGTCGCGAAGCGAGTTGATGAAGTCGTTGACGAACGACTCGCTCGTCACGTAGCGCACCGACATGTTCCCCGGGTGCTCCATCACGTACTGCGCGATCGCCTGGAGCAGGTGGGTCTTTCCCAAGCCGGTCGAGCCGTAGATGAAGAGCGGGTTGTACGCCTGCGCCGGCGCCTCCGCGACCGCGAGCGCGGCCGCGTGCGCGAACCTGTTCGACGACCCGATCACGAACAGGTCGAACGTGTACTTCGTGTTCAGACCGGCCTCGCTGACCCGCTGCGCGGGCTGCGCCGTGTCGAGGACGACCGCGCCGGTCTCTGCGACCGTGAGCTGAATCCGGCGCTGCTGTCCGGTTGCGTCGCGGACGGCGGCCCGCATCAACTCGATGAAATGGCCCTCGATCCACTCGCGCGTGAAGTCGTTCGGAACCGCGAGGACGAACGTGTCGTCCGTCACTTCCAGTCCCTCCACCTCGCCGAACCAGGTCCGGAAGGTCGAGTCGTTGAGCGCCCCCTTGAGCCGACCGGCTACCTCGGTCCAGAGCGTCTCTGCGGTCAGCTCAATCGGTTGATCCACCCGGGGGGCCCGCTCCTCCTCGACGACAGCGAGGGCCGAGCATAGCAACGTGCGGCAGGCCCGACAATGGCTCTTCCGGCCCGCTCGGGCTTGTCCAACAAAAGCCAATTTGCAGGGAGTTTACTGGGTTCCACACCGCTCTCCACAGGTGTGGACAGGGAGCCCCGGAGGGGTGATTCGCGGCGGGAAAAACACCTTCTCTGCTCGCCCTTTCCGCGCTGCCGATTTCCACACGAGCCTGTGGAGAACTGATCGGCGAAATCGTGACCGGCGGCGCCGGCCCTCGGGGCCGATCCGACGACACTCGTCTATACTGGCCTTCCGCGGCCAAAGGGCCGCCGTTTTCGTGTTCAGGACCCTCCGCGAAGTGAGCAGCCATCCGTGAAGCGGACCTACCAGCCCAACGTACGGCGCCGGAAGCGCAAGCACGGTTTCCGCGCGCGCATGTCCACCCGCGCCGGGCGCGCGATCCTCAAGCGCCGCCGCGCGAAGGGCCGGAAGCGGCTCTCCGCCTGACGCGGCTCGCGCGGTCGTGCAGCGCCGGCACCGCCTTTCCCGGTCTCGGGACTTCGACGCCGTCTACCGCCACGGTCGGTCGGTCTCGACCCGCTTCCTCGTCCTCTACTGGTTCCCGCGGGACGATGACGGCGAGCCCCGCCTGGGCATCGCGGTCCCGAAGGGAGCTGGGAGTGCCGTGGAGCGGAACCGCGTGAAGCGCCGCCTGCGCGAAAGCTGGCGCGAGCGTGTCGAGCGCGTCCCGGCCGGCCGCGACTACGTGCTGATCGCGCGGCCCGCGCTCGGCGAGGCACTCGCCGGTCACGACGCGGCCTGGCTCGGCGAGCGCCTGGACGAGGTGCTCGGAAAGGCCTCGGCGTGAAGCACCTGAGCGTGGCGCTCCGCGCCTTCTTTCCCTCGCCGGGCGTGGCCGGTGCGCCTACCTGCAAGTACCACCCGACCTGCTCCGAGTATGCGTTGCTCGCATACCGCGAGCACGGTCTCGTCCGCGGAACCGCGAAGACCGTGTGGCGGCTGCTCCGCTGCAATCCCTGGAGCCGCGGCGGCGTCGACTATCCCGGCAGCCTGCGGTGATCGTCGCCGGGATCCTCAGCCCGATCGAGAACGCGCTCGCGTGGCTGCTCCAGCATCTGCACGACACCGTGGGCCTGTCGTGGGGCTGGTCGATCGTCGCGCTGACGATCATCGTCCGGATCTGCCTCGTCCCGATCATGGTCAAGCAGATCCACTCGATGCAGCGCATGCAGGCCCACATGCCCGAGATGAAGGCGATCCAGCAGAAGTACAAGGGAGACCGCCAGCGCCTGAACGAGGAACTGATGAAGTTCTACAAGGAGAACGAGATCAACCCGGCGGCCTCGTGCCTGCCGATGCTCGTGCAGATCCCGGTCTTCTTCGCCCTCTATTTCGTCCTGAAGAACTTCACCAAGCACGTCACCGCGCTGCCGAGCGAGCTGCACTGGCTGATCGTCCCGAACATCACGGCCCACGTCACCGAGCACTGGTCGGGCTACGTGCTGCTCGTCCTCTACCTCGGCAGCCAGGTCGGGTACGCCTACTTCGGTACGCCGCCGAACATCCCGAAGAGCCAGCGCATCCTGTTCATGGTCGTGCCCTTCTTCATCCTCCCCTTCGTGAGCCGCTTCCCGGTCGGCTTGCTCATGTACTGGATGACCACGAACCTCTGGACCGTCGGCCAGGGGATCATCACTCGGCGGATGGTGCCCAAGCCGGCGCCCCCTCCGAAGCGGTCGTCACGGACGCCGCCCAAGGAGGAGACGGCTCCGGCGGCCGCGGACGGTGCCGCCGAGATCCGCGCTCCTGCGTCGGCTGCGGTCGCTGGGTCGTCGGGGCCAAGCCAGCCGCGCCGCGTCAAGCGCAAGAAGAAGAGAAAGGGCGGGCGGTGAGCGAGGAGCATCGCGTCGAGGCGACCGGCGAGACGGTCGGGGAGGCGAAGTGGCAGGCGCTGCGCGAGCTCGAGCGGGTCGCGCCCGGGCTGGACAAGTCCGCCGTCAGCTTCGAGATCGTCTCCGAGGGCGAGCGCGGTCTGCTCGGAGTGGGGTATGCGCCCGCTCGAGTCGTCGCCAGCGTGGACGCCGCCGCCGTCTCGTCCGCGGAGGCGGCCGCCGGGAGCGAAGCCTCTGAGCTTGCCGCCGACCTGCTGGACCTGCTGGAGCGAGTGGTCGCCGCGCTCCGGGTCGACTGTCGGGTCGACGTCCACGAGGACGCCGGCGCTGTGACGGGTACGCTGCGCGGCGACGACCTCGGCCTGCTGATCGGTCGCCACGGCCAGACGATCGACGCGATCCAGTACCTCGCGAATGCGCTCGCGTACCGCGCGTTCGGCGACGACCGCAAGGAGGTGGTGGTCGACGCGGCCGGCTACCGGGAGCGACGCCGGGAGATGCTGGAGGCTCTGGCAATGCGGAGCGCGCAGCGGGCGGTCTCGACCGGCGAGCCCGTCGAGCTCGAGCCGATGTCGTCGATCGAGCGACGGATCGTTCATCTGCATTTGCAGGACGAGCCTGGAGTGAGCACCCGCAGCGAGGGCGATGAGCCGTACCGGTACGTCGTCGTCGACCCCGACTGACGAACGGCTCGAGCGCTGGCTCGAGCGTCTGCTCGGGACACCCGGCCTGACGGCGATCCGGGCTCCGGCCGAAGCACGGCGCGTGCACCTCGAGGAGAGTCTCGCCGCCGCTCCGTTCGTGCGGCGGTACGAGGGTCCGGTGGCCGACGTCGGCTCCGGCGGCGGATCGCCCGGGATCCCGCTGGCCGCTGCCATACCCGACCGCGAGTTCGTCCTGCTCGAGGCGACGCGCCGCAAGTGCGACTTCCTCGAATCGGTCGCGCGCGAATTCTCCAATCTCCGCGTCGTCTGCGGCCGCGCGGAGGAGCAGCCGACCGGGCAGTTCGGCGTAGCGGTCGCGAAGGCTCTGGCCCCGCCTCCTGTCGCGGCCGAGTGGTGCCTGCCGCTGGTCGCCGTCGGCGGAGCGGCGATCTTGCTCGTCGGCCCCTCGGCGGACGCGGAGGCTGTCGGCGCGGTCTCGTCGCAGCTCGGCGGCGGCGAGCCGGAGGAGCATCCCGGCCTGCTCGTGCTTGCAAAGGTGGCGCCGACACCGGCCGGCTTCCCCCGCCGAGCAGGAATGGCCCGAAAACGGCCACTCGCATAGGGCGCCGTACCGGTGATCAGCCGCTCCGCGCTCGGGCCTGGTCGCCCGAGCGCGCGGAGGGCAGCTCGTCCGCTGCCGAAGAGAGAATGCTTCGGGTGCCCGGGCGGGTCTACGCAGTCGCGAACCAGAAGGGCGGGGTCGGGAAGACCACGACCGCGGTCAACCTCGCCGCCTGCCTCGCCGAGGCCGGCGAGCACGCGCTGGTGATCGACCTCGATCCGCAGGCGAACGCAACCTCGGGGTTGGGCGAGTCCGCGAACGGCAGCTCCAGCTACGACCTGCTCGACGGTGCGCCGCTCGAGCAACTGGTCAGGCCGACCCGATTCCAGAACCTCTGGCTCGTGCCGTCGAAGCCCGATCTGGCAGGCGCGGCGGTCGAGCTCGCCCGTCGCGACGACGGCGAGCGATTCCTCGCCGACTCACTCGGGGATTCCGCGAAGGGCTACTCGTTCGTCTTCCTCGACTGCCCGCCGTCGCTCGGCCCGCTGACGGTCAATGCGCTCGCGGCGGCCGACCGCGTGCTCGTCCCGGTGCAGGCGGAGTACTACGCGCTCGAGGGCCTCTCGCAGCTGCTTCGCTCGGTGGACATCATCAAGGCGCGTCTCAATCCGCGGCTTGCGGTGGTGGGCGTCCTCCTGACGATGGTCGACAGCCGAACGCGGCTCGCCGCCGAGGTCGACCACGAGCTGCGGCGGCATCTCGGCGAGCTGGTGTTCAGGACGTCTGTGCCGCGGTCGGTGCGCCTCGCCGAGGCGCCCAGTCACGGCCTCCCCGCGATCGCCTACGACCGCCGGTCAGCCGGCGCGGAGGCCTACTGGAAGGTGGCGATGGAGCTTGTCGAGCGCTCGTGAAGCAGGCGCGGGGACCGACCCCGAGAGTCGGCCCCCGACGCAGTCGTCTCTCACGCCCGGGAGAAGAGGCCTGGGCCGCGGACTGGAAGTCCTGATCGGCGGAGCGGGGCAGACCGAGCTGACCGAGCTCCCGGTCGAGGTGATCCACCCGAATCCGCGGCAACCGCGGAAGCGCCACGACTCGGAGGCAGCGACGGGCCTCGCCGACTCGGTGCGTTCTCAGGGCGTGATCCAGCCGGTGGTCGTGCGCCGTCGAGCGGCGGGCGGCTTCGAGCTGATCGCCGGCGAACGCCGCTGGCGCGCCGCCCGCCAGGCGAGCCTGCCGACGGTGCCGGCGATCGTCCGCGAGGCCGATGACGGCGACTCGCTTCTGCTCGCGCTGGTCGAGAACGTGGCGCGGGAGGATCTGTCGCCGGTTGACGAGGCCCGGGCCTGCGCGCTCCTGATCGACGAGTTCGGGCTCTCTCTCGGCGACGTCTCGGAGCGGGTGGGCCGCTCGAAGCCCGCCGTGTCCAACCGGATGCGGCTGCTCGACCTGTCCGACGACGTGCTCGCGATGGTCGAGCGCGCCGAGCTCAGCGAGGGTCATGCGCGAGCCGTGCTCGCCGTGCCGGACCAGGAAGGGCGGCGGCGACTCGCGAGAGAGATCGTGAAGAAGGGGATGTCGGTGCGCGCTGCCGAGCAGCGTGCGCGCTGGGCGGGGGCGCGACAGAAGCCCAGGGTGAAGGGTGCGCCCATCGATCCGGCGCTGTCCGCCCGGGCCCGCGCTGCGGCGGAGCGCCTGACCGGCATGCCGGTGCGGCTGACACGAGGTCGCCTCGAGATCCAGTTCGCCGACGAGTACGAGCTCGCCGAGCTCGCGGAGGCGCTGGAAAACGCCCTCGGCGGCTGAGAGGCGAACGAGAGGCGGCCCGCGGCGAGGAAGCGCTACGTGCTCTCGAGTCCCTTCCAGAAGACGGTCGTGTCGCAGGGCCGGCCGTCCGGGTAGAGCGCGAAGCTCGGGATCACGCCGACTTTCGTCCAGCCCATGCGTTCGTAGAGGCGCTCGGCCGGATCGCCCGTGACCGTGTCCAGCACGAGTAGCGTCCAGCCCTCGGCGATCGCCTCGGATTCCGCGCGCTCCATCAGCCGTCGCCCGATGCCGCGGTTTCTCGCCGCCCGGCGCACGAGCAGCTTGGCCACGTCGGCGCGATGCGGTTGGTTCGGCGGCCACGCGGCCGTGATCTGAACCGTGCCCACGAGGTCGTCGTCGAGGAACGCTGCGAGGAGGACGCGTGTGCCGGCGGCGACGTCAGGCTCGATCGAGGCGAAGAAGGCACGCGCCTGGTCGTGGGAGAACGGCGCCATGAAGCTGACGGAAGCCCCACCCTCGACGCAGTCGACGAGCACCGCAGCGAGCCCGTCACGGTGACGCCGGGCCGCGTCGGCGTCCAGCCGCTCGACGGCGACCGTGGGTTCCATCGCCGCAGCGTACGCGGGGCATGGGCGATCGTGGATTCGAACCACGGACCTCCGCCTTATCAGAGCGGCGCTCTAACCGACTGAGCTAATCGCCCGCGACGCGGAAGTGTAGCGACGGTTGCCGCCGCCGCGACCGGCGCGACGGGCGCGGCACCGTGGCGTTGTCGGTGAGCGACTTGTGAGGGAAGGGGGCTCGCGGGGGAAACCGTAGGTTTCACCCGTGCTGCCGACGCCTTATCAGAGCGGCGCTCTAACCGACTGAGCTAATGGCCCGCGACGCGGAAGTGTAGCGATGGGTCCGGGGTGTCGGGCACATCCGGTTTGGCCCCGGGGGGCTGGGCTAAGATCAGAACCGAGGCCTGGGTCGATTGCACGAGATGCACATCTACGGCGTCAGCTTCGACATCGTCGGCAAGCAGCCGATCGTCCTTCTGAAGACAGCCGACGGCAACAAGTTCTTGCCGATCTGGATCGGCCACTCCGAGGCGGCGGCGATTCTGATGAAGCTGCAGGGCGCGAGCACGCCGCGGCCGCTGACGCACGACCTCGTCACCTCGATGCTCGCCGAGCTAGAGGCCCGCGTGACGCGGATCACGGTCACCGAGCTCCGCGACAACACCTTCTACGCGAGCATCACCATCCAGCAGGACGGCTCCGAGATCGAGGTCGACTCGCGTCCGTCCGATGCGATCGCCCTCGCCGTCCGGGCCGAGGCGCCGATCTTCGCCGACGATCGCGTGATCGAGGAGTCGGCGATCGAGTTCGAGGGCGAAGAGGTGAACGAGGAAGAGATCGTCGACGAGTTCCGCAAGTTCCTCGACCAGGTCACGCCCGACGAGTTCGCCGTCGAGGGCGAGGAGGAGACCTAGGTCGTTTCGCAGCCGCCCGCGACCTCACGCTTGGTGAGGTCGAGGATCTCGGCGAACAGCTGGTGCAGCCCGTCCTCCGAGAGCGGCCCGTTGTTCCCGTCGACGAGGTCGCAGAGCATCGACCGCTCCCGTGCCGGGTCGAGGAAGTCGATCCCGAGGGACTGCTTGTACTCCTTGATCTGCGCGACGAGCTTCAGCCGGGCGTTGACTGCGTCGAGGATCGCCCGGTCGGTGGCCGAGATCTGCTCGCGGAGCTCGCGCAGGACGGGGTCGTCGGAGGAGGTCACGGACGGCCCTGCCACTGTACGTAAACGCGCTTCGAGGTCGCCGGAATGGTGATCAAGCGATACGGCGAGGTCAGGCGGGGAACGACGTCTGTGTGGAGCGACGGCGTCAGCTCCCGCGCGAGCACGTCGATCGTGCGACGCCGCTCGGTGACGCGGACGATCCGCACGCCGTAGCCCGTGCTCGATCGGGGCCCGGCTGCGACCAGGACCAGCCGGCGGCGGGCGAAGTCGAACGCTGGCACCACGGGTGCGCCGAGCGGAAAGGTCCGAGCGAGATAGCGGACGACCTGGCGTCGCCGCCAGAACGATCGCGAGACAGACTTCGGCCAGAGCACGGGCCCCATCCGCGCGGTCACGTCCTGCCAGGCGAGCTGCTGCTCGGCTTTCCCCTCGACCAGCTGCGCCCAGACCACCCCGCCGCCGATCGCGAGGACGACAGCTGTGAATGCGCAAATCTTTGCGACCACCGGGATCCAACCCTAGTCACCGGAATGCCATGGCGATCCGTCAGGAATAGACGAAAACCGTTTCGCCGTACGGCTCGGAGCCGAACAGCCGGTAGATCACGAAGTTCGGGACGCGGACGCAGCCGTGCGATGCCGGATAGGGCGGCACCGACGGATTGCCGTGGATCGCGTACCCGCCGACGAAGTACATCGGGTCGAGCAGCACGCCGAGCGGGCTCGTGTCGTAGCCGGTCACCTTCCGGTAGATCGCGAACCGGCCCTCCGGCGTGTAGTAGCCGGCGATGCCCGCCGTCGAGACGGGCGAGATCAGCGCGATCTTGCCGTCACGCACGAGGTAGAGCACCTGGTGGGTCTTGTCGACCTCGATGTGGTCGCCCGGGGTCGTGTGCCTCGGCGCGGGGCTGCGCGGGTTCTCCAGTTTCGACCAGAAGGCGGCGTCGACCGAGCCTGTGCGTTCGAGCCCCTGCACCTTCTGGAAGGCGTAGACGCTCTGGACGAGGTCGTCGCTGAAGGTGGACGAGAACGCCGGGACGGCGTAGTGCAGCGCTGCAAGCCGGCGGGCGACCTCCCCCACCGCCGGGCTCGTCGTGCCGAGTGACAGGTACGGCGGCCGGAGCGTCGCTGCCAGCTCGCGGCCGACCGGATCGAAGCCGGGCCGGGGCAGGGTCGTCAGCCGGACCCGCACCGTGCCGACCGTACGCGTGCCCAGCGCCACGCGGGCGCCGCCGGGGAAACTCCGGTCGAAGCCGATCTCACCCCCACGGATCACCTGGACGCGAACCCGGCCGGCGCCTGCCGGTTCGAGGGTCGCCGCCAGCGTCAGCGGCGCTCCCGCGACCCGGCTGCCGACGAGCGCGGCGCGCAGTCGCGGCCGGATCCGGATCGTGACGTCGTTCGATCGAGCGGACAGCCAGGCGACGTGGAACGGACCCGGGTTGGCGAGCTCGACCTTGAACAGGAAGCTGCCGTCGCCGCGGACGCGCGTGGTGGCGACGGTAGTGGTGCCGCGCACGAGGCGTACGCGTGCTCCCGGGGCGGCCGGATCGATGCGCCCCGCGAAATCGACCCGGTGCAGATAGGTGGTCGCGCCGGGAGCCTTCAGGGTCAGCGCCGGCGCGGCTGCTCCGGCCGAGGACGGCCAGACGAGCAGGAGCAGGGCCAGGGGAAGGGCTCGGCGCACGGCCGAGAGCTTAGACATGCGGCCCGGGTCTCCTGCTACGTGGAAACGGCGACGATCAGCGCGACCGCGTTGAAGATCCCGTGCACGACCATCCCCGGAAAGACGCTGTCCGAGCGCTCGCGCAGCCAGGCGAGCCCGCAGCCGAACACGATCAGGATCGGCAGCCCCTCCAGCAGCCCGTGCGCGAGGCCGAACGCCACCCCGACCCAGAGGATGGCCGTCAGCCGGCCCAGCGGTTCGAGCAAGGAGTAGCCCAGCCCGCGGAAGGCCAGCTCCTCGACGAACGGCGCGACCGCGACGAAGACCACGAAGTTGACGGCGAACGGGACGGCACGGCCCGAGTCCCAGCTCGTCGGCGTCAGCCCCTGCTCTCGCCCCGGGTCGCCGAACGCCGAGACGGCCGCGCTGGTGGCGTAGACCGCGACGAAGACGATCGCCACTGCTCCCAGCGTCCGCGCCCACGCCCGGGGCCGCCGCAGGGCGAGCAGCCACCACTCGGGCCGCGCGATCGCCAGGACGACGGCGAGGATGATCGCGTACTGGACGAGCCCGCCCGCGGCGGTCGAGTACTGGTACGCGGCGTCCTTCGGCGGCTTTCCCCCCGCCGCGCGGCTCGCGTATCCGAGCAGCGCGAGGACCGCGACCAGGATCACCCATGCGGTGAGCTTGCCGCTGCGCTGGACGGTCACGACCAGCCTGCGAACGCGGTCGCGAGGGGGGCCGGTGCGAATCGCATCCCGGCCGCCGCCGCTCCCTGCTCGTCGCCGTCCTCGTCGCCGACGTGGAGCGCGCGGCCGTCCGCGATCCCCAGCCGCTCCAGCGCCAGCCGGAACGCGGCCGGGTCGGGCTTGGCCGCTCCCGCCTCCGCGCTGGTCACGACTGCCGAGAACAGCCGGTCGGCGCCGATCCGCTCGAGGTGCTCGGGGAGCCCGATGTCCCAGTTGGAGACGACTGCCAGGTCGAGTCCTCGGCCGCGGAGCTCCTCGAGCGCCTCGACCGCGCCGGGCACCGCCTCGAAGCGAATTGCCGCCATGAAGTCGTCCACGAACGATTCCGGCTCGAGCTCGACACCGGCCCGGTCGAGGAAGACGCCGGTGCAGTCGCAGCGGAGCCGGGCCAGGGAGCCGGGGTCCCGCCCGCGCACCGCCTCGGGGCGGTAGTAGGCAACCTCGGCCAGGAACGCGGCGCGGACGAGCTCCGGGTCGCGGTCGACTCCCCGCTCCGCCAGCGAGCCGGCAAGGCTGGGCACCGGGTCGACGAGCCGGAGGAGCGTTCCGTAGCCGTCGACGGTGACGGCGTCGAGCTCAGCGAAACGCATCCGGGTGCAGGAGGCGGGCGACCTGGTCGAGCCCGTCTCCGATTCGGGGACCGGGGACGAGCAGGTTCTCGTCGAGCACGACGAAGCGGCCTTCGCGGACGGCCCGGAGCTTGCGCGTCGCCGGATCCTTCCGTAGGTCGGCGAGCGTGGTCATCGTGTCCGCCGTGACGACGTAGATGTCCGGATCGAGCCGTGCGAGATCAGCGGGATTCACGGGGCCCGCCGCGGCGTCGTCTCCGGCGACGTTCCTGGCACGCGCCTCGCTGAGCACGTCGCCGATCAGCGACTGGTCGGGAACCGTCGTCATCAGGCCGGTGTCGACGAAGACGGTGACCGTCGGCGCGCGCGCGAGTGCGGTGTCGATCGCCCGGCGCTTCCGCTCGATTCTGCCGACGATCGCGCGCGCCCGCACCGGCATGCCGGTGAGCAGCCCGAGCTGGGTGATCCCCCGCTCGACCTGTCTGATCGAGTCGCCGGGCGCCGAGTACACGTCGGCGTGAGTGGCGGCGGCCGCGCGCGACAGCGCTTGCTCGTCGACCGTGTCGGAGGCGACGATCAGGTCGGGCCTCTGGCGGCGGAGGAAACCGATCGAGCCGGGCGGTGTGACGGCGACGATCCTCGCGCCCGCTCCGAGTGCGCGCACGAGCTGCTCCGACGTCTGGTCGAGCACCGCGATCCGCCGGGCGGGCTTCTCGATCGCAATCGGCCGATCGCCGGTCGTGATCGTCACGGGGTAGAGCCGGGCATCGGGGCCCGTCGGCTCCGAGCGCTCCCCGCACGCGGTCGCGCCGAGCACGAACGCCGCCGCCAGGACGGCGGCCGCTACGCGACCCATTGCCAGAGTGCCCACTGGGTGACGGCGACGCCGAGCATGATCGAGCTGACGACGAGGATGGCGGTGTGCACCCTCGGCCGGCCGCCGATCACGGCCAGGGCCATGAAGCACGGGAAGAGGACGAGCCCGAAGCGCGGCATCGACAGCAGCGGCCACCGCGTGCTCGGAGCACTCAGCGGAAGTGCCAGGCTGACCGCGCAGAACAGGCCGTACGGGGCACCGAAGCGGCGCCAGGCGACCACCGTCAGGGCGATCAGGAGGACAAGGAATGCGAACGCCTCGAGATTGACCGCCGCCGCGCGCATCGGATCGGTGTCCTGCACGGGCGTCCAGTAGACGTGCGTGTGCGAGCCCGAGGCGAGCTGCTCGATCCCGGCCCAGGCGGAGCGCAGGCCGTCCCAGATTCCTCCGAACGGGCCTGCATACGAAAAGTGGCGGTTCCAGAAGCCCTGCGACCGGGCGAAGGCGAGGCCGTCCCCGCGCGAGACCGCGAGGTAGATTGGGTACGCGGCGAAGACGAGCGGCGCGATGCAGAGCCTGAGGAGCGCGCCGCGTCGCTCGGGCCGTCGCCACGCCAGGACCACGAGTGCCGGCAGCAGCGCGACTCCGGCGATCCGCGTGAGCATGGCCAGGCCGGTGGCCACACCGGCGCCGAGCCAGCGTCCGCGCTCGCCGAGCAGGAACGCGGCGATCGCCAGCGCGAGAAACATCGACTCCGAGTAGACGGCACCGAGAAACAGCGCCATCGGAAACACGGCGAGGTAGAGCACCGCGCGGCGCGCGCCGTCGGCGCCGAGTCGCGTCTCTGTCAACCGGTAGAGGAGGACGAACGCGGCGAGTGCGGCCGCCAGCGAGATCACGATCCCGGCTGCGACGTAGTGTCCGCCGAAGAGACGGCCGAGCCCGGCCAGGGTGAGCGGGTAGAGCGGGTAGAACGCCGCGGCCACGCCGTGCGCCTCGCCGTAGCCGTGCGCGGCGATACGCAGGAACCAGACGCTGTCCCACCGTGCCCAGACGTCCGTCACCCAGCCGAGGTCGCGAGTCAGGGTCGGGTCGTCCCAGCGCGCGGCGTTCGGGTGCCGGTTCGGCTCGAAGACCAGCCAGGCGAACAGCGCACCCGCCCAGATCGCCGCGCGGCTCCAGAGGAAGATGCCGACCGCAGGGCCTTTGACCACCGACACACGCAGCTCGGCGAGCCGTGCGCGGACGCGGGGCCTGCCTCGGACCCGCTCGACCTCGGTAGGAGCACCCACGCGGCCCGATCATACTTTTGGTGGTGGAACGGAACTTCACACCGGACGAGGCGAACGAGCTGCTCCCGACCGTGCGTCCGCTCGTCGAGCGGATGGTCGAGGCGAAGCGCGCGCTGGACGCGGCCCAGGCGGAGGCGGACGACGTCTCAACCCGGATCTCGGGTAACGGCGGGGGGCTTCCGCCGGCCCGCCTCGCCGAGGTCGACGCCGGGGTGAGTCGCCGAGCGACCGAGCTCGCCCGCGCCCTGGAGGAGATCCAGGCTCTCGGCGTGGTCGTCAAGGACCTCGACTCGGGGCTGGTCGACTTTCCCTCGGTGCGCGACGGCCGGGACGTGCTGCTCTGCTGGCAGGTGGGCGAGGACGAGGTCGCCTTCTGGCACGGATACGACGACGGGTTCGCCGGCCGGCGGCCGATCTGAGCGTCTGAGGAGTCGGCGTGCCCGGCGTCGAATAGCGAAGGTCGATGCCTTTCTGGGAACGCGTAACGATCGCCGCGGTCGTGGTCGTGGCCGCGATCGTGCTGGCGAAGATCGCCGACGTCGCGATGCGGCGCGTCCAGTTGCGGGCCGGCGCCGAGACGCGCTACCGCGTGCTGCGCCGGGCGGTGATGGCGGTGATCGTCGTCGTGGCCGTTCTCTCGGCGCTGCTCGTGTTCCCGCAGGTCCGGGCGGTGGCCGGCGCACTCCTCGCCTCGGGCGCCGTGATCGGGATCATCGTCGGCTTCGCTTCGCAGCGGACGCTGGGCAACTTCGTCGCGGGCATCCTGATCGCGTTCACCCAGCCGCTCCGCCTCGGCGATCGCGTCACCGTCGATGGGGTCGAGGGCGTGGTCGAGGAGATCACGCTCACGTACACGTTCATCCGCGCCGATGACGACACCCGTGTGGTCGTCCCGAACGAGAAACTGGCCTCGGATACCATCTACAACGCGACCATCGTCATGCGTGCCCAGCGTGCGGAGATCACGGTGCAGCTTCCATTGAGCTCCGATCTGGAGAACGTCATCGCCCTGCTGGGCGACGAGGTCGCGGACCAGCGCGAGCCCGAGGTGTTTCTCAGCAGCCTGGACGACAACGCGACGATCACGGTTCGCGCGCTGGCGGAGGACCCGCCGAGGGCCGAGCGTCTCCAGCACGATCTCCGCCTGCGCGCGCATCGGAGGCTTCGCGCGGCCGGCTACCACGGGTGAAACCTGCGGTTTCCCCCGTGCGCCCCCTTCCGGGCTCCGCCGCCGGCTTCGCCTGCGGCGTACGCGATCACTTTTCCAGCGGGCCGCAGTGGGCCGCGCCCGCCAGGTCGGTCGCGGGGGCGCAGACCGGTGCCAGAGCCTCGGAGCTCTTGCCGTGAGCCCGTCGGGGCGGCCGCGGCCGAGGAGGACCATCGGGCCTTCGGCCGGCCGGCGCAGGCGCGCCCGCGTCCGCGAGCGGCGCCACGGCCGCCGTAAGGGCGTCGTCCTCGTTCTGCTCCTGCTCGTCGCCATCCCCTTCGTGCTGGCGCTCAGCGGCTATGGCGCCTGGGCCGGGTTCAAGAACAGCTGCTCGCTGGCGTCGCTCCGGCCTGTCTCGATCGGCGAGAACTCGTTCGTCTACGCGGCCGACGGGACGCTGCTCGGCTCGATCCCGGCCGAGCGCAACCGCCAGCCGGTCTCCCTGTCGCAGATCAACCCGTGGATGGCGCAGGCGGTGATCTCGACCGAGGACCGCCGCTTCTACCAGCACGGTGGGGTGGACTGGTGGGGGATCTTCCGGGCGGCCTGGCGCGATGTGACGAAGGGGAAGGTGGTCGAGGGCGGCTCGACGATCCCGCAGCAGGTCGTCCGCAACCTCTATCCGGTCTCGCGCGAGCGGACGCTGCAGCGCAAGGTCAAGGAGGCGTGCCTCGCGGTCAAGCTCAGCAAGCACTGGTCGAAGGACCGGATCCTGGCGACGTGGATGAACCAGGTGTACTTCGGCAACCACGCCTACGGTGTCGAGGCTGCGTCGCAGACGTACTTCTCCAAGCATGCGAAGGACCTCTCGCTCGAGCAGGCTGCGCTGCTTGCCGGTCTTCCCCAGGCGCCGTCCCTGTACGACCCGATCCTCTTTCCGGCGACCGCTCTGGCGCGCCGCGCCCACGTGTTGAAGGCGATGTACGACAACGGCGACATCTCGTTCGACCGGTACCAGGCTGCGATCGCAGACCGCGATCTGCACCTGCGGCCGGGGCAGCTCTACTCACAGATCCGCGAGCCGTACTTCTTCAGCTACGTGCGCGACCAGCTGATCGCCGAGTACGGCGGGAAGACGGTTCAATCGGGCGGCCTGCGCGTGTACACGACCATCGATCCGGCGTTCCAGCGCGCCGCCACCAGTGCGATCAGGGACACGCTCTACCTGAAGGACGACCCCGCCGCCGCGCTCGTCTCGATCAACCCTGCGAACGGCGCGATCCGGGCGATGACGTCCGTGTACCCGGGCCGGATCAAGAACGAGTTCAACCTCGTCGCCCAGGCCCGACGCCAGGCCGGCTCGACCTTCAAGGCGTTCGTGCTGACCCAGGCGGTCGACGACGGGATGAACCCCGCCTCCACCAGCTACGTCTCGGCGCCGTTCACCTGGCAGCCCGACCCCTCGGTTCCACCCTGGAATGTCTCCACCTACAGCCATACCTACTCCGGCCTGATCTCGGTGCAGCAGGCGACGCTCCAGTCCGACAACACCGTCTACGCCAAGCTGACCCTGGACGTGGGCCCGCAGAACGTGGCCGACATGGCCCACAAGCTGGGGGTGCAGAGCCCGCTCCAGCCCGTTCCCTCGATCGGCCTCGGCTCGAACGCCGTGTCCCCGCTGGACATGGCCTCGGCCTACGCCACCCTAGCCGCGGGCGGCGTCTACTCGAGGCCGATGGCGATCCGCAAGGTCGTCCTCCCGAACGGCAAGGAGGATGACCAGGCCGGCTGGGGCCGTCCCGCGCGGCGGCGTGTGATTCCCGACTGGGTGGCGGCGACGGTCACGGACGTCCTCCGCAAGAACGTCCTCTACGGCACGGGCACGGGTGCCAACTTCGGCCGGCCGGCTGCGGGCAAGACCGGTACGACGGACGACCACGCCGACGCCTGGTTCTGCGGCTATCTGCCCAACCTCGAGGCCACGGTCTGGGTCGGCTACCCGCAGGGGGAGATCCCGATGGAGAACGTCCACGGGATCGCGGTCGCCGGCGGGAGCTTCCCGGCCGAGATCTGGCGCCGGTTCATCGAGCGGGCGGTGCGCTACTCGCCGCCGCAGGACTTCCCCGAGCCCTCGACCGCGCCGCAGTTCGGGTACTTCAAGCAGGGCCCGTGGGCCTTCTCGGGACTTGCCCCGGTCGAGTCCACGACCAGCACGACCACGACGACGGAAACGGAGACCAAACCGTCGCCCGCACAGACGACGGCGCCGGTGACGACGGAGCAGGCGCCCGTTGCGCCCGTGACCACGACGGCGCCGGTGACGACCGCCGCGCCTCCACCGCCGCCGCCGACCACCGCGCCCGTGACGACCACGGCGCCTCCGCCTCCTCCTCCGCCCGTGCCGGAGACGACGACGGTCGGTGGTCCCGTACCTCCGTAGGCGTGCTCCGGACGAACCTTGCCCTGCGGGCGACGGTGCTCGTCACTCCGCTCTTGCTCGGCGCGCTTGCGGTGCCGAGCGGCGGCCTGTTCCGCGGAGCGAAGTTCCGCGACCTCCACCTCTACCGGCAGTACGGCGATGCACTGCTCGACGGGCACCTTCCCTACCGCGACTTCTTCGTGGAGTACCCGCCCGGGGCGATCCCGCTGTTCGCCGGTCCGTCGCTGGCTCCCGACGGCGCCTACGACGCGACCTTCAAGGTGCTGATGACGCTCTGCTGCGCCGGCGCGATCTACTTCGTCTGCTTCGTGCTCGAACGGGGCGGCGGGTCGGCGATGGCGATCTGGACGGCTGCCCTGTTCCTTGCGCTGTCGCCGATCGCGCTGGGGCCGGTCTCGCTGAACACCTACGACGCCTGGCCCGCGTTCCTGACCGTGGCCTGCCTCGCCGCTTTGGTCACCGGCCGGAGCCGGCTTGCGCTGGGGCTGTTAGGCGTCGCCGCCGCCGCGAAGCTCTACGCGGTGCTGCTGGTTCCGATCGCGATCGTCTGGCTGTGGCGCGAGCACGGCCGCCGGGTGGCCCTGCAGGCGCTCGCCGTCTTCGCGGCCGCCGTAGCCCTGCTGGTGATGCCGTGGTTTGCGCTCTCTCCCGGCGGGGTCTGGAACAGCCTGCACTCACAGGTCGGGCGTGGACTGCACACCGAAAGTCTCGGCGCCAGCATCCTGCTCGCCGCGGATCGTGCCGGCGAGTACCACGCGCACGTTGTCAGCACGGCCCCGGCGATCTCCCGCGACCTCGCAGGCGGCCTGCCACGGTCGATCGCCGCAGCGAGCGCGGCGCTCGCCATCCTGGCGGCGTTGGCGCCGGCTTTCGTGCTCGTTCGGCGGAGGGTCCCTCCCGGCCTCGCCTTCGCCACGAGCGTCGCGGGCTTCCTCGCCTTCACCAAGGTGCTTTCGCCGCAGTACGTCGTCTGGCTGATCCCGCTGGCGCCGTTCGGCGGGGTCGCGGCGATGGTGCTGCTGCTCGCGGCGCTCGCGCTGGCCCAGAGCTGGTACTTCCACTACCACGACCTCTGGGCGGTCGGTCCGCAAGCATGGACGCTGCTCTCCCGCAACCTCGTGCTGGTCGCGCTCTACGCACTCCTCCTGTGGAAGACGAGCACGCCGTCCTCGGAGAAGACCAGCCGCCAGTCGGGGCTCTGGCGCAGCCGGACCAGCGCGGCGGCCGACGGCAGAGGAGCGACCCGGTCGGCGTAGCTCGAGCGCGTCTCGTCGGCGACCACCCAGCTGGCGTCGCCCAGCTTCGGCAGGCTGAGCACGCGGCGCCGAGCCGAGAGGTGTGCGCCGAGCACATTCGTCGAGCTGACCACTGCGCCCGCGGGGACGAGCGCCAGAGCGCGGTTCGCGATCCGGTCGTGTGCGGTCACGTGCCAATCGTGCGCCTGGAAGTCCTCGCCGCCGGGGACGGCAGTCCAGAGCGGCACCGCGCCCAGCTTCCAGTTCGCCCCCACGGCGACCGCGACCGCGACGCCGACCACGAGCCCGGTCCGCGCGGGAAAACGACGCGTGAGCGCCGCCGCGCCCAGTACCGTCGCCGCGACGAGCGGCCCGATCGACGCAGCCATGTAGTGGAAGTGGATGGAGGTCTGGGTGGTCGTGGCCGACAGCTGGTTGAGCGCGGCCTCTGGCAGGAACGCGACGAGCACCAGCGGTGAGAGCACGAACAGGAACGAGAGCGGCACGAGCAGGTGCAGGAGGTAGTGCAGGTCGCGGTGCTGGAACGCCTGTTCGAAGAGCGTCCACGGGTGCGTGAAGGCCGTCTTGACGATGCCGCCTGCCGAGCCGCCGATCGCGTCATAGCGCCCGTAGAACGAGGACTCCGCGCCCGAGTTGAAGTGCGGGATCACGACGGCGATCGCCAGCACCGAGACCAGCAGTCCGGCGCCTGCAATCGCGGCGCCGATGCGGCCGCGGCGCCGCACCGCGTACCAGATCCCGAGCCCGGCGACGACCAGCCCGACCTCCTCCTTCGTCGTCATCGCCAGCACGGCGAAGACCCCGAACGGCACCAGACGATCCTCGTCCAGGTACCAGAAGGCGAAGAGCAGGAACGGGCAGGCGAGCGCCACCGGGTGGAACTCGTTCAGCGTCAGCCACTCGGTCGCCGGGTAGAGCAGGTAGACGAGTGCGAAGCCGAGCCCGGCCCGCTCGCTGTCGAGGTGCTTGCGCGCGAGCCAGAACACCGGCAGCGCACCCAGGGCGACGGCGATCGCCTGGACGACGAGCAGCATCTCGGGGCTCGGCCAGATCCACCACAGTGGCGCGAACGCGGCGAGGATCGGGTCGAAGTGCGCAGCCAGCCGCGAGATCTGAACGCCGTCGCCGCTCGTCATCTGCAGGAAGTGTCCGTGCGCGGTGTTCCAGACGGTCTGCACCATGTTGCCGAGGTCGTAGCGTCCGGTCGTGTAGGCGCGGTGCCGCAGGACGGAGAGCGAGGCGAAGCCGGCGGCAAATGCCGCCATCGCCGCCCAGACGAGCGCCTTCGGCCGGAAAAGGGAATGAGTGACAGGCTGGAGCCTGGCGCTCATGCTCGTATGAGCTGCTCGATCAGCCCGCGCCAGCGCGCGCCGAGTACGTCCTCGCTCGCCTGCTCGCGGTAGGCGGCCAGCCCACCGATCGAGAGGCGGCGGAGGAGCTCGTCGTCGTCGGCCAGCCGCCGGAGCGCGGTCGCGAGGGCCGGCGCGTCGCCCGGTCGGACGAGCAGCGCGCTTTCCTCGTCACACAGGAGCTCGCGTGCGGCCGGCGTGTCGGCGGTGACCAGGGGTGTGCCGCAGGCGAGCGCCTGAAACGCCTTGTTCGGGATCACCCGCGCGGCCTTGGTCGACGTCCCGAAGATGCCGAGCGCACACGACGCGCGGCACAGCTCGCCGGGCAGGAGCTCGTAGTCGACCCAGTCGACGTGCTCGACGTTCGGCGGCCGGCCCTCGAGCAGCTGTTGCAGCTGGCCCGAGCCGGCGATGCGGATGCGGAGCTCCGGAGCGAGTCGCGCGGCGGCCAGGATCGTCTCGATGCCGTGGAGGGGGATCAGCTTGCCGACGAACAGCGCCGTGAACCGGTCGGGCCTCGCCCAACCCGGCTGAAACAGGCGCTCCTCGGCTCCGACGAGGCAGACCTCCACGCGGCGCGCGCCCAGCGACCGGAAGAGCGGAGCCTGGGACGCCGTGTCGGCGACGACGAGATCGGCGGCTGCAAACGCCCGCCGGTCGATTGCCGCCAGCCCACGGGCCGCGCGGCTCCCGGGGCGAAACCGGCCACGGTCGCCGACGAGGGTATCCGTCAGCGAGACCAGCGGGTTGAAGACGACCGGCCGGCCGCGCGCGATGCGGCGCGCGGCCGGCAGGTCGAAGTGCCCCGGGTATCCGACGACGACGGCGTCGAACCGGGGATCGCCGCCGCGCAGCAGTCGGAGCTCCGCGGCGGCCAGGCGCAGCGCGGCGCCGGCGCCGGCGCCGAACTTGTGCTCTTGCCCGTCCCAGACCGCCTCGTGACGCTCGGCCACCTCGACCCCCACGCGCCGCAGGCACGAGATCACCTGGGCATTGCGGGGATACGACCGCTCGTACGTCCCGAAGTACAGGACTTTCAGGAGAGGATCTCCTCGACCATCGCCTCCGAACGTTCGCGCTCCGACACCCGCTCCTCGTGGTGGCTGGTGATCAGCTCCGTGATCAGCCCCAGCGAGAAGAACTGGATTCCGACCACCACCAGCAGCACCCCGAGGATCAGAAGCGGCCGCCCGCCGATCGCGTGTCCGAGCGCCTTCACGATCGTCAGATAGGCGAGGATGGCGATGCCAGCGAAGGAGAGCAGCAGCCCCAGGCCGCCGAACAGATGCAACGGCCGTTGGCGGTACCGGCCGATGAAGGAGACAGTGAGCAGGTCGAAGAACCCGCGCAGGTAGCGCTCCAGCCCGTACCGCGAGCGGCCGTGCTCGCGCGGCCGGTGGTTGACCGGGACCTCGGCGACCCGGTAGCCGCGATGGTGGGCGAGCACCGGGATGAACCTGTGCAGCTCGCCGTAGAGCCGCAGGCCGCGAACGACCTCGGGGCGATACGCCTTCAGCCCGCAGTTCATGTCGTGGAGGTGGACTCCGGAGACCCAGCCGGTGACCGCGTTGAAGAGGCGAGAGGGAATCCGTCGGCGCAGCGGGTCGCGCCGCTTCGCCTTCCAGCCGCTGACCAGGTCGAAGCCCTCGTCGAGCTTGGCCAGCAGCTTCGAAATCTCGGCCGGATCGTCCTGGAGGTCGCCGTCGATCGTGACGATCACCTCGCCCCTCGCCCGGGCGAAGCCTGCGGCGAGCGCCGCCGCCTTGCCGAAGTTCCGGCGCAGGCGGACGACGACGACGTTGTCTGCCGCGGCGTGCAGCCGCGTCAGCGCTGCGTGCGTGCCGTCCGCGGAGCCGTCGTCGACGAACACCGCCTCCCAGGGCTCGCCGAGCGGCTGGAGCGCGGAGTCGAGCTCGTCGTACAGGAGCGCGACGCTCCGCTCCTCGTCGTGGACGGGAACGACGACCGAGATCACGGCCGCGAGCCTACCCCGGCGGGATCGTGGGCGCCGTCGTGGTCGCCGTCGTGGGCGCCGTGGTCGCTCCCGTGGTGGCGGTCGTCGTCGCCGGCTCGGTGGTGGTGGTCGCGCCGGAGGTCGTGGGCTCCGTGGTCGTCGCGGTGGTGGCCGTCGACGGCGGCGGGGCGGTCGTGGTCACGGACGCGCTCGTCGTCTGCTTCGTCGTCGAGGCGGCGGTCGTGGTCGTGCTCCCGGACGAGGTCGCAGCGCGGGTCGTGTTCGTGGTGGGCGCGGCCGACTCGGTGGTCGCCGCGGTCTGCTGCACCGTCTCGGTGCTGGACGGCTCCGTCTCGGCCGGCACGCCGGTCGAGAGAGACACCGACGGCCGTGTCAGGCTCGGAGGGGTGGTCGCCGGCGGAGCCGCGCCGCTTCCGATCGTGAGGGCCATCGCCAGCCCCACCCCGGCCGCGGCGACCGCGGCGACGGCCAGCCCGACCGCGAGGCCTCTGCGACGCGCTGGAGGGTTGGCTGCGATCACCACGGTGGCGGCGGTCGAGTCGGTGGTCGCGGTCGCCGCTCCGCCGAGCTCGGCGGCCAGAGCCGCGCCGCTCCGGGGGCGGTCGGTCGGGCTCTTGGCGAGCGACGCCGCGGCGACGCTCTCGAGCAGGGGCGGCGCGTCGCGTCGGAGCCCGGACACGGGCGGCGCCGGCAGGTCGCGATGCATGGCGGCGAGAGCGAGCCCGTCCGGCGCATCGAACGGGAGCCGGCCGGTGAGCATCCGGAACAGGATCACTCCGAACGCGTAGACGTCGCTCGCCGGCGTCGCCGGCCTGCCCGCCGCCTGCTCGGGCGAGATGTACCCGGCCGTGCCCAGGATGGTCCCCGCCTCGGTCAGTCCCGGCGCGCCGGCCGCCCGGGCGATGCCGAAGTCGGCGATCTTGGCCCGCCCCTCGGCGTCGAAGAGGATGTTCGCGGGCTTCAGGTCGCGGTGGACGACGCCTCGCTCGTGGGCATGTGCCAGCCCGGCCGCGATCTCGCCGGCGATGCGTCGGGTGTCGTCGTCGGCCATCGGCTTGCCCGCCGCCAGCCGGTCCTCGAGCGAGCCGCCGGGGAGGTGCTCGAGCACCAAGAAACGCCGGCCTTCGGACAGACCGTAGTCGTAGACCGCGCAGACGTTCGCATGCGCGAGCCCCGCTGCCGCACGCGCCTCACGGTCGAAGCGGGCGGGGTCTGCATCGGCCGCGAGCAGCTTGACCGCCACGGTCCGCTCGAGCTCGAGGTCCGTTGCCGACCAGACCTCCGACATGCCGCCGCTGCCGATCCGCAACTCCAGGCGGTAACGGCCGGCGATGACCGATTCGACCACGGGGGTAGCCTATGCCCGGCGTGGAGGAGCTTCTGACCCTCGAAGAGGCCCAGGCCCTCGTGCTCGAGCGGGCACGGCCGCTTCGGGCCGAGCGCGTGCCCCTGGACCGGGCGGCCGGTCGCGTGCTGGCCGAGACCGTGGTCGCCCTGGTCGATCTTCCGTCGTTTCCCAGCTCTGCGATGGACGGCTACGCGCTGCGCTCGGCCGACGCGCCGGGGACGCTCCCGGTCGTCGCCAGGATCGCGGCGGGCGCGCCGACGGACCTTCGGCTTGCGGCCGGTGAGGCGATGGGCATCTCGACCGGAGGCGTCGTTCCCGAGGGAGCCGATGCGGTGATCCAGCACGAAGTCGTTGTCGAGAACGACAACCAGATCACGATCTCGGACACCGTTGCCCCGGGAGCCAACATCAGGCCGGTGGGACGAGACATCGCGGCGGGGGGTGCGGTGGTTCCCGCAGGCACTCGTCTCGGCGCCGCTCAGATCGGGGCTCTGGCGGCGGCCGGGGTTGCGGAGACGACCTGCGTGCGGCGACCGCGGGTGGCGGTGCTGACCACCGGCTCCGAGCTTCGAGCGCCCGGCACGCCGCTCGGGCCGGGGGAGGTCTACGAGGCGAACGGCGTGATGCTCGCCGCCCAGCTCGTGACCGAGGGCGCCGTCGTCACGCGCCTCGCCGCGGTCGCGGACGAAGCCGCCGAGCACCGTCACGCGATCGAGCAGGGCCTCGAGCACGACGTTCTCGTCACTTCCGGCGGCGTCTCCGTCGGCCCGCACGACCTCGTCCGGCGGGTAGAGGCAGACCTCGGCGTCGAGGAGGTCTTCTGGCGCGTCGCCGTCAGGCCCGGCAAGCCGGTGTCGTTCGGCGTGCGCGACCAGACGCTCGTCTTCGGCCTGCCCGGCAACCCGGTGTCCTCGCTCGTCGGCTGCGAGCTCTTCGTGCGCCCGGCACTCCGGGCGCTCCAGGGGGCGGCCGATCCCGGTCTGCGCTTCGCCGCCGGCCGCCTGACCGTCCCGGTTGCACGGAACGCGGGCCGGGACGACCTGTTGCGAGCCCGGTCGACGGTGACCGACGACGGCGTCGCGCTCGAGCCCGTCGGCGGCCAGGAGTCGCACATGATCGTCCGTGCGGCCGAGGCGGACGCGCTGGTGCTCGTCCCCCGAGGCGAAGGCGAGCTCGCAGCCGGCGCGACCGTCCGCTATCTCGCTCTCTGAAGCCGGCCGACTACGCGGGCAGTCCGTGCGGTGCGAGGTCGTACGCGGGGCCGGATCGCGGCTCCACACGGACGAGCTTCGCGTACGCGAGATAACGGTGCGTCGCGAAGAAGCGCGGGTGGCAGGCTTGCAGGATCAGTTGCTCCTTGTGGTGCGAGCGCAGCACCGAGAGATCGTCGGCGGGAACGATCCGGTGGCCCGTCACCTCGTAGTGGAACGTGCCGTAGGGCAGCACGAACGTGATCGGGTCGCCCGGATTGAGGCTCTCGATGTGGGCGAAGGGCGCCAGGTAGGTGGTGCGGTGGCCGGCGACGTAGATCAGCTCGTTCTGCCCCGGCATGTACGTGGACAGCTCTCGCCCCGGCCCTCGCGTCAGGTCGTCGTGACTCGTCCCGTTGACGACGATCGACTTCAGCCCGAGACGGGGCACGATCAGCCGCCCGACAGGATCTCCCTGGGGGAGCGCTCGACGGTAGGCGGCCGCTGCCCTGGCGATGTTCTTCCGTTCGGCGGCAACCGAGACCGTGCCGTCGGGCAGGGTCGTGACGGGTCGGACGGACGCGGGCGGGTGGTAATCGGCGAAGCGGTGCGAGAACTTCTCCGCCAGCCTGTGCTGCTGGTACTTCGTGTACAGGGCGGTGAACGGGTCCTGCCACTGCCAGACCACGACCACCCAGGCGACGGCGGCGAAGCCGGCGACGATCATGAGTGTCCCGGTGATGCGGGCGGCGCGCCGCATCAGGCCTCCGCCGCCTCGTCGCCGGCGGCTCGCCCGCGCCGCCGGCTGCGGAACGCAAGGACGGTGGCGCGGACCGCGTTCCGGATCGGGCCGCGCGGCGGCCGCTCGACTGCCGAGGGATAGGGCGCGTACCGGCCGAGTGCGATCGCAGTCAATTGGGCCGTCCCCGCCAGCCAGCAGAGGACGAGAACGAAGGCCACCGTCGAGATGTAGCGGACGGCTGTGAGTTCCGCAAGGTACCAGGGGGCGTCGAGGCCGAGCCCGAAGCGGAACATCATCGACCCGAGCAGGATGAAGGGCCCGACGAACCCGGCGGCGAGCAGGCCGAGCCGTGCCCCGGGCTGCCGGTTCCGCATGTGGGGGAGCCAGAGCCAGATGTGCAGGCACGGGAGTAGGAAGAGCAGCGCGAAGGGGTTGGTCGCGACCACGAGCAGCGCGACGACGCCGAGGACGAGCATCGTCGCCGTGTGGCCCGCGAGCTCCTCCTCCGCCGTGGCCGGCCGGCGCGGCGCGAGCCGTGCGCGCGACACGAGCCAGGCCGGCAGTGCCAGCACGGCGAGGAGAACGATGCCGAGCACCGGCCAGTGGGTCGCCGCCCGCGTCTCCGGGTTGAGCGGGGCGGCGGCACCGTCGGGCCACACGCCGACAGCGCCGAGGAACAGGAACATCAGCCCGCTCCAGAGCCAGACTCCGAGCCTGCTCCGGGACGCCCTGAGCGCGGGCAGCACCGGAATCCGGCGGCGGCGGCAGCGTGCGAACAGGTCCACCGCGGTGACCGCGAATGGCACCAGCATCGCGACCAGCGCCAGCTCGATCGCCCAGCCCTGGACGAGCCGCTGGCCGAGGTAGACGTAGCTGCGGCCGCCGTCGACCAGCTCGGACTCGTCGATCGAGCCGATCAGATCCTGAGCGGCGCTGCCGATGTCGGTCAGCTGCTTGCGCCCTGCGTCGAGTCTCCCCGGCGCGTCGCCGAACGAGTCGGGCGGACGGTTGCCTGCGGTCGTCAGCGTGATCGCCGGTACTCCCCTTCCGACCAGCGGGCCCTGCTCGTAGAAGCCGAACGGAAAGCCGAGGTCGGTCAGCTGTCCGAGTGCGCTCGTCCTCCCGGGCCCGGAGCCGGTCTGCTCCGCGATCCGGGCCGCCGCGGTCGCGACGAGGCTCGCCGCGGGCGAGCGTGGTTGGTCGCCCGCAATCTCCACTCTCGGCGGCCCCCGGCCGGCGATCGAGTCGAGGTTGACGACCGCGGCGATCCGGCTCGGATCCGGATAGCGCTCGACGAAGCGCCTGGCGCCAAGGCCCCCGAAGTCGCCGCCGTCGGTGGAGAGGAAGATCAGCTGGTGGTTCGGCCCCGACGCCTGGGCCGGGGCACCGGCCGGACGGCCGTAGGCGCGGGCAAGCTCGATCAGAGCGGCGGTGCCCGAGGCATTGTCGTTGGCGCCGGCGCCGAGACCCGAATCGTCGCGGTGGGCCATCACGACGATCGCGTCGGCGTCGGCGGGGCCCGTCGCGAACGACACGTTCCGGAGCAGCGCCTTGCCCCTGCCGGGGATTGTCTCCTCGAACATGTCCACCTGCGGGACGTACGAGTACAGCCGCAGCTTGTCGATCAGCCACCGGGTCGCTCCCGCCGAGCCTGAGGAGCCGGGGGCGCGGTCCGGGTACAGCCGGGAGAGCTCCTGCGCGAGCGCCAGCGCGGACGACCCGTCGAACTGGGTCGCCGGCGCGGTCGGCGCCGCGAGCGCGAGCCGGTCGGTGCGCTGGACGCTGAAGGCGGCGACGAGCAGCGGCAGCCCGACGAGGAGCCACGTCCCACGGTAGAGGCGGCCGTTGACGGGACGCTCGGGCGATCCGCGCCTGCGCCGCCGGGGGCGGTTGACTGGCGCTTCGGTGGCGATAGCCGGGCTATAGTACGCGCGTCCCTCGGTCGGCTTCTGATGCCGGATCCAGCCACCATCCTGCTCGTCGACGACGAGGAGTCCGTCCAGAAGCTTCTGACCTATCCGCTTGAACGGGACGGATACCGCGTGATCCAGGCGCGCGACGGTGACGAGGCGCTGGTTCGCTTCGCGTCGGAATCGGTCGACCTCGTCGTCCTGGACGTGATGCTGCCCCGGCTCGACGGGCTGGAGGTCTGCAAGCGGTTGCGGGCGCGCAGCTCCGTGCCGATCGTCATGCTCACGGCGCGTGACGACGAGCTCGACAAGGTGGTCGGTCTCGAGCTCGGTGCGGACGACTACATCACCAAGCCGTTCTCGATCCGCGAGTTCCGTAGCCGTGTCCGTGCTCTGCTGCGGCGGGCGGCGGCTCCGCGGCACCAGCCGTCCGGCGAGGAGGTGATCGAGGCGGACGGGCTGGTCATCGACCCGGGGCGTCGCTCGGTCGAGCTCGAGGGGCGGCCGGTGCAGCTCACGTACGTGGAGTTCGAGCTGCTGCGCACCCTGGCGAGCCGGCCGGGCCGGGTGTTCTCGCGGCAGACGCTGCTGGAGGCGATCCGCGGCGGCTCGGAGTACCGTGAGCCGCGCACGATCGATGTCCACGTCCGCCACCTCCGCGAGAAGCTGGAGCGGGATCCGCGCGCTCCGCAGTTCGTCCTGACCGTCCGCGGGGTCGGGTACCGGTTCCGGGAGCCGTGAACAACCCGTTCAGCGGGGTAGGCGCGCGGCTGGCGCTTGCCCTGCTGGTCGTGCTGGCGGGAGCGTGGGCCCTTGTCTACCTGATCGTCGTGCCCTCCCTGGAGAGCCGTCTCGTCGACGCACGGGTCTCGGCGCTCGGGCGGGCGGCGCCGGGCATCGCCCGGGAGCTGCCCGCCGACCGGTTCCGCTGGCCCGATTTCGTCGAGGCCTCCTCTGCGAGCGCGAACGCGCGGGTGGTGGTCTACGACACGGTCGGGCCGCCGACGGCGCTCGTCGTCGCCGGCGACTCACAGGGCTTCCGCTCGAGCGACGTCCAGCGCGATCCGATCGCGCTGCGGGCGGCCGAGCGCCGGGCCGCCGGGACGGGCACGACCACGCACGACGGCGAGCGGTTCGCCGAGGCCGCGGCGCCGGTGCCCGGGTCGTCGTCGGTCGTGCTGGTCTCCTCGTCGCTGCACGAGGCGGAGGCGACGGCACGGGTCGCCCGCGAGCGCCTGCTGCTCGCCGGAGGGCTCGCTCTGCTCGTCGCGCTCACGGTCGGGTACGCGGGCGCCTGGCTGTTCGCGCGACGCCTGCGGCGGCTGGAGGCTGCGGCGGAGGAGATCGCCGCGGGTCGTTTCGACAGGCCGATCACCGATTCGAGTGGGGACGAGGTGGGCGAGCTCGCGAGGGCTCTCGACCGGATGAGACTCCGGCTTGCGCAGCTCGACCACGCCCGCCGCGAGTTCATCGCGAACGCGTCGCACGAGCTGCGCACTCCGGTGTTCGCCCTCGGGGGCTTCCTCGAACTGCTGCGCGACGAGGAGCTCGGGGAGGGCACACGCCGCGAGTTCTTCGCCACGATGACCGAGCAGGTCGATCGGCTGGCCAAGCTGGCGACCGAGCTCCTCGACCTCTCGCGCGTCGACGCCGGCCGCCTGCAGGTGCGGCGCAGCCGGGTCGAGCTCACGGAGCTCGCCGGCACCGTCGTCGACGAGTTTGCGGCGCTGTCGGTGGCAGGCGGCCGGCCGCTCGAGCTGGATGCATCCGAGGGCGTGTGGGTCACGGGCGACGAGCAACGCGTCCTGCAGATCGGGCGGGCGCTGGTCGAGAACGCGCTCGTGCACACGCCCGAGGGCACACACGTCCGGGTGCGGGTGCGCGACGGCCTGCTGGAGGTGGAGGACGACGGTCCAGGCATTCCGCACGAGGACGCCGACCAGATCTTCCAGCGGTTCTACCGCGGCGGGGGAAGGCGCGCGTCGGGGAGCGGGCTCGGGCTGGCGATCGCCCGCGAGCTGGCGCAGGCCATGGGGGGATCTCTGCAGCTCGACTCGGCGTCGGGGAGGACCGTGTTCACGCTGGAGCTGCCGGCCGCCGCCGATGCTCCGGCACGCGAGCACGTTTCCGCCTGACCGTTTTCCCGTGAAGTCTCGTGCCGGAAGGCACGAACTCTGGCGGCTACAGTGAGGACGATGGCGCCTCGGACCGTCGCGTCGCTCGGCCTCGCGGGGGCGGTCCTCGGCGGTGCTCTCGTCCTGCTCGTGGCCTGGCTGGCGGGGTGGGTGCACGGCCAACAGCAGACCGTCGTCCTTCAGGAGGCGACCCCGGGGCAGGTGGCGGCCGCGCCCGTCCGCCCGGCGGTCGCCGGCGTCTTCGATCCGGCTCGGATCTACGCCCGTCGCTCTCCCGGCGTGGTCACCCTCTATTCCGTCTTCTCATCCGGGGACAGCACCAGCGCCTCGCAGGGTTCCGGTTTCGTCGTCTCGTCCGACGGATTGATCCTGACCAACTCACACGTGATCACCACCGCCGGCGCCGGGGACGGCACCGTCACGCCGGCAGGTGACGTCTTCGTCGAGTTCCAGGATCGCGACCGGGTCAAGGCCACGATCGTGGGGTGGGACGTTTTCGACGACGTCGGCGTTCTCCGGGTCGACCCGAAGGCGCACGAGCTGACGCCGCTGCCGCTCGGCGACTCGAGTCGGGTGGTCGTCGGCGAGCCGGTCGCGGCAATCGGCAGCCCGTTCGGGAACGAGAACTCGCTCACCGTCGGCGTCGTCTCGGCGACCCAGCGCTCGATCGAGTCACTGACCTCGCAGTACAACCTGGTCGACGCGATCCAGGTCGACGCGCCCATCAATCACGGCAACTCCGGTGGGCCGCTGTTCGACGCGGCGGGGCGCGTGATCGGGATCAACGCCCAGATCCGAAGCGACAACGGCAACGCGGAGGGGGTCGGCTTCGCCGTGCCGATCAACGCCGCGCGACGGTCGATGCAGCAGCTGGTCGCAGCCGGGAAGGTCGCCTACGCGTACGTCGGCATCACCTCGGAGGACCTCACACCAGGCATCGCGAGGCGGTACGGGTACCCCGTGCGCTACGGCGCGGTGATCACGTCGGTGCGGCCGGGTAGTCCGGGGGCAGCCGCAGGCCTGCGCGGCGGCTCCGAGCAGCGCGACTTCAACGGGTCGGCGTTCACATACGGCGGGGACGTGGTCGTGTCGATCGGCGGCAGCCCGGTCAGGAGCGCCTCCGACGTCGTGCGGGCCGTGACCGAACGGCTCCGCCCCGGGCAGACGGTGCCGGTGACGATCGTCCGCGGCGGCGCGCGGGAGACCGTGCGGGTGACGCTCGCGAACCGGCCGCGGAATCCGGACAGCGGCCGCTGATGGCGACTGACCGCCGCCGGCTGATCGTCGTCTCAAACCGTGCTCCGGTCACCTACGGGCGGAACGCGGAGGGCAGGACGGCGCGCCGCGGGGGCGGCGGCCTGGTCACGGCGCTCGGCCCGCTCGTGTCCCGACATGAGATCACCTGGATCGCCAACGCGATGACGGAAGAGGATCACGCCGCCGCTGCAGAGGCCGACGGTGCGTTCGACGAGAGGGGCCGCGACGGGTCGCCGTACCGGCTCCGGCTGGTCACTCACGACGCCGGCGACTTCGACCGCTTCTACAACCAGTTCGCCAACCCGGCGTTGTGGTTCCTGCAGCACCAGCTGTGGGATCTCGTCGGGGACGTTCCGCTCGAAGATGCCTGGGAGAGCTACTGCCGGGTGAACGAGGGGATCGCGCGGGCCGTGGTCGACGAGCTGGCAGGTGACGCTGAGCGTCCGGTGTGGTTCCACGATTACCACCTCTACGTCGCGCCGTTGCTCGTCCGCTCGGAGTACCCGGGGGCGCGGCTCGCGCACTTCGTGCACATCCCCTGGCCTGATCCGGCGGCCTGGGCCGCGCTGCCCGATCAGGCGGCCCGCGCGATCCACGAGGGACTGCTGGCCAACGACGTGGTCGGATTCCACACGCACCGCTGGCGGGAGAACTTTCTCGCCTCGGCCGAGGCGATCCTCGGCGCCGACGTCGACACGGAGGCGGGCACGGTCGAGCACGGAGGGCGAGGCGCGCTCGTCACCGCGCATCCGATCTCCGTCGACACGGCCGAGTTCGACGAGTTGGCCCGACGGGACGACGTGCTCGCCGAGGCTCGCGAGCTCGAGCGAGGCCGGAAGGAGCGGATGATCGTCAGGGTCGACCGCACCGATCCGTCCAAGAACATCGTTCGCGGCTTCCAGGTCTTCGAGGCATACCTCGCCGAGCACCCGGAGTCGCACGGACGAGTCGGGATGCTGGCGCTGCTCGACCCCTCGCGGCAGGACATTCCGCAATACGCGGCGTACCTGGACGAGATCGGAGCCGCCGCCCGTGAGGTCAACGAGCGGTTCGCCCGCGACGGCTGGGAGCCGGTGGTGCTGGAGGTGCAGGACGACTTCCCGCGTTCGGTGGCGGCGTACAGGCAGTACGACGTGTTGCTCGTGAACGCGGTCTTCGACGGGCTCAACCTGGTTGCGAAGGAGGCTCCGCTCGTCAACGACCGGGACGGCGTGATCGTCCTCTCGCGGAACGCGGGCGCGTACGAAGAGCTGGCGTCGTGGGTCGTCGCCGTCGATCCCCTCGACGTCGCCGGGCAGGCGGAGGCGCTGCACGAGGCGCTCTCGCTCCCGGACGAGGAACGCCGCTCGCGGGCGGCGTCGATCCGCGCGCACGTCCGTGAGCACGACCTGACGGAGTGGCTCGACCTCCAGCTCGCCGACCTGGACCGGGCCTCGGCGTTGAGGGTCTGATCCCGAAGGGGTCTGCCCTGCGGCTGAGCTCGGTCGGCTTCGCCGGGGACAGTTGCCCTGTGCGGAGAGTCCGCACCCGACGATCCGGCGACGGTCGGACGCGCGACTTCACCGTGCCAGGCACTGTTAAGAAGCTCTCGGAAAGATCGCAGCGAGCAGGCTCTTTACAGTGCCTGGCACCGTTAGGACCGATGTCCACCGTGCGGCTGACCGCGGTGCGCCCTCTCCGGAAGCTGTCCCCGGCGAGGACAGTCCCCTGCGGGGACGGCTCGTAGCTACGATCGCCCTGGCTATGAGCGATCTCTCGCACGTCGACGAGGCCGGCGACGTCCGCATGGTCGACGTCGGCGGCAAGCCGCTGTCCAAGCGCCGCGCGGTCGCCACGGCCGGCGTGCACATGGCACCCGAGACCGCCCGTCGCCTGCGCGAGCTGCCCAAGGGCGACGCGCTCGTCACCGCACAGCTCGCCGGCGTGATGGCGGCGAAGCGCACGTCCGACCTGATTCCGCTCTGCCATCCAGTGCCGCTGTCGCACGTCGACGTCTCGCTCCAGGTGGGCGACGCCGGTGTGGAGATCACGGCCTCTGCCGAGACGACCGCGCAGACGGGTGTCGAGATGGAGGCGCTGACCGCGGCGTCGGTCGCCGCGCTGACCGTCTACGACATGGCCAAGGCGATCGACAAGGAGATGGTCGTCGCCGGCGTACGGCTGCTGGAGAAAACGAAGGAACCGGTGTGAGGGCAGGAGTGCTGACCGTCTCGGACGGTGTCTCCGAGGGAACGCGCGTGGATCGTAGCGGCGACGTTCTCGGCGAGCTCCTGTCCGCTGAGGGCTTCGAGGTCGAGCGGCGGGTGGTTCCGGACGAACGGGATACGATCGCCGCCGCCATCGTTGCCTTGGCCGACAACGTCCAGGTGGTGTTCACCACCGGCGGCACCGGTCTCGGCCCGCGGGACGTCACACCGGAGGCGACGATGCAGGTTCTCGATCGGTCCGCACCCGGGATCGCAGAGGCGCTCCGGGCCGACTCGATCGTGAAGACCCCGCACGGGCTTCTCTCCCGAGGGATCGCCGGCGTGTGCGGCTCGACCCTGGTCGTCAACCTGCCGGGCTCGCCGGGCGGGTGCCGTGACGGCTTCGCGGTGCTGCAACCGGCACTCGCCCACGCGCTGCAGCTGCTCGCCGGCGACTCGCAGTCGGGACACGAGCAGACATGAGCACCGTCGTGGCGTACCCCCGGCGGTTCGCCTCGCTCGTCAAGATCGAGCACACCGTCTTCGCGCTGCCGTTCGCCTACGTGGGAGCGTTCCTGGCCGTCGGCGCCGTTCCCAGCGCGCACGATCTTGTCTGGATCACGGTGGCGATGGTCGGTGCCCGCTCGCTGGCGATGGCGCTCAACCGGCTGATCGACGCCGAGATCGACGCTCGCAACCCGCGCACGGCCGGCCGCGAGCTCCCGGCGGGCCGGCTCAACCGGACACAGGTGATGCTCTTCTGTCTCGCCTCGCTGGCGGTCTTTCTGGGCGCGGTCTGGCAGCTCGACCCGATCTGCCGCTGGCTCTGGCCGATTCCCGTCGCGGGCTTCGTGATCTATCCGTACCTGAAGCGCGTCACCTGGCTCGCGCACCTCTGGCTCGGTGCGGTCGACGGCCTCGCGCCGATGGGGGCGTGGATCGCGATCCGTGGCGACCTCCCCTGGCAGGCCTGGGCGCTGGGCGGCGCGGTCGCGTGCTGGGTCGCCGGATTCGACCTCTTCTATTCGCTCTTCGATGTCGAGATCGATCGGGCGCAGGGCCTGCATTCCTGGGCCACGCGCTGGGGCGAGCGAGGGGTCTTCCGCAGCGCACGGGTACTGCACCTGCTCACGGTCTGGCTGCTCGCGGCGGCCGGCGCAGGCCTGGACGTGGGCCTGATCTACTGGATCGGAGTCGCGGTCGTCGCGGGGCTCCTCTCCTACGAGCACTCGCTCGTCCACCCGGGCGATCTGCGCCGGCTCGATGCCGCCTTCTTCGCGATGAACGGGGTGATCAGCGTCACCTTCTTCGGCTTCGTCCTCGCGGATGTCCTCGCGCGGTGATCGCGGCGCGCAAGCTCGGGCGGACATTCGGCGCGAAGCACGTGATCCGCGATCTCGACCTCGACGTCGGGCGCGGCTCGTTCCTGCTGCTCACCGGCCCGAACGGTTCCGGCAAGACGACGCTGCTGCGGCTGATCGCCGGGCTGCTCGTTCCCACAGCGGGCGAGCTCGATGTCGACGCGCCACGCGAGCGGATCGGGTTCCTCGGCCACGAGCCGCTGGTCTACCGCGAGCTGACCGCGCTCGAGAACCTCGACCTCTACGGCCGGCTCTACCGCGTGCCCGAGCGCCGGGAGCGGATCGGCATGCTGCTCGAGCGCTTCGGGCTCTGGGATGCTCGTAACCAGCGCGCCGACTCGTTCTCGCGCGGGATGCTCCAGCGGCTCGCGCTCTGCCGGACGTGGCTGCACGGTCCGGAGCTGCTCGTGCTGGACGAGCCCTTCAGCGCGCTCGACGAGGAGGGCGCCGCGCTGCTCGATCGGGAGCTCGGCGAGCTGCGGCCGCAGGCGACCTTCGTCGTCTCCACCCACGAACCGGCGCGGCTCGACGCACTGTCCTCTCAGCGATTGGCCTTTGCGTGAGCGCCTACTTCGCCGACGTCGCCACGCTGGCGCGCAAGGACCTCCGCCTCGAGCTGCGGGTCCGCAGCGTCGTCCCGGCGATGCTGCTCTTCGTCGTCGCCGCCCTCGTTGTCTTCCACTTCGCCCTGCCTTTCGGCAGCTCCGAGCTCGCCGCCAAGGGGCTCCTCTGGGTGGCGATCGTCTTCACCGCTCTCCTCGGCCTGACCCGCGCCTTCGTCGCCGAGCGGGAGCAGCGGCTGCTCGACGGCCTGCTGCTCGCCCCCTGCGACCGCAGCGCGATCTGGCTGGCGAAGACGGTGTCGATGCTCGGCTTCCTCGTCGTCGCGGAGCTGGTCGCCCTGCCCGCGTTCGGGCTCTTCTTCTCGGGCATCGACGGCGCGACCGTCGCCGGGGTGGCGCTCGCCGATCTCGGCATCTGCGCCGTCGGCACCGTGCTCGCCGCGATGGCGGTCGCCGGACGCGCCCGCGAGCTGCTCCTACCCCTGCTCTTCCTCCCGCTCGCAATCCCGATCGTCGTCGGCGGCGTAGGAGCGAGCGTGGCGGACGAACCCGCTCGTTACCTGGGGTTTCTCGCGCTCTACGATGCGGTCTTTGCGATCATCTCCTGGGCCTCCTTTGAGTACGTCGTTACGGAATAACCAGCTCGCGCTGTCAGCGACGCTCGCCGCCGTGCTGGTGCCCGCGGCGATCGCGCTGGTCTTCTTCTACGCGCCGGTCGACGAGGACGGCCTCAACCAGAAGATCTTCTACTTCCACGTCCCGATCGCGCTGACCGCTTACGCGTGCTTCGGTTGGGGGGCGTGGAAGGGGCTCGTCCACCTCTGGAAGGGCAAGCCCGGGGCCGATCTGGAGAGCTACGTCGCAATCCACCTCGGCGTCATCTTCGGCGCGATGACGTTGCTGACCGGCTCGCTCTGGGCCAAGTTCCGCTGGGGTCACTGGTGGCTCTGGAGCGAGCGGCAGCTCGTGCTGTTCCTCGTGCTCTTCCTGTTCTACTCGGCGTACTTCATGCTCCGCTACTCGGTCGAGGCTGGGCCGCAACGGGCGAACCTCTGCGCCGTCTACTCCCTGTTCGGGGTCGTCCTGATCCCGATCAGCTTCCTCGCCATCCGGCTCGCGAACCAGTACATCCATCCGGTCGCCTTCAACCGGCACGGGCCGCAGATGGCCGGCTCGCAGTTCTTCACCTTCTGCGTCTGCCTCGCCGCGATGCTGGCGCTGTTCGCGGCGCTCTACCAGTTCGAGCTCGCCGGCAAGCGGCTGGACGCGCGGCTGAAGGAGCTGCGGGAGCTCCTGGCATGACGTGGGGGAAACAGCAGGTTTCCCCCACGGGCCCGCTTCCGAGCTCCGCCGCCGGCTTCGCCGGGAGCGTTCGCGATCGTTCTCGCGGCAAACGGTTCGATGCCGCGCCCGCCAGGTCGGTCGCGGCGGCGAAAACCATCACAGCGAATCGATGCGCGAATCCATGAGTACCGAAGAAAAGTACGTTGCGGCGGCTTACCTGGTGGTCTTCGCTTTCGTGCTCGTCTACTTCCTGATCATGGCGCTGAAGCTGGCGCGGCTCGAGCGCGAGGTGGGGGAGCTGACCGACCTGGCGCGGAAGCGGGTCGATGGCTGAGTACCTCTTCGGGTTCGCCTTCCTCGCGTACGCCGGCGCAGCGATCGCCTATGCCGTGGACGCGCGGCGCCCGGGGCCGGCGGGCCGGGTGGCGACCTGGGGTGTCCGGCTCGGGTGGCTTCTCCAGACCGCCCTGCTCGTCGAGGAGGCAGCGCGCGCCGACGGCTTCCCCTGGTCGACCTGGGCCGGCTCGCTGAACCTGTTCGTCTGGCTCGTGGTCAGCGTGTATCTCGTCTGGGGCTGCCGGACGCGGTATCGCCTGCTCGGGTTGGCCGTGATGCCGGTGGCCGCCGGGTTGCTCGTGCTCGCGCGGCTGGGCGGCGGCATCGGCGAGGGTGGGACGAGCCGCTACTCGACCACGTTCCTGGTCGTCCACGTCGGCCTGCTCTCGTTCGCGTTCGCCGCGTTCACGCTCGCCGCCGCCCTGTCGGGGCTGTATCTGTGGCAGGAGCGCCGGCTAAAGAGCCGCCGGCCCGCGCCGCTGCTCGGCCGCGCGCCGTCGCTGCTCACGCTCGAGACCCTGACCAGCCGCACGATCGCAGTCGCGCTGCCCGCGCTGACCGCCGGGATCGTCGCCGGGCTCGTCCGCCTCCGCGACCAGGGCGCCTCGGTCGACGCGCTGATGGCGGTCACGCTCGGCACCTGGGCCGTCTACGGCAGCTATCTCGTCCTCCGCTACGAGGCCGGCTGGCACGGCCGGAGGGCTGCCTACCTGGCGCTGGTGGGGTTCGCGTTCGTGGTCGTCGCCCGACTCGGGCTCCAGGTGGGCCACTTCTCATGACCCTGACACTGATCGGCCTCTCGCACCGCGGTACCCCTGTGGCCGTCCGCGAGCGGGCGTTCGTGCCGCTGCCGCAGGCGGGCGAGCTCGCGGCGTCGCTCGCGACGGAAGGCGAGGCCGTGTGCCTCTCGACCTGCAACCGGACGGAGCTGTACGTCGTCGGCGAGGACGCGGACCGGCGGGCACTGGCCGTCCTCGAGTCGATCAGCGGCCTCGCGGGCGACGAGCTCCGTGCAGTCGTCTACCGGCTCGCCGACGAGGCCGCCGCTCTGCACCTCTTTCGCGTGGCCGCCGGACTCGACTCGCTCGTTCCCGGCGAGGGGGAGATTCTCGGCCAGGTCCGGAGCGCATTCGATGCGGGTGCGACCGGCGCGGTGCTCGACCGGCTGTTCCGTCAGGCGCTGCACGCGGGGAAGAAGGTGCGTGCCGAGACCGCGATCGCCGAGAGCCCGGCATCGGTCTCGTCGGCCGCCGCGGCCCTGGCGCAGCAGGTGTTCGGCCGACTGGACGGGTGCCGTGTCCTGCTCGTCGGCGCCGGCCACATGGCCGAGCTCGCCGCCCGCAGTCTCGGCGCGCGCGGTGCGTCGATCGCGTTCGTCGCCAACCGCTCGCCCCAGCGTGCCGCCGAGCTCGCGTCCGCCTTCGCCGGCGAAGGGATCGGGCTCGACCGCGCCGCAGCCGTGCTCGGCGAGGTCGACGTGGTCGTCTCCTCGACCGGTTCGCCCGGCTGGGTGCTAATGCGCGACGAGGTCGGGGCCGCCCTCCACGGCCGGAAGGGGCGCCCGCTGTTCCTGATCGACCTCGCCGTTCCGCGCGACCTCGACCCGGCGATCCACGAGCTCGACGCCTGTTACCTGTACGACATCGACGACCTGGAGTCCGTGGTCGCCTCCAGCCTCGCCGGCCGCCGGCGGGAGGCGGCCCGGGCCGAGGCGATCGTCGCGGAGGAGGCCGAGGGCTTCCGTGAGTGGCAGGCGTCCCGCGAGGTCGTCCCCGCGATCGCGTCGCTGCGGGCATGGGCCGAGGAGGTCCGCGCGGGCGAGCTGGCGCGCGTCCGTGGGCGCCTCGGGCTGTCCGAGTCGCAGGAGGAGGCGGTCGAGTCGGTCACGGCGCAGATCGTCAACAAGCTGCTCCATCCGCCGACGGTTCGCCTGAAGGAGGCAGCCGCCGGCGCGGACGGCGGCGGCTACGCTCAGGCCGTCCGGCACCTGTTCGACCTCCGCGACCCGGACGACTAGTGCTGCTTCGGCTCGGCTCCCGCGGCAGCCGGCTCGCGTTGACGCAGGCGGCGCTCGCCGCCGAACAGCTTCGCGCTCCGGGCCGGGAGATCGCGCTGGTGCCGATCACGACGGCGGGCGACCGTGACCGCCGCAGTCTCTTCGGTGAGATCGGAGAGCGGGGCGTATTCGTAAAGGAACTCGAGGAGGCTCTGCTCGACGGGCGGATCGACGCCGCCGTCCACTCCGCCAAGGACATGACCTCGACGGACACGGCGGGACTCACCGTCGGCGCCTACCTGCCCCGCGAGGACCCGCGCGACGCGCTCTGCGGCGCGAGCGGGCTCCGCCCTGGAATGCGCGTCGGCACGGCCTCGGCCCGCCGTCGGGCCCAGCTGCTGGCGCTCGAGCCCACACTCTCGATCGAGCCGCTGCGCGGAAACATCGACACCCGGCTGCGCAAGCGTGGGGAGCGCGGGCTCGACGCCGTCGTGCTCGCGGCCTGTGGGCTCGACCGTCTCGGTCTCGCCGCCGAGATCGGTCTACGCTTCGAGCCGGCAGAGCTGCTCCCGGAGGCGGGCCAAGGCGCGCTGGCCGTCCAGGTCGTCGCCGGGCAGGAGGCGCTCGTCGACGCGGCCGACGACTCCGAGACGCGGCGGCGGGTGGCGGCCGAGCGCGCGTGCGTCGCCGCCGTCGGCGGCGGGTGCCTGGCGCCGGTCGCTGCACACCACGACGGATCGACACTGGTCGCCCTGGTCGCCGACGAGGACGGCCGCTGGGTCGAGCGCCGGTCGGGTGACGACCCGCTCGCACTCGGAGAGGAGCTCGCACGGCTGGCCGCGCGGTCGTCCTGACTCGGCCCGAAGGGCGAAACGAAGAGCTCGCCTGCCGGCTGCGAGCGCTCGGCTACGAGGTGGTCATCCGGCCGCTGGTCGAGGTCGAGGTGGTGGAGACGGGGCCGGTCGACCTCGACGGGTACGACTGGCTCGTGCTGACGAGCGCGACCGGTGCCCACGAGCTCCGCCGCCGCGCGCGCGGGCGCCCGGCGCGGGTGGCGGCGATCGGGCGGACGACGGCCGAGGCGTGGGGCGAGGTCGATCTGGTGCCGGCGGTGGCGACGCAGGAAGGGCTGCTCGCCGAGCTCCCGCGCCCGGCCGGGCGGGTGCTGTTCGCCGGCGCCGAGGGCGCGCGGCCTCTGCTCGCCGACGAGCTCGACGCCGACGTGGTCGTCCTCTACCGGACGCAGCCGCTCCGGACCGAGGTCGGGGGCGATCTCGCCGTCCTCGCCTCGCCGTCGGCGGCGCGGGCGCTCGCGTCTGCCAACCCTCACCTCCCCGCCGTCTCGATCGGCCCTGAGACCACTTCGGCTGCACGAGCCGCGGGGCTGCAGGTGGCGGCCGAGGCGGCGACTCCTGACGTCGACGGGCTGGTCGCCGCCGTCGCCGCCGCCGCCGAGTAGCCTGCGGGCGTGGTGATCACGTTCCTGTCCGACTTCGGGCTGCGGGACGACTTCGTCGGAACGTGTCACGGTGTGATCGCCAGGATTGCGCCGGAAGCGACCGTCATCGACATCACGCACGGGATCGAGCCGCAGGCGGTGCTCCAGGGCGCGCTCGTCCTCGCGAACACGATCCCCTACATGCCGAAGGGCGTGCACCTCGCGGTCGTCGATCCGGGAGTCGGCAGCGACCGGCGCGCGCTCGCGGTTCGAGACGCTTCCGGACGAATCTATGTCGGCCCCGACAACGGGCTGCTCGTCCCAGCCGCCGAGAAGCAGGGCGGAGTCGCGCACGCCTGGCAGCTGAGCGACACGCGCTACATGCTCGACCCGGTCTCGCGGACCTTCCACGGCCGCGACGTCTTCTCGCCGGCAGCGGCCCATCTGGCACGCGGCCTCGATCCGGCCGAGCTCGGTCCGGTGGTCGAGCCTGAGTCACTCGTCCGCCTCGAGTTGCCCTTGCCCGACGTCGGCGGCTCGAGGATCGGTGCCACCGTCCTGTACGTCGACCGCTACGGGAACGTCCAGCTCAACCTGTCGGGGGCCGACCTCGAGCGCGCGGACGTCATCCCGGGCTGCCGCGTCGAGCTCGATCTCGGCGTCGACCGCTACTACGCTTCCGCTGCCCGGGCATTCGCCGACGCGCGAGCCGGCGATATCATCCTGTACGAGGACTCGTACGGGAACATCGCCGTCGCGATCACGGGCGGCAACGCCGCGGAGATGTTCGGGCTGCGCGCCGGCCAGCGGCTGACGATCCGTTTCGCCGAGTGACGCCGGAAAGTCCGGCCGCGCCTGCGGCGCAGCCATGACGACTTTCCGGCGCTCGCGTCGCAACAGCGTTCGTGTGCCGCGCCCGTCATGCCGGTCGCGGCGGCGATGTGCACCGCGGCTCACGGACGATCGACGTGGAGCACATCCCGTCGAAGTCGTCATGGTTGCGGCATCGCCGCAACCGGACTTCGGCGGGAGAAGTGGCGAGGGCCGGAATCGAACCGGCGACACCACGGTTTTCAGCCGTGTGCTCTACCGACTGAGCTACCTCGCCTGGCGGCGGATCAGTGTAGCCAACGCGGCCGGTCGCGCCTCCGCTCGCCCCCGACCGAGCGGGCGAGCACCAGAAGAAGGACGTCCGGGCCGGTGCTACCGTGCCGCGAACGTCCTCTGGGGCGGGAGCCTAACGCCTCTACGGTTTGCGTCAAGCCCACCGGCTCCAACTCGGTCGGCTTCAGCGCCCGCGAACTCGCTTCAGGCGCTCGACCAGGGCTTCCAGCATCTGGCCCTTCACCAGGACGTCGTCGGCGCCGGCGGTCGTGGCTTCGTCGTGAATTGTCGGGTTCTCGTCTCCCGTGAGGGCGATCAGGCAGATCAGTGGGTGCGCCTCCCGCAGGTTGCGGATGGCGGTGACGCCGTCCATGTTCGGCATGTGCAGGTCGACGACGACGGCGTCGGGGCCGAGCTCGTCGGCGAGCTGTAGCGTCTCGTAGCCGTCATAGGCCAGGGCGACGACGGTCAGCTCGGGCTGCTCCTCGATCAGCACGCGCAGAGCCGCGGCGTACCGCTTGTCGTCGTCCGCGAGCAGTACGCGGATCGTTCCGAAGTCTGCCGCAGCGTTCACTCTCCTTTAGTTTGCCCTACGTGGAAACGCGACAAACGCTTCAACCGATCGCCGTCATCGGCGCAGCCCTCGATCTGGGAGCGGGTCGGCGGGGCGTGGACATGGGCCCGTCGGCGATCAGGTATGCGGGGCTGGAGGCGCGGATCCGCGGGCTGGGACGCGAGTGCGTCGACCTAGGGAACGTGCAGACGGCGGTGGCCGAGGCGGCGCCCGTGGGCGACACGCGGACGCGCTACCTGCGCGAGATCTTGACCGCTTGCGAACGGGTGGCCGAACGGGTCACGGACGCGAGGGACGAGGGGAGGATGCCGCTCGTCCTCGGCGGCGACCACTCGGTGGCGCTCGGCACCCTCGGTGGGCTCGTGGACGGCGACGGCCCGGGCGGCGTGCTCTGGATCGATGCCCACGGCGATCTGAACCGGCCCGAGACGAGCCCGAGCGGCAACGTCCACGGGATGGTGTTGGCGGCGGCGATGGGGCTCGGTGGGCCGGCGTTCGGCGGCTCCGGGGTTCCGATCCCCTCGATCGACCCGAGCCGTGTCGCGCTCGTCGGCGTGCGCTCGCTCGACGACGGCGAACGCGGTCTCCTCCGCGACCTGGACGCAACCGTCTTCACGATGAGCGACATCGACCGCCTCGGGATCGAGCACGCAGTCAACGAGTCGCTCGCGAAGATCGACGGCCCCGGCTTCGTCCACGTCAGCCTGGACATGGACGCACTCGATCCGGATGTCGCCCCGGGTGTGGGGACGCCCGTCCGCGGCGGGCTCTCCTACCGCGAAGCGCATCTGGCCATGGAGCTGGTCGCCGAGTCGGGTCTGGTCCGGTCGCTCGAAGTCGTCGAGGTGAACCCGATCCTCGACCGCGGGAACGAGACGGCGAAGCTCGCGGTCGAGCTGGTCGCGTCGGCGCTGGGCGCACGGATTCTCTAGGACGCTCGCTCCGCTCGCTTCGCGGGGGAAACAGCCGGTTTCCCCCGTGGACCCCTTCCCCCGCTCTGCCCTGCGGCTTCGCCTGGTGCAGTCGCGCTTCCATCAGCGGTGATGTGCCGCGCCCGCACAGGTCGGGCGCGGCAGCGCCTATGCGAGGAAGGACTCGATCGCGGTGCGGGTCTCCGCCAGGGCGTCCCAGTAGACGGTGTGGCCGCCGGGGACGACGACGACCCGGACAAGGTCGCCCAGCGCCGACTGGTAGCTTTCGATCACGTCGGGAACGGTGAGCCAGGAGTCGGCGCCGATCACGAACAGCGTCGGCACCTCGGCAGGAGGCGGCGGTGCGCTCGCCATCACGCTCCACGCTGTGATCACGGCGCTCTTGCAGTAGCGGTAGCGGAGCCGCCCGTCGGCGCCGGTCTCCATGTGAATGCGGTCGGACGCGATCACGAGCTCGCGGGGCGCGAGGAGGACGCGGCCGCTGTCGTAGCGAACCTGCGCCGCCTCCTCGACGGTCGTGTACGAGATGTCCGCTCGCTCCAGCTCCGCCATGTCGAGTGCGACGTGCGGGAGCACGCGCAGCGCGGGATCGAGCAGGACGAGACGCTCGACCCGGCCGGGGTCGCGGGCGGCGAGCTCGGCGGCGAGCCGCCCACCGAAGCTGTGCCCGATCCAGACCGCCGGCCCCTCGGGGACGCTGGCCACGATCGCGTCGAGGTGGGCATCGACGTCCCACGGCGGCTCCCAGGGCGAGTGGCCGTGCCCGAGCAGGTCGAGCCCGATCACGTGGAAGCGGTGAGCGAGCGGCTCGGCCAGGCTGTCGAACCGGCCGCCGTACGAGCTGACGCCGTGGAGGCAGACGACGGTCGGGTTGCCAGGCTCACCCCACTCGTACGCGTTCAACGTCAGTAGAGCTCCTGTTCCATCCAGTGATGGGCGAAGACGTAGCCGTTGAAGTCGTCCACCCCGACATATCCGGCTGCGCAAAACAGCGCAAGCGCTTCGGGTTGTCGATCCCCCGTGTTGAGTCGGACGTGCCGATAACCCAGCTGACGAGCGTGTTCCTCGAGGGCGTCCAGCAACCCTGGCCCAATCCCACGACCCCGCGCGAACGCGTCGACGAAGACGCGCCTGATCTCACCGAGCGTGTGATCGACGGCCGTCGGTCCACCGCAGCCGACCGGTCGACCGTCGAGATAAGCAACGAACCATGCGCCGCGAGGTGGGCCGAGTTCGGATGGATCAGCGCTGGGCCCTTGATCGGGATCCCAGCCCGGATAGCGCGCCGCCATATCGGAGGCGAACGCCTGTTGAAGCGCGCGGGAGACATCGGTGTCGGCGGGTTCGCATGCCAGTCTGACCCCAACTTCGCGCACGGTGGGATCATCGCAAGTCGTGTCGGCGGCCGCGTGAACTCACATCGAGTCTCTCGGCGAAAGGCGCGAGGCAGGCTGAATTCGTCGCCGCGACCGACATGGCGGGCGCGGCACACGGCCGTTTGACGTGAGCACGTTGATGTCGGGGAAGGGGGCTCACGGGGGAAACCGGCTGTTTCCCCCGTGCGAGCGAGCCATGCGCGGCCAAGCCGCGCCGCGAGCGCTCAAGGGCGGTAGTACGTCCGCCCCTTCAACTCGTCGGGCAGGTGGTCGACGTCGAAGCCCGCCGGGTCGTCGTGTGGGTAGATGTAGCCCTGGCCGTGGCCGAGCTTCTTCGCGCCCGGATAGTGCGCGTCTCGGAGCTCCTTCGGCGGGCGCACGTTGCCGAGCTCGCGGACGTCCCGACGCGCTTCGCCGAGCGCGACGGTCACGGCGTTCGACTTGGGTGCCAGCGCCAGGTAGATCGCCGCCTGCGCCAGGTTGAGCTGCGCCTCCGGCAGCCCCACGTGCTCGACCGCCCGAGCGGCTGCGACGGCGACGACGAGCGCCTGTGGGTCGGCGTTGCCGACGTCCTCCGAGGCGAGGATGAGCATCCGACGCGCGATGAACCTCGCGTCCTCGCCGCCCTCCAGCATCGCGGCCAGGTAGTAGACCGCTGCATCGGGATCGGAACCGCGCATCGACTTGATGAACGCCGAGGTGAAGTCGTAGTGGGCGTCGCCGCCCTTGTCGTAGAGCAGGGGCCGCTTGCGGGCCGCGTCCTCGACGTTCGCCTCGGAGACCGGCGCGCCGCCGGCGGCCGCGGCAGCGGCCTCGAGGATGTTCAGGGCGTTCCGGGCGTCGCCGCCGGCCCGCCTGGCGACCAGCGTTCGCAGAGCGGACTCGAGCTCGATGCCGAGTGTGAGCTCCGCGCGGGCAAGCACCCGCTCGAGATCGGAGATCTCGAGCGGACCCAGCTCGAAGAGCTGCAGCCGGCTCAGGAGTGCCGAGTTGACCTCGAAATACGGGTTCTCCGTCGTCGCCCCGATCAGGGTGACCAGCCCCTCCTCGACCGCCGGCAGCAGCGCGTCCTGCTGCGCCTTGTTGAACCGGTGGATCTCGTCCAGGAACAGAATCGTGCGACTGCCGTGTGCCCCCAGCCGCTCCCGCGCGCGGGCCAACACGCCGCGGACGTCTGCGACCGAGGCGGAGACGGCGGAGAGCTCCTCGAACTCGGCGCCCGTGGTCGCGGCGACGATCCGGGCGAGCGTGGTCTTGCCGCTCCCGGGCGGGCCGAAGAAGATCGCGGAGCCGACGCGGTCGTCCTCGATCGAGCGCCGGAGGGCCGTGCCCTCGCCGAGCACGTGCTCCTGCCCGACGAACTCGTCCAGCGAGGCCGGCCGCAGGCGCAGCGCCAGCGGTGCGCTGTCCCGGGTCCGCTCCGACGCGGCGTGTGCGAACAGGTCGGACACGTCCCGAAGTATGCTCAGCGGGTGTCCGGACAGGAGCAGACGGGCCTCGCGGACGAGTTCGCGCCGATCCTGCCGGGCCGGGGAGCGAGTGACTACGAGCGGTATCTGCGCACCGACGAGCTGCTCGCGCTGCAGAAGCCCCCGGAGGAGCGTGCGCACCACGACGAGCTCCTGTTCCAGGCGACGCACCAGTCGTCGGAGCTCTGGCTGAAGCTGGCCGCGGAGGAGATCGAGCTCGCGACCAACCACCTTGACCGGGGCGAGATCGGGCCCGCCCTGCGCCTGCTAGGGCGCGCGATCCTGTGCTTCAGACTCGTCACGCAGGCCCTGGACATGCTCGAGTTGATGTCCCCGTGGGAGTACACTGCGGACGTCCGGCCGGTGCTCGGCCACGGCAGCGGATTCGACTCACCGGGGTGGAACCGCGTCCGGCACGCCGCCCCTCCGCTCGGGCAGGCGTTCCACGAGCTGCGGCGCCGCGAGGGGCTGTCGCTCGCCGAGGTCTACACACAGGGTCGCGAGCGCGAGGATCTCTACCAGCTCGCGGAGGCGCTGACCGACCTCGACGAGTGGGCGACCACCTGGCGCGTCCGGCACTTCATGGTCGTCGAACGGATCATCGGCGGCGACGTCGTCGGCACCCAGGGGACGCCCGTGGAGATGCTCGGCAAGCTCGTCCAGCGCAAGCTCTACCCGGAGCTGTGGAAGGTGCGCACCGAGCTGACCAACCACGCGATCGAGGGGACGAGCTGAGCGACACCGCGGACGCCTGGAGCGGCGCGACCTACGAACGGATCGCCGAGGCGTTCGCGCCGGTTCACGAAGGGATCGTCGAGCGGCTCGAGGTGCAGTCGGGAGACCGGTTCCTCGACCTCGCCTGCGGTACCGGCGGCGTCGCGCTGGTCGCGGCCCGTGTCGGCGCCGAGGTCGCCGGCCTCGACTTCACGGCCGACCAGCTGGTCAAGGCGCGCGCGGCCGCGGACGAGCAGGGGCTCGCGATTCGCTTCGACGAGGGCGATGCCCAGGCGCTACCGTACGCCGACGCCAGCTTCGACGCCGTCGGCTCCGCGTTCGGCGTCATTTTCGCACCGGATCACGCGTGCGCCGCGTTCGAGTTGACGCGCGTCTGCCGGGCAGGTGCGCGGATCGCGGTCACGTCGTGGACAGACGACGAGTGGTTCCGGCTGAACTCGCGCCTGCGTCCGCAGTATGAGGGGCTCTCGTCGATCGAGTGGGGGACGAGGAGTACGTGCGCGGCCTCCTGCCGGAGTTCGAGCTCCGGGTCGAGCGCGGAGAGTCGACGATCGCAGCCGCCTCGAACGACGAGTGCTGGCAGCTGCTCTCGACCTCGGTGCCGCCTTTGAAGACGTGGCTCGACACGCTCGACGGCGCCGGCCGGGAGGACGCAGCTCGGGCGTACCTGGCACTGATCCGCGACGGGTCGCTCACGCGCGAGTACCTGCTGATCCTGGGCGTGCGCGGGTGAGAGGCGAAGCCGTCAGCCTGCGCGACGAGGCGGTCGAGCTCCTTCGGGCGCTGATCCGGCTGGACACGGTCAACCCGCCCGGGAACGAGACGGCCGCGGCGGAGCTGTTGCGCGCCTACCTCGAGCCCTTCGGGGTGGAATGCGAGCTCTTCGCGCGGGTGCCCGAACGGGCGAACCTCGTGGCGAGGATCCGGGGCCGTGGCGAGGGGCCGACTCTGCTGCTCCTCTCGCACACCGACACGGTGCTCGCAGATCCGGCCGAGTGGTCGGTCGACCCGTGGTCGGGCGAGCTGCGCGACGGCTGCGTGTGGGGTCGCGGCGCGCTCGACATGAAGGACCAGGTGGCGGCGAGCGCCGTTGCGGTCGCCTCTTTGGCGCGCGAGGGCTTCCAGCCGGCCGGCGACCTGATCTTCGCCGCAACCGCCGACGAGGAGATGGGCGAAGGGGTGACCTATGGGCTCGAGTGGCTGTGCGCGGAGCATCCGGACGCGGTGCGGTGCGACTACGCCGTGAACGAGGGGGCGGGCGATCGCATCGAGCTCGGCGGCCGGGTGCTGTACCTCTGCTCCGCCGCCGAGAAGCGCAGCTCACCGTTCGTCCTGCGCGTCCACGGCCGGAGCGGACACGGCTCGATGCCGGCGATCGCCGACAACGCGCTGGTCAAGGCCGCGGGCCTCGTCGAGCGGCTGGGAGCGTTCGAGCCGGAGCCGGTGCTGATCCCGGAGGCGGCGGGCTTCTTCGAGGCCGTGGCCGACGCCGTGCCGCCGGTCGAGGATGCGTTGGCGCTCGCGCGTTCCATCGACCCGGTGGCGGCGGAGCTGGTCGAGCCGCTGCTGGGGATGACGGTGGCGCCGACGATGATTTCCGCGTCGCAGAAGCGCAACGTCATCCCGGGGCACTGCGAGGTGACGGTCGACTGTCGCCTCCTGCCCGGCCAGTCGGAGGCCGATGCGGACGGACTCGTGCGGTCATGGCTCGGTGCGGGCGACTACGAGGTCGAGTGGCGCGACGCCCAGGGTGGAACCCGCTCGGAGCTGAGCACGCCGCTCTGGTCCGCCATCGAGTCGTTCGTGGACGTGATCGAGCCGGGAGCCCGCCTCGCGCCGATCTGCGTCGCCGGCTTCACCGATTCGCACTGGCTGCGCGAGGCGTTCGGGACGGTCGCGTATGGGTTCTTCCCGCTGCGCACGATGAGCGCGGAGCTGGCCGCTCGGCTGATCCATTCGGCCGACGAGCGGATTCCGGTGGACGATCTCGAGCTCGGGGTCGAGTTCCTGCGCCACGTGGCACGGGCGGCCGGCGCTCCCGCGTAGCGTCCTGCAGCTTTGGTTCGCCCGGCCTCCTCCCCACGGCGAGCCTAGCGACGAAACCGTGACGCGTGTGAAACGCGGGCGTGACGATCCTGTGCCGGCGCCTCCACCGCTCGGCGCGGGGTACCCTGGAAGCCGATGCCCGACTCGCGCGAGAAGATCCGGCTCGGCGGCATGGCGCTCCAGAACGGCGTCCTGGTTCATGGGCCGACGTCGTGGGCGGTCGCAGTGCGCACGGAGGAGGGCGAGCTCCGTGTCGCCTCGGGGACGAAGACCGTTCGCGGTGCCGGGGTCACCAACCCGCTGCTGCGCGGGCCGATCCGGCTGCTCGATGCCTTCGCGCTCCTGCCACGGATGCGGCGCGCCTGTCCGGACGCGCGCCTGCCGTTCGAGCGGCCGGCCGTGCTCGGCTCGATGCTCGCCGGCGCGATTGTGGCACAGCGTTTGCGCAAGTCGACACGTCTCGGCCCGGCGCTGCGGGAGCTGGTGGGCGGCACGCTGTCGTTGGTGCCGGCGACGCTGGCGCTGCGCGGCTCCGACCTCGCCGCCTACCACGGCGCGGAGCACATCTCGATCGGGACGTACGAGCACGGGGAGCCGCGCGGGAAGGAGCACGAGCGCTGCGGGTCGCACCTGATCGGGCCGCTGCTGCTCACCTCGGCTGCCGGTGCCGCGATCGCCGCGAAGGCGCCGGATCGGGTGCGCGGTCCTGCCCGGGTGGCCGCAGCCGTCGGCAGTGTGGCGGCGGCGACCGAGATCTTCTCGTGGATGATCCGGAACGCCGACCATCCGGTTGCCCGGTCGCTGGCGTGGCCCGGTCACCAGCTGCAGCACCGGTTCGCAACCGCCGAGCCCGACGCCGCGCAGCTCGAGGTCGCCCACGCCGCGCTGGATGCCTGCCTGGAGCTCGAGACCCGTGCGGCCGAGGACGATGGCCCTCGATCTCCGGCAGCAGGGTAGGCGGCTCCCGCCCGAGATCTTCGACCTCCCCGCCGAGAAGATGCGGGAGGGCTACTACACGGACGCGTACTTCAACCACACGCGCTCCGCCCTGCTCGCCGACGGACGGCACCCGCGGGTCGTGATGCAGGTGTTCCAGAAGAATCGGGCGGTGCTCGGCGGGATGGACGAGGCGATCGCGATCCTGAGGCTGTGCTCCGACGATTGGGACGCCCTGACCGTCCACGCGCTCTACGACGGCGACCACGTCGATCCGTGGGAGACGGTGATGTCGGTCGAGGGCGACTACACGCTGTTCGCGCATCTCGAGACCGTCTACCTGGGCGTGCTCGCCCGGCGGACGCTGATCTCGACGAACGTCACGCGCGTTCTTGAGGCGGCCGCCGGAAAGCCGATCATCTTCATGCCGGCCCGCCACGACCACCATCGCGTGCAGACCGGCGACGGGTACGCGGCGTACGTGGCCGGGGCGCTCGTCGGGGCCGAGATCGGCGTCACCACCGACGCGCAGTCCTCGTGGTGGGGCGGTCGGGGGATCGGGACGGTGCCGCACGCGCTGATCGCCGCCTACGGCGGCAACACGGTGCTCGCCGCCACGAAGTTCGCCGAATGGGCGCACGACGACTTCAACATCGTCGTGCTCGTCGACTTCGAGAACGACTCCGTGCGGACGTCGCTCGAGGTCGCCCGCGCGCTCAAGGACCGGCTCTGGGGCGTCCGGCTCGACACCTCCGGCCAGCTCGTCGACCGGGCCCTCTGGCACGAGATGGGCGACTTCGATCCCCGCGGCGTCAACGAGCGGCTGGTGCGGAAGGTTCGCGAGGCGCTCGACCGGGACGGGTTCGAGCAGGTGAGGATCGTCGCCTCGGGCGGCTTCACGGTCGACCGCATCGGCGCGTTCGAGCAGGCGGGCGTACCGGTCGACGCCTACGGCGTGGGCTCGTCCCTGATCCGGGGCGAGAACGACTTCACCGGCGACATCGTCCTCACCGACGGTCGCGCGACCGCGAAGGTCGGCCGGCGCTACCGCCCCAACGACCGGCTCGAACTCGTCCTCTAGATTTCAGCCCCCTCGCGGGGCGACCGCTCCGGTCGCAGCCAGGGGTCGATCGGATCGGTCGAGCGGACGATGTGGACACCGCGGGCGGCAAAGCGTGCGAACGCCTCGTTCCCCTCGGCGGTGAAGTCGACCGCGCCAGAGGCAATCACCGGAGAGGTGCAGTCCTCCAGCAGGTAGACCCGGTCGGCTGGTACGTCCTGGAGCAGGTCCTCCACCGTCCAGGCAACGCAATGGCTCTTCGCCTGGCCCGCGATCGCGACCGTGTCGAACGAGCGCAGCAGCTCGATCAGCTCCTCGTTGCGTCTGCCGCCGACCTCGGGTCCCAGCACCGAGTAGTGCTCGACGCGGGGGTTCTCGCCCTTCACCTGGAACGCTGCCGGCGAGTTGCGCGCGACCGAGTGGAAGAACACCGCCTCCTCGACCGCGGAGACCAGGGCGTGGCCGATCCCGCCCAGCATCGCGTGGTACGGCCAGATCGTCAGCCGGTACCGGCCGCGCTCCGTCAGCCCGCGGACGTACCGCTCCAGGTTTCCCTGCTCCTCGGGGTCGGCGGCACGCCAGATCCCGGCCTCGACCTCGTACGTCGAGACGACCGTGTACGGCACGGGGTGCCGCCCCTTCGCGTCGACCAGCCAGGCGGCGTGGAAGACCTGCAGCGCACGGTGCGTATCGAGCGTCGGGATGATCTGGGTGATCGCGCCGAGGTTGCGGTAGACGAACTCGCACAGCCGGCGGCTGTCGTCGGGCGCACCGGGCACGAACAGCTCGAAGCCCGGCGTGCAGAAGGTGTTCTGGCAGTCGACCAATAGCAACCCGACCCGCCGCTCGTCCTCGCGGGCCGGTCCGATGTCGTACGTCTTCGCCCAGGCGGTCGCCTCGGCCGCGCGCGCCTCGTAGGGGACCCGCCGGACCTCGTCGATCCGGTTGGGGTCCCAGTGCGGGGCTAGGGGGAGCGCCATGCACTGAGCGTACTAATGCGACGGTCGGCGACTGCCGATGCATGGTTCGTGCCTCTCTCGTCGCTGGCGCACGAGATCACTCAGGGTGCGCTCACCTGGCTGCCGATCGCATTCTTCGCGATCCTCGTCTTCCTGATCTGGCGGACGATCCAGCTGATGCCCCGGGTCAAGCCGAATCTGACCGAGCCGAACTCGACCACGTCGGTGTCGTTCGCGGATGTGGCCGGGGTCGACGACGCGAAGGCCGAGCTCGAGGAGGTGGTCGACTTCCTGCGCGACCCGGAGCGGTTCGCCCGGCTCGGCGCCCGCGTCCCGAAGGGCCTCCTCCTCTACGGCCCGCCCGGCACGGGGAAGACGCTGCTGGCGAAGGCCGTGGCCCACGAGTCGGGGGCGAGCTTCTACTCGCAGAGCGCCTCCGCCTTCGTCGAGATGTTCGCGGGGCTCGGCGCCTCCCGGATCCGCAAGCTGTTCGAGACCGCCCGCAAGCACGCGCCGGCGATCATCTTCATCGACGAGCTCGACGCGGTCGGCGCCGCCCGCAGCGGCCACGGCTTCAACCGCGAGCAGGACCAGACGCTGAACCAGCTCCTGGTCGAGCTGGACGGTTTCGCGACCGCCGAGCAGGTGGTCGTGATGGGCGCCTCCAACCGCATCCAGGACCTCGACCCGGCGCTGCTCCGTCCGGGCCGGTTCGACCGCCAGCTGCTCGTCGCTCCGCCCGACCTCGCCGGCCGCGCGAAGATTCTCGCCGTGCACACGCGCGGTAAGCCGCTCGCGGACGACGTCGATCTCCGCTCGATCGCGCGGCAGACCGCCGGCCTCGCGGGCGCCGACCTCGCCAACATCTGCAACGAGGCGGCGATCTTCGCAGGCCGCCGCAACCTCGACCGCATCGGCCAGGCCGAGTTCGAGGCGGCGCTGGAGCGAGTCGTCGCCGGCCTTCAGCAGCGGCGGGTGGTCAGCGAGAAGGAGAAGCGGATCCTCGCGTACCACGAGTCGGGCCACGCGCTGATGTCGTACCTGATGGGCGAGGCGCTGCCGGTGCACAAGGTGACGATCGTCTCCCGCGGCCAGGCGCTCGGCTACACGCTCAACCTGCCGATCGAGGAGCGCTTCCTCCGGACGAAGGAGGAGATGGTCGACATGATGAAGGTCTTCCTGGCAGGCAGGGCGGCGGAGCAGGTCGTCTTCGGCCGCGTCACGAACGGAGCCGCGAACGACCTCGAGAAAGCGACCGACCTCGCCCGCGCGATGGTCTTCGAGTACGGCATGGGCGATGCCGTCCCCAGCCGCACGATGCGGGCGGACAACTATTCGCTCTCCGAGGAGACGAAGCGCCTGCGGGACGCCGAGCAGGCGCATCTGACGGACGAGGCATTCCACGATGCGACTCGCCTGATCGAGAAGCACCGGGTGCACCTCGACAGGCTGGCTGAGTCCCTGCTGCAGCACGAGACGCTGAACAAGGAGCAGCTCGACGGGTTGCTCGCCGACGTCGAGCCCGAGTCACGTGCCGCGGAGACGGTGGGGACGGTCCGCGTCGTCCGGTGAAACGGCGTCGAAGCCAGGCTGAAGCCTGGCACCGACGCCGAGCTGTAGCATCGCGGTCGATGGCCGCGAGGGGCATCCACCACCTGGGCGTCGCCGTCGACGATCTCGACGAGGCGATCTCCACCTACTCGCGACTCTTCGGCGCCGAGCTGGAGGAACGGGAGACCCAGGAGGAGCAGGGTGTCGAGGCCGCGTCACTGCGCGTCGGGCCGGGCCACGTCGAGCTCCTGGCGGCGCTCGGCGACGACACGCCCGTCGGCCGGTTCCTCTCGCGCCGCGGTCCCGGCATGCACCACGTCGCCTACGAGGTCGACGACCTCCCCGGCGAGCTGGCGCGGCTGGAGGGCGAGGGGGCCGAGCTGATCGACGTCTCGCCTCGTCAGGGTCTCTTCGGCATGCAGGTCGCGTTCGTCCACCCCGAGTCCGCGCACGGTGTCCTCTCCGAGCTGGTCGCTCGTGACTGAGCGCGTGCGCATCGAGATCGGGTTCGACGGCGGCCAGATCATGGGCGCGCTGGTCGAGTCCGCGGCCGTCGACCGGCTCGAGCAGGCGCTGTCGTCGGGCGAGGACGGGTCGCTTCCGCTGGACGTCGACGACGGTCGGTACACGGTGGCGTTGCGGCGGATCGTCTACGTGAAGCGCTTCGCCCGCGAAGGCCGCGTCGGTTTCGGCGCCTGACCTCGGGCGGTGGCGCTCGAGGTCGGCATCGTCGGCCTGCCGGGGGCGGGCGCGACGCAGCTCTTCAACGCCCTGACGCGCGCCGTCGCTCAGGCGCACGACCTCAGGGAGCACGTCGGCATGGCGACGATCGCGGACGAGAGACTCGAGCCGGTCGGGGCGGTGGAGCACGCGCGCAAGCTCACACCGGCCTCGATCCGGGTCGTCGACGTCCCGGGCACGGGCCCGCAGCTGCTCGGCAACCTGCGGCAGGTGGACGCCCTGCTCATGGTCGTCAGGGACGCCGGTGAGGTCGAGGAGCTGCGGCTCGAGCTGCTCGTCGCCGACTGCGACCACGTGGAGCGGCGCCTCCAGCGTGTGCGGCAGCAGGCGAAGTCGGGCGACCCGAAGCTGCGCAAGGAGGTCGCGGACCTCGAACGGCTGCTCGAGCACGTCGAGGCCGGGGGACGCTCGCCGACTACGACGACGGGCTACTCCCGGAGCTCGATCCGCTGACGACGAAGCCGGTGGTGATCGTGGAAAACAGCGTGAACGGCATCGACCTGGCGCTGGAGGAGGAGCTGGCCGAGCTCGACGAGGCGGAGGCGGCCGCGTTCCGCGAAGGCGGGCGCTCGGCGCTCGAGGAGGTTGCCGGTCGGCTGAAGGACGCTCTCGACCTCGTCACCTTCTTCACGGCGGCCGAGAAGGAGACCCGGGCGTGGACGCTCCGGCGTGGCCAGACTGCGCTCGACGCCGCCGGAACGATCCACTCGGACATCGCCCGCGGCTTCATCCGCTGCGAGGTGATCCGCTGGCAGGATCTGGTCGAGTGCGGCTCGCGTGCGGAGGTGGCGAAACGTGGCCTGCAACGCCTCGAAGGCAAGAACTATGTCGTCCAGGACGGCGATGTACTGAACATCAGATTCAACGTCTGAGAGCTGGTTCGCTGGGCCGCCGGAGCGAGAGCGCGACTGCCGGCGCCGAAGGCGTCCGGCAGAGCGGGGGAAGGGGCCCCCACGGGGGAAACCGGCCGTTTCCCCCGTGCAGCGAGCGGAGCGAGCGTCTACCCGGCGCTGATTGCAGCGGCTCCCGCCACCGCCGCCAGCGCGCCGCCTCGCTGCACCAGCGTCAAGCGCTCGTGCAGCACCATCCGCGCCAGAATCGCGACCAGCACCGGGTACAGAGCCGCCAGCACCGCGACGACGCTGAGCAGGCCCTTCGTCGTTGCGACCGCGAAGAGCTCGGTCGCGCTGCTGTCGAGCAGGCCGATCGCGATCAGCACCGTCCACATCCCGGCCGGAGTGCGGCCGGGACGGTGTCGCAGGAGCGCCGCCAGCACGAGCAGCGACGAGGCGATCCGGAGGATGAACGTCGCCCAGTACGGGTCGTCGGCGGCCGCCGACTGGAGGGCGACCTGCGACGAGCCGAACGCGACGGCCGCCAGCAAGGCCAGGCCCGCGCCCGCACTGAGCTGGCGCCGCGCGTCCGGCGCCGCCGGCTCCCAGCCCGCGAACGCCACGCCCACGATCGCCACGCCGATGCCCGCGAGCTGGACTCCGCTCGGCCGCTCGCCGCGCGCGAGGCCGACCGTGAGCGGGATCAACGGGGACGTCGACGTGATCGGTGCCACGATCCCCATCGACCCGATCGCGAGGCCCTGGTAGAGGGCGCCGATCCCGATCGCCCCGCCGATGCCGGCGAGCACGGCCCAGAGGATCGGCAGACCGTGCGGCGGCGACTGCCACCGAACGAGCACGATCGTGCCCAGCAGGACGAGCCCGGCCGGCTGGGACACGGACAGCACGGTCAGCACGGGCGCCGCGCGGGTCTTCAGCCCGCCGAGGAAGTCGGAGACTCCCCACGACGCGCTCGCGGCGAGCGCCAGCAGAACCGCGGCCATGCCGAGGGAAGCTAGGTGCCGTCCACCGGCCGCGTGGCTGCGACCGCGTCGAGCTGGTTCGCGTGGTAGAGCACGGCCGCCTCGGCCGTCTTCGCCGCGCGGGCGTCGTGATGGCACGCGACGGCGTGCAGGACCTCCGCCCGTGCGTCCGGGTCGAGCGCGCCTGCACGCTGCTCGATCAGCCGTGCGCCGAGGTGCACATGGCCGAGCAACCGTCCCTCGCTCGTCTGACGGAACCCGGGCCCCGGCTCGAGCTCGACGGTGCGTCCGACGTCGTGCAGGAGCGCGGCCGCGAGCAGCAGGTCCGCGCGGAGCCGGGGATGCAGCTGGCAGAGCTCCCGGCAGACGGTGGCGACGCCGACCGTGTGCTCGATCAGCCCGCCGGCGTAGACGTGGTGCCCGTCCGGTGCGGCCGGAAGTGCCCGGAGCCGGCGCCTGACCTCACCGTCGCCGAGAATTGCGACGACAGTCGAGCGCAGCGCATCGTGCGAGATCTCCCCCGCGAGGAACTCCAGGAAGCCTTCGAGCTCGTCCGGGTCGCGGCGCATCGTCGGCGCGAATCCCGCCGGGTCCTCGTCCGGAGCGGTCTCGATCGAGCGCACGTCGAGCTGGAGCCGGTCGCGGTAGCGCTCCACCCGGCCCAGGACGCGAACCGCGTCGCCCTCGCCGAAGCGCGCGTCGAGCAGATCGACGTCGTTCCAGACGCGGCCCTCGATGCGGCCGGACGGGTCGACGAGCTCCAGCGCGAGGTACGCAGAGCCGTTCTTCGTTCGCAGCCGCCGCTTGCGCGCGACCGCGTAGACGCCTTCGACGACACGGTCCTCGGCCAGTTCGGCGATGCTGCTCATTTCGGCCAGTCTAAGCGCGAAACCGGCTGCTAGGCTCGCCGCGATGGCCGAGGTGAAGCCGTTCCGTGCGCTTCGCTACGACGAGCGCCGGGCAGGCCCGCTGCACGAGCTGGTCGCGCCGCCGTACGACGTGATCTCGGCCGAGGCGCGCGAGTGGTACCTGACGAGGAGCCCCTACAACGTCGTGCACGTGACGCTGCCGGACGACGAGGCGGACGCCGCACGGGCACTCGCCGAGTGGCAGGAGGAGCAAATCCTCTCGCGCGAGAACGAGCCTGCGCTCTGGTGGCTCGCGCAGGACTACACGGGTCCCGACGGCATCGCGCGGCGCCGCGACGGGCTGGTCGCGGCGCTCCGGCTCGAGCCCTACGACGCCGGTGTCGTCCTGCCGCACGAGCGCACGCACGCCGGGCCGAAGGAGGGGCGCCTGCGGCTCCTGCGCGCGACCAGGACGCACGTCGAGCCGATCTTCCTGCTCTACGAGGGCTCGCTCTCGGCGCCGCGGGGCGAGCCGGCGGTCGACGTCGAGCTCGACCGGGTACGCAGCCGCCTCTGGCGGGTCGAGGGGAAGGCGCCGCCGGAGCTCGCCCACGCGCCGCTCTTGATTGCGGACGGGCACCACCGCTACGAGACCGCGCTGGCGTTCCACGCCGAGGACGGAACCGAGGCGAGCGCGTGGATGCCGGTCGTGATCGTCCCGACTCGCCAGGACGGCCTGACGATCTTCCCGACGCACCGCATCGCCGCACGCACGAAGCCGCTGCCGCCGCTCGAGACGTCGTCGAACGGCGACGACCGTGCCGTCGCCGAGGTGTACACGCGGTCGGGCTCGGGCTACCTGCGCGGGGAGCCGGGCGAGCTCGACGTCGAGCTGGTCGCCCGGTACGCGGCCGACGTCGGCTATACCCCGGACGCCGACGAGGCCCGCGCCGCCGTCGACGCCGGTGACGCGGAAGCCGCGTTTCTGCTCCGGCCGCCCACTGTCGAGCAGATCACGGCCGTCGCCAAGGCAGGGCGCACGATGCCGCAGAAGAGCACGTTCTTCTATCCCAAGCTCACCTCCGGGCTGTTCTTCCTGCCTCTTGATTGATTGGCTCCCGACCTGCCGCGCGGCGGTCGAGGACGTCCGCGGCGTGCTCGCAGAGCTGCCGGCGCGATCGGATCGCGAGCCGGTCGTCGGCGCGGGCTGCGGCGGCGATGACACCACCGCGATCGACGCCGCGGTCGAGCAGGCGGTCGTCGCCCGCCTGGACGCGAGCAGCGACGGCTTCACGCTCGTCTCCGAGGAGCTCGGCGTACGGGCCGGCGCCGGCTCGACCTGGATCGTGCTCGACCCGATCGACGGCTCGATCAACGCGAAACGGGGGTTGCCGTTCTTCTCGCTCTCGGTCGCCGTCGCCGACGGTCCGACGATGGGGGACGTGACCTTCGGCTACGTCTACGACTTCGGCAACGGCGAGGAATGGACGGCCGAGCGGGGACGCGGTGCGAAGCTGAACGGCGAGGTGCTGCGCGGCGAGCCGCCCAAGGACCGGATCGAGATCCTGGCGCTGGAGGCGACCCGGACCGATCTCGTCGCCAAGCACGCGCCGGCCCTGGTCGGCGTCGTCCACCGGCTGCGCATCTTCGGCTCGCTCGCCGTCTCCCTCTGCCACCTCGCCGACGGGCGCGTCGACGCGGTCTGCTCGCTGAAGGCGGCGCGTTCGGTGGACATCGCCGCGGCCCAGCTGCTCGTCCGCGAGCGCGGCTACGCGATCGACCTGCCGGAGGATCCGCCGTTCGAGGCCGCACCGCTCGACCTCGACGGACGTTCGCGCGTCGTCGCAGCGGGAACACCCCGGCTGTGTGCGACGATGGCGGCGGCATTGTCCGCATAGGCTGCTCCGGCTGGAACTACACGCACTGGCGGGACGTCGTCTATCCGCGCGGCCTCCCGGCGAGACGCTGGCTCGAGCACTACGCCACGATATTCGGCACGGTCGAGATCAACACGACCTTCTACCGGCTGCCGTCCACCACGGCCGTGGGCGCCTGGGCCGAGCAGACGCCGGCCGCCTTCGTGTTCGCGGTGAAGGCGAGTCGCTACCTCACCCACATCAGGCGGCTGGCGGACATGGACCAGGGCGTACGCCGGTTCTACGAGCGGATCGAGCCCCTGGTGGAGGCGCGTAAGCTCGGGCCGGTCCTCTGGCAGCTGCCCCCGAACTTCCACCGCGACGACGAGCGGCTGGCGGCGGCGCTGGCCGCGCTTCCGGCCGGCCGGCACGCGTTCGAGTTCCGCCACCCGAGCTGGTTTGCCGACGAGGTCTACGATCTGCTGCGTGCTGCCGCTGCCGCGCTGGTGATCGCCGACCGCCCCGAGATCAGGCGCTTCCAGACGCACGAGCGCACGGCCGACTTCGCGTTCCTGCGCCTCCACCACGGCGGTGGGGACGGCAGCTACACGCACCGCCGGCTCGGCGCCTGGGCGCGCCGCATCGAGGACTGGCGCGGCGAGGGCGACGTCTATGTCTACTTCAACAACGACTGGGCGGGGTACGCGGTCGAGAACGCGCTCTGGCTCCGGAACCGTCTGAGCAGTTAGCGGGGCCGCTGGCACGATCGCCGGCGATGGCGGCCGAACCGATGCGGGCCGAGATCAGGGCCAGGGTCGAGGCCGCGGAGATCCACCGCGACCGGTTTCCGCACGTGGTGGTCGAGGATCTCCGCGAGGCCGAGGCCGCCGCGGCGCGCTGGCCCGGCGGCATAGCATTCGCGGCGTGAAGGGTCGCGTCTGCGGACTGCTCGTCCTCGCGCTCCTGCTCGTCCCGTCGGCGGCCGCAGTTCCGCCGAGGGTCGTGTTCCACGCGGCGACGCACACGCCGAAGGTCAACGCGCGCTGGCCGTGGTCGGTGGTCGTGACGACGCCCGCGGGCAAGCCGCTCGCCGGGCGCATATCGGTCGCGATCGTCGACCCGCTCGGCACAGTCCACCCGGTCGACTACGGCTGCTGCGACGGGAAGTTCATCACCAACGTGAAGTTCAAGGGCCGCTTCGCCGACTACGTGAAATTCCCGCTCACCTCAAAGGCATTCAGGCTCACCCTTCGCGTGACCGTGCACTCCTCGCTCGGCACCCGTGTGGTCAAGTACTGGGTCACGGCGCGGTGAGCCAACGCGGCGCCGAGGTGGTCGTCGACCACGTCTCGCGCTCGTTCGAAGACGGCACGATCTCGGCGCTCGCCGATGTCTCCTTCCGCGTCGGCGAGGGCGAGTTCGTCGCCGTCACGGGCCCCTCCGGCTGCGGCAAGAGCACGCTGCTGAACCTGATCGGTGCGCTCGACCGCGCGGATTCGGGCGAGATCGAGGTCGCGGGCGAGCGCGTGACCGAGCTCGACGGGGCCGACTACCGCGCGTCGGTGGTCGGCTTCGTCTTCCAGTTCCACAACCTGATCCCGACGCTGACCGCGGCCGAGAACGTCCAGCTGCCGATGCTCGGACGGGGGCTTCCGCGGGGGGAGCGGGTGGTGCGCGCGCACGGTCTGCTGGACGAAGTCGGCCTGTCCGGGCGGCGGTCGGCGTACCCGACGACGTTGTCGGGCGGGGAGCGCCAGCGGGTGGCGATCGCCCGCGCGCTCGCCAACGAGCCCCCTCTGCTGCTTGCCGACGAGCCGACGGGAGCGCTCGACACCGCCACGGGCGGGCAGATCGTCGAGCTCCTCGAGCGTGTCCGCGCCCAGCGCGGGACGACGATCCTGCTGGTCACGAACGACCCGGAGGTCGCCCGCGCCGCCGACCGGACGCTGCGGATCCGCGACGGCCGGATCGCCGAGATCACTCCCGCCGCAGTGCCTCGATCGGCGTCAGCGTGACCGCCCGCCACGCCGGGTAGAGGGCGCCCAGCAGCCCGACGCCCAGCGCGAACGCCAGCCCCCAGGCGAACACGCCGGCGGTGAAGTCGGCCTGGGTGAGCGTCGACAGCGAGCTGTGCTCGGTCAGCAGCACGGCTGCGATCCAGCCGCCGAGCAGGCCGAGGCCGAGCGCGAGCAGGCAGATCCCGAGCGCCTCGCTGACGATCAGTGCGGCGATCCGTCTCGACCGCCAGCCGACCGCGCGCATGATCCCGATCTCGCGCACCCGCTCGAAGACCGACATCGCCATCGTGTTGGTGACGCCGATCCCGCCGACGATCAGCGCGAGCAGCGAGAAGATCCAGCCGGCGGTGACGAGCAGGCGGCTGGATGTGTCGATCCGCACTGCCTGGCCCGGCTCGACCACCGCGGTCACGCCCGGAAACGCCGCCTCCAGACGCTTCGCCACCTCCTTCGGGTTCGCACCGGGCTCGACCGTGACGCCGATCGTGGTGATCTCGTGCGGGCGCTGCGCGAGCGACTGGACGACCGGCAGAGGCAGCACTGCGCCGAGATCGACGAACCGGTCACCCGAGTGGTAGACGCCGGCGATCGGGAACGCCCGCTTGCCGACGTGGAGCACGTCGCCCGGCCCGACGTGAAGCGCCTTTGCAGCCTCGTCGCCGAGCATCGCCTCGCGGCCGCGGGCCCGGCGTCCCTCGATCACCACGTTCCGGCGCTCGGCGAAGTCGCCCGGGCCGAAGCCGAAGAGCAGGAACTCGTCCTGACCCTCGACGGTGCCGACGCGGATGAAGATCTGGGCCGCGTCGGCTACGCCCGGCTCTGCTTTCACCTTGGCGACCAGGCTCTGGGGCAGGACCGAGCGCGTCAGGTCGGAGGCGCCCTGCTGGAAGAGCCCGAAGTCGGAGCGGCCGACGTGGATCAGCTCGTTCGCCGTCTTCTCGACCCCGGCGGTGATCGAGAGTAGCGCGACGATCAACCCGACGCCGATCGCGACGCCCCCGACGGTGAGGGCGGTGCGCGCCTTGCGCCGCAGCAGATTCTTGAGCACGAGACCACCCCAGGTCATCCGTCCTTCCTACCTGCCGAACGTGCCGAAGTCGAGCCCGCGGCATCCGTCCGACGGACCCGGTCTTCGAGCTTGGCATCGACACGGTCGTCTGCGCCACCCTGGCCGTGCCGGCGCAAGAGGCGGCGTGCCTGCGCGGTTGCATGGACGTCGCGGGACGCGGCGTTCAGCAGGACCAGATCACGCCTCACCGCCTGCCCGACGATCGTGGGCTCGCACGCCCGAACCCTTCTGAGCCTCGGGGGAGCGGATCCTCGTGGCGGTGCTGCGGATAGGCATCCCACACTGACCCGTGCGCTCGTCGTCGGTCGACGACAAGGTGAGGCGGAGCCGCCCGTCCTCGACGCTCCACTCGTGCCACGAGACTGCCGCGGCCGGAACGAGCGTGCACAGCAGATCGAGCACCGGAGGCGAAACGTCTCAGGGCCAGCGACGCTGCCGGCCTCGCTCACGAACGCGAGCGCCTGGCGGAGATCCGACTCGCGCTGGCGAGTCACGGTCCTTCGAAGATACGTCGATTTGCGTATGGACACAACCGTCGGGCGGGTGCAGGCTCGGGCGAGTTCGACCATGAGGCTTGTCCGGTCCGGAAGCAGTCACGCCGCCGCGCTGGCCGCAGTCATGCTGGCGCTGGCAACACCCCACGCTGCCGCCGCTCCGCCTGCTCCAGGAACACTGCAGGCGATCGTGGCGCAGTTCGTCCGGGCAGGCGCGCCGGGGGCGGTGGCCGTCGTCCGCACGCGGACGTCGGTGCGCCGCGCAGCCGCCGGCCTGGCGCGGCTCCAGCCGCCGTTGCCCATGCGTCCGAGCGAGCGCTACCGGGTCGCGAGCGTGACGAAGTCGTTCGTGGCCACCCTTGTCCTCCAGCTCGCCGCCGAGGGCAAGCTGCGGCTCTCGGACTCGGTTCAGCGCTGGCTCCCGGGTCTGGTGCCGCAGGGACAGCGGATCACGGTGCGCGAGCTGCTCGACCACACGAGCGGCCTGTTCGACTACGAGGCCGACAAGGGGTACTTCAAGGCGAGGGTCGCCCGCCCGGGACGGGTCTGGTCACCTCGGCAGCTGGTGGCGATCGCAGTCGCCCACTCGCCCCTCTTCCGGCCCGGCGCCGGCTGGTCGTACTCGAGCACGAACTACGTCATTCTCGGGCTCGTCGTCGAGGCGGTGACCGGGAGATCGCTCGACAGCCGGCTGCGCGGCCGGATCTTCGGGCCGCTCGCTCTCCACTCGACCTCCTATCCGAGGAAGACCGCTCTTCGTGGTCGCGTCGCGCACGGCTATCTCGGTAGGCTCCCGGGCCTGCCGATCCCCGCGGGTCGCCTGCTGGACACCACCTCGCTCGTCGCCCCGAATGGGTGGGGCGCCGGGCGATCGTCTCGGACGCCGACGATCTCACCCGCTTCTATGCGGCGTTGCTCGGGGCCCGGCTGCTCCCGCGGGCTCAGCTCTCGGCGATGAAGACCAGGGTCAGGGGAGTTCACACCGAGCTGGGCGTGCCCGTCGAGTACTCCGCCCCGTACGGGCTGGGGCTCGAAATCGAGCGCCTTGGCTGCGGCGTTGCCTACGGCCACAGCGGCGACATCGCCGGCTACCGCAACATCGTGTGGGCGAACGCGGACGGGAGCCGGGTGGCGGCGTTGATGGTGAACCTCGATGCGCCGCGGCTTTCCTGGGTGAGGATTCGCACGCTCGCGGCCAGAGCGTTCTGTTCCGGCTGGCCGGGGGCTCTATTCTCCATTCTCCCCGGATCCGATCGCTCCAGCCGTGCCTGCCCGTTCGCACCCGACCACGTACGCAGCGCTGCTCCGCGGCGTCAATGTGGGTGCGCACAAGCGCATCCGGATGCCCGACCTGCGCGCGCTCGTCGAGGAGCTCGGCTGCACGGACGTGCGCACATACGTGCAGAGCGGCAACGTCGTCTTCCGCAGCCACCGCGGGGCCGCTCCGCTGGCGAAGGCGATCGAGCAGGGCATCCGGAGCGAGCTCGGCCTCGACATCGCGGTCGTGATCAGGAACGGCAAGCAGCTGGAGCGGCTCGTTGCCGGCAGCCCGTTCGACCGCCTCAAGCCGAAGAAGAGCTCGCTCTACGTGACCTTGCTCGCCAAGAGACCCGACGCGAAGCGGGTCCGGAAGCTGAGGGAGGAGAGCTTCGAGCCCGAGCGGTTCGAGCTCGCCGGCGAGGACGTCTACCTGTTCTTCCCGAACGGCTACGGCCGGAGCAAGCTGTCGAACGCGCTGCTGGAGCGTCGGCTGGGCGTGGCGGCGACGACGCGGAACTGGCGAACGGTGACGGCGGTGGCTGATCTCACTGCGGCGGGCTAGACGGCCGGACCCGTGCGAGCGCCGCCGTTCGGCTGTGCACGCCGAGCTTCGCGTAGATGTTGTCGAGGTGGGTGCGCACGGTCGCCGCCGAGATCCAGAGCCGGGCCGCGATCTCCCCGTTCGACAGCCCCTCACCGACCAGTCCGAGAATCTCGCTCTCCCGACGGGTCAGCCACGCCCAGCGGTCGGCAGATGGTCGCGTAGAGGCCCGAGCCTCGAAAGGCGCGGCGACCGACCAGGTCGGACAGGCGGATCGTCCGGCCGACGATCACCGGAGGGCACCGGCCGACTCCCGGACACCCACCGGGAATCTGATCCTCCTGCCGGTACTCGGGATACGCCTGCCAGACCGCAGCGGTGCGGTCGGCGTCCGTCGAGGACAGCTGGATGCGGAGCTCGCCGTCCTCGACGCGCCACGCGTGCCAGGAGACCGCGGTGCACGGCACCAGCTCGCGCAGCAGGCCCAGCACGGCCGGCGGGAACGGCTCGGGGCCGTCGATCGCCGCGGCCTCGTGCACGAACGCGAGTGCCTGTCGGAGATCGGACTCGCGGAGGCGAGTCACGGCTTCTCGAAGATACGTCGATTTACGGATGGACACAAGCCGTCCGGCCGAGCACGCTCGGCGTGCGGACATGACAGGGACGAGACGGAACGCCGCGGCGGCTGCATTCGCTGCCTTCGTCCTCCCGGCCGCGGCCTCGAGCGCATCCGTCCTGGGCGACGCTCAGGCGCTCGCGGCGCGGGCATTCTGCTCCGGCTGACGGCGGCGCACGCGAACCGCTGTCGGCTACGCTCGCAACGATGGGGGCAGACCGCGAAGCGATCCTGAAGGCGCTCGAGAATGTCATCGACCCGGAGCTCCGCCGGCCGGTGACCGAGCTCGACATGGTCCGCGACATCGAGATCGCGGACGGCGACGTGTCCGTGACGATCGCGCTCACGGTCGCCGGGTGCCCGCTCCGGGAGAGCTTCGAGAGCCAGGTGGTGGAGCATGTGGGCAAGGTGCCCGGGGTCGAGCGCGTACGGCTCGGCTTCGACGTGATGAGCCCCGACGAGAAGGCCGCGTTGGCCACGAAGCTGCGCGGCGGCGTGGAGAATCGGAGCAAGGGGATCTCGGTCGACCGGAACACACGAGTGCTCGCGATCGGCAGCGGCAAGGGCGGCGTCGGCAAGTCGTCGCTGACCGTGAACCTCGCCGCCGCCTTCTCGGTGCTCGGCCATCGCGTCGGCGTCCTCGACGCGGACGTCTACGGCCACTCGATCCCGCACATGCTCGGGATCGCACAGAAGCCGGTGGTGGTCGACAAGATGATCGTTCCGCCGGTGAGGGACGACCTGAAGCTGATGTCGATCGGCTTCTTCCTCGACGACAACGCACCGGTGATGTGGCGCGGGCCGATGCTTCATCGCGCGCTCGAGCAGTTCCTCTCCGACGTCCACTGGGGCGAGCTCGACCTACTGCTCGTCGACATGCCGCCCGGCACCGGCGACGTCTCGATCTCGCTCGGCCAGCTGCTGCCGCGCGCCGAGGCGGTGATAGTGACCACGCCCCAGCCGCTGGCGCAGCAGGTGGCGTCGCGGGCCGCGACGATGGCGCAGAAGACGAACATGCGGCTGATCGGGGTGGTCGAGAACATGACCTCTGAGGTATTCGGTACGGGCGGCGGCCAGCGGCTCGCAGAGGAGATCGGAGCGCCGCTGCTGGGCAAGGTGCCGCTCGACGCGCGGCTGCGGGAGTGCGGCGACGAGGGCGAGCCGCTCGTCTGGGCCGAGCCCGATTCGGAGACGTCACGCGAGATCGTCCGGATCGCCGAGGCGGTCCACGCCGGCCGGCAGACCTTCAAGGCGCTGCCGGTCCTGAGCTGAGCACGCCGCTCGAGCGACTCCGCGCCCTCGGCTTCTCCGAGGCCGACGCGGCCACGCTCGCCGACCACTTCGTCGACGCCGAGCGTCGCGGCAAGACGGGCCACGGGCTCGCTCGCATCGACTGGTTGGAGACGCTGGCGGACGTCGATCCGTCTGCCCGCCCGGAACGGATCGTCGCCGAGCGCGGCTACGAACGCTGGGACGGAGCGGGCGCGCTCGGCTACCTGACGCTGGCGGCGATCTGCGACGCCGTGCTCGCCGACCCGCCCACCGACGCGCGTGTGGTCGTCGCCCTCCGCTGCTTCCCCACCGGGTCGCTCGGCTACTGGGTCCGCCGCCTTGCCGAGGGCGGGCTGGCAGCGGTTCTGACCACGACGTCGCCGAAACGCCTGGCCTCACCCGAAGGCGGTCCGCCGCTGGCCGGCACGAACCCGATCGCGATCGGCGTGCCGAGCTCGGATGGCTCGCCCCTCGTCGCCGACGTGTCGATGGGCCGCGTCACCCACGGCGACGTTCTCGCCGGGATCGCTCGGCCGGAGGAGCTCGTCCCGTTCGGCGGCGACCGCGCCTACAAGGCGTTCGCCCTGGCCGTCGGCCTCGAGATGCTGGTCGGCGCCCTCGCCGGCGAGGAGCACGGCGCGCTGCTGCTCGTCGCCAGGCCGGAGCACGACCCGGTGCCGGCCCTGCGGCGCCTCGCGGCAGGTGCCAGACTCCCCGGAGACCGCTGACACCCGCTCCCAACCGATCCGGGAGAACCATGGGTTCTCCCGCGCTTCTACCCGGCGATCGCTGACACGCGCGGGTCGTCGCGCACGGCGCCGAGGTCGCTGTCCTTGGCCGTCGCTTCGGCGACGCGCTCCGGGTCGAGCTCGTGTGCGCGCTGCAGGTGCGCGATCCCCGTCTCCCGGTCGCCGTAGAGCACCTCGAAGCAGGCGGCGTTGAAGTGCCCCTGCCACTCGTCCGGCCGCCGCTCGATCGCGCCGCCGATCATCTCCCGCGCCCGGTCGACGTCGCCCTTCTCGGCGTAGGAGAAGGCGGCGAAGATGTCCTCCCAGGGCGAGGGCTCGAAGACGACGCCCGGCTTCGCGCCGACGGCGAGGACCGCTGTGTCGTCCTCGGCGGCGATCGCTCCCCGCTTGGTTCCCGGCCGGGCGAAGACGATCGTTCCCGCGGGCGCGTCCACCTCGTCCTCGCCGAGCGTGAACGTCGCCCGGCCGCGGAGCACGACGTACATCTCCTCGTGGCCGTCCTGCTCGAAGTGCTCCTCGACGACGCGCTGGCCCGCCTTGGCCGTGTACGCGTTGGTCCCGAACGCGCTGATCCCGAAGCGCCGCCGCACGGGCCGCCAGACGAACTCGGCCTGGTTGATCGGCAGCTCGTCCAGCTCGTCCACGTGCGCGACCTCGTACCCCTGCGTCATCCCGCCTCCCTCAAGGCTCGGAGGACGACCGGGTCGATCCGCTCGACCCCGTCGACCCGCTCTTCCAGGTTCTCGCTGCCGGACCAACGCATGAATGCCGCCGGCCATTCCTCGTCGTACCCCAGTTGCGTCAGGCGCTCGCGCAGCTCGGTCGAGAGACCCTCGTCGACCTCGACCCACTCGTCCCGCGGCGTGTGCCCGAACAGTGCCTCGTGGATGTCGTACAGGCGCCGCAGCTCCTCGATCGGGCGAGTGTGGTCGTCGACGCGAAGGTCGACGAGCGTGTCGCTGAGCCCGGCGTAGCCCGCGTCCTGCTCGACGACGAGCAGTGCCGCCGACTGCTGGCCGCGCTTGTCGCCGCCCGCCGCCTGGGCGGCGGCGAGGCAGTCGAGCAGCCGTTCGGCCAGCGGCCGGCCGGCGGTCGCCTCGAACGTCTCGGCGAGCGCGTCGACGGTCTCGCCGGAGACGAGGATGTTCCCCTGCACGGCGAAGCACGGGCCGGTGCGCCCGCCGGCCCAGGCGTCGCAGCCGCTGCCCGTGTACGTGGCTGCCCGACCCTGGGCATCGACGACCCCGAGCTGGCGCCGGTCGCGCCCCTCGTCCGCCTCGGTCAGCCGCGCGACGACGTCCTCGGCCGACAGCCTCTCGCGGAGGAGCCGCAGCCCGTCGGGGCCGTACCTCGGGTTCGCGTACGACTGGGTGGCGACCGCGCCGACGTTCGCCTCCGCCCAGGGCACGACCGAGCCGACCGCGAGGAACCTCGACTGTGTGGCCACGCCCCACTGCCCCGCTTCGAGGTCGCACGCGACGATCGAGTACGTCGCGACGACTTCAGTCATACGTCAGTGCGGTCAGGTCGAGCTCGAGCAGGTCGCGGCGCTCTCGCGGGACGAGCACGCAGGCGACCTCCGGGCGGGCGAGCGCCTCCTTCACGCCTGCGGGCGTATCGGCGTGGGCGGCAACGGCTCTGCCTGCCTCATGCGCCTCGTGGACTGCTGCGTCGTCGGCCCGCTCGAGCCAGAGCACGTCGTCGGGCAGCTCGACCTCGCCGTCGACTGCGATCTCGGGAACGCGGCGACCCGTGGCCCCGAGCCAGCGCTCGCGCACCTACAGCTCGACCGTCTCGCCGGGTTCGGGAGCGATCACCTCGACGTCCGGCGCGAGCTCTCGCAGCTCATCGGGCGTTCCGACCAGGAGCGGGAACGTGCCGTAGTGGCAGGGGATGCAGCGGTTTGTCCCGAGGAGCTCGAGCGCCACGGCCGCCTCTCGCGGGCCCATCGTGAAGTGGTCGCCGATCGGCAGCACGGCCACGTCGGGCTCGTAGATCCGGCGGATCAGGGCCATGTCGCCGAAGACGTTCGTGTCGCCCGCGAAGTAGATCCTGAAGCCGTCCTCGAGCTCGACCACGAGCCCCGCCGGCTCTCCGGTATAGGTTCCGTCCTCCGTGCTGGACGAGTGATTCGCGTCGGTCAGCGTGATCTTGATCCCGTCGACGTGCGCGGTGCCGCCTTTGTTCGGCGCCTGGGTCATGTCCTCCGGAAGACCCTGGGCGGCGAGCCAGCCGCGCAGCTCGACGAGCGCGATCACGGGTGGCTCGAACTGCTTCCACAGCGAGACTGTGTCTCCGACGTGGTCGCCGTGGCCGTGTGTGAGGGCGATCAGGTCGACCCGCTCGGGCTTCAGCTCCGCCTCGGGGCACTTCGGGTTCCCGGTCAGCCAGGGGTCGACGTAGATGCGCTTTCCGCCCGGGCTGTCGAGCCGGAAGCTCGCATGTCCGAGCCAGGTGAGTGGGATGGTCATGGGCGGAATCTAACGAAGGAACGTCCGGCTGGACGGCGAAGCTACAGGCCGTGACGCGTCGTGAGCTCCTCCCGGTGGCGCTCGTCCTGCTCTCGATCGTCACCGACGCGCTCGGCTCCCCCACGCTCTCGTTCTACCTCCTGCTCGCGACCGTGCCCGCGATCGTCGTCGCCGGCCTGGCCGCGGTCGAGGAGCAGCTCCAGCCGGGTGCGCTGCCCCACCGTAGAGCGGTTGCGATGCTGCACGTCGTCACGCTGCTACTGGTGCTCGCGGCCGCGGCGCTGCGTGCGCCGCTGCGCGCAGAGGGTGCGGTGCCCCGGGCGGCGGTGTCCGCCCTGATCGCGTGCCTCGTCGTGTTCGGGATCCAGGCGCTGATCGGGTCGCTGCCGGCGATCCGGCGGCTGCTGGCGCGTCCGGCGCCGACGCAGCAGCTCTCGTCCTAGAGCGAGCCCACCGCCTTCTCCGCGAGGTCGATCAGCGGCTGCACCGCGAAGAACGAGCCGACCACCACCACCACGCACGCGGCCGTCCCCAGCTGCAGCAGCGAGTCGCGCGGGGGCTGGCCGCCCGCGGCGAACTGGAGCTCCGCGCTCGGTCGCAGGTACAGCGCGCGGATCACGTTGAGGTAGTAGTAGAGGCTGACCGCGGTGGCGAGCACGCCGACGATCACGAGCCAGAGCCAGCCATGGTCGTAGGCGGCCGAGAAGACGTAGAACTTGCCGAGGAAGCCGCCGGTCGGCGGCAGGCCGGCGAAGCTCAGCATGAAGGTCCACATGGACGCGCCGAGCAGCGGCCGCTCCCAGCCCATTCCGGCCAGGTCGTCGACGGTCACGTCGTGGCCGAGCTCGCGCTCGCGGGCGGCGACCACGGCGAAGGCGCCGATCGAGGCCGCCGCGTAGGGGATCAGGTAGTAGAGGAGAGCACGTCCGCCCAGGGCGCTGTTCGCGGAGACGGCGATCAGCATGAAGCCGGCGTTCGAGATCGACGAGTACGCGAGCAGCCGCTTCAGGTTCTTCTGGACGAGCGCGGCGAAGTTGCCGACGAGGAGCGAGCAGACGGCGATCACCGCGATCGCGACCGTCCAGAGATCGTCCTCCTGCGGGAACGCGGTGACGAGGATCCGGAAGGTGAGGAGCAGCGCCGCCACCTTGGTCGCGGCCGCCATGAACGCGGTCACCGACGTCGGAGCGCCCTCGTAGACGTCCGGCGTCCACATGTGGAACGGCGCAGCCGAGGCCTTGAAGCCGAGCCCGACGATGATCATCGCCAGGCCGGTCAGGAGCAGCGCGTCGCCGCTGAGCCCGCCGGCCGTGACCGCCTCGCCGATCCCGTCGAAGGTCAACTTCCCGGTCGCGCCGTACACGAGCGCCGAGCCGAACAAGAGCACTGCCGAGCCGAACCCGCCGACGATCAGGTACTTGAGGCCTGCCTCGAGCGACCGCTCCCGGCGGTAGTCGATCGCGCAGAGGATGTACAGCGAGATCGAGAACCACTCCAGCCCGAGGAACAGCGTCAGCAGCGAGTTCGCCTGGGTCAGGAACATCATCCCGGCCGCCGCCGTGGCGAGCAGCGCGTAGTACTCGGCGACGAGGCCGTGGCGGTGCTCGGTGTAGGAGACGAGCACGGCGACGAGGCCGACGAGGGCGAGGATGACCGCCGCCAGCGCGAAGAAGCGGTCGCGCCGGACCGTGTCCTGGTACACGCTCACCCCGATCGGCGTCCTGTCGTAGAGGAGAACCGCCGCGACGAAGGCGCCCACGAAGCCGGCGGCGGTCGTGGCCGCCGCGGTCGCACGCCGGGCCGTCTGCGGGACGAGCACCGCGACCATCAGGCAGGCCCCGGCCGCGACTAGCAGGATCAGTGACGGCGAGATCGAGAACCAGTCGACCGGCGGGCGCGGGACGGCGGCGATCATTTCGGCTCACCTGCTGCCGCGGCCGTTGACGTCTGAGATCTGGTCGTGACGCGCTCAGTGATCGACGCCGGCCACGCCGAGAGGAACAGCAGGATCGCGATCAGCGGAACGAGGATCGCCAGTTCCGCGGGCCGAAGGTCGAGCGCCGCGTCGTGCACGGCCGGGCCCTTCCGGGCATGCAGCACCGCGGAGATCATGCGCAGCACGTACATCGCCGCCAGCACGATCGCGACCGCGCCGACCACCGCGTAGAACCACCCCTGCTGGAAGACGCCGGCCAGGATCGCGAACTCGCCCGCGAACGCGGTCGAGCCGGGCACGGCGAGCGCGATGATCCCGGTCGCCATCAGCACCGTCGCCAGCGCGGGGCGGCCCTTGGCCATGCCGCCGAGCGACTCGAACCGCCCGGTCGCCGCCCGCCTTTCGACCGCGCCGGCGAGCATGAACAGCACGGCGGAGATGAGCCCGTGGTTGACCATCTGCAGCACGGCGCCGTTGATCCCCAGCGAGTTGGTCGCGAACAGCCCCAGCATGATCAACCCGAGCTGCGCCAGCGACGAGTAGGCGACCACGCCGCGGATGTCCGGTGCGCGGAAGGCGAGGAGCGAACCGTAGATCAGCCCGATCGCCGCCAATACGAGGATCGGCGTACGGAAGTCCTGGACGCCCGCCGGGAAGAGCGAGAAGCAGATGCGCAGGAAGCCGAACGCCGCCGCCTTCGAGATCACGCCGGAGAGCACCGCCGAGACCTCGGCCGGCGACTCGCGGTAGGCGTCCGGCAGCCACCCGTGGAACGGGAAGAGCGGCGCCTTGACGACGAACGCGGCGGCGAAGCCGAGGAAGATCCAGTCGCTCGCGTTCGTCCCGCCCGAGATCATCGAGAACGTCCCGGCCTGGAGCCCGTAGACGATCACCGCTGCCAGCATGAGCAGCGAGCCGACCATCGTGTAGATGACGAACTTGATCGTCGCGTTCAGCCGGCCGGGCCCGCCCCACGCGCCGATCAGGACGTACAGCGGAATCAGCATCGCCTCCCAGAAGACGTAGAAGAGCAGCAGGTCCTGGGAGGTGAAGACGCCGACGATCGCGCCGGTCAGGAACAGCATCAGCCCGTAGTAGGCGCGCGGCCGGTCACGGCCCATCCACGCGCCGTACGCGACCGAGGCGGCCATCACGACCGTGGTCAGTCCGACCAGCCAGACCGTGAACCCTTGATAGAAGCCGACCGAGTACGAGACGCCGAGGTCCTTCAGCCAGCTGGCGTGGTTCCACTCCTGGAGCCCGCCGCGGTCGAAGTCGTAGTGGACGAGCGCCTCGATCCAGAAGCCGACCTCGAACAGCGAGACGAGCAGCGCCGCCGGCGCGACCCACACCCGCGGCATCGGGACGACCCAGAGCACTACCGCCGCGATCAGCGGCAGGAGGACCAGCGTGGTCGTGATCCAGCCGTGGCTCGTCATCTGACCGCGATGAAGACGAGGACGAGGACGGCGAGCCCCGCGGCGAGCGCGAACGCGTACACGCGCACGAGGCCGGTCTGGAGCTCGCGGAACCAGCCGCCGGCGCGCCGGGTCACGCCGGCGACGCCGACGATCGAACCGTTGATGATCGGGCCCTCGACCGTCCAGTCGAGGATCCGCGAGAGCGCGACCGCCGGCCAGTAGAAGAGGCCGTTGTAGAGCTCGTCGAAGTAGAACTTGTGCTCGAGCACGGCCCACGGGCGTGGCGCCTTCGCCCGGTGCGCCGAGTAGATCCACCAGGCGACGCCGATACCGGCGAGGCCGAAGGCGACGGCGGAGATGCTCGCGATCGCCTCCTGGCCTCCGGTCGCCTCGACCAGGGGCTCGGCGACCGGTGCGAGCCAGGTGGTGATCGGCGTCCACACGTCGGCGAACTGGATCCACCCGCCGAACGCTGCGAGCACGGTCAGCACCGCGACCGTCAGCCCCATCGACCACTCGACCAGCCGGTCGTGTGCCGCGTGCGGCGGATGCTCCCGCACGTATGCCGACTGCTCGCCGCCGAAGACGACGAACAGCATCCGGAACGTGTACAGACCGGTGAAGAACGCGCCCGCGATCCCGGCCGCGAACAGGACGTAACCGAACCAGTCCTCGCGTCCGAGCGCCGCGGCGAGGATCGAGTCCTTGGCGAAGAACCCGGAGAGCGGCGGCATCCCGGCGAGCGCGAGGCCGCCGACCAGCATCGCCCACCACGTCTTCGGCATCAGCCGGCGCAGGCCGCCCATCCTGCGGATGTCCTGCTCGCCGCCGAGGGCGTGGATGACGATGCCGGCGCCGAGGAAGAGGAGCGCCTTGAAGAACGCGTGCGCCATCAGCAGGAACATCGCGTTCGCGTAGGCGCCGATCCCCGCGCCGAGGAACATGTAGCCGATCTGCGACATGGTCGAGTACGCGATCACGCGCTTGATGTCGGTCTGGACGAGCGCGATCAAACCGGCCATCAAGAGCGTCAGAGTGCCGAGCACGGCCGCCGTGTCCTGGACGTTCGGCGCCAGCTCGAACAGCGGATGCGTGCGGACGATCAGGTAGACCCCCGCCGTGACCATCGTCGCCGCGTGGATCAACGCCGACACCGGCGTCGGACCCTCCATCGCGTCCGGAAGCCAGGTCTGGAGCGGCAGCTGCGCCGACTTCGCCACCGCGCCGCCGAGCAGACCGAGCGCGACCAGCACCAGCACGGTCTGGCTGAGCCCGCCCGCCTTCGCGAAGACGACGTCGAAGTCGAGCGAGCCGGTCTTCTGGATCAGCAGGAAGAAGGCGAGCGCCATCGTCGCGTCGCCGAACGCGTTCATGATGAACGCCTTCTTGGCGGCGGCGACCGCGCTCGGCCGCTCGTGGTGGAAGCCGATCAGGAGATACGACGAGAGTCCGACCAGACCCCAGCCGATCAGCAGGAACAGCAGGTTCCCGCCCTGGACGAGCATCAGCATCGAGAAGACGAACAGCGACATGTACGCGAAGTACCGGCGCTCCTCCTCGTCGCCGTCCATGTAGCCGAGCGAGTACGCGACGATCAGCGACCCGACTCCGGTGACGATCAGCATCATGAACACCGACAGCGGGTCGGTCAGAATCGAGAAGCCGACCTTGAAGCTGCCGGCGACGAGCCAGCTGTAGGCGGTCGAGGTCTGCGAGCGGTGCTCGGGCGACCGGCCAAGCATCTCGGCGAAGACGACCACCGCTGCCGCGAACGCCGCGCCGGACGTGAGCGTCGAGATCCAGCCGGCCGTGCGCCGCGAGATCGAGCCGCCCAGCAGCGTGATCAGCACGGTCGAGCCGAGCGGCAGCAGGAGGCAGGTCCAGGCGGCCGCGGTCATGGGGCGTCAGCCCCCTGGCCGCCGGGGAGAGAGCCGAAGGCGAACGACACGGTCATCCGCGCAACGACGAGAGCTGGTCGACGTCGAGCGCGAGCCGCTTGCGTGCCATCGCCACGATCAACCCGAGCCCGACGACGACCTCGGAGGCCGCGACCGCCATCACCGCGAGCGCGAAGATCTGGCCGTCGCCGTTCGCGAAGTGGCGCGAGAAGGCGATCAGCGCCAGGTTCGCCCCGTTCAGCATGATCTCGAGCGAGAGCAGCACGATCAGCGGGCTGCGGCGGACCAGCACCCCGAGTGCCCCCGTGGTGAAGAGGAACGCGGCCACGATCAGATACGCGGCGGTGTCAGGCCCGAGCATCGCTGCCCTCCACCGACGGGCTCTCGCGGGAGTGGCTGCCGAGGATCACGCCGCCGACCGCGGCGACGAGCAGGATCACGGAGGTCAGCTCGAAGGCGAGCAGCTGGTCGGTGAGGAACAGCCGTCCGATCTCGCCCGGGCTGCCGAACGCGTCGGTGATGTCCGCCGCCTTCGACAGGTGCCCGTCCGCCTGGCCGGCGATCACGACCACGATCTCCACCAGTAGCGCGGCCGACGCGACGATCGCCGCGATCGTCTGGGCCGGGAGGTGTCCGGTCCAGGGCGTGTCCGCCTTCCCGCCCAGGTAGGCGATCACGAACAGGAACATGACCATCACCGCCCCCGCGTAGACGAGCACCTGTGCGGCGGCGACGAACTCGGCCGAGAGCAGCAGGTAGAGCACGGCCAGCGAGCCGAGGTTTCCGATCAGGGCCAGCGCCGAGTAGAACGGGTTCGAGAACGAGATCACAGCCACGCCCGAGCCCAGACAGGCGAGGGCGGCGACCACCCATACGACCCAGACGAGGCTGTTTGCGGCCGACGCGAGGATCATGTCCCGCCCAGCCGGCAGATGCGCAGCATCTTCCGGGTCCTCATGACGCCGTCTCGTAGTAGGGAATGGGCGTGTCGAAATCGTCCGGGTCGGCGACCGGCACGCGCTTGATCGGCTCGGCGAGGAGCATGTCCTTCGTGTAGATCAGGTCGTCGCGCGAGTACTCGGAGATCTCGAAGTCGTTGCCGAGGGTGATGGCATCGAACGGGCACGCGAGCTCGCAGTAGCCGCAGAAGATGCAGCGACTCATGTTGATCTCGTAGATCCGCGCGTAGCGCTCGCCCGCGGAGACGCGGTTCTCGGCGGTGTTCTCGGCGGCGACCACCCGGATGCAGTCGGCCGGGCAGGCGGCGGCACAGAGTGAGCAGCCGACGCACTTCTCCAGGCCGTTCTCGTGCACGTGCAGGCGGTGGCGGCCGCGGAACCGCGGGTAGACGGGTCGCTTGTACTCCGGGTACTGCTGCGTGATGGGCTTCTTGAACAGCTGGCCGAAGGTGACGGCGAAGCCCTTCAGCGAGTCGATCGGCTGCGGGCTCAAAAGATCACCACGAAGAGCGCCGTGATCACGGCGTTGATCGTCGCCACCGGCAGCAGGACCTTCCAGCCGAAGCGCATCAGCTGGTCGTAGCGGAGGCGAGGCAGCGTCGCCCGCAGCCAGATGAAGACCGAGATCGCGAGGACGAGCTTGATGAAGAACCACAGCGGCCCGAGCGGGGCCCACGGGCCTTCCCAGCCACCGAAGAAGAGCGTGACCCCCAGCGCCGAAAGGACGATCACGTTCACGTACTCGGCCATCTGGAACAGGCCCCAGCGCATCCCGGAGTACTCGGTCGAATAGCCGCCGACGAGCTCGGTGTCGGCCTCGGGGAGGTCGAACGGCGGCCGGTTCGTCTCGGCGACGCCGGCGATGAAGAAGCAGATGAGCCCGACGAACTGCGGGGCCGCGTACCACCAGTCGTTCACCTGCGCCTCGACGATCCCGGAGAGCGAGAGCGTGTGCGCCATCAGCACGACACCGAGCACGGACAGCGCCAGCGAGACCTCGTACGAGACCATCTGCGCGCAGGTCCGCATCGACCCGAGCAGCGAGTACTTCGACTCCGACGCCCAGCCGCCGATGATGAACCCGTAGATCCCCAGCGAGCCGAGCGCGAAGATCAGGATCAGCGAGATCGGGACGTCGGCGATCTCGCCGTTCACGTGGTAGTGCCAGATCTGCCAGCCCTCGCCCCAGGGGATCACGCTGAATGCGGTCAGCGCGGTGAACGCGGCGAACGCCGGTGCCAGCAGGTAAAGGGTGTCGATTGCGGCGACCGGCGCGAAGGCTTCCTTACGCACCATCTTGATCAGGTCCGCGAACGGCTGGAGCAGGCCCTTCGGGCCGGCGCGGTTCGGCCCGAGCCGCCGCTGCATGCGCGCGAGCAGCTTGCGCTCGTAGAGCGTCAGGAAGGCCATCGAGATCAACAGGACGTTGACGAAGATCAGCGCCTTGATCAGCCCGATCCACCACGGTTCACCATGGTTCACGCCTTGCTCACCTCCACGGCCTGGTCGAGCTCGCGGACGTGCTCCTCGGGCGCGCGGACGGCGCCGTTGATCAAATGCCGGTTGACGCGGGCGCGCATGCGGACCGAGGTGCCGTTCGAGCGGACGACGACCTCCTCGCCGGTGGCGATGTTCCGCGTGCTCGCGTCGCGGGCGGAGAGCTCGATCACCGCCTCCGGCCGCTGGAACCGGAGCTCGGGCACGCGCTCGACCGCCGGCCCGGAGAACAGGGCGCGGTAGCGCACGAGCTTGAGCGGGCCGCCCTTGGCGGTCTTCGCCCTCGGCGCTTTCGGCAGCGTCACCGGCGCCGGCTCGGCGCGCGCGGGGAGCGCGGCCTGCTCCGCAGCCTCGACCACCCGCGCATGCGGATCGATCGCCACGCCGAAGCGCTCGGCCAGCTTGGCGATCCAGGCCACCTCGTCCGGTGCGGGCGGGATCACCGCGCGGCGCAGGCGCTGCGGGCGGCCCTCGAGGTTGACGATCGTCCCGTCGCGCTCGAGATAGCTCGTCGCCGGGAGCACCAGGTCGGCCCAGCCGCGGACCGGGTCGGCGAACATCGTGATCGCGATCACTGCATCCGCTCGCTCTGCGAGCGACCGGACGGCCGGGTCGGCGGCGGCTTCCTCCCCGGAGATCAGCAGCGTCCCGATCCGCTCGGGCCCGTCCGGCTCGCCTTCGCCGGCTCCTCGCCAGGCCTCGACGACCGCCCGGCCGTTCGGCGTCGACGGCAGGTAGAAGGCGGCGGCCGCGCCCAGCTCCTCCGCCAGCGCGGCGACCGCGGCGCCTCCGGCTCCGCCGGGGCCCGACCAGATCAGCACCGCGCCGCGTGCCTGCTCGCCCAGCGCCCGCACGGTCTCGGCCGCCTTGCCCGGGGCGGCCGGCTTCGTGCCGGAGGCGCCGACCGTGACGATCTCCGCACCGGCGCGGCGAGCAGCCTTGATCCAGAGCGCGACGACGGGAGCGCGCTCCTCCACCGGGTCGTCGCCGACCACGATCACCCGTGCGGCGCCGCGGATCGACGACAGAGGGGCCCGGAACGCGTCGATCGCCGGCGAGGTCTGCTCGGGCAGCACGACGGCGTCGGAGCCGAGACCCTGGCGCACCAGCCGCGCCAGCGCCTCCGCCTGCTCGACCGTCTCCGACCCGGAGAGCGCCAGCAGCACCGGTCCCCGACGCAGGAACGCCTCGGCCTGGTCGAGCGCTTCGTCCCAGGAGAGCTCCTCGAGGCGGCGCTTGCCGACCTTGCGCAGCGGATCCTGCACGCGGTCGGGCGCGTACAGGTGCGAGTACGCGAAGCGGCCCTTGTCGCAGAGCCAACCCTCGTCGATCTCGGGGTGGTTCCGCGAGAGAATCCGCTTGAGCTTGCCCTCGCGCGTCGTCGCGCTGATGTTGCAGCCGACCGGGCAGAGGCCGCAGACGGTCGGGATGTTCTGGATCTCCCACGGCCGCGCCTCGAAGCGGTACTGGGTCGAGGTCAGTGCACCGACCGGGCACAGCTCGATCACGTTGCCGGAGAAGGGCGCGCGGTAGGGCTCGTCCTCGAAGGTGGCGATGATCGAGCTCGCCCCGCGCTCGCGGGCGACCAGCTGCTCGTCCTCGGCGACCGCTTCCGAGAAGCGCGTGCAGCGGTAGCAGAGGATGCAGCGCTCGCGGTCGAGCGCGATCGTCGGCGAGATCGGGATCGGCTTCTCGAACGTCCGCTTCGGGAAGGTCATGCGGGTGTTGCCGGGGCCGTAGCGGAAGGTCAGGTCCTGGAGCGGGCACTCGCCGCCCTTGTCGCAGACGGGGCAGTCCAGGGGGTGGTTGACGAGGATGAACTCGAGGGTGGCGTCCTGCGCCTCGGCGGCCATCGGCGAGGTGGCGGCCGTCTTCACGACCATCCCGTCCGCCGCCGTCAGCGTGCAGGCGGCCTGTGGCTTCGGCGGCCCGGGCGACACCTCGCAGAGACACATGCGGCACGCGCCCACGGGAGGCCCGAGCCGCGGCTCGTAGCAGAAGACCGGGATCTCGACCCCGGCGTGGAGCGCGGCCTCGACGAGGCCGATGCCCTTCGGCACTTCGATCTCGACGTCGTCGACGGTGATCTGCACCAATTCCACTGGCGTGGAATCGGTGGTAGGAGAGCCGTCAGACACGGACTTCCTCCTCCGGCCTTTCCCGGTCACGGGAATGGCTGTGTTGCTGCGACGGCGCGAGGATCCCCTCGATCGACGAGCGGCCGTCGTACGGGCAGCGGCCCTGCTGGATGTGGGCGACGAACTCGTCGCGCCAGTGGGTGATGTAGCTCGAGACCGGGTAGACGGCGAACTCGCCGAGCGCGCACAGCACCTTGCCGAGGATTCGCCCGTTGATCGACTCGAGCAGCTCGAGGTCGCTCATTTCGCCGTCGCCGTGCTCGATCTTCTCGAGGATCTGCACCATCCAGCGCGTTCCCTCGCGGCAAGGGGTGCACTTGCCGCACGACTCGTGCATGTAGAACTGCGTCGAGCGCAGCGCCAGCTGCACCATGCAGCAGCGGTCGTCGACGACGATCAGCGACGCCGCTCCGAAGAACGTCTTCAGCTCGGCGAGCGAGTCGTAGTCGAGCGGGACGTCGATCTGGTCGGGGGTCAGCGCCGGCACCGAGGAGCCGCCGGGAATCACCGCCTTCAGCTTCCGGCCGCCGGCGATGCCACCCGCGTGCACTTCGATCAGCTCCCGCATCGGGGTGCCCAGCTCCAGCTCGTAGTTGCCGGGCCGCTCGACGTTGCCCGAGATCGAGAAGATCGCGGTTCCCGGGGCGGTGTCGGCGCCCGTCTTCGAGAACTCCTCCGCCCCCATCGCGATCACGATCGGCAGCGTGGCGATGGTGCAGACGTTGTTGACCTGGGTCGGCGCGTTGTAGAGGCCCTGCACGGGCGGGAACGGCGGGCGCGGGCGGGGCTGGCCGCGCCGCCCCTCCAGCGAGTCGAGCAGCGCCGTCTCCTCCCCGCAGATGTAGGCGCCGGCGCCGCGGTGGACGACGACGCGCACGTCCTCGAAGAGCCCGGCCGCATCGGCCTCGTCGACCGCCGCCTGGAGCGTCTCGTACTCGGCCAGGTACTCGCCGCGGATGTAGATGAAGACGTCCTTCGACTCGATCGCGTGCGCGGCGATCAGACTGCCCTCGAGCAGCCGGTGCGGCACCTGGTCCATCACCTGCCGGTCCTTGAACGCGCCCGGCTCCGACTCGTCGGCGTTGACGACCACGTACTTCGGCTTCGGCGAGTCGCGCGCGATCAGCGACGCCTTGCGGCCGATCGGGAAGCCGGCGCCGCCGCGGCCGCGCAGGTTTGCCTTGCTCATCTCCTCGATCAGCTGGTCGGAGGTCATGGCGCGCGCCTTGACGAGCGCCTCGTAGCCGCCGATCGCGCGGTACTCGTCCAGCCTGGCCAGGTCGTGCTCTTCGGCGCCGGCGAGGAGCGCGTCAAGCAGCGCCACGGAGCTCCTCCACGATCGCGGCCGCGGCCTCAGGCGTGACGTTGTGGTGGTAGCGGCCGTCCACCGCGACGACCGGGGCGTACCCGCAGCCGCCCAGGCATTCGGCCGCGCGGAACGTGATCTCGCCGTCCCCGGTCGTCTCGCCGGCCTCGACGCCGAGGGCGGACTCGAACGACTCGACCACGTGCTGCGCGCCCACCAGCGCGCACGAGAGGTTCGTGCAGATCTCGACCATGTGCCGGCCCACCGGCTCCAGGTGGAACATGTCGTAGAAGGACGCGACCGCCTGGCAGTACGCCGGGGTGAGGTCGAGCACGTCGGCCACCTCGCGCAGCGCCTCGACGGGAAGCCAGCCGCCGTGATGCTCCTGGGCCAGACGCAACGCCGGGAGGATCGCTGATCTCGGATCGGGATACCGGTCGGCGATCTGCGCCACCTCCTCCCGAAAATGCGCAGCAATTTCGGGAGTCATCAGCGATCAACCTCGCCCATGACGGTGTCGAGCGAGCCGACGATCGCGATCATGTCGGCGACCAGCGAGTCGTGGACGCAGGTCGCCGTCGCTTCCAGCGCCACGAACGACGGAGCCCGGAACTTGACGCGCCACGGCCTCGGCCCGCCGTCGGAGACGAGGTAGCAGCCGAACTCGCCGCGCGGCGACTCGACCGCGACGTAGACCTCGCCCTCGGGCACGCGGTAGCCCTCGGTGACGATCTTGAAGTGGTGGATCAGCGACTCCATCGAGGTGTGGAGCTCGTGCCGGGGCGGGAGCACGACCTTCCGGTCGTCGGCGATCCAGGCGCCGCCCGGCATGCCCTCGAGGCACTGGGAGATGATCTTCACCGACTCGCGCATCTCGTCGACGCGGATCCGGTACCGGTCGTAGACATCGCCGTGGTGGTAGACGGGCACGTCGAAGTCGAGCTCGGGATAGGCGAGGTACGGCTCGGCGCGGCGCAGGTCCCACTCGACGCCCGAGGCCCGCAGCACCGGCCCCGACTGGCCGAGCGCGATCGCGTCGTCGGCGGAGAGGAGGCCCAGGTTGCGTGTCCGTTCGAGCCAGATCTTCTGCTTCGTGAGCAGCTGCTCGTACATGTCGATCGTGTCCGGGAACTCGTCGGCGAACTTCCTGCATGCCGTGAAGAACCCGGATGGGATGTCCTCGGCGAGCCCGCCCGCCTGGAAGTAGCGGGTGTGCATGCGCGACCCGCCGACGAGCTCGAAGAGGTCGAGCACGTCGTCACGGGCGTTGAAGCAGTACCAGAGCAGGCCGATCGCTCCGATCTCCAGCGCACCGGTGCCGAGCCAGATCAGGTGCGAGTGGATCCGGTTCAGCTCGAGCAGAAGCGTCCGCATCCAGGTCGCCTTCGGCGGCACCTCGATCGCGAGCAGCTTCTCGACCGCCGCCACGTAGGCGTACTCGTTCGCCTGGAACGCGAGGTAGTCCATCCGCGGCGCGTACGTGACCCCCTTCCAGTACGTCTTCTGCTCCATGTTCTTCTCGAAGCCGGTGTGCAGGTAGCCGACCACCGCCTCCAGCCCGACCACGTCCTCGCCTTGCAGGTCGACGATCAGCCGCAGGACGCCGTGCGTGGACGGATGGTTCGGGCCGAAGTTGACGGTGAGGACGTCCTCCAGGCCCGGGTCCGGCTTCAGCATCGTCGGCACCGGGCTCGGGATCCGCGTCCCGTGGTAGATCGGAGTCGCGGAGGAGGCAGCGGGGGCTGGATCCATCCTGTCCCCGATCCGGTCTCTCGCGACGGCCATCTACTCCTCCCCCGAGAAGCGAACCGGCTCGCCGCCGATCGGATAGTCCTTGCGCAGCGGGTGGCCCTCCCAGTCGTCCTCCATCAGGATGCGGGAAAGGTTGGGGTGGCCCTCGACCGGGATGCCCATCATGTCCCAGGCCTCGCGCTCGTGCCAGTCGGCCGTCGGCCAGATGCCGACGACGCTCTCGACCGGCTCGTCCTCGTCCAGCCAGACCTGTACGCGAACTCGCGCCGCGCCGCGCTCCAGACGGAGCAGGTGGTAGTTCATCGCGAAGCGCTTCGGCTTCGGGCGCGGCTTCCGCTGGAGACCGGCCGAGCCGGGAGCGTTCAGGTCGCGGCCCCAGGCGGTGCCGATGTAGCCGGCGGTCGGCCGCTCGTTCCAGCCCAGGTAGTCGGTCGGCGTGATGTCGGCGAGGAAGCGAAAGTCCTGCGCGTCGCGCAGGTAGCGGCACGCGTCGATCAGCCGCGCCGGGTCGACGACGAGCGTCGTCTCGCCGTGGGCCTCCTTCGTCTCGACCAGCCCCGGGATGCCCTCATAGGTCATGAGGCGACCCCGCGGATCTCGTACGCCGGCGGCACGCCCGCGAGCACCTTCTCGTGCAGGCGGACGATCCCCTCCATCAGGCCTTCCGGCCGGGGCGGGCAGCCGGGCACGTGGATGTCGACGGGGACGATCCGGTCGACGCCCTGCAGGACGGCGTAGTTGTTGAACATCCCGCCCGAGCTCGCGCACGCACCCATCGCGATCACCCACTTCGGCTCGAGCATCTGGTCGTAGATCTGCCGGAGCGGCGCCGCCATCTTGTGCGCGACCCGCCCGGAGACGATCAGGAGGTCGGCCTGGCGCGGAGAGGCCCGGAACGCCTCCATCCCGAAGCGGGCGATGTCGTAGCGCGAGTCGACGATTGCGATCATCTCCATCGCGCAGCACGAGAGCCCGAACTGGTCGGGCCACATCGACTTGGTCTGCGACCAGGCGACCGCCTTCTGGAGCGTGGTCAGCCCGAGCTTCGACTCCAGCTCCTCGGCGCCGAGCTCGCGCTCGAAGACGCCGGGGCCCTTCGTCGGCCAGAGCAGGCGCTCCGACTTGAGCCCGTAGTCCCGGAGGCGCTTCACCGCCAAGCTCTCATCTCCACTCCAAGGCGCCCTTCCGCCAGATGTAGACGTAGGCGACCGCCAGGATCGCGACGAAGACGAGCAGCTCGAAGAAGGCGAACCAGCCGAGCGCGTTCAGCTCGACCGCCAGCGGGTAGAGGAAGACGATCTCGATGTCGAAGACGATGAACAGCATCGCCGTCAGGTAGAAGCTGATCGTGAAGCGCTGCTGCGCGGGCGGGCCGGTGGAGACGCCCGACTCGAAGGGGATCACGCGCGTGCGCGTCCGCCGTCTCGGCCTCTGCGAGAAGAGGAACGAGAAGGCGACCATCGACAGCGGAACGGCGAATGCGAGCAGCCCGTAGATCAGGAACGGCAACCAGCTGTCCAGCAAACGCCCTCCATCCTCCTCCGTCGGCCTCGCGTGGCGGACACTAGCAAGTCGCCCACAGCCGCACGAAGCCAGCGAGAAACCGCGCAACGATGCGTGCGGCGGGTGTCACAAAGTCGACGCGGAACGGGGATTCGGCGGCGCCGGGCGCGCTGCTACGATGAGCCCGTGGCAACCCTCGAAGAGCCCAGCGCTGTCACCCCGAGAGCCGATGTCGTCTCGCTGACCGAGCGCGCGGCCGCAAAGATCAAGGAGCTCCAGGCCGACGAGCCGGCGGGCGACGCCGATGTGCTGCGCATCGCCGTCCAGGGCGGGGGCTGCTCGGGCTTCGAGTACGCGCTCGGCTTCGACCGGGGCGCCCAGGAGGGCGACCACGAGCTCGAGGCGTTCGGCGTTCGCGTGGTCGTCGACCCGTTCAGCGCGCCGTACCTCCAGGGCGCCAGCATCGACTTCCTCGACGGCCTCCAGGAGTCCGGGTTCAAGATCGAGAACCCGAACGTCTCCTCGGCGTGCGGCTGCGGCCACTCCTTCCAGGTCGAGGACGACACGCCCACCGAGGCGATCGGCGGCTGTGGCTCCGGCTGCTCGCACTGACGCACGGTAGCTCGCTCCAGGATCGGCCCATGCCCCTGCGCGTCGCCGTGGTCGGATCGGGTCCGGCCGGGTTCTACGCGACCGGGCACCTGCTCGACTCGGACCTGCCCCTCGAGGTGGACATGATCGAGCGCCTGCCCACTCCGTGGGGCCTCGTCCGGCTCGGCGTCGCCCCCGACCACCCGAAGATCAAGGCGGTCTCGAAGGCGTTCGAGCGGATCGCCGCCCGGCCGGGGTTCCGCTTCCTGGGCGGGGTCGAGGTCGGGCGTGACCTGACCCACGACGACCTGGTCGAGCTCTACGACGCCGTCGTCTACGCCGTCGGTGCACAGACCGACCGGCGGATGGGCATCTCCGGCGAGGATCTTCCCGGCTCCTGGGCCGCGACCGAGTTCGTCGCCTGGTACAACGGCCACCCCGACTACCAGGATCTCGAGTTCGACCTCTCCGGCGAGCGGGCCGTCGTCGTCGGCGCAGGCAACGTCGCCCTGGACGTCGCGCGCATGCTTGCGCTCGCGCCGGAGGAGATCCGGCCGACGGACACGACCGACGAGGCGATCGAGGCGATCCTCGGCTCAGGCTTCGAGGAGATCGTCCTGCTCGCGCGCCGCGGACCGGCGCAGGCGGCATTCACGACGCCGGAGCTGAAGGAGCTCGGTGAGCTCGCCGACGCCGACGTGCTCGTCGATCCGGTCGAGCTCGAGCTCGATCCGGCGAGCGAGGCGTCGCTCGAGCACGACACCAACGCGCGCCGCAACGTCGAGGTGCTGCGCGAGTACGCGCAGCGGCCCGCAGCAGGGAAGCGGCGGGCGATCCGGCTGCGCTTCTGCGTGTCTCCGGCTGCGATCCTCGGCGAGGAGCGGGTCGAGGCGATCGAGCTCGTCCGCAACCGACTGGTCGCCGACGGGTCGGGACGGGTGAGCGCCGAGCCGACGGACGAGCGCGAGACGATTCCCTGCGGGATCGTCTTCCGCAGCGTGGGCTACCTCGGCGTCGAGCTGCCCGGCGTCCCGTTCGATGCCCGGCGCGCGACGATCCCGAACGAGAACGGACGCGTCCCCGGGGGGCCCGGCGTCTACTGTGCGGGCTGGATCAAGCGGGGCCCGAGCGGCGTGATCGGCACAAACAAGAAGGATGCGACGGAGACGGTCGACCTCGTGCTCGAGGACGCCCGGGCCGGGCTGCTGCAGCGGGGCGATCCGACGGCGACCACCGAGACGGTCGAGCAGAGACTCGCCGACCGCGGCGTCGAGCACGTCACCTATGCGGGCTGGGAGGCGATCGACATGGAGGAGCGTGGCCGCGGCGAGCCGCACGGCCGACCCCGGGTCAAGCTCGTGCGCTGGAGCGAGCTGCTGGATGCAGCCCGCCGGGAAGAGACGGCCGTCAGCCTGTCCCCCGGCCGTTCACCGTTGCCGCCCGACGGCGCGGGTCAGGCTGAAGCCTGAACCTCTGGACACTCCCTCGTTCGAGGGACACTCGCTCGAGGCGGCGGCGCCGATTCCTGTGGGATGGAGATCCGTCTCCGCCAGGTCGAGTGTCTGCAGTGCGGCCACCGGCGTGCGGTCCGGAAGGACGAGCCGCGGACGGCGCTGGACGAGTGCCCGCGCTGCCGGTACGTCGGCTGGGCGGCGAGCGCCGAGCTGTCCGAGCGCACCCGGCAGCTCTTGCGGCACCGTCCTCCCGAGCGGCGCCATCTGCGCGCAGTGTGAAGCTAGACTCGGTCCGTGGCCCGGATCGAGGAGCGGCAGGAGCTCTGGGGCGGCGAGACCGCCAAGGCGATTGCCAACTTCCCGGTCTCGGACGAGCCGATCCCCGCCCCGGTGGCACGGTGGCTGGGCCGGATCAAGGCGGCCGCAGCCCGCGTGAACGCCGAGCTCGGCCTGCTGGACGCCGAGAAAGCCGACCGGATTGCGGCGGCCGGCGACCGCATCGCCGCCGGCGAGCTCGACGACCAGTTCCCGATCGACGTCTTCCAGACCGGCTCGGGCACGTCATCGAACATGAACGCCAACGAGGTGATGGCCACCCTGGCGGGCGCGGACGTCCACGCCAACGACGACGTGAACATGGGGCAGTCGTCGAACGACGTCTTCCCGTCCGCGGTGCACCTGGCTGCCCTCGGCGAGCTGGTCGACGACCTGCTCCCTGCGCTCGCGCAGCTGGCCGGCTCGCTTGCCGCCAAGGCCGTGGAGTTCGACGACGTGGTCAAGGCGGGGCGGACGCACTGGATGGACGCCGTTCCGGTCACGCTCGGACAGGAGTTCGGCGGCTACGCCGCCCAGGTGCGCCAGGGCGCGGCGCGGGTGGAGTCGACGCTCGAGCGCCTCGGCCAGATTCCTCTCGGCGGCACGGCTGTTGGCACCGGCCTCAATACGCATCCCGAGTTCGCAGCCCGCGTCCGCAAGCGACTCTCGGCCGACTCGGGACTGACCATCCTGCCGCCGGCCGATCCGTTCGAGTCGCAGGCCGCCCGCGACGCGCTGGTCGAGGTCTCCGGCGCGCTGAAGACGGTGGCTGTCTCGCTGACCAAGATCGCGAACGACCTCCGCTTCATGGGCTCCGGCCCTCGTGCCGGGCTGACGGAGATCTTCCTGCCGGAGCTCCAGAAGGGGAGCTCGATCATGCCCGGCAAGGTCAATCCGGTGATCCCCGAGGTGGTCACACAGGTGGCCGCGCAGGTGATCGGCAACGACGCGGCCGCCACCGTCGGCGGCATGCAGGGGCACTTCGAGCTCAACGTGTTCGTCCCTCTGATCGCGCGTAACCTCCTGGACTCGATCAAGCTGCTCGCTGCCGCCTCGCGCCTGCTCGCCGCGAAGTGCGTGGACGGGATCGAGGCGAACAGGGAGCAGAACGAGCGCTACGCGGAGCTGACCCTCTCGGCCGCGACCGCGCTCAACCCCTACATCGGGTACGACAAGGCGGCCGAGATCGTCAAGGAGGCCGCCGCCTCCGGCCGGTCGCTGCGCGAGGTCGCGCGCGACGCGGGCGTCGAGGAGTCCGTCCTGGACGAGGCTCTCGACTACCGCAAGATGGCCAAGCCGCACGGCAGCTGAGCGCCGCCGCACTCACTCCTGCTTGACGCCCGGCCCGGGAGCCCACAGAATTGCGCGGCCGGGGAGGGGCCAAGCAGAACACGTAAGGAGATGCAGCACGTACTTGCCATGGTGTCTACGTGTCTCGAGGTGAATTCCCGTTGACGTCTGCAGGGCTCGATCGGCGGTTTCCGACCGACGCTGCGTGCCTGGAGTTCCTGAAGGAACGGCGCTATCCCAGCGGAACGGCCTGCCCCTCGTGCGGCAGGCGCTCGCGGTTCCACCGGATCGCGGGCCGTTCCGCGTACTCGTGCCAGTTCTGCGGGCACCACGTGCACCCGACGGCGGGCACGATCTTCCACAAGTCGCGCACGAGCCTGAGGTCGTGGTTCCGCGCGATCGAGCTCGTGCGCACGGGCGGCGACGACGTCACCGCCCGCGCCCTCGAGCGCGAGCTCGGCGTCAGCTACAAGACGGCTCTTCGGATGCACCGGCAGATCAGGGCCCTGCTGGAAGACGACCCGGATCCGCTGGCAGCGGGCGACGCTGCCCGGACGCCCACGCGCGCCCGGCCGTCGCAAGGACGGACCAGGACAGGAAATCGAGCGGTCAAGGAATCGCGCGTCGAACGCGCGAGCAGGCAGCCGCGCCGACGGAGAGGAGCAGGGATGAGCAAGCGATTCGAGTGGCGGAAGCCGACGCACAGGCGGTATGCGCTGAGGGTCCTCGTGGCCGCGGCGATCGTCGTCGGAGCCGCACTCGGTGTGAGCCAGGCACGGGTCTCGGAGAATCACCAGGCGCGTCCAAACAGCCCGCACTTCATGAGGGTGGGCGAAGGGCAGTTCGCGACGTCGCTCAACGCCGTTCGCACCGGCGAGCCGTCCGGGCTGGACAGCCTGAACCAGGAGATTTACTCGAACCAGGCCTTTCCGGCTCTGACGATCGCGCCTGCACAGCGGCAGGCGGCCGCGGCGGCAGCGGCCAAGATCAGGACGAGGCCCGCGAAGAAGAAGGGGGGCGGCGGCTGGACGCTGGTCGGCCCTCAGGGCGTCCCGGCCTCGGCGACCGTGGCGAGCGAATCCACGGCCGGAACGAGCGGGACCGTGTTCTCGGGCCGGACCACGGCGCTCGCCGTGTCCTTCGCGTGCACCTCGAAGTCGTGCCCGATGCTGGTGGGCGCAGCCGGTGGCGGCATCTGGCGCACCGATAACGCTATGAAGAACAAGGTCAAGTGGGTCGAGTCCAGCGCGTCGATTCCCTCCAACGCGATCGGCTCGATCGCGTACGACCCCAACGACGCGACGGGCAAGACCGTCTACGTCGGTACCGGCGAGCCGAACGGCTCGAGCGACTCCGAGGCGGGCATCGGCCTCTACAAGTCGCTGGACGGCGGCCAGACCTGGACGCGCGTCTTCGGCAGCATTGCGCCGACGGCACCCTGTGCCGACAACCCGTCGTCGCTGACGTGCCCGGTCGCCACCGGCCGCTCGATCGGCGCCGTTGCCGTCGACCCGGGCGACCCGGCGCACATCTTCATCGGCACCGATGTCGCGCGGCACGGCTCGTCGTCGGTGAACGGCGGCCGCTTCACGCCGCCCGGGTCCGCGCAGGTCGGCCTGTATGAGTCGACCGACGCCGGGGCCAGCTTCGCCCCCGTGCTGATCCTCCCTCAGGACGTCACCGACCCGACCTCGGCGACCGGCGGCGACTACTTCCGAGGCGGTTTCTCCAACATCCAGATCGACAAGGCGTCGGGTGACGTCTATGCCTCGGCGTTCGACTACGGTCTGTACCGGCGCTCGCAGACGCAGGACGGCGACACCGACTTCCACCAGGTGTTCGCCTCTGCCGGTGGCGGAACGGTCGGGAACTCGACCTCCTCGCGGACGGAGTTCTCACTGGCCCCGAGCGGCAGCGCGCTGCGCATCTACGTCGGCGACACCGGCAACGGCGGGTCCGCGGACTTCTACACGGTCGCGGACGCGAACGAGCCCGCCGCGACGCTGCTAGGCGACTGGACGAAGAAGTCCGATTCGACCAACGGCACGCCGGGCTTCGGCTCGTACAACTACTGCGTCGGGCAGTGCTCGTACGACATGCCCGTGTACTCGCCGCCCGGATTCCCGGACGTCGTCTACATCGGCGGAGCCATGCAGTACGACGAGATCTTCACCGGTGACCCGATCCCGTTCCGCTCGAACGGCCGCGCGATCCAGCGCTCGCAGGACGACGGGACGAACTTCACCGACATGACGGTCGACTCGAAGGGCGTCAGCCTGCATCCGGACCAGCACGCGATCACTGGCGTGCCGTTCAGCTCCGACGTCGTCTTCATCGGCAACGACGGCGGCCTCTTCCGGCTCGACGGCTCCTTCGTCGACTCGTCGGCGCAGTGCGCGGGCCGTGGTCTCTCCGGGGCGGACCTGACCGACTGCCAGAACTGGCTGTCGAAGATCCCGAAGACGATCACGTCGCTGAACAACGGCCTCTCGACGCTCCAGTTCCAGAGCCTCTCGACGAGCGCCAAGAGCCCGAAGGACATCCAGGGCGGTACCCAGGACAACGGGACGCAGGCGACGACGAACGGCAAGAAGTGGTCCGTGACCATCTTCGGCGACGGCGGCCAGGCCGGCATCAACGCCGCCAACTCGAAGATCCGGATGCACACGTTCTACTCGCCGAACGGCGACGTCAACTTCCAGGGCAACAAGGAGACCGGCTGGGACTTCATGGCCGGCCCGCTGCTCGGAAGCGGCGAAGGCGCGTCCTTCTACGTCCCGCTGATCGCCGACCCGAACGCGGCGGCCGCCGACACCTGGTTCGTGGGCCTCCAGCACGTCTGGCGGACCCAGGACAACGCCGGCAGCCAGGCCCAGCTGGACACCCAGTGCAACGAGTTCTTCGGCACCGGGCCGTTCGACACCACCTGCGGTGACTGGCAGCCGCTCGGCGGCTCCGCCGGCGACCTCACGGGCACCGTGCCGTGGGGCTCGGACAAGAACCCCGGCCCGACGGGGTACGTCGTCGCCACCGAGCGGGCTCCCAGCGACACCTCGACCCTGTGGGCCGGCCTGCGCCGCGGCCGGGTGTTCGTCTCGAAGAACGCCGACGACGCGACGGCGGCCAACGTGACGTACGACCGGATCGACAGCGCGTCGACGCCCGAGCGGTTCGTGAGCGGGATCGCGGTCGACCCGGCGAACCCGAACCACGCGTTCATCTCGTTCTCGGGCTACAACGCGTACGCGAACGCCGCCGGCACGGCGCCGGGTCACGTGTTCGACGTGACGTACGAACCGGGCACGCACACCGCGACCTGGAAGAACATCGACTACGACCTCGGCGACCAGCCGATCACCGACGTGGCACTCGACACGAACGGCGACCTGTACGCGTCGACCGACTTCGGGGTGGATGTGCTGTCGAAGAACACGACGGCATGGGTTCCGGCCTCGACCGGCCTCCCCTCCGTCGCGGTCTACGGACTGACGATCGACACGGCGAACCGGGTCCTGTTTGCGGCCACGCATGGCCGCAGCGCCTGGCAGCTCGCGCTGAGCTAGACACCGCGGGAGCGGGTGGACCGGCACGCCGGTCCGCCCGCTTCGCGCTACCCTGTAGACGTGCTGAGGCGCACGCTGCTCCTCACCGTCGCTGTCGTCGTCCTGCTGGCGCCGGCCGCCCGGGCAACGGGTTCTCCGGCCCTGCGGGCGGTGGCGATGAGGCCCCTCGCGGTGCAGGGTGTCCATTTCCGCCCAGCGGAGCGGGTGACCATCAGGCTGGTCGCGGACGGCGCGGTTCGGGTACACGTCGTCCGGGCGACTGCACGGGGCACCTTCGCGACCACGTTCACGGCGGCGTCGATCGCCCGGTGCTCCGCGTACCTGGTCACCGCGCTCGGCAGCCGCGGTAGCAGAGCAGCGCTGCGGCCAAGCCCGTTCCTGGCCTGCTCGCCCGCCTGACCGCCGCGCGCCGGCGAACACTGGCCTACCCCTACCCTCACTCGTTCGGCCCGCGATCGACTTGCGCCCGGTGTCGAGCGGAGTAGAATCCCGCCGCGTCAGTCCAGGGGTCGAGAAAGGGGGCAACATGAGGAGGTCTGTACGCGGCTGGGTCCTCGGAGGGCTTGCCGCCGCTGCCGTTTCTCTCGGAGTGGTCTCGGCAACAGGCTCCACGACGAGCCTCGGGACGACGAACCGCGTGCTCGAGCACGCGCTCGCCGTTGACCAGGGCCTCGCCCAGCAGGATCCGCACCGGGCCAGCCTGTCCGGCGGCGTCGTCGTCTCCGCGCTCGACTTCTCGGGCGTGCTCGACCAGAGGGCACAGGCGGCGACCGGCCAGGGCAAGCTGAAGCGGCGGGCCGGCCGCAACCAGACGCAGGGCTGCCAGAACGTCTTCGGGGCCGGGTCGAGCGCCAACGTCCGCGTCAACCAGGACTGCTCGCTCCGTCGGCAGGCCGAAGAGGTGATCGCGGTCGACCCGAACGACCCGAAGCACCTGATCGCCGGGCAGAACGACTCCCGCGTCGGTTTCAACCACTGCGGCTACGACTGGTCGTTCGACGGCGGCAGGAGCTGGGGCGACCAGATTCCGCCCTTCTACCAGTTCGTGATGGCCGACGGGCACTCGGCGGACGCCTGTAGCGATCCCACCGCGACCTTCGACTCACGGGGGAACGCTTACGTCGGCGGGGTGCTCTTCGATATCAACTCGGCCGCCAGCGCGTTCGTGGTCGCGAAATCGAACGCCGACGCCGGCGGCACCTTCTACCACACCCCGGCGCCGGGGCCGTTCCAGGAGTACTCGGACACGCCGCTCGGCGTGGTTGCAAGCGACAACGACCCCAACATCGCCAACGACAAGGAGTTCGTCGTCGCCGACGCCAACAGGGCGAGCCCGAAGGTCGACAACGTCTACGCCACCTGGACGCGGTTCGACTTCAGCGGCGGTCCGGTCGGCGGGCACAGCCCGATCTACTTCAGCCAGTCCACGGACGGCGGTGCGACCTGGTCGCCGGGAATCGAGATCAGCGGAGCCGCCCGGGTCTGCACCGACTTCAGCAACGAATCGAATCCGAACGCCTGCGACCAGGACCAGGGTTCGCATCCGATCGTCGGGCCCGACGGGACGATCTACGTCGCGTTCGGCAACGGGAACACGCCGGTCGCGGGCCTGAACCAGCATCTGATCGTCAAGTGCCTGGCGTCCTCGGACTGCTCGTCGCCTGCCAGTTGGTTGTCGCCGACGAAGATCGGCGACGACTACGGCACGCAACCGGTGGGGCCGGTGGCGTCGACGGCATGCCCCGCCGGCCGGCAGTGCCTGCCGCCGAACGGGTACCGGCTCGACGACTTCGTCGAGGGCTCGATCGCGGTCGACAAGAACGGCACGCTCTACTCGGCCTGGGCGGACTTCCGGAACGGCGAGCCGAATTGCAACCCGAACGGCCCGGCGGCGACGGCCACGCCGCCGTGCGACAACGACGTCTTCTACGCGTACTCGAACGACGGCGGCGCGACCTGGAGCGACACGTTCGACCTGACGCCGAGGTCGAAGATCGGTGACAGCGCGCAGTGGATGCCGTGGAGTGCGGTGTCACCCGACGGGAAGCATTACTACGTCGCCTACTACGACCGCTCGTACGGCAACTGCGAGACGACCGGCTGTAACGACATCACCCTGGCGACGATCGACAAGGCGGCGACGTCATCGCCGTCGGTCAAGTACACCCGCATCACGACGGGATCGATGCCGAACCTCGTGGTGGCGAACAACCCGCTCGAGGCCGGGTTCCTCGGCGACTACATGTGGGTCTCGACCGACTCGAAGGGCAATCCGGAGATCGCGTGGGCCGATACGCGCGGTCTGGACGGGACCGTCGAGGAGGACATCTACGCGGCCAGCCCGTAGACTCGACTCACGTTCCGCGACGAGAGGCCGCCGTCGAGGCGGCCTCTCGTCGCTTCGAGAGAATGTGCACGTGCGCTGTGCCTGGGTGCCGGAATGCGACCCGCTCTACGTCGCGTATCACGACGACGAGTGGGGCGTCCCCTCCCACGACGAGCGGCAGCTGTTCGAGCTGCTCGTGCTGGAGGGCGCGCAGGCGGGGCTCTCCTGGTCGACGATCCTGCACAAGCGGGAGGGCTATCGCTGCGCGTTCGCGGGCTTCGACGTCGAGGCGGTCGCGCGCTTCGGCCTCCGCGACCTCGAGCGACTGCTCGCCGATCCGGGCATCGTCCGCAACCGCCTGAAAGTCGAGTCGGCCGTCACGAACGCGATGGCGACGATCGCGGCCGGCGGTCTCGACGAGCTCCTCTGGTCGTTCGTCGGCGGAGAGCGGCGGGTCAACCGGTGGCACACGCCGGCCGAGATTCCGGCCGAGACGGACGAGTCACGGGCGATGTCGAAGGAGCTGAAGCGGCGCGGGTTCCGCTTCGTCGGGCCGACGGTCTGCTACTCGCTGATGCAGGCCTGTGGCCTCGTCAACGACCATGTGACCGGCTGCTTCCGGTACGCCGAGGTCTAGTACCGCGGAGGACGTTCGGAGTCGCGCTCGAAGTCCGCGCCGGTGCCGGCGCCCCCGATGTACGAGCCCGAAATCGACTGGTCGTCTTTCCGGCTTTCGTAGTCCTCTTCGGCCACGTCACGCTCGGCCTGGTTCATCGACGTTTCGGCCTTCGCCTCGGCGGCCTCGTCCCTGTCCCACCAGGAGCTGATCTTCTGCCACATGCCCATGCTCAGTAGGCTACCGCGCCCCGGCCCGTTTCGACGGCCTGGCGCTGCTCGTCGGCACGGTAGGAAGAACGTACGAGCGGGCCGGAGAAGACCGAGCCGAAGCCGAGCGCCTCGCCCTGCTCGCGGAACCAGCGGAACTCGTCGGGGTGCACCCAGCGGTCGATCTGCGCGTGCTTCGGCGAGGGCTGGAGGTACTGGCCGATTGTGACCACGTCGACGCGGTGGGCGCGGAGGTCGCGCATCGTCTCGACCACCTCGTCGTTCGCCTCGCCCAGGCCGACGATGATCCCGCTCTTGGTCAGGACGGGGTAGCCGGCCTGCTCCTTCGCGCGCTCGAGCAACCGGAGCGCTCTGTCGTACGACGCCTTCGCCCCGCGCATGCGGGCATGCAGCCGGCGGACGGTCTCGATGTTGTGGTTGAACACGTCGGGGCGGGCGTCCAGGACGGTCCGTAGCGCCTCCTCCTCGGCGCCCAGGAAGTCCGGGGTCAGCACCTCGATCGACGCGTGCGGCAGCTTGCGTCGGAGCGCGCGGATCGTCGCCGCGTAGTGCCCGGCGCCTCGGTCGGGGACGTCGTCACGGTCGACCGAGGTGACCACGACGTGCCTCAGCTCCATCTGCGCTGCGGTCTGTGCCAGCCGCAGCGGCTCGAGCGGGTCGGGCGCCGACTCCGGCCGGCCGGAATGGACATAGCAGTAGCGGCACGCCCGCGTGCAGGTATCCCCGAGGATCTGGAACGTCGCCGTTCCGCGGCCCCAGCACTCGCCGATGTTCGGGCAGCGGGCCTCCTCGCAGATCGTGTTCAGCCCGGCGCCGTGGATCAGCTTGCGGACGTCGTGGTAGTGCGAATCCGATCGCGGCGCGCGCACCTTCATCCAGTCGGGGCGGCGCGGGCGACCGGTGACGGGGAGCGAGGGTTCCATACGGCGGAGTCTAGACCGCGGTCTGCCGGTCGCCGAACAGGGAGCTCTCGAAGACGTAGGCCGCAGCGATCGCGAGGAAGAGCAGCGCGCTCGCGGTCGGGCTGGCGACGGCGACCAGAGTGGCGGTGAGGTAGATCAAGGTGCCGGGCAGCTACGTACGGCTGATGCCGGCGACCACACGCGGATCGCAATCGGCTCGGAGCAGGCGGCCTCCGCGGGACGCGTAGAACATGTTCGCGATCAGGAACCGCCGGTCGACCCGCTCGACGAGATCCATTACCGCGTGGTGGTTGATCCACATGATCCCGATCGTCACGAAGCTGACGACGTACGCGACGTACGAGGGCCACGCGTGACGGAGATCGGCTCCGAGGTCGATTCCTTCGCCACCGACCGCGCCGTCGACGGTCAGGATCAGCAGCGTCGCGGCGATCGCGAAGACCCCGTCCGCGAACGTCTCGAGGCGGGCTGGGCCCATCTCAGCGAGGGCCGGCGGCGATCGCCTCGTTCGCCATCCGGATCAGCACGGCGCGCTCCCCTTTCGGCAGATCCTTCACCTGCCAGCTGTAGAGCACGCCGCGGTGCGTGAACCAGAACGAGTTGGGTGAGCAGGAGCCCCCGCAGCTGAACAGGCGGAAGATCGCCGGGTCACCCGAGGCGAGTCGGACGTTCGGGCGGCCGGGGAGCTTCCCGCCGCGCTTGCCCGCGAAAGTGGCGACGAAGCATGCGTTCGCGCCCCGGCAGTTCGGCGCGCCCTCGAGCGAGAGCACGTAGGACGTGCGGTTGCCCGAGCCGCTTGCGTACAGCTTGTACCGGCCTCCGAGCGGCAGCGTGCGCGGCAGCAGGATCGGGACGGAGGTGGCGGCCTTCACCTTCGCCAGGCGGGGGCCGAGGATCCCGGGCAGGTCGACGTTGCGAGGCGCGGGGCCTGCGGCGAGGGCGGTCGTTGTGGTGGCGGCCGCGAGCGGCAGCACCAGAGCCAGGCGCTTCATCGAACCGTGAGCTGCGCTACGTCTGCCGCCTCGACCAGCTCGAGGCCGAACACCTCGGCCAGCGAGGCGGCGGCGGCCGGGCGTACCTCGTCGACCGTCAGCGGCCTGCCGAGCTCGCGCGCGATGGTCGTGAACGCGGCGTCCTCGAGACCGCAGGCGGTGATCCATTCGGTAAACGGCGCCGGATCGAGGTCGACGTTCAACGCGTACCCGTGCGTCGTCACCCAGCGCGAGATGTGGACGCCGATCGAGGCGATCTTCCTCGGCGGGCGGGTCAGCCAGACGCCGGTCAGGCCCTCGATCCGCTCGCCCTCGAGGCCGAAGACGGCCAGTGTGCGAATGAGCGCCTCTTCGAGGTCGCGGCAGTACTTGCGGACGTCGCGGCCATGCCGGTTGAGGTCGAGGATCGGGTAACAGACCAGCTGGCCGGGCCCGTGGAAGGTCGACTTGCCGCCGCGGTCGGTCTGGACCACCTGCACGTCGGCATTCGCGGGTACGTGGATCTCGCCCTCGTCGGTGCGCCGTCCGACCGTGACCACGGGCGGGTGCTCGAGGAAGATCACGGTGTCCGGCGCGGTGCTCTCGTTGACGGCGGCGGCGATCTCGCGCTGGAGCGCGAGCGCCTGCGCGTAGGGCGTCTCGCTGAGATGGATCACGTGGGCGTGCATGCCTGGAACTCTAGACCCGGCGCAACCGGCCTCGGCCCGTTCGGCCGTGTCTGAGCTCGTGACGTTTCCAACCCAGTCTCTGAGACTGGGTTGAAACATTTGAGTGACGATTCGTCCACAGGGGTGCGAGGAGCCGATCGGCCGGAGAGGCCCTCGGATCAGACCCCGAGACCGTCGAGAAGCGTCGTCCAGCCCTCGACCGTCACCGTCTCGAGCATGCTGTTCTGCGTCCAGTTGTCCTCGGCCAGCCGCGCGTGCACCGCCTCCTTCGACTCCGCCCGCACGACGTGGAGCACCTCACGCTCGCCTTCCAGTGGACCGCCGAGCAGGATGAAGCCCTCCGCGACGAACCGGTCCATGATCGCCGCGTGCTCGTCCCAGCCGTCCTGCTCGCGCAGGTCACGCGACCAGTCCCATGGCCCGCCGCGCCGGCGGCGGACGACCCAGAGTCTCAGTACCGGTCTTCTCCCCAGGTCTGGAGCTTCTCGCGCACGTCGTGCAGGAACCGGCCTGCGAGCGCGCCGTCCACCAGCCGGTGGTCGTAGGTCAACGTGATGTTCATGATCGGCCGGATCGCGAGCACGTCATTTCCGAGCTCGTCCTGGACGACCCACGGCCGCTTGACGAGGGCGTAGGTGCCGAGGATGCCTGCCTGCGGCCGGCTGATCACCGGCGTACCGTGGAAGGTGCCGTAGCCGCCCGGGTTCGTGATCGTGAACGTGCCGCCTTGCACGTCGTCGGGCAGCAGCTTCTTGTCGCGCGCGCGGGCGGCGATGTCGGCGATCGACCGCGCGAGCCCGAGCAAGTTGAGCCCCTCGGCGTTCTTGATCACCGGGACGATCAGGCCCTTTCCCCCGGCGAGCTCGACGGCGATCCCGAGGTTGACGTACGGACGCGTGACGATCTGGTCGTCGCGCAGCTCGCCGTTGATCCACGGGTAGTCCCGAAGAGTGTCGACGGCGGCGCGGCCGACGAACGCTAGGTAGGTCGCGTTGACGCCGTAGTCCTTCTGGTACGAGGCCTTGAGCTTCTCCCTGATCGCGACCACCTTCGACATGTCCACCTCGATCGCGCTGGTCACGTGCGCAGCGGTGTCGAGCGAGCGGCGCATGTGCTCGGCGATGCCGCGGCGCATGGCGTTCATGGGTTCCAGGCGCTCCCCGACCTGCGGTTGGGGAGCAGGGGGCGCAGATGCGACAGGCGCGTGCGGGGCGGATGCCACGGGCGCTTGCGGGGCGGATGGGGCGGGCGATTGGCGAGCAGGTGCGACCGGCGCCGGCGGCGGAGCGTCGGGAGCTTCCGGGATCGCCTCCGTCGACGAAGGGGCAGGAGCTCCCGCGTCGATGAATGCAAGGATGTCCTTCTTCGTCACCCGGCCGCCGTGGCCCGTGCCCTCGATCGCCCCGACGTCGACGCCGTGCTCGGCTGCGATCCGTGCGACCACCGGCGACACGAACGACTTCCCGTTCTCGCTGCCGTCGCCGGCCGCGACAGGCGCGGGCGTCTGGGCTGCCGCGGGAGCAACAGGCGCGGGAGACTCCGCGCTCGACGGGGCGTCGGTCTCGGCCGCCGCAGCGGCCGTGGCAGGCTCGGGTGCGGCCTCGGGTGCGGCCGCCGCCTCGGGCTCCGCCGCCGCCTCGGGCTCCGCCGCGGCGGGCTCGGCGCCTTCCGGCGCAATCTCGGCGAGCTTCGTGCCGACGTCGACCGTCTCGCCCTCGTGGACGAGGATCTTCGCGACCACGCCGGTGCCGGGGCTCGGCACCTCGGTGTCCACCTTGTCGGTCGAGATCTCGAGCAGCGCCTCGTCGGCCTCGATCGTCTCGCCCTCGGACTTCAGCCACTTGACGATCGTCCCCTCCGAAACGGAGACGCCCATCTGGGGCATGACGACGTCGATGATCGTGCCGGTGGCCATCAGTACGCGGCCAGCTCGCGCATCCCGGAGGCGACGGTGTCGACCTGCGGGATGAACACCTTCTCCAGCGCCGGCGAGAACGGCACCGGCGAATCGGGTGCGGCGATCCGCTTCACCGGGGCGTCGAGCGACTCGAATGCCTCCTCGGCGATCGTGGCGGCGATCTCGGCGCCGAAACCGCCGGTGCGCGTGTCCTCGTGGAGGACGAGCACCTTGGACGACTTCTCGACGCTGGCGAGAACCGCCTTCTTGTCCCAGGGCATCACCGTGCGCAGGTCGACCACCTCGACGGACACGTCCTCCTTCGCGAGCTCCCCGGCCGCCTCGTCGGCGGTGTGCACCATCGCGCCCCACGTGATCACGCTGAGGTCCTCTCCCTCGCGGTGGATTCGCGCCTCGCCGAACGGGATCGTGTACCGCTCCTCGGGCACCTCGGCCTTCAACCGGCGGTAGAGGTGCTTGTGCTCGAAGTACAGGACGGGGTTCGGATCCTCGATCGCGGTTGCCAGCAGCCCCTTTGCGTCCTCGGGCGTCGCGGGACAAACGCACTTCAGCCCGGGGATGTGCGCGAACGAGCTCTCGGGATTCTGAGAGTGGAATGGCCCGCCCGAGAAGCCGCCGCCGGACGGCAGCCGCACGACCATCGGCACGGGCGTGCCCGCGCGGTAGAACTGCTTGGCGGCGACGGTGACGAGATGGTCCCACGCGCACGAGACGAAATCGGCGAACTGCATCTCCGCCACCGGCCGCATCCCCATCAGCGCGGCCCCGGTGCAGCCGCCGACGATCGCGGTCTCGGAGAGCGGCGCGTCGATCACCCGCCACGCCCCGAACTCCTCCTGGAAGCCGAGCGTGACCTTGAACGCGCCGCCGTAGACGCCGACGTCCTCGCCGATCACGAAGACCCGCTTGTCGCGGCGCATCTCCTGCCGGAGTCCGTCGGAGATTGCCTGGAGATAGGTGCGCTCGGCCACTAGGGCGCTCTCACTTGTGGTGCGGCGTGTCGAGGTCCTCGGGCGCGGCGTAGACGCCGTCCGTGACGGTCGCCGGATCCGGGAGCGGCGACTCCTCGGCCCGTCTGATCGCATCGTTGAGGAGCTTCTTGATCTCGGCGGCGATCTCGTCCTCCTCCTGCTCGCGGAGGTCGGCATTCTCCTTCAACCAGGTCCGGAAGCGCTCGATCGGATCGTGCTTCGCCCACTCCTCGAACATCTCCCTGGGCACGTAGAAGGCGTCGTCGTGGACGGCGTGGCCCTCCATGCGGAGCGTCATGCACTCGATCAGAGTGGGGCCCCCGCCGGAGCGGGCCGTCTCGATCGCGCGCCTGGCCTCGCGATAGACGGCCAGCACGTCGGTGCCGTCGACGACCACCCCGCCGAAGCCGTAGGCGCGGGCGCGGTCGGCGATATTCGGCGTCGCGAAGCCGAGGTGGGTCGGGGTCGAGTACGCCCACTGGTTGTTGTCACAGATGAAGACGATCGGGAGCCGGCGGACGCCGGCCAGGTTCATCGCCTCGTGTGCGTCACCGCGTGCGGCCGAGCCTTCGCCGAACCAGCCGATTGCAACGCGGCTCTCCTCCCGGATGCGGAAGGCGAGCGCAGCTCCGACGGCCACGGGCAGCATCGCGGGCAGGTGGCTGACCATCGCGATCAGGCCGAGCCGGGCGTCCGCCATGTGGACGTTGCCGTCCCTGCCCCGCGCGGGGCCGTCCTCCTTGCCCATGTAGTTCGCGAAGATCCGCCAGGGCTCGACACCGCGCGTGATGTGGACGCCCATGTCGCGGTGGAGCGGCGTGCCGACGTCGTCGGGGCCCATCGCGGTGGCGATCCCGACGGCGGCGCCCTCGTTCCCGCGGCCCGTGTAGAACGAGCCCGGGATCTTGCCCTGCTTGTAGAGGATGTGGCCGCGCTCCTCGATCCCGCGAGTGACCAGCATGTTCCGGTAGACGGTGAGGAGGTCCTCGCGGTCGAGGCCGGAGTTCCTGAGCTCGGCCTGCGCCGCGACCGGATCCGCTTCGCGCGCGATCGTCATGCGGCCGAAACTCTAGCGAGCGGTGCTGACCCCGGGGATAGTGCCTGCACTACGCTGCGAGCGTGGGCAGGGCCTCGGACTGGCTGCGCGAGGAGCGGCGCAAGGTGCTGGGGGACTGGGTGGCCGTCTGCGTCGGCTGCGGCTTCGCCCAGCGGTTCTTCGAGGAGTGGGAGGCGGAGCTCCCTTCGGTCTGCCCCCAGTGCGGCGGCGAGTTGCGGTCGCACTGCCCGGCCTGCGGCGCGCGGTTCTCGTCGGCGTTCGCCGTCGAGTGCGAGGCCTGCGGCGGCGAACTCCGTCCCGCAGAGCAGTTCGGTGGGCCGATCAGACGAAAGCGGTGACGACCGCGGGCCGGTTTTCGGCGCGACCACGTAACATCAGGCACCCGGAGACGGATCATGGCCGGAGCGAAAGCGGTTACGGGCGGGCCTGTCGGGCGAGCTCCGGAGCTCGCGAAGGTCGACGAGTTCCTCGAGGGACAGGCCGGCTCGCGTGCGCTGGTGCTGGCGGGGGAGCCCGGGATCGGGAAGACGACGCTCTGGGAGGCGTCGATCGACGCGGCACGTCGCCGCGGGATGCGCGTCGTGTCGACCCGGGCCAGCGGGGCCGAGGCGCGGCTGGCCTTCGCGGGTCTGATCGATCTGCTCGACGGCGTGAATCTGGGTGACCTCGAGTGCCTGCCGGCGCCCCAGCGGACGGCGCTGGAGGTGGCGCTGCTCCGGGCGGAACCGGGCGGTGCGCCGCCCGACCGGGGCGCGATCTCGTTCGGCTTCCGGACTGCGCTGCGGGCGCTCGCGGCCGAGAGCCCGTTGCTGGTCGCAGTCGACGACCTCCAGTGGCTGGACGCGCCCTCCGGCGACGCCCTCGCCTTCGCCGCCCGGCGCCTCGACGACAGCGCCGTGTCGTTCGTGCTCGCCAGGCGTCCCGGTCGGACGGTCCCCCTCGAGCGCGCGCTCGCACCGCTGAAGCGGCTGGAGGTGGGACCGCTCGGCCTCGGCGCGACGCGGCGCATGCTCGCCGAGCGGCTGGAGCTGAGTTTGCCGCGGCAGCTTCTGCGCCGGATCGTGGACGCCACGCTCGGGAACCCGCTGTTCGCACTGGAGCTGGGCCGCGGCCTCGCCGCCGGCGGGCTGCCTGCGATCGGCGAGGAGTTGCCGGTTCCCGACGCGATGGAGCATCTGCTCGGCAAGCGCGTCGAGCGCCTCTCCGGCGCGTCACGTCGTCTGCTCCTGGCCGTCGCCCTCGGCGGCGACCTGCGAGAAGGCCAGACGGAGGCGCTCGCCGACGTGGACGGCCTCGACGAGGCCGTCCAGGCGGGCGTTCTGGTGGTCGACGGCGATCGAGTGCGCGCCGCTCACCCGCTGATCGCGGCCGCAGCGGCGAAGCATTCGGGCGCGCGCGAGCGACGGAAGCTTCACGAGGCGCTCGCGGACGTGGTCGACGACGACGAGCTCCGTGCCCGACACCTGGCGCTCGCCGCACAGGCCCCGGACGAGGCGCTCGCGCAGCAGGTCGCGACCGCTGCCGCGGGAGCCGCGTCGAGGGGAGCAGCGCACGACGCGGCGGTCCTGGGAAAGCAGGCGCTCCGTCTGACCCCGGCAGACTCGCCGGAGCGCCCCGAGCGCGTGCTCGCCCTTGCGCACTACTTCGGCGTGGCGGGCGAGAGACAGCGGCTGACCGACCTGCTCACCACCGAGCTGGAGGGGCTCCCTGCCGGGTCGGCACGGGTACGTGCCTGTCTCCTCCTACCCGCCGGCGCCGTGCGCCGCAACGAGGAGATCCGCGGCTTCATGGAGAGGGCGTTGGCGGAGAGCGAAGGCGTGCCCGAGGCACGGGCGGCGGTACTGGCGAACATGGCGACCAACGAGGCCGTGATCCGGGTCGAGCGCGTCCGCGAGGCGGAGAAGTGGGCGGAGGAGGCGCTGACGGCGGCGGCCGGCGCCGGCCCAGAGCTGGAGCGGATCGCTCTCTATTCCCTGGCCTGGGTCCGGAGTCTCCGCGGTGGTCGGATCGACGACCTCCGGGCCCGCTTCGCCGCCGTGTCGGACGCGACCTCCTACCTGCTCGGCTCGCCTGACCGCATCGCCGGCCAGCAGCTCGTCTGGCGCGGCAGGCTGGACGCGGCGCGTGCTCTGCTCGCGACGATGCTGTCGACCGCGGACGATCGCGGCGAGCCGATCTCCTACGCCCTCGCCCGCCTCCACATCTGCGAGCTGGAGCTACGCGCCGGTGCCTGGGAGGCGGCGGAGCTTCTCCTGGACGAGTGGGCCGAGCCGTCGGAGCGTGGGCTCCTGGCGTGGCCGATGTACGAGCGGTGCCGGGCGCTCCTGGATGCGGGGCGGGGGGTGCCGGAAGAGGCCGAGCGGTGGGCGGCGGAGACGACAGCCCGGGCGGAGGAGGCCGGCGTCGGCTGGGACCGGCTCGAGGCGTTGCGGGCACGCGGAACGGCGGCGCTGCTCGAGCATGACCCCCGACGAGCCGCCGACAGCCTGAGGCTGGTCTGGGACCACACGGTACGGGCCGGAGTCGACGAGCCTGGGGTCTTCCCCGTGGCGCCGGAGCTGGTCGAGGCGCTCGTCGAGCTGGGCGAGATCGAGGACGCACGGGCCGTCGCAGACCGGCTGCGCCGCCTCGCAGCAGGGCAGGACCACCCGTGGGGGCTGGCGAGCGCGAAGCGCTGCGACGGCGTGATCGGGCTCGCGGGCCGCCGGCCGGGCGCGGCGCCGCTACTCCAGCAGGCGGCCGACGCATATCGGGCGCTGGGACTGGTGTTCGACCGAGCGCGAACCCTGCTCCTGCTCGGGCGCGGGCAGCGGCGGCACCGCAGCTGGGGCGCGGCCAGGCAGGCGCTCGAGCAGACGGTCGCGCTCTTCGAAGAGCTGGGATCGCCCGGCTGGGCGGACGAGGCCCGCTCGGAGCTGTCGCGGGTCGGAGCGCGGCGGGCGGTGCCGGCGGGCGAGCTGACTCCGGCCGAGCGCCGCGTCGCCGGCCTCGCCGCCGAAGGACTGGGGAACAAGGAGATCGCCGGCGCGCTCTTCGTCAGCGTGAAGACAGTGGAGGTACACCTCTCGCACGTGTACGCGAAGCTCGGCCTTCATTCGCGCGCACAGCTCGCGCGCAGGCTCTCGGCGCGGGGCTAGGGTAGTCATGCGGGGCTGCGGCAGTTTCACGGCCGCAGGCGCCAGACGTCCGAGCCCTTCCAGCTCGGCACCCAGGCTTCGCCGGCGATCTCGGTGACGACGAACGGGCCGGTGCCGACCCTGACCGAGCCGGTGACCCTGTTCGTGGCAGGGTCGATCAGCGCGATCACGTTCTGGCGGATTCTCGGTACCCAGACCAGTCCGCCGACCACGGCCGGGTCGCCGAGCGGCGACGATCCGAGTGCGATCGTCGCGACGACCCGGTTGGTCGCGGGGTCGATTCTGGCGAGCCCCAGCGGCGAGGTGATCCAGACGGCATCCGTGGACGCGGCCGTCCATCCCGCGTTCGGAAGCGGGATCTTCGCGACGACAGCATTCGTCGAGGGGTCGACGCGAATGACGCCGTCGCTTCCCGTCGCCCAGATCGAACCGAAGGCGCCGACGACGCCGGTTGCGGCCGGTAGCGGGATGCGCCTGACGACGCGGTTCCGCGCGGGGTCGATGCGGTCGAGCTCGCCGTCGCCGTACGCGGTCGCCCAGGCGGCGCCGTAGGCGAAGGTCGCGTCGTAGGGCGTGATCCCGACCTTGATCACGGTGCGCTTTCGAGTCGCCACCGAGACGCGGCTGACCGTGCTCGAGCTCGTGTCCTCGACCCAGAGGGACCCTGCGCCGAACCCGAGGCCGCACGAGCCGAGGCCGATCCCGACCCGGGAGACCACCTTGTTCGTCTTCGGGTTGATCCGGAGCAGGAACGGCTGGCCGTATTCGCTGACCCACACGAAGCCGCCGCCGGCCGCGGCCGCGCACGGAGCCGCTGTGGCGGCGACCTTGATCCTGGCGACGACGGTCGGGGCCTCCGCGGCGCCCGCCGCCGTCGACGCGACCACGCCGGCGACGACCAGTGCGGGGAGGAGAACGCGCACTGCGCAATCATACTACGGATCCGGAGGAGATGCTACGACGCCGTACTAGGACGAGCTCGTCCCGAGCGCCCGCTCGAACGCCGCGTCGAGCTGATCGAGCGCCGACCGGACGGCTTCGCCGTCCTCGAGCTCGCGGTCGAGTGCGCTGTTCACCCGCTTGAGCGCGTCGAAGCCTCGCCGCCAGGTCAGGTCGCCCGCCGGCGTCAGCTCGAACAGCGAGGAGCGCCCGTCACCCGGATTCGGCGTCCGGTGGACGTCGCCCCGCGTCTCGAGTCGCCGCACGACGTCGGAGGCGGTCGTCAACGGCAGGCCAAGCTCGGACGCGACCGTTGTCAGCCGGACAGGCCCGCGGACGCCGATCAGGCTGAGTACTGCGTAGCCGTCGTCGTCGATTCCGTCTGCGGCCAGCTCGCGCTGGACGAGCTGGGCCATACGCTGGTGGGCCGCCACCAGCCGCAGGAGCAGCGACAGGCGCCGTTCCGGCGTCGCCGACGGACGTGCCTGCGTCCGGGACGCGCGAGAGGCGGAAGCTCTCCGGGCCATCGGAGGCGCCAAGCCTAGTGGCTGACGTACAGCTTGAGAGCGACCAGGGCGAGCCCCAGGCCGAGATCGGCGGCGACGATCGCGACGGTCGGGAGCGTACCGAGGCGCTCCATCCGCGCGAACGCGAGCCCCTCCCCGACCAGGACGACCAGGCCGGCGCCGAAGGCGAGCCAGATCGCCGTGTGCACCGAGAAGACACCGATCTTGCCGAGCACCAGCAGGAGAACCGGCACGATCGCCGCTTCGATGATCGACGCCTCTCGCCCGGCGATCTCACGTAGCTCGGGCCAGCTGAGGCGCTGGCCCTTGCGGAGGCTGTCCGCGAGAGCGTCCGCGTACACGTGGGCGAGCCAGAAGACGACCGCCGTCAGCAGGACGAGCACCGCGATGTGCCCGGCCCCGCGCCGGTAGGCCTCGGCTCCGCCGATCAGCGTCGCCAGGACGACGATTGTCCCGTAGATGTAGCCGCCGAGCCGCTCGCCCTGCCCGCCTCGCCGCCGCCGCGTGCGGCCGGAGCGGCCGAACAGCCGCCGGAGCACGCTTTACGACCGGATCTCGGAGAACCGGATCATCGTGACGATGTCGTTCTCGGTGACCTCGCGGTTGTAGAGCGTGCCCAGGAAGCCCGCCATGTCCTCGACGCGGCGGATCTCGGGATTGTCGTGCTCGAGCTCGTTCGGCGAGAGCTCGCCGAGACGCTTGACCTCGACCTTGTCGATCACGGCGTCGAAGATCTTCGTCCGCGGCGAGAACCGCGGGCCGGCGAGGACCGAGACGATCATTCCCTTCCGGTATTTCGCCGACTTGTCACCGAGCCGGATCGTCGCCGACTTGCGGCCGCTGCGCAGCTGGCTCTCGACGATCGGCGAGTAGAAGTTGAGTGCCTCCACGGCCGCGATCATACGCCGAGTTCGGCGATTGCCTTGGCGGCCATGTCGCGCTCGCCCGGTAGGCGAGCAGGCGTCGCGCCTCCTCGAGCGGTGGCCAGCGTGTCTCGGCGATCGTTGACCCCCCGCGTCGAGCCGGCCGGGCCGCTTCCCTGACCGTCGTGCCCACGGTCTCCTCGTTGAGCCCTCTTGCGATGGCGCCTCCGCCCGCGACGCGGCCCGGTCAGTCGTTGGTCAGGCTACGGCAAGCGCCGCCCCCGACGATGGCCGTGCCCGCACACCGCGGGTGGCGACCGAGAGGAGGATCTCATGGGACAGTGGTTCGATCGGGTGAGGCGGAGCGGACTCCTAGCGTGTCTGGTGCTTCTCGCGGCGGTCATCGCACCGGCGGCTGGTGCGACAGGGATCGAGACTCTCCCGCCGCCGTCTCCGCGGACGTTCGTGGGTGTGTGCGCGTTCCCGGTTCTCGTCGAGGCGGTCGAGAGCGACCAGAAAGGGATTCAGTGGGATGGCGGGGCGATGACTTTCGGGAAACTCGTGTTGCGATTGACGAACACGGACGCGGGACGAGCGGTCATCGTGGATGTCTCGGGCCCCGCGACCTACAAGGGAAGCCCCGAGAGCTATGTCGGCTTGCTCATGGGACGCTGGCTGCTGGCGGCAGAGCCCGGCGAGCTTCGGAACTACCCGGACGGCCTGCTCGTACTGACGAACGGTCTCGTCGTCGAGCGCTTCGATCCGGCCAGCGGCCTGACCTGGACCCGGAAGGCCGGCCAGTGGCGCAACGTGTGCGACGTTCTCACCGTTTCGCCGTGACCGCCGAGCCGGCGTCTTTGGGCACAGCCGCAGGGCGTTCCCCTTGACCGGGCCGACGACGCTTGGGCCGTGATGAGCGTCCCGCGCGATCTCCTCGACGAGATCGATCGCGAGCTGCTGCTCGCGTCCCACGCCCTCGTTCGTGACGCGCGGCGGCTTGCGCAGCTGATCGAGCTGAACCGCCACGCGCTGACCGTCTCGATTCGCCTGGGCCGACCGCTCGTCGTGACGGAGCTCGTCGACGGAGAGAACGGGCTCGACGCCACCCGAGTCGCAGCCCTGCTGCGCACCCTGCGCTCGGGCGACGATTGTCCCGACGAGCCGAGCGCAGTATCGTGACGGCTGCGACGCGAGGGCGCTGGAGGACGTCCATGATCGAGTACCGCGTCTTGGGACCGCTCGAGGTCGTGCGGAACGGCACGGTGGTTTCGCTCAGCCGTCCGCGTGTCCGAGCGCTCCTCGCACTCATGCTTCTCCGTGCGAACGAAGTCGTGCCCGCCGACACCCTGGTCGACGCCCTGTGGGGCGACCAGCTTCCCCACAACGCAGGCAATGCGCTGCAGGCGACCGTATCGCGCTTGCGTCGAGACCTCGAGGACGCCTCTACAGGTGGCAGCCCGATCGGGACGCGACCGCCTGGCTACGTCCTCGAGATCGAACCGGACGCCCTCGACCTGTGGCGATTCGAGCGGCTCGTGAGCGGCGGCCGCGCCCGGCTCGCGGCCGGAGATCCCGGCGGCGCCCGGACGCTGCTGTCTGAGGCGTTCGGGCTGTGGCGTGGTGCCGCGCTGGCGGACGTCACGGGCGTCGACGCGCTCGACCGCGAACGAAGCCGGCTCGAGGAGGCACGCCTGGCGGCTCTCGAGCTTCGCGTCGAGGCGGAGCTGCTCGACGGGAGGCACGCGGAGCTCGTCGGCGAGCTCGAGGCGCTCGTGGCCGAGCATCCGTACCGCGAGGAGCTCCGTGCACAGCTGATGCTCGCGCTGTACCGCGCGGGTCGCCAGGCCGAGGCTCTGGCCACCTACCAGGAGGGCCGCACGCTTCTCGTCGACGAGCTCGGCATCGAGCCCAGCCGGGCCCTCCAGCAGCTCGAGCGGGCGATCCTGCTCCAGGATCCCACGCTCGAGCTCCCGGAGTCGCCGCGCGAACCGGCCCGCGCGGGCCGGTCGTCGTTCCCCGCCGCGCTCGACACCGGCGCGTCGCTCCTCGTCGGACGGGAGTCCGATCTCGACTGGCTGCGCTCGGCCTGGCGCGACGCTCGCTCTGGGGCCGGCTCCGTCCTTCTGCTCACCGGTCCTAGCGGGATCGGGAAGACGCGGCTCTGCGCGGCACTCGCGCGGATCGCGCACGAGGACGGGGCGGAGGTCGTCTACCAATCGCTGGGCCGCAGCGAGGGCGCCCACGGCGTGCGCGAGCGTGTGGGAGCGACAGTGCATCCGATGCTTCTCGTGGTCGACGACGTCGACGGGTCGCAGGAGACCGCGTACGAGCTTGTTCCCGAGCTGGAAGCTTCGGCGGCCGAAAGCCCTCTGCTCGTGGTCGTGTGCTCGACAGATGAGGAGGATTCCTCACGGCCCGATGAGCCTCGCCCGGTTGCCTTCGCCGCCTCGCAGCGACGACTCCGACCGCTGGCGGCGGGTGCGATCAAGGAGATCGTCGCCTGGTACGGCGTCATCGCCGACGCGAGGACGGTTCGTGAGCTGGCTGCTGCGAGCGGCGGCGTGCCGCGAGCAGTGCACGCGCTCGCCGCACGCCTTGCGGAGGAGCAGGCGCGACGGTCGCTCGACGACGCGGTCACGGAGACGGCCCACAGCCGGCAGGGACTCGTCGCGACGCAAGCACGGGTCGCGACCGGCGTGCTCGAGCTTCGGCGCGCTCGGGAGCGCGCCCGTGAGTTGGCGGCGGAGCCTCGAGAGTCCGTGGCGGGGACCGTCACGTTTCTGTTCACCGACGTCGAGGACTCGACCGTGTTGCTCCAGGAGCTTGGCGACCGTTACTCCGCGGCGCTCGCCGACCACCGCCGGATCCTGCGGGCGGCCGCCGCCGCGGCGGGTGGGCGTGAGGTTGACGCTCGTGGCGAGGAGTTCCTGTTCGCGTTCCCCCGGGCGACGGATGCGCTCGCTGCCGCGGTCGAGGCTCAGCGAGCGCTCGCGGCGCTCCCCCGGCCGGGTGGGAAGCCGCTTCGCGTCAGAGTGGGGCTGCACACGGGAGAGCCGTCCGTGACGGAGGAGGGGTACCTCGGCCTCGACGTCCATCGCGGCGCGAGGATCTGCGCTGCTGCTCGGGGTGGCCAGGTGTTGATGTCACGAGCCACCCGCGAGCTCGTGGTGGGGTCCGAGCCGGCTGGGTCGCATGTGGTCGACCTCGGCGAGCACGCCCTCAAAGGGGTGCGCCGTCCGGAGCGGCTCTTCCAGCTCGTCGCCCCCGGGCTCGCGCCGCAGGCGCCGTCACAGGTCTCCTCCAGCGAGCCCTTCCGCGGTCGCGAGGAGGAGCTGGCGCGCGCCGCGATCGCCGTCGCCGCCGACGTCGTCTGCCCGTTCAAGGGATTGGCCCCCTTCGAGGCCGAGGACGTGTCGTACTTCTTCGGGCGGGAGCAGGCGGTCGCCGAGCTCGTCGCCCGGCTCGTCGGCACGCGCTTCCTCGCCGTGGTCGGGCCGTCGGGCAGCGGGAAGTCGTCGCTCCTGCGCGCGGGTGTGCTCCCCGCGCTCGCCGAGGGCGTGATCCCGGGCAGCGAGCAGTGGCGGCGGGTGGTCGTGCGGCCGGGAGCCCGCCCGCTCGAGAGTCTCGAGCGGGCGCGCGGGGAAACCGCTGTGGGCGAACGACTCGTGCTGGCCGTCGACCAGCTCGAGGAAGCGTTCACGCTGTGCGAGCATGCGGCACAGCGCGAAGGGTTCTTCGCCGAGCTCGCCGCCAAGGCAACGGCCGACGACGGGCAGACGATCGTCCTGGCCACCGTTCGTGCCGACTTTCTCGGGCGGTGCGCGGAGCACCCCGAGCTCGCAGCACTGCTGCGGGACGGTACGGCCCTCGTCGGCCCGCTCACCGACGGCGAGCTCCGGCGGACGATCTCGGGGCCTGCCGAGCGTGCGGGGCTGCTACTCGACCCCGGGCTCGTCGAGACGATCGTCGCCGAGGTGGAGGGCGAGCCCGGGGCACTGCCACTGCTGCAGAGCGTGCTGCTCGAGCTGTGGCGCCAGCGCGACGGCGCGCGCATGACGCTCCGAGCCTACGGTCGGACGGGCGGCGTGCGCGGTGTCGTCGGCCGGATCGCCGAGCACGCCTACGGACGGCTTGGCGAAGCCGACCAGCGCGCCGCCCGGGCGCTGCTGTTGCGGCTTGCCGACGACGGGCCTGGCGGCGAGGTCGTGCGTCGCCGCGTCTCTCCCGCGGAGCTCGATGCCGGCCGGCCCGAGGTCGCAGCGGCTCTGACGGCACTCGTCGACGCTCGGCTCGTGACCGTGAGCGAGGGCGTCATCGAGGTTGCCCACGAGGCGCTCTTCCGCGAGTGGCCGCGCCTGCGCGCCTGGCTCGAGGAAGACGCTCAGGGCAGGGTCGTCCGTCGCTCGCTCGGTGCGGCGGCGCTCGCCTGGGAGGAGGCGGACCGGGACCCGGGCGAGCTGCTCCGGGCCGCACGCCTGGCCTCGACGCTCGAGTGGGCGAGCGTCCACGACGACGTGCTCAACGCCACCGAGCGCGCCTTCCTCGCGGCGAGCCGGGAGGCGTCCGAGCGCGAGGTCGCGCGCCAGCGACGGACGAACCGCCGTCTCCGTGTCTTGCTCGCCGGTGTCGCGGCGCTGCTTCTGCTCGCGGTGCTCGCAGGCGTGCTCGCGCTGCGTCAGCGTACGCGTGCGGACTCGGCGGCGCTCGACGCACAGGCGCAGACGCTCGGGGCGGAGGCGTTGACGGAGGCTCGGCTCGACCGCTCGCTGCTGCTCGCGCGACAAGGGGAGGCGTTGCACCCGTCGACCGTCACCCGGGGCAACCTGCTGGCCGCGGAGCTACGGGCGCCGGCGGCGGTGGCGGTGATGCGGGGCTGGAAGGGGGACGACGTCGTGGCGGGCAGGGGCGACGTCGGCCCGTCGTTGTTCGCAGCCAGATCGGCCTGCGTCGACGCGGCCCCCGACGGCTCGACGCTCGTCGCCGGCGACGGGATCGGCGGACTCGTGGTCTTCGATCAGCGGACGTTCGAGCGTCTGCGCGAGATCCGCGTCCCGATCGTGCGCTGTGGGCTCGGTGCCTTCTCCCCCGACGGGTCGACGTTCGTCACCCACATCTGGCTGACGCTGGGCGGTACGCCAGGGCTCGGATTGGGGCTCTTCGACGTCCGCGCGGGCACGGCCCGCTCGGTTCCGATGGCCCGCGCCGGAGCCGTGCAGCGACGCCTCGTCGGGCCACCGGCGTTCTCGCCCGACGGGAGCTCGCTGCTGACGCTCGAGACACCGGTGGGCCAGTTCGCCGCCGGTGAGTGGCCCGAGATCCTCGCCGTCCGGCGCGACCCGCGCACGGGAGCCGAGCGCGGACGCCCGGTGCCGATCGGGGTTCGCGAGGGGATCGCGCGGGCGGCCTTCCTGCCCGGCGGCGGCTCGGTCGTCGTCTCCGCGTCGGCCGGCGCCCAGCTGAGCGAGAAGGGCCGCCCGGGCACCGCCACCGTGCTCCTCGACGCCGACACGTTCCAGCCGCAGCGCCGCTTCGCGGTCAGCTCCCATGTCTCTGCGCTGTCACCTGACGGGCGCCTGCTCGCGCTCGCCCGTGTGCCGACACCCGACCGCGTGACGCTGCTCGACCTTGGCTCGGGGCATCGGCGGGTGTTGAACGGGCGGCACGAGGGCGGGATCACAGGGGTCGGCTTCTCGCCCGATGGAGTTCTGGTCACGACCGGCGACGACCGGACGGTGGTCGTGTGGGATGCCGACGGCGGCGCCGTCCGAGAGCGGCTCCAGGGGCATGCCGGGGCGGCCTTCGGCCCGGCGTTTTCCTCGGACGGTCGCACAGCGTTCACCGCCGGCCTCGACGAGGCCGTCATCGCCTGGGACCTTTCGGGCGACCGACGTCTCTCCCGCCAGCTCGCGTGGGCCAGCGAGGAGGAGCTCCCTGGGCCGGGCAGCTGGACTGGAGCCGCGTTAGCGCGGGACGGCCGCGTGCTCTTCCGCGGCGCCGGCGACGGCCGGGTCGTCGCCGTCCGCGTTCTCGATGGGCACGTCGTTTGGACGGCGGAGGTGTGGGACCCCGAACGGCTCGAGCTGCTCGGGACGGCGTGGAGGCGGGTGTTCGAGCGCTCCTTTGCGAGGCTCATTCCAGACCTGCCACCCGCCGAGGCCGCAGCGGCGAGTGGGCTCTCGGGCAACGTGATCTCGGTCGCCGTCAGTCCCGACGGGAAGCTCGTCGCTGCGACTGCCCAGACGCAGGAGGTGGTCCTGCTCGATGCGACGAGCGGCCGGGTCGTACGGCGCTGGCGCGCCAGCCGGGTGCCCTGGGTGAACACCGCCACCTTCAGCGCCGATGGCCGCTTCCTCGTCACGGGCGACGACGACGGTCGTGTGGCCGTCTGGGATCCGCACAACGGCCGGCGGCTGTCTTCGTTCAGGATCCCGAAACGTCAGGTCGTCGTGGCGCTGCCGAGCCCTGACGGCAAGCAGGTCGCGGTCTTCACCCAACCGAGCTGGCTCGCCTACCGGAATGGTCGGCCTCCTCCGTCCGAGCGTGCCCGGATCGGTGTGTGGGACGTCGCCACGGGCACACCTGCGTGGGACGGGGATGCGAGCGAGCTCAATTTCTGGGCGCGGCCCGTTCTCGCTGCCGACCGCGACTGGCACACGCTCGCATCGGGAGGCTTCCCGCGCGACGTGCGCCTGTGGGATCTCCGTAACGGGAAGTCGCTCGGTCTTCCGCTGGCCGCCAGCGAGGGCTTCGCGCTCTCGGCCGCATTCGATCCCTCGGGCCGCGTGCTCGCAACGGCGGGCACCGATGGGCGGGTGCGCCTGTTCGACATCGTGACGCGACTGCCCCTCGGCGGCCCCCTCCCGGGTGACGACGACCACTGGACGACCGCGCTGCTCGATCCCGAGGGGAAGTTCGTGTTGGCGCTCGCCGACACCGGTCGCGGCTGGCTCTGGGACATATCCCCGGAGGGTCTTCGTGACCACGCGTGCCGCGTCGCGAACCGGCTGCTGACCGAGACGGAGTGGCGCCGGTATCTCCCGGACCGGGCCTATGAGCCGGCCTGCCGGTGATGGGCGCTTGACCTCGGCCTTGGCGATCACGGCGTCGAGAGCCGGGTCGGATGGTCGAGCTCGGCGATCGCCCTCGATGCGATCCCCCGCTCACCCGTGTAGGTCAGCAGCCGCGGCGCGTCCTCGAGCGGGAGCCAGCGCGCGTCGGCGACCTCGTGGGCGAACTCCGGGGCGATCGCGCCGAGGCGGCCGCCGGAGTAGCGCACGAGGAAGAAGCTGACGACCTTGAAGACCCGCTCGCCCTGCCAGGTGTAGACATACCGCACGTCGCCGAGCTTCCTCTCGAGGCGGCCGCGGACGCCGGTCTCCTCCTCGACCTCGCGCAGTGCCGTCGCGGCCGGGTCCTCGCCGGCGCCGATCAGGCCCTTCGGGAGGGCCCAGACCCCCTCCGGCTTGCCGCCCGGCCGGATCGCCGCCACCACCCAGCCGCCGCGGAGCCGTCTGACGAGCACGCCGCCGGCCGAGAACTCGCGTCGCATTCGCTCGAACCTACCGATTCGCGAAGGATCTCAGTCGATGACGCTTAGATCGCTTGCCTGACCCGGCCGCTGTCGTTAGACTGTCGCTGGCACTCTCGCCGAGAGAGTGCTACCAACCGGAATCACTCAAACGGAGGTCGTGGAATGAATCTGCAGCCGCTTGGCGATCGGCTGATCGTCGAGGTCCTCGAGGAGGAGGAGACGACGTTCAGCGGGATCGTCCTGCCGGACACGGCCAAGGAGAAGCCGCAGCGCGGTCGCGTGCTCGCAGTCGGCCCGGGCAACCGCTCGGAGCAGACCGGCGAGCCGATCCCGCTCGACGTCGCCGAGGGCGACGAGGTGATCTTCTCGAAGTACGGCGGCACCGAGGTCAAGGTCGGTACCGACGAGCTTCTCATCCTGCGCGAGACGGACGTGCTCGCGAAGGTCGTGTCCACGGGTGCCAAGGCGAAGGGCAAGAAAGCCCTCGCTGGCGCCAAGGCGTAACCGAAAGCAACGGAGGAAGAGTGCAATGGCTCACAAGGAGCTGAAGTTCAACGAGGATGCGCGTCGCTCGCTCGAGCGGGGCGTCAACATCCTCGCCGACGCGGTCAAGGTCACCCTTGGCCCGAAGGGGCGCTACGTCGTGCTCGACAAGAAGTTCGGCGCCCCGACGATCACGAACGACGGCGTCACGATCGCGCGCGAGATCGAGGTCGAGGACGCGTTCGAGAACCAGGGCGCCCAGCTCGTGCGCGAGGTCGCCACGGCGACCAACGACGTCGCGGGCGACGGCACCACCACGGCCACCGTGCTCGCGCAGGCGATCGTCCGCGAGGGCCTGAAGAACGTCGCCGCCGGCGCGAACCCGATGGCGCTCAAGCGCGGCATCGAGGAGGCCGTCGATGCCGTCGTCGAGAACCTGAAGACGCAGTCCAAGGAGATCTCGGGCAAGGAGGACATCGCCCGGGTCGCCTCGATCTCCTCGCGTGAGCGCGAGATCGGCGACGTGATCGCGGACGCGATCGAGAAGGTCGGCAAGGACGGTGTCGTGAACGTCGAGGAGGGCCAGACGTTCGGCCTCGAGCTCGAGTTCACGGAGGGCATGCAGTTCGACAAGGGCTACCTGTCGCCGTACATGATCACCGACGCCGAGCGCATGGAGGCCGTGCTCGACGACCCGTACATCCTGGTCGCGAACCAGAAGATCGGTGCGGTCAAGGACGTCCTGCCGGTGCTCGAGCAGGTGATCCAGGCGGGCCGCCCGCTGCTGATCGTGGCGGAGGACGTCGAGGGCGAGTCGCTCGCGACGATCGTCGTCAACAAGCTGCGCGGCACGTTCACTGCCGTCGCCGTCAAGGCGCCGGGCTTCGGCGATCGCCGCAAGCGGATGCTCGAGGACATCGCGATCCTCTCGGGCGCCGAGGTGATCACAGAGGAGATGGGCCTCAAGCTCGAGAACACGAAGCTCTCGCAGCTCGGCAAGGCCCGCAAGGTCGTCGTCGACAAGGACACGACCACGATCATCGACGGTGCAGGCGAGTCGGACGGGATCAAGGCCCGGATCAAGCAGCTCAAGGCCGAGATCGAGAACACCGACTCCGACTTCGACCGCGAGAAGCTGCAGGAGCGGCTGGCCAAGCTGGCCGGCGGCGTCGCTGTGGTCAAGGTCGGCGCTGCTACCGAGACCGAGATGAAGGAGAAGAAGCATCGCGTCGAGGACGCGCTGCAGGCCACCCGCGCGGCCCTCGAGGAGGGCATCGTGCCCGGCGGCGGCGTCGCGCTGCTGAATGCGGGCGAAGCGGTCAAGAGCAGCGTGGACAAGCTCGACGGCGACGAGAAGACGGGCGCGCAGATCATCGTGCGTGCGCTCGAGGAGCCGGTTCGCCAGCTCGCGTTCAACGCGGGGCTCGAGGGCTCGGTCGTCGTCCAGCAGGTGCGCTCGGCGCCGAAGGGCCAGGGCCTGAACGTCGACTCGGGTGAGCTCGAGGATCTCGTCAAGTCCGGGATCATCGACCCGACCATGGTCACACGCTCGGCGCTGCAGAACGCCGCGTCGATCGCGAAGAACATCCTGACCACCGAGGCGATCGTCGCCGAGGCTCCCGAGAAGCAGCCCGCGATGCCGGCCGGCATGCCCGGCGGCATGGACGGGATGATGTAGGGACCCGCGTGCCCGCTCCTTGCGAGCGGGATCGTCGGCTCTGAGGAATCGGGCCGGCGGAGGTTGGTAAGCGAAAGGGCCGCGCGTGCGGCCCTTTCGCTTTGGAGGTGAGGGAGTGGAACGGTTTCTCTATCGGCTCCGGACGGCGCGGACCTTAGTGCGCGAGGATCCGCCGCTGGGTGCCGGGTGTTCGTGGCGCCCCGGCCGGTTCATACCGACGCCGGTGGGTCCGCTCCGCGCCCGGCGAGTCACGGCGGAACTCGCGGCGGCACCCGGTCAGAACGAGTAGCGCTGTTCCTTCCAGTAATCGGCGTCGTTGTGGTAGCCGTAGCGCTCCCAGAACCCCTGCTCGTCGTGGTCGAGGAGCTCGAGCCCCGTCAGCCACTTCGCGCTCTTCCAGAAGTAGCGTGACGGCACCATCAGGCGGACGGGTCCGCCGTGGTCCGGCGTGAGCGGCTCGCCATCGGCCTCGTACGTGATCAGCGCATTCTCGTCCTCGATCGCCTCGAGCGGAAGGTTGGCCGTGAAGCCCTGCTCGGCGCGCGCGACGACGAAGCGTCCGCTCGGCCTCGGCCCGGCCAGCCTGGCGAGCTCGCTCCAGTGGACGCCTCTGAAGGTCGTATCGAAGCGGCTCCAGCGGGTGACGCAGTGGATGTCGACGACGACCTCGCGGCTCGGCAGCTCGAGCAGCTGCTCCCACGTCAGCGTCAGCGGATTCTCGACCTCGCCAGACACGGTCAGGCTCCATGTGGCGCGGTCGACTGACGGCACCGAACCGGCATGGAGCACCGGCCATTTCTCGGTCAGGTACTGGCCCGGCGGTAGGCGCGCGGGGTCGTAGCCGGCCTCGGCGACCTTGGCCTCGGCCTTCGATCTGAACAGGGGCACACTGCCTAGACTAACGACCGTGCAAAGCATTTCGGTTCGGGCCGCAGTTCGGCCCCGTTCGTACGTCCGGGTCGCCGGCCCGGGCGCGGAGGACTACCTCCAGCGCATGCTCTCGAACGACGTCACCGCGGGCGAAGTCGTCCCCGCGCTGCTGCTCACGCCGAAGGGGCGGCTGCTCGCGCCGCTGCGGCTGTGGCGGCGCGGGCCGGAGGACTTCCTGTTGCTGACCGAGCCCGAGCTCGGCGAGGTCGTGCGGGCGACGCTGCTCCGAACCCGGTTCGCCGCGGAGTGCGAGATCGAGCTCGAGGAGCACGTCTCGACGGTCGTCTTCGGCGACGCCGAGGGGCTGCCGGGCGAGATCCCGGGCACGGTCGAAGTCCTGGACTTTGCGGTGCCAGGCACTGTTAAGGCCGAGGAGCTGGAACGCGCCCGGATCGCGGCGGGCGTGCCCGCCTGGGGCAAGGAGCTGGACGGCTCCATGCTTCCCGCCGAGGCGGGGCTCGACGAGAGCCACATCTCGTTCACGAAGGGCTGCTATCCGGGCCAGGAGCCGATCGCGCGCCTCCGTCACCGGGGGCACGTGAACCGGCGTCTCCGGGTGCTCGAGGTCGAGGTGGCAGAGCCCGGCGACGAGATCGTCGTCGCGGGAAAGGCGGTCGGCCGGGTGACGAGCGCGGTGCCGGGGCTGGCGCTCGGGTACCTGCGCGTGGAGGTCCCCGAGGACGCGATGCTCAGCGTCGCGGGCGCACCCGCCCGGCTACACTGACCGGCGCGAGCGCCCGTAGCTCAGGGGATAGAGCGCTGCCCTGCGGAGGCAGAGGTCGCACGTTCGAATCGTGCCGGGCGCACTCTCGGGAAGTGCGGAGACACTCCAACTCTCGTCTCGCGGTGTCGTCTCAGCTCCACAGATCCTCGTGTCACATCGTTGGGGGGAATACAGGCGAAGGCTCGTCGGCGGCTCCGTCGTCGGGCTCACCGCTGCTGCGCTGGCCGCCGGCGTGTCGGCCGCAGGCGCCGAAAGCGCACCGCCGCTCTCCTCCACCTGTGGCGACGCCCCCGGGATTGTCGCGCAGCCCACCTACGTCCGCACTGCCGACGGCGTCGACCTCTACGCCCTCGACGCGGGTGCCGGCTCGACCGCCGTTGTGCTCGTGCACGAGTCGCCCGCGAGCCTCTGCGGCTGGCTGCCGTACATCCCGGCCCTGACCGCGGCCGGGTTCCGCGTGCTGGCGTTCGATCTCCGCGGGTTCGGTCACTCGAGAGTGCCGCCCCGCGTGCCTTACCGTGCCTATGACCGGGACCTGGCTGCCACGGTGGCCCGCGCGCACGCAGACGGCGCCAAGCGCGTCTTCCTGCTCGGTGCGTCGTACGGCGGCGCCCTGTCGCTGACCTACGCGCCGAAGCTGCGCGTGGACGGTGTCGTCAGCCTGTCGGGAGAGACGTACCTGCCCAGCAACCACGCGAACCCGCTGCTCTCGGCGCCCCGACTCCACGTGCCGCTGCTGATCGTCGGGACGCGTCACGACCGTTACCTGCCGGTGAAGGACGCGCTCGCGTTGCTGCGAAAGGCGGCGGCGAAGGACAAGCGTACCGCCCTCTATCCGGGCGGCTGGCACGGCTGGGGCATCGTCGAGGACGCGCCGTATGCGGCCTCGGCGCGGGCGCTGATCACGGGCTGGATCCGCGCCCATTCCTGACGACCCTTCATGGCGGCGGCTCGGGGGAGATAATCTCCCCTGGATGACCGGACTCGACGGGCTGGGCGTCGATCGGATCTGTGGCTAGCGTCGCGTTCGAGCGCGCAAGCAAGATCTACCCCGACGGCACGCGGGCCGTCTCGGACCTCCGGCTGGACGTTCCCGACGCGCAGTTCATGGTGCTCGTCGGCCCTTCCGGATGCGGAAAGACGACGGCCCTGCGGATGCTGGCCGGCCTCGAGGCGATCAGCGAAGGCGTCATCCGGATCGGCGAGCGGGTGGTCAACCACGTCCCCTCGCGCGACCGCGACATCGCCATGGTCTTCCAGAGCTACGCCTTGTACCCGCACCTCTCGGTCTACGAGAACATCGCCTTCGGGCTGCGCGTCAAGAAGGTGCCCAAGGACGAGATCGAGCGCCGCGTCCAGAACGCCGCGCGGATCCTCGACCTCGAGCCGTTCCTGAAGCGCAAGCCGCGCGCCCTCTCCGGTGGGCAGCGTCAGCGCGTCGCGATGGGTCGCGCGATCGTCCGGGAGCCGCAGGCCTTCCTGATGGACGAGCCGCTCTCGAACCTCGACGCCAAGCTCCGAGTCCAGATGCGCGCCGAGATCGCAGGCATCCAGCGCGACCTCGGCGTGACCACGATCTACGTGACGCACGACCAGATCGAGGCGATGACGATGGGCGACCGCGTTGCCGTGATGCGCAAGGGCGAGCTCCAGCAGGTGGACGACCCGCAGACCCTCTACGACCGGCCGGTCAACCTGTTCGTCGGCGGGTTCATCGGCTCGCCCGCGATGAACATGCTCGAGGCGACGCTCGAACGGCGAAACGGCAGCTACGCGGTCTCGGCCGGATCGTCCACGCTCGCGCTCGACGAGGAGACCGTCGCGGCGCATCCGGCCCTGGCGGAGTACGCCGGACGCGACGTGATCGTCGGTATCCGCCCCGAGGATCTCGAGGACGCGGCACTGGAGCCGGACGCGCCCGCCGACCGGCGGCTGCGCGGCGCCGTCTCGCTGCGTGAAGCGCTCGGCTCCGAGATCATGGTGCACTTCGCCATCGACGCGACCGCGGCGATGACCGAGGACGTTCGCGAGCTCGCCGAGGACACGGACGCCGTCGCCGTCCAGCAGGCCACCAAGGAGACGGTCCACACGACGATGATCGGCCGCTTCGGCGCCCGGTCGGGCGTCCGCGAGGGGGAGACGGCCGAGGTCGTGGTCGACACCCGCTCGCTGCACTTCTTCGACCCGCACAGCGGGCTCGGCATCTACGAAGGACAAACCAAGGAGAAAGGAGCTACGGCATGAGGTACCGCGTGTCAGCGTTCGCGCTCGCCGCGCTCGTGGCAGCGCTCGTCGCCGCCTTCAGCGTCGGCGGCGCCGGGGCAGGGCACCAGGCTGTCTCCGGCAAAGTCTCGATGATCGGGATCTGGACCGCGACCGAGCAGCAGTCCATCCAGGCCGTGATCGCCGGCTTCCACAAGAAGTTCCCGGGCGTCACGGTCAACTACACCTCGGCGGGAAACAACACGCCGACCGTCCTGCAGACGAGGCTTGCGGGCGGCAAGCCGCCGGACGTCGCCGCCGTCGGCCAGCCATCGCTGGTACGCGAGTTCGCCCAGAAGGGACAGCTGAAGCCGCTGACCTTCGCGCAGGGCGTGATCCGGGCCAACTACGGCCCGAACGGGATCGCGCTCGGGTCGGTGAAGGGCAAGCTCTACGGCCTGTTCTTCAAGGCGGCCAACAAATCGACCGTCTGGTACAACGTCAAGGCGTTCAAGAACGCCGGCGTGAACCCGCCGAAGACGTGGCCGCAGCTGATCGCGGCTGCGAAGACGATCCGCGGCTCGGGTCTCCCGGCGTACGCGATCGGGGGCGCAGAGGGCTGGACGCTCACCGACCTGTTCGAGAACATCTACCTCCGCACGGCCGGCCCGGCGAAGTACGATCAGCTCACCGACCACAAGATCAAGTGGACGGATCCGTCCGTGAAGAAGGCGTTGACGCTGATGGGCCAGATCCTTGGCGACACGTCGAACATCCCGGGCGGCTCGGCCGGTGCGCTGCAGACGGGCTTTCCGCAGTCGGTCGACCAGGTCCTCACGAAGTCCCCGAAGGCGGCGATGGTGATCGAGGGCGATTTCGTCCCCGGTGTCGCCACGACCAAGGGCCTGAAGCCGTTCGTCGACTACAACATGTTCCCGTTCCCCTCGATCAACGGGTCGCCGCCGTCGGTCGTGACGGGCGGCGACACGGTCGTGATGTTCAAGGACAGCCCGGCAGCACGAGCGTTCATCACCTACCTCGCGACACCCGAGGCGTCCACCATCTGGGCGAAGCGCGGCGGGTTCACCTCACCGAACAAGAAGGTCCCGCTCAGCGCCTACAGCGACGCGCTCACGCGCCGCTCGGCGGCGGCGCTGGTCGCAGCCAAGGTCTCGCGGTTCGACCTGTCCGACCTCGAGCCTGCAGCCTTCGGGGCGACGACGGGGCAAGGCGAGTGGAAGATCCTCCAGGACTTCCTCAAGAGTCCGAAGAACATCAACGGAACTGCGTCGGCGCTCGAGTCGTCCGCGGCGAAGGCGTTCAAGTAGCACGGTGACCGAGGCGACCATCCGGGCGGAGCCCTCTGCCGACGAGCAGGGGGCTCCGCCGGACGCCTGGTTCGGGCTCCGCCGGTACGCCGTCACGGCAGCCTTCCTCGCCCCTGCCTTCATCCTGCTCGGGGTGTGGATCGTCTACCCGGCGGTCTACACGATCTTCCGCAGCTTCTACGGCAAGTCGGACGGCGACTTCGTCGGGATCGACAACTACAAGGCGCTGTTCACGACGCCGGCGGTCACGACCGCGATCAAGAACAACGCGATCTGGGTGGCGGTCGTGCCGGCGACGATCACCGCGATCGGGCTCGTCTTCGCGGTGATGATCGAGAAGGTCAGCTGGTCGCTGGCGTTCAAGACCGCGGTGTTCATGCCGATGGCGATCTCGCTCTTCGCCGCCGGTGTGATCTGGCGGATCATGGACCGCCAGGAGCCGGGGATCGGCGCCGTGAACGCGGTGGTCGGCAGCGTTCACGATGCCTTCAGCCCGCCGGGGCCCTTGTCCGACGCGCTCACCTCTACGCCGAGTGAGACAGGCAGCCCCTCGCAGGGGATCGTCCTGAAGACGCCGCTCCAGCCGGGTAAGAGCGTCGCTTTGCTCGGGCTGACCGGCATCCCGCCGGAGCAGGTGCCCTCGGGCGCGCGGCAGGCGGTCGCCCCGAAGCCGGCCTCGGGGGCGATTACGGGCGTCGTCTGGCGCGACTTCAAGCCGGGCGGCGGTGTCCCGGGCAAGGTCGAGACCGGCGAGCTCGGGCTGCCGAACGTCAAGGTCTTCCTCCGCGACGACTCCGGCAAGAAGGTCGCCTCGGCGACGACGGAGGACAACGGCAGCTTCTCCTTAACCGACCTGGAGCCGGGTACCTACCGGGCGGGGATCGACGCCTCCACATTCAGGAAACCGTTCGGCGGGGTTTCCTGGCTCGGCTCGAAGCTGATCACGCCCTCGATCATCATCGCCTACGTCTGGGTCTGGGCGGGCTTCGCGATGGTGGTGATCGCGGCCGGCCTGGCCGCCATCCCACGCGACACGCTCGAGGCGGCCCGTACGGACGGCGCCAGCGAGTGGCAGGTCTTCCGCCGCGTGACCGTTCCGCTGCTGGCCCCGGTCCTCACCGTCGTCTTCATCACGATGGTGATCAACGTCCTGAAGGTCTTCGACATCGTGCTTTCGGTCGCGCCCGAGTCGTCGCAGGCGGAGGCGAACGTGATCGCGCTGGCGATGTGGCGCACCGCGTTCACGGAGAGCGACTTCGGGCTGGGCTCGGCGATCGCGGTCTTCCTGTTCATCCTCGTCATCCCCGTGCTCCTGCTCAACATCCGCCGGTTCAGGAGGGATGCGTAGTGGCGACTGTCGAGCCCGCCGCCCCGGCACCCGTGGTCGAGGAGAGCCTCGCCGCGAGGATCCTGCGGGTCCTCGGCAAGCTGCCGGTCCAGATCTTCCTGGTCGTGGTCGGCCTCCTCTGGCTCGTCCCGACGCTGGGCCTCTTCATCACGTCGATGCTGCCCGCGAGCCACTTCGACCAGGCCGGCTGGTGGCAGGTCTTCTCGAAGCCGAGCCTCACCACGTGGCAGAACTACGACCAGATCTTCCGCAACCACGAGATCATGCACGCGCTGCTCGTGACGCTGGAGATCGCGGTCGGCGGAACAGTCATCCCCATCCTCGTCGCCGCGCTCGCCGGCTACGCGTTCGCGTGGCTCGACTTCCCGGGCCGCGACTGGATCTTCATCGGCGTGATCGCAATGCTCGTCGTCCCGCTGCAGATGGCGCTGATCCCGATGTTCAAGCTGTACAGCCACCTCGGCCTGTACGGGAACGTCTTCGGGCTGATCCTCTTCCACACGGCGTTCGCGCTGCCGTTCGCGATCTTCCTGCTCCGCAACTTCTTCATCGGGATCCCGAGGGACATCTTCGAGTCTGCGCGGATCGACGGGGCGTCGGAGCTGCGGATCTTCGTCCGGCTGATCCTCCCACTCGGGCTGCCCGCGATCGCGTCGCTGGCGATCTTCCAGTTCCTCTGGACCTGGAACGACCTGCTCGTGGCCCTGGTCTTTGGCGGCGACACGAAGCCGATCACGGTGGCGATCTTCACGCAGCTCCGCTCGTTCAGCGCGAACATCGACATCATCGGGCCCGCGGCGTTCATCTCGCTGGCGATCCCGCTCGCCGTCTTCTTCGCGTTCCAGCGCTACTTCGTCCAGGGACTGCTCGCAGGGTCGGTGAAATGACCCCGATCTGCGCGATCGTCGGGGGCGGTCTCGGCGGCTTCGTCACATACACGACGCTCCGGTTCGGCGGGCTGGAGCCGGAGGAGATCGCCGTCTTCGGGACCGATCCGGACCCCGCTTCGTCCTTCCGCGCGCACGCCGCCGCGATCAGGCAGCAGCGCATGCGCTCCGAGAGCGACGGCCACTGCCTGGCGCGTTCGTTCCCTGGCCTGGCCGTCCGCTCGGCGCTGCGGACCGGGAGCATCCGGCCGCTCGTCGACTCGGTGCGCGACCGCTACCGGCCGACGGTCGAGGAGTTTCTCGACCATGTCGCGGAGACACGGGTGGCGACCGGCTGGGACGAGAGCTTCCGCCGGCGGCGAATCGAGCGCGTGCACGTTGTCGAGGGAGGTTTCGAGCTCGACGACCTGGGTGTCTTCCGCCACCTGCTGCTGGCGCCGGGTCATGCCGGTCTTGCCTTTCCGCCCGGGCTCGAGGACGATCCGCGCGTCGTCCACGCCTACCAGCCGCACGAGTACGCGGACGAGGTCGCGGTGGTCGGCGCCGGGATGGCCGCGGCGACCGAGTGGCTGAACGCGCTCGCGGCCGGGGCCAGTGTCGTCTCGGTGCGGCGGCGCGAGCCGGCGCGGCGGCCGTTGAACGTCGAGCGGCGCTACTTCACGAAGCGGGGCCTGAGCGGCTTCCACCGGACGGGTCGGGAGGAGCGAGTCGCGCTGCTGCGCGCCTTCGTCGCGCCCTCGTATCCGGCCGGCCCGGAGTGGGACGAGCCGATCGGGACCGCCGTCTCCGAGGGGCGCTTCCGCGTGGAGTCCGGGCTCAACGGCGCTCCGCAGGTGATCTGCGCGACCGGCTTCCGGCGGGGCTTCGAGGCCGATCCGCTCCTCGCCAGGGTCGTACGTGAGTTCGGCGTCGAGATCGCAGATGGCTGGATCGTCCTCGACGACGACTCCACGGTCCCGGCGCTCACCGACGACGGGCGGACGCTCGCGCTCGCGGGGGCCTGCGCGCAGTGGGCGCACCCCGGTGCAGACACGGTGGTCGGGATGAAGTCCGCGGCGCGCGGCTTCCTGCGACGGGTGAGGCGATGGCGTACACGCTGAGCGGCCGGCTCCAGTCACGGCTGGCGGCGGCGCTCGTGCCGCTGCTCGTCGCCTGCGTGCTGTCGGCGGCGCTGCCGGCGTGGTGGCCGCTGGAGCTCGCCGGGCTGATGCTCGGCGTCGGGCTGGCACTCGACCTCGTCTACGACCGGGCGCTCGACTACCAGCCGGGCTGGGCTGCGGTCCCGCTCGGCCTGCTCGAGCTGGCGGTGGTGCTGGCGCTCGCACGGATCCTGGAGCTGGGCGCGGCGCTCCTGCCGGCGCTCGCCTTCTACGCCGGATCGTGGATCCTCGCCCAGGCGCTCGCGCACGCCGGCTTCCCGCTGCTGCGGCTCTCCTACGCGGACGACGGCGGTGAGCTCGGCCGGCTCGGCGGCGCCGTCGTCGCCGGCGTGCTCGTACTCTTCGGGACCGCCGGCGCGTACGCCTGGTCGACGCGCCCGCCTGTCGTCCACCTTTCAGCCGGCATCCACCAGGGCCCGATCGTGATCACGAAGCGACAGCACCTCGTCGGGGAGCGCGGCGCGATCGTCCGCGGCGGGATCGTCGTCAAGGCCAGCGACGTCGTCGTCCGCAACGTCGCCACCCTCGGGGGTGAGTACGGCATCGAAGTCGACCAGGCGCGGAACGTCCTGCTGGACGACGTGCGAGTGGTCGGGGCCGGTGAGGACGGAATCCACGTCCGCCAGAGCACGGTGCACATCAAGGACTGCCGAGTCGATTCGCCCGGCGGCCGGACCCAGGGGATCGACCTCTCCTTCTCCGCGGGCATGGGGACGAGCATGATCGAGGGCTGTACCGTGGTCGGCGGCGGGCAGGGAATCGTGGTCGACTCGGCCGAGGCCGACATCCACGGCAACCGGGTCAGCACCACCTCCTATCAGGCGATCGCGATGACCGAGATGTCGATGGGGATGGTCGCCGGAAACGAGGTCGCGGGGGCCGTCGGCGCGGGCATCGCGTGCGTCGACCAGTCCATGTGCATGATCGAGGACAACCACGTCTCGGGCACAAAGCCGGACCGCACCGCCCCGGGCGTCGAGCGCCAGGCGGGCTACGGGATCGTCAGCGACTACAAGGCCGAGGCGGAGCTCGCCGACAACGAGCTCGTCGGGAACGCCGGCCGGGTCGGCGTGTTCGCCGGCGCCGAGGTCATCCAGCCCGACTGATCCCGGCTCCGTGTAGCAGGATCCCGCCATGCCGGCCCGGAACCTCGTGGTGAACCTCGCCCGGCTCGCGTTCGCCGCCGCCGCGGTCAGCGCGATGTCCTACCAGTTCGCCGCCAGCACGAACCGGCCGACCTTCACCGCCGGGAACTTCTTCAGCTTCTTCACCATCCAGAGCAACATCCTGGCGGCGGCGATGCTCGCGCTCACGGCGATCGTCCGTCGCCGGGAGCGAACGCGGCTGTTCGACGCTGCGCGGGGCGGCGTGACGCTCTACATCGCGATCACCGGCGTCGTCTTCGCTCTGCTGCTCTCGGGGCTGCAGGAGGATCTGCAGACGACGGTTCCGTGGGCGGACTTCGTCCTCCACAAGCTGACTCCGATCGTGCTCGTCGCCGACTGGCTGCTCGACCCGCCGCGGCATCGTCTATCGCCGTGGGCGGCGGCCGCCTGGCTCGGATATCCGGCCGCCTGGCTCGCGTACACGCTCGTGCGCGGCGCGGACACGGGCTGGTACCCCTATCCGTTCGTCGACGTGGACAAGCTGGGCTACGGCGGCGTGTTCTGGCGCTGCGCGGTGCTCCTTGTCTGCTTCGCCGGCGCCGCGTGCGCGGTCGTGCTGATCGGGAACGTGCGGGCGCGTGGACGGAGCGAGGGCGCCCCGCTGGGGACGGCCGCCGTGTGACCGTGGTCCGATCGCGGTCCTGACAACGCTTCAATCCCGGCCGTTCGGGGAACTGTCCCGCGATGGCCGCGATCCCCGACGGCATCGTCCTCAAGCGGCACCGTGACCTGCAGGGCCGGCGGAACCACGCGTGGGTCCGGCGCACGCTGATCGTCCTCGTCGGGCTGGTGCCGCTGCTCGCGCTCTTCAACCTGTTCGGGCAGCGCCCGCACCTCGCCACCGCGCAGGCGGCCAACGCGGATCTGGAGCTGTACGCGCCGGCGCAGCTGCGCGGCGGCCTGCTCTGGGAGGCGCGGTTCACGGTCGCCGCGCACCGCGACCTGAAGAACGCCCGCCTCGAGCTCGACAAGGGCTGGCTCGAGGGGATGACGGTGAACACGGTCGAGCCCTCACCGGTCGGAGAGGGCTCGCGCGACGGCAAGCTCGTGCTCGACCTGGGCCACGTGCCCGCAGGCCGGCGCTACATCCTGTTCATGCAGTTCCAGGTCAACCCGACCGACGTCGGGCGGCGTCCCCAGAACGTCCGCCTCTACGACGGCGAGACCCTGCTGACCGCCATCCATCGGCGCGTGACCGTCTTCCCGTAATGGACCTCGCGATCCGCGCAGTCGCGCTCTTCTGCTTCGTCTACCTGCTGACGCGGATCATCGGGCGTCGGGAGCTCTCGTCGATGGAGCCGTTCGACCTGATCCTGCTGATCGTGATCGGCGACGCGATCCAGCAGGGCCTCACCCAGGACGACTACTCGGTCACCGGCGCGCTGATCGTGATCGGCACCTTCGCGATCCTCCAGATCCTGGTCTCCTACCTCAGCTTCCGGTTCCCGCGCTTGCGGCCGGCGCTCGACGGCGAGCCGATCGTCGTCGTCCAGGACGGCAACGCGATCGAGAAGAACATGAACCGGGAGCGGATCACGGTCGAGGAGGTGATGGTCGCGGCCCGGCTGCAGCAGGTGGCCTCGCTCGACCAGATTGCGTGGGCGGTGCTGGAGACGAGCGGCAAGATCAGCATCATCCCGAAGCAGTAGCTCTCTAGACTCGAGGCTCTGCCTCTCTCGCTGACAGAAGCCGACGTCGACCGGCTGCTCGGGCCGGCGGACGCGATCGCGGCGGTCGAGGACTCGTTCCTGCGGCTGCACGCGGGGACGATCGAGAACGTCCCGCGCTACCGGGTCGGGCTCGACGGCGGGTTCCTGGCCGTGATGGCGGCGGTGGACAGAGACCGCGGCTTCGCCTGCGTGAAGACCTATTCGGCGGGGACGGAGGGCGTCCGGTTCGTCGTCGTGCTCTTCGAGCGCGGTGAGCTGCGCGCGCTGATCGAGGCCGACCGGCTCGGGCAACTCCGCACCGGCTCCGCGAGCGCAGTGGCGGCGAGGCACCTGGCGAGGCCCGGTGCGCGGACGCTGGGCCTGATCGGCTGCGGCCTCCAGGCCCGGACGCAGGTCGCGTGCATCCGCGAGGCGCTGCCGGGCATCGAGGAGACGATCGCGTACTGCCGGACGCCCGAGCGGCTCGCCGAGTTCTGCGAGGAGGTCGGCGCCGAGGCCGCCGGGAGCCATCGCGACGCAGCCGCCGCCGACGTGGTCGTCACGATCACGAACTCACGCGACCCCGTGCTGCGCGGCGAGTGGCTCCAGCCCGGCGCGCTGGTCTGCGCGGCGGGGGCCAACCACCCCCGGGCGCGGGAGCTCGACAACGCCCTGCTCGAGCGGGCGGCGTTCGTCTGCTGCGATTCGCTGGCCGACGCGAAGATCGAGTCCGGCGACCTGATCGAGCCGGTCGGTCAGGGCGTGCTCGACTGGCTCGAGGTGCACGAGCTCCAGGAGGTGGTTGCGGGCGAGCTGCCCGGGCGCCAGGCCGACGACGACATCGTCCTCTTCAAGTCGAACGGGCTGGCGGCGTGGGACCTCGCGGCCGCCGCGCGCGTTGTGGAGCTCGCCGAGGCCGAGGCTTAGCCGGCCGAGAGGCCGGCCTTGGCCGACTTCGCCAGGTCGTCGCCGATCGCCTTCAGGAGGTCCGGCCGGTCGAGCACGCGGGCGACCTCGGACTGGGAGCAGCGGTTGCGAACGTACGGGTCGTCGAGGATGTCGTTCAGCGACCGGCCGCGGTCGTGCTCGCGGATCACGTAGGCGGCGACGCGATCCTCCTGGCTCGAGCGAGTCCCGAGGAACGAGAAGACGCTGCGAAAGAACCGGCTGATTGCCCCCACCGGGTCGATTGTATCCTTGCCCCGTTGCGCAGAAAGACGGACGCAGGACGCTTCGCCCAGCGCGTGATCGAGGGACGCGACGATGCCGGGGTGGACGAGCGCGTCGAGATCTGGATCGAGCGCAAAGAGGGCGGCGTCTGGGCGGTCGGCCGCGCCGTCAACCCGCAGCTGCGAACGAGCGGCGAGCCACGTCAGGACGACTACCTCTTCGAGGGCTACGAGCTCCAGGACGCCCTCGACGCGGCCAACGAGGCGCTCGAGGACGACGTCAGCGTGGCCGAGGGCGACGGCAACGAGGCCCGGCAGGCGCCGTTCCGCCGCAGCGAGGTGCTCGGCCCGCTCGAGCGCTGGTTCTTCGGGCGCCGGTGAGCCCGAAGGGCGAACGGTTTCCCCAGCCGGGCGTCGCCGGCTTCGCCGGCGACGCTTCCAGCCCGTGATCCTCGTCGTCGCGGCGACGGAGAAGGAGCTCGCGGCGACCGGCGCAGTCGATGCTCTGTGCTGCGGCATCGGGCCTGCGGAGTCGGGTGTCCGGACGGCGATGGCGCTGGCCGAGCTGCAACCCGACGCCGTGCTCCACGTCGGCATCGCGGGTGCGCCCAAGCTCGAGCCGCTGTCGGTCGTGATCGGGACGGAGGCGTTCTACGCCGACATCGTCGACCCGGCGTCGCTGGTGCCCAGGGTGGAGCGCGCCCACCCCAGCCGCGAGCTCGTCGAGGCGGCGCGGCGCGCCGTGCCGGAGGCGCGCCTCCTGCCGATCACGAGCTGCGCGCGGGTCGGCGGCGGCGGCGAGTGCGAGGTCGAGGCGATGGAGGGCTTCTCCGTGCTCCGGGCGGCCGAGCTCGCCGGCGTGCCGGCGGTCGAGGTGCGGACGATCTCCAACCGTCCCGCCGACTCCGACCGCTCGCGGTGGCGGATCGAGGACGCACTCGGGCGGCTCGGGGAGATCGCCCCGCTGCTTGTCGACGGGCTGGCCGCGGCCGTCCGCTAGCCTCCGCGGCCATGCTGATTCGCCTCGGGCACAGCTCCGATCCCGACGACGCCTTCATGTTCTGGGCGCTCGCAGAGCACCGGATCGACACGCGAGGCTTCGAGTTCGAGCAAGTCCCGCAGGACATCCAGACGCTGAACGAGTGGGCGCTCGAGGGGCGGCTCGAGGTGACGGCGATCTCGCTGCACACGTATCCCTTCGTCCAGGACCGATACGCCCTGCTGCCGCACGGGGCGAGCATGGGCTCCGGGTACGGGCCGATCGTCGTCGCCCGCGACCCGCTGAGCCGGGACGAGCTCGGTGCGGTCGAGATCGTCGTGCCGGGGGCGATGACGACGGCGTTCCTCGTCCTGCGGATGGTGCTCGGCGACTTCTCGTACCGGGCCGCCCCGTTCGACGAGATCCTCGACGAGGTCAAGTCGGGCGCGGCCCAGGCCGGGCTGCTGATCCACGAGGGCCAGCTCACCTACGAGGCCGAGGGTCTGCAGAAAGTGGTCGACCTCGGCGAGTGGTGGCTGCTGGAGACGGGGCTCCCGCTCCCGCTCGGGGCGAACGTGGCGCGGCGCGATCTCGGCGACGAGCGGCTCCACGATCTCTCCGAGGTGCTCGCCGACTCGATCTCGGCCGGCCTCGCCAACCGCCGCGAGGCGATGCAGTACGCGCTTCGGTTCGGCCGCGGGCTGGACTCGGAGCTCGGCGACCGCTTCGTCGCCATGTACGTGAACGAGTTGACGCAGGACTACGGCGAGGAAGGTCGCGAGGCGGTGCGGGAGCTGATGCGCCGGGGCGAGGCGATCGGCGCCTTCGAGTCGCCGGTCAGGGTCGACTTCGTCAGCTGAGCCAATCCGTGCCGCGGCGCGGCGCGTACCCCTCCATGGCAGGGGTCGATTCGAAAGGAGCACCTGATGAGCACGACCATGAGGCGTGCAGCTGCCTGGACCGCGGCGCTGCTTGCGGCCCTGTCGGCGGTCCTCGCGGGCGTCGCCGGAGCTGCCGCGAAGCCGATGGTGGGCACCGCGCACAGCGCGCGGCTGCACGCGACCATCCTCGTCAGCTCGAGCGGCCGGACGCTGTACCACCTGAGCGTCGAGCGGAAAGGGCACTTCATCTGCCTCGACAAGACGTGCCTCTCGTTCTGGCATCCGCTGCTCGTCCCCAAGGGAACGAAGCCGACGGGGCGCGTGGCTCTGGGCACGGTGCGGCGGCCGAACGGCCTGCTCCAAATCGCCTACCGCGGCGAGCCGCTGTACACGTTCGTGCAGGACGCCAGGCGCGGCGACGTGAAGGGCGAGGGCTTCAAGGACGTCGGCGTCTGGCACGCCGCCACCGTCGGCGCTGCGACCACCGCCGCCACGACCACCACGACCACCTCGGGCGGGTACGGCTACGGCCGCTGAGCTTCCACCACCCGGACGGGGCATCGACCTGCCCCGTCCGGGCAAGCGCGGCGACATAGACTGGCCGCGTGTCGCGGGCCGTCGTCCTCTCCGCCGTGCGCACGCCGGTCGGCCGCTACGGCGGCGGGCTCGCGGAGGTGCGGCCCGACGACCTCGCCGCGACGGCGATGGCGGCCGCGGTCGAACGCGCCGGCGTCGAGGCGGGCGAGATCGAGGACGTCTGGTTCGGCTGTGCCAACCAGGCGGGCGAGGACAACCGCAACGTCGCTCGGATGGGGGCGCTGCTCGCGGGCCTGCCGGAGTCGGTGGCCGGCGTGACCGTCAACCGGCTCTGCGCCTCCGGGCTCGCGGCCGTGACCGGCGCCTGCCACGCGGTGATCGCGGGCGACGGCGACCTGTTCGTCGCCGGCGGAGTCGAGTCGATGAGCCGGGCGCCGCTCGTGCTGGGCAAGCCGGAGAAGGCGTTTCCGCGCGGCAACCAGACGATCTGGGACACGACGCTGGGCTGGCGGTTCCCCAACCCGCGGATGGAGGAGCTGTTCCCGCTCGAGTCGATGGGCGAGACCGGCGAGAACGTCGCCGAGCGCTGGCACGTGTCGCGCGAGGACCAGGACGCGTTCGCGCTGGCGTCCCAGCAGCGGCACGCAGAGGCCGCGGCGGCGGGCCGCTTCGCCGACGAGCTTGTCCCGGCCGGCGAGCTCGAGGCCGACGAGCATCCGCGTGCGGATACGACGGCCGAGAAGCTCGCGTCCCTGAAGCCGGCGTTCAAGCAGGACGGAAGCGTCACTGCCGGCAACTCGAGCGGGATCAACGACGGCGCGGCGGCGCTGGTGATCGCGAGCGAGGAGTGGGCGGAGGCGCTCGGGGCTGAACCTCTCGGCGCATTCGTGGGTTCGGCTGTTGCAGGCGTCGATCCCAGGGTGATGGGCATCGGCCCCATCCCGGCTGTCCGCAAACTACTCGGCCGTGTCGGAATCGACACGGCCGACATAGATCTGGTCGAGCTGAACGAAGCGTTTGCCTCCCAGAGTCTCGCCGTGATCCGCGAGCTCGGCCTCGACCCGGCCAGGGTGAACGTGAACGGCGGCGCGATCGCGCTCGGGCATCCGCTGGGAATGAGCGGCGCGCGGCTGGTCGTCACCCTGCTCCACGAGCTGCGCCGCCGCGGCGGCCGCTACGGCCTGGCGACCATGTGCGTCGGCGTCGGCCAGGGGCAGGCCGTCCTGTTCGAGCGTGGCTAGCCCGGCCGAGGCATACATCCTGCTCGGGTTGCGGCTCGGGCGGCACGTCGACGGGCTCGTGGACGCGTACTACGGCCCGCCGGAGCTGAAGGAGCGGGTCGACGCCGAGCCGATCATCGAGCCGGCGGCGCTGGCCGCAGAGGCCGACGCGCTGCTCGCCGACCTCGACGACGGCTGGCTGCACGACCAGGCGGTCGGTCTGCTCACCTACGCGACCACGCTGGCCGGGGAGGAGATCTCGTACTCCGACGAGGTAGAGCGCTGCTACGGCGTGCGGCCCGTGCGGCAGGCGACAGCCGTCTACGAGCAGGCCCACGAGCGGCTGGACGAGCTCCTGCCCGGCGACGGGGTGCTGCCGGAGCGCTACCAGGCCTGGCGCCGCAGCTGCACGATCCCCGACGATCTCCTCGTCCCGGCGCTGCAGGATGCCGCGGCAGAGCTGCGCTCGGCCACGCGCGCCCTGGTCGACCTTCCGGCCGGCGAGGAGGCCGTGGTCGAGCCCGTGCGGAGCGAGCCGTGGTGGGCGTTCAACTACTACCTCGGGGGCCTCCACAGCCGCGTCGTGGTCAACCTCGACGTTCCGACAACCTGCCACGAGGCCGTTCACCTGGCCGCGCACGAGATCTACCCGGGCCACCACACCGACCACGCGGTCAAGGAGCAGCTGCTGATCCGCGACCGGGGACTGATCGAGGAGTCGATCCAGATGGTCCCGACCCCGGCCGCCCTCGTGCAGGAGGGGATCGCCGAATCCGGCCCGAGCCTCGTCCGCGACGACGACCTTCGGGCGCGCCTCGTCGCGGCGCTCGGCAGGCACGGGCTCGGCTACGACGCCGAGCGGTCAGAGGCGATCGCCGAGGCGCGGCGCGCCCTGCGGCGGGTCACGGTCGACGCCGCGCTGATGATCCACGAGCACGGCGCCTCGGTCGAGGAGGCCGAGGCCTTCGTGCAGCGCTGGTCGCTGTCGACGGCGGACGAGGCCGCGCACAGCGTCGGCTTCGTCATCGACCCGACCTGGCGCGCCTACACGATCACCTACTCCGCCGGCCGCGAGCTGTGCGACGCCTGGGTCGGCGGCGAACCTGCCCGGTTCAGACGATTGCTGACCGAGCAGATCCGGGTCGCCGACCTCCTAGAGGCCCAGCCCGACGGCCGGTAGCCGCGGGCGTCACGGCCGGCTGCTGAGCGTCCTCCGGTGCGGTTTTGCGTACTCCGAAGCCGGCGACGGCCGAACGGCGCTAGCGTTGCCGCGTGCGTGCGCTCGAGCGGCTCGAGAGGCTCTATGCGATCGGTGGCGGTCCTGGTGCGAATCGCATCGGCTACTCGTCCGGGGAGGACGAGGCGCACGCGCTGGCGCGCGTCTGGCTCGAGGAGGCCGGTCTCGAGACGCGCGTGGACGATGCGGGCAATCTCTTCGGTCACTCCGCCACGGCACCCGGCGTCTGGACGGGCTCCCACCTCGACACCGTGCCGCGAGGTGGGAAGTTCGACGGTGCACTCGGCGTGGTCGCCGCGATCGAGGCGGTCGAGCGCGCGGGTCGCGGGACCGTCGTCGTGTTTCGCGACGAGGAGCGCGGATGCGCCGGGTCACAGGCGTTCGTGGCGCACGGCGAGCTCCCCACCTCCTTCCTCGAGCTGCACATCGAGCAAGGCCCGCGACTCGCCGCTGCAGGAGCGCCGCTCGGGATCGTCACGGCGATCGTCGGCTACGTGCGCGGCGAGGTGGTGGTCGAGGGCACCGCGGGACATGCGGGAACGACGCCGATGGCGTCTCGCGACGACGCGTTGGTCAAGGCGGCGGAACTGATGCTCCGCTTTCGCGACGAGGCCGCGGCGATCGACGGCGCCGTGCTCACGGTCGGACGGATCGAGGCCGAGCCGGGCGGCGTGAACGTAATCCCGGGGCGGGTTCGCTTCTCCGTCGACCTGCGCGCGCCGGACGGCGAGCGCCTCGCTGCACTCGTCGCCCTGACCGGGATCGAAGGCTCGGGCGCGGTGCCGCCGACCGCGATGAGCTCCGTGGTGCGGGAAGCGCTCGCCGCCGAGGTCTCGGGGCGAGGCCTGCCCGTGGTCGAGCTGGCCTCGGGCGCAGGCCACGACGCGGGCGTGCTCGCGCGGGCAGGAGTGCCGAGCGGGATGCTGTTCGTGCGTTCGCTGAACGGGGGCGTCTCGCACTCGCCGGACGAGCTTTCCTCCGAGGAGGACGTCGCGCTGGCGATCGACGTGCTCGGAGCGACGCTCGCGCGGCTGGGCTGAATCCGGCCTGTTAGGAGGTCGACGTGGCCCGGTGGTTCCGCGCCGCGGTCTCGCCCCACTTGCGGAACGCCTCGCCCGCGGCGCCGACGCCGCCGAGCAGGCACAGCACGCTCATCCCGAGCGCGTAGAGGCTGAACGTGATGATCCATGACCACATGCTCCGAGGATACGCGCGCTCCGGTGGCTCACGTGGTGACGCCTCGGTCGCCCCGGTTCTCGGTCAGGCCGAGAAGACGATGTCCTGCGCACCGTTCCACACGACGAGATCGCCGATCGCCTGCAGGTGCTCGAGACCGTCCACGACGGTGGCGAAGTGGTTCCCGGCGAGCTGTCCGGCTTTGCTCGCGAAGCACGTGTCGCCGTACGGGAAGAGGATCTCGACCTCGCTGACCCCGCCGGGGTAGAGCAGCAGCTCACCGGGCGCCGGGTAGCTGGTCGGATCCTCGGGGCCGAGGTCGCCGACCTCGAAGTCGCCCATCGGAATCCACGCCGCCTGGCCCGACCAGCGCGCCTGGATCAGCTTGCTCTCGTACGGAAGCATCGTGCGGAAGAACGCGACCGTCCGTGGGGACAGCCCGTCCTCGAGGCGCGCGGTGAGCTCATAGCCGGCGACGGAGATCGTGATCACCGCTCGATCTTCGCACCTGCGTCGATCCACTGCCCGAGCGACGCCCGCTCCGCATCCGTCATGTGCGTCGCGTCGTTGAACGGCATGAAGGTGGAGACGACCGCGACCGCCTTGATGCGGGACGCCTCCGCGTGGATCTGAGCGGGCGTGTCGAGCACGACGCCGGCCGGTGGGGAGTCGAAGCCTGGCTCGGTCGGATGCATCGAGTGGCACGGGGCACAACGCGTCTGCACGATCTGCTGCGCGCGGGCGAACGAGGTGGTGGCCGTGCCTGCCGCCGGCCTCGTGTCGGGCGGGCGCAGCCAGACCGCGACCGCCGCGACCGCGCACGCGCAGCCGATCGGGATCCACCAGAGCGTCTCGCCGGCGTGGCGGCGGTTGAAGTAGTGGCGGATCGCGGCGCCGACCGCCATCAGCGCGACGAGCACGGCCCAGGCGTGGTCGTGCGTGTACGTGAACGGGAAGTGCCCGGCGAGCATCGTGAAGAGGACGGGCAGCGTCAGGTAGTTGTTGTGCACCGAGCGCTGCTTGGCGAGGATGCCCGGCCGCGGATCGGGCTCGCGTCCGGCCTCCTTCGCGCGGACCAGCTCCCGGTGGCCGGGAATGATCACGAACAGGACGTTCGCGGCCATGATCGTCCCGAGCATGGCGCCGACCTGGAGATACGCCGCGCGGGGCGCGTACAGCTCGCCGACGCCGTAGGCGGTCGCGGTCACGAGGCCGACGAGCACGATCACGAAGGGCCAGGGCCGGTCTGCGAGCAGCCGGCAGACGAGGTCGTAGACGAGCCAGGCGGCGACGAGCAGGGCGATCGAGATCAGGATCGCCTCCCACGGCTCGAGGTCGGAGACGGTCCGGTCGATCAGGCGCAGCCGCGCGTCCGAGTAGTAGACGATGCAGAGGAGCGCGAACCCGGACAGCCACGTCCAGTAGGCCTCCCACTTGTACCAGTGCAGCGGCCTGGGCAGACGGGGCGGGGTCACCCGGAACTTGTGGATCCGGTAGAAGCCGCCGCCGTGGATCTCCCAGGACTCGCCGCCGACTCCCTCGTCCCGGTCCTGCTCGCGTTCGGGCTCGCGCAGATGGTTGTCGAGCGCGACGAAGTAGAACGACGTGCCGATCCAGACGATCGCGGCGGTGGCGTGGAACCAACGGAAGACGAGGTCGAGCCAGTCGGTCGTGTACGACGCTAGGAGTGCTGCCACCGGTCCTCCGCGATCGCGACCAGCTCCTCCACGGCGGTGTCCAGCTCCTCTGCTCGAGTGCGAACGATCCGTCCGCGCAGCACCTCGAGGATCTCGGCCTTCGGGCGACGGTTGACGAAGACGACGAAGCGGAAGCCGAACCGGCGCTCGTACTCGGCATTGAGTCGGGCGAGCTCGGCGAGGATCTCCGGGTCGGCGTCGTCGCCCTGCTCGGCCGAGGAGCGGCTCGACAGGCCGGTGCGCGCGCCGACGGCCGGGTGAGCGTTCAGCGCCTCGAGCTTCTCCTCCTCGGTCAAAGCCGCGATCAGCTCGCGGGCGCTGCCGAGCGGGTGGTCGCGCGCGGCGAGCTTGCGGACGAGCGCTGTGTCGCCCTCGAACAGCTCGGCGAGCCGGGCCTCGCTCAGCTGCCGCGGTAGATCGTGCACGCGTAGGGCGAGAGCAGGAGCGGGACGTGGTAGCGGTCGCGCCCGGGCTCGAGCACGACCGTCGCCTCGACCTTCTCGAAGAAGCCGCTCCCGACATAGAAGACGAGCCGGTATTCGCCGGGTCCAAGGGACTGTCCCTCGGCCAGGTCCGGAATGCGCCCGTCCTCGTTCGTCTCCTGGAGCGAGATCAGCTCCTGCCCGCGGAAGAGGCCCACCTTGATGCCGGCGCCGGGCTCTCCCAGCTCGGTGTCGAGGACGTGGGTCGAGATCACGTCGGCATCTTCTCGCTCCGCCCGGCTGTGGACAAGAAATCGCACTCTTGGCGCACCGCCAGTCTCAGAGACTGGGTGGCAAACGTCACGAGAGTCGCTTCGACTGGATCCGGTGCTGGCGGGCGATCTCGTCCTCGTCCGCGCGAACCAGGCGGCCGTCGCGGACGACCTCCTCGCCGCCGACGTAGAGCCGGTCGACCCGGTGTGGCGCCGACAGCACCAGCCCCGCGACCGGGTCGGTCTCGGCGCCCCCGAGCTCGAGGCCGTCCGTCCGCCAGACCGCGATGTCCGCCCGCCTGCCCGGCGCGAGCTGTCCGATGTCGTCCCGGCCGAGTACGGCCGCGCCGCCGCGCGTCCCCAGCCGCAGCGCCTCGCGGACCGTCATCGCGCGCGGCCCGCCGCGGCCGCGCGCGACCAGGAGCGCCTGCTTCACCTCGAAGAAGAGGTCGCTGCGCTCGTTCGAGGCGGAGCCGTCCACGCCGAGCCCGACCTGCGCGCCCGCGTCCACCAGCGCACGCACCGGCGCCACCCCCGCTCCCAGCCGCAGGTTCGAGGTCGGGCAATGCGCGACCCCGACCCCGGCGCGGCTGAACGAGCCGATGTCGTCCGGAGACAGGTGCACGCAGTGCGCGCACCAGACGTCGCCCGCCACCCAGCCCAGCTCGGAGAGGTATTGAACAGGAGTGCAGTCGAAGAGCTGCCGGCAATAATCAGCCTCCTCGACCGTCTCGGCCAGGTGCGTGTGCAGCCGCAATCCCAGCCGCCGGCCGAGCGCGGCCGACTCGACCATCAGCTCCTTCGTCACCGAGAACGGTGAGCACGGAGCGAGGGCGAGCTGCACCAGCCCGTCGTCGTCCTGGAGCCCGGCGAGCCGCTCGGTCTCCGCCAGCACTTCGTCGATCGGCTCGACCAGCGAGTCCGGTGGCAGCCCGCCGTCGGACTGGCCGAGGTCCATCGATCCGCGCGAGGCAACGATCCGTACCCCGAGCTCGCGAGCTGCCTGTACCTCCGCCTCCCACAGCCCGCCGCGTCCGCGCGGGAAGACGTAGTGGTGGTCGAAGACGGTCGTGCAGCCCGACAGCGCCAGTTCCGCGAGGCCCGTCCGGGCCGCCGCGTACTCGGCCTCCGCGTCGATCTGCCCCCACACCGGGTAGAGCTCGCGCAGCCACTCGAACAGGGTCGCCTCCTGCGCCCGGGCGCGCGTGAGCGTCTGGTAGAGGTGGTGGTGCGTGTTGACGAGGCCGGGCGTGACGACCGCACCCGCGAGGTCGACAACAGTGTCCGCAGCAGGCGGGACACCGCCGCCGAGCGCCTCGACGAGCCCGTTCCGAACGAGCACCCAGCCGTGCTCGGACTCGGCACCGGAATCGTCCATCGGGCAGATCCAGCCGTTTTGCAGGAGCATCGCCATCGGCCTCGCGACCCTACCGGGAGGGGTCCTTCCCGGCGCCGCCGGAAGCTCATATAGTCGGGCCTCGGGCGTTCCACGGCAGCGGGAGGAGTCACATGAAGGAGCGGAAGTACGTGCTGGGCGCGCTGGTCGCGTGCCTGGTACTGGCGGCTGCGTCGCTGGCAGGGCTCGCGGCGGCGAAGCCTGGCAGCAAGCAGGCGGCGTTCAAGGTCGCCTGGATCTATCCGGGGCCGCACAACGACGGCGGCTGGTCGCAGGCGCACGATGCGGGCCGGCTGGCAGTGCAGAAGGCTCTCGGCTCGAAGGTGCAGACCACCTACAAGGAAAACGTCTTCAGCAACGCCTCGGTGCCCCAGATCGTCGCCGGCCTCGTCCGCGACGGATACACGATGATCTTCGGCACCTCGTTCGGGATGTTCGAGCTCGGGGTCAACGGCCAGCTCGCGGACAAGTACCCGAACGTTCTCTTCGAGCAGGCGACCGGGACCCAGATCAAGAAGAACCAGGCCGAGTACTTCGGCGCGGCCGAGGACACCATCTACCTGTCCGGCATGGCCGCCGGGGCCGCCACCAAGAAGGGCGTGATCGGCTACGTGGTGCCCTACGGCATCCCCGAGGTCGTCCGGCACCTCAACGCCTTCACCCTCGGCGCCCAGGCCACGCACCCCGGTGCGAAGGTGAAGATCGTCTGGACGAACGCCTGGTTCTCGCCGCCGAAGGAGACGGCCGCCGCGAAGGCGCTCGTCAACGCCGGCGCCGACGTGATCGGCCAGAACGTCGACAGCCCGGCAGCCGGCGTGTACGCCGAGAAAGCCGGGGTCCCCTGGGTCGGCTACGACTCGGACGCGAAGAAGTTCGCGCCGAAGCAGTGGCTGACCGCCGCGGTCTACGACTGGGGCAAGTACTACGTGCGCCGCGTCAAGGCGGCGATCAACGGCACCTGGAAGCCGGGCTTCTACTACGGCTCGGTCAAGGACGGCTTCACGGGCCTGGCGGCCTACGGGCCGAAGGTCTCGGCGAAGACGAAGGCCGTGATCGCCGCGAAGAAGCAGCAGATCCTCTCCGGCAAGTGGCACGCGTTCTGCGGGCCGATCTACGACCAGAGCGGCAAGTTGAAGATCGCGAAGGGCAAGTGCCTCGACCCGAACACGAAGGCGGGGATCGACGCGCTGTACTCGATGCAGTGGCTGGTCAAGGGTGTGGTCGGCTCGGTCTCCCACGTCCAGCCTCCCGGCTAGCCAGCGGTTACACCGCTGGCTAGAAGTCTCGGTTGGCGATCAAGAACCCTCTCGCCACGGCCGTCCCGCAAGGGGCGGCCGTGGCGATGACGGGGATCACGAAGCGGTTCCCGGGAGTGCTGGCGAACGACCGGGTCGACTTCGAGGCCGAAGCCGGCGAGGTCCACGCCCTGCTCGGCGAGAACGGTGCTGGCAAGAGCACGCTGTCGAACATCCTCACGGGCCTCTACCGCCCGGACGAGGGCTCGATCAGCCTGTACGGCGAGCAGGTCCGGTTCGACTCGCCCAGCGACGCGATCGACGCCGGGATCGGCATGGTCCACCAGCATTTCCGGCTGGTGCCGCCGTTCACCGTCGCCGAGAACATCATCCTCGGCGAGCACCGGCCGGAGGCCCGCAGCTTCGTCGTCAACCCGCGGCGGATAGAACGGGACGTCGCCGTGCTCGGCGGGCGCTACGGGATCGCGGTCGAGCCGCGGGCGCGGGTGTGGCAGCTCTCGGTCGGCGAGCAGCAGCGCGTCGAGATCCTCAAGGCGCTGTACCGCGAGGCGAGGATCCTGATCCTCGACGAGCCGACCGCGGTGCTCACGCCGCAGGAGGCGGAGTCCCTCTTCCTCACCCTGCGACGGATGGCCGAGGAAGGCCGGACGGTGATCTTCATCTCGCACAAGCTGCACGAGGTGAAAGCGGTCGCCGACCGCATCACCGTCCTGCGGGGCGGCCGGACGATCGCCACCGTCGAGGCCGCCCGGGCGACGCCGCGTGAGCTGGCCGCGCTGATGGTCGGTCGCGACGTCGAGCTTGCCCGCCGGGTCGAGCGAGCAGCGCCGCCCGGCCTGGAGGCGGCGCTGCAGGTCGAGGCGCTGCGCGTCCGCGGCGACCGCGGCGAGGAGTCGGTGCGCGACGTCTCCTTCACGCTATGCGCCGGCGAGATCCTGGGTGTCGCCGGCGTCGCCGGCAACGGCCAGCGCGAGCTGGCCGAGGCGGTCACCGGAATGCGGCCCTCGAGCGGCTCGGTCCGGGTCCACGGGCGCAGGCTCAGGACCGGGGATCCCCGCGCCGCGATCTCCGCCGGCATCGCCCACGTTCCCGAGGATCGACTGGGCACCGGGGTGGCGCCGGGCCTCAGCATCGCCGAGAACTCGGTGCTCAAGTCGTACCGGCACCGCGGCATTTCCTTCGGCCCGCTCTTGAACTGGAGCATGATGCGCGAGGTCGCGCGCGAGCTGATCCGCCGCTACGGCGTCGCCACTCCGGGCCCGCAGCTGAGAGCGCGCGACCTCTCCGGCGGGAACCTGCAGAAGCTCATCCTCGGCCGCGAGTTTTCCGGCGCGCCGAGGGTGCTGATCGCCGCCTCGCCGACGCGCGGGCTGGACGTCGGCGCGATCGAGGCCGTTCACGCCTACCTGCGGGAGGCGGCCGGCGAGGGTGTCGCCGTGCTGCTGATCAGCGAGGACCTCGACGAGATCCTCGCGCTCGCCGACCGGGTCGTGGTCGTCTACGAGGGCCGGCTGACCGGCGAGTTCGACCCGACGAGGGCGACGGTCGAGGAGATCGGGCTGGCCATGGCCGGCGGTGAGCGGCCGTGATCGCCGTCGAGCGCCGGCTCAACCAACCGCGCTGGCTCACGTACGCCGTCCCGTTCGTCTCCGTCGCGGTCGCCTTCGGCATCATGGCGATCGTCCTGGTCGCCACCGGCCACGACCCGGGCCACACGTTCCGGCGGCTCTTCGACGCCGCCTTCGTCGGCAGCGCCGCGTGGACCGACACGGTCACGCTGGCGACGCCGCTGATCTTCACCGGGCTGGCCGCGGCGGTGGCGTTCCGGATGCAGCTCTTCAACATCGGCGCGGAGGGGCAGCTCTACATCGGCGCGATCTGCGCCGCGGGCGCGGCGATCTGGCTCGGGCCGGCCCACGGTCTGTGGCTGACGATCCTGGCGATGTGCGCGTGCGGCGCGGCCGGCGCGGCGCTCTGGGCGCTGGTCGCCGGTGTTCTGAAGGCGTTCGCACACACGAACGAGATCATCACCACGCTGATGCTCAACTACGTGGCGGGGCTCCTGCTCACGTACATGATCTTCGACAGCGCTTCACCCTGGCGCGACCTGTCGACGATCCAGACCCGCTCGTTCCCGCAGTCGGTCGCCCTGAAGCCGAGCCAGTTCTGGCCGTCGGTGACCGTGGTCGGCGTCGATGTCTCGTTCGGCTTCCTGCTCGCGCTGGGTGTCGCGGTCGTGCTCTGGCTGCTCTTCCGGGTGACGCGCTTCGGGTTCGAGATGAACGTGCTCGGCGACTCGCCACGGGCAGCACGCTACGCAGGCATGCGCACGCGCCGGAAGATCCTCGCGGTGATGGCGATCTCCGGTGCGATCGCCGGGCTCGGCGGAGCGAGTCAGATCGGGGACTTCACGCACGTCCTCGACGCCAGCCCGCAGGGGCTCCAGGGGGCCAACTACGGCTACACGGGCATCGTCGTCGCGGCACTCGGCCGGTACAACCCGTTCGCCGTCTTCCTCGTCGGCGTCCTCCTGGGCGGGCTTCAGAACGCGGGACTCTTCCTCCAGGGAGCGGACTTCCCGTCGGGGCTCGTCGGAGTGATGCAGGGGATCATCCTGTTCTGCACGCTCGGCGGAGAGATCCTCGTCCGCTACCGCGTGCGCATCGGCCGTCGCGCCACCGCTCCCGTTCCCGCGGAGGCGCCCTAGCCGTGGGCGTCAACCACACGCTGGTCGTGCAGGTGCTGACCGAGGCTGTCGTGTACGGGACGCCGATCCTCTTCGCGGCCCTCGGCGAGCTGCTCGCGGAGCGCTCGGGCGTGCTCAACCTCGGCGTCGAGGGGATGATGCTCGTCGGTGCGGCGATGGGGTTCTGGGGAATGCAGCGGGCGCCCGGGCCGATGGCGGTCGCGCTCACTCTCGCAGTGCTGACGGCCGCCTTCTCGGCGCTCGTGATGGCGCTGATCTTCGCGATGCTGGTCGTCTCGCTGCGCGCGAGCCAGATCGTCTCGGGGCTGGCGCTGACGATCTTCGCCGGCGGGCTCGGCCTGTCGTCGTATCTCGGCAACGATCTCGGGATCGCCGACGTCCCGCCCAGGTACCAGTTCGGCGACATCGACGTGTTCGGCCTGAAGGACGTGCCGGTGCTCGGGCCGATCCTCTTCCACCAGTCCGCTCTCGTGTATCTGTCGTGGGGGCTGACCGTCGCGATCGCCTTCTATCTCGCCCGCACGCGATTCGGGCTGAACGTGCGCGCGGTGGGCGAGTCGCCGGGTGCCGCCGACGCGATGGGGATCAACGTGGCGCACTACCGGTACGCGCACGTGCTGGTCGGTGGTGCGCTGGCCGGGATCGGCGGGGCGTGCTACAGCCTCGCGATCACGCCGGGGTGGACGAGCGGCGACTCGCTCGTCGGTGGCGCCGGCTGGATCGCGATCGCCCTCGTGATCTTCTCGTTCTGGCGGCCGGAGCTCTGCCTCGTCGGCGCCTACTTCTTCGGCGGCCTGTCCGGCGGGCTGCCCTCGGCGCTCCAGGCACGGGGGTACACGATCGCGCCCGAGTTCCTGAACGCGCTGCCCTACGTGATGACGATCGTCGTCCTCGTCCTGGTCTCCGCGGGCTTCGCCCGGCGCCGGATCGGCGCACCCGCCGCGCTCGGCGTACCGTACGTACGCGAGGAACGCTGATGGAGGTCGTCAGTCCCACCACGCTCGACGAGGCTCTGCGCCTCAAGGCGGAGCACCCCGAGGCCGTCCTGATCCAGGGTGGCACGGACGTGATGGTCGAACTGAACTTCGACCGCCTGCGACCCGACGTGCTCCTGAACCTGAACGAGGTGCCGGAGCTGCGCGGCTGGTCGCGCGAGGACGGAGGTCTCCGTCTCGCATCCGGCCTGACCTACACCGAGGCGATGGAGGCTCCGCTGTCGGAGCTTCTGCCCGCGCTCGCCGAGGCGTCGCGCACGGTCGGATCGCCCCAGATCCGGAACCGCGGCAGCCTCGGCGGCAACCTGGGCACCGCCTCGCCGGCAGGGGACGCGCTGCCGCCCCTGCTCGTCGAGGACGCGTCGGTGGAGGTCGCGTCCGTGCGCGGGGCGCGGACGGTGCCGCTGCGGGAGTTCCTGGTTGGCCCGAAGCGGAACGCGGCCGCGGCGGACGAGCTGATCACGGCGGTGCGCGTCGTCCCGTCCGGCGCCCCGCAGACGTTCATGAAGGTCGGGCCGCGCAACGCGATGGTGATCTCGGTCTGCTCCCTGGCCGTGGTCGCCGACCGCGAGCGCGAGGAGCTGCGGGCGTCGTTCGGTTCGGCCGGCCCGGTGGCAGGGCTGGTCGTGTGTCCGATCGTGGAGGCGTCGTCCTTCTCGGCGCGCGTGGTGGAAGCGGCGAGCCCCATCGACGACGTGCGCGGAACGGCGGCGTATCGGCGGCATGCACTGGGCGTGCTGGCGAGGCGCGCGCTGGAGAGGTGTCTCGGGTGAGGATCGAGCTGACCGTCAACGGCGAGGAGCGCGATGCCGAGGTCTGGGCCGGCGAGAGTCTGCTCTACGCATTGCGTGAGCGGCTCGGCCTGCCCGGCTCGAAGAACGCGTGCGAGCAGGGCGAGTGCGGCTCGTGCTCGGTGCTGCTCGACGGCACGTTGGTGTGTGCCTGCCTCGTGCTCGCGGCGCAGGCCGACGGGCATGCAGTGGTGACGGTCGAGGGGCTGGCCGAAGGGGACGAAACGCACGCGGTTCAGGCGGCGTTCGTCGAGGCCGGCGCCGTCCAGTGCGGCTTCTGCACGCCCGGGCTGGTGGTCGCCACCGCCGATCTGCTCGCCCGCCTACCGAGCCCGACCGAGGACGAGATCCGCGAGGCGCTGTCCGGGAACCTCTGCCGCTGTACGGGATACGCCAAGGTGTTCGACGCGGTCAGACTGGCGGCCGGGTCGTGAGCGCGAGGCGACGTCGCGCCGGTGGTGGCGCCCTCGGCGGCGCCTCCATCGTCACGGAATCGGCGCAGGCGCGTGACAGACACGTGCGCCCGGCCGCGATATCGTCGATGCCGGGTGGCGGGGGGAACGAACTCTTCCCCACCCTGGGTGGGGAAGAGTTCGGGGAGGCACAGGCGCGTGAGGCCGTGACCGCAGCCCCGCGCCGGCTCGAGGTCGGGCGGATCGGCGAGGTCGTCCCGCGTGGCGACGCCGTTCCCAAGACCACCGGGCGGTTCGCCTACGCCAGCGACCTGTCGGCGGCGGGGATGCTCTGGGGGCACACGGTCCGGAGCAAGCACGCCCACGCCCGCATCGTCGCGATCGACATCGCCGAGGCGGTGGCGATGCCGGGCATCCACGCAGTGCTCACGCACGACGACGTCCCCGGCCAGAAGCTGTACGGCCTCGAGTTCCTCGATCAGCCCGTGCTCGCGATCGACCGCGTGCGCTACTTCGGGGAGCCGGTCGCGCTCGTCGCCGCCGAGCACCCCGAACAGGCACGGCGGGCGGCGGAGATGGTCCGGGTCGAGTACGAGCCGCTCGGGCTCGTCAACGATCCGCGGCGGGCGACCGAGCAGGAGCCGCTTCACCCCGACCGGCCGACGATGGGGCACGGCTACCGGGACGATCCCCGCCCGAACGTCGTCCGGCACCTGGTCATCCGGCACGGCGACCCGGACGCGGCGGGTGACGTCTCGGTCGAAGGCGAGTACGAGGTCGGCATCCAGGATCAGGCGTTCCTCGGGCCCGAGTCGGGTCTCGCGATCCCGGACGGCGAGGGCGGCGTGGACATCCACGTCGCCACGCAGTGGCTGCACGTCGACCGCGACCAGATCGCTCCTTGCCTCGGTCTGCCACCCGAGCAGGTGCGGATCCATCTCGCCGGCGTCGGGGGCGCGTTCGGCGGACGCGAGGATCTTTCGATGCAGATCCACGGCGCCATGCTCGCGCTGCACACCGACAGGCCCATGAAGCTCGTCTACGCGCGCGAGGAGTCCTTCGTCGGCCACGTGCACCGTCACCCCGCCCGGATCTGGATGGAGCACCGCGCCACCCGTGCGGGAAGGCTCGTCTCGGTGCGCGCGCGCATTCTGCTCGACGGCGGCGCCTACGCCTCCTCCTCCACTGCCGTCACCTCGAATGCGGCCTCCTTCGCCTGCGGCCCGTACGACGTGCCGAACGCCCTGATCGAATCCACTTGCGTCTACACGAACAACCCTCCGTGCGGTGCCATGCGCGGCTTCGGCGCGGTGCAGACCTGCTTCGCCGGGGAGGCGCAGATGGACAGGCTCGCCGCCGCGCTGGAGATCGACCCGGTCGAGCTACGGCTGCTGAACGCGCTCGCGCCCGGCGACACGCTGCCCACCGGCCAGGCCGTGCGAGGCTCGCTGCCGGTGGCAGAGGTGATCCGTCGAGCCGCAGCGCTCGAGCCGCCCGCGCCCGACGAGCTGCCGCGCGACCCGATCCGGTTGCCGGGCGGCGCCGGCAATACGACCCGCGGGCAGGGCGTGAAGCGTGGAACCGGCTTCGCGGCCGGCTTCAAGAACATCTGCTACTCGGAGGGCTTCGACGACTTCTGCGCCGCGCGGGTCGTCCTCGCCGGCGACTCGGCGGAGATCCACTGCGCCGCCGCCGAGGTCGGCCAGGGCGTCCACGGCGTCATGCTCCAGGTCGCGCGCACGGAGCTCGGCATCGACGACGTGATCCTGGCACCGGCCGGGACGGCACGGGTTGACTCGGCCGGCTCGGCGTCGGCCTCGCGGCTGACGTACATGGCCGCGGGCGCGGTCCAGCTCGCCTGTCGCGCGGCACTTGAGGAGCGCGAGCGCACCGGCGCGCGCGAGGTCGACGTCGAACGCGTCTACCACCACCCTCGCACGTGGCCGCTCGATCCGGAGACGGGCCAGACGACCGGCGAGCGCTCCCACGTCGCCCTCGCGGTGGCGGCGATGCGCGTCGTCGCCGAGGTCGACGTCGAGCTCGGACTCACCCGGGTCGTCTGGATCGGCACCGCGCAGGACGTCGGCAGGGCGATCAACCCGCAGGCGGTCGAGGGCCAGATCGAAGGCGGAACCGCCCAGGGTCTGGGCCTGGCGCTGATGGAGGAGCTCCAGACCCGCGACGGGTTGATCACGAACGCGAGCTTCACCGACTACCTGATCCCGACGGCGCTCGACATGCCGCCGGTGGTCAGCGATCTGGTCGAGGTCCCCGAGCCGGACGCGCCCTACGGCGTGAAAGGCGTGGGCGAGCCGCCGACGGTCGTCTCGACTGCGGCGATCGTCTCCGCCCTTCGCGACGCGACCGGCCTCACGCTGAGCCGGGTGCCGGTACGGCCCGACGAGATCGCCCTAGGGTCTGACCCGGTACGACGCGAGGGGGCCTGACCGTGCAATCGAAGCGCCACCACGGCGGTTACCCTGGGACAGTCCCCTTCGGGAACAGTCCCTCTGTAGGCTCCCGGCGATCCCGAGCCGAGGAGTCCACATGGTCCGCGCGTTCGTCCTGTACGAGGGAGACGTCGATGAGGAGCGCTACCAGCAGCACATCGACGAGTTCGTGAGCAAGGTTCCGTTCACGTTCCGCCACGGCAAGATCCTCGCCACCCCGATCGGCGAGGCCCGGTTCAGGTACTACGCCGAGTTCGAGTTCCCGGACCTGGCGACGTTCCAGCAGGCGGCGGGCACGCCGGAGTTCACCGCCACCGGCGAGGACGCGGCCGAGATGGGCGTCCCGTTCTCCGTGCAGGTCGTCTCTCTCGCGTGACCGAGCCCGAGCGTCCGGCCGCCAGCTCCCCCGACGAGCTCGGCCTCGAGTCGATCCTCTACGAGAAGGAACCGCCGAGGGCAACGATCACGCTCAACCGTCCCGAGGTGCTGAACGCCTTCGACTTCCGGATGCTGCGCGAGCTCGCCCGGGCCTGCGAGGACGCATCGTGGGACGACGAGATCCGGGTCGTCGTCCTCACCGGCGCCGGGCGCGCCTTCTGCGTCGGTGCGAACCTGCGGGCCTGGGCCGACGAGGGCTACGTCGGGAACGAGCGCGACTACTGGAAGTGGTTCGGCGCGATGGACGCCGGGGTCACCGCTCTCCGGAGGATCGGCAAGCCGACGGTGGCGCGCATCAACGGGATCTGCGTCGGCGGAGGCAACGAGCTGCAGATGGCGTGCGACCTGGCGGTGATGGTCGAGGACGCGTTCATCCGCCACGTCGGCCTCCAGCACGGCTCGGTGCCGGCGGCCGGCGCGACGCAGTGGCTGCCCCTGATCGTCGGCGACCGGCGGGCGCGCGAGATCATCCTGCTGTGCGAGGAGATCCCGGCCGCGCAGGCGGTCGAGTGGGGCCTCGTCAACCGCGCCGTACCTGCGGCCGACCTCGACGCCACCGTCGACGAGCTGGTCGGGAAGCTGGCCGCGCGGCTGCCGCTGATCACGCGGTACGCGAAGACCCAGCTCGACTTCTTCCGCGACCTGGCCTGGCACGGGACGATCCGTCACGCCCACGACTGGCTCGCGCTGTCGATGCTGAGTGACGAGGCGGCGGAGGGGGTACAGGGCTTCCTCCAGCGACGAAGGGAGAAGGAATGAACCCGGCAGAGCTCCTGAGCGGCGTCCGCGACTCGCTCACCGTGCGGCGTGTGTACGGCGACCCGATCGAGCAGGACGGCGTGCTCGTGATCCCGGCGGCGTCGGTCGGCGGCGGCGGAGGCGGAGGCGGCGACAGCGAGGACAACGGTGGCGGCGGCTTCGGGCTGAAGGCCAGGCCGGTCGGCGCGTACGTGATCAAGGACGGAGAGGTCAGCTGGAAGCCTGCGATCGACGCCGGTCGGATGCTGCTCGGCTGGCAGGTGGTCGCAGGGATCGCCGCGCTCGCGCTCTGGGCGTTCGCGAGACGCCGTCAGGGGAGCGGCAGCCGCCCGGCTCCGTCGATGCAGTCGGCGAGGTAGAGCGCCGTCCCGAGGTCGCCGGTCCAGAGGCTGTAGCGGCCCATCCCGTGGCGGGCGCGTGCGCGCTCGACCTGCGCGATCGAGTGGACGGCGAAACGGCAGGCCCGGTCGAGCCAGCGCTCGTCGCCGGTGCGCTCGAAGAGCGTGAGGAAGGCGTAGCCGTTTCCGGCGGTGCCATGGCAGAGATTCGCGCCCTTGGCGAGCGGCCCTGCTCGCCACGTGAGCTCGCCTGCGGCCAGCGCGAGGTCCTCGTCGAGGAGGTCGCCGAGCGAGGTGACCATGCCCGGCGCGCCGTGGCACCACTGCACCCGGATCGTGCCGTTGCGGACGAGCGCGCCGTCGTCGTGGGGCGGCCAGTTCACCAGGCTGTCCTCCGCGACCGCGTAGCGGCGGGCGGTCTCGGCCGCGCCGTCTGGCTCGCCGAGCGCGAGCACGCAGCCGGCGAAACCGTGGGCCGCGCCCAGGTGCCGGTCGGCCCTGCCGTGGAGGTTCTGCTCCCACAGGCCCGTCTCGGGGTCGCGGGCGGCGAGGAGGCTCTCGGCGGAGGCCTGCCAGAGCTCGTCGCAGCCCAGTTCACGCGCGACCAGCATCGTCCCCGGGCTGCCCCAGAGCAGCTCGCGCTGCTCGGCCTCCACGTTCGAGGCGATGAGTTCCCGTAGCCGCTCGACCGTCGGCTGCGACGGCGACAGGCGCTGCCGCACGAGGAGGACACCGGTCTCGCCGACCATCAGGCTCGGGCCCTCGGCGTCGCCGTCCAGCTGCTCCAGATACGGCGCGTAGTCGCGGCGGAGCTCCACGAAGCCTCGCTCCGAGAGACGCCGTAACGCGTCCACCACGCCTGCCGCGCCGAGGTAGAGGCCGCGCCACGGGCCTGCGTCGGTCGAGTCGACGTCGAGCGGATGGGCGGGCCAGCCGTCGACGAAGGCCTTCTCCGCGTCGTCCGCGATCGCCCGGACCGCCGCGCGTGCCCGCTCTGCGTCCCAGCCGTCCTGGACGAGCGGCTCGTGAGCGGTCGGATCCCAGAGCACCGGCGCGCCGGGCTACGCGACGAGCTCGTCCGGGACGACCTCGACCGTCAGCTCGCGGCCCCGGCGGAGCAGACGGGCGGTCACGGGCCGGCCGATGACGTCGCCCGCCATCAGCCGCTGCAGATCGTCGACCGCGCTCACCGACACGCCGCCCACCTCGACGATCAGGTCCTCGGGGCGCAAGCCTGCGCGGTCCGCGGGGCTGTCCTCGGCCACCTGCACGACCTCGATGCCCCGTTCCCGGCCGAGTGCGGCTGCCAGCCGCGGCGGCAGGGGGCGGGTGTCGCCGGCAATCCCGAGGTAGGCACGGCGCACCCGGCCGTCGCGCAGCAACGCGCCCACGATCGACCGCGTAGCCGTGTTGATCGGAACGGCGAGGCCGAGCCCGACGCCGGCGACGGCGGTGTTGATCCCGACGACGCGCCCCTCCCCGTCGGCGAGCGCGCCGCCCGAGTTCCCAGGGTTGAGGGCGGCGTCGGTCTGGATCACGTTCTCGACGATCCGCATCGCGGACCCGGAGCGCGTCGGCAGCGAGCGCCCGAGCGCGGAGACGACCCCCGCGGTGACCGAGCCGGCGAAGCCGTTCGGGTTGCCGATCGCGACCACCAGCTGGCCGACCTGGAGCCGCTCCGCGTCGCCGAGCTCTGCGGCGACGAGGGCGCTCGGCTCCGTCCGCAGCGCCGCCAGGTCCGAGAGCGGGTCCGCGCCGACCACTTCGACCGTCAACTCCCGGCCATCGACGAAGGAGGCGACGCCGCGGTTGGTGCCCGCGACCACGTGGGCCGAGGTCAGGACGAAGCCGTCGGGCGTGATCACCACGCCGCTGCCGCCGCCGTCGAGACGTCGCCCACGCTGGGCGCGACGCGACACGCGGAGGTTGGCGACCGACGGCGCCAGCCGGCGCGCGACTTCGGTGACCACGCGGGAGTACGCGTCCAGTGGCGCCTCCTCCCGCACCTGCTCATCGAGCGAGATCAGCCTCAACGCTCTCATGGGCCAGTGATAGCAGGCGGGCGATAGGCTGCGCCGGTGGCCGAGGTCGAGACCAGCCGTGACGGCGCCGTTCTGACGATCACGCTCAACCGGCCCGAGTCCTACAACTCCTTCACCACCTCGATGCACGCCGCCCTGCGCGCAGCGCTCGAGGAAGCTGCAGCCGGGGACGTCCGCGCCGTTGTGATCACGGGCGCGGGCAAGGGCTTCTGCGCCGGCCAGGACATCAGCGAGTTCAGAGGCCTCGACCACGACGTCGGCGAGCACCTGGAGGCGACCTACCACCCGAACGTGCGGGCGATCCGCGCGCTGGAGAAGCCGGTGATCGCGGCGGTCAACGGCGCCGCCGCCGGCGCCGGGCTCTCGCTTGCCTGCGTCTGCGACTACCGGATCGCCGCCGACTCTGCCGCCTTCGTCCCGGGGTTCATCGGCATCGGACTGGTGCCCGACTCGGGCGGCTCGTACTTCATCGCCCGGCTGCTGGGGTCCTCACGGGCATTCGCCTGGATGAGCTCGAGCCGGAAGCTGACCGCGGCCGAGGCGCACGCCTGGGGCCTGGTGGACGAGGTGGTCGAGGCCGACGCCCTGGCCGCCCGGGCCGCCGAGCTCGCGGCCGACTACGCCTCCCGGCCGACCCGCGCCATCGGGATGACCAAGCGCCTGTTCGACCAGGCGCAGCACGCGACGCTGGACGAGCAGCTCGCGCTGGAGGCCGAGCTCCAGACGGCGGCGACGAGGACAGCCGACTTCACCGAGGGCGTGACGGCGTTCCTCGAGAAGCGCCCGCCGAGCTTCAGCGGCCGTTGAGGCCGATCACAACCGTCGACTACCACACCGGCGGCGAGCCGTTCCGGATCGTCACCGGGGGAGTCCCGCGGCTCGCAGGGCGGACGATCCTCGAGAAGCGTCGCTTCGCCCAGGAGCACCTCGACCACGTCCGCCGCCTGCTCGTCTTCGAGCCCCGCGGCCATGCCGACATGTACGGCTGTTTCGTGACCGGGCCGGAGGACGGCAGCGCCGACCTCGGCGTCGTGTTCTTCCACAACGCGGGCTACTCGACCGCGTGCGGGCACGGGACGATCGCGCTCGTCACCTGGGCGATCGAGCACGGGCTGGTCGAGGGACCCGAGGTCGTGGTCGACGTGCCGTCGGGACGGCTGCACACGGTCGCCCGCGCCGAGGACGGCCGCGTCGCGTCGGTTCGTTTCCGCAACGTGCCGGCCTTCGTCCACGCACGCAGGATCCCTGCGGCCGCCCGGGACGTGGATGTCGCCTTCGGCGGCGCCTTCTACGCCTCGGTGGAGGAGCAGGTCGAGCCCGCCGAGCTGCCACGGCTGGTCGAGCTCGGTCGCGCGATCAAGGCCGATCTGGAGGCGACGCAGGCGATCGTCCACCCCGCCGAGCCCGAGCTGCGCGACGTGTACGGAGTGATCTTCTGGCAGGAGGAGGGAGCAGGGCCGCTGACGCAGCGGAACGTCACCGTCTTTGCCGACGGCGAGGTCGACCGCTCGCCGTGCGGCAGCGGCACGTCCGCCCGGCTCGCGCTGCTGCACGACGAGGGCCGGCTCGCCACCGGCGAGCCGCTCCGTCACCTGAGCATCGTCGGCAGCGAGTTCACCGGCCGCGTCGTCGGGGAAACCGCGGACGGCGTCGTCACCGAGATCGAGGGCAGCGCGCACCTGACCGGGCGGCACGAGTTCGTCCTCGAGCCCGACGACGAGCTCGGCGAGGGTTTCATTCTGCGTTAGCAGGCCGCCCCTTGCCTCGCTCGGGACTTTCACCCGGCGCCGGCTGTGAACCAGGAAACGGCGTAGGGAACGACGCGCTCCCGCTCGCCCGCGTCGTTCCGGGCGACCAGCGCCACCGCCCGCTCGCTCGCGCTCAGGTTGACCGCCCGGTGCGGCATGCCGCCAGGAGCCGTCCTCGTCGTCGTCCGGCGACGCGGCTGAAACGGACGCCGTCGGCGCGAGACAATGCACTCATGACCGACACCGCCAGGATCGCCGAGCTCCTGCACGAGGCGGCCGAGACGCACCATCTGGTCTACCGGATCACGGACGGAGACGATCCCGACTGGGCCTCCTGGTACGCGGACTGGCTGCTCCACCTGTCGGAGCTATCGGGCCTGCTCGGATCGATCCCAGTTCGCAGCCATCTGGTCCATGTGCTCGTCCAGCTCGACCGCGACTACACAGCCGCTGCGCCGGAGGAGCGGTGGGAGGACTGGTACGCGGTCCGGCTCGCCGGCCTGCTCGGCCCGCAGCCTGGACCGTGATCCGGCCCGGCCTCGCCTGAGCCGGAAAGCTGCGTCCACAGCGAGTTCCCGGCTGCGCGTTTTGCAATGGTCTCGGTGCCGGTGCGTACGCGCAGCAGGGTTCGGTAGACGCGTTCGACCGGCACCCTGACTATCCTGTCTGGCAATACTACTTTACAACTAAATCGTTTGTTAGTATAGAAGAGCAAGGATGGCAATTCCACACCCGCTTCCCGAGGATCTGGCCGAGTTGATCGCCCGCCGTTTCCGCGCCCTCAGTGAGCCGCTGCGGATCCGGATGCTCGATCTCCTCCGCGAGGGCGAGCTCAGCGTCAACGAGTTGGCCGAGCAGCTCGGCGCCGGCCAGCAGAACGTCTCCAAGCACCTCGGCGTCCTCGTCGATGCGGGGATGCTCGCCCGCCGCAAAGAGGGTAACCACGTCTACTACCGGATCGCAGACGAAGGCGTCTTCGCCCTGTGCGAGCAGGTCTGCGGCTCGCTGCAGTCCCAACTCTCGAGCCTCGCTGCCCTGATCGGCAGTGCCCCCGCCTAGCCACAGAGGAGTGCCGAACATGGATGTGACCACTGAGACTTTCGAGCGGGACGTGCTCGAGCGTTCACACGAGCTGCCTGTCGTCGTCGACTTCTGGGCCGCTTGGTGCGGCCCCTGCCGGATGCTCGGCCCGGCGATCGAGTCCGAAGTCGCCAAGCGTGAAGGCAAGATCGAACTCGCCAAGATCGACGTCGAGGCCGAGCAGATGCTCGCCGCCCGATTCGGCATCCAGAGCATCCCTACGGTTGCCGTCTTCCGCGACGGCAAGCCCGTCACAGGCTTTGTCGGCGCCCGCCTCGCAGAGGCAATCGGACGCTTCCTCGACCAGACGATCGGCCAGCACGCCGAGGAGATCGAGGCGGCATGAGCCTGACGGCCAGATCCCGCTCCATCCCCGGCACCCTGCGCCAGGAGATCGTGATCGACGGCAAGCACGGCCTGATCGCCGACGAACCCGAAGCTGTAGGCGGCGAGGGCAGCGCCTCACCAGACGAACTCCTCCCCGCCGCACTTGCGGCCTGCGTCTCCACCACCCTCTACGTGCGACCGAAAGACTGGAATCTCGCCCAAGTCACCGTCGAGATCTCGTGAGCGCGGTCGCGTCGTCGACGCGCATCGGCCCTAAGGGCCGCGAGCATCTGGAGTCGGTGGGCCCCGTCGGCCGGCTCGGCCGCTGGACCGTTGACCACGGCCGCGTCGTCGCGGTTGCGTGGGTGATGGTCGCGATCGGCCTCGGCTTCTTCGCTCCGAAGGTGGAATCGGCTCTCTCCGGCGCCGGCTGGCAGGCGAACGGCTCCGAGTCGGTGCAAGCGAGAAAGTTGATCCAGACCAACTTTGCGGGTCTCTCCAGTTCGGCCCTGATGGTCGTCGTGCACTCATCGAGCCAGACCGTGAGCGAGACCGACTTCCGATCGACGATCTCGGCGGTCGAGGGGACGCTGCGGACGAATCACGAGGTCGCCTCCGTTGTCGGGCCCCGGCCCGGCGCATCGATCTCCCCCGACCGGCATACGGCAATCGTCACCGCCGGCGCGAAGGGCGACCCGACCGCGATGGTCGCGGCCGCCGACACGCTGAAGGGCAAGTTGCGTGCGCTCGGAATGAACGACGTCAGTGTCTCGCTGACCGGCGCGTCCGGAATGTGGAGCGACTTCAACACCGCGAACCGAAAAGCGATGATGAAGTCCGAGCTCTTCTCCTGGCCGGTGACGATGATCATCCTTCTGCTGGCGTTCGGGTCGCTGGTCGCTGCCGGGCTGCCGCTGATGCTGACGATCCTCGGCCTCGTCTCCTCGGCCGGGCTGCTCGCCCTGCTCACGCACGGCTTCGAGATCTCGATCTGGGCGATGAACTTCGCGCTGATGTTCGCGCTCGCGCTCGGTATCGACTACGCGCTTTTCATCGTCCACCGGTTCCGCGGCGCCTTCTTCGGCTCGGATCTCGAGCCGCGCGAAGCGGTCGCGGTGACGATGGATACAGCCGGGAAGGCTGTCCTATTCTCGGGTGCCACTGTCCTGATCTCACTCTCGGCGGTGATGCTGGTTCCGAGCCCGGCCTTCCGCTCGATGGTCCTCGGGATCATGATCAGCGTCGTCTTCGTGCTCGCAGCGACCTTGACGCTGCTGCCGACGGTGCTCGCGAAGCTCGGGCCGAAGGTGGACTCGCTCGCGCTCCGCTGGGTTCATTCCGGGGAACACCGATCCGCCCGTTTCGCCCGCTGGGGCGAGCGGCTCTGGCGCTACCCGCACCTCTTCGGGCCGGCCGCCACCCTCTTGCTCCTTCTGCTCGCACTACCGATACTCGGCCTGAAGACGGGCATGCCTTCGATCAAGGTCGTCCCTGCGAACGACTCCTCGCGCGTCGGCTACACACAGGTGCAGCAGGCGTTCGGCGTCGGCGCCCCCGGAGCGCTCCAGATCGTCGCCCCGCAGAGGGATGCAGATGCCGTGTCGAGGATCGTCCGGGCGGATCCCGGCATCGCCTCGGTCTCGGCCGTCCAACGGGGAGGCGGCGGGCTGGTGCTCGTCCAGGGCGTCCCGAACGCCGATCCGTCCAGCACCACGGTCGGCCACACGATCGACCGTGTCCGTTCCGCGCTCCCCGCAACCGCGCTCGTCGGCGGGGCGGCGGCGGAGAACCACGACCTCGAGCAAGCCCTCTCGTCGAAAACGCCCCTCGTGATCGGAGTGATACTCGCGCTCGGCTTCCTGCTCCTGCTCGTCGCTCTCCAGGCGCCGCTGATCGCGGCACTCGGGGTACTCACGAACCTGCTCGCAACTGGCGCGGCCTTCGGAATCGCCCGGCTGATCTTCCAGAACGGCCACGGCTCCGGACTGCTCGGCTTCGAGTCACAGGGATTCCTCGACGCCTGGGCGCCCGTGTTCTTCTTCGCCATGATCTTCGCGATCTCGATGGACTACACCGTCTTCCTGCTCTCTTCTGCGAAGGAGCACTACGACCGCACCGGCGACCCGCGTGAGGCGATGATCGGCGGCCTCGCCCACTCCGGCCGGGTGATCTTCGCCGCCGCCGCCGTCATGATCGCCGTCTTCTTCACCTTCGCCCTCTCCGGTCCCCTGCCGCCAAAAGAGATGGGCATCATCCTCGGAATCGCAGTCCTACTCGACGCGATGCTCGTCAGGCTCGTCCTGATCCCGACCCTTCTCCGCGTCTTCGGCCGCCACGCCTGGGCGCTCCCGCGCTGGCTCGACCACATCCTCCCCAACGTCCGCTTCGGCCACTCCTGATGCGCCGGAGAGGAGGCCTAGCCGCATCAGTCGGTGGTATCGGTGCACACCCGCGGGGGGCGACCTGGGCACTCCCGGGCGAGACGGATCGGGGGTGCAGCTGCTCGCGCACGCATCGCCCGGGGCGCCGGCACCAATCTGAGGCCGACGATCCGCAGGCCCCCATCGAGAGCGGGATCGGCGCGTAGTCCGACTAGATCGTCTTGAACTGCTCGAACGGCTGGCGGCAGCTCGCGCAGTAGCGGATCGAGCGGCACGGGGTCGGGCCGAAGATGTTCTCCAGCTTCGTCTCGGTCGAGCCGCAGTACGGGCAGCGGAAGACCTGGCTCCGGAGTTGCACGAGCGTCGGCGCCGTCGCCTCGCGCGGCGCTGGTGGGGCGAACCCTGCGGTGCGCAGCTTCTCGCGCCCGGCCGGCGTGATCCGGTCGGTCGACCACGAGTCGTCCGCGACCACCTCGACCTCCGCCTCGCCGCCGAGCTCCTCGATCGCCCTTGTCATCCGGTCGCGCATCACCTCCAGCGCCGGGCAGCCCAGGAACGTGGGCGTGAACTCGACGTGGACGCGCTCGCCCTCCACGCGGACGTCGCGAACGACGCCGAGATCGACCAGCGAGATCACCGGGATCTCCGGGTCCTCGACCTCGGCGAGCGCCGACCAGACCGCCTCGGCGGTTACCACGCCGCCCCCGCGACCGAGCGGCGCACCTCGGTCATCTCGTTCCAGAGCTCCCCCCAGCCGTCGGCGTGAACGCCGCGCCGATCAGCTTGTAACACAGTGTTACTTGGGATGTTTTTCGGCTCGAACTGGGCGATCAACGCCTGGTGATCGTCCGGTTCGGCCATGGCCAACGTGTACGGAAAGAGCTCGTCCACCGCGGCCAGGTAGCGGGGCTCGTCGTGGAGCCGCTCGTGCCACAGCTCGGCGTGCATGCGGTGGTAGGCCTCCTCGCGGTCGATCTTCGCCGCCAGGCCGGCGACGGCGGGATCGTCGGATGCGATCAGCCTGCGCAGGCGGAGCTCGTCGGCCGCCTCGTACAGCACGCGCCGGGCGATCGTACGCGCCCAGTCGGGCACGAACCGCAGCTCGACCAGCTGCGACGAGCGGTACTCCTCCGGCGGGCGGTCGAACGCGAGCGCGTCCGCATCGTCGGCGAGCAGCTGGTAGATCGCCCGCGCGTGGCCGATCTCGTTCTGGGCGATCGACGAGAACGCGACGTCCTCCTCGAGCACCGGCGCGATCCCCGTCCACTCCGAGTCGCGCCAGCCGAGCACGAGCTCGTCGTCGGCGATCTCAAGCAGAAGTCGACGTACCGGCGCGTCGGAGTCCTCTTGGGACTCCGACCGATGAGCAGAGCCACTCATGTGAGCGGGACGCCTCCCCGGGAGGCGGCCCGCTCACGTGCCTCCGCCAGCTTCGCCTTCAGCGAATACCCGTCCACCCGGTGGTAGTTCCTGTTCAGCTCGTCGACGAAGTCATCGACCTCGATGACCGCCTCGCGGGGGACGACCCACAGGGCCGACGACTCGCCCCGACGGCCGTACTGCTCGTGCGCGTACGCACGGGCGAAGCCCTCGTCGGGAGCGGCCACCGAGCCGGCGTGCTCGAACGCCACGCCCTTGCGTTCCCGCCGGAAGACCTCGTAGATCACGCCGCCTCTGCGAGCATCACCGACCGCACCCACTCGGTCTCCTCGCGCGAGACCCGCCGGAACTCGAGGCGCTCGGCCGTCTTCGGGCCGTGGCCGGTGACGACCGACCTGAGCTCGTCCCAGTCCGGCTCGGTGTACTCCCAGATGCCGTCGTCGCGCTTGCGCAGCTTCGGGTCGGGCACCGTCAGGCCGAGCTCCCGGATCTGCGGCACGTAGCCGTCGAGGAACTGCTGCCGCGCCTCCTCGTTCCCCTGCGTCTTGATCCGCCACTGCACGACGGGGTCGTCGTCGGCCGGGATCGGGTTGCCGTGGAACTGCATCAGCGGCGGCCACCAGCGTGTCACCGCCTCCTGCACCAGCTCGCGCTGCTCGCCGGTGCCGTTCATCATCGTCAGCACGACGTCGCGGCCGTGGAGGATGTGGAACGACTCCTCCCAGCAGATCTTCTTCATGATCCGCGCGTACGGCGCGTACGAGCACTTGAGCAGCGCCTTCTGTGAGATGATCGCGGCCGCGTCGACCAGCCAGGCGATCACGCCGACGTCGCCCCACGTCTTCGTCGGGTAGTGGAAGACGTTGTGGAACTTCGTCTTCCCGGCGACGAGATCGTCGAGGCACTGCACGCGCGGCTTGCCGAGGTCCTCGACCACGCGGTAGATCAGCTGCGAATGGCCGACCTCGTCCTGCACCTTCGCCGTCAGGGCGAGCTTCCGCTGGAGCGTCGGCGCGCGCAGGATCCACTCGCGCTCGGGCAGCACGCCCATCAGCTCCGAGTTGCCGTGCATCTCGATGAACTTGATCAGCCGGGAGCGGTACTCGTCCGGCATCCAGTCGTCGGCCTCGACCTGCCCGCCCGACTGCACGTACTCGAGGAACTGCTGCTCGTCCATCACTCTCCTACCGAACGATCGTTAGTGTCCCGACCGTAGCATGTCGGAACGCCGCTCGGAGCTGACGCGCCAGGCCGCCCGCCTCTTCGCCGAGAAGGGCTACCACGGCACGTCGGTCGGCGACATCGCCGAGGCCCTCGGCGTCCAGAAGGGCTCGCTGTACGCGCACATCGCCTCGAAGGAGGACCTGCTCTTCGACACGTTGATGGAGGGAGCGGCGGCCTTCCATGGAGCACTGGATGCGATCCCGGACGATGCCACGCCGGTCGAGAAGATCCGGCTCGCGCTGCGCGGCCACCTCCGCGTGGTCGCCGAGCAGCTCGACGCCGCCACCGTGTTCGTCCAGGAATGGCGCTACCTGCACGGCGACCGCCGCGACCGGTTCGTCGCCGAGCGCCACCGCTACGAGGACCGGATCCGCGAGCTGCTCCGGGAAGGCCGCGACCTCGGGGACTTGCGCAGCGACCTCGACGAGGGCGCCTCGGTCCTGCTGCTGCTCTCGGCGGCGAACTGGGCGTACACGTGGCTCCAGCCTGGACGGGACACCGACGCGCTCGCAGACCGCTTCCTCGCACTGCTCGTCGACGGCATGCGCGGCTACTCGACGCCCGCGTAGATCGTAGGCACGCGCGGTGAGCCTCTCGCTGCAGATCGTCCTCTCGGGGCTGGCGGCGGGAAGCGTGTACGGGCTGCTGGCGGTCGGCTACGTGCTCGTCTACCGGCTCACCGGCATCGTCCACTTCGCCCTCGGCGACCTCGTCGGGCTCGGGGTGTTCGTCGCGCTCTTCGTCACCGCCGGCCAGGGAGCGGTCACGGAGGCGACCGCGTCCAGCTGGCGGTTCGTGCTCGGCCTGCTGGTGGCGCTCGCAGTCGTCCCGGTTCTGACCGCCGGCACCTGGTTCGGCATCATCCAGCCGCAGGTCGGCCGGGGCTCGACGCTCGGCTGGGTGGCGGCGACTGTCGCGATCGCCTTCGCGATCCAGAGCTTCGTCTCGGTCGTCTTCGCGCGACCCGCGTACGTGTTCCCCGACCCGATCCCGTTCCATGACGCCGGCCGGGACGGGGTCGTCACCGTCGCGGGCGCGACCTTCCAGCTGCGGTCGCTGTACGTGATCGGGCTCGGGGTCGTGCTGGCGCTTCTGGTCGACTACGTGGTCGGGCACACCCGGTTCGGCCGGGGCCTGCAGGCGATCGAGCAGGAAGCAGAGGGCGCGTCCGTGGTCGGCGTCCCGTACGAGCGGTTCGTCGGGCTTGCGTTCGCGCTGGTCGGGGCGGTCGCGGTCGTGATCGCGATCGCGGCCGCCCCGAGCGGGCCGTTCTCGGCGACCACCGGGATGCTGCTCGGGGTCAAGGGGCTGGTCGCTGCGCTGGCGGTCGGCTTCCGCTCGCCCATGTTGGCCTTCGTCGCCGGACTCGTGCTCGGAGTCGTCGAGGCGGGGATCGCCAGCGGCACGATCTCCGGCCACGGCCTCGGCCCCGCCTACCGCGAGATCGTCCCCATCCTCGTCGTGCTGCTGCTGCTGGCGCTGCGCGGCCGCGTGCGGACGCTCGAGGCCGAATGACCGTCGTCGTCGGCAGGACCGGGGCCGCTCTCGCGGATGCCGCCGGCGAGGCCAGGGCGGGCTGGCGGGGCATCCACACCGCGCTCGCCTGCCTGTTCGTGCTCGCCTGTGCCGTGCCCTGGATCGCGCCGGGCTGGGTCGACGTCGACGAGCTGGCCGCGTGGTTGTACCTCGCGCTCTCGGCGACCGGGCTGGTGGTGACTGTCGGCCTCGCCGGGCTGCCGTCGCTCGCCCAGGGCGCGTTCATGACGATCGGCGCGCTGACCACCGGGCTGCTGGCTGCGAGGGCCGGCTGGCCGGTCGAGGCAACGGTGCCCGTCGCGGTGCTCGCCTCGCTCGTCGGCGGTCTGGTCGCCGGGCTCGCGGTCGTGCGGCTGGACTCGCTCTTCCTCGCGGTCGGCACCTGGATCCTGGCCTGGTTGATCTTCCTCGGCGCGCAGGCGTTCCCGGGCATCTCCGGCGGCTCGCAGGGCTACGCCGTCGACTCGAGCCTGAGCACGGCGGGGCACTACGAGCTCGCGCTCGCGCTGACTGCCGTGGTCGTCGTCGCCGTCGCGACGCTCCGGCGAAGCCCGGCCGGCATCCGGCTGCGGGCGGTGCGTGACCGGCCCGCCGCCGCCGCGAGCCTCGGCGTCCGCGGCGAACGGTTGCTGCTCGGCGCGTTCGTCGCATCGGCGGGGGTGGGCGGCCTCGCCGGCTCGCTGGCCGTCCAGCTCGCAGGCGTCACCGACCCCGGCGCGTTCGGCCCGGTCGTCTCCTTCAAGCTGCTCGCGGCGGTGCTGCTCGGAGGCGCGTCGTATGCCGTCTCCGGGATCGTCGGTGTCGCGGTTCTCGGCGCGATCGCCCTGCTGGCGCGCCTCTGGGCGCACCTGCAGGCCGGCTCGGCTGCCGAGGTCGAGCCGATGTTCGCGGCCGTCCTCCTGCTGGTCGTGCTCGCGCTGAGACCGGAAGGAGCGCCGCTGCTCGAACGGCTCCGCGCCCGGATCGTGCCGGTCGTGCCGCCCGAGCCCGCACGCGGGCGCCGACCGACGGCCGCTCCGGCCGTTCTCTCGGCCCGCGGCCTGGCGAAGCACTACGGCGGCGTGCGCGCGCTCGACGGCTTCGACCTCGAGGTCGGCCGCGGCGAGACGGTCGCCCTCGTCGGCGCCAACGGTTCCGGGAAGACGACGGCGCTCCGCGCGCTCGCGGGCGCCCTGCCGCTCGACTCCGGCGAGATCGAGCTCGACGGCCGGTCGGTCGTGGGGCACGGCCCGATCGAGCTCGCCTCGGCGGGCGTCGTCCGGACGCTCCAGCGCATCGCCACCTTCGGCACCCTGACCGCGCTCGAGAGCGCAATCGTCGGGGCGTCGCTCCACGCCCGCTGCGGCGGGGCATTCCGCGCGCTGGTGTCCACGCCGAAGAGCCGGGCCGAGGCACGGGAGCTGCGTGCTGTCGCGCTCGACGCGCTGCGGACGGTGCGGCTCGAGCAGCTCGCCGACGTTCCCGCAGCCCGGCTCGACGGCTTCCAGCAGCGACGCCTGATGCTCGCGGCCGCACTCGCCGCCCGTCCGCGACTCCTGCTGCTGGACGAGCCCTCCGCGGGGGCGGCACGCACGGAGGTGGACGGCCTGCTGGAGATCCTGGCGTCGATCCGCGCAGACGGCCTTTCGCTGCTGGTCGTGGAGCACGACCGGCGCCTCGTCCGTGCGCTCGCCGACCGGGTCGTGGTCATGGCCGACGGGAAGGCCCTACCCGGCTAAGGTGGCGGCCGTGCTGAGAGCGGCCGTCGCCTGCGCGGCACTGGTCGTGCTTCTCGCCGGTTGCGGAAGCTCGGAGCGCTCGTCGCAGCCGCGGGAGCTGGTGGTCGCCGTCGACGCCCCCTTCAGCCAGGATTCGTACCTGGGGACGACGATCGAGAACGGTGTCCGGCTCGCGTCCGCCGACGCGCTGCTCTCGGCCGGCGGCGACGACTACCGGCTGAAGGTGGTCCGCTACGACAACGCGCACTCGGCGAGCCGGGCGGTCGCCGACGTCAGACGGGCGGTCGCCCGGCACGTCGCGGCGATCGTCAGCGACGGGTCGGGGATCGACGCCGCCTGGAAGATCGCCGACCGCGCGCACATCCCGATCGCCGTCGTCTTCGACGGCGGCACCGGCCTGGTCGACCCGGCGACGCGGCCGAACGTCTTCCGGATCGCGCCGACCGACCACGGGATCGCCTTCCGCTTCGCCGAACACCTGATCCCGAAGCAGCTGAAGATCGCCTTCCTCACCGACGACACCGGCTACGGACGCGAGGGGCTCGCGTCACTCGACCACGCGTTCTCCCAGAACGGGAGCTCCGTCACCGCGCGTGTCCAGGTGCCGTCGACCGCGACCGACCTGGCGCCGCAGATCCTGCAGGCGCGCCGCTCGGGCGCGACGGCCCTGCTCGTCTGGGGGCAAACCTCGACTGTCGCCGGGACGCTGATCGCCGCGCGCAGCTCCGGCTGGAGCGTCCCGGTGTTCGCGCCGCCGTCCGCGGAGGATCCGCTGCTCCGCCAGGAGCTGGCGGGTCATCCGAAGTGGCTCGACGGGCTCGTGTTCGCGTCGGGCCGGATGACGGCCGAGCAAGGGCCGGCGCCGTTCATGGCCTTCCAGTCGGCCTACGAGCAGCGGTTCGGCGCCCAGCGGGTGGGAGTGCGCAGCGCCACGGGCCGGCCGGTCGTGCAGCCTCCCGACTATGCGATGTACCCGTACGACTTCACGAATCTGCTGGTCGCGGCGATCCAGGCGGCCAGGTCGACCGAGCCGGCGAAGGTGCTGGCGGCGTTGAACGAGGTCTCGGTCGAGGGGGCGAACGGCGACTCGCGCGGCTTCAACCGAATCAACCACGAGGGCGTGGTCGACGACGACGTCTACTTCGCCCGTTTCGAGGGGATGACGTACCGGCCGGTGGACGACGATGCCCTCTCGGCCACCCTGCCGGTGATCCCGCAGGAGCGCTGATGGGCGGCGCGCGGCGGGCACCCGTCGTCCTCGTCGCGGGCGGACTTCTGCTCGTTCCTGTCGCGGCTGCCGCCGACACGATCACGCTCCTCTCGCCCGCGGCCCGCACCGCCTCGCCGCCGCCGCTGGTCGGGAAACGGATCGCCGGCCTCACGCCGGAGGAGACGCGCTTCCCCGGCCGGATTCGGAACGTGGAGCGGATCGCCGTGGGCATCGACCGTTCAGGTGCGCCCGTCAGCGTGGCCGTCACCCAGCGGCTGACGATCTCGCGCCCGGGCGACTTCAGCTTCCTCGTGCCCGCGCCGGCGACGACCGTGGTCGCCGCCCCGGGCTCGCAGGCGGAGCCCGGCCTACGCGACCTGGGGATCGTCTGGCAGGGCTTCGCGTCCGGCCGCCGCGTCCTGGCGGCGACCGTGACGCTCGCGCCTGCCGCGGCGGCAGCGTTGCCGCTGCGCGTCTCGCTCGAGCGCCGGGCCGGGGCGGTCGCGGTCCGGCTCGAGAACATCACGCAGGGACGCTTCACCATCACCACCGGCTCGGTCGCTCCCGATGCCGTCCGCGGCTTCCTCGGCAGGTTGCGCCGGGAGGGGACGACGACGGTAGTGCCTCCGGAGCTCGCACTGCCGGGCCGCGCCACCGGCCACGCGGTGATCGGCGTCACGGCGCCGCTCCGCGTCCGCGGCACGATCACGGCGCCCGGCCGGCCGCCGGTCGCCGTATCGGCCGTGCTCGGAGCCTGGCACCCGAAGACACGGACGTTCGTCGTTGCCGGCCCGGGGCTGCCGGCGGTCGACCTGCGGGTCGAGCCGCTCGGCCCGCTCGAGATCCTGCCCGGGTCGCGCGGGCCGGTCCCCTCGCTGGCCGGCCTGCAGCGGGTGCTCGGCAGCGTCGCCCTCGCCTGGCAGTACGACCACTTCCTCGACTCGCCGGACCCGTCCGGCCCGAGCACCGCCTCGTACGTCTACCGGACGGTCGAGCGGTCGCCGGTCGCCGCCGTAGCCGGACGATCCCCGGGCGGAGACGACACCCTGACGATCGTGCTGGTCGCCGTGCTCGGAGCGGCCGCGCTGGTCGTGGGGGTGATTCTCTGGGCGCATTTGTAGGCTTCCGCTCCGTGCGCAGGCGCTCCCCCGCCTTGATCCTCGTCGTCGCGGCCGCAGCGTTCGCCGTCGCCGGGTGCGGAGGCGGGGACTCAAAGCAGGTCGAGAAAGCGGCGGACTGTGGCGCGGCCCCGGGGGCGATGGCCGGTGCACCCCAGCTCCCGGCCCAGTTCCCCACGCCCAGCGCGGTCACCTACACGGGCCAGGAGAAGGACGGGCCGACGACGAAGGTGTCCGGCTACCGCGACGGCGACCTCGACCAGGCCTACGACGGGTACGGGAGCGCGCTGGACGGCAAGGACGGCTACTCGGTCACGGACAAGGAGAAGGAAGAGGACGACGCCGAGGTGAACTTCTCCGGCCACGGGACGACCGGCCAGGTCAAGCTCCAGCAGAAGTGTTCGGACCGGACGACCGTCACGATCACGGTCCGGCCGGCCTGAGCCCCTGACCGTGGCATGCTCGTGACGTGCGCGTCACGCTGATCGTCAACCCGTTCGCGAGCCGCGTCACGGAAGAGCGCGTACGCGACCTCGAGCGACGCCTGGGGGTGGGCGAGACCCTGCTCACCGAGCGCCGGGGCCACGCGACCGAGCTGGCCGCCGGCGCGAAGGGCGAGGCCGTGTTCGCGTACGGTGGCGACGGGCTCGTCAACGAGGTCCTGAACGGCCTGCCGCCCGACAAGCGGCTCGGGATCGTGGCCGGAGGTCACACCAACGTGCTCGCGCGGGCGCTCGGCGTCCCGGGCGCAGGAGAGCCGCTCCGCGAGCGGCGGATCTCGGTCGGCCGCGTCAACGGCAGGCGGTTCTCGTTCGGAGCGGGGATCGGCGTCGACTCGGAGACCGTGCGCGAGCTGGAGACGAGGAAGCGGCTCGAGGACGGCCGGCGGCGCGGCGACCTCGCGTACGCGCGTGTGGTCGCGCGGCGGCTCCGCCGCGGGTACGAGCCCCGGCTCGAGGTCGAGGGGCTCGGCCGGGCGGGGCTGCTGTTCGTCTCGAACGACGCGGTGTTCACCTATGCGGGGCGTCGTGCTTTCCGGTTCTCGCCGGAGGCGCGCTTCGAGCTCGGGCTCGACCTCGTCGCGCCGGAGCGCCTGGGCGGGGCGAGCGTGCTGCGCTTTGCGGTGCGTGTCGTCGCCGGCCGCGGGCTCACGGGCCTACCGGGCGTCCTGTCCGCGCACGATGCTCGACGAGATTCGCGTCCGCTGCGACGAGCCGCTGCCGCTGCAGGCGGACGGTGAGGACCTCGGCGACGTCGCCGAGGCCGTCTTCGAGGCCGAACGCGACGCCGTCTCCGTGCTGGTGGCTGCGGGCGAGGAGCTACCATCGCCGCCGTGACCGAGGTCGTGCCCGCCGGGCGAGGGCTCCGTCGTGTGATCGGCGACGGCGCCAGCGTGCCCGACGGCGAGGTCGAGGGCCTCGACGAGAGCGACTTTGTCGAGCTCTACCGGCAGCTCGTCCTCCTGCGCACCTACGACGAGCGCTCCGTCGTCTACCATCGCCAGGGTCGCATCGGCACGTACGCGATCTTCTGGGGTCACGAGGCGATTCAGGCGGGCGCCACGTTCGCGCTCGACCGCGGCGACTGGATCTTCCCGAGCTACCGGGAGTCGGCGATCGGGCTCCTGCGCGGGATGCCGCCGGAGACGGTCCTCTCCTGGTGGCGCGGCCACCCGGCCGGGTGGTGGAACCCGCTCGACTACAACCTGGCGTCGATCTGCGTGCCGATCGCGACTCAGGTGCCGCACGCCGCCGGGCTCGCCTGGGGGAAGAAGCTCCGCGGCGACCCGACGGTCGCGCTGACGTTCTTCGGCGACGGCGCGACGTCCGAGGGGGCGTTCCACGAGGGCGCCAACTTCGCCGGCGTCATGCGTGCGCCGCTGGTGCTCCTGTGCAGCAACAACCAGTGGGCGATCTCGACGCCACTGTCCGCCCAGACCGCCGCGCCCACCCTCGCCGACAAGGCGATCGGCTATGGCATGCCGGGCGTCCGCGTCGACGGGGCGGACGTGCTGGCCGTGTGGGAGGCGACGCGGGACGCGGTCGCGCGCGCGCGAGCCGGCGACGGCCCGACCTTCATCGAAGCGGTCACGTACCGGGCCGCTCCGCACGCGACCGCCGACGACCCGAGCGCCTACATCGACAAGGAACGCGTGGAGGAGGAGAAGGAGCGGGAGTGCGTCGGCCGCTTCGAGGGCTACCTTCGGCGGCTGGGAATTCTCGACGACGAGACCGTCGAGCGCGTCAGGGCGGAGGCGCTGGAGGCACTGCGCGAGGGGATCGCGGCGGCGGAGGCCGAGCCGCCGGCCGATCCGGAGCTCGTCTTCGCGTACGCGTACGCCGACCCGCCGCCGACGCTGCGGGAGGGCTGGCTTGGCTGAGCTGACGCTGGTCGAAGCGGTCAACGACTGCCTGCACACCGAGCTGGCGCGCGACGACTCGGTGCTGGTGATGGGCGAGGACGTCGGCCGGGCCGGTGGTGTCTTCCGCGCCACCGCCGGTCTGCACGACCGGTTCGGCTCCGACCGCTGCATCGACACGCCGCTGGCCGAGGCCGGGATCCTCGGTACGGCGGTCGGGCTCTGCATGGCGGGCTGGCGGCCCGTCTGCGAGATGCAGTACGACGCGTTCTCGTATCCCTGCCTCGATCAGCTGATCAACCACGTCGGCCGCTACCGCTGGCGGACGCGCGGCGCGATGGAGTTCCCGATCACGCTGCGGATGCCCTACGGTGGCGGCGTTCGCGCGCCGGAGCTGCACGACGACTCGCCGGAGGCCTACTACGTCCACACGCCCGGTGTGAAGGTGGCGATCCCCTCGACACCGGCCGACGCGAAGGGCTTGCTGGCGGCGGCGATCCGCGACCCGGATCCCGTCGTCGTGCTCGAGCCGAAGTTCGTCTACCGCACCGCCCGCGGCGAGGTGCCGGGGGGCGAGCACGTCGTCCCGCTCGGCACGATGCGCGTCGCCCGCGAGGGCGCCGACCTGACGATCGTGGCCTACGGGGCGATGGTGCCGGTCGCGGAGGCGGCCGCGGGCGCGCTCGGGGCCTCGGTGGAGGTGCTCGACGTGCGGTCGCTGAAGCCGCTCGACGAGGAGACGTTGCTCGGCTCGGTTGCGAAGACCGGCCGTGTCGTGATCGTCCAGGAGGCACCGCGGGTGGCGGGTTTCGGCGCGGAGCTGGCCGCGGTGATCGCGGAGAAGGCGATCCTCGACCTGCGTGGGCCGGTCCTGCGCGTCACCGGGTTCGACGTGCCCTACCCGTACTGGCAGATCGAGGACGCCTACATGCCGTCGGTCGCGCGCGTGGTGGCGGCCGGACGGCGCCTGCTCGACGAGTTCCCGTGAGCTACGAGTTCAAGCTGCCGGACCTCGGCGAAGGCCTGACCGAGGGCGAGGTCGCCCGCTGGCTGGTCGCTGAGGGCCAGGAGGTGGCCGAGGACGATCCGCTGGTCGAGATCCAGACCGACAAGACGACGGTCGAGATCCCGTCGCCGGCGGCGGGGACGGTGGCACGGATTCTCGTGGCGGAAGGACAGGTCGTGCCGGTCGGGACGGTGCTGGTGGTGATCGGCGACCCGCCGGACGAAGTCGCGCCTTCGGCGCAGGACTTCGTCCGGGACGCCGCCGCAGCGAGCCCGCGTGCCGCGCAGGTCGGCACGCGGGCGGCGAAGGCGCAAGTAACCCCGCTCGTTCGACGAATCGCGCGCGACCTTGGAGTCGACATCGACTCGGTTGTCGGTACAGGGCCGAACGGGCGCGTGACCGAGGCGGATGTCCGCTCGGCTGTGGGTGCGAAGGCACCCGCAGCCGCTGAGCGGCGTGAGCCGCTGCGCGGCGTCCGGCGCCTGATCGCCGAGCACATGGCGCTCGCCCACCGTGAGATCCCGCCGGTGACGTGGGTCGAGGATTGCGACTTCCAGGAGGTCGACCTGAGGCTCCTCGTCCCAACCGTGCTGAAAGCCTGCGCGCTCTCGCTCCAGGAGTACCCGGAGCTGAACGCCCGGCTCGAGGGGGACGAGATCGTCTACCTCGAGCGATATGACCTCGGCGTAGCCGTCCAGACCGAGCAAGGCCTGGTCGTGCCGGTCGTCCGCGACTGCGAGTCGCGCAGCCTCGAGGAGCTGACGTTCGACCTCGAGCGTCTGGCCGCGGCGGCGCGGGAGGGGAAGCTCCGGCCCGACGAGCTCCGCGGCTCGACCTTCACGGTGACGAGCGCCGGAAGGCTGGCCGGCCTCTTCCACACGCCGATCGTCAACCACCCCGAGGTGGCGATCCTCGGGGTCGGCAGGATCGCTCCGCAGCCGGTCGTCCGCGACGGCGAGGTCGTCGTCCGCAGGACCGGCACGATCGCGGTCACCTTCGACCATCGGGTGGTCGACGGCGCCCGCGCGGCCGCGTTCGGACTCGCCGTCATCGACCGGCTCCAATCACCAACGGCCTAGACTGGGGGCGAGATGGGCTCGTGGTACTGGATCGGCGTGGCCGCCGGCCTGGGCGCCGGTGCCGGGGTCGCGATCGGCGCGCTGATCCCCGAAGGCCGGAGGGGCGTCACCGTCTCGATCGCCGGACTGCTGGCGGTCGCCGCCGGCATCGGCATCGGGCTCCTGCTCGGCGGCTGGGCCGAGGCCGTCGCCGGCGCGATCGGCGGGCTGCTCGGCGCGGTCGGCTCGGTCCTGGTCGTCTCCGGTGCTCTCCGCGGCGGCGGAACGCGGATCGGGATCGCCGTGCTCGTCGTCGCCGCGGGGCTGGGTCTCGCCGTGCTGGCGTTCGTCCCGGCGCTCGGATACGCGGAAGCGGCCCTGGTCCCGCTGCTTGCCGCCCGGGCGAGCCGCCGCGGCAGCAGCCGCTACGCCGGCCTGCGCATCCTCGCGAAGGACTGACGTGCACGGGAAGGGCCTCGTGCTCGTCGTCGTCGACGGCCTCACGCCGTCGGTGTTCGAGCGGGCGGTGGCGACCGGCGAGACGCCGGCGCTCGCGTTCCTCGCGGCGAACGGCCGCTATGCCCGCGCGACCTCGACCTTTCCGTCCCTCACGCCCGTCTGCGTCTCGTCGATCGCCACGGGCGCGCATCCTGACGTCCATCACGTCCCGCATCTCGTCTGGTTCGATCGCGACGAGCGCCGTGTGGTTGAGTACGGCTCGTCGCTGGGGGCGATCGTCGCCGCCGGAACCCGCCGCTCGCTCGTCGACACGATCTTCGACCTGAGCGCACGCCATCTCTCCCCCGAGGCGACCACCGTCTTCGAGGCGCTCGACGACGCGGGTCTCGTCACCGCCGCGGTCAACTTCACCTGTTACCGGGGGCGGACCGAGCACCGCGCCACCGTGCCCGGCGTCACCCGCACCGTCCGCGGCCCGCGGCGCTTCTTCTTCTACAACCTGTTCGAGTCCGACGTGACCGGCGCGCCGCTGGCCGTCCGGCGCCGGGCGGCAGGCTCGGTCGACGAGTACGCGGCCGCGGTCGGACGCTGGCTGGTCGCCCGCGACGGCTTCGACTTCTTCGTCTTCTACCTCTCGGACTACGACTACGCATCGCATGCGCTGGGCCCGGAAGGCGCCGCCGGCAAGCTCGCCGAGGCCGACGTGGCGATCGCCTCCTTGATGGATGTCGCAGGCGGGCCCGATGCCTTCCTCGAGCGGTACGCGGTGGTGCTCTGTTCCGACCACGGCCAGACCATGGTCGAGCAGGCGACCCGGCTCGAGGACGCCTACGCCGACCTCCGCCTGTTCCGGCGGAGCGGCCTCGAGCGTCCCGACGTCGCGGTCTGCGCCTCCAACCGCGCGGGCCAGGTCTACCGGCTGCCGCTCTGCGCCGAGCCCGTACGGGCACTGGCCGAGCGGCTGGACGGCCGACCCGAGGTGGAGGTCGCGCTGTTCCTCGAGGACGGTCGCGCCGTGGCGAGGCGCGACGGGGAGGAGCTCCGGTTCCGCGACTCGGAGGACGGCTGGGAGCTGGGCGGCGACGCGGCGGTGCTCGACCATCCGGACGGGCTCGAGCGCGCGTGGGCGGCTCTTCGGAACCCGAACGCCGGCGACGTCCTCGTCTCGGCCGCCGCAGGCTACGAGTTCGTCGACCTCGGCGGCTCGAGCCACGTCGGCGGCGGCAGCCACGGCTCCCTGCTCGCGGGTGACTCGGAGGTGCCGATGCTCGTCGTCGGGCTCGACGCCGTCCCGGCGGGTATCACCGGCGTGATGCCCGCCGTGCTCGCGCACTTCGGCGTCCGGTGGCCCGCTTCCATCCTCCCGCTGACCCGTGCAGTCTGACCGCGCCGGCGAGCGGTGGCACATGGTCGAGGAGCAGCTGCGGCGGCGCGGCATCGTCGACGAGCGCGTGCTGGCCGCGATGGCCCGCGTTCCGCGAGAGCTCTTCGTCCCCGAACCGGTCCGCGACCGCGCCTACGACGACGCCGCCCTCCCGATCGGCGGCGACCAGACGATCTCGCAGCCGTACATGGTCGCCCGGATCTGCGAGGCGCTCGCCGTGCGGCCGGGCGAGCGCGTGCTCGACGTCGGCACGGGCTCCGGCTACCAGGCGGCGGTGCTCGCCCAGCTCGGGAAGGAGGTACACACGATCGAGCGGCTGCCCGACCTCGCCGAGCGCGCGCGGGTGGACTTGCAGCGCGCCGGCTGCTCGAACGTCCGAGTCCACGTCGGCGACGGCTCCGTCGGCCTCCCCGGGCACGCGCCGTTCGGTGCGATCGCCGTGGCGGCCGCCGCGCCGGAGGTGCCGGCCTCGCTCTACGCCCAGCTCGAGCCGGGCGGCCGGCTCGTCGTCCCGGTCGGCGGCCGTGCGGGCCAGGAGCTCCGGCTCGTCGTCCGCAGTCCCGAGGGGCCGGCGGTGCTGCGCTCGGTTCCGTGCCGGTTCGTCCCGCTCGTCGGCGCCGAAGGCTTCGGCGGGGAGTGAGTCGAACGGTTCGGGTACGCTCGCACGGTGGCGCGCTCGACCGCAACGGGGATTGCGGCCACGCGGGCCCGCCGCGCCCTGGGGCGCTCGGAAAACTGGATCGAGCTCCTCAAGTTCTCCGCCGTCGGCCTGAGCGGCTACGTCGTCAACCTGGTCGTGTACGTCAGCCTGCTGAAGGGCGCCGGCCTCCACTACCTCCCGGCCGCGACGTGCTCCTTCGTCGTCGCGGTCACCAACAACTACGTCTGGAACCGCCACTGGACGTTCCGGAGCCGCCGCGGACACTTCTACCTCCAGGGGGCCCGGTTCTTCCTCGTCTCGCTCGCCGCACTCCTGCTCAACCTCGCTTTCCTCTGGGTGCTGGTCGAGCTCGGCGCGGGCGCGATCCTCGCCGAGGCGGCTGCGATCGTCCTCGTGATGCCGTTCAGCTTCAGCGCGAACAAGCTGTGGTCGTTCAGGCGGTAGCGTGAAGCGCCTCGTCGCGGCGGGCGTGCTCGCGCTGCTGGCGTCGGTCCCAACGGCCGCGGCGGCGCCGACGCGGACGGTCACCACGACCGTCACGACGACCGAGCGGCAGATCCCGTTCACCCAGACGCAGCGTGCGCCGGCGGTCCCGCCCAAGAACCAGACCGAGGCGAAGGTGGTAGCCGCGTTCCTCGCCGTTCCGAAGGTCAAGGACTGGGTGGGCCGTTACCCGAAGGCGAGCCTCACGACTCAGGCGACGTACGAGCAGCAGTACGCCGACTGGAACGTGAATGTGTGGTCAGGCCCGAAGGGAACCTCGCGGTTCCCGGATGCCGGCGAGATCGCCACCGGCCGCGTCGACGACACGACCGGCATCGTCACCGAGGCCTGGACGGGCCCGCAGGTCGCCTGGCGCATGGCGCGTGGCGGCCCCGGCGCGTTCGGCGGCAAGAAGATCAACAGCCTCGGGGTCTGGCTCGCGTTCTGCGCCGTCTTCCTGGTCGGCCTGGCCGACCTCCGCCGCCCGCTCAGCCTCCGCAACCTCGACCTGCTCGCACTGGTGTCCTTCTCCGTCTCGCTCTGGTATTTCAACCACGGCCGGATCTTCACGAGCGTGCCGCTCGTCTACCCGGGGCTCGCCTACCTGCTCGGACGCATGATCTGGGTCGGGATCCGGGACCGGCCGCCGCCCGTCTCACGCCCGTTCTGGCCGATCTGGCTGCTCGCCGCCGCGACCGTCTTCCTGTGCGGCTTCAAGGTGGGGCTGAACGTGCGCGACTCCAACGTGATCGACGTCGGCTACGCCGGTCCGATCGGCGCCCAGCGGATCGTGCACGGGCAGTCGCCGTACGGCCACTTCCCGGTCGAGGACGACCTCAGGCCGTGCGGTCCGGCCGACCGCGAGGGTGAGATCCGGGCCCGGATCCAGGCGAACGGGCGCTGCGAGTCGGCCAACCCGAACGGCGACACCTACGGGCCGATGTCGTACATCGCGTACATCCCGGGCTACGCGATCTTCGGGTGGGGCGGACAGTGGGACGACCTGCCAGCCTCGCACTTCACCGCGATCGCGTTCGACCTCCTGTCCGTGCTCGGGCTCGCGCTCGCAGGCCGCCGGTACGGCGGCAACAGGCTCGGCATCACGCTGGCCTTCGCCTGGGCGGCGTACCCGTTCACGCAGTACGCCTCGATGTCGAACACAAACGACGCGATCATGCCCGCCTTCCTGATCTGGGGCTTCTGGTTGTGCACGTCTGCCTGGGCGCGCGGGGCGTTCGTCGGGCTTGCCTCGTGGACGAAGTTCGGAGCGCTGCTGCTCGCGCCGCTGTGGGCCACCTATCCGGAGTTCCGGAAGAGCCGGCGGACGGCGCTGATCTTCGCCGGTGCGTTCGCTCTCGCCACGGTGGCGTCGTTCTGGGTACTGCTGCTCGAGCCGAACCCGCTGCACGCCGCCCGGGTCTTCTGGGACCGGACGATCCCGCCGCAGGTGAACCGGCAGTCGCCCTTCTCGCTCTGGGACTGGCGTCAGTATCACGCCGGCCTGCCGGACCTGCACTGGCTCCAGCGGGTGCTCCAGGTGCTTCTGGTCGCGGGGGCGGCGGCGGTCGCCTTCCTGCCGCGGCGCAAGTCACCGCTCCAGCTCGCCGCCCTGACGGGCGCCATCCTGATCGGCTTCGAGCTGGTGCTGACGCACTGGTTCTACCTCTACCTCCCCTGGTTCTTCGCGTTCGCCGCCTACGCGGTGCTCGCGGCGGAGCCGTCACCCCAGCCGGCGAAGGCCACCGTCCGCGATGAGCACGAGCAGCGAGAGCTGGTCGCCGCAGGCTGACTCGCGCCGCGCCGCGGTGGCGGTGACGGCCGCGATCGCCCTCTTCGTCGCGGCGTGGTCCGGGATCCACTTCGGCTTCTACCGGGACAGCCGCATCGCCGACACGCCGATCTACCAGCGATACGGCGACGCGATCGCGAACGGACACCTCCCCTACCGCGACTTCCAGCTCGAGTACCCGCCGGGCGCGCTGCCCGTGTTCGCGCTGCCCTCGGTGCTGCGCTCGCAGAACGGCGACCTGGACGGCTACCGCGCGGGCTTCGAGGCGGAGATGCTGGCCTGCGGCGCGCTCACGCTCGCCTTCATGCTCGCGACCCTGCTCAGCCTGGAGGCGGGGCCGGTGCGGACCGGCGCGGCGCTCGGCTTCGCGGCGCTCTCGCCGCTGCTGCTCGGCTCGGTCATGCTCTCGCGCTTCGACCTCTGGCCGGCGGCGTTGGTCACGGGCTCGCTGGCGGCGTTCGTCGCGGGACGAAACCGCATCGGCGCCGGCGTGCTCGGGCTCGCGGTCTCGGCGAAGCTCTTCCCGGCCGTGCTCGCTCCCATCGCCGCGGTCTGGATCTGGCGCCGTCGCGGCCGGGGCGAAGCGCTCGTCTGCCTCGGTGTCTTCGCCGCCGCCGTCTGCCTCTGCTTCCTGCCTTTCGCCGTGATCGCGCCGCACGGGGTCTGGCACAGCTTGACCACGCAGACCAACAGGCCACTGCAGATCGAGGCCCTCGGCGCCGGCATCCTGCTCGTCGCCCACGCGGTGGGCGGGCTCGCGATCACGATGCGCCCGAGCCACGGTTCGCAGAACCTTGCCGGTTCGGCCCCCGACGCATTGGCGGTCGTGCAGACGATCCTGCAGGCCGCAGCGCTCCTCACCACCTGGATCTGGTTCGCCCGCGGTCCGGTGAGCCGCGAGCGCCTTGTCCGGGCGTCGGCGACGGCGGTCTGCGCGTTCGTCGCCTTCGGGAAGGTGCTCTCGCCGCAGTTCCTGATCTGGCTGGTCCCGCTCGTACCGCTCGTCCGCGGCCGGCGTGGACTCCTCGCCACCGTCCTCCTGGCGTCGGCGCTCGTGCTCACGCAGGTCTGGTTCCCGTTCCGCTACTGGGACCTGGCGCTGCGCTTCGACACGGTCGCCTCGTGGCTCGTGCTGGCCCGCGACCTCGTCCTGGTCGCGCTGTTCGCGACGCTGATCGTGCCTACGGGTGAGGCGCGCGCAGCGTCTCGATCGCCGTAGCGCGACCGTCGGCGTCGCAGTCGACGACGACGCCCTCGAGGCGGACGCCGCCCTCGGCGGGGCGGAAGCGCACGGGCATCCCGGTGCGCATGCGCCGGATCGCCAGCTCGGCCTCGACGCCGATCACGGAGTCGTGCGGTCCCGTCATCCCCGCGTCGGTGATCGTGGCGGTACCGCCGGGCTGCACCCGCGCGTCGCTGGTCTGGACGTGCGTGTGCGTTCCGATCACGGCGGTCACCCTGCCGTCGAGCCAGCGGGCGACGGCGATCTTCTCGCTCGTCGCCTCGGCGTGGAAGTCGACGACCACCACCCTGGCCGCGCGTCTCGCCTCCTCGACGAGCTCGTCGAGCACCTCGAACGGTCCGACCGGGACGTCGAGGAACAGCCAGCCCAGCAGGTTGACGACTGCAACAGGCGTCCCGTCTGCGGCCGGCGCGACCGCCAGCGCGCGACCCGGCGAGCCCGAAGCGACGTTGGCCGGGCGGATGACGCGCTCAGACTGCGCGAGGTAGGGGCCGATCTCGTCGCGGGCCCACACGTGGTTGCCGAGGGTGACGACGTCGGCTCCGGCGGCGAGCAGCTTGTCGGCCAGCTTGGGGGTCAGACCCCGCCCGTCCGCCGCGTTCTCGCCGTTGACGACGCAGAAGTCGACCTCGAGCCCGTCGCGCAGCCCCGGCAGCCGCTCCTCGACCGCGCGGCGGCCGGCGGAGCCGAAGACGTCGGCGAGGAACAGGAGGCGCAAACGGAAGCGCTGCTAGCGCAGCGGGACGGACCCGGCGGGATGCAACGTCAGCTCGACGTAGTTACCCGGGTCGCGGGTGTAGCGGGCGAGCGCGAGCCGCTCGGCGCCGGAGAGGTCGACCACCTGGCCGATCCGAGACGTGCTCGCGGTGATGGTCGAACCGACGGTCAGAGCCGGGTCGGCCTGCACGTGCGAGATGGACAGGACGACGGAGGGCTCTCCCACGGGCTGGATGTCGATCACCGAGCCGTACTTCTCCCCGTTCAGGACATAGTCGCGAAGACCGACGATCGTGCCGTCGGTCGGCGAGTAGACGTCGGTGCCCGACGCCGCGCCGACGTCCAGCGCGCCGGTCGACGGCCCCTGCCCCCCGCCGAGCCGGTAGTAGACGACGCCGCCCGAGCCGCCGCCGCCGAAGATCCGGTGGAAGACGCGGGTGGCGATGCCGACGTTCGCCTGGCGTCCGACCGGCTCGAACGGCAGCGTTCCGTTCCCCGGCGCCGTGGTACCCGATCGCGGTGACGACGCTCTCGTTGACCGGCGACGCAACGCGCAGGTGGCCGTAGCTCGCGATCGCCACACCCGAAGGCGGCGGTGGGGGCAGCAGCCGCGTAGCGCTCGCCGGGGCGGCGGCGCCGACCTTCGAGCCGCCGCCCGGCCGGAAGGCGGCGACGGCGAGGATCACGAAGAGCCCGACGACGAGCGCGAGGAGGACGGCACGGCGGCGTGCCTGACGGGCCCTGGCGGCACGACGATCGTGCTCCCGATAGGAGGAGGGAGCCGGCATCCGCGCCACCGTAGCCGAGTCGGGGAGTCCTTTCAACGGGACCGGTCGCACGGAAACGAACCAATTCTCCGGCGAAGGCTCACGGGCGAGCGAGCCGTCGGTCTCGAGTGCCCAGTCCCAAGGGGCTGGCAGCGTCCCCGGCGACGGGGACGGCCGGCCGGAAGACCGGGTCGCCTTCGGCGCCCCCAGGTCAGGCTGAAGTCGTACGACCTCCGCGGTACCATGGCCCGGATGGCTCCCGGCGCGGCGCCGAAGATCCAGATTCCGCGCTGGATGCAGCTGGTCGGGCTTCCGCTCCTGCTGATCCTGGCGTGGGTGGTCGCAGGGCGCGTCTTTCACGTCGTCTTCCTCTTCCTCGTCGCCTCGCTGATCGCGCTGCTGCTCGACCCGGTCGTCAGGGCGATCGGGGAATTGAGGATCGGGAGGTTCCGGATCCGACGCGGCTTCGCCGTCGCATTCGTGTACCTGGGCTGCGCGGCGGCGTTGATCGTGAGCATCTGGGCTCTCGCCGCCGTCGTCGTCGATCAGACGAAGACGGCCGCAAACCGGTTCGACACCTACTTTACGGAGCCCAATGGACAGACCGGCAAGACCGACGCCGACCGGGACGTCGACCGGCTGCAGCGGTGGCTGGACGACCACGGGCTCAGCTCCATCAACGTGCAGCAGCGCGGCCACCGCTGGGTGCGGCAGATCCGCGACAAGGACGTCGGCAAGTACACGAGCCGGGTCGTGGACTTCGTCGAGGGCGCCGCGATCTCGATCGGGAAGCTGCTCTTCGCCTCGATCGTGGTGATCGTCGCGTCGATCTACATGCTGCTCGACTTCTCCAAGCTCAGCCGCGCGCTCGACCGGCGCTTCCCGCCGCACCCGGGGTCGGAGCCGCTGCTCGTGCGGATGGAGCACGCGGTCGCCGGTTACGTGAAGGGCCAGCTGCTCGTGTCGCTGATCATCGGCGCCAGCGCGGGAGCGGGGATGTGGTTGCTCGGCGTGCTCGGGCTCGTCCCCGGCGCCGACAAGTACGCGCTGCTCTTCGGGGCGTGGGTTGCCGTGATGGAGCTGATCCCCTACCTCGGCCCGTGGCTGGGCGCGATCCCGGCCGGGATCTACGCGGTCGTCGTCCACCCGATCTCGCTGCTCTGGGTGGCGGCCCTCTTCCTCGTCATCCACCAGATCGAGGGGCACGTCGTCGTCCCGAAGGTGATGGGCAGCGCGCTGCGGCTGCACCCGCTGCTGGTCATCTTCGGCCTGCTGGCCGGCGGCGAGATCTACGGTCTGGCCGGGATCCTGGTCGCGCTGCCGCTCCTCGCCGCCGCGCGGGCGGTGTACGAGTTCTTCTCGGAGCGCGTCGAGCTCGAGCCCTGGCAGGAACGCGGTTCGGTGCCGGTCGAGGTCGAAGTCGAGCAGCCGCCGGTGGCGCCGGTGCCCGATCCCGAGATCACGCCTACGCGTCGCTCGCAGCGCCGCGGGTGATCGACCGGCCGCTCCTCGCCGCGCGCGGCGTCTCCCGTCGCTTCGGCGACCACATCGCGCTCGAGCCGACCGACCTCGAGGTTCACCGGGGCGAGGCGCTCGCGCTGGTCGGGCCGAACGGCGCCGGAAAATCGACGCTGCTCGCGATACTCGCAGGCGCGGTCGAGCCCAGCGAGGGCATGGTCGAGCGGGCAGAGGGTATGCGCGCCGGCTGGATGCCGCAGCGGCCTGCCCACTACGGGCGCCTCTCGCCCCGGCAGAATCTCGAGCTCTTCGCGCGGCTCGAGCGGGCCGGCGATGCGGGGCGGATGCTCGAGCGGCTCGAACTGCCCGACGACGACCGCCCGGCGGCGGCACTGTCCGTGGGCAACCGGCAGCGCCTCGACCTGGCGATCTCGCTCCTGCCCGACCCGCACGTGCTGCTGCTGGACGAGCCGACCGCGGCGCTCGATCCGCGCCAGCGGCGGCGGCTGTGGGAGACCGCGCGCGGCGTCCGCGGCGCCGGCGGCGCCGTCGTACTCGTCACCCAGAACCTGGAGGACCTGGAGCACGTCGCCGACCGGGTGGCCGCGCTGCTCGACGGCCGCGTCGTCTTCGACGGGCCGGTGGCCGCCTACCTGACCTCCGAGGCTGCGGGCTCGCTGAGATGAGGCCGGCCTGGCTCGTGCTGCGCAAGGACCTGCTCGTCCTCCGGCGCTCGCCGGCGCTGCTCGGCGTCCTGATCGCGTACCCGCTCGTGATCGCCCTTCTGATCGGGCTGACCGCCGCCTACGCGAATGCGAAACCGCGCGTCGCCTTCGTCGACAAGGACGGGATTCCCCACCGGGTCACGGTCGCGGGGCAGTCCTTCAGCATCGACAACCTGATCCACGACGTCGGCAAGAACGTGGAGATCGTGCGGATGTCGGAGCAGCAGGCTGCTCAGCAACTCGCCTCCGGCCGCGTCTCGGCGGTTGTGACCGTCCCGCAGGGCTTCGTCGCCGACCTGAGGGGGCTGGTTGCGAGCCCGCACCTGACGCTCGCGACGGGCCGCGGCGGGATCACGCCGCGGGTGCGCCAGCAGATGCAGGCGCTCGTCTACAACCTGAACCTGAAGCTGCAGAAGGCCTTCATCGAGGCCGACCTGCAGTACGTGAACCTCCTGCTCCACGGCGGCAAGGGCCGCGTCCTCGGCCGCGACTTCTCGATCATCGGCCTCGACGGGACGAAGCGGCTGCTCGGGAGCCTCCCGGATTCGCCGCAGAAGACGAAGATCGCCGACTTCGTGAACGACGCCCGGCTCGCGCTCGCGCTCACCGGCAACGCGATCCGCGCGACCGCGAGCCCGGTGGTGCTCGACGAGGAGACGGGGCAGGGGCGCACGTCGCTGCTCTCGGCCCAGGTGCAGGCGTACGGTCTGGCGATCACGATCAGCTTCCTGGGGCTGCTGCTCGCCGGCGGCGCGCTCGCGGCCGAGCGCGACGAGAACGCGATCGGCCGGCTCGTGCGCGGCCTGGTCGGCCTCGGCCAGCTGATCCTTGCCAAGATCGGCCTGGCGGTGACGGTGGCGCTCGCGGTCGGCTTCGCGATCCTCGCCGGCTTCGGGATCGCGGTCGAGGCGGGCGGCGTCCGCGGCGGCGAGCCCTGGCAGCGGCTGCCGCTCGTGCTCGTCGGCGTCCTGCTCGCGGGCGCTGCGGTGGGCGCGGTCGGTACGCTGGTCGGCTCGCTCACGCGCGAGTCGCGGACCGCGTCCCTCGTCGGGATCCTGGTCGTCCTCCCCGTCGTCTTTCTCGGCCTCGTCCCGCGGGAGATCGTCCCGGCTGCGGCCTGGATCAGCGACGCCTTCCCCTTCGCGCACGCGGTTCGCTTCTTCGCCTCGGCGCTGTACGACGGCTCGCCGTGGGGGACGCTTGCGCGCGAGGGCGCCTGGCTGGTGGGCCTCGGAGCGCTGTTCGGCGGGCTCGCGCGACTGTCCGTCCGCCGGCTCGTCGTCTAGTCCGTGCGCTCAGGCTCGTTCGCCTCAGCGCGCACAGCTCGGCCGCGTGCCGATCCACGGCGGGGAACCCGGACTGGAAGGCGCGCGCGGACTACCCTTCAGGACGTGGGCGCCTTCCCCGTGACCAGGCTCCGCCGCCTCCGCCGCACCGGCGCGCTGCGCTCGCTCGTCCGCGAGACCCGCCTGGACCTCGACGACTTCGTCATGCCGCTGTTCGTCGCGCCGAGGACCGAGTCGAACGAGGCGCTGCCCGCGATGGGCCGCTGGTCCGTCGACGAGGTCGGCACGGAGGTCGACCGGCTGGTCGTCGCCGGCGTGCGCGCGGTGATCCTGTTCGGGATCCCGGAGGAGAAGGACGGGGAGGGTTCCGGCGCGTGGGACGACGACGGCGTGATCCAGCGCGCGCTGCGCGAGCTGCGGCCGCGGTTCCCCGAGCTCGTCCTCCTCACCGACGTCTGCCTCTGCGAGTACACCGACCATGGCCACTGCGGCGTGATCGTCGAGGGGGAGGTCGACAACGACGCGACGCTCGACCTGCTCGCTCGCACGGCGGTGTCGCACGTGGACGCGGGCGCCGACGCAGTCTGCCCGAGCGACATGATGGACGGCCGCGTTGCGGCGATCAGGGAGGCGCTCCCGGAGACGCCGATCGTCGCGTACTCGGCCAAGTACGCCTCGGCGTTCTACGGGCCGTTTCGCGAGGCGGCCGACTCGGCGCCGTCGTTCGGCGACCGTCGCGGCTACCAGATGGATCCGGCCAACGTCCGCGAGGCGCTGCGCGAATGCGAGCTGGACCTCGCCGAGGGCGCCGACGTGATCATGGTCAAGCCGGCGTTGCCCTACCTCGACGTGATCCGGGCGGCGCGCGAGCGCTTCGACCTGCCGCTCGCGGCGTACAACGTCTCCGGCGAGTACGCGATGGTGAAGGCCGCCGCGGCCCGGGGCTGGCTCGACGAGCGGACGGCGGCGCTGGAATCCCTGACCGCGGTCAAGCGGGCTGGCGCCGACATCGTCGTCTCGTACTGGACGAAAGACCTGGCCTCTTGGCTGTAGGAACGCGCTCCGAGCTGTACCGGCGCGCGCTCGAGCTGATCCCCGGCGGCGTCAACTCGCCCGTGCGCGCGATGCGCGCAGTCGGCCTGGACGAGCCGGTGTTCATGGCCCGCGGCGAGGGGGCGGAGATCGAGGACGTCGACGGCCGCCGCTACGTCGACTGGGTGATGTCGTGGGGGCCGCTGATCTTCGGGCACGCCGATCCCGAGACGCTGGCGGCGGTGGTCGGGGCCGCCGAGCGAGGGACGTCGTTCGGCGCGCCGACCGAGGCAGAGGTGGACTTGGCCGCGGAGATCGTCGACGCCGTCCCGTCGGTGGAGATGGTGCGGCTCGTATCGTCCGGAACCGAAGCCGCGATGTCTGCGTTGCGGCTCGCCAGAGCCGCAACGCACAGGGACCGCGTGATCAAGTTCTCCGGCTGCTACCACGGCCACGCCGACGCGCTGCTGGCGAGCGCAGGGTCCGGGGTCGCCACGCTCGGCATCCCCGGTTCGCCGGGCGTGCCCACCGGCGCGGCGGCCGACACGATCGTCTGCCCCTACAACGACGTCGACGCGGCCGCGGCGGCTGTCGCGCAGTGGGGCGAGGGGCTTGCCTGCATCGTCGTCGAGCCGGTGGCCGGGAACATGGGCGTCGTCCCGCCGGCACCCGGCTTCCTTGAGACGCTCCGCGACCTCTGCCACGCCTCCGGCGCTCTGCTCGTCTTCGACGAGGTGATCACCGGTTTCCGCGTCGCCCGCGGCGGCGCGCAGGAGCGGTACGGCGTGACGCCGGATCTGACCATCCTCGGCAAGATCGTCGGCGGCGGGCTGCCGCTGGCGGCGTTCGGCGGCCGCGCCGACGTGATGGAGCAGCTCGCTCCGGCCGGCTCCGTCTACCAGGCCGGCACGCTGTCGGGGAACCCACTGGCGATCGCGGCCGGGCTGTCGGTGCTGCGCCGCCTCCGCGACGGGTCCGTGTACGAGCAGCTGGAGGCGACGGGCGCGCAACTCGAGGAAGGGCTCGCGACCTTCGGCCGCGTTCAGCGGGTCGGCGCGATGCTCACCCTGTTCATGGCCGACACGCCGGTGACACGGTTCGACGAGGCGCAGGCCTGTGACACCCAGCGGTACGGTGCGCTCTTTCGCCACCTGCTGGCCCGGGGCGTCTACGTCGCGCCGTCGCAGTTCGAGGCGCTGTTCGTCTCGACGGCGCACGGCGACGCGGAGATCGAGAGGACGGTCGAAGGAGCGCGCGCCTTCTTCGAAGCTGCGCGCTAGTCATGGACGTCTGGGAGACGATCGCGGCGGAGGCTGAGCGAGAGAGCGCTCTCTGGGCCGAGGCGCTTCTTCCCAGCCACGAGCGGCAGCTCGTGGCCGTCTTCTCGCCCCTGCTCGCCGAGGAGCGCTACGCCGTCGGCCTGGAGACGATCTACGAGGGGTACCTGCTCCACTACGGGCGGCCGCGCCTCTTCGCCGCCGACGGGCACAACGCCCTCCTGCTCGGCGACTATCTCTACGCCCACGGGCTCGTCCGCGTCGCCGCGCAGGAGAACGTCGACGCTGTCGCCGACCTGGCTGCGCTGATCTCGCTGTGCGCGCAGCTCCGCGCGGATGCAGGCCCGGGCGACGGCGAGGCCTGGGCCGCGACCGCGGCTCTCCTCGGCCGCGGGCCGCTCCGGGGGAGCCGCGAGCCGGTTGCTCTCGCCGGGCTCGTGCGCGAGACGTTCGCCGCCGACGCGCTCGACCGCGCCCTCTCCCTGCACGCCGAGTGCATGGGCTAGACTCGCGCCGTGCTCGCGCTCCTCGCCGACGCCGCCTCGGAAGGCCGTGACGTCATCACCGGGATGCTGATCGTCGGGCTGATCTTCCTCGGCGTGATCGGGCTCGGGACGCTCTCGCGCAGGCTGCGCAAGCACTAGGGAGGGACGGCTTATCGTCCTGCGCTGGCGCATGATGTCGCCGTGCAGAGGCTTCCCTCCGGGACCGTCACGCTGCTCTTCACCGACATCGAGGGCTCGACGCGGCTGCTCCGCGAGCTCGGCGATCGCTACGCGGAGGCGCTGGTCCAGCATCGGCGTGTGCTGAGGGAGGCGTTCGCCGCGCGCGGCGGGGTCGAGGTCGACACGCAGGGAGACGCCTTCTTCGTCGCGTTCGCGGACCCCGGCGAGGCCGTCGCGGCGGCCGCCGCGATGCAGGCGGCGCTCGCGGACGGGCCGATCCGCGTGCGGATGGGGCTGCACACGGGTCGGCCCGATCGGATCGACGAGGGGTACGTCGGCGAGGACGTCCACCTCGGCGCCCGCGTCGCGGCGGCCGGCCACGGCGGTCAGGTCGTGCTCACGAAGCCGACCGCGGAGGAGGTCGAGGCGCCGCTCATCGACCTGGGCGAGCACCGCGTGAAGGACTTCCCGGAGCCGGTCTGGCTCTTCCAGCTGGGCGACGAGACCTTCCCCCCGCTCCGGACGATCTCGAACACGAACCTGCCGCGGCCGGCGAGCTCGTTCGTCGGACGCGAGCGCGAGCGCGACGAGGTCGTGGCGCTCCTCGCAGACGGCGCCCGGCTGCTCACCCTCGCCGGCCCGGGGGGATCGGGCAAGACGCGCCTCGCGATCGAGGCGGCCTCGGAGCTCGTCGGACGTTTTCGCAACGGCGTGTTCTGGGTCGGCCTGGCGACGATCCGCGACCCGGAGCTGGTCGTCCCGGCGATCGGGCAGACGCTCGGTGCGCACGATCCGCCGGCCGGGCACATCGGCGACCGGGACCTCCTGCTCCTGCTCGACAACCTGGAGCAGGTGGTGGACGCAGCGTCCGAGGTCGCCGACCTCGTCGAGGCGTGTCCGAACCTGCGGGTACTGGTGACCTCGCGGGAGCTGCTGCGCGTGCCGGGCGAGGTCGAGTACCAGTGCTGCCGCTCGCCGACTCCGACGCCGTCGCGCTCTTCTGCGAGCGGTCCGGACTGACCGCCGACCCCGCCGTCGAGGAGCTCTGCCGCCGGCTCGACGACATGCCGCTCGCGCTCGAGCTCGCCGCCGCCCGCACCCGGTCGCTCTCGCCCGCGCAGATCCTTGAGCGCCTCGGCCAGCGGCTCGACCTCTTCAAGGGCGGGCGGGATGCCGACCCGCGGCAGGTGAGCCTGCGCGCGACGATCGAGTGGTCGCACGAACTGCTCACGCCCGGGGAGCAGCGGCTGTTCGCGCGGCTCGGGGTGTTCGCGGGTGGCTGCACGCTCGAGGCTGGCGGAGGCGGTCTGCGAAGCCGACCTCGACACCATCCAGTCGCTCGTCGAGAAGAGCCTCCTCCGGCATACGGGGGAGCGGTTCTGGATGCTGGAGACGATCCGCGAGTACGCGGAGGAGCGGCTCGCCGCCTCCGGCGAGGCCGACGACCTCCGCCGCCGCCACGCCGAGCACCTCCTTGCGCTCGGCGAGGCCGCGGGCCTGTCCGCCGAGAGCGAAGGGCGGGAGCGCGCTGAGCTCGTCCGTCCCGAGCAGGACAACTTCCGGCAGGCGATCGACTGGGCATTCGATCAGGACTCGAGCTCGCCTTTCGCCTCGCGATCAGCCTGGAGCAGTTCTGGGTGACGAACGACGCCTTCGAGGGCGTTCGCCGCTTCGGCGCGCTGCTCGAGCGGGCGGGTGGCGTGCCTCCCGTTCTGCGCGCCCGTGCGCTGCGGGTGTACGGGGAGTCGCTGTGGATCGCAGGCGACTTCGAGGGCGGCGGCCGGGTGATGCGAGAGAGCCTGGACGAGTTCGAGCGGATCGGCGACGAACGCGCGGTCGCGGTCGGCCTCCACCGGGCTGGCCGTGAGCGCGCTGCTCGCCGAGGACTTCGCGCAGGCCCGGCAGCTGCTCGAGTCGAGTCTCGCGATGTGCCGGACGAATCCCAACCCGAAGCTGGAAGCCGACGCGATCGGAAAGCTCGGCTGGGTCGAGCGCGAACCAGGGAGAGCGCGAGCGCGCCCTCGAGCTGTTCGAGGAGAGCGCGGTGCTCTGCGAGCAGGTCGGCTCCACCTGGTTGCAGACGAACGTCGTCCTCGACGTCGCGGACCTCTCGCACGAGCTCGGCCGGACGGACGTCGCGGAGAAGCGGGCGGGCGAGGCCCTCGGGCTGGCCCGGCAGGTGGGCGACCGTCAATTCACCGTGTACGCGCTCGGTCTGCTCGCCCGGTTCGCGGCGGCGGGAGGCCGCGTCGAGCGGGCGGGCCGGCTCTGGGGTGCGATCGAGGCGGAGGAGGCACGCGGCCCTATCGGCCAGTGGGAGCACGAGCGCGAGGACTACGCGGCGCCGGTGCTCGCGCTCGCCGGTCCCGAGTTCGACGCTGCGCGCGCGGCCGGCCGCGCGCTCAGGCTCGCCGAAGTCGTCGAGTACGTCCTAGCCGATCGGGACTGAGCTCGTCAATTTCGTCGGATCCGTCCTGGACGGACCGACTGGAGGTCACACTCGTAGACTCCATACCCGATGGCTCTCCGCGACCTGCGCGAATGGATCGCCCTGCTCGAGCGCGAGGGCGAGCTCGTTCGCGTCGCGGTCGAGGTCGACCCGTACCTGGAGGTCACGGAGATCGTCGACCGGACGGTGAAGGCCCGCGGGCCGGCGCTGCTCTTCGAGCGTCCCAAGGGATCGGACCATCCGCTCCTGATCAACCAGTTCGGCACCGAGCGGCGCATGTGCCTGGCCTTCGGGGTCGAGCGGCTCGACGACGTCGGCAGCAAGCTCGGCGACATCCTCGAGATGCAGCCGCCGCAGGGCCTGGTGGAGAAGGTCAAGGGACTCGCGAAGCTGAAGTCGATCGCCGACTCGCGGCCGAAGTCCGTCCGCAACGGCCCCTGCCAGGAGATCGTGCTGACCGGCGACGACGTGAACCTCGACCTCCTTCCGATCCAGACCTGCTGGCCCGGCGACGCCGGCGCGTTCGTGACGCTGCCGGCGGTGATCACGCGCGATCCGAAGACCGGCACGCGGAACGTCGGCATGTACCGGATGCAGAAGATCGACCGTCGCTCGACCTTCATGCACTGGCAGATCCACAAGGACGGGCGGATGGACTACCTGGCGACCGACGGGCGGCTCGAGGTCGCGGTCGCGCTCGGCCTCGACCCGATCACGAGCTATACAGTGCGTCCGCCCCGCTGCCGAAGCACATCGACGAGCTGATGCTCGCCGGGTTCCTGCGCGGCGACGCGGTCGGGCTGGTCAAGGCGCAAGACGGTCGACCTCGAGGTCCCTGCCGACGCGGAGATCGTGCTCGAGGGCTACGTCGAGGCCGGCGACGAGGGGATCGAAGGGCCCGTTCGGCGACCACACCGGCTACTACTACGCCGCCGGAGCCCTTCCCCGTCTTCCACGTCACGGCGATGACGATGCGGCGCGACGCGATCTACGCCTCGATCGTCGTCGGCAAGCCTCCCGCAGAGGACGCGTGGCTCGGCAAGGCGACCGAGCGGATCTTCCTGCCGGCGGTGCGCATGTCGGTTCCGGAGATCGTCGACTACGACCTGCCCGTCGCCGGCGCGTTCCACAACTGCGCGATCGTCTCGATCCGCAAGACCTTCCCCGGCCAGGCGCAGAAGATCATGCACGCGGTGTGGGGGCTCGGGATGCTCAGCCTGACCAAGTGCGTGGTCGTGGTCGACGACTGGGTGGACGTCCACGACTACGACGAGGTGTTCTTCCGCGTGACCGCGAACGTCGACCCGAAGCGGGACGTCCTGCTCTCCGAGGGGCCGCTCGACCATCTGGACCACGCGCCGGGGACACAGTTCGTCGGCGGCAAGCTCGGGATCGACGCCACGCACAAGCTGCCGGAGGAGGGCGCGCGGGAGTGGCCGCCCGAGATCGAGATGAGCGACGAGGTGAAGGATCTGGTCGCGCGGCGCTGGCACGAATACGGGCTGCCCGACCTTCCCGCCTGAGACCGACGGATCCGTCATAGTTGCCACGCCACCGCGCCGGCGTGTGGCAAGTGGCACGTCGTTGACATGGTGGGCGGGCGGCGGTTTGATCCCGCTCGGTAAGCGAGGAAGGAGTGTCGAAGGTGGAGCCCGGGCAGGGCGGCGACAGGTCACACGTTCCAGGGCCTTCCCTGCTCCCGGTCGCGTTCGCGATCGGACTCGTGATCGTCCTCGTCGGGCTGATCATCAGTAACTGGATCGCGGTCGGAATCGGCGCCGTGATCGCGTTCGCCTTCGGCGGCGTCTGGATCCGCGACGTGTCGGGCCGGTCGGCGGACGGCGAGCCGGAGCCGCCCCCTCCGCCCGGGAAGGAAGTCGGCGCGTCGGTGTCGGCTGCGACCTCCGCTGCGATTGCGGAGGGTGAGCGCTATCCGCGCGACCGCTTCCTCGAGGGCGCGACGCTCGGCCTCGGCGCCCTGATCGGCGCGGTCGTGACCATTCCGCCGCTCGGGCTGCTCGCGGCGTCCGGCTTCGAGGGCTCGAGCTTCCACAAGATCGACCTGGGCCCGATCGACAGCTTCCCGCTCGACAAGTTCATCATCACCACGTTCGTCTCGGATCCGGACGCAGGCGAGGTCTCGCGGCGCACGGCCTACATCCGCAACAACGGGTTCCTGGACAAGCTGCCCAGCTTCACGATCCTCTCCAACCACTGCGCGCACCTCGGCTGCCCGGTACAGCCGAACGGCCCGGTTGACGAGAGCCAGTCCAAGCAGGTCACCGACAAGGCCGGAAACGTCCTGCTGATCAAGACGCCGGTGCAGCCGGCCGGGTTCGGCTGCCCGTGTCACGGCGGCCAGTACGACACCGAGGGCAACCGCACCGCCGGTCCGCCGGTTCGCGCCCTCGACCGGTACACGTACTCGATCGTCCAGGGCCGCCTCGTCCTGGGCAGCGCCTACAGCGTCGCCAAGGTCGAGGGCACGGGCAAGGACGCGAAGATCAAGAAGACGCGGCTGCAGTTCCCGGGTCAGCACGTCGACGGGCCCGAGTTCTGGCTCTGGCCGGTCCCGGAGATCCGCACATGAGGATAGGCCCTTCCAGCAATACATTCGGCCGGCTAGATGCCCAAGTCGGAGCGCCGCAAGCAGATGGAGGCGGTCGTCCTCTACCCGCTCGACTGGCTGGAGGAGCGGTCGGGGCTCGTCGGCGCGACCAAGTACTTCCTCTTCCGCAAGGTGCCGGGCGACACCGGCTGGGCGCAGACGCTCGGCTCGGCCACCCTGACCGCCTTCCTCGTCCAGGCGATCACCGGCGTGATCCTGGCGATGTTCTACAAACCGGATCCCGAACACGCGTACTCGTCGATCCAGCACATCACGAACGACGTCACCTTCGGCTGGCTGGTGCGCGGCATGCACCGCTGGGGAGCGAGCGTCTTCATCATCCTGCTCTTCTTCCACATGGCCCGGGTCTTCCTGTACGGCGCCTACAAGTACCCGCGCGAGCTGAACTGGATCATCGGCGTCCTGCTCCTGATCCTCGGCATGTTCGAGGGCTTCACCGGGTACCTGCTGCCGTTCGACCAGACCTCGTACTGGGCGACGGTCGTGGGCATGAACATCACCGCGAACGGCCCGTTCGTGGGCGGGATCATGGCTCAGATCCTCCAGGGCGGCCCCGACATCGGAGGCGACACGCTGTCGCGCTTCTACTCCCTGCACATGCTGGTCGCGCCGGGCCTGATCTTCGCGTTGATCGGTCTCCACCTGTACCTCGTCGTCCGCCTCGGCGTCTCATCGCCGCCCTGGTCGAAGGAGGCAGCCGGGGCCGACTACGTCGAGCCCGAGCCCGAGCCGCCGGCGCGCGCCGGGCTCGTCGCGCCCACGACCCGCGGGAGGCCGACGCCGTGAGCATGTCGGGGCTGAAGCCGTCCGCCGCCCTGCAGGCGCGCCGCGAGGAGTTCGCCCGCTACAAGCGGGACGTCCAGAAGCGTGGGAAGCCGTTCTTCCCCTACGCGATGTTCCACGACACGGTGATGAGCCTCGTCGTGGTGGTCGTGATCGTCGGGCTCGCGTGCATCTGGAAGTGGACGACCCCGGGCGACCACACCGGCACCGAGGCGGGCTGGCTCGGTTCGCTGTACGCGGCCCCGGCTGACCCGGGGACGACGAGCTTCGTGCCGCGGCCCGACTGGTACTTCTACTTCCTCTTCTACCTGCTGCGGATCTTCAAGTGGCCGAATGCGGTGATCCTCGGGACGGTCGGGATCCCGACGATCATCATGGTGCTGATGTTCGCGCTGCCGTTCATGGACCGGCGGCGGGAGCGCCGGCTGTCCCGCCGACCGGTGGCGGTGGTGATCACGATCCTGACGGTGATCGCGATGGGAACGCTGACCTACAAGGGCGCGACGGCGAAGGAGGCGCTCGCCAGCGAGCTCGCCACGCTCCCGCAGCAATGGGCGAAGAAGCAAGGCTTCGAGGGGAACAGGGACGCGCTGGCCGGCGCCACCCTGTTCACACAGGCGGGCTGCCTAACGTGCCACACGTACCTCGGCACCGGCTCGTCCAACCTCGGCGCCCCCGATCTGAGCAACATCGGGACGAAGGGGCTCGGCATCGAGACCCAGATCAAGCATCTGAAGGATCCAAGCTCGGTGACGCCGGGCTCGCCGATGCCGTCCTTCGCGCAGCTCGGCGACGCCAACCTCCGCAAGCTCGCCGTCTTCCTCGAGGCGTCGAAGGGCGGCAAGTAACGCCGGGGAGACCGAATCGGGGCCTGAGCACGCTCCGGCACCGATACTGTTGTCTGCTGTGCGCGTCTTTCTCGGCGTAACCGGCGCGTCCGGCGCTCCCTACGCGGCCCGACTCCTCGAAGCCTTGACGGAGGGCGGCTGCGAGGTCGGCGTCTGCGTCTCGGGGGCCGGGGTCGAGGTGATCGCGACCGAGCTCCACGGCGACGCGCGCCTCTCCCGCGACGAGACGATCGCCCGCTTCACGGAGCACGCGTACGGCGAGGTGACGGTGTTCGACCCGCAGGACTGGCGCTCGCCGTACGCGAGCGGCTCGGCCAGGGTCGACGCCTACGTGATCTGCCCGTGCTCGATGGGCACGCTCGGCACGATCGCCTCGGGGGCGATGTCGAACCTGATCCACCGAGCCGCCGCCGTCGCGCTGAAGGAGGAGCGGAAGCTCGTCCTGATGCCGCGCGAGACCCCGCTCTCGGCCATCCACCTGCAGAACATGCTCACGCTCCGGCAGGCGGGCGCGACGATCCTGTTCCTGGCGCCGGGCTTCTACCACGGCGCAGAGACCGTCGAAGACCTCGTCGACTTCGTCGTCGGCCGCGCTCTCGACCAGCTCGGGCTCGAGAACGCCCTCGCGAAGCGGTGGGGCCAATGACACGGCGCAGCAGGGAGGAGGTCGCATGAGCGTGGAAACGGGTGTGCTCGCGCCGGACGCGGTCCGGCGGATGTTCGACCGGATCGCGCCGGTCTACGACGTGATGAACCGCGTGATGACCGCCGGGCTCGACCTGCGCTGGCGGCGGATCGCCGCCGAGGCCGTCGTCCGCTCCGGCGACCGCGTGCTCGATGCGTGCTGCGGCACGGGCGACCTGGCGCTCGCGTGCGCGAGGCGCGGGGGCGTCGTCACCGGCCTCGACTTCTCGCCGGCGATGCTCGAGCGTGCGCGCCGGAAGCTCCCGGCGGCGACCTGGGTGGAGGGAGACCTGCTCGCCTTGCCGTTCGAGGCGGGCGCCTTCGAGGCGGCGACGGTCGGCTTCGGCGTCCGCAACGTCGCCGACCTGGAGAAGGGCCTCGCCGAGCTCCGCCGCGTGCTCGTCCCCGGCGGGCGCGTCGCCGTGCTCGAGATCACCAAGCCCAGCGGCCTCCTCGCTCCCTTCTACCGGCTCTGGTTCGACCGGATCGTGCCGCTGCTCGGCAAGCTGCTGAAGGGCGGGGCGGCGTACACGTACCTGCCGGCGAGCGTGCGCCGCTTCCCAGGCCCCGACGAGCTCTCGGGTCTGATGGGCTCCGCGGGCTTCGCGAATGTCTCCTACCGCACCTTCGCAGGCGGGATCGTGGCGCTTCACACCGGAGTCGCAGCGTGACCAGTGCGCTGGCCACGATTCGCGAGGCGCCGGGACTCGACCGCTATCTCGAGGAGCTGGAGGAGCGCCTGGAGGCGACCGTCGGCTCGCACGGAGGGACCGTCGCCGCCGCCTCGCGCGACGCGCTGAGCGCGGGCGGGAAGCGGCTGCGGCCCCTGCTCGTCTTCTTCTCGTCCCCGGCCGGCCGCGCGCCGTCGGTGGCGGCGGGGCTGGCCGTCGAGCTCGTGCACATGGCCACGCTCGTCCACGACGACCTGATCGACGGCGCCGAGTTCCGCCGCGGCCGGGCGTCGGCCTGGTCGGCGTACGGCCCCGACGGGGCCCGGGCGACCGGCGACTACCTCTTCGCCCGCGCCTTCGCCGAGCTGTCGGCGACGGGCGACCGGCAGGCGGTCGCTGTGCTCGCCGACGCGGCTCTGTGCCTCGCGCGGGGCGAGGCGATGCAGCGCCGCCAGACGCACGATCCGGACACGACGGTCGAGGCCTACCTCGAGCGCTGCGGCCTCAAGACCGGCAAGCTCTTCGAAGCCGCCTGCCTCCTCGGAGCCGGTCCCGGCTGGCGCCATCTCGGCACCTTCGGCCTGGCGCTCGGGATCGCTTTCCAGATCACCGACGACATCCTCGACTGCGCGGGCGAGACGATCGAGACCGGCAAGGTCGCCGGAGTCGACCTGCGCGAGGGGACGCCGACCCTCCCGCTCATCCTCGCTGCCCGCGAGGACGAGGTCGTCCGGCGTGCGCTCGCCGGCGGGCCGACCGAGGGCGCGCTCGTCCGCGTAGCCGCCACCGGAGCGCTCGACGAGGCGCGCGAGATGGCGCTCGACTACGCCCGCCGAGCGCGGGCGAGCCTGAACGGCGAGCTCCACCGCGAGGAGCTCGAGACGCTGACCCACCTCGTCGTCCACCGGGAGTCCTGATGATCCGGCTGGGTCGGATCTCGTACGTGAACATGGCGCCGGTCTTCCACCGGCTCGACCACGAGGTCGAGGAGGTGACGGGCGTCCCGACGGAGCTCAACGCCCTGCTCGTCACGGGTGAGCTCGACCTGGCGCCGATCTCGTCGATCGCCTGGGCACGCGACGCCGACCGGCTGCGGATCCTGCCGCGGCTGTGCGTCTCGTCCGAGGGCGCCGTCGACTCGATCCAGCTCGTCTCCCGCGTGCCGATCGAGCAGGTACGGCGCGTGGCGGTCACCCCGGAGAGCGCGACCTCGGTCGTCCTCACGAGGGTGCTGATCCCGGAGGCCGACCACGTGCCGCTCGGCGAGGAGGCCGACGCCAAGCTGCTGATCGGCGACGCGGCGCTGAAGAGCGCGTTCGAGGATCCGACGCCGCACTACGACCTCGGCCGGTTGTGGCTGGAGCGAACGGGCCTGCCGATGGTCTTCGCCGTGTTCGCCGCGCCCGAGCCGGTCGCGCCGGGGATGGCGGCCCTCGAGGACGCGCTCGTCGACTCCGTGCGCCGCGCGCGCGCCGAGCCGGAGCAGCTCGCGTACGAATCGAGCGAGCGGTACGGCTACCCGGCCGGCTTCCTTGCGCGCTACTTCGAGAAGCTGCGCTACCGGTTCGGGCCCCGCGAGCGCGCGGGGCTGTTCACCTTCCTGGAGATGGCCCGCGACGCCGGCGAGCTGGACGAGGTGCCGGACCTACGCTTCGTCCACGACGAGGTGCCGGCATGAGTGCACGGGGGAAACGGGTTTCCCCCGTGAGCCCCCTTCCGGGCTCCGTCGCCGGCTTCGCCGGCGACGTTCGCGAGTGGTTTCACAGCGGGCCGCAGTGGGCCGCGCCCGCCATGTCGGTCGCGGCGGCGGAACCCTGCTGCCAGCCCCAGCAGGTAGCCCGGTGAGGTCGCGCACCGAGCTGGTCGAGTCGCTGATCGAGCGGTACCCGGGCATGCCAGCCGAGGCGGTGCTGAAGGAGGACCTGCTCCGCACCGGGATCGCGTTCGACGAGTCGGCGCTGAGCGACAACCTCGACGGCGCCGTGAAGCCGAAGTCGTACTTCATCTTCTCGTTCGACCAGAAGCCTCTTGCCGAGCTCGGGGAGGCGGCCACCCACCGCCCGCCGGAGGAGATCGCTCTGACCGGCGGGCCATACGGCCTTCGGCGGACGATCGTCTCCGTGCGGGTCAACCCGACGTCTCCCTACCGCGTGGTTGGCTCGCACCTCGAGCTCGACGGCCGCGCTCTGGCGAACGTGACGCTGCCGCCCATGCCCGAGTACTACCGCCACACGCTCGCCAATGGCAAGACCGTGATGGAGACGGCGCCGACGATCCAGTGGGGCTACCTCATCTACCTCACCGTGCTCCGGCTTTGCCAGTACTTCGGCGCGAAGGAGGAATGTCAGTTCTGCGACATCAACCACAACTGGCGCCAGCACAAGCGGGCCGGGCGGCCGTACACGGGGATCAAGCCGGTCGAGGACGTGCTCGAGGCGCTGGCGATCATCGACGAGCACGACAGGGAGCAGGCAAGCCACGCGTACACGCTGACCGGCGGCTCGGTCACGTCCGAGGTCGATGGGCTGGCCGAGGCCGACTTCTACGGCCGGTACGCGCAGGCGATCGAGGAGCGGTTTCCCGGCCGGTGGATCGGCAAGGTGGTCGCCCAGGCGCTCCCGCGCGAGGACGTCCAGCGCTACAGGGACTACGGGATCTCGATCTACCACCCGAACTACGAGGTCTGGGATGCGCGCCTCTTCTCGATCATCTGCCCGGGGAAGGAGCGCTACGTGGGGAGAAGCGAGTGGCACCGGCGGATCCTCGATGCGGCGGAAGTGTTCGGCCCGCGGTATGTGATCCCGAATTTCGTCGCCGGGATCGAGCTCGCACGGCCATTCGGGTTCACGACGGTGGACGAGGCGATCGCCAGCACGGTCGAGGGGCTCGACTACTTCATGAGCCGCGGGATCACGCCGCGTTTCACGACCTGGTGCCCGGAGCCGACGACGCCGCTCGGCCGCGACAACCCGGAGGGCGCGCCGCTCGAGTACCACGTGCGGCTGCTCGAGGCCTACCGTGCGGCAGTCGAGCGCCACGGCCTGCAGCCTCCGCCCGGATACGGCAAGCCCGGCGCCGGCAACGCCGTCTTCTCAGTCTCGTCCTTCATGGACGTCCTCGCCCCCGAGGTGGTGCCGGTCTGACGGGGCGGATCGACCCCGACGAGGCACGCCGGCTCTGGCTGGAGGCGGACGACGGCGAGCTGATCGAGCGGGCGCAGGCGGTGCGGGCGCGGTGGCACCGCGCCGACCACGCCACGTACATGGTGATGCGGATCGTCAACTACACGAACGTCTGCGTCGCCCAGTGCGACTACTGCGCCTTCTACGTCCTGCCCAACCAGGACGGGGGCTACGTGCTCTCGCGCGAGGACGTGTTCGCGAAGATCGACGAGCTGGTCGACCTGGGCGGCGACCTGGTCGCCTTCAACGGCGGCTTCAACCCGCGGCTACCGCTCGACTACTACTGCGACCTGTTCCACGCCGTGCGCGAGCGCTACGCGGAGGCGGTCGAGTTCTACGCACTCACGGTCGCGGAGTTCGTCTTCCTCGCCGACCGGGCCAAACTTCCGTATGCGGAGGCGGCCGCGCGACTCCGCGACGCCGGGGTCCACTGGGTCACCGGCGGCGGCAGCGAGATCCTCACCGAGGACTTCCGCAAGCGGCACGCCAGGTGGAAGTACACGGTCGCCGACTACTTCGAGGCGCAGCGGGCGATCGTCGAGAGCGGGATGCGGACGACGGCGACGATGGTGATCGGCTTCGACGAGACCCTCGACGAGCGGCTCGAACACCTGCGGCGGACGCGCGACTTCCAGGACGAGCTGCTGGCCGCGGGACGCGAGGGGCTGTTCTCGTTCCTCTGCTGGACGTACAAGCCGTACGGGACGGCGTTCGGCGGCGTGGAGGTCTCCCCGGGCGAGTATCGGCGCTGGATCGCGCTCAGCCGGATCTTCCTCGACAACGTCGAGCACGTCCGAACGTCGGTGCTGACCCAGAACGAGGAGGCGTTCCGAGCTCTCGACTACGGCGCGGACGACTTCGACCTGCCGATCGAGGACGAGGTCACGCAGAAGGCGGGCGCGACGATCGACCTCGACCTCGAGCGTCTGCTGGAGATCCCGCGCGGGCTCGGCTACACGGTCGAGTACCGCCGCGCCGAACGGCCACCGGCGCTGGTTCGGTAGGCCGCGCGCTGGCGAAGGGACAGGCTGAAGCCTGTCCCTGCTTGGCCGTCGGCCCCGCGATGGTTCCGGGCGGCGAAGTAGACTCGCCCATGCTGCTCGCCTCCGTCACGCACAGCATCACCTCCTTCGTCGGGAACCACGGCCTGTACGCCGTCTTCGGGCTGATGGCCGTCGACGCCGTCTTCCCGGCGGCGAGCGAGCTGGTGATGGTCTACGGCGGTGCGCTGGCGGGTGGGGCGATCCCCGGCGGCCAGGTCGTCCTCTTCGGGCACGCGATCGACTCGCCTTTCTGGGGCTACGTCGCCGTCTCCCTGGCCGGCACGCTCGGTTACCTGCTCGGGTCGATCGTCGGCTGGGCGATCGGAGCGTACGGCGGCAGGCCGCTGATCGAGGGCCGCGGCCGCTGGCTGCACCTGACGCCCGAGAACTTCGCCCGCGCCGAGGAGTGGTTCGAGCGCCGCGGCGACGCAGCCGTGTTCCTCGGGCGGGTGACGCCGCTGATCCGCTCGTTCATCTCCATCCCCGCCGGCGTCTTCCGCTCGCCCTTCGGCCGTTACACGCTCCTCACGCTTGCCGGCTCGGCGATCTGGGCCTTCGCCTTCGCGGGCATCGGCTGGGGTGTCGGAACCGGCTACCGACGGGTACACGAGGATTTCCGTTGGGTGGATTACGCTGTGGTCGTCGCGGTCTGCCTCGCCGCGGCCTGGTTCCTGTACCGCCATGTCTTCAGGAGGCGCACCCGTGCCCATGATTCCGCTCGTTGACGTCAAGGCGCAGTACGCCCATCTGATTCCGGAGCTGAAGGTGCGCCTCGGCGAGGTGCTCGAGTCCGGGCGGTTCATCCTCGGGCCGAATGTCTCGGCGTTCGAGGAGGAGGCGGCCGCCTACCTCGGCGTGCCGGAGACGATCGGGGTGGCGAACGGTACCGACGCGATCGTCCTCGTCCTGCGCGCGTTGGGGCTCGCGCCGGGCGACGAGGTGATCTGTCCCGCGTTCACCTTCTACGCCACTGCGGAGGCGATCGTCCAGGCCGGGGCGACGCCCGTCTTCGCCGACATCGACCCTGCCACGCTCAACCTCGACCCCGAGGACGTCGCCGTCCGGATCACGCCCCGGACGAAGGCGATCGTGCCGGTGCACCTGTTCGGGCGGCCCGCGCCGCTGGCCGAGCTCGCTGCGCTCGGCGTGCCGATGGTCGAGGACGCCGCGCAGGCGTTCGGCGCCGCCGGCATCGCGACCACCGGCGCGGCCTCGACGTTCAGCTTCTTCCCGACCAAGAACCTGTTCGCGCTCGGCGACGGCGGCCTCGTCGCCGCGACCGAAGCCGGGCTGGGCGAGCGCGTCCGGATGCTGCGCTTCCACGGCTCGCGCGACAAGGAGGACTTTCACCTGATCGGCTTCAACTCACGGCTCGACGAGCTCCAGGCGGCGGCGCTGCGCCTCTTCCTGCCCCACCTGGACGGCTGGAACAGCGCACGACGTGACGCCGCTTCCAGGTACGCAGCGCTCGGCCTCGGCGACGCCTGCGAGCTGCCGGCCGCGGACGAGGGCCACGTCTACCACATGTACGTCGTCCGCTCGCCGGATCGCGACCGCATCGCCCGGGCGCTGACCGCCGCCGGCATCTCCTGTGCCTCCTACTACGTGACGCCGCTGCACCTCCAGCCGGCGTTGCGCTTCCTCGGCTGGGAGCCGGGGTCGCTGCCGGAGACCGAGCGGGCCGCGCGCGAGAACCTTGCACTGCCGATGTGGGCTGGCATCGGCGAGGCGCTCCAGCAGCGTGTGGTGAGCGTCGTGCGGGACAGCGTCGCCGTGGGGGCGGCCCTCTGAAGCACCTGCCGATCAACCGGCATCGCCTCTGGCAGCTCGTCGTCGACACGGCGCTGTGTGCGGCCGCGTGGTACCTCGCGTTCCGGCTGCGCTTCGACCCGCGGGTGCCGCCCTACTACCACACGCTCTTCACCAAGACGATCTGGGTCGTGATCCTGATCCAGGTCGCCGTCTTCGTGCTCTTCGGCTTCTACAACCGCTGGTGGCGCTACGTCTCGACGCGCGACATGTGGGGTGCCGCCCGCGGCGTCACCGTCGCCTGCCTCGTCTCGTCGATCGTCGTCTACTTCGCCGACCCGGTCTCGCAGGTGCGGCTGCCGCGCTCGGTCGCGGTCATGGACTGGCTCCTCCTGCTCGCCTTCGTCGCCGGCGCGCGCATGCTGGCGCGGACGGTGATGGAGCGGCCGAGCGGCCGCGGCCTGGTCGCTCGCGGCAAGGAGGTGATCGTCGTCGGTGCCGGCGACGCCGCGCAGCTGATCGTCAAGGAGATGCTGAAGAGTCCGGCGCTCGGCTACACGCCGATCGGCCTCGTCGACGACGACCCGCGCAAGAAGAACCTGCGTCTGCACAACGTCCGTGTGCTCGGGACGACGGACGAGCTTCCGCGCATCCTCGGCGAGAACCGGCCGGAGGAGGTGCTGATCGCGATCCCGTCGGCGTCGGGCTCGGTGCGCCAGCGGGTGGTGGACATCACCCGCGCGGCGGCGGTTCCTGTGAAGACGCTGCCCGGGATCTACGAGTTGATCTCCGGCGACCTGAACCTGGCCGGGCAGATCAGACCGGTGCAGGTGGAGGACGTCCTCGGCCGGGAGCCGGTCGAGGTCGACCTGGCTGCGGTCTCGTCGTACATCGCCGACGCCACCGTGCTCGTCACCGGTGCCGGCGGCTCGATCGGCTCGGAGCTGTGCCGCCAGATCGCGCGCATCGGCTGCAAGCGCCTGATCCTGGTCGACCAGGGCGAGACGCCGCTGTTCGAGATCGAGCGCGAACTGGTCTCCGAGCGAGGCTTCGCTCCGGGCGTGCCCGTGCTGGCAGACGCCGGCAACAGGGTGCGCATGCGACGCGTCTTCGAGCGCTACACACCCTCGGTGGTCTTCCACGCCGCCGCCTACAAGCACGTGCCCCTGATGGAGGCCAACCCGCTGGAGTCCGTGCGCAACAACACGCTGGCGACGAAGGTGATGGCAGAGGTCGCGGTCGAGTTCGGCATCGACCGCTTCGTGCTCGTCTCCACCGACAAGGCGGTGAACCCGAAGACGGTCATGGGCCAGTCGAAGGCGCTCTGCGAGTGGATCGTCGAGGGGTACGGGGCGCGCACCGACGTCCGGACCCGCTTCGTCGCCGTCCGGTTCGGCAACGTGCTCGGCTCGTCCGGCAGCGTGATCCCCATCTTCCGCCGCCAGATCGAGCGGGGCGGGCCGGTCGGCGTCACCCATCCGGACATGACCCGGTTCTTCATGACGATCCCGGAGGCGGTCTCGCTGGTCGTCCAGGCCGGTTCGATCGGCCGCAACGGCCAGGTGTTCGTGCTCGACATGGGCGACCCCGTCTCGATCGTCGAGCTGGCGAAGAACATGATCCGGCTGTCCGGCAAGGAGCCCGAGCGCGACATCGCGATCGAGTTCACCGGTGTCCGCCCGGGCGAGAAGCTGCACGAGGAGCTGTGGGGCGACGGCGAGACCGTCCGCCCGACGCCGCACCCTAAGATCCTCGCGGTCACGCGGCCGTCGATCGACGCCGAGTGGCTCGACGAGGAGCTCGTCGAGCTGGAGCGTCTCGTCGCCGAGAGCGAGACGCTCGAGCTGGTCTCCAGGCTCGCTGCGATGATGAAGGAACCGCGCCGTGCCGGCGCCGCCGTTGTCGAAGACCGCGTCGGCTAGAGCGTCCGGCAACGGCCTGGCGCGACAGCCGACGCGCCTGACGCGCAGACGGCTCGTGATCCTGCTCGGGCTGATCTTCGTCGGCGGGATCGTCGCGGCCGCGCTCGACCTGCGGTTCGTGATCGGCGGGGCGCCCCGGCGCGTCGAGCCGAACTCGGTGCTCGTGCTCGACGCGCGAACCATGGCGTCGCTTGCCGACAGGAAGGGCGGCTTCGCCGCGCCGGCGGTCGTCCGCGGCGCCGGTCTCCTGTGGACGGTCGACGGCGACCGGAACCTGGTGATCGCCACCAACCCGTTCTCGAAGCGCGTCTTTCGCAAGGAGGTCGTCGGCACCGAGCCGGTCGCCGTCGCCGTCGGCTACGGCGCCGCCTGGGTCGCGAACGCCGGCAACGGCTCGATCACACGCGTGCCGCTCGTCGGCTCGAAGATCGAGACGCTGGGGCTGAACGACCAGCCCTCGGCGATCGCGGCCGGCGCTGGCTACGTCTGGGTCCTGAGCAGGCGCGGCGGCACGGTGATCCGGATCGACCCGAAGACGAAGCAGGTCGACAAGAGCGTTCGTCTCGCCAACCCGCCGCTGGCGGTCGCCGTTCTGTCGCCGACGCGTGTACGCGTCGCGATCGGCGACTGACACGCTTCCGGCACAAAGGCCGGCGGACCCCATTTCTAGGATGGTGAGGTGGAGTTGAACGCCGAGCAGCGGCGTGCGGTCGAGGCCGTTCGCGGACCGGTCTGCATCCTCGCGGGCGCGGGCTCCGGCAAGACGACCACGATCACGCACCGGATCGCAAACCAGGTCGCCTCCGGCGCGTTTCTGCCCTCGCAGATCCTCGCCGTCACGTTCACGGAGAAGGCGGCGGGCGAGATGAAGGAGCGGCTCGAGCGGCTGGGTGTGTCGGGCGTCCGCGCCTCGACGTTCCACTCGGCCGCGCTCGCACAGCTCCGCTACTTCCGGCCGGAGGCGGTCGGGCGGATCCTGCCGTCGAAGGCGCTCGTCGTCCGGCAGATCGCCAACTCGCTCCCGGCGCCGTACAAGTTCCGGGCCGCGGGCGATCTGGCCACCGAGATCGAGTGGGCGCACAACCGCCGCATCCCGCCGGAGCGCTACCTCGACGCGCTCGGCGAGCACGCGCCGCCGATCCCACCCGACCTGATGCTGCGCGTCTACCGCCGCTACGAGGAGCGCAAGCGGGCCGAGGGGCTGATGGACTTCGAGGACCTGCTCGAGCGCGCGATCGAGACCTTCGACGACGGTCATGCGGCGGGCGAGCTCCGCGATCGGTACCGGGCGTTCACGGTCGACGAGTACCAGGACGTCAACCTGCTCCAGCAGGCGCTGCTCGACCGCTGGCTCGGCCCCCGGGACGACCTCTGTGTCGTCGGCGACGACTACCAGTCGATCTACGGCTTCACCGGGGCGACTCCCGAGCACCTGCTCCGCGTACCAGGGCGGTTCCCGCATGCGGAGGTGATCCGGCTGGAGGAGAACTACCGCTCGACGCCACAGGTCCTCGGGCTGGCGAACCGGCTGGTGCCGAAGCTGGGCGGGGCGGCGAAGGTGCTGCGTGCGACGCGGCCGGACGGCCCGGAGCCGGAACTGCGGCCGTTCGCGACCGGAGAGGCAGAGGGCGCTTTCCTGGTCGAGACGATTCGCGCCGCCGAATGTCCGCTCGAGCAGATCGCCATCCTCTGCCGCACGCACGCCCGCCTGGCCGAGCTCGAGCCGGTGCTGCACGAGGCAGGGATCCCGTACCAGGGCTCGGCTCTGCTCGCGCGCGAGGCTGCGCGGCGCGTGCTGCGTGCGCTCAACCCGTCGGCGCCTGCTGCCGAGGGCGTCCGGGCGATCGCACTCGAGCACGGCTGGCTGCCGCGACCCGAGACGGGCCTCGGCGACCGCGAGCTCGCGCGTCAGGCCGATCTCTCGCTGCTCGTGAAGCTCGCAGGTGAGATCGGCGGGTCGGGCGCCGGCTTCCGGGCGGAGCTCGAGCGGCGGTTCGGCGACGGCGCCGACTCCCGCCGCGGCGTGCACCTCCTCACGTACCACGGCGCCAAGGGCCTCGAGTTCGAGGTGGTACTGCTCCCGCGGCTGGAGGACAAGGAGCTGCCGCACAAGCAGGCGCGTACGGCGGCCGACGTCGCCGAGGAGCGCCGTCTCTTCTACGTCGGCCTGACGCGGGCGAAGCGCGTGCTGGCGGCGACCTGGGTGAAGAAGCCGAGCCGGTTCCTGACGGAGCTGACGGGCGGCGCGCGGCCGGCGGAGGAGCGACCCGAGGGATTCGAGGCGCTGAAAGCGTGGCGCCTGACCCGCGCGCGGGCGGAGGAGGTGCCCGCCTACCTGATCTTCCACAACGCGACGCTGGCGGAGATCGCCGGCAGGCGGCCGAGCAGCCTGGCGGAGCTGGCAGCGGTGCCCGGCGTCGGGCCGGCGAAGCTCGAGCGCTACGGCGAGGAGGTGCTCGCCGCCCTCGCGGTCGAATAGAGGATCGTGGGGGAGCCGGAGCTCCCCCACGACCACGTGCTCACCCGGAGGTGTGGGTCAGTGGTCCCTCCTTCCTGCGGAGGCGGCCGTCTTCCGGGCTGCCGCCCCGATGAGCAGGAGGGCCAGGCCGACCAGCAGGGCCGCCGGGAGCGGGAGCCCCGTGAACGGGAGCTCGCCCTTCGCGACGACGGCCTGAGTCTGAGCCCGACCCGTGCCGGTCGAGCCGGTCTCCGCGCCCCGCACGCCCTCGCCTGCGGCTGCCGAGCCCGTCCCTCTTCCCGAGGAGCTCGACGTTCCGGGCTTGGAGGCGGTGCTGTCGGCGGTGCCCGCCGGGCCGGCGGGGCTGGTCTCACCGGTTTGCGCGGTCTGACCGGTTTGCCCGGTCTGCGGCGGCGCCGGCTGCGTTCCCGGCTCGGTGCCGGTCGTGCCGGCGCCGGTCTGCCCGCCGGTGGTCCCGCCGCCGGTGTCGTCACCGCCGCCGTTGTCACCACCGCCGTTGTCGCCGCCGCCGTTGTCAACGCCACCACCGGTGTCGCCGCCACCACCGTTGCCGCCGCCGCTCTGGCCGCCGGTCGTCGAGCTGCACGAGGCGAGGACGCAGACCGGTGCGTTCGCGTTCACCGGTGCGGACGCTGCCGCTGCCGGAGCGACGGTCACGGAGCCGGCCTGGACGGTGCCGATCGACTCGTGTGCCGACTGGTTGCCGGGCTGGCTCTGCCCGGTGTTGCTGGTGGTTGCGGTGGTCGAGCCGGTCTGCTGGCCGCCCGTCGTCGAGCTGCACGAGGCGAGGACGCAGACCGGTGCGTTCGCGTTCACCGGTGCGGACGCTGCCGCTGCCGGAGCGACGGTCACGGAGCCGGCCTGGACGGTGCCGATCGACTCGTCTGCCGACTGGTCAGCCGGCTGGCTCGAGCCGGAGCCCGAACCTGCGTTCGTGCCGGCCGAGGCTCCGCCGTTCTCCTGGGCCCCCGCCTGAGTGCTGCAGATACCCGCGACGCACACCGGTGCGTCGACGTTTGCCGGGGCGTTCGCCGATGCCGCCGGCGAGACGTTCCCCGAACCGACCTGGACGGTCAGGACCGAGTGGTCGGTCGACTGCCCGTGATCGGCCAGTGCGGGGCCCGCCGTCGCCAGGGCGATCAGCATCGCGCCCAGCGTGAAGAGCTTTTTCATGGTTCCTCCTAGTCGTTTCGAACGAACTCCCGTCGGTTGCGGACCGGGGGTCGGCAACCGTTGGCGCGGCGGGTCGCGCTAGCCGGGGCGTTCGGGCAAGGAGGCAAATGCAGGCTGCAAAGCCAGTCCGACCGACAGCCGGAGCCAACGGCCGACGATCGGTGCAGCCAGCATCAGGAAAGCAGTCAGAATCGCGAAGAAACCGGCCGTGGACGACCCGGGCCCGCTCGTGCCGCTCGCGCCGCCCGTACCGGGCGTCGCAACCGACCCGCGCCAGGTGGACGCGGTCACGGACGCGCTCGGCGCTGCGTCGGGCGCGTGGCCGGCGGCGATGCGAGAAGGGCCTGCGACGACGCCGGTGAGTCCAGGCGGCGTCGAGCCGGTGCGCTCGGCAACCGCGGCGTTCCTCTGAACCGCGGTGACGAGCGGAATGTGGGCCGCCGGCGCTGTGGCGGGGTGCGATTTGCGTGCCGGCGGATGGACGACGGGCTGCGGCTTCGCGTGCTTCGCCGGCGCGGCGCGGGCGGCCTGCGCAGTGGCGGCTGCGGATCCCTCGTTCGAGGCATCGGCGGAAACGGCCTGGACGGCTGTTTCGGCGGATGCGGTGGGCGTCGAGACCTTGGCGCCGGCCTGGACGTGCGCCGGGCTTGCCGAAACCGCCACTTTGCCGCTCGTGACGGGGTTCCTGACCTGCACCGACGCCGTGACACCCTTTGTCGTGTCGGTCCGAACGGTGGTCGAGCCGGCCGGGGTGGACACGGTCGCGGTCGAAGAATCGGCGACGTCCACGGATGCAGCCGCCACGGGATTCGAGGTGTCGACCGCGGCCGAGACGGGCGTTTGCGCCGAGGTATCGACCGTGGCATCGACCGAAGCGGCCGGAGTCGAGACGTCCGCGCTCGCCTCAGCCCCGCCACTCGAGGCATCGACCTTCACCGATGCCGGCCCGAGGTCGACCGAGATCGAGATGCCGGGCTTGTTGGAACCGGCGGCAGCGCTGTGCGCTCCGACGGCCAGTCCGACCAGTGCTGCAGCGACGAAGGCGACCAGAACGCGCATCTGTGCCGTTCCTGATACCCGAAAGCTGCACTCTTCCGCCTCCCTCGATCGAGGGTTTTTCTTCGAGCCGGGTCGATCAGCCGACCAGCAGGTCGAGCAGGACGTTCGGGTCACGCCGGAGTCGCTCGCGCCGCGGTGGAAGCCTGTCCAGGTCGAGCTCGGACGCGGCACGCAGGCGGACGAGGCGTCCCTCGCGGATCAGCCTGTCGTCGACCGCGCCCAGCCGGCCCCCGAACGTCGTGTACACGGGCGTTCCCAGCGCGACCGCCTCGCGGTTCATGGTCCCGCCGGCCGACACGACGACGGCCGCCTGCGAGATCAGGCTCTGCGCGTCGACCGCGCGGTCGGGAACGGCGAGCGAGGGCAAATGGAGGGCCAGGATCGCCTCGCGCTGCTCGGCCGTTCGCGGCAGCACGACGACGTGGGCGCCTTCGTCCCGCCCCAGCCGCCCGAGCACGTCCCGGAACAGCGGATTGCCGTGCCGGTGGTAGAGCGACACCTCCGGCGGCGTTCGCACGACCACGAGCCGCTTGGCTGTAGGGACGTCCACCGCTTCGGGCTGGAAGTCGGCGAGGTAGTACTCCTCTTTCAAACCGGGGTAGCGGCGTAGCTTCGGCGGTCGTGCGGCGTACCGGGCCAGCCGCCCGGGCGGAATCGCCTCGGGGACGACCACGCGCGTGGCCGCTCTGCAGCCGAGCTGGTGCTGCAGCCAGGCGAACTCGTAGTCGAACGTAGTCGCGCTGGGGATGCCCAGCGAACGCGCGGTCAGGGACAGGTCGTGCGAGCCATGAGCGAGCGCGACGTCGAAGCGGCGCGGCTTCGCCCAGCGCCGCAGCACGGGCACGCGCGAGAGCTCGGCCCGCGCCTTCCCGAACGTCGAGGCGCCGCCGTGGTGCCCGACCACCGTCGCCTCGATCCCGTGCAGCTCCAGCAGCTGCATCGTCTGGGCGTACTCGCGGGCGGTGACCTCGACCTCGTGCCCTCGTTCCCGCAGCAACGCGATCAGCGGCCGGAAGACGAGCACGTGTGGCGAATTGGTCAGATCGACCCAGACACGCATCCGCGGGCCACTCTAACGGGTGTGACTGGATAAGCTCGCCTTATGGATACACGTCAGCTGGCCGCCTTCTGCGAGGTCGTCGAGCGGCGGAGCTTCTCGGAAGCAGCGTCCAGGCTCGGAGTCACGCAGCCGGCCGTCTCGCAGCAGGTGCGGGCGCTGGAGCAGCGGCTCGGGGCGCAGCTGCTCGACCGGTCCGGCCGTCGGGTCGAGCCGACCGAGGCCGGGCTGCGGCTCTATCGCGGCGCGCAGCGGATGCTCGCGCTCGAGGAACAGTTGCTCGACGAGCTCGCCGAGCCCGACGCGCCGCTGCGCGGTACGCTCGAGCTCGGCGCCTCCACCGGCCCGGCGGCGATCGTCCTGCCGCTCCTGCTGTGCGAATTCCAGCACGAGAACCGGGAGCTGCGCGTCGAGCTGTCCGTCTTCGACACGCAGTCGGTGGTCGAGCTGGTCGCCGACCGGCGGCTCGAGCTCGGAATCGTCGGCGCTGCGCGCCGGCACCGCTCGGTCGCCTTCGAGCCCTTCTTCCGCGACGAGGTGATCCTGGCCTGCCCGCCCGGCCATCCGTTCGCCGGGCGCACGCTGAGCCTCGACGAGCTCGCGGACGGCCCGCTGATCCTGATGCAGCGAGGCGCCGGCGTCCGGCAGATGGTCGAGGACGAGCTGCGCAAGGGCGGGAAGCGGTTGCGAGACCTGGAAGTGCCGCTCGAGCTCGGGCTCCAGGAGTCGGTGCGGAGCGCCGTGCAGGGCGGCTTCGGCGTCGGGTTCATCTCCCGGCAGGCGGTTGCGACCGAGCTCGCGGCGGGGACGCTGGCCGAGGCTCGCGTCCGCGGTCTCGACCTGGCGCGCGACATCTACATCGCCCGCGCCGCCGGGCGGGCGGGCTCGAGCGCCGCGCAGGCGTTCGTCGCCTTCGCGCGGGAGCGGTTGAACGCGTGATCGTGCGCTGGAGTCTCGACGAGCTTCCCGGCGTTCTCGAAGACGTCGGCTCGGAACGGCCCCTGCTCGTCGCCGGGCGGCGCTGGGACGTGCTCGAGATCCCCGCGGCCGCGCGCTGGAGCGAGATCCCCTCCGACCGCATCTCGGTTCCGCCGCAGGTGGACGGGATCCTCGCCGTCGGCGGCGGCAGCGCAATCGACACCGCGAAGGCTGCGTCGGCCGCGTCGTCGCTCCCGCTCGTCTCGGTGCCGACCACGTACTCCGGGGCCGAGTGGACGGTGTTCTTCGGCGTGCGGACATCCGACCGCCGCCAGGTCGGCGGCGGCGGAGGCGCCCGCCTCGCCGGGATCGTCTACGACCCCGAGCTGACGCTCGATCTGCCCCGCGCCGACAGCGGCGGCACAGCCATGAATGCCCTGGCGCACTGCGTCGAGGCGCTCTATCCGGGGGAGCTCGAGATCGCCCGGCGCGGCGCGGCCGGGATCGACCGCTGGCTCCCGCTCGTGCTCGAGAACGGCGGCGACCTCGAGGCCCGCACGGGGCTGCTCGAGGCGGCGAGCGAGGCAGGCCAGGCGCTCGCCCAGCGCGGCCTCTTCCTCGCGCACGCGATGGCGCAGGCGGTGGGCGGCGCGTATGGCCTGCCGCACGGCGCGATGAACGCCATCTGCCTGCCGCCGGCGATGCGGTTCAACGCGCCGGTCGCTCCCGAGGCGATGACCGCAGTGCCGGTGGAACGGGTCGAGGAGCTCGCCCGGCTCGGAGGCTTCGAGCGCCTCCGCGACTTCGGCGTGCCCGAGGGGGACCTGGACGAGCTCGGCGCACGCGCCGCTGCCCGTCCCGGTGCCCGGGCAAACCCGCGCCCGGCGAGCCCGGCCGAGGTGGCTGACCTGTACCGGACGGTCTGGTAGGAGACACCGGTATCGTCCCTGCGCGGCGGGCCCTACGAGGGAGGACGAGAATGCCCCACAATCGCTGGCTGACGATCGCCGCCGTGATCATCGGGATCGCGCTGATCGTCGTCGGAGTGATCTACTGGGCCGAGCCGGCGCATTCGCTGCCCGGCTTCTTCCCGGGCCACGAAGCCGGGTCCGCCCACCACCACGTGAAGCACGGGATCGCCGCGTTCCTGCTCGGCCTCGCGTGCCTCGCGTTCGCCTGGTTCAGCTCCGGTCCGAAGACGCAGACGCGGTGATCTCGTACTGGCAGGCGATCGTGCTCGGCCTGCTTCAGGGTGTCTCCGAGCTGTTCCCGATCTCGAGCCTCGGCCACAGCGTGATCCTGGCGAAGCTGCTGGGCTGGGACATCAAGGACAACGACAACTTCTTCCTGGTCTTCCTGGTCGGCACGCACTTCGCGACCGCACTCGTGCTGCTGGGTTTCTTCTGGTCGGACTGGGTGCGGATCGTCACGGGGATCCTGCGCAGCCTGCGCGATCGGCAGATCGCGCCCGACGACTCGGACGCCAAGCTCGGCTGGCTGCTGGTGGTCGGAACCATCCCGGCCGGCATTCTCGGCCTCCTGCTCGAGCACAAGCTCCGCTCCGTGTTCACCTCCGCGGAGTCGGCCGCGATCTTCCTGACGCTGAACGGTGTTCTCCTCTACGGCGCGGAGCTGCTGCGGCGTCGGGCGCCGGCGGTCGAGGACGCGGATTCGGAGGTTGCCGACACTCGCATTGCCACGGAGCTCGGTTGGAAGGAGTCGGCGGGTATCGGCGCGGCCCAGGCGCTCGCCCTGATCCCCGGCTTCTCCCGCTCGGGCGCGACCATGAGCGGCGGTCTGCTCGCCGGCCTGTCGAACGCGGACGCCGCGCGGTTCGCGTTCCTCCTGGCGACGCCGATCATCTTCGCAGCGGCGATTCTCAAGCTCCCGGACCTGCTCGGGTCGACTGGCAACGGCGTGCGCGGCCAGACGCTCGTCGGGGCGGTGTGCGCCGCGTTCTCCGCCTATCTCTCCGTCCGGTTCCTGATGCGCTACTTCCACACCAACCGGCTGACGCCCTTTGCGATCTACTGTTTCTGCGCGGGCCTGGCGATGACGATCTATTTCGCTCTCTAATTCTTCACATTAGCATTCTGGTATCGTCCGGCGGATGGCCGGGCGGCTTTCCTTCGACGTGCTCGTGGTCGGCAGCGGAGCCTCCGGTCTCGCCGCCGGGGTAACCGCCGAGCGCGCCGGCGCCCGTGTCGCGGTCGCGACGAAGGGCTCGCTCCAGTCGTGCAACTCCGCCAAGGCGCAGGGAGGCATCCAGGCGTCGTTCGGCGCGGACGACTCGCCCGAGCTGCACGCCGAAGACGTCTGGAAGTCGAGCCACGAGACGGCTGACATGCGCCTGGTCGAGGTCCTGACGGGTGACGCACAGTCGGCGATCCACTGGCTAGAGGAGCTGGGAGTCGAGTTCACCCGCGACAACGGCGGATATCGGATCGCCAAGTGCGGCGGGGCGTCGCGCAAGCGCCTGCTCCAGGTGGGAGACAGAACGGGGCTTGCCATCACGAGCGCGCTGCGCGCGGCTGTGGAGGGCTCGGAGATCGCGAAGCTGCCCCATTCCCCGCTCGTCGATCTCGACTCGACGAGCGGATCAGGCTGGCGCGCACGCCTCGGCGACCAGGAGGTCGACGCGGCTGCGGTCGTCCTGGCGGCGGGGGGCCGTTGCTACAAGGAGGCCGAGGAGCGCGGCGAGCTCTCCACCAACCATCGCGGGGCGACGGGCGAGGTGACCCGAATCGCGCTCGGCCTGGGCGCCGAGGTGCGCGACCTCGACGCGCTCCAGTACCACCCGAACGGCGGCGCGTGGCCGGCCAACATGCAGGGCTACTCGATCCCCGAGACCACGCGCGCCTACGGAGCGGTGCTCCTGAACGAAGAGCGCGAGGAGTTCACAGACTCGCTGGGGCCGCGCGACGCGGTTTCGCAGGCGATCTTCGAGGAGGTCGAGAAGGGTGCCGGCGTGGAGACGCCGGACGGGCGTCCGGCGGTGCTGCTCGACACGACCCGGATTCCCGAGGCCGACGCGGAGGTGTCGCTGCCGTACATGCTGCGGCGCTACCGGGCGGCCGGTATCGACCCCTTGCGCGAGCCGATCCTCACCTACCCTGTGCTCCACTACCAGAACGGCGGCCTGGTGATCGACACGGAGGGCGAGACAACGCTCGAGGGTCTCTTCGCGTGCGGCGAGATCGCGGGCGGTACGCACGGCCGCAACCGGATGATGGGCAACAGCCTTCTCGAATGCGCGGTTTTCGGCAGACGCGCCGGGAAGGCCGCATTCGAGAAGGCTAGGAGCTAGTCATGGCAGCCACGGACGTTTCCAGCCGCCTCGAGGACGTAGTCCTCGAGGCGGCTGCGCACCTCTACGTCTGGGCGCTGAAGGACATCCCCCGGGACCTGCGCGATGCTCTCGATGCCGCCAGAGAGCGCGAGACATCGGTCCCGGGACGGCGGGTGCTGGACACCATCGTCCGCAACGTTCACGTTGCGGACGAGCAGAAGAACCTCGTCTGCCAGGACACGGGGATCGCCGTCTACACCTGCCGTGTCGGCGAGCACTTCCCGCTCCATCCGGCACGGATCTACCAGGCGCTGAAGGCCGGCACCGAGCGCGCAACCGTCGAGCACCCGCTGCGCTCGAACGCCGTCCACACCATCACCCGCGAGAACACCGGTCCGAACACCGGGTACCGGCTGCCGATCGTCCACTGGGAGTTCGTCCCCGACTGGGACGGGCTCGACGTCAAGTGCGTGCCCAAGGGCTCCGGCTCCGAGAACATGAGCTTTCTGAAGATGTGCGTCCCCGCCGACGGGGTGAAGGGGATCAAGCAGTTCGTGCTCGAATCGATCGTCGGCGCCGGCGGCAAGCCCTGCCCGCCGGGAATCGTCGGAGTCGGCATCGGCGGCTCGGCCGACTATGCGATGTACCTCGCGAAAGAAGCGATCGCCCGCCCCATCGGAACCCGCAACCAGGACCCCGTAGTTGCCCAGTTGGAAGAGGAACTCTTCCAACTGCTCAACGAGACCGGCATCGGCCCGATGGGGCTCGGCGGCGACGTCACCGTCCTCAACTGCCACATCGAGCACGCGGACACCCACATGACCCTCAATCCGGTTGCGGTCAACTACCAGTGCTGGGCCGCCCGGCGGGCGACCGCTCACCTGGCCGCCGACGGCACCGTCGAGTACGACCGGGAGGCCTAGCGATGTCCGGACCCCTGTGGACGAATCGTCACGCAATTGTTCCCACCCCAGTCTCAGAGACCGGGATGGCAACGTCACGAGGAAGGACACGGCTCTGATGGCCACGCACGAAGTGACCTTCCCCATCCGGGACGAGGCCGAGATCCTCAAGCTCCGCGCCGGCGACGAGGTCGTCGTCCAGGGACACATCATCGGTATCCGCGACCGCACGCAGATCCGGATCTTCGACCAGGGGATGGAGCCGCCGATGGACCTGACCGGTGCGTTCCTGCTCCACACCGCCCCGAACGTGCGCAAGATCGGCACTGATTCATCGGGGAGGGGCCGCTACGAGAAGCTCTGCATCGGTACGACCACCTCCGCGCGGATGGTGCGCTTCACCGAGCCGCTCGGCGAGCGGTACGCCGTCCGCGCAATCTGCGGCAAGGGCGGCTTCCCGGACGAAGCGATCGAGCCGATGCGGCGGCACGGGATGGTCTACTTCGCGATCGTCGGCGGCGCGGCCGCGCTCGAGACCACCCAGATCGAGGAGATCGAGGAGGTGGCCTGGGAGGAGCTGATGCCCGAATGCCTCTGGAAGTTCCGGGTCAAGGACTTCGGACCGCTGACCGTCGGCATCGACGCGCACGGCAACTCGCTCTACCACGACGTCCAGGCCGCCGCCCAGGAGAAGCTGAAGGAGCTCTATGCCCGGCTCTGACAACGGCTTCGACCTCGGAATCACGCGCGACGGCGGACTCACGCACGTCCTGGACAAGGGTCTCGGCCCGCGCGCCTGGGAGGACGTGCTCGAGACCGCCGGCGACTACATCGACATCGTCAAGCTCGGCTGGGGCACCGCCTGGGTGACGGCCAACCTCGAACGCAAGCTCGAGGTGCTGCGCGAGAAGCCGGTCGTCATCGGCGGCACCTTCTTCGAGGTCGTCTACGCGCGCGACAGGCTCGACGAGTACAAGCGCTGGCTCGGCGGTCACGGCCTCACCCACGTCGAGATCTCCGACGGCACGGTCGAGATCCCCCGGGGACGCAAGCTGGAGCTGATCGCCGACTTCGCCCGCGACTTCACCGTCCTCTCCGAGGTCGGCTCCAAGGACTCCGAGGTCGTGTTTGCGCCCTACGAGTGGGTGCAGTGGATCCAGGAGGAGCTGGCTGCCGGCGCCTGGAAGGTGATCACCGAGTCGCGCGAGGGGGGCACCGCCGGCATCTTCCGGCCGAGCGGCGAGATGCGCACCGGCCTCGTCGACGAGATCGCACACTCGATCGACTTCCACGACCTGGTCTGGGAGGCACCGACGAAGTCGTCGCAGGCGTGGTTCGTCAGACACTTCGGGTCCGAGGTCAACCTCGGCAACATCCCGCCGGAGGAGGTCATCCCGCTCGAGACCCTGCGGCTCGGCCTCAGGGGCGACACCCTGAAGGAGGTCCTGCTTGGCGACGCCGAGCCTGCTCCTTCCTGAGGAGACGATCTCCGCCGAGGACCTGCTCGTCTGGGGCTACGAGCAGTTCGGCGACGGGTTCGGCCTGACCTGCTCGTGGCAGAAGCAGTCCTCTGTCCTCGTGCACATGGTCTCGGAGCTCGGGCTGCCGATCGACGTGGTCGAGCTCGACACGCAGCTCTTCTTCCGCGAGAGCTACGAGACCCGCGAGCGGCTGGTCGAGCGCTATGGCCTGAACCTCGTCCGGCCGGAGGTGATCACCGTCGCCGCGCAACACCGCCGCGAGGGCCCCAACCTCTGGGAGCGCGACCCCGACCGCTGCTGCGAGATCCGCAAGGTCGAGCCGCTCGTGCGCGCGCTCGAGCCCTACGACGCCTGGGCGTCCGGCATCCGCCGTGACCAGTCGCCGAGCCGCGCCGGTACGCAGAAGGTCGAGTGGTCGGAGCGCTACTGCGTCTGGAAGCTGCACCCGCTCGCCGATTGGGACGAGAAGCGCGTCTGGGCGTACATCCACGTCAACGAGATCCCCTACAACCCGCTGCACGAGACCGGGTACCGCTCGATCGGCTGCATTCCCTGCACCCGGCCGACGACGCCGGAAGAGGAGGAGCGCGCAGGCCGCTGGGCAGGCTCCGACAAGCTCGAGTGCGGCATCCATGGAGAAGGAGAGAAATGACGCAGAACATCCATGCCCACGAGCACCCCGAGTCCGACCGGGTGCGCGATGGCGGCTTCACGCTGTGGTTCACCGGCCTGTCCGGGTCGGGCAAGTCGACGATCGCGCACGTGATCGGCCCCGAGCTCGACCGCCGCGGCCTGATCGTCGAGTACCTCGACGGCGACTCGGTGCGCCAGCACCTCTCGAAGGGTCTCGGATTCTCGAAGGAGGACCGCGACACGAACATCGAGCGGATCGGCTGGGTCGCCTCGCGGCTAACGCGGCAGGGCGCCGCCGTGATCGCGGCCGCGATCTCGCCCTACCGCGGGACGCGCCAGAAGGCGCGCGAAATGGTCGAGGAGTTCGGCCGGTTCGTCGAGGTCTACGTCGCCACGTCGCTCGACGAGTGCGCTCGCCGGGACGTCAACGGCCTGTACGCGAAGGCGTTCGCCGGCGAGATCAAGGGCTTCACGGGCGTCGACGACCCGTACGAGGAGCCGGAGAGCCCCGAGATCGTCGTCGAGACCGAGGACAAGACGCCCGAGGAGTCTGCCGAGGTCGTCATCGCGAAGCTCGAGGAGCTGGGCGTGATTCCGGCGCAGGTTGTGGCATGAGTGTCGCCACCGACCAGCGGCTGATCATGCCCCACGGGGGCGAGCTCGTCGACCGGACCGGCATGGCACCGGACGACCTCGCGAACCTGAAGACGATCGAGCTGACCTCGCGGGAGCTCTCCGACCTCGACATGCTCGCCTCGGGTGCGCTGTCGCCGCTCGAGGGCTTCATGGGCCGGGACGACTACGTGTCGGTGCTCGAGCACATGCGGCTGGCCAACGGCCTGCCATGGTCGCTGCCGGTCTGCCTGGCCGTCGAAGGCCCACCGCAGGGCGACCAGGTGGCGCTCACGGACGAGTACGGCACGCCGGTCGCCGTCCTCGAGGTCGAGGACGTCTACGACTACGACAGGGAGCGCGAGGCCGAGCTCGCCTACCGGACCACCGACGCCGCCCATCCGGGCGTCGAGCGGCTGTACGCGCAGCGGCCGATGTACCTCGCGGGCAAGGTCACGGTGTTCGAGCGGCAGGTGCCGCAGTTCCCGGAGCTCGCCCGGGATCCGGCCGAGACGCGGGCGATCTTCGCAGAGCGCGGCTGGCGGCGAGTCGTCGGCTTCCAGACCCGCAACCCGATCCACCGCGCCCACGAGTACCTGACCAAGGTCGCGCTGGAGACGGTCGACGGCCTGCTCGTCCACCCGCTCGTCGGCGACACGAAGTCCGACGACGTGCCTGCGGCGACCCGCGTGGAGTGCTACGACGTCCTCGTCCGCAACTACTACCCGGCCAAACGCGTCCTCATCTCCGCGTTCCCGGCCGCGATGCGCTACGCGGGCCCGCGCGAGGCGATCTGGCACGCGATCTGCCGCAAGAACTACGGCTGTTCGCACTTCATCGTCGGCCGGGACCACGCCGGCGTCGGCAGCTACTACGGCACGTACGACGCGCAGCTGATCTTCGACGAGTTCGAGCCGCACGAGCTCGACATCGAGCCGATGTTCTTCGAGCACTCGTTCTGGTGCAAGACGTGCGGCTCGATGGCGAGCGCGAAGACGTGCCCGCATCCGTCCGACGACCACGTCTTCCTGTCGGGGACGAAGGTGCGCGAGCTGCTCGGCAACGGCGAGCCGCCGCCCGTCGAGTTCTCGCGGCCGGAAGTCGCCGCAGTCCTGATCGAGGCCTACCGGAGCTGAGCCGGTGACCTTCTTGGAGCCGAGGCGCCGGCGCACGGAGGCGAGACCGCGTCTCGCCGGAGCGCAAGGGCCGCATGACCTGCCGCTCCAAGAAGGAGGAGGCCCGCGGGGGAACCATGGGTTCCCTCGCGTCCGATGACCTGGCAGTTCGTCCTCACCGGCCTGCTGATCGGCGTGCTGGTCGGCATGACCGGGATGGGCGGCGGCTCGTTGATGACGCCGATCCTGGTGATCGTCTTCGGATTCAAGCCGACGCTCGCCGTCGGGACGGACATCCTGCACGGCGCGATCTTCAAGACGGTCGGGGCGATCCGGCACCGGAGCCTCGGTACCGTGCACGCCCAGCTGTCCGGCTGGATGTTCGTCGGCAGCGCCCCGTTCTCGCTCCTCGGCGTGCTGATCGGGACGAGGCTGACCCACAAGTACGGGGACAGTGCGACCTCGGCGATGGGCTACGTCCTCGGCGGCGCGCTGCTCTTCGGCGCGACCGGGCTGGTGCTGAAGAGCTTCGTCAGGAAGAAGGCGGTCGGCGACGACGATCGTTTCGACATGGTGTGGCGCGACCGTCTCGCGGCGATCGCGATCGGCGTGTTCGGCGGCTTCATCGTCGGTCTGACCTCGGTCGGGAGCGGAACGTTCTTCGCGCTGACGATGCTGTTCGTCTTTCCGCTAGGTGCGCACAAGATCGTCGGCACGGACATCCTCCACGCGGCCGCGCTGCTCTACGTCGCCGGCTTCGGCCACTTCGTTGCCGGCAACGTCGACATGCACGCGGTCGGCTGGCTGCTGATCGGCTCGGTACCCGGCGTCCTGATCGGCAGCCACTACTCCGTCCGGATCCCGGAGGCCTGGCTGCGGCTGGCCCTCGCCGACGTCCTGGCGATCAGCGGCTTGAAGCTCGTGCAGGTTCCGAACCTCTACCTGGCGATCGCAATCGGCATCTCCGTCGCCGCCGGTGCCGCGATCGTCGTCCGCACGCAGCGGCGCCTGCGCGCCCAGGGGAAGAAGCTGCTCGTCCCTGCCGGGGAAATCCCCGCGCCGTAGAGTTCCGGGGCCGTGCCCCGGTTCCTCTCGACCTTGCTCGTCGTCGCGTTGCTGGGCGGGACGGCGGCCGCCTTCGCGGTCACGCAGGGGCTGAAGACCCGGCCGAGCCCCATCACAGCGCCACGGATCCAGAAGGTCTTCTCGCCGGAGTGCGACTGCCCGACGCGTGTCGCCGTGATTCAGTTCAGGTTGCGCAAGCCCGACCGCGTGCGGCTCGAGATCGTCGACGGCGGCGGGAACGTCGTGCGGACGCTGGTGCACGGCCGACGGCTGCGCCGCGGGAAGGTCACCTACACCTGGAACGGCCGCGACGACCAGGGCCGTTTCGTCGCGGAAGGCGTCTACAAGCCGCGTGTCCACCTGGCCGACCAGCACCGGACGATCGACCTGCCGAACGAGATGCAGGTGGACACGACCGCGCCGAGGATCTCGATCGTCTCGCTGGCGCCGCGGACGATCTCGCCGAACGGCGACGGGCACAACGACCGCATCCGGATCGCGTACAGGGTCAGCGAGCCCGCCCATGCCGCGCTCTACGTCGACGGTACGCGGGTGATCTACACGCTCCGCCAGCCCGAGCGCTCGAGCCTGGAATGGAACGGGAAGGTCAAGGGCGGGGCCCTGCTCCCGGGCACCTATCGGGTCTGGCTCGGTGCCGAGGACCGGGCGGGCAACCAGTCGAACAGCAAGGTCGTCCGCGTCGTCATCCGCTACGTGCAGCTCGCACGGGACGCGATCCGGGCGAAGGCGGGCACCAGGTTCGGGGTGCGGGTCGCGGCGGACCGGCGTCTCCGTTGGCGGCTCGGCACGCGCAGGGGGACGGCCGCTCCGGGGCTGCTCGTCCTGCGGGCGCCCGCGAAGCCGGGACGGTACCGGCTGGTCGTGTCCGTCCCCGGCCACGACGCCGCCGCGACGCTGATCGTGAGACCGCGGTGACGAACCATCTCGCCCACGCGGGCGGCCCGGTCGCAGCCGCCGGGCTCGCGCTCGTCATCGTCGCCCCCCGGCGCGACCTGCGGCTGGCCGGCCTCGGCGCCTGGCTGCTCGGCTGTGCCTTCCTCGCCGCCTACCTCGCTCCCGGAGGGCACGCGAAGGTCTACGCCGCGGCGGCGGTCGTGGGCACCGCGGGCGCCGTCGCGATCGCGGCGCTCTTCCGCCGCTGGCCGTGGCTGATCGCCGTCTCGGCTCTCGCCTGCGTGCCCGCCCGCATCCCGGTGCACGTCGGCTCGACCGACGCGAACCTGCTCATCCCGCTCTACGCGGTGATCGCCGGCGCTGCGGTGCTGCTCGGCTGGGAGCTGATCGGCGGCGACACCCGAACGCGGGAGCTCGGGCCGATCGCGTGGCCGCTCGCGCTGCTCGTGGGCTGGACGGGGCTCAGCCTGCTGTGGACGAAGGACCTGCACGAGGGTGCAGTGGCGCTGCTCTTCTTCTGGCTGCCGTTCGGCCTGCTTGCCGTGTCGATCGCGCGCCTTGCCTGGAACCGGCGCTGGCTGTCGTTCATCTACGTCCAGCTCGTCGGGATGGCGCTCGCGTTCGCGTGGATCGGCGTCTACCAGTATGCGACCCGCGACGTCTTCTGGAACCCGAAGGTGATCGTCGGGAACGCCTACGCGCCGTTCTACCGCGTGAACTCGGTCTTCTACGACCCGTCGGTCTACGGACGCTTCCTCGTGGTCGCGATGCTCGCCGCGCTCGTGCTCGCGCTCTACGACCGCGACCGCCGGGCCGCGTACGCGTCGGCTGCCGCGGTCGTGCTGATCTGGCCGGGCCTGCTCTTCTCGTTCTCGCAGTCGAGCTTCGCCGCGTTGATGGTCGGGGCGTCGGTGGTCGCGGCCTTTCGCTGGCGCTGGCGCGCGGCCCTTGCCCTCGGTGCCGCCGCGGCAGTGATCGCGGCGGTCGCTCTGGGGACCCCGCACATCCGCCACTCGCTCCTTCGCGAGTCCGGCTCGGGCCTCAACCAGGCGTCCAGCGGCCGGGCGAGGCTGGTCACGCAGGGGATCCGGATCGCCCTGCACAACCCGGTCGAGGGCGTGGGCGTCGGGGGGTTCAAGCGCGCGTACGCCGATCGCGTCGGCCTGAAGGGGAAGGAGCCGAAGAAGGCGGCGTCGCACAACACCGCGGTGACGGTGGCGGCCGAGACCGGCATCCCCGGGCTGCTGCTGCTCGGCTGGCTCGTCGTCGTCGCCCTGTTCGTCACCCTGCGCCGGTCCGGCTCCGCCTTCAAGGGCCGAGCGTGCCTGGCGATCGCTGCGTCGCTGGCGGCGATCGGGGTGCACAGCCTGTTCTACAACGCGCTGTTCGAGGATCCGACCTTCTGGGGGTTGCTGGCGTTGACCGCGCTGTGCGCGCAGCTGCCGCTGCGCCGTCTGGACCGCGCGCCGGCGCCTCCGGAGGAGCCGTCCGAGCCGAAGACGAAGGTGGTGACGGCATGATCGAGTCCTGGCAGCGGGTGCTCGTTCTCGCCCCGCATACGGACGACGGCGAGTTCGGCTGCGGCGGCACGATGGCACGGCTGGTGGAGACCGGCGCCGACGTGCGGTACGTCGCCTTCTCGATCGCGACCAAGTCGCTCCCCGAGGGCTTCCCGCCCGACACGCTCGCCCGGGAGGTGCGCGAGGCGACTGCCGAGCTCGGCATCCCCGAGGCCAACCTGACCGTGCACGACTTCGACGTCCGCACGTTCCCGGCCCACAGGCAGGACATCCTCGAGCTGCTGATCGCGCTCTGGGAGGAGTGGGGACCGGACGCGGTCTTCCAGCCGAGCCTGCACGACATCCACCAGGACCACCAGGTGGTCGCCGCCGAGGGCCTGCGCGCGTTCAAGCGGACGACGATCCTCGGCTACGAGATTCCCTGGAACAACTTCGACTTCGCCTACCAGTGGTACTCGGCGCTCGAGCAGTCGCACGTCGAGCGCAAGGCGGCCGCGCTGGCGAGGTACGCGTCGCAGCAGCACCGGCGGTACGCCGACCCCGAGTACATCCGGAACGTGGCGCGTACGCACGGGATCAACGTGAATCGGGAGTACGCCGAGGTGTTCCAGGTGTACCGCGTGGTGGACTAGGGAGGCTCGTTCACGTCTGCCGAAGGCTGCGCCGGCCGGATCAGCATCTGAAGCAGGTCGATCAGCGTGCGACTCTCGGTCTCCGACAGCGCAGAGAGCGTCCGAGCGTTCGCCGTGGTGGCGGCCGGCAGCACTTGCTGCAGGAGATCCAGCCCCCTGCTCGTCAGATCGACGATCAGCAGCCGGCGGTCGTTCGTGCCGGCCCTGGTCGTCAGCAGCCCGTCTGCCACGAGCCGGCGCACCGTCGCGTGAATGTTTGCCGGCGGCATGCCGACGCTGCGCCCGAGGTCGTTCTGGGACAGGGGGCCACGCTCGTGGAGACGAAGGAGCGTTGCGAACTGCGTCGCTGTCAGTCCGCTGGCCCCGATGCTCCTCGTCAGGTTCGCGGCCGCGCGCTGGTAGGCGAGCCGGAGCAGGAACCCGATGTGGTCGTCGAGGCCCAGCGCACTCCTTCGGCTCTCGGTCGACGGGAGGTGACGCGCTCAGTCGACGTTCGCTTCGTCGCGATACATGACCCGGTGGCGCTTCGTGCTGATCCAATCCTCGATCGCCTCGTCGTCCATGAAGTGCGCCCGATCGAAGCGGTCCCAGCTGAGGATCTCGTCCAGGCTCTTCTTCCACCGCTTGTACACCGGCTTCGCTGGCGGACCGAAGCACATCACGTCGAGGATCGAAAGCTCCTCCGGGACGCCGAGCAGCGGCTTGATCGCCTCCTGCGCGTCCTGCTGTCCGATCGCGGTCACCCACCAGACGTTGTAGCCGAGCGCGGCGGCGGCCAGGTGTGCAGTCATCGTCGCGGCGGCGACGCTCTGCAGAAGGATCCGCTCGGCGTTCTCGTAGTACGGGCGGTTCACCTCCGAGCCGGGATCCTCACTTCGGAGGACCGGGAAAGCCCGAACCAGCCTGAAGTCGGTGGCGACGACGACGAAGCCCGGCGCCGTCGCCATCCCGCGGTAGTCCGGCGTCGGAAACTTCATCCCGAGGCGGGCGCGGCGGTGCTGCTCGTCGACGAAGTACTCGGAGATCTGCAGCTTCGTCCGGCCGTCGGTAACGACGATGAAATGCCACGGCTGCGCGTTCGCCCCGGAGGGCCCGTGCCGCGCAGCGTCGACGATCAACTCGAAATGCTCGCGCGGGACCACGTAGTCCGGCTGGAACGCGCGCGTCGTGATCCGGTTGCGAACCACGTCCATGAGCATGTCGTAGCGCTCCCGATCGCTCGGCTCGGCCGGGACGCCGTCTGTCGATGTCGACCTCACTCGCACCTCCTCCATCGGCTCGATCTTGTCGTTATTACTATAACGACCACGGCTGAGCGGCGCCGCCTGGTGCCGGCTGCTACACGGGTAGTTGTCGTCCGCCGCAGCGGACGCAAGACTACGAGGGTGGAGCGCTCGTGACCGCCTCGGCGACCCCATTACCGGCTGCCCCGGAAGAGGAGTCCAAGCGCCGCCGCGTCGTCAAGATCGTCGCCTGGATCGTCGCGCTGGTGGTCGTTCTTGCGCTCTGCCGCCTCGCCGGCGTCGACGTCTGGGGCTGGCTGACCCAGCTCTGGAACACCGTCACCGAGATCTCCTTCGGCTACGTGATCCTCGGCTGCCTGTTCCAGGGGCTCCAGACTGTCTTCACCGCGCTCGGCTGGTACGGGATCCTCAGGTATGCGTACCGCGGCCAGGTGCTGTTCATGCCGGTGCTCGCGTCCTATGCCGCAGGCGTGGCGCTGAACAACTTCCTGCCGGCGAACATCGGGACGCTGGTCACGCTGCTGATGTACGTGGCGATCATCGAGCGGGCCAACTTCCCCGGTGTGCTCGCCGGCTACGTCGTCCAGAAGATCTTCTACTTCGTGATCGGGACGCTGATCTACATCTACCTGTTCGCCGAGATCTCGGGCTCCTTCAGCTTCCAGTTCGGCGGCATCCGGGACGCGCTCTCCGGCCACTGGATCCTCATCTTGATCGTCGTCCTCGGCGGGGCCTTCCTGATCGTCCTGCTCGTCCGGATGTTCTGGGCCTGGTTCAAGAAGATGTGGGCGAAAGCGAGGGAGGGCGCGGCGATCCTCGGCGACCTGCACGCGTACCTGAAGACGGTGCTGGCGCCGCAGGTCCTCGGCTACATCGCCAAGGTCTGCGTGATCGTCGTCTTCCTCGCCGCCTACAGCATCCCGGTCACCTTCGGGTCGGTGATGTCCGTGCTCGGCTCGAACCAGCTGGCCAACATCCTGTCGCTCACGCCCGGCGGCGTCGGCATCAACCAGGCGTTCAACTCGTTCGCGCTGTCGAGCTACACGAGCTCGACCACGGCGACCGCGTATTCGGTTGCCCAGCAGCTGATCACCACGGCCTTCAACGTCCTCTTTGCGGTCGCCCTGATCTGCTACGTCTTCGGCTGGAGCGGCGGCTCGCAGCTCGTCAGGCAGTCGTACGCCGGCGCGAAGGAGCAGGCGCGCGAGCAGAAGCAGAAGCGGAAGCTGAAGCGTGAAGGTGGCTCGGAAGAGGCCTTGTCGTAGTTCTTGCCGCCTCTGCGCCGGGGCCGTACGATCACGATTCCGCTAACGACCGCGCTCGCCTTCGAGCCGGCACCGTGACCCGACACGAAGCGGCCTCCGGAGAGGCCGCTTCGCTGGGGGAGGGACGGGACGAGCGAGGCTGCTCGATCTTGCACGCGGCCGGGCTCGGCCCGGCCGCCGTTGCAGGCTAGGAGGGGCGTACGCCGAGCGTGACGCTCACGGTGTGCGTGGAGCCGTTCCGGAGGTACGTGAAGCCGACCTTCGTGCCCGGGCGCTTGGCGTCGATCGCCTGGGTGAGCTCGGAGGCGTTGGTCACCTTGTGGCCGTCGACGCGGGTGATCACGTCGCCGGTCTGGAGGCCGGCCTTCGCCGCGGAGGTCCCGGAGAAAACCTCGGTCAGCTGGACGCCGTTCTGCGCGCTCGCGATCTTGACGCCGAGGTAGGCGTGCTTGACGTTCCCGCTGGTGAGCAGCTGCGTGACGATCGACTTGACGGTGTTGGACGGCACCGCGAAGCCGATGCCGGTGTTCTCGCCCGTGTCGCTCTTGATCTGCGAGTTGATCCCGATCACCTGGCCGGCCAGGTTCAGCAGCGGGCCGCCCGAGTTGCCGTGGTTGATGGGCGCGTCGGTCTGGATCGAGTCGGGGATGGTGAAGTTGTTCGGCGCGGTCATCTCGCGGTGCAGGGCGCTGACGATCCCGGCCGTGACGGTGTTCTCGAGGCCGTAGGGGCTGCCGATCGCGACCACGGGCTGACCGACCTGGACTGCGCTCGAGTTGCCGAGCGCGATCGGGTGCAGGATCGAGGCGGGCGCGTTCACCTTGATCACCGCGACGTCGGTCGACGCATCGGTTCCGACGAGCGACGCCTTGTACGTCGCGCCGTTCCAGAACCGCACGGAGATCGAGCTCTGGCCCTCGACCACGTGCTCGTTGGTGACGATGTGGCCGGCGCCGTCGTAGACGAAGCCGGAGCCCTGCGCCTGGGCCTGGCCGCCGTAGGGGGAGCTCGCGGTCGAGACGGTGATCTCGACGACGCCCTTGTTGGCGCTCTGGAACACGCTTGCCGCCGACGCGACCGACGTCGCGGCGGTCGGCGTGCCGCCGGAGACGGTCACCTCGCGGACCACCGTCTTGGATCCGTCGTGCGCCACGGCGGCGTACGAGGCGATGCCCACCGCGACGGCGGCGAGGAGGGCAGCACCGATGGCGAAGATTCGGGTCATTTCGTCCTTTCGTCCACTGGGATACCCAATCAGGAAACCAGTGCCACCTGAGCAGTCTCTGAAAGCGACCTGAGAGCTGCCTAAGAAGCAGTACCTACAATCTTCGGCTTGACGGCGATCCTTGGTTTGAACGCCTACCACGGCGACGCGGCGGCCGCGCTGATCGTCGACGGCGAGCTCGTCTGCGCGGCCGAGGAGGAGCGCTTCAACCGGGTCAAGCACTGCGCCGGCTTCCCCGCGCAGTCGGCGGCCTGGTGCCTCGCCTACGGGGGGCTGTCGGCCGCCGAGCTCCATCACGTCGCGATCGGCCGCGACCCCAAGGCGAACCTCGGCGCGAAGCTGCGGCGCACCCTGACGCACGGAGCGAGCCCTCGCTTCCTGAAGGAGCGTCTGGCGAATGCCGCGCGCGTCCGCGACGTGAAGGCCGAGCTCGAGGCCGCCCTCGGCGCCGAGGTCGCTGCCGAGATCCATCACGTCGAGCACCACCGCGCTCACGTCGCGAGCGCCTTCTTCGCATCTCCATTCGAAGATGCCGCCATTCTCTCGGTGGACGGTTTCGGCGACTTCGCCTCGACGATGCTCGCGCGGGGTCGCGGCGAGTCGTTCACGGTCCTGGAGCGCGTGCTCTTCCCGCACTCGCTCGGGATCTTCTACACCGCGGTCACGCAGTGGCTCGGCTTCCCCGGCTACGGCGACGAGGGCAAGGTGATGGGTCTCGCGCCGTACGGGACGCCGCGCTTCCTGGCGGAGATGCGGCAGGTCGTGCGGCCCCACGGCGACGTCTTCGAGCTCGGGCTCGACTTCTTCCGGCACGACGAGGAAGGCGTGGACATGACCTGGGACGAGGGCACCCCGACGATCGGCACGCTCTTCTCCGGGCGGCTGCAGGAGATGCTCGGCCCGTCGCGGGAGCCCGAGTCCGAGCTGACCGCGCTGCACGAGGACGTCGCCGCATCGCTGCAGGCGATGCTGGAGGAGGCGTACCTGCACCTGGTGAGCGCCCTCTGGAAGCGCGTGGGGGTCCCGCGGATCTGCCTGGCCGGAGGCGTCGCCCTGAACGCCGTCGCCAACGGCCGGATCCGGCCGGAGACGCCGTTCGAGGACGTGTGGGTGCAGCCTGCAGCCGGAGACTCCGGGATCGCGGTCGGCGCCGCGCTCCACGTCTGGCACCAGGAGCTCGGCAACCCGCGCGCGTTCAGGATGGAGCACGCCTACTGGGGGCCGGAGTACTCCGACGACCAGTGCTCACGTGCCCTGGCGGCTGCAGGGATCGAGCCGCAGCGACTCGACGACGACGCCCTGTTCGCGCACGTGGCGGAGCGCATCGCCGCGGGCGACGTCGTCGGCTGGTTCCAGGGCCGGATGGAGTACGGGCCGCGGGCGCTCGGCCACCGCTCGATCGTCGCCGACCCGCGCCGGCCGGACATGAAGGACGTCCTCAACGCGCGGATCAAGCACCGCGAGCCGTTCCGGCCGTTCGCGCCGTCGATTCTGGCGGACGCGGTCGGCGACTGGTTCGAGCAGGACTACCCGTCGCCGTACATGGTGCTCGTCTACCGGACCCGGCTCGAGAAGCGGGAGCTGATCCCGGCGGTCAACCACGTCGACGACACCGGCCGCGTGCAGACGGTGACGGAGGAGGCGAGCCCGCGCTTCCACCGGCTGATCCGCGAGTTCGAGCGGCTGACGGGCGTGCCGATCCTACTCAACACCTCGTTCAACGAGAACGAGCCGGTCGTGATGACGCCGCAGCAGGCGGTGGAGACGTTCCAGAAGACGCGGATGGACCTGCTCGTGCTCGGCAACTCGGTGGTCAGGCGCTCACACGGAGGCGCCGACCATGCGGCGGAGCCGGCGGCGCTCGGCGGGCAGGTAGAAGCCCAGGGGTAGCAGCACGAGGGGGTAGGCGAGCGCGACCAGGATCGCGACCGCGAGCGGAACGTCGGGGATGCTCCCGGCGCAGGTCAGCGCGACGGCGACCCCGGTCAGGGTGAGCACGCGCCGCCACTGGTAGTCGACCGGGTACACGCGGCTCGAGTTCACCACCATCCCGAGGAAGAGCGTGAGATACGCGACGAGGGTCGAGATGGCGGCGCCGATCAGTCCGTACGGCGGGATGAGCGCGAAGTTGAGGCCGATGTTGACGGCGGCGGCGATGCCGCTGACCACCCAGTTGAACTGGGTCTGCCGTGCGCGGCCGATCCCGATCGCGACCACCGTGTAGCCCGCGTAGGCGGTGGCGCCGAACGAGAGCAGCGCGACCGCGTCCGCGGCGCGGGCGAACCCGGGGCCGCGGGCCAGCAGGTGGACGAGCCACGGCGCGAGCACGCCGAGTGCGAGCGAGATCCACGAGCAGAGGAAGAGCAGGTAGGTCAGCACGTACGAGTACGTCCGCTTCGCCTCGCGGTCGTCGTCGATCGAGTAGGCGAAAGCGGGCCAGGCGAGACGGAACGCGATCATCAGGAAGACGACCGCGGAGGAAATCCGGACCGCCACCGAGTAGACGCCGACCTCGGCCTGGCCCTTGTACTGCGCCAGGAAGATCCGGTCGACGAAGTTGATCGCCCAGAGCGCCAGCGCCGAGGGGACGAGCGGCATGCCGAAGCGGTTCATCTCGCGGAGCAGCTCGCGCGAGAACTGGAGCCCGAGCTGGTAGCGGCGGTAGGCCAGCAGGACGACCCAGACGCAGAGCGTCCCGACGAAGTTGCCGACGACCGCGCCGGTCGCGCCCTTGTGCAGGCCGACGACGAGCAGCACCGTCATCCCGACGGTGATCAGCACGTTCGCGATGCTCGCAAGCACGAACTGGGTCGAGCGCTCCTCCACCCTGAAGAGCGACGTCAGCTGCTCGTAGTTCATCTGCGCCCAGAGCCCGACGAAGGCCGCGCGGACGAGCCACGGGTCGTCGCCGAGCTTCAGGGCGTGCGAGATCGGCGTCGCGAGCACGAAGCCGACGATCAGCCCGGCGGTCGCCATCGTCATCGTGAACCAGAAGCACGTCCTGACGACGAGCGTCCGGTGCGCCTCGTCCTTCGTGTCGAAGTAGAAGCGGAAGAAAGCGCTCGAGATTCCCATCCGCAGGACGATCACGAGCACCGTCGTCAGCGCGACGATCGTCTCGATCTTCCCGAAGCCATGCGGGCCGAGGTAGTGCGTGTAGAGCGGCAGGAGGAGGACCGCGAGGATCCGCGAGACGAGCCCGCCCAGGCCGTAGACGGCGGTGTGCCTGCCGAGCCGCTTGACCTCCGCGCCGAGGGGCATCTACAGCCGAGCGTAGATGTCGAGCAGGCGGTCGGCCACGGTCTCGATGTCGTGGACGCGCTCGACGTACTGGCGGCTCGCGGCGCCGACGCGGCGGCGGTGGGCGGCGTCCTCGACGAGCGGTCGGAGGTGCGCGGCGAGCGTCTCGGCCGTGGCGGAGACGATCGGCACCGTCGTGCCGAAAGCGTCCTCCGTGCGGGCGACGGCCTCGTCGTGCAGGAAGGTGACGACCGGCTTGCCGAGCGCCATCGCCTCGATCGCGAACAATCCGTACCAGCCGGCGTTCAGCTGGTCGACGACGATGTCGGCCTGCTCGTAGCGCTTGCGGGCTTCGTCGTGGTGAAGCCCCTCGACGATCTGGAGGTCGACGGGAAGCCGCGCGCAGGCGGCGACCACGTGCTCGGTGCCCTTGCGGCGGCGGCTGGAGGGGGCGTGGACGACGACCGGTCGCTCGCGGTCGGCCGACGGGTGCGGCTCGTACTCGCGCAGGTCGATCCCGGGCGGGACGACCTCGGCGTCGGGCACCCAGCGGATCGCGTCGTACGACCCGACGATTCTTGCGTTCGCCTTTTGCGACCAGGCGAGCTCGGCGGGCGGCTTGCCGCGGATGTCCGAGCCGAGGAAGTGCATCACGGAGCGTCTCCGCGCAGCCCGTAAGAGCGGGAATTGCAGGGATTTCGGCACGAAGGTGAGCCCGAAGTAGAAATGGAACACGTCGGTCTCGGCGAGCAGCCGTGAGAATGCACGCCACTGGGTCAACTGCTGCCGGGCGAGCCCGCCGCGTCGGTCGAGCGACTCGTCCGCCTCGGGATGGAGCTTGTAGCGCTCGAAGACGACGAGCCGGGCGTCGATTCCCTTCCGCCGCAACGCGAGCACGTTCTGCCAGGGCACGCCGGCCGTGTTGACGGGGCAGTGGGTGACGCGCGGGGTTGTAGGGACTGTCCCCGGAGAGGACTGTCCCGGGGTCCGCTCTGGTGGCGCTCCGGACGGCACGGTCAGACCCCTTCGGGGTCAGACCGGATCAGGCCCTGCATCCCACTCGACCTGGTCGAAGTACCGCAACGCCCGCCGGGTCGGCCTGATCCTCGCCGCCAGCGCGCCGAGCTCCTCCTCGGAGGTCTCCCCGAGCGCGTGCTTCACGCCCAGGTACGGCAGATTCAGGTCCTCCTGGTAGACGACCGTCGAGATCCGCGGGTTGATCTCGATCACGTGCCCGCCGACCAGCTGGATGTTGAAGAAGTGATCGAGCCGCAGCTCGGCGACGATCTTGCGCGCAGTCTCCATCAGCCCGGGGTCGTCGAGCGTCTCGAAGTACATCGCCAGACCGGCGCGCATCGCCTCGCGCGTCTTCGGATGGCCCAGCGCGATCCGGCCCTCGACGGCAATCCCGTCGATCGTCCGCTCCTTGCCGGTGGCGAGCTCCATCACCAGCAGCTCCGTCGGGTCGTCGCCGAGCAGGTCGAGCAGGTCCTCGAGCCGCAGCGCCTCGGCTACGCCGGGCCGGTTGGAGAGCAGCTGCTCGTGCCGGTCGGCCGAGGCCGAGAGCACCCGGAAGCCGCGCGAGCCGGACGAGAAGACCGGCTTCATGCAGACCTCCGCGTCCGGGTAGCCGAGCTCTCGGGCGGCGGTTGCGACCGCCTCGCTGCCGCTGACCCGGCGCCACGCCGGCCCGCGGACGCCGATCCGGTCGAGCAGCGCGTACGTCTCGGCCTTGTCGTTCGATCGGCGGATCGCGTCCGGGCCCGAGACGAGGACGGCGATCCCGTCGAAGCGTTCCTTCGCCTCGGCGAGGCCGAGCAGATCGGACGACGACTGCGGGAGCACGACGTCGACCTCCTCGGCGCGGCAGACGTCGAGCATCGCGTCGGCGAAGGCCGGGTCTGCTCCGGCCGGCACCCGGTGGAAGGCGTCCGCGAGGAAGCGCCCGATCACACGCTCGGCCATGTCGGTGCCGACGATGCGCACGTCGCGCTCCCCGTTCTCGCGCAAGCTCCGGATCAGGCCGGCAGTGCCGGGCGAGCCGCAGGCGGACACCAGGACGGTCAGCGCTCTCACGCCAGGTCGATCCGATCGGCGGCCAGCTGCTCGAGCCTGTGCTCACGCTCGGCGTCGAGCATCGCCAGCATCGTCTCGCGCATGGTCGCCCCCGGGTACGCCCAGATCTCGGGGTGGGTGAGCAGCTGCAGCCGCTCGAACGTGCCCGCCGCGAGGCCCTCGTGGGGGCAGCCCTGGCGCCAGTGCTGGTTCGAGTCGGAGCGGTAGACATCGGCCCAGGGCGCCTCCATCACATTCACGAAGCCCTCGACCGGCTCGCGCATGTACTCCGGATCCGGGTTGTGCCACGCGAGGACGGGATCGAAGCGCCCGTCGCGGTCGACGTGGGGCCAGACGGCGTGCAGGCCGACGCCGTGGCCGAGCCCGCGCAGACGCTCCACCGCAGCGTGGCCCGAGGCCGAGTCCAGGTTGTAGAACTCGCTCCGCGTCATCAGGAAGTAGGTCGCCGCCGCGCCCGCCTCCGCCTCCAGCTCTGCCATCGCCAGGGCGGCGTCGAGCGACAGGTCGACGTCGTGGCGGAGCAGCACCGTCCCAGCCTCGGGCGGACGGTCGAAGCAGGCGAACCGATACCCTCCGGCGCGAGCCGCCTGAAGGACCTCCGCGTAGTGATCCAGGTCGAATCCGCAATTCAAAGGGCCGCTCCTCCTAGCCAGCTTGTGCCAGCAAGATGGCTACTCCGTCTCCACGTACAGCTTCAGCGCGGCCGACTCGGCGAGCTCGAGCGCCTGCACGTTCGTCTGCCCCGTGGCGATCACGTAGCCGCGCCGGTCCCCGTCCAGGCGCACGGGGCGGATCTCCTCGCCGACCTGGAGGAAGACGTCGGCCTGCACCACGCCGGGCGCGGCGAGGACGCGGTCGAGGCTGCCGATCCGCCGCACCTTGCCGAGCGGCAGCGGCCCGGGGTGCGCGGTCAGGAAGCGGATCGCCGTCGGCCTCGAGATGCGCGGGACGACGAGGTCGTCGGGCGCCTCCTCGCCGAGCGCCTGCCGCAGGGCGATCTGGACGAGGTCGACGCCGAGGGCGTGGAAGGCGAGGTCGGCCATCTGCCCGCCCGGGATCCGCGCGGCGACCTCGACGACGAGCGCCCTACCGTCGCCGGTGACGATCAGCTGCGGGAACGCGATCCCGTCCCGCAGGCCCAGCGTGCGCACGGCCCGCAGCGCGACGCGCTCGGCCTCCTCGAGCACGTCACCGAAGAGCCGGGAAGGGTACGAGTGGATCCACCCGACGCCGAACCCGACGCCATCGGGGCGCAGGCGGTCGGAGAGCAGGAGCGGATACGGCTCGCCCGCGCGGGCGACCACGAGGCCGTTCAGCTCCAGCCCGTCGGTGAACTCCTCCAGGATCGTCTCGCCGGAAGGCGACTCCGCCAGCGCCGCGTGGAAGTGACGCTCGAGGTCGGCGAACGAGCGCAGGAGGAAGAGGCCGCGCTGGCCTCCCGAGTCGGCCGGCTTCAGCACGGCCGGGAAGCCGACCGTCTCGGCGGCCGCAGCGGCCTCACGCCAGGCACGGATCGCCGCGAACTGCGGCTGTGGGACGCCGCCCTCGGCCAGGCAGCGCCGCATCGCCACCTTGTGCGTCATCAGGTGCGCGGTTTCCCGTCCGATTCCCGGTAGACCGAGCTCCTCCGCGACCGCGGCCACCACTGGTACGGCCCGGTCGGCGGAGACGGCCAGTGCCCCGTCGACGCCATGCCGCCGCGCGACGTCGACCACACGGGCGACGTCGACGAAGTCGACCACCTCCGCCGCGTCCGCCTCGGGCAGCCCGGCGGCCTCAGGGTTCCGGTCGACCGCGACCACGCGCAGCCCGAGCTCCTGCGCGCGCAGGATCGCCCGCCGCTGGTGGCGTCCGGCTCCGACGAAGAGGACGGTCTTCACGTCGCGCGCGATGCTACAGCCGCGGCCCTCGCGACTAGACTCGCTCGCGATGGCGCTGACCGGCAAGCGGATTCTGATCACCGGCGGCGCGGGCTTCATCGGCACGACACTCGCCCGGCGGCTCGTCGACGAGAACGAGATCGTCGCGTTCGACAACCTCCACCGCGACGCGCTCGGCGGCACCGACCTCGCCGACCATGCCAACTTCTCATTCCTCCAGGGCGACGTGCTCGACGCCGAGGCCGTGACGGAAGCGGCCCGGGGGGCCACGCACGTCGTCCACGCGGCGGCGATCGCCGGCGTCGACACCGTGCTGGAGAGCCCGGTGCGGACGATGCGCGTGAACCTGATCGGCACCTACAACGCGCTCGAGGCCGCAGTCGCGTCGAAGGACACGGTCGAGCGGCTGATCGAGTTCTCGACCAGCGAGGTCTTCGGCACCTACGCCTTCCGCGTGGACGAGACGAGCGCGACCACGCAGGGCTCGGTCGGTGAGGCGCGCTGGACGTACGCGGTCTCGAAGCTCGCGGGCGAGCACATGGCGCACGCCTACCACCAGGAGTACGGCCTGCCGACGGTCTCGGTCAGGCCGTTCAACGTCTACGGGCCGGGCCAGATCGGCGGCGGCGCGATCCGCGCCTTCATCGAGGCGGCGCTCGCCGGGCACGACCTGACCATCCACGGTGACGGCTCCCAGATCCGCGCGTGGTGCTACGTCGACGACATGGTCGAGGGCCTGCTGCTCGCGCTCGAGCATCCGAACGCGGTCGGCGAGAGCTTCAACATCGGCAACGCGCGGTCGGCGGTGACGATCTTCGACCTCGCGCGCCGGATCAAGGTGCTCTCCGGCTGCCCGGGAGAGCTGGTCTTCCAGCCGCTCCACTACCTCGACGTCGAGCTGCGGATCCCGAACGTGGACAAGGCCCGTGCGCTGCTCGGCTTCGAGGCGAAGGTCGAGCTGGACGAGGGCCTCGAGAAGACGATCGCGTGGTATCGCCAAAAGACCACAGCGGTCAGTCGGTGAGGAAGGAGGAGGGGGTCCGCGGGGGAACCAGGGGTTCCCCCGCGATCATCCGTCTAGCCAGGCCGGACACCGGCGAGCAGGAGCTCGCCGGGGTCGCGGCCGTGCTGGAGAGCGGGATGCTGACCATGGGTGAGAAGGTCGCCGAGCTCGAGGACGGGGTCGCGAGCGCCTGTGGGGTCGAGCACGCGGTCGCCGTCTCGTCCGGGACGGCCGCGGTCCATCTCGCGGTGCTCGCCCTGGGAATCGGCCCGGGCGACGAGGTGATCGTCCCCGCGTACACGTTCCCGGCGACGGCGAACGTGGTCGCGCTGGCCGGGGCGACGCCCGTGCTGGTCGACGTCGATCCGGAGACGTTCAACCTCGATCCGGCGCAGGTCGAGGTGACGCCGCGGACGAAGGCGATCATGCCGGTGCACCTGTTCGGCCGGCCGGCGCGGCTGCAGCAGCTGCCCGCCGGCGTGCCGGTGATCGAGGACGCCGCCGGCGCGCTCGGGGCGCGGCGTGCCGGTCGGGCGTGCGGCGGGCTCGGCGCGGCCGGCTGCCTCTCCTTCCACCCGCGCAAGATCGTCACGACCGGCGAGGGCGGCGCAGTGACGACGAACGACCCCGAGCTGGCCGAGCGCGTCCGCTCGCTCCGTCACCACGGCTGGAGCCCGTCGGACCGCTACGACGAGCTGCCGACCGGGGCATTCAACTACCGGCTCTCCGACATCCTCTGCGCGGTCGGGCTTCCCCAGCTGCGGCGGCTCGAGGAGCTGCTCACCGCACGTGAGCGGGTAGCCGCCGGGTACGCGGAGCGCCTGCGCGACCTGCCGGTGGTGCTGCCGGCTGCGGACGAGGGCGACCGCCACGGCTGGCAGGCGTACGTGATCCAGCTCGACCGTCGCGACGAGGTCATGGCCGCCCTCCGGGAGCAGGGGATCCAGTGTCAGATCGGCACCTACGCGCTGCACCGCCTGGGCGCGTACCGCGACCAGGGCGAGTTCCCCGCCGCGGACGTCTGCTTCGGCCGCGCGCTGGCGCTGCCGTTCCATACGCGGCTGACCGACGGCGAGCTCGACCGGGTCGCGCAGGCCTTGACAGCCGTTGTGAGTGAGTGATAACTTACTCGACGTGAACCCGGCGGCCGCGACACGCAAGAGCGCCGAGGAGCGCCGCGAGGACGTGCTCGAGGTCGCCCGCGAGGTCTTTGCGGAGCATGGCCTTTCCGGAGCGTCGACCGACGAGATCGCCCGCCGGGCCGGCATCTCGCAGCCGTACCTGTTCCGGCTCTTCCACACGAAGAAGGCGCTCTTCCTCGCTGCGGTCGAACGCTGCTTCGCGGAGACGCGGGAGACGTTCGAGCAGGCGGCCGAGGGCAAGACGGGTGAGGAGGCGCTGAGGGCGCTGGGCAGCGCCTACGGCGAGCTGATCCGCTCGAACCCGAACCGTCTGCGCGCGCAGATGCAGACGTACGCCGCCTGCGAGGATCCGGACGTGCGCCGGGTCGCGCGGCGTGGGTTCGGCGATCTGGTGGACGTCGTCGAGCGCTCATCGGGTGCCGACGCCGAGACCGTGTCCCGCTTCTTCGCCAAGGGGATGCTGATCAACGTGGTCGCGTCGATGGACCTACTCGACGCCGACGAGGCCTGGGCACGGAAGCTCATGTCGTTCGTCAGGGCGGACAAGGCGTGACCTCTTTTTTTCGACACTGAAGTGAGTAAGCAATCACTACTCAAGGAGGGACGGCAATGAAGTCAGGAACGCCAGGGAGCAGGACGCTGTGGACGTTCGCGGTCACGTCGCTCGCGCTCGTCATGGTCACGCTCGACAACCTGGTGGTCACGACCGCGCTGCCGGTGATCCGCAAGGACCTGCACGCGAGCATCGAGGGTCTCGAATGGACGGTCAACGCCTACACGCTCACCTTCGCCGTGCTGCTCTTGACCGGCGCCGCGCTCGGCGACCGCTTCGGGCGTCGGAGGCTGTTCGCCGTCGGCCTCGCGGTCTTCACGCTCGCCTCCGCGGCCGCCGCCCTCGCGCCCTCGATGGCCGTCCTTGTCGCCGCCCGGGCCGTCCAGGGAGCCGGCGGCGCGATCGTGATGCCGCTCACCCTGACCATCCTCTCGGCGGCGGTCCCCGCCGAGAAGCGCGGCATCGCCCTCGGCGCCTGGGGCGGGATCGGGGGCCTCGCCGTCGCCCTCGGCCCGCTGGTCGGCGGCGCGGTCGTCTCCGGCCTGTCGTGGCAGTGGATCTTCTGGATCAACGTGCCGGTGGGCCTCGTGCTGATCCCGCTCGCGCTCCGGTGGCTGGACGAGAGCTACGGGCCGTCGGACCGGCTCGACCTCCCCGGCGTCGGCCTCGCCAGCGCGGGTCTGCTCGGCATCGTCTGGGGCCTCGTGCGCGGGAACGGGCAGGGCTGGACGAGCCCCGAGATCGTGCTGGCGCTGGCGGGGGGCGCGGTCATCCTCGCGGGATTCGTGCTCTGGGAGCTGCGCGCGCCGTTGCCGATGCTGCCGATGCGCTTCTTCCGGAACCGCACCTTCGCGATGACGAACCTCGCGTCGCTGCTGATGTTCTTCGGGATGTTCGGCTCGATCTTCCTGCTCGCGCAGTTCTTCCAGACCGTGCAGGGTTACTCGCCGTTCGGCTCGGGCCTGCGGATCCTGCCCTGGACGGCCATGCCGATCTTCATCGCGCCGATCGCGGGCGCGCTGTCCGACCGGATCGGCGGGCGGCGGATCATCGCCGCAGGACTCGCACTGCAGGCGGTCGGGCTCGGCTGGATCGCCGCGGTCTCGAGCCCGACCACGCCGTACGCCGAGCTGGTCGCGCCGTTCGTGCTCTCGGGGATCGGCATGGGGCTGTTCTTCGCGCCGGTGGCGAACGTCGTGCTCTCGTCGGTGCGGCCGGAGGAAGAGGGGCAGGCGTCGGGCGCCAACAACGCCATTCGCGAGCTGGGCGGCGTCTTCGGGGTCGCGGTCCTGGCCTCGGTCTTCGCGCACTACGGCGGCTACGGCAGCGGCGAGTCGTTCGTCTCCGGGCTGACCCCGGCGATCTGGGTCGGCGCAGCCGTGGTCGGTCTCGCGGCCGCCGCCGCGCTGCTGATCCCGCGACGGAGCCGTCCGGCCGACGTCGAGGTGCTCCGGCCGATGCTGGAGGAGGCTGCCTGAGCGCCGCGGTGAACTCGCCGCCACGCGGCTCTTAACGGTGCCAGGCACTGTTAAGACGGGGCCCCGGAAACAGCGAGATTGCAGCAACTTTACGGTGCCAGGCACTGTTAAGAGGCGGCGGCGGCGCACCGCGTTCACTGCAGGGACAGACCCCGTCGGGGTCTGTCCCTCGGACGTCCGCGCGCTAGTGTCCGTCCGGAGATGGCCAGACCCGTTCCGGTCGAGGAGGCGTCGTCCCAGCCGGAGGTCTCCGTCGTCGTCACGGTCTTCGACGAGGCCGGATCGCTGGAGGAGCTCTACCGCCGCGCGACCGCCGCGCTCGAGGGACGCGACTACGAGCTGATCTTCGTGGACGACGGCTCTACGGACGGGTCGTTCGAGGCGGTCGAGCGGTTCCACGCCGCGGACGCCCGCGTCCGCGGCGTCCGCCTGAAACGCAACTTCGGCCAGCATCCGGCGATGCACGCCGGTCTCGTGCGCGCCCGCGGGGAGATCATGGTCACCATGGACAGCGACCTCCAGAATCCGCCCGAGGACCTGCCGAAGCTGATCGCTGCGATCGAGTCGGGCTACGACGTCGCCAGCGGGCGCCGCGTCGCCCGTCGGGACTCGTGGGGCCGCACGCTCCCCTCGCGGCTGATCAACGGCATGCTCCGCCGGTTCACGCGAGTGGACATCTCCGACTTCGGCTGTGCGTTCAACGCCTACCGGCGGGAGGCGGTCGAGCCGGTGCTCGGGGCGATCGGCAAGCAGAAGTTCACGAAGGCGCTCGTGCTCTCGACCGGAGCGAGCGTCGTCGAGGTGGACGTCGGCCACGCCGCGCGCGCCGACTCGTCGCGGTACTCACCGCTTCGGCTGGTGCGCACCGCCCTGAGCGTCCTCGCGGGTTTCTGGCCGCAGCCGATCCAGTGGATCGGCCTCGCGCTCGGTGCCGTCTGCACGCTCGGCGCCTTCGCGCTCGGCTGCTGGGGGATCTTCTACTGGATCGACCGCTCGAACTTCCCGGGCCCGCTGTTCGGCGGGGTCGCGATCCTGTTCGTGCTCGGTGTCCAGGGGTTCATCCTGGCCCTCGTCGGCGAGTACCTCGGCCGCATCCAGCGCGACGTCTCCGGGCGCCCGCTCTACACGATCGACCGCGAGCTCGGCTGAGCTAGCCGCCGGCGCGCAGTCACGCCGGCGGTCTCGTTCCGCACGGCGGCCTTGCCCGGTTGTTCGAGCAATGCGCGGTCGTGGTCGGGCCGGGACGGCACCGCGAGAGGGTAACGCGAGCGGTCGGCGCGATTCGCCCTCCGGAATCTGGGCAGAATGCGCCACATGCCGAAGCGCGTCCTCGTCACCGGCGGCGCCGGGTTCATCTCCTCGACGTTCGTCCGCCACCTGCTGTCGGCGACGCCGTACGAGGTCGTCTCGCTCGACGCGCTCACCTATGCGGGCAACCTGGAGAACCTCGCCGACGTGATGGCGCACGAGCGGCTCTCGTTCGTGCACGGCGACATCCGCGACGGCGAGCTCGTCCGCGAGGTCGTCGCCGGCGTCGACGTGATCGTCAACGCCGCCGCCGAGTCGCATGTCGAGAAGTCGATCGCAGAGGGCGCGTCGGAGTTCGTGACCACGAACGTCGAGGGAACGCAGATCCTGCTCGACGCGATCCGCGAGACGCCGGTCGAGCGCTTCATTCTGATCTCGTCCAGCGAGGTGTACGGCACGGCCGAGTACGCACCGATGGACGAGGAGCACCCGCTCAACCCGCGCAGCCCCTACGCGGCGACGAAAGCTGGCGCCGACCGGCTCGCGTACAGCTACCACGTCACCTACGGCCTGCCGATCGTGATCGCGCGGCCGTTCAACAACTACGGTCCCCGGCAGCATCCGGAGAAGGTGATCCCCCGGTTCATCACCCAGGCGCTCTCGGACGAGCCGTTGACCGTGCACGGCGACGGCCACGCCAGCCGTGACTGGCTGTACGTCGAGGACGACGCCGAGGCGATCGAGGCGATCATCGAGGCCGACGTGGACGCGGTCGCCGGCGAGGTGGTCAACGTCGCCACCGGCGTGGACATCTCCGTGTCGGAGATCGCCGACACCGTGCTCGAGGTGCTCGGGAAACCGGCCTCTCTGCAGGAGCACGTGGCCGAGCGGCCCGGGCAGGTCGACCGTCACATCGGCTCGACCGAGAAGGCCGAGCGGCTGGCCGGCTGGCGTGCGCGCACCTCCTTCGAGGACGGCCTCGAGCGCACCGTCGAGTGGTATCGCGAGAATGACGGCTGGTGGCGGGGACTCAGGCAGCCGGACGCGACCGTCTACTCGTCCTAGGCGCGGGCGCGGGACAGCTCGGGCTCCTCGAAGCCGCCCGCGAGCGAGGCCTGTTCGTCGTCGCCGTCGACCGCAATCCGGCGGCGCCGGGATTCCGCCTCGCCGACCGCCGCGCGATCATCTCGGTCGAGGACGAGCCGCAGATCGACCGCCTCGCGGCGGCCGAGCGGGTGGCCGGCGTGATCGCGCCCGGCATCGACTGGCCGGTGGCGATCGCGGCGCGGATCGCGGAGCGGCAGGTGCTCCCTCACCCGATCGATCCGGTCACAGCCGTGCTGGCCACCTCGAAGCTCCGTCAACGCGAGCGTTTCGCCGAGGCGGGCGTCCCGCACCCGCGGCACGTCGTCTGTGCCTCGCCGGAGGAGGCTGCGGCCGCCGCAGCCGAGGTCGGCTACCCGTGCGTGGTCAAGGCGCCGGACCGGCAGGGCCAGAAGGGGCTCGTGCTCGTCCGCGACGAGAGCCTGCTCGAGAACGGCTTCGCGCTCGCGCTCGGCGAGTCGCGGTCGAACGTGGTGCTGGTCGAGGAGCTCGTCCCCGGCCGCGAGGTGACGGTGAACGCGTTCTCGGTCGACGGGCGGTTCACGCCGCTGACCGTCACCGACCGCGTCGTCGCCGAGCCGCCGGCGTTCGGCGTCGCGCTCGCCCACGTCTGGCCCAGCTCGCTCGCGCCGGAGGAGATCGGCGCGGCCGTGGAAACAGCCCGGGCGGCGGCCGAGGCCGTCGGCGTCGCGAACGGGCCGACGTACACACAGGTGGTGGTCGGCGAGCGCGGCGCGCACGTCGTCGAGCTGGCGGCCCGTGTCGGGGGCGGGCACGACGCCGAGCTCTGCCGTGCTGTCCTCGGCGTCGACCTGAACGGGCTCGCGGTGTCCGCCGCGCTCGGCGAGCCGATCGACGACGAACGGCTCCGTCCCGTGCAGCAGGCGGGCGGTGCCTGCACGCGGTTCCTCGTGCCCGAGCCGGGGACGCTGGTCGAGGTCGAAGGCGTGGCCGAGGCAAAGGCGGTCGAGGGTGTCGTGTGGGTGCGGGTGTACCCCGAGCCCGGTGTCGTGCTCGCGCCGCTGCGGCGCGGCTCCGACCGGGCGGGCGCGGTGCTGGCGCTGGGGGCGAGCCGCCAGGAGGCGGTCGCGTGTGCTGGCCGGGCGGCGGACTGCGTACGCTTCGTCGTTGCCGATGTCCCCGCAGAAGCTGTCGTCTAGACGAGAGACGTTCCTCGGCTTCCAGCCGCCGGCGGTCGGCGACGAGGAGGCTGCGGCGGCGGCGGAGGCGATCCGCTCCGGCTGGCTGACCACCGGTCCGCGGGCGGCCGAGCTCGAGGAGCGCTTCGCGGACTACGTCGGCGCGAAGCACGCGCTGGCGGTCTCGTCGGGGACGGCGGCGATGCACCTGGCGCTGGTCGCGCTCGGGATCGGCCCGGGCGACGAGGTGATCACCACGCCGGTCACGTGGCCGGCGACCGTGAACGTGATCGTCCACACGGGCGCGACGCCCGTCTTCGCGGACATCCGAGACTTCGACCTGAACGTCGACCCCGAGCGCGTAGCGGAGCTGGTCACGCCCCGGACGAAGGCGATCATGCCCGTGCACCTCTACGGCCAGCCGGCCGATCTCGACCCGCTCCACGCCCTCGGCTTGCCGGTGGTCGAGGACGCCGCGCACGCGGCCGAGAGCGAGTACCGCGGCCGCAAGATCGGCGGTCTCTCCGAGGCGACATGCTTCTCGCTGTACGCGACGAAGTCGATCGCCGCCGGCGAGGGCGGGATCGTGACCACGTCGAGCGACGACCTCGCCGAGTCGATCCGCGCGCTGAGGATCATGCGCCGAGGTCACGGCTCGCTCTACGACATGGCGGTGCCCGGTTACAAGGCGAACCTCTCCGACGTGCTCGCTTCGATCGCCCTGTGCCAGCTGGCCAAGGTCGAGCGGCACCGGGCGCTGCGGCTGCGGCAGGTCGAGCTGTACGACGCCGCGGTCGCCGAGCTGGACGGGATCGACCCGGTCGGCCGCGACCCGCGGGACCTACATGCGCACCACCTGTATCCGGTGCGCGTGAGCGAGCGGGCCGGGGCGGCACGCGACGCCTACCGCGAGGCGCTCGCGGAGGAGAACATCGGTACCAGCGTCCACTTCCTGCCGGTGCACCAGCTGACCGCGTACCGTGAGCGCTTCCCGGACCAGCCGCCGCTGCCGGCGGCCGAGCGGGCGGGCGCCGAGCTCCTGTCGCTGCCGCTCTCGCCGGCGCACTCCGAGGCGGACATCGAGGACGCGATCGAGGCGCTCCGCCGCGTGCACGCGGCGTTCACGTCGTGAGGCGCCGCTCGGTCCGGTTCGGCGCGACGCTCGTCGTCACCGGTCTCTGCACCGCCTACATCCTCTGGAAGATCGACATCGGCAAGACGATCGACGTCCTCCGAAACGCGCAGCTCGAGTACTTCTTCGGAGCGATCGCGATCATGATCGTCACCGTGTGGCCGATGGCCTGGCGCTGGCAGAAGCTGCTCGCCGCACGCGGCATCCGCGACCGGCTGCGCTGGCTGGTGCGGGCGTACTTCACCGCCTACACGGCGGGCCAGGTGTTGCCGACCTCTGTCGGGGGCGATGCGATGCGGATCTTCGAGACGTCGCGCCGTCACCCGGGCCACGGCGGGCCGATCGCCGGCTCCGTGCTGCTGGAGCGCGCGCTCGGCGGCGCAGCGACGCTGGCGCTGGCCGCGATCGGCTTCGTCCTCGCGATCGGGCACTACGACGTCGGCGCGTACCTCTGGGTCGAGCTCGGTTTCGTCGTCGCGACGCTCGTGCTCGCGGTCGTGCTCTTTTCGAGGCGGGCGCGGCGACCGCTGAGCCGCTCCGTCCCTCTCCTCCGGAGGCTGCGGATCGAGCGCCCCGTCCGTGCCGTGTACGAGGGCATCCACGGCTACCGAGGCCACCCGTGGCTGCTCGCCGGCGTGACCGTGCTGACCCTCGGGATCCAGACGGTGCGCGTGCTGGCGATCTGGCTGACGGGGAAGGCGGTCGGCGTCGACCTCTCGCCGCGCGCCTACTACGTGATGGGCCCGCTCCTGTTTCTCGTCATGCTCGTCCCCTTCACGATCAACGGCCTGGCCGTCCGCGAGGCGTTCTTCGTCAGCTTTCTCGGCCAGCTGGGCGTCAACGCGGACGCCGCCTTCGCGACCGGGTTCCTCTTCTTCGTGGTCACGATCGCGCTCGCGCTGCCCGGCGCGGTGATCCTCGGCTGGGAGGGGATCCGCAGCTCGAGGGCGCGCGAGCACCCGCGGCTCGAACGCAGTGGTTGACGACCTCACCGCGGTGACGGTGACCCTGAACGGGCTGCCGTGGGTCGAGCAGTGCCTGGAGAGCCTCGCCGGCGTCGAGGTCGTCCTCGTCGACCACGGCTCGACCGACGGCACGGTCGACCGGGTGCGTGAGCGGTTCCCGGCCGTGCGGGTGATCGAGCAGGAGAACCGCGGGCTGGGCGCCGGGCTGAACGCAGGCATGCGCGCGGAGCCGGCTCGCTACCACCTGCTGATCAACTCCGACGCCTGGCTCGTCGCGGATGCACTCGAGCGGCTGGTCGCGTTCGCGGACGCGCACGAGGACGCTGCCGTGGTCGCGCCGCGGCTGCGGAACCCGGACGGCACGCTGCAGCGCTCGGTTCGCGGATTCCCGACGCTCTGGCGTGTCGCCACCGAGTACTTCTTCGTGCGCAAGCTGGCGCCGCACTCGCACCTGTTCAACGCCTATTACGCCGGCGACTTCGACCACGCCTCGGACCGGCCGGTCGAGTGGGTGATGGGCTCGTGCCTCCTCGTGCGCCGCGCCGCCGTCGACCAGGTCGGGATGTTCGACGAGGACTTCTTCCTGTTCAGCGAGGAGACCGACTGGCTGTACCGCTTCCACCGGGCGGGCTGGTCGGTGTGGTTCACACCCGACGCGGAGGCCGTGCATGTCGGGGGCGCCTCGCACGGCGGCCGGATGTACGACGAGAACGTCCGCGGGATCCTGCGCTGGTTCGCGAAGCACCGCGGCCCGCGCGACGCAGCCCGCGCACGCGGCTTGCTCGCGGTGGCGCTGCGCCTGCGCGGGCTGGTCTTTCGGGGCGAGCGCGGGCGCATGTACCGCGAAGCCGCCCGCGCGCTCTGATGCGGCGCATCCCGTGGGAGCTGCTCGCCCTGCCGGCGCTCGGGATCTCGCGCGCGCTGCCGGACACCGGCTGGGGGCTCTGGGTTCGGCTGGCTGCTGCGACGGCGTGCCTGCTCCTGCCGGGCGCGCTGATCGCGCGGGCGCTGCGTGCCGGGCTGTTCTCGGCTGTCCTGGCGTGGAGCCTGGGTGCGCTGTTCGCGGCGATGGCGGTGGTGTTCGCCGTGCACGCGTCGTTGACGCTGGCGTTGGTGCTGCTCGCCGTCATCGCCGCCGGCGCCCTCGCCTGGTCGCTCGTCGGGCCGAGTAACCCAAGTAACACAGTGTTACAAGCACGATCTCGAGCGCAACGAGACCGTTCAGAGCCAGGTAACACAGTGTTACAAGCTGTTCTGGTCGCAGGCGCGGGGTTCGGGCTCGGGATCGCGCTCTGGACCATCACCACGCACCTGACGGGCGGCGACGACCTCTTCCACCTCGCACGCGTCCGGAAGCTCGACGACTTCGGCGGGCTGTCGCTGCGTGCCGTCGACGAGTTCCGCGACGGCGGTCTGCACCCGGGCTACGCGTTCCCGCTCTGGCATTCCCTCCTCGCGCTGGTCGCGCGCCTGGCCGGCGTCGACCCGAGCCAGGTCGTTCTCCACGAGGCCAGCCTGCTCGTCCCCGTCGCCTTCCTGGTCGCCTGGGAAGCGGGCAAGGAGGTCTTCCGCTCGGCCTGGGGAGGGCTGGCCGTGCTGCTCGCGCAGGTGTCGATGTTCGGTCTCGCCGCCGGGCACGGCGGCTCGTACACGGCGCTCGCGCTGCCCGCCACGGCGAGCCGCCAGCTGCTCGTGCCGGCCGTGATCGCGCTCTTCTTCCGCTACGTCGGGCGACAGGGAGATCGCGCAGTTTCCCGTCTCGCGACGCTGGCGGCCGCGTCCGGCGCGCTCGCGCTCGTGCACCCCACCTACGCGCTGTTCGTGCTGATCCCGCTTGCCGGGTACGTGATCGCCCGATTGGTGCTCGCCCGAACGGAGCTCGCGGAGGGAGCCCTTGCATTGGCGGCGGTCGTCGTCCCCGCCGGAGCGGTCGCCCTCTGGCTGCGCCCGATCGTGCGGGGGACGGTCTCGGTCAACCCGTCCGAGGACGAGCTCACCCGCGCGCTCCGCCATTACGCGAACCAGCTCGACGTCTTCTCGGCCGGCGCATACCGGCTCGCGCCGGAGGTGGTCGGACGGGCGGGAGCGGTCGCCGTGCTCGCGCTCTTCGCGGTCCCGCTCGCCGTCCTCGCGTCGCGGCGCCGCTGGGGCGCCTTCGTGATCGGCGGCTTCCTCGCCGTGCTTGTGCTGATGCTGTGGCCGACGCTGTTCACTCACTTCTCAGATGCCGTCTCGATCTCGCAGGCACGGCGCGCGGCGGGGTTCGTCCCGTTCCCGTTTGCGGTCGCAGGCGGCGCCGCCGTGCTCGCCCGGCTGCTCTCGCTCGGTGCGCTGCCGGTCGGGCTGGGGGCGGGCATCGCCTTCCAGCTCGCCTACCCGGGCGATTTCGGCTACGCGCTCGACGACGGCGGCCCGGCGCTGGCGACCTGGGTGGCGCTCTTCGGTGCCGCCGTCGCGCTGGTGGTGGGCGCGCTCCTGCCGCGCCGGCTGACCGAGCTCGACCGCATGGGCCCGATCGCCGCCGCCGCCGCCGCCCTGGCGATTCTCCCGGTCGCGCTCCACGGGTTCACGCACTGGACCGAGCGGCCGGGCGCCGCGCGCGGCCTGACCCAGGGCCTGGTCACCGCGCTCCGCGACCGCGTGCCCGAGAAGGCGGTCGTCTTCTCCGACGACGCGACCAGCTATGCGATCGCCGCCTTCGCGCCCGTCTACGTCGCCGACGCCCTTCCCGGCCACGTGGCGGACACGAGCGCGAACCGGCCGTACGCGCGCCGGGCCGACGCCCGGCAGTTCTTCCGCACCGGCAGCCTGGCGATCCCGCGCCGATACGGGGCCACCTGGCTGGTCGTCGACCGGAACCGCTCGAAGCTCCGTCCCGACCTGCCGCAGGCCTACTCCGACAAGAGGTACGTCCTCTACCGTCTCTAACGCGGGGGAACCCCAGGGTTCCCCGCGAGCGCCCTCCCTCTAGCTCGCTGCGCTCGCGTTGGCTGCAATGGCGGACGGTCATGGGCCGCGCCCGCCATGTCGGTCGCGGCCGCGGAGGGCGTCGGACAAACTGGTGACTGCGTGAAGCTGCTGATCGTCTCGCTCTACTTCCCGCCGGCCGGCGGCGGCGGCGTCCAGCGCACGCTGAAGACGGCCACGCACCTGCCCGGACTCGGGATCGAGACGCACGTTCTCGCTCCGGACGACCCGAAGTGGGTGCACCGCGACGACGAGCTCGAGACGCCGACGCAGGCGTGGATCCACCGGGCGCGCTACGTCGGGCCACGGGGGCGGCTGCCGGCGCAGGAGCTGCACGGCAAGCAGGGCCTCGAGCGGGCCGGCGTCCAGGCCAGGCTCTTCGGCCGGCGGCTGCTCGTCCCCGACGAGAACGTGACCTGGAACCTGACAGCGATCCCGGCGGCGATCCGGATCGTCAGGCGCGAGGGCATCGACGCCGTCCTGACCACCTCGCCGCCCAGCTCCGTCCACTTCGTCGGCGCTGCGGTCAAGCGCGCGACCGGCATACCGTGGGTCGCCGACCTCCGCGACTCGCTCGTCGCCCACCCGCACCGCCGCGGCGACGAGCGGCGCCTGGCCCGGATCAAGGAGCAGGGCGAGCACGGCGTCGCCGGACTGGTCGCCGGCTATGCCGACGCGATCGTCGCCGCTGCCGACGCGATCGCCGAGGAGGCACGCGGCTTCGAGCCGAAGGGCCGTGTGCTGACGATCGCCAACGGGGCGGACTTCGACGACTTCGCCGGCCTGGAGCTGCAGCCGTCGCCGCGCTTCCGGATCACGCACACCGGCAGCTTCTTCGGCCGCCGTGACCCGCGGCCCTTCCTGACCGCGCTGTCCGAGTCCGGGCTCGACGTGGTCGTCCGTTTCGTCGGCGACTTCCGGCCGGCCGACAGGGAGTGGGCCGAGGGGCTGGAGCTCGGCGACCGGCTCGAGCTCGTCCCGTATGTGACCCGCCGGCGCTCGCTCGAGCTCCAGCGCGACTCCGAGGCCCTTCTCCTGCTGATCCCGGAGGCCGGCGGCCGCGGCCGGGGCGTGCTGTCGGGAAAGGTGTTCGAGTACGTCGCCGCCGAACGCCCGATCCTGGCCTCGGTACCGCTCGGAGGAGCAGCCGCCGACCTGATCCGCAAGACCGGCGCTGGGGTGGTCGCGCCCCCCGACGACCCGATGGCGATCCGCAAGGCGCTCGAGGGCCTGTACGCACGGTGGCAGGCAGGGACGCTGTCGGGTCCGATGCTTGACGACGAGTCGCGGCGCCGGATCTCGCGGGAGACCCGCGTCGGCGAGCTCGCGGAACTCCTGCAAACGCTCGGGTAGATTGCGAGGCCGCGTGCCTTGCTCCCTCACATCGATCTTCCTGGATGCTCCAGGAGGTGACGGGTGAGGATCACGCGCTACCTCTTCCTGGCGACGGTCTTCTGCGTGACCTTCGAGAAGGTGCACTGGAACGTCGCGGGCACGGTCAGCCTCGCGGACGTCCTCGCGGTCGGCTTCCTGATCGCCTGGATGGTGGAGCGGCTCGGCACTCACGACTGGCGGCTGCCGCCGACCTCGGCGATCGTCGCGTGCTTCGGGCTCGCCTTCCTGCTCAGCTACCTGATCGGCTACTACTCGATCGACACGGCCGACGCATCCGGGCAGTTCGGCAAGGGGATGCTCAAGTGGGCGATCCACATCCTCTTCCTCGTAGCCGGGATCGCGTACATGTCGCGGCGCTCCGAGCGCTTCTACTGGCAGACGATCGGCACCTTCACCGCCGGGATCGTCGTCAACGCCCTCTACGGCGTGCTCCAGCTCGTCGCGGCCCAGGGGGGTCGCAACCTCGACAGCGCCGTGCTCTCGCCGCTGACCGGGGGCGCGAGCTCGATCAACATCTACGGGGCGGTCGCGGGGCAGAGCGTCTACCGGCCGAACGCGTTGACCGGCGATCCCAACCACCTCGGAATCATGCTGATCGTCCCGATCCTGGTGTTGCTGCCGGTCTACTTCCGGCTCCCGCGTGGCCGGCGGCTGCGCACCCAGCTCGCGGTCGTGCTGGGCTTCCTGTTCGTGGTCGAGCTGGCCACGCTGTCGCGCAGCGGCCTGCTCGGGCTCGGCGTCGGGCTGCTCGTGCTCGCGGTCCCGTACCGGCGCTGGCTCGTCTCGCGCGACCTGCTCGTGCCGCTCGCGGCGGCGCTCGGGCTGGTGGCGATCGTCGTGCTCTCGCGGCTCCACTTCTTCGAGACCGTGATCCGCTCGCGCTTCCAGACGGGTGGCAGCTCGACCTCGGCCCACTTCGGCGTGTACGACTTCATCCCGAACGTCCTGGCCGGCCACCCGCTGTTCGGGCTCGGGTTCAACACGTTCTCGGTCTACTACGAGACGGTCACAGGCAAGACGAACTGGGGGCCGCACTCGTTCTACGTCGCGCTGCTCGTCGAGACCGGGCTGGTGGGGACTGCGGTGTTCGCGGCCTACGTCTGGTACCTCTTCCGGCGGCTCAGCGACGCGAGGGAGGCGGGCCGGGCGCTGGCGGCGATCGGCGATCCGGCCTCGGCGCGGCTGCGGCCGCTCGCCTGGGGCCTGACCGCCGCGCTGGTCGGGACGCTGGTCGCGAACGCCTTCTACCTGACCATGACCTTCTACTACTTCTACGTCCTGGCCATGTTCGTGCTCGCCTGCCCGCTCGTCTTCGCGTCCCGCTTGCAGCCTGCACTAGGATCGAACCGTGTCCTTGCACACGTTGCGCCTGTCTGACCTGAGCCCCGTCCAGGGGCGGGTGGTCGAGCAGCTCCGGCAGGACGGCGTGGCGATCGTATCGTTCGCGGAGCTCTTCGCCGACGACGCGCGCTGGGAGCGGGCGGCAGCCGACCTGGGCGAGTTCGTCGCCGAGACCGAGGCGATGCTGCCGTCGATGAGCCACGACGACCGCGTCGCCGCCTTCGGCAAGGCGTTCCTCGTGCGCCGGTACCGCGTCCACAAGGGCGAGGGGAGGCCGGCGTTCGGCCTCGACAACCCCTGGGTGAGCATGGGCGCCTCGCGCGAGTTCCTCGGGATCGTGAACGCCTATCGCGGCGAGCCGATGCGGCTCCACGACGTCGACAACTGGTACACGGTGCCCGACGCCGAGGCGGCCCGCAGCGCCTCGCAGCGCTGGCACCGCGACGGGTGGGAGAACCACATCGTCAAGGTCTTCACGTACTTCAACGAGGTCGACGAGGAGGCGGGCCCCTTCGAGTACGTTCTCGGGAGCGCCGCCGGCGGCCGGTACGGCTCGCTCTGGCCGTGGCAGGACAAGGAGGTCTACCCGCCGCAGGACGAGCTCGAGTCGGCGGTCGACCCGGCGGACTGCCGGTCGCTCACCGGCGGCCCGGGCTCGATCGTCTTTTGCGACACGAGCGGCTTCCACCGCGGCGGCTTTGCGCGCAGCCGGCCGCGGATCCTCTCGTACCACACGTACCTCTCCGACGCGGGCCAGGGGCGGCACCGGCGGAAGTTCAGAGTCGACCTGGCCGCCACCGGCCTGGACGAGCAGTCGGCCTACGCGCTGAGCTGACGCACGGCTCGTTTCTCCCGCCGCCCTCGGTCCTGCGCCTCTTGCGTGACGCCAGCAGTAGCTTGGCACCAATGAGAGTCACCGTGCTCACGACGTCGTATCCCCGCACGTCGGAGGACGCGGCCGGGCGCTTCGTTGCCGACGGCGTCAACCGTCTCCGTGCCGAGGGGATCGAGGTCCAGGTCGTCTCGCCGCTCTCGTTCAGTCACTTCGGGATCGCCTATGACCACGGCGTGGTCGGCAACCTGCGCCGCCGCCCCTGGCTCTGGCTCTTCGTTCCTGCGCTGCTCGTCTCTTTCACGCGGGCCGCGCGCCGGGCCGCGCGGAACGCAGACGTCGTCCACGCTCACTGGCTTCCCGCCGGGGTGGTTGCAGCTTTCACCGGCCGTCCCTTTGTCGTGCAGCTCTGGGGGACGGACGTCACGTTCGCGAAGCACGCACCGTGGGCGGCGCGCCGGGTTCTGCGTCGCGCTCGACTCGCGATCTGCGCGTCGCACGAGCTGGCCTGCGCCGCACGCGAGCTGGGGGCCCGGGATGCCCGCCTGATCCCAAACGGCATCGACGTCCCGGCCGAGGTCGTCGAGCCGGACGATCCGCCGCACATCCTCTTTGCCGGCCGGCTCTCCGCGGAAAAGGGCGTGCGCGAGCTGGTCGCGGCGACGGAGGGGCTGCCGTTGGTGGTCGCCGGCGACGGGCCGCTTCGGGACGAGGTGCCGTGGGCGCTCGGAATGGTGCCCCACGACGAGCTCCTCCATCTGTACGAGCGGGCGGCCGTGGTCGCGTGCCCCTCCCTCCGCGAGGGCTTTGGCGTTGTCTGCCTCGAGGCGATGGCGGCCGGGCGGCCGGTGGTCGCCTCGGCGGTCGGCGGCCTGCGTGACTTCGTCCTCGACGGCGAGACCGGACTGCTCGTCCCGCCCGGCGATGTGGCCGCGCTGCGCGCCGCGCTCGAGCGGCTGCTCGGTGACGCGGAGCTCAGGTCGCGGCTCGGGTGGGCGGCGCGGGAGCGCGTCCTTGCGGAATTCACCTGGAAGCGGTACGCGGAGCTCCTCCGGCGCGCCTACGATGATGCGCGCTGATGAGCGTCGCTCGGCTCCACCTCGCTCCCGTGGGGGAAACCATGTTTCCCCCACGAACCCCCTTCTTCCAGAGGCCGATTGAACCGGGGAACCTCCCGGTTCCCCTGGGACCCCTCCCCGCTCACTGGCCAGAGGATGGCCAGTGAGCGCCGTCGTCGTCACCGGGGGAGCGGGATTCGTCGGCTCGCACGTCGCCGAGCTCCATCGCGACCGCGGCTACGACGTCACGGTCGTCGACGACCTCTCGGCTGGGAAGCGCGAGAACATCCCGGAAGGCTGCCGGTTCGTCGAGCTCGACATCACCAACGCCGCGGCCGTCGGCGAGGCGATCGCGGGGGCGGCGTTCGTCTGCCACCTGGCCGCCCAGGCGAGCGTGACCGTGTCCGTGAAAAACCCCCACCGTGATCTGGCCACCAACGTCGCCGGGACGTTGAATGTGTGTGCTGCAGCCGCCGCGGCCGGTGCGCCCGTGGTGTTCGCGTCCACGGGGGGAGCCCTGTACGGCGACGGCGCGCCGCTACCGACGCCCGAGACCGCGCCGACCGAGCCGCTCGCTCCCTACGGGGCGTCGAAGCTCGCCGGAGAGGCTTACGTCGGGACGTGGAGCCGCCTGCACGACGTCGGCAACGTCGTCCTGCGCCTCGGCAACGTCTACGGCCCGCGCCAGAGCTTCGACGGGGAGGCGGGGGTGGTCGCGATCTTCTCCCACTGTCTGCTCCACGGGCAACCGCCGACGGTCTACGGCGACGGCACGCAGACGCGCGACTACGTCTACGTCGGCGACGTCGCCCGTGCGTTCCTCCTCGCCGGCGAGTCGGGGCGGCCGGGGACGTTCAACGTCGGCAGCGGCACCGGAACCTCGGTGCTCGGGCTCCTCGACTCGCTAGAGCACTCGGCTGCCGTCACCGCCGAGCGGAAGTTCGAGCCGCTGCGCACGGGTGAGCTGCGCGCGAGCGTGTTGGACGCCACCAGGGTCCGGGACGAGCTCGGCTGGGAGCCCGTGGTCGCCCTGGACGACGGGCTCGCGCGCACGTTCGCCTGGTACCGCGACTCGGCTCTTTGAAGTCGTCCGGCTCGCCGAGGGGGCGTCACCGCCGCGCGGATCGGCGGCTGGAGGAGGACAAGGGCTCGCGGAGCATCGACGTTGGCCGCTGAGCGAGTCGCTACGATCCCGCGGATGAGCACTCGCGAGCTCATTGTCGACGGCACCCGGATCGCCGACGACACCGACTGCTGGGTGATCGCCGAGATCGGGCACAACCACCAGGGGTCGCTGGAGCAGTGCAAGGAGCTCTTCGCCGAGGCGGCAAGGTGCGGCGCGAACGCGGTCAAGCTCCAGAAGCGCGACAACCGGGCGCTCTACACGCACGAGTTCTTCAACCGGCCCTACGAGAACGAGAACAGCTACGGGCCGACGTACGGCCAGCACCGAGAGGCGCTCGAGTTCGGCCGCGCCGACTACCAGGAGCTGAAGGCGTACGCGGCCCAGATCGGGGTCACCTTCTTCGCGACCGCCTTCGACTTCGGCAGCGCGGAGATGCTGGCCGACCTGGACATTCCGGCCTACAAGATGGCGTCCGGCGACCTGACCAACACGCCGCTGCTCAGGTTCGTCGCCGAAATCGGCAAGCCCATGATCCTCTCCACCGGCGGCGGCACCCTGGACGACGTGCGCCGAGCCCACGACTGCGTCGCGGAGGTCAACCCCCAGCTCGCGCTGCTCCAGTGCACCGCCGGCTACCCCGTGGAGAACTGGGACGAGCTCGACCTGCGCGTGATCGAGACCTACCGGCAGCTGTTCGAGGACACGGTCGTCGGCTACTCCGGCCACGACAACGGGATCGCGATGCCGGTCGCGGCGTACGTGCTCGGCGGCCGGATCGTCGAGAAGCACTTCACGCTCAACCGCGCGATGAAGGGAACCGACCATCGCTTCTCGCTCGAGCCGGTCGGGCTGCGCAAGCTCGTCCGCGACCTCCAGCGCACGCGTCTGGCGCTCGGCCAGGGCGACAAGATCCCGCACGCGAGCGAGGCCGACCCGATCACCAAGATGGGCAAGAAGATCGTCGCCGTGCGGACCCTGCCGGCCGGACACACGCTCGCGCTTGAGGATCTCGCGCTCAAGTCGCCGGCGAACGGCGGTCTCCCCCCGTACGAGCTCGACGCGGTGATCGGCCGCACGCTGCGCCACCCGGTCGCCGAGGACGCGGCCTTCACGTTCGACGACCTCGAGGAGCTGATCCCGGGGACGGCGACGGGCGTGTCCGTGCGCGCGGCCGATGAGCGCTGAGCGTCTCGCCGTCGTCACTGGAGCGCTCGGAAACCTCGGGCCGGTGTGGACCGCGGCGCTGGCCGGCGCGGGCGCGCGGGTGGTCGGGCTCGACGTCCGCCTCGGGGACGGCGTCGTGCAGGCCGACGTCACCGACCGCGGTGCGCTGGAGCGGGTGCTCGCCGATGTCGGCGCGCCGGACGTGCTGGTCAACAACGCCGGCATCGACGCTCCGCCGGGCGGAGACGAGGGCGACTTCGCGCGGACGCTCCAGGTGAACGTGACCGGCCTCCACAACGCGACGGAGGTGTTCGGCGGCGCGATGTGCGAGGCGGGCGGCGGCTCGATCGTCAACATCGGCTCGCTGTACGCATCGGTTGCGCCGATCCCGGCGTTCTACGAGCACCTCGAGCCGCCGTTCACGAAGCCGGCGGCGTACGGTGCCTCCAAGGCGGCGGTGGTCAACCTGACCCGCTATTTCGCGCGGCTCTGGGGGCCTCACGGGGTGCGCGTGAACGTGCTCTCTCCGGGCGGTGTCCGCGGCGGCCAGGACGCCGAGTTCGTGCGCAAGTACTCCGAGCGGGTGCCGCTCGGGCGCATGGCCGAGCCGGACGACCTGGTCGGTGCATTGCTCTTCCTCGCCTCGGACGCGTCCGCGTACGTGACGGGACAGGAGCTGCGTGTTGACGGAGGATTCACGGCATGAGGCCGCTCGCCTCCGGCTCGCTCGCGTGGGGGAACCCATGGTTCCCCCATGGCCCCCCTCCTATCCGACCGGCGTCGCCGTCGCCGGTCGGGCGCGAGAGCGCGGTCTCGCGCCCTCCGCATCGCGCAGCGATCGACGGATGGACTGCTTCATGACGTCGGCGACGGGCGTGCGCACGGTCGGGAACGTCATCTGCGGCGAGGAGCGGGCGGCCTCGGGCGGCGAGACGTTCGAGAAGCGCGCGCCCTCGACCGGCGAGGCGATCTCGCTCGTCGCACGCTCGTCCGCCGATGACGTGGCCGACGCAGTCGCTGCGGCGGAGGCGGCCCAGCCCGGCTGGGCGGCGCGGACGGTCGAGGAGCGCGGCCGCATCCTCCGGCGCATCGCGCAGCTGCTCGAGCGCGACCGGGAGCGGGTTGCCGCGGTCGTCTCGGCCGAGACCGGCAAGTCGCCGAAGGACGCGAAGGGCGAGACCGAGGGCGCGATCGAGCTCGGCTACTTCATCGCCGGCGAGGGCAGGCGCTTCTACGGCAGGACGATGCCGAGCGCGACCCCGAACCGCTCGGCGATGACGATCCGCCAGCCGCTCGGCGTCGCGGGTCTGATCATCGCCGCGAACACGCCGATCGCGAACGTGGCCTGGAAGGTCTTCCCTGCGCTCCTCTGCGGGAACGCGGCTGTGCTGAAGGCCTCCGAGGACGCTCCTGAGACGGCCAACGTCTTCGCCCGGCTGGCGGCGGAGGCGGGCGTCCCGGACGGCGTGCTGAACGTCGTCCAGGGCTTCGGCCAGGAGGCGGGGCAGCCGCTGGTCGAGGATCCGCGAGTCGCCGTCGTGTCGTTCACCGGCTCGACCGCGGTCGGTCGGCTGATCGCCCGCGTGGCCGGCGAGCGGCTCGCGAAGGTCTGCCTCGAACTCGGCGGCAAGAACCCGCTCGTCGTGTGCGACGACGCGAACCTGGAGCGCTCGGCCGAGGCGGCGGCGCTGTCGGCCTTCTCGAACGCCGGCCAGCGCTGCGCCGCCGGCTCGCGGCTGATCGTGTTCGCCGCCGTCTACGACCGCTTCCGCGAGCTCCTGGTCGAGCGCGCGCAGGCGCAGAAGGTCGGGCCCGACGACGAGCACGATTTCGGGCCGGTGATCAACGAGCGGCAGCTCGAGCGCATGCTGGCAGCGGTCGAGCGGGCGAAGGCGGCGGGCGCGACGGTGGCCACCGGCGGCGAGCGGCTCGACCGGCCGGGGTTCTATTTCGCTCCGACGATCGTCGAGGGCGCGGCCGCAGACTCGGAGATCTCCTGCGCCGAGCTGTTCGGCCCGATCACCACGCTGCATCCCGTGGACGACTTGGAGGAGGCGCTGGCGGTCGCGAACGCGAGCCCGTACGGCCTGACGGCGGCGATCTGGACCTCGAGCATCCACCGCGGCCAGGAGTTCGTCCGCCGGATCGTCGCCGGCGGCGTACAGGTCAACGGCCCGACCTACGGATTCGAGCCCCACGTCCCCTTCGGCGGGCAGCGCGACTCGGGCACGGGTTGGCGCGAGCCCGGCACCGAGGCCCTCGACGTGTATTCCGACTGGAAGACGGTCTATGTCACGCACGATCCCGCGTCCGTCTGAGGCGGTCGCCGCCGGTCCTCCAGCGGCGGAGCGCATTCCGTACCCGCTGGCCAAGCGCGTGCTCGACCGGACGATCGCGGCTCTCCTGCTCGTCCTCCTCTCGCCCCTGCTCGTGCTCGCTCTGGCCCTGCTCGCCGGCGACATGCTGCTCGTGCCTCGCGACCGAGGACGCTGGTTCTACCGGGAGCGCCGCATCTCGCGCGGCCGCGAATTCGACGTGCTCAAGTTCCGGGTGCTCCGTGAGGAGGCGCTCGCGGAGATCGCCAACAGGCAGGACGCCTATGCACGGCTGTACGAGGCCGACCACGACAACCTCACCGCCGCCGGCCGGATCGTCAAGCGGATCTACGCCGACGAGCTGCCCCAGCTCTTCAACATCCTCCGGGGCGATATCAGCCTGGTCGGCCCGCGCCCGTGGCCGGTGCCGATGGTCGAGAAGCAGGTCGCGGCAGGGCTGGACTACCGGCTGCACACGATGGCCGGTTGGACCGGGCCGGCGCAGGTGCGTAAGGACTCGAAGGCGAAGTCGCGAGCGACCGAGCTCGACCTCGAGTACGTCGAGCTGTGCCGCACGCTGACCGGACCGCAGCTGGTCGCACATGATCTGCGCGTCCTCGGTCAGTCGCTCCGCACGGTCCTTCGCGGCCGCGGGCTGCGCTACTAGGGTGCGGCGCCCGTTGCTCGCTGTGCTGGGCATGCACCGCAGCGGCACCTCGGCGACGCTCGGGACGATTCAGCGGTACGGATTCGAAGTGGGCCCGGTCTCGGAGAAGAACACGTACAACCCGCGCGGGAACCGCGAGCTCAAGGCGCTGGTGAAGCTGCACGATCGGATTCTCGAGCGGAACGGCGGCTGTTGGTGGCGACCCCCGGCAACGGTGACCGTCTCGGCGGAGGATCGCGACGCGCGCGACGCGATTCTGGCCGCGATTCCCGGGAGCCCGTTGGCCGTGAAGGATCCCCGGATGCTGCTGTTGCTCGATTTCTGGCGCGAGCTGGAACCGATGTGGGTCGGCGTGATCAGGAACCCGGTCGCAGTGCGCCGGTCACTCGAACGCCGTGAGCGGAAACACGGAGTGCACCCGCTCGACCCCGGAGGATGGGAGGCACTGTGGCGCCACTACAACGGTTTCCTGCTCGCCGAGCTCGATCGCGCCCGTTTCCCGGTCGTCGACTTCGACCGAGGTGACGAGCTCGATGCTCAAGTGCGCGTGGCGCTCGCGCAGCACGGAGTCGAGCCCCTCGGCGACGGCGGCTTCTTCGAGCCGGGCCTCGTGCGCGAACGCACCGATGCCGATTGGCGCGAGGACGTGCTCTCGGAGGACTCGGTCGGGCTCTGGCAGCGTCTGGCCGCCTTCGCGAAGGCGTAGTCAGGACGCGACCGTCGCGAGCCCGGCGACCTCTTGGTAGAGATCTCCTGCCAGATCGTCGATCCGGGCGATCGTCGCCGCAGGCAGCGTCTCGCGGTACGCGTCGACCCGGTCGGCGAGCACCCCGTGGCGCTCGATGCGTTCAGCGGAATTGGCACGGATCGGCATCCCGTTGAACGTCGGGACGAGCAGGGTCGGTGTCATCGAGATCCCGATGCGCTCGGCGAGCCGACCCATCGTCGCCTCGGTGCGCCGGACGAGATCCTCGTAGGTGAGCAGGATCACATGTTCGCCGTAGAGATCGATCGCCTCGAGCGTGCGCTCGACCGAGCGGCGCCACCGCTCCATGGCGGCATCGACGTCCGCGTCGCGGCGCCGCTGCGAGCGTGCGGATGCATACCACGCACGCGGGTCACGGACGATCGAGACCAGGGTTCCGTCGGGGTAGTCCGCGAAGAACGCGTTGCGGCTCTCCGTGCGCGCGTTCAACTCCGGCGCGAACGCGGCGACGATCCGCTTCGGGCCCGAGTAGAGGTTCTGGTTGTCCAGCCAGGCGTTGAAGTACGAGGTGAAGTAGGCGTCGAGGACGTCCCGCCCGCGCTCGGCGCGCCGGTCGGCGACCTCCCGGTCGAAGATCCGCTTCTGCAATCCGGGCAGGAAGAGGAACGGGAAGACCTCGCGGTTGTCCACGGGGGCGCGCTTGCCGCCGTGCTTCGAGTAGCCGCCGCGCAGGTGCTTCCCGGCGTACTTCTCGTAGAGCGTCTCGAACCACGTGTCGGGCCTTTGGAGATCCAGCTGCGGCCAGTGGCGGCTGTTCGGGACGCCGATTCGCAGCTCATGCGGGTGTCCGTGGCACTCCGGGTGGCCGTCCAGGAGCTGGCTGAGCAGCGTGCCGCCGGAGCGGTACACCTGGGAGACGAGCACCAGCGGCTTGCTGATGGGGACGACGTGGGCGAGCCGCGCGGCGCAGAGCGCGTCGTACTCCTGCTCGTCCCCGAGGGCCCACGCCGGCGTTCCACGTGCGGCTCGCCTTCTCCAGGCCTTCAGTGCCACCCGCCCGAGTCTACTCGCCGTCCGGATCACCGACGTGATACTCCTTCGCGCCGACGTGGGCGGCGGCGAGAGCTCGAGAGGATGGAGACGGGTGCGAGGCCTCCCCGGCATCCGGCTTCGCTACCAGACGCTCGACCGTCTCGGTGAGCTGCAGCGCGAGCTGCGTCAGGTGCACAAGCGGCTGCTGACGCTCGAGGGACGCGCTGCGATCACCGTCCACTCGCCCGCCCAGCAGGACGAGCGCTTCCTCGCCGCCGCCGCCGCGGTGTCCGGACGGACGAAGCTCGACGAGGATCGTCTCTGGATCCTCTGGCAGGCGGTCGGGAACGCGGCTCGGCTCGAGCTGCCGGTGCTCGAGGCGGGGAGCTACCGGGGCGGCTCGGCGTGGTTCCTTGCACGGGCCGTCCAGGAGCGGCTGGGGCACGAGCTCCCGTTCGACGCGATCGACACCTTCGCGGGCCATCCGGGGGAGGCGATCACCGCGAGCGACCACGAGTACCACGGCGCCGGCCGGTTCGGCGAAGTCGACTACGAGCGGGTGCGCGAGTACCTGTCCGAGTTCGCGCTCGCGACCGTCCACCAGGGGGAGTTCTCGGTGGTCTCGCCGACCCTTGTCCACGAGCACTACGGGCTTGCGCACCTGGATATGGACCTGTACCAGCCCACCCGGGAGGCGCTGGCGTTCTGCGCGTCGCGCATGCCGGCGGGCGCGGTCGTCGTCGTCGACGACTACGGCTCGCCGAAGTGCCCCGGGATCCGGCAGGCGGTGGAGGAGTTCCTCGCCGCCGGGCCAGGCTTTCAGTGCTGGCACCCGCACACGGAGCAGGCCGTCCTCGTGCGGGTGGCCCAGCCGTGAGGCGGCGGGGCTCGGATCGGACGAGGATACGATCTGCCGGTGCCCACAGCGGTCGCCCTGATCCCCGCCCGGGCCGGCTCACAGCGCGTTCCCCGCAAGAACCTCGCGGAGCTCGGCGGCCACCCGCTCGTCGCCTACGCGATCGGCGCCGCCCGCGAGGCGTCGATCTTCGAGGCGGTCGTCGTCTCGACCGATTCGGAGGAGATCGCCGGGGTCGCCGAGCGCTACGGTGCCGAGGTGCCGGGCCTGCGGCCGCCGGCGCTCGCGACGGCGACCTCCGCCGACATCGAGTGGGTCTCGCCGGCGATGGCCGATCGTGACGAGGACGTCTTCGCGATCGTGCGGCCGACGAGCCCGTTTCGCACCGGGGCGACGATCCGGCGGGCGTTCGACCGGCTCGTCGAGCTCGGAGACCTCGCCGACTCGATCCGGGCGGTCGAGCGCGTCCGTCAGCACCCGGCGAAGATGTGGACGCTCGGCGGCGACCTGCTCGAGCCGCTCCTCGTCCAGCCGCCAGGGGAGACCCCGCTGCACTCGCGCCAGTACCACGCGCTTCCTGAGGTGCTCGTGCAGAACTCGAGCCTCGAGCTCGCCTGGACACGCGTGCTCGCGGAGTCGCTGCCGACGATCTCGGGCACGCGGGTCGCGCCCTTCTTCACGGAAGGCTGGGAGGGATTCTCGATCGACTACGCCGAGGACGTCGAGCGCGCCGAGCGCGTGCTGGCGCGAGGGGAGGCAACGCTTCCGCCAGTCGTTCTCCCGGTACGGTGACGACCGTGGGTATGCCTCCGACCCTCAGGTACCTGCCCCTCGCCGAGTGCCGTCGCATCGCGACGCTCGACGGCGACCCGGTCGAGCGCGCGGGCGCCTTCGCCGACGCTTGCCGGCTGAACGCGCTCTACATGATCGAGCGAACCGGCTCCGGACATCCCGGGACGACGCTGAGCTCGCTCGACGTGGTCGTCTGGTTGCACCTGGAGGTGCTCCGGGACGCCGACCGCTACTTCTCCTCCAAGGGTCACGACGTGCCGGGTCTCTATGCCGTGCTGGCGGGACTCGGGCGGATCGACTTCGACCTGATCCACCGGCTGCGGCGGCTGGACGGCCTGCCCGGCCACCCCGACGTCGCCGCGACGCCTGCGGTGGTGACGAGCACCGGGTCGCTCGGGATGGGCGTGTCGAAGGCGCGCGGCTTCGTGCTCGCCGATCGTCTGCTCGGTCGCCCGGGGCGCGTCTACGTCCTCACCGGCGACGGCGAGCTCCAGGAGGGACAGCTCTGGGAGTCCCTCCAGCCGACCGCGAACCGGGGCCTGCACGAGATCACGGTGATCGTCGACCGGAACAGGGTGCAATCGGACACGTGGGTGTCGCAGGTCAGCGACCTCGGCGATCTGGAGGCGAAGCTGCGGGCGTTCGGGTGGGCGGTCGCGTCCTGCGACGGGCACGATCTGCGCGCGTTCTCCGCTGCCCTGGCCGCACTGGAGGGCGAGGCGGGACCGACGGCGGTGATCGCGAGCACGCTGAAGGGCGCGGGTGTCTCGTTCATGGAGCCGCACGACCTGCCGAACACCGACACCGCGCTCTACGGCTACCACTCGGGTGCGCCGACTGCGGACGAGTACGAGAGCGCGGTCGAGGAGATCCGTGCGCGTCTCGACGCGCGGCTCGAACGGCTGGGGGGAGCGCCCGTCGAGCTCGTCGCCGCGGAGCCGCCCGAGCACCGCTCCGCCCCCCGCGAGCGCCAGCGCCTCGTTCCGACCTACGGGGAGGCGCTGATCTCGGAGGCGGAGGCTGATCCGCGCCTCGTCGTACTCGACGCCGACCTTCGACTCGACTGCGGCCTCGTCGCCTTCCGCGAGCGCTTCCCCGAGCGGTTCTTCGAGTGCGGAATCGCGGAGCAGGACATGGTCTCCCAGGCGGGGACGATGGCGCTGGCCGGCCTGCTGCCGGTCGTCCACTCGTTCGCCTGCTTCCTCTCGACCCGGCCGAACGAGCAGATCTACAACAACGCCACCGAGCGCACGAAGGTCGTCTACGTCGGGTCGCTTGCGGGTCTCGTGCCGGGTGGGCCCGGGCACTCGCACCAGTCGGTCCGGGATATCTCTGCGCTCGGGGGAATGCCGGGCATGTCGCTGCTCGAGCCCTTTTCCGAGTCCGAGGTGCAGGCGGCGCTTCACTGGGCCGTACACCACGCGTGCGGCCCCGTTTACCTGCGCCTGGTCAGCGTTCCGTGGGCACTCGGGTTCGATCCGCCGGAGATCGCCCAGCTGGTTCCCGGCCGGGGGACGGTCCTACGTCCGTCAGGCGACGTGCTCTTCGTCGCCGCGGGCCCCGTGATGGTCGCGGCTGCCTGGGCCGCCGCAGAGCTCCTCGACGCACGCGGGATCGAGGCAGGCGTGGTCGCATTGCCCTGGCTGCGAGACGTCGACGGCGCGTGGGTGGCCGAGGTCGCGGGCGAGGCGGCGATCATCACCCTCGACAACCACTATGTCGTCGGCGGCCAGGGCGACGCGGTGCTGGCCGCCCTCTCCGCCGATGCTCTGGAGGCGGCTGCACGGGTGCACAAGATCGGAGTGACGGAGATCCCCAAGAGCGGCGGGAACGACGAGGTGCTGCGCGCACACGGACTCGACGCCGAGGGAATCGTGGCGCAGGTCACGCCCCGGCTCCGCGCCCCGGTCTAGCTGGCGAGGCCCCGGCGACGGTGCCCGTGGTCTGCTCGGCACGATCGGGTTCGCGCATCGAGCCGAGAACGTCGTAGCCGTACCGGCCGAGATCGATCCCGATCAGCTCGGACGTGCCGACGTTGCTCGCACCGTACCGTTCACCCACGACCGACCGGATCGTCTCCATCATCGCGCTCCCCGTCCGCCTCTCGACCTGGCCGGGCAGTCGGCGCGAGCCCCGGACCAGCAGTAGCGTGAGCCTACGCCCGAGCTTGGTGCGGTCGCTGATCGGCGCCCACGGATTGAGGCGGCCGCGCAGGATGTGGTTTGCGTGCCGTTTTACCGCGATCGTCTGCGCCGGCCACGAGCGATTCACGACCACGTCGAACGGGAGCGCCTCGATGGCGCCGGGCTTCGGTGTAGCACCTGCGAACGCGGTGATCCTCCGAACGAAGTCCGCCGGGTCGCTCCGGAACAGCTCGTAGGGGAGGACGAGGACGTTCGGCACGCCGAGGAGCCTGTGGTAGTGGGAGATCAGGCGGTCGTAGGCGAAGTGGCGCAGGTCGCACGGCCACGGATGCGAGCGCTTCGGCATGTTCAGGTAACGGTCCAGGGGAAGGAGGCCCCCGCTCCCCACGTACTCCTGGTAGTTGGAGAGGAGGATCCGGCGCTGCTCGCGGATGACGATCAGCACTCGCCCGTCCGGGAAGGTCGCCGCGAGGCGCTCGGCCAGCCGCGCGCTGTCGTGCGCGCCGAACAGCATGTCGCCACACAACCGCTCGGCCGAGATCACCGGCACCAGGCCCTCCGTTGCGATCCGCTCGAACTGCGGCCGGTAGAACGCGTGCGCCGTCCGCGGGTCGAACTCGAGGTCGTGCGGACGGACCAGCTTGCGCTGCGCTTCGTGCTCGCTCCCGCTCGGTGCGAACCCGGTGGCGGGCGTCGCGAAAAGGTAGCGCTGGAGCCAGCTCGTTCCGGTCTTGTGATACCCGATGTGGAGTAGAGGCCGGGCCATCGACCCGAGACAGTAGACGGCGGCCACGGCCTGCGGCGACCGGGCGAGCGCCTCGGGTCGGATAACGTCGCCGGGCATGAAGAGCCGCACTCCCCGCGAGGTCTCCTTCGCGATTCGCCGCGAGGTCGATGTTCGCCGCCGCGCGGTTGCCACGGGACGTGCCCTGCGCGCCGCAGCTCGCAGCGGAACGCCGCTCCTGCTCGGGCCGTTTCTCGGTGAGATCGGCTACGAGCTCGAGTACTGGATCCCGTTTCTGCGCCGGTTGCTCCGCGAGCACGGGATCGCGCCGGAGCAGTCGATGGTGATGACCCGCGGCGGCGCTGCCCTGTGGTACCGGGACTTCGCCGCCGGCGAGCTCGACGTGCTCGAGCTGCTCTCGCCCGAGGAGTACCTGCCGCGCCTGGACGAGCGCCGCCGGCAGGCGGGCGACCTGAAGCAGCTCAAGGTGGGGCGGTTCGACCGCGAGCTGGTCGAGCTCGCCCGTGCGCGGCTCGGCGACCTCACCGTCGTCCACCCGGGGCTGATGTTCACGCGCCTGCGCGGTCTCTGGTTCAAGGGGGAGCCGTTGGAGGCCCTCTGGCCGCAGGTCGACTACCGCCGCCTCGAGGTCGAGCCCGCTTCTTTCGGCGGCCTGCCGGCCGAGTACGTGGCGGTGAAGGCCTATTTCAACGAGGTGCTCCCCGGCACGGAGGCGAACCGGACGTTCTTCCGGGCGGCGATCGAGCGCCTCGCCGAACGGATGGACGTTGTGCTGCTGTCGACGGGTCTCCTCGTCGACGACCACGAGGAGTGGGCGACGACGGCGGGCGAGCGTGTCCACCCGATCGAGCATCTGCTGCGTCCGGAGGACAATCTGGCGGTCCAGACGCGCGTGATCGCCGGAGCGCGAGGACTGGTCGCCACGTACGGCGGGTTTTCCTACCTCGGCCCGTTCCTCGGCGTTCCGACGTTGACCGTCTACGAGCTGGAGCAGACGGTTCCGGTTCACCTGGAGGTGCTGCGGCAGGCGCTGCCGGACGCCGACTACCGTCGTGTCCGGGCGGGAGATCTATCCGCCCTTGACGCCTTCCCGTAGCAACTCGAGCTCCGCCGCCGCCCGCTCGTAGCGCTCGCGCCACCTCCGTGCCTCCTCCTGGGCATTCAGCAGCCGCTGCTCGGCCTTCCGAAGCGACGTGCGCACCCCCTCGTCGTCCTTCCAGGCGCGAGCCCTGTGGTGAACCGCATACGCGTGCTCCAGATCGTGCAGCGTGCGGGGGTAGAACAGGGGCGGGTCGAAGAAGACGACGCCCGGCTGGCCGAGCAGGAGGTTGTCGAGAAACCGCGGCCCGGTCTCGTCCTTGACGTTCGCCTCGCCGGCTCCCATCCGCATCCCGTAGGTCGTTCGCGGGCGGATCTCGTCGAGGCCGCGCTCGAGCAGCGAATGTCCGGCGACCGAGCCCATCAGCGCGCCGTTCAGCTTTCCGGGCTTGCGCAGGCCGATGAAGAAGTCCGCCTCCGCAATCAACGGCTCGATCGGCCTCAGGCACTCGAAGTCGGTGTCGACATGAACGCCGCCCTCGCGCCAGAGGATCTCCAGCCGGAAGATGTCGCCGCGCTCCCACGGCGCACGCAGTCGCTCGGCCGCCTCCGGCCGCCGGAGGTCGTCCGCCGCCGGGAAGTTCTCGTCGGTCCAGAATCGCAGCTCCCAGCCGGGGTTCAAGTCGAGCCAGGTCTGCCGGTAGGCGGCGAACTCGTCCGGGAATGGATCCGGTCCGACCCAGATCTGGTGGAAGATGCGTGGGATGCGCATTGGCAGAGGCTACCGGTGATCATCTCGACGGAAGCGCTCGCCGACCGCTGCGGCGCCGTGACCATGGTGGACGGCGGGTTCGACCCGCTGCACCCCGGCCACATCGCCTACTTCGAGGCGGCGGCGAGGCTCGGGTTCCCGGTGCTGTGCAACGTGGCTCCCGACGAGTGGGTGTCGCGCAAGCATCCGCCGCTGCTCTCCCAGACCGAACGCTCAGCGCTCGTCGATGCGATCCGATTCGTCGACTACACGCACCTCGCCACCGGCACGACCGAGGCGGTACTGCGCACGCTTATCCCCCGCTACTACGCGAAGGGCGCCGACTGGCGCGACAGACTACCGGCCGCCGAACTGGCGGCCTGCAGCGACCTCGGGATCGACGTGGTATACCTCGACACCGTCGTTGACTCCTCCACCGGAATCCTCGAGCGATACCGTCGTGCAGGCGGCTGACAGTTTCGTCCAGCCCCCGCTGAACGACGTCCAGGGTGCTGCGGTCGAAGCCCTGCAGGCGGACGGGATCGCGATCGTGTCCTTCGTCGACCTGCTCGGCGAGGAGCTCTGGAACGACGCGCGGGCGGACATCGACCCGTTCATCCGGGAGACCGAGGACGCGACGCGGGATGCGGGGGAGCGCCCGGCCGGGAAGGAGGAAGTGATCGTCCGCCGCTTCTTCGACAAGGCGGGCGAGACGGAGAAGCCCTCGTTCTCGATCGACAGCCCGTGGCTTCGGATCGCCGCATCGGAGGCGCTGCTCGGCATCGTCAACAGCTACCGGCAGCGTCAGACCCGGCTCTTCTACCTGGACAACTGGTTCACCGTCCCCTACCCCGGGGCCGGCGACCGAGTCGCGTCGCAGCGCTGGCACCGCGACCCCGAGGACGAGCACATCGTCAAGGTCTTCGTCTACTTCTCGGACGTCGACGAGGAGGCCGGACCGTTCGAGTATGTTCGCGGCTCCACGGCTGGCGGACGGTACGGCGATCTCTGGGCGTGGAGCGAAGGCCACCGCTACCCGCCCGCCGACGAGCTCGAGGCGGCGGTGGTGGCCGATGATCGGTTCACGGTGACCGGCTCGGCGGGGACGATCATCGTCTGCGACACCGGCGGCTTCCACCGCGGCGGCTTCGCGCGCACGAAGCCCCGGATCCTCTCGATCGCGACGTATCTTCGCCCGGACCGCAAAGAGGGGAAGCGTCGCTTCACGGTGGACCTCGCGGGCCGGGGCGACGAGCTCGGGCCGCAGGCCCGCGCGGCACTTTCGTAGTCGCGGTGTTCGTCCAGCCCGAGCTCGACGACGTCCAGCGCGCTGCGGTCGAGGCCCTCCGCGCCGACGGGATCGCCGTCCTCGACATCCGCGGCCTGCTCGGCCACGAGCTGTGGGACGAGGCGCTCGCCGACGTCGAGCCATTCGTCCGCGAGACGGAGGACGCGACGCGAAATGCCGCCGACCGGCCGGGCGGGAAGGACGAGCTGATCGTCCGCCGGTTCCTCACGCGCGTCGGGACGAGGGTCGACGGGAAGAAGCCGGAGAAGCCGAGGTTCTCCATCCGTGCGCCCTGGCTGCGGATCGCTGTGGCCCAGCCGCTCATAGACGTCGTCAACAGCTATCGGGGCCAGCTGACGCGGCTGTACGAGGTGGACGAGTGGTTCACCGTCCCCTACCCGGGCTCCTCGGAGCGGATCGCCTCGCAGCAGTGGCACCGCGATCCCGAGGACACCCATGTCGTCAAGGTCTTTGTCTACTTCACGGACGTCGACGAGGAGGCGGGACCGTTCGAGTACGTCCGCGGCTCTGCGGCCGGCGGCCGCTACGAGCAGCTCTGGCCGTGGGCCGAGGGCCACCGGTACGTCGCAGCCGAGGAGCTCGAGCCGGCGGTCTCGGCCGAGGATCGGGTCGCGGTCACCGGGCCGGCGGGGACGATGCTCCTCGCCGACACAGGCGGCTTCCACCGCGGCGGCTTCGCGCGCACGCGGGCGCGCGTGCTCTCGACTTCGACCTATCTGGCGCCGGACGTCCGGAAGCGCCGGTTCAAGGTCGACTACACGGGACAGCAAAGCTCGTTGCCACCCCAGGTCGAATTCGCGCTGGGCTAGATGCGCGACACTGCCTCGCGCATCCACGACCTCGACTTCGACTACGCGACCAGGGAGCTCGAGCCGGTCGCCGTCTGCAACCTCTGCGGCTCGACGGAGCACGTCGAGTTGGCGAACCGGGACCGGTACGGCTACCCGGTGGCGATGAGGATGTGTGTGTGCTGCGGGCTCGGCTTCCTCGCGCCGCGCCTCACGCGGAACGAGTACGAAGCCTTCTACGAGCACGTCTACCGCCCGTTGATCAGCGCCTTCCGCGCGCGCCGGATCGACGCGGAGACCCTGCAGGAGGCCCAGCGCAGCTACGCCCACAAGCTTCTGCGGTTCCTGAACCGCACGCTCGCGGAGCCGCCGGCGTCGCTGTTCGACGTGGGCGGCTCCACCGGCGTGGTCGCTGCGGTACTCCGGGACGCGTTCGCAGCCGAGGGCACCGTCCTCGATCCCTCGCCGGACGAGCTCGCCGTCGCCGGAGCCGCAGGGCTCGAGACGATTCCCGGTTTCGTCGAGGACTTCGACCCAGGCTCGCGCCGCTGGGACCTCGTGCTCTTCTGCCAGACGATCGACCACGTTCTCGACGTCGCTGCCTCGCTGGCCGTCTTGCGTCGCTCAGTCGCGGAGGACGGTCGCGTCTGGGTCGACGTCGACGACCTGATGGACGTCGTCAGCCGTACCGGATCGCTCGTGGAGGCGGTTCACATCGACCACCCCTACTACCTGACCCGCGAAACGGCGCGGGCGTTCTTCGCGCGGGCCGGATTCGACGTGGCCGCCGAGCGGCGGAAGCGCGCAGGCTTCCTGCTCGTCCCGGCCGAGCCGCGAGAGCCCGACTGGAAGAGCCTCGGCGCTCTTGCCGGGAAGCGCCTCGCGGCGTTGCGGAGCCTCGGGGTCGAGCGCCCCTGATCCTCAGGGTTCCCGGCAAGACCTCTTCTCCGGGAAGCGCCCGACGATCCGGGCGCGCTCGTCGAAGAGGGTCCGGCGGATGAAGACGCCGCGATGCCGCCAGTTCCCGACGCGGTCGTTCAGGAGCGCCGCGACCGTCCGGTAGTCGTCCTCGTCGCCGGGACCGTGCAGGATCCGAGCACGCTGGTTGTAGAAGCCGGCCATGCCGAAACGGACGTTGAACTCGGTCGGCAGCACCGTGAAACGCACGTCGGTCGCTGCGTACAGCGTGCGGCGGAAGGCGGGCTGATCCCTGGAACGCGGCTGGAGCGGTATCAGTCGATCGTATTCCTCGAGCCACGCCCGCAGGAAGCGCTCGACGGTGGTGTTCCGCCGGAACGCGACGACGCCGGTGTTCAGCTCCGGGAATGCATCGGGCACGTCGTCGAGCGGCAGGGTGACGCGGTTCGGCGCGTGCGCGGCGGCGAGGTCGAAGGCGTCGAGGAGCTGGAAGGGCTCGGCCACGTCGGCTGCCGCATAGGTGTCGGCGTCGAGGAAGAGTGTCTTGTCGAACGGCGAGGCCAGCATCCCCAGCACCTTCGCGCGGTAGCCGTCGGACTCGGCCAGCGGGACGACGGCGTCGAAGCCCGTCGGCGAGGGCTCGTCGGTCGCGATCGCGATCGGGGCGCGGGGCGTGACCGATCGCACCGACCGGGCTGACACCTGCGCCGCCTCCAGGTACCGGCGTCCGAGCGCGACGTAGAGGACGCCCTCGCTCATCCGGCAACCGGCGGGCTACGCCGACTCGGCGGCGACTGTCGTGGCCTGCGCTGCATGCTCGAGAATGGCCGCGGCGACCAGCGGTGACACGGGCCTGTCGAGGCCCGCAGGTCGCAGGAAGCGTTCGACGAACGCACGCAGCCGGTCGGCGTCGAAGCCGCCGGCGAGCACCCGCGACAGCGTACGGACGTGTTCGCTCAGATCGCGGGCGTCGATCACGAAGCCCCCGTGCTCCTCGAGCAGGTACCGGAAGTGGAGCGAGCCCTCCTGCCCCGGGGCGTCGGCTCCTGCTCGGAACGTCAGGACCGGCCGGCCCACGATCGCCGCCTCGAGCTCGGCGCTCGTGTTCAGCGCCACGACCGCATCGGCGGCGGCGAGCACGGGTGCCAGTCGGTGGCGATCGTGCCGCGGCCACTGCTCGAGGGTCACCAGCGGGTCGTCCGGGGGAGCCCAGGCTCGCCACGGCCCGGACCCGGGATGCGGCCGCACGCGCACCGACGCGTCGCGCACGGCCGGATCGTCCGCGGCTCGCACGGCTTCGAGCCAGCGCGCGAAAACCTCCGGTTCGTGTGGCGCGACGTTGCTCGACGATCCGGCGTAGACGATCGTCCTCCGCCCGTCGCTGCGCGGAGGCGGATCGAGCGTCTCGGTCTGCGAGAAGAAGCGATCGAAGCCGGGAGCACCGACGATCTCCACCCGCTCGTCCGGGATTCCGTGCAGCTCCACTGCTTCGGTCGCCTGCACGTCGTTCCAGACGAGAACCCGGTCCGGATGCTCGTGGATGACCGCCTTGCTCGAGAGGTTGTCCCAGCTCCACGGGATGAGGATCGACGGGGTCTCGAGCAGCCGAGCAGCCTTGATCACGTCTGCCTCGTAGCCGCCCAGCGTGCACCGGGTGACGAGCACGATCGCATCGGCGCCCAGCTCCGCGATCGCCCGGACGAGCGGCTCCGGCGGGCGGACGAGGCCCTCGACCCGGCGCAGCGCGTCGTCGAGCCGGAGCGAGACGGCATGGGGTAGGCGCAGAGCCTCGAAAGGGGACCGCAGCGCGTGGCGCTCGGGATGCCGGACGAGCTCGAGCAGCCGACGGTGGGCGCGCGCGCGCGCCCATGCGGCGTCCGCGAGCGACTCGTCGAGGAAGCGGAGTCCGTCGCGGAGGGCGCGCACCAGCTCGTCCGCATCCCGGCCGTTCGGCAGCGGCAGCGACACGACCTCCGCATTCGGATGAGACACGAGCTCGTCGGGAACGCGGAGCCGATCCGGGCGTCGGCCCGAGAAGAACACCTCTGCACCGGCCTCGAGCAGCTCTGCGAAGACGTCTGGCATCGAGGCGATGAGCAGCGGCGGGGAGAGTACGAGCAGCCTCGGGCGCTCGCTCCGCGAAGGAGCGAGGATGGGCCGCGGTCGTTCGGCCGCGGGTCGCCTGTACGCCGCATGCGTGATCACCGCCGAGGCGACCTGGGGAGTCACGGGTCGATCGAGCCCGCCCGGGCGGATGAACGTCGAGACGAAGCGGCGCGCCGGCTCGGGGTCGTACTCGTCGCGAAGCACAGCCGTCAGACGGCCGACATGCTCGTCGAGCGTCGCCGAGTCCAGGACGAAGCCGCCGTGCTCCTCGAGGAGGTAGTGGAAGTGCAGCGAACCCTCCTGCCCCCGTGCTGCGTCGCCTGCGCGGAACGTCAGCACAGGCTTGCCCGCAACCGCCGCCTCGAGCTCGGCGCTGGTGTTGATCGCGACCACCGCGTTCGCGCCCGCAAGTAGCCGCGCGAGCGTCGGCGCATCCACCTTGGCATCAGGATTGGAAACCTCGACACCGTCCGGCGGTACCCACCTGTCCCAGCGCCGGGACGCGGGGTGCGGCCGGACCGCGATCCGGGCCGTGCGAAGGCGCTCGTCTGGGCTCGCCCGCACGGCGTCGAGCCAGAGCGCGAAGACGGCGGGCTCGTCCTTGACGACCTTCGGAGAGGAGCCGAGGTAGAGGACGAGCGGCGTCTCCGCCGGCTCGGGCCGCACCTCGCTGAGCTCGGCGAAGAAACGGTCGAAGTTCGCTGCTCCGAGCGCGAGCACGCGCTCCCGGGGAACGCCGTGGAACTCGACGGCTTCCCGCACCTGGAGCTCGTTCCAGACGACGAGCAGATCCGGATGCTCGTTCAGGGTCGCCTTGCTGGAGAGGTTGTCCCAGCTCCAGACGAGCATGGTCGAAGGCAGGCCCAGGCGACGGGCGACCTTGAGCACCTCTGGCTCGCTGCCGCCGAGAATGCAGCGGCTGACGACGAAGACGGCGTCGACTCCGAGCGCGTCGACTGCAATCTCGAGCTCTCGCTCGGGCGGAATTCTCTGCTCGAGCTCGCGGAACATGGCCCCGACACGGCTACAGACCTCCGCCGGCAGCTCGACCTCGGCGGACTGCTTCGAGATCGCCCGGGATTGACCATGGCCGGCGAGCTGGAGCACGCGCCGGACCGCCCGCCTGCGCGGCCAGCGGGCGTCGTGGAACGCCGGGCCGAGGAAGCGGACGAGGTCGGCGAGCGCGCGGAAGAGTCGGACTCCGTCGCCGTCCGCCTCCTGCCGCTCGAGCGGCAGCTCGACCGCGGATGCGAGCGGATGGTTGCGGACCGGGGCGGGGAAGCCGGCTGTCGAGGCTGCGAAGACGAGCTCCACTCCAGAGTCGAGAAGCTGGAGGAAGAGGTCGGGCAGCCGCTTCACCGGCGGCGGACTCGTGACGACGAGAAGGCGCAGGGCGATCTCGAGTGTAGCGGCGGCCCCGACCGCTCAAGGTTCCTTCACATGCGCTGGCTAGACTTCCAACCATCCGCTCGCCACCCGGAAGCGGGGCGTCGGGTCGTGACGGCAAAGTGTCGATGCGTATGCGGACCCCACCTCAGGAGAGTGCTCGCGGATGACGCAGCGATCCCGCCAGCACGGGCACGATCACGACCTTCCGCCGGACGTGCTCCTCTCGGTCCAGGGCGTTTCGCGCGACGTCGTCTCTCGCATCCCGCAGCCGCCGAGGTGGCTGGCGCGGATCCTCCCGAAGAGCGGGATCGCGGGCCAGACGGCGCTCGCGGGCGACATGGACGACGACGAGGACGACGACGACGACGAGGAGGAGGTCGACGGCGCCCAACGGACGCTGAACGAGATCTCGTTCGACGTCAGGGCAGGGGAGGGCGTCGGCATCCTCGGGCCCAATCAGGACGCATGCAAGGTCCTGCTCCAGATCCTGTTCGGCGGAATCCCGCCGACGACCGGTCGCGTTCTCGTCCGCGGACGGGTGGCACCGCTCCTTCGCGCCGATCTCCTCCGCTACACGGCCAGGGAGTGGGGCGAGGACGCCGTCTTCCTCGCTGCCCGCTTCCTGCACTGGCCACGGGCGCTCTTGCGGGAGCGCTGGGACGAGATCGTCGCCTTCGCCCGGCTGGACGAGCTGGCCGACAAGAGCCCGGATCAGTACCGCAACCAGGCGACCACGCGGCTGCTCTTCGCTGCCGCGTTGCACATCGACGCGAGCGTCTACGTCATCGACCACACCCTGGCCAGCTTCCCCCAGTTCGCGCTGCGCTGCCTGGAGGTGGTCGAACATCGACAGCGGGAGGGCGCCGCCGTCGTCCACGGAGCGAAGAAGATGATCGACGACGTCGCTCGGCTCTGCGGCGAGGTGTTCTGGTTCGAGAGCGACGGGACGGTCTTCCGGGGGCGACCGGTCGACGTCGCGCTCGCCGTCGAGAACCGCGACCGGAAAGAGGTGCATCCGCTGAGCGCGCCGATCCTGGCGTCGGTGCCGGACCGGGATCGCCCGTTCGAGGTCCCCGGGAGGATCGAGGTCGAGCTTCATCTGCTGCGCAAGGACATCGCCTTCTCCTTCACGCTCGAACTCACCGACCCGGCGGGCCATCTGTTCGAGGTCGAGCAGCCGGATCGGTTCACGGCCGACGCGCTCGGCCTCTACCGTCTCGGTATCGACTTCCCGCCGGGTCTGCTGCCAGCGGCGACCTATGCCGCGAAGCTGACCGCCGAGCTGGGGGTGGTCGGCTCCGAGCGGGGGCATAGCCAGGAGCTCCTCTCGTTCGAGCTCGTCGCCGGGGCCACGGGCCTGGCCGGCGCGACGGGGGCGGCCGCCAGCTTCGAGCTGGTCTCCAACGACGGGCCTGTGCAGCTCGCACCGGTGGAGATCGAGGCGAGCGTCAGCCGCTCGCTCGCCTGACGCTTCTCCGCCCGCGGATGAACATCCTCTTCGTGATCAAGAACAGCGCGAACCTGCGGACGCTGGCCTCGCTGGTCACTGCCCTCGACGAGCGTGGCCACCGCATCGGTCTGGTCTGCAAGGACATCAAGTCGCGCGACTCGCACGAGCAGCTGCAGCGGCTCGTCGCCGGTGGCGCAGGCGTCTCGATCGTCGAGTATCCGTTCGCGCGCACCCCTGGCTGGAGCGACCTCGCGGCCTCGATCCGGAGGTCGATCGACCTCCTCCGCTACTTCGAGCCGCGCTACCTCGGCGCCGACAAGTTGCGCGCCAGGGCACAGCAGGAAGCGCCGCCGAGGGCCCGCCACCTCATCCGGCTCGCCGGTCCGATCCCCGGTGCCCCGCGGGCAATCCGGCGGATGCTCGAGGCGGTCGAGCGCTGCCTCGAGCCGCCGGCGGGAATGACCTCCTTCCTCGAGGAGCACGCTCCCGACGTGCTTCTGATCACGCCTCTGATCGGCTTCGGCACCCCCCAGGCCGACGTCGCGCGTGCGGCGCGACGGCGGGGGATCCCCGTCGGTTTTCCCGTCCGCAGCTGGGACAACCTGACGAACAAGGGGCTGCTCCGCGACGCGCCCGACCTCGTCCTCGTCTGGAACGAGCTGCAGAAGCAGGAGGCGGTCGAGCTCCACGGCGTGCCGGCCGAGCGGGTCGTCGTAACCGGAGCTCCAGCCTACGACCACTGGTTCGACTGGCAGCCGTCGCGAAGTCGTGAGGAGCTCTGTGCGCAAGTCGGCCTCGACCCGGCGCGGCCGATCGTGCTGTATGTCGCCTCGTCGGAGTTCATCGCCCCGGACGAGCCGGCCTTCGTGCGTCGCTGGGTGGCCGCGCTGCGCGCGCACGGAGGGGTGCTGCGCGAGGTCGGGGTCCTCGTCCGTCCGCACCCGCTCGCGGCGAGCGGCTTCCGCGAGCTCCGACTCGACGACCCGCAGTTCGCGGTCTGGCCGCGCGGCGGGGAGTTCCCGCTCGCCGACGAAGCCCGCTCCAACTACTTCGACTCGATCTTCCACAGTGCGGCCGTCGTCGGGATCAACACGAGCGCCCAGATCGAGAGCGCGATCGTCGGCCGGCCCGTGCACACGATTCTCGCCGAGGAGTTCAGCCAGACGCAAGGAGGCACGCTCCACTTCCGCTACCTCGCCGACGAAGAGTTCGGCCACCTTCGGAGTGCCCGGACACTCGACGCGCACGCCCGCGAGCTCGAGCGCTCGCTGCGCGATGGCGACTCCGGGCGGCTCAATGAGCGCTTCCTGCTCCGGTTCGTCCGCCCGTTCGGCCTCGACGTCCCGGCGACGTCGCTGGCCGCGGATGCGGTCGAGGAACTCGCCCGGAGGCCCCGGCCGCCCGACCGCGGGCCGGCGCTGGCTCCGCTCGTTCGACTGGCGCTGCGGCCGCTCGCAGCCCGCGAGGAGCGTCTTCACCGGCGCCGGAAGCACGAGCGCGCATCCACTCCGCTCGCCGAGCTTCGTTGGACGGTGCGCGACCTCGCCCGGAGCGGCGAAACGGTTGTCGCCGGTCCATGGACTGCCGACGGGGTCGGCGAGCTGCTGTACTGGATCCCGTTCCTGCGCTGGGCGATCGCCTCCACCCTCGAGCTCGGCAACCGGCTCGTCGTCGTCGCGACGCCCGACTCCGCACCCTGGTACGAGGGGCTCGACGTCCGCCGCAAGGCGCCGGTCGGCCCCCACGAGCGGCTGGACACGGCACTGGTCGAGCGGAACCGGACCATCCTCGCCGCCACCGACCCGTGGTCACCACTCCACGAGCGGCGGCTCGAGTTCGTCCGGTTCGAGGCGGCGACGCCGGTCGGGCTCGATCTCCCGGAGCCGTTCGTCGTCGTCGACGACGTGCCGCCAGGTCGGCTCGGGCTTCCGTGCGAGCGCGTACCACTCACCGCCCTGGCCGGGGCGGAGGCCCGGGTGTCTGCGCTCGCCGCTGCGCGCGGTTACGTCGGTCCCTGGGGAGCCACCGCCGTCGCCGCCGTCCTGTCCGGCACCCCCGCCGTCGTCTGGGGCATCGGAATCGATGAGAGGCCGGACCTGGCGCTCCTCGGCCGGCTCGCCGATGGCCCCTTCGGCGACCTGCACGCGGCAGCCGGCACCGCCGAACAGGCGCTCGAGCACGCCGCCGCAATTCTCGCCCCCGAGGCGACCGCCGTAACAGCGCGGTGAGAGTCCGCCACCGGAACGTCACGCCCGCGTGGGAGGTGCCGGACGAGTACGCGACCCTTCGCCGGGCGCGGTTGGAGCATCTCGTGCCCGTGCGGGAGCCGCTCGTGCTCGTGTCACAGGTGCAGCGCTCGGGCGGGACGCTGCTCAGCCAGCTCTTCGACGGCCATCCCGAATGCCATGCCCACCCGAGCGAGATCTACATCGGTCACCCGCGGAAGTGGAACTGGCCCGACCTCGACCTCGATGACCGCACGGGCTGGTTCGCGACGCTGTACGAGCGGCCGGTCGAGCTGCACCTGGAACAGGGATACGTGAAGGAAAAGGAGGCGAGGAACGAGCCGGACCACGAAGCGTTTCCGTTCGTCTTCCTCCCCCAGCTTCAGCGGCAGATCTTCGAGGCCTGCGTCGACGCGTGGGCGCCGGCCTCCGAGCGAGACATCCTCGATTGCTACTTCACGTCGTACTTCAACGCCTGGCTGGACAACCAGAACCTGTACAGCGGCCCCAAGCGGGCGGTCACGGGCTTCACTCCGCGCCTCGCGATGGAGGGCGACAACGTGGCGCGCTTCTTCTCCGCCTATCCCGACGGGGCCCTGGTCTCGATCATCCGCGACCCGCGCGGCTGGTACGCGTCCGCGAGCAGGTACCGGAAAAGCCTGTACGAGGACCTCGATGAGGCGATCGGGCTGTGGGCGCGAAGCGCCGAGGCGGCGCTCGACGCCCGTGCCCGCTTCGGCGAGCGGGTGATTCTGCTGACGTACGAGGACCTCGTCCTCGAGACGGACGAGACGATGCGGTGGGTCGCGGAACGACTCGGGATCGCCATGACTCCCGTGCTCCTCGTCCCCACGTTCAACGGGCAGCCGGTGCGGGCCAACTCCAGCACGCGGATCGTCCGGCACGGGATCGTCGCCGAGCGGGCAGACGCGTACCGGCACGCGCTCGACGGGACGACGGCAGCTCGGATCGAGGAGCAGGCTGGCGACCTCTACGCTCGGGCGGAGGCCCTGGCCGGTCACGGCAGCTGACCGGGCGTCGAGAAAACAGCGGGCTATCATCGTGCGGATGACGTCCCGCCACCTCCGAGTGTTGCTGGCCGGGCGCCCCGGAACCCTGACGCGCTTCACCTCGCTCGTCAGGGAGCTCGGGGACCGCGGTCACGCGGTCACACTCGTGATCCGGAATCCGCATCCGCTTCTGCTCGAGCTGGCGGACAGCCTGCACGCGCGCCATCCGAGCGTCACGCACGAGCCGGCGCCGCTGCGGGCCGATCTGGACGGCTGGCGCTACGTCGCCTCGCTCGTGCGCGCCCTCGGAGATCTGGCGCGCTACGCACACCCGAGATACGCCGGTGCACCGGGGCTCCGGCGCCGCAGCGCGAAGGAGACCCAGCAGCTGCTCCGGAAAGGTGACTTCGAGCCCCTCGGGCGCACGCTCGCCGCGCACCTGGCCCGGCGTCTGGAGACAGTCGACGAGGAGCTCTCCGAGCGGGTGATCCACTGGACGACGCGATCGGAGGCAGCGATCCCTTCCAGCCGCCGGATCGAGCGCTACCTGCGGGAGCGGGCGCCGGATGTCGTTCTCGTCTCGTCGATCGTCCGCCACGGGTCGGAAGAGGTGGAGCTGCTCAAGAGCGCGCGCCAGCTCGGGATCCCGACCGGCGTCTGCGTCGCGAGCTGGGACAACCTGACGAACAAGGGGCTGCTCAAGTTCGTACCCGACCGCGTTTTCGTCTGGAACGAGTCGCAGGTCGCGGAGGCGACCGACCTGCACGGCGTTCCGGCCGACCGGGTTCGCGCCACGGGCGCCGCCCTGTTCGACGAGTGGTTCGAGCGGCGGCCGACCCGTACTGCCGACGAGTTCTTGCGCGCGGCCGGCCTCGACCACGAGCGGCCTTTCGTCGTCTACTTCTGCTCGTCGCCTCCGATCGCCCGCAACAACGAGGTCGACTTCGTGCATGAGTGGATCGCTGCGCTCCGCGCGAGCGGGGACGAGCGCGTCCGTGAGCTGGGTGTCCTCGTCCGCCCGCACCCGCGTGCAGCAGCGAAGTGGCGGGCAGCGGACCTATCGGCGTTCGCCAATGCTGTGGTCTGGCCACGAGACGGCGCCTACACGGTTCGCGATCGCGAGCGCGACGACTTCTTCGACACGCTCGTCCACGCTGCGGCCGTGGTCGGGATCAACACGACGGCGATGATCGAGGCCGCCGTCGTCGGCAAGAGCGTACTTACCGTCCTCAGGCCCGAGTTTGCACAGGAGAGCACGCTCCACTTCCACCATCTGCTCGCCGAGAACGGCGGCTTCCTCCATGTCGCCGCCACGCTCCCGGAGCACGTCGCGCAGCTCGGGGCTGTGCTCGCCGGGGACGACGCCGAGCTACGCCGCGCGTTCGTAGAGCGATTCGTCAGGCCGAAGGGGCTCGAGCGTCCCGCGACGCCGATCCTCGCCGACGCCGTCGAGGAGCTCGCGGCGGTCGGTGTCACGCAGGCCGAGCGCGGGTCGCTCGTCCTTCGGGCCGGGCTCGGCGTGGAGGCGGCGCTGAGCTCCGTCCACGCTGCCCGCCGCATTCCGCCGCGCGCCTGGCAGCGGCGTCGGCATCGCCTGCGACCCGAGCTGGACGCTCAGGCCAGGGGCGTCACGGGCCCGGCGGCGATGGACGTACCGGATCGATGACGACGGCCGACCGGGTGCGGGAGCACGACGCTCTCTACCGGGCGAGGCTCGAGCAGGTCGTCCCCGTGCGAGAGCCGCTGATGCTGATCTCACAGATCCAGCGCTCGGGCGGGACCCTGCTGAGCCAGCTCTTCGACGGTCAACCCGAGTGCCACGCCCACCCACACGAACTCTCGATCGCCTACCTGAACAACGCTCGAGAGACCGCATTCGATCTGAGCTCGGCCGCGCGTTCGTTCGAGCTCGTGAACGAGCCGAGGATGGCGAAGCGGCTGCGCACCGGCTACCGGAAGCCGGCGGCCAATCCGGGAGACGCCGATGCGGACGTGTTCCCGTTCCTGTTCCTGGGGGGCCTGCAGCGACAGATCTTCGATGCGTGCTTCCAGGCGGGCGTCGCCGGTGACCGCGACGTCCTCGACTGCTTCTTCACCTCGTTCTTCAACGCCTGGCTGGACAACCAGGGCCTGTACTCGGAGCCGAAGAGGCTCGTCACGGCGTTTGCGCCCCGTCTCGCGCACAGGCCGGCAGCGGTCGAGCGGCTCTTCGCGGCGTATCCGGATGGATTCCTGGTCTCGATCGTGCGCGAGCCGCGCGCGTGGTTCGCGTCTGCCAGACTCCAGAAGTCCCGCTACTCGGACGTCGAGCACGCGATCACCCGCTGGCGCGTGTCGGCCGAGGGGGCTCTCGACGCACGTGACCGCTTCGGCGACCGAGTCGTGCTCCTCACCTACGAGGACCTCGTGATGCACACGGAGCAGACGATGGAGGATCTTGCCGCGCGCCTGGGCATCTCGATGTCGCCGGCGTTGCTGATTCCCACCTTCAACGGCAGGCCGATTCGTGCCAACTCGAGCTACGCCGTCGAGGGATACGGCATTCTCCGCAACCGCACCGAGGCGTATCGGGACAGCCTGGACGCCGCCACGCTAGCGCGTGTGCATGCCCTCGCCGGCGACGTCTACGAGCGCGCCCGCGCAGCGGCGGTTCCCTGAATCATCGCCTCGCCGGGTCGGCGTCGCGCTCCGCGGTCGGCCGCCCCTCCTCGGCCAGCCTCGCGCTCAGTCGCGAAATCCTCTTTGCCTTCCGGCGCAGCATTGTCCGGGTCTGACCGACCTCCGCCTCCTTGAGCGCGAGCGCGACGCGCGCCTCGACGGAAAGCGAGCGGATCGCGTCCGCGTCCAGGGCCTTTCCCTTGCGTGCGAGACGCTCCAGAGGAAGTGCGCGGTGCAGGACCTCGAGCTCCTGCTCGAGGGCAGGACCGGCCGTCTGCAGCGTGTGCGCAAGCAGCCCTCCCGCGTAGTCGAAGAGCTCGCGGTCGAGCACGTTCGCCTCCTCGAGCAGGCGCAGCTCCCCCGCCGAGAGCCCTGCACGACCGGGGCTCAGCGGGTTGACCCGCTTCCTCTGATAGGGCACGGTCGGCCAGCCCAGCTCGAGGTTGAGCAGGGCGAGAAACTCGTCGAAACGCTCCGCCGTGCCGACGTAGGCGAACCGCTCGGCGAGAGCACGCTTCGCCTGGTCGAGTGCGTCCGCGGGGAGCGCGTCGAACGGCGAGACGATCCCGCAGAGCATCCGCGTCTGCAGGTTGTCGAGGACGTAGCCGTCGGCGATCGCCCCTTCGACCGTCAGGTCGCGCGCCGGAAGCGGGGTTCCCGGCGGGACCTGACCTGCGCCGTTCCCGGCCTTCAGGTACCAGATCTGCGAGAGCGAACGCTCGACCGGATCACGGAGGATCGTGAGGTACTGCGCGGCCGGCAAGAATCGAGCCGCCAGTCCGAATGTGACCTCCGCGGCCAGCGCCTGGAGCTGGTCGCACGCCGCCGCCGCTTCGAGGCGGGGTCCGGCGACATCGAGCCGCTGGAAGACATTGATCCCGCCGTCGAATGCCCGGCCGGGATAGTGGTTGCGAAGGATGGCGGAGAGCGTCGTCCCCGCCGCCTTCGGGATGTGCAGGAAGAGGAGCGGCCTTCCTCCGCCAGGTTGCCGCTTCATTTCGGCTCCGCGAGCGTTTCTCACCCGGCACGGAGCCGGGCGACTGCGTCCGGCGTGAAGAAGGCATCGATGAACGCATCGATGATCGCGGCCACAAGGCGCCGGTTGACGTCCCGCGGCTTCCCCTCGTCCTCGCCGAACGCCGCCCACGGGGCGTGCGCGCCCAGCCAACGCACGATCTCGAACGAGGGCCAGTACCAGACGTTGCCGAGCTCGCGGCTCATCACGAGGTCGAGGGCGACGCGCAGAACGGACTTGGAGACGGAGTCGGCAGTCAGGCATGAGATCCCGCGGAAGGTGGCGCGGAGCGGCACCGGGGAGAGCGTGAGGACGATCGGCGCCGATGCGTTCACCGAGCGCACGAGCTCGACGATCCGGACCACGTTCGCCTCGTTCTCCTGGACCGTCGACAGGCGAAAAACGTGCCGGTCGGCCTTGTACACGTCCTTCGGGACGCCCCGCCAGAACACCGCCTCCGTCTCCCGGTCCTGCCAGACCTCCGCGAGCCCGAGCGTGAAGACGAAGGCGCCCGCCTCGCGCAACCCTTCGACGTAGCGCTCGCGCTCGTCCACGGGCGTCCATTCGCGGATCCGGCCCTCGTCGTCCCGGTCGTACCGGTAGCCGCGGCCCGTCTCCCTGCCGGTGACGCACCAGGAGACGAAGTCGAGGATCGCGAACGTGTTGTTCAGCCCGGCCGGGATCCAGACATTCGCCGCGCCCAGGCCGGTCGCGGCCAGGTAGTCGCGCAGCTCCCGGGCAAAGCACGAGCCGAGGGTAACGACGCTCGCGTCGAGCCCGAGCATCGCGGCGGGCGGCGCGTGGCCGGGGACGACCCATTCGCGGATCAGCTCGGCCGGGTCCTGCTCGAACAGCTCTTGCCGGTCCGGGAACATCACCGCGCCGCTCCCCACCCAGCCGCGCCCCTGCGTCCAGGTGTAGGCGGGGCTGCTGACGTGCCCGGCGGCCAGATGCCCGAGCTCGACGCCGCCGGGCTCGGCCGGTTTCTGCGTCATGGTCGCAGTATGCCGAGCCCTCGCGTCGCTACGGCACGACCGTGAAGGCGTCAGCCGACACGGCGATGCCGCCGGCGGTCGTGATCGCGATCGGGCCGCTCGTCGCCTTCTTCGGGACCGTCACGCGCACCTGGGTCGGAGAGAGGACCTTGACCGCCGCGGGCTCGCCGCCGACCGTCGCCTCGCTCGCGTCGGCGAGGCCTCTGCCGGTCACGAACACCTGCGTTCCGACCTTGCCGCTCGCAGGCGAGAACGAGTCGACGACCGGCAGCACGGCAAAGCTCGGCCCGGTCACGGTCCCGTAGGGGCTGGCAACGGCCACCGGGCCTGTGACACCGTCGACCGGGACGATTGCCGTGACCTGCCCCGGCCCGTCGACGGTGAAGCCGGCCGCGGCGCCGCCGAACGTGACCGCGGTCACGCTGTCGAGGGACGTGCCGCTGAGGGTCACCTGCGTTCCCGGCTCGCCCGCAGTGGGGCTAATGCCGTCCACGTGGGGGAACTCCTGGGAGAGCGACCACCACGCATCGCCGTAGCGGTAGCCGAGCGCCTTGGCGGCGTCGGCCGTGAAGTGGACGCCGTCCGGCTGGAGCGGCAGGTCGAGGCTCGGCACCAGCGTCACGGCGGCGAACTCGGCTGCGGCGGCCGTCTGCTGGTCCCTGACCTCCTGCGCATACGGCCGATCGATGTTCCCGATCTGTCCGAGCACGAACGGCACCTGTCCGAACCACTTCTCGAAGTCGCGCTCGACCGCCTCGAACCCCTTCTGCCAGCGAGCGGCCTTGCCCCGGGACTTGGCTTCGAACTCGCCCTGGAGGAAGGCGACGCCGGCGACGGTGCCTCCGGAGGCGTGTGCCATGCTCCGGCAGGAGTTGAACGCTCCGCTGCCGTGCCGCCAGGCGCCGATGGTCGTAGAGCCGCGTGCGCACATGATCAGGCCCACCTTGGTGCCAGGCGGCTCGTGGGAGAGCACACCGAGCCCGAAGGTCATGCCGGGGCCGACCCCGCGCTCCTTGTCCTTGTCCGGGCCGAGCGGGTCCTGGGCCTCCTGCCACGCGCCGTCCCGGTAGAGGAGCAGGTTCGGATCGACAGGCCCAGTGCCGTCGCTGATCGGCTGGCCGCGACCGACCATGTTCGACTGGCCTGCGAGCAGGAACACCTGGATGGTCGGTGCGGCCGTGCCTGCAGACGACATCGTCGCGAGCGCGAGCGCTACGAGCAGCGGGGGGACTACCCTCGACATTCCCTCTCCCTGGTAAACGGTCGACCCCGGGGGCGGGGCTGTCGCCTAGTTTGACACAACGAGGCGATCCCCTTCCGAGCGAGCAGCTCGATAGCTCGTCGGCTGCGAGCGCGATGGCTGGCCCGAAGCTTCTGTAAGTTCCAGCGTCAGCATGATCCATGTCGCTACGGTGCACTGGCGCAGCGATCGCTGGATCGAGCCCCAGCTACGCGCCCTGGAGCGCTTCCTCCCCGGCGAGTTCCGCGTCTACGCCTTCCTCGACCGGGTGCCGGGCGGCCACCGGACGAGGTTCTTCTACTCGTCGACCGAGCGGATCAAGGACCACGCCACGAAGCTGAACCTGCTCGGCGACGTGATCTCTTTCGCCGCCGAGGACCCCGCCGACCTGCTCGTCTTCGTCGACGGCGACGCGTTCCCCGTCGCTCCGATCGAGCCGCTCGTCGAGCAGCGACTCGAGCGCCACCGGCTGATCGCCGTGCAGCGCAGCGAGAACAACCGCGACGTCCAGCCGCACCCCTGCTTCTGCATCACGACCGTCGGCTTCTGGCGGGAGATCGGGGGCGACTGGCACCGCGGCTACGAGTGGCGTGATCCGGACGGGCTGCCGGTGACCGACGTCGGCGCGAACCTGCTGGAGGCGCTCGAGCGGGCCGGCGTCGACTGGTTTCCACTCCGCCGTGTGAACGCCGTCGACGCCCATCCGCTCTTCTTCGGGCTCTACGGCGACGCCGGACACGGCCCGGTCGTCTACCACCACGGCGCGGGGTTCCGGAAGTCGGCGGGGGGACGGGTGAGCAGGCGAGCCCACGGCGAGGGAGAGGCGAAGCGGAGCGTGCTCGGACGGGCCGTCGCGCTGATCCCGAAGAAGGGCCCCCTCCACAGCCTTCGCCGGCGCCTGAACCCGGCGCGCCGCATCCGGGACGGCCTGCGGGAAGAGACTCGGGTGCGGAGCGACGAGATCTTCGCCGAGCTCCAGCGCGACGACGAGTTCTGGCGGCGATTCGCATGAGAGCCACGCATGCTCTCTTCCTCGCGAGCCGCTTACGCGTCACCGTCGAGAACGGTGCCGGCAAGCGCTCGACGGCTGAGGCTCGCACTCCACACCGGTGCCGCCCCGGACGGCCGTGAGTCTACGATCAGGCGAGCCATGAGCCCGGTCGAGGCGGTCGTCACCCATCACCGAAGCGGCTTCCGCTCGGGCGTCGCCCGGTTCAACGAGCTGCTCGCCGAGCGGCTGGGCGTACCGCTCTACGGGCTCGGCGACGACGGCCCGGGCTGGGACCGGTCGGTGCTCTCATTCAAGGTCAGCGAGCTCGGGACCGGCGACGGCGAGACGCTGGCCGCGCGGCTCGACGGCTGGCGGGGAGACGTCTTTCTGCATGAGCTTTCCGGGCTCGAGCTCGAGCGCGACCTCGTCGGCCGCGCGCGACGGGTGTTGTGCGGCAACTCGGAGATTTACGCAGGCGTCGGGGGGCTCACCGACCGTGCGCAGACGCTGTGGGTGCCCGGCCTGCTCGCCGACCGCCGCGCGTATGAGCTTCCGGAAGTGACGGTCTTCTCGTTCGGGATGGCGCACAAGGTGCGAACGGACATGTTCGGGCGGCTTCGCGGACTGCTGGACGCGCTCGCGCGGCCGTACGAGGTGTACGTCTCCGCCGCCAACCACGAAACCGCGAGGCTCGAGGACGCGGAGGAGATCTTCGCGGAGATGGGCGAGGTCTTCCCGGGGTTCTACTTCCTGGGCAACCTGTCGGACGTGGCGGTTTACAACGAGCTGAGGCAGGCGACGTTCTTCGCCGCCTTCTTCGACAGGGGCGTTCGCGCCAACAACACGTCGGTGGCGGCTGCGATGGAGACGGGCGCGGTTGTGATCACGAACCTCGACGAGTACTCGCCGCCGGAGTACGTGCACCTCGAGAACCTGATCGACATCGAGCGCTGCCGCACGCTGCCGACCGACCCGGCGGTGCTGGACGGGATCCGGCGGCGCGCGGTGACGACGGCGGCCGCGCGCGGGTGGGGTCGCCTCGTCGAGCGGATTGCCGAGTGACGGACCGCGCAGAACGGATCGCGGTCGTCGGCTACGACTACGCGGCGCAGCGGCTCGAGAACGTCGAGGCCTGCAATCTCTGCGGCTCGACCGACCTCGAGACGCTCGCCGAGCGCGACCGCTACGGCTATCCAGCGACGTTCCGGATGTGCCGCCGCTGCGGGCTCGGGTTCATCTCGCCGCGCCTGACCGCCGCCGGGTACGGAACGTTCTATGAGCGCGTCTACCGGCCGCTCGTGAGCGCATACCACGGCCGCCGCATCGACGCGGAGACGGTACAGGTCGACCAGCGCTCGTATGCCGATGGTCTGGTCGCGTTCCTCCGCGAGACGTTGCCCCGCCCGCCTGCGACCGTGCTCGACGTCGGCGGCTCGACCGGTATCGTCGCCGCCGCCGTGCGCGACGCCTTCGGCTCGGCTGCCACCGTCCTCGACCCGGCGCCGGACGAGCTCGCGGTCGCGGCGGCCGACGGTACGGAGACCATTGCGGGCTTCGCAGAGGACTTCGATCCGGGGGAACGGCGCTGGGACCTCGTCCTGCTCTGCCAGACGATCGACCACCTGCTCGACGTCAGGGCAACACTGGACTCGCTGCGCCGCCTGAGCGTGGACGACGGCCATGCGTTCGTGGACGTGCTGGACCTGATGATCGCCGCGCGGAAGCAGGGTTCGGTCGAGGGCGCGGTGAAGATCGACCACCCGTTCTCTCTGACCCGCGAGACGGCGCTCGCGTTCTGCGAGCGGGCGGGCTTCGCTCCGGTCGCGGAGCGGCTCTCGGCGGACGGCCACTGGGGTTTCGTCCTCTCCGCGGCCGAGCCGTCGGAACCCGACTGGAAGCGGCTGCGCGGCGTCGCCGAAGCGCACCGGGCGGAGCTCGAGGCTCTCCGCTGATGCGCGTCATCGGCCTCGTCCCGGCCCGCGGCGGCTCCAGGCGGGTGCCCCGGAAGAACCTGGCCGTGCTCGGCGGCCGGACGCTCGTCCGCCGCACGCTCGAGACGGCGCTGGCCGCCAGCTGTTTCACGCAGGTGGTGCTCTCCAGCGACGACGACGAGATCCTGGCTGAAGCCGACGGGCTCGACGTGGTCGCGCTCCGCCGCCCGGCGGAGCTTGCCGACGAGACCTCCCGCGCCGCCGATTTCGCGCTCCACGCGCTGCAGGAGCTCGACGACCCGGCCGCGTCGATCGAGGCGGTCGCGATCCTCCAGTGCACTTCGCCCTTCACCGCCCCGGAGGATGTGGCCGGCGCGGTCGAGCTGCTCGCGCGGACAGGCGCCGAATCGGTCGTCACAGTCGCCGCCGCCGACGCCGCGCACCACCCGTTGAAAATGAAGCGGCTGGAGGGCGAGCGCCTGCTTCCGTACCTCGAGGACGACCGACTCAGCCCCTCTCATGAGCTCGAGCGCCTCTGGGTGCGGAACGGCTCCGTCTACGCGTTCCGGCGCGACGTCGTCGAGCGCGCGCTGGAGGCGGAGGATGTGCGTGGCTACGAGATGCCGCCGGAGCGCTCGTTCGACATCGACACGCCGCGCGACCTCGCCTTCGCCGAGTTCCTGGTCGAGCGGGGTGAGCGATCGTGATTCCGCGGGTCTTCCACCGGATCTGGCTCGGACCGGAGCCGATGCCCGAGGAGTACGTACGGCTCGGCGAGACCTGGAAGCGCAACCACCCGGGCTGGGAGCACCACCTGTGGGCGGAGACGAACCTGCCGACCGACCTCGAGCGCCGCGAGGTGTACGAGCTCCTCCGCCGGCCGGCCGAGCGCGCCGACATCCTCAGGCTCGAGCTCCTGCGCCGCCTCGGCGGCGTGTACGTGGACGCCGACTTCGAGTCGCTGAAGCCGATCGACCCGCTCCTCGACCGCGTCTCCCTCTTCCTGGGCGCGCTCGACTCGGGCCGGGTGTCGAACGCGATCGTCGGCGCCGTCCCGGCGCACCCCTTGCTCGCGCGCGCGATCGCCGAGCTGCGCCCGCGGACGACCTTCGGGCCGGTCGACCGCGAGGGGACCGGCCCGTTGCTGATCGAGCGAATCCGCCACGACTTCCGCGAGGTCACGGTCTTCGAGCCGGAGGTGTTCTACGCGACCGAGCGGGAGCAGGCGCGGTACGCGTTCCATCTATCCGCGCGGACCTGGAAGGACGAGGCCGGCCTGCGCAACGACCTCGCCCGCGCGGAGCGGGACCGGGCGATCGCGCGGAAGGAGGTCCGAAGGCTTCGGAAGCAGCTCGACGCAGTCGAGAAGGGCGGCTGGCTGCGGCGGTTCCTCGGCTGAGCCGACCATCTAGAGTGACCGCCGTGCAGATCGCCGGCACAGCGCTCGGGCCCCACGTCTTCGTCGTCGCCGAGATCGGAAACAACCACGACGGCTCGATTCGTCAGGCGGAGCAGCTGATCGACGCTGCGTTCGAGGCGGGAGCGGACGCGGTCAAGCTCCAGACGCACATCGCCGACGCGGAGATGCTCCCGTCGACGCCGACGCCGCCGCACTTCGACGAGCCCCGCTACGAGTTCACGAAGCGGATGGAGCTCTCGCGGGACGACCACGTGCGCATGAAGGCGTTCGCGGAGGAGCGCGGCCTCGTCTTCTTCTCGTCGCCCTTCTCGGTCGAGGCGGTCGCGCTACTCGAGGAGGTCGGCGTCCCCGCGTACAAGATCGCCTCCGGAGAGGTGACCAACCCGCCGCTGATCGAGGCGGTCGCGGCCACCGGCCGGCCGGTGCTGCTGTCGAGCGGCATGTCCGGAATGGAGGACGTCGAGCGCGCGGCCGGGATCCTCCGGGAAGCCGGGTCGCCCTTCCTGGTCATGCAGTGCACCTCCAACTACCCGTGCCCGCCGGAGCTCGTCAACCTCCGTGCGATGACTGCGATGGGCGAGCGGCTCGGCGTCCCCTACGGGCTCTCCGACCACACGCCCGACATCTATACCTCGATCGCGGCGGTCGCGCTCGGCGCGGTCGCGATCGAGAAGCACTTCACCCTGTCGAAGCGGCTCTACGGGCCTGATCACCACGCCTCCCTCGACCCCGAGGAGCTCGCGCGCCTCGTCGAGGGGATCCGGCAAGTCGAGCAGGCCATGGGAACCGGGCTGAAGCAGCGCGACTCCGCGCTCGATCCGGCGCGCGCGACGTTCGAGAAGAGCGTGGTCGCGCGCGTCGAGATCCCGCAGGGCGCCGTGCTGGAGCCGCAAATGTTGACCACGAAGCGGCCCGGCAACGGGATCCCGGCGCTGCGGCTGCCCGAGCTCGTCGGCCGCCGTGCGGCGCGGACGCTCGCGCCCGACCACCAGCTCGAGGAAGCCGACGTTGTCTAGCGCCCCGCGGCGGAAGGTCTGCGTCGTCGTCGCCAGCCGCGCGAACTACGCGCGGATCAAGACCGGCCTCGAGGCGGTCCGCGACCATCCGGAGCTCGAGCTCCAGCTCGTGGCGGGCGCGTCGCTCGTGCTGGAGCGGTTCGGAAACGCGCTCGAGGTGCTGACGATGGACGGTTTCGCGCCCGACGCGACCATCCGCTTCATCATCGAGGGCGAGACCCCGGCGACGATGGCGAAGTCGACCGGTCTCGGGATGCTCGAGCTGCCGACCGTCTTCGAGCTGCTCCAGCCCGACGTCGTCGTCACCGTCGCCGACCGCTTCGAGACGATCGCGACCGCCGTGGCGGCCGCGTACATGAACGTCCCGGTCGCGCACACGCAGGGAGGCGAGGTGTCCGGCTCGATCGACGAGAGCGTGCGGCACGCGGTCACCAAGCTCGCCCACGTTCACTTTCCGGCCACCGAGCTTTCGGCTCAGCGCGTGATCGCCATGGGCGAGGACCCGGCGTTCGTCTTCAACGTCGGCTGCCCGTCGATCGACCTGGTTGCGAGGACAGAGCTGGGTCTCCGCCGGGACGTGCTGGAGCAGTTCGGCGGCACCGGCGAGACGGTCGATCCCGAGCAGCCGTTCGTCCTCGTCATGCAGCATCCGGTGACGACTGAGTACGGGCAAGGGTTCGACCAGATCAACCAGACCCTCGAGGCGGTCGCCGAGCTGGGCATGCAGACCCTCGTCTTCTGGCCGAACGTCGACGCCGGCTCGGAGGACGTCGCCAAGGGGATCCGCATCTTCCGAGAGCTCGGCCACACCCACGGCTTCCGCTTCTTCCGGAACCTGCCGCCGGAGGTGTTCGTCAAGCTCATGGCCCACTGCTCCTGCATGGTCGGGAACTCGTCCGCGGCCCTGCGCGAAGGCTCGTATCTCGGCACGCCGGCGGTGACGGTCGGCTCACGCCAGCAGGGTCGAGAGCGCGGGCCGAACCTCGTCGAGGTGGAGCACGACTGCGGAGCGATCGCGGACGCCGTCCGCGACCAGCTCGCCCACGGCCCGTACGAGCGCAGCACGCTCTTCGGCGACGGTACCGCGGGTAGGAAGATCGCCGGCAAGCTGGCCGAGGTGCGGCCGTCGGTGCAGAAGAAGCTGCTGCTCCACCAGACAGTCGGTCTGGGTCAGAGCCCCGGCTGATCCGGTCCCGCTGCGTCGCCCACCCCGGCCAGCCGTTCGACTGCATCCGCGAGCATGTCTGCAGCCGGGCGCTCGAGTCCGCGCGGACGGAGGAAGCGCTCGACGAACCGCCGTCGCTGCGCCGCGACCGGGTCGTGTTCGAGCGTGGCAGCGAGCTGGGAGAGATGCTGCTCGAGGGACGTCGCATGCTGGACAAAGCCCCCGGCGTCGGAGAGCAGGTACCGGAAGTGCATCGAGCCCTCCTGACCGGGAGCCAGCTCGCCTGCCGCTATGGTCAGCACGGGACGGCCGACGATCGCAGCCTCGAGCTCGGCACTCGTGTTGAGCGCGACGACGGCATCCGCTGCGAACAGCTGGTCGTAGAGATCCCGTGCGCGCCGGCGCACCGGCGGCATGGCGATATTCCCCCACGGCCGCCACCCTGCCCAGGCAGGCTCGCGGACGGCACCGGGGTGAGGCCTGACGATCAGCTGCAGGCCGGAGGAGTCTGCGGCGAGCCAGCGGTCGATCACCTCGGGTTCCTGCTTCGACACAAAGCCGGACGAGCCGAGCCACAGGATGGTCTTCCGCGCCGGATCGAGCCCGAGCCTGCTGAGGAGCTCCTCTCGCGAAGCCGAAGGCGACAGCGAGAAGAACTCGTCGAAGCGCGGCGCGCCGACCGCTTCGACGGTCAGCGGGTCGAGGCCGTGCAGATCGACCGCCTCGCGGGCCATCACGTCGTTCCAGACGAAGAGGCGGTCGGGGCGCTCGTGGATTCGCGCCTTGCTCGACAAATTGTCCCAGCTGTAGACGGCCATGCCGGACGGAATGCGGGCGGCCCGTGCGGCCGCCACGACGCCGGTCTCCTTACCGCCGAAGTTGATCCGGCTGAGCACGAGGACCGCGTCGAGCCCACTCCCCTCCATGAAGCGAACCAGCGGCGTGCTGGGCGGCACGAAGGACTCGAGCGCGTCGAGGACCACGTCGATGGCTCGGAGCTCGACCTCGCCGAGGTCGAATGATGGCGGCTCGAGCTCGCAGCCCAGAGCTTCACCGAGCTTCCGGTACGCGCGACGCCGGTTCGCGTGCGCCTCTCGGAGCGGCGATCGCTCGTACCGTGTTGCGTCACGGGCAGCTCGAATCAGGCGGAGCGCCTGGTCGAGGCCGTCGTCGCGGGAGTAGGGGAAGAGCGTCGTCGAGACTCGGGAGCTCTCGGCCAGCGAGGGCGGGAGAACAAACGGGCGTGGCTTGCGGTCCGGCATCGCGAGCACCAGCTCGTGTCCTCGGCCGACGAGGGTGGCGAGGGCTCCCGCGAAGTTGCGAAGGTAGTACTTGCGCCCGTAGAAGACGCCGATTCTCATGCAGCGAGTCGGAGGATCTCCGCGGCCACGATTGGCGACACCGCCCGGTCGAGCCCGAGCGGGCGCACGAACCGCTCGACGAACGCGCGTTGCCGCTCGGCTTCGTGGCCGCCCCGCAGCGCGCGGCTCAGGTTGGCTACGTGTTCCTCCAGGTCGCGCGAGTCGACGACGAACCCGCCGTTCGCCTCCAGGAGGTACTCGAAATGGACGGAGCCCTCCTGTCCCGGCGCCGCCTCGCCGGCTCGGAACGTCACGACGGGCAAGCCGGCGATCGCCGCCTCGAGCTCACCGCTCGTGTTCAGGGCTACGACTGCGTCGGCCTCCGCGAGAGGCACCGCAAGCCCTCCACGCTCCCATCTTCGGCCCCGCTGGACGACGAAGTCGCCCGATGCGGGTGTCCAGCGCTTCCAGGCGCCGCCGCCCGGGTACGGACGCACGACGATCCGGGCCTCGCGGACGATCGGATCGTCCGCGCGGCGGACCGCGTCGCGCCACGTCGCGAATAGGTCCGGCTCGCGGGTCGAGATGTTCGAGGACGAGCCGAGGTAGAGAACCGTCTTCTCCTTCCGTCGGGGTCGTTCGACGTTCCCGATGGCGGCGAACAGCGGGTCGAAGTTGGCAGCGCCGAGCGCGTGCACCCGCTCGCGTGGGAAGGAGTGGAGCCGCACCGCCTCGTCGACCTGGAGGTCGTTCCAGACGAGCAGATGGTCGGGATGCTCCTGCAGGGCTGCCTTGCTCGAGAGGTTGTCCCAGCTCCAGACGAGCATGATCGAGGACAGGTCGAGCTCGGATGCCACCTTGAGCAGGTCGCGTTCAGCGCCTCCGAAGCTGCAGCGCGTCACGAGGAGGACGGCGTCGAGGTCGAGCGCGCGGATCGCCTCGACCAGGCCGGGGTGGGCAGGCACCTGTCGTTCGAGCGCGGTCACGGCTTGGTGCACGAGGACCTGGACGTCCTCCGGCACCTGGAGGCCGGCAAGGGTCGGCGCGAGCGTCGTCTCATCCGGATGGCCGGCGAAGTGGAGGAGTCGGCGCGCCGTCCGCTGTCGGGGCCACCTGGCGTCGGCGAACTCAGAGCCGTAGAAGCGTGCGAGGTCGCCGACGGAGCGCAACAGTCTGGTCGCCTTGGCGTCGGCGTCGTCGCGGGCGGCGGGAAGCAGGACGACCTGGGTCCCGGGCCGGCCGCGAGCTGCCTCCGGCACCGGATCCTTGCCGTCGGCGCCCGTGAACACGAGCTCTGCCCCGGCATCGAGCAGTCCGCAGACGACATCCGGAAGTGACCACGCGAGCGGCCACGGCGACGAGCTGACGAGGATCCTCATGCAGGGGCCACACTAGTGCGAACGCGGGGGCGCTAAAGGTTCCTTCACACCGCCCGGCTAGACTTGTGGGCTGCCGGTTGGCGCCGAGTCGGCGCGTGCCGCGGTGGACGTGATGCTGGTGACGAACACGATCGTGTGCTTGGAGTTCCCGCGGACGGGATCCGCGTCGATGTCCGGTCGCCGTCGGCGGTTCGGCATGGAGGCTGCGTGACGATGGCCACGTCCGAGACGCTCCGCCAGGTCGCACCGCCGTTCGAGCACGAGCGCGTTCGCGTGACCGGCCCGTGGCAGGCCGGGGTGATCCCCCGGTTCAAGGAGGTCTGGCGCTACCGGAGCGTGGTCCCCTGGATGGGGAAGGAGTTCATCGTCAAACGCTACCGCGCCACGTACCTCGGCATGCTCTGGATCCCGCTTCGGCCGGGGATGGACATTCTCACGCAGACCTTCATCTTCGGCGGTGTGCTCCAGGTCGCCTCGGGAGACCGGCCGTACTTCATCTTCATCGCTTTCGGCCGTGCGGGCTGGATGATCTTCGACCGTTCGCTCCACTGGTCGGCGCGCTCCGTCCGGTTCTCGAACAGTGTGGCACGGGGCCTGCACTGCCCGCGCATGTTGATCCAGGCGGCCACGATCTACCCGACGATGATGGACTTCCTGCTCTACATGCTGATCGCGATCATCGGACTCTTCTACTTCCTTCTCTCCACGGGCAGCTGGTACCTGGCCCCGCCTGGGCAGATGCCGGTCGGGTTCATCGGCCTCTTCGTGATGATCCTCTACGGGATCGGGGTCGGCCTCTTCATCGCCCCGATCGCGGGAAACACGAAAGAGGTCCGCTACGTGCTCACGTACTTCGTCTCGTTCCTCTACTTCGTCACTCCGATCGTCAAGCCGCTCGGCGACCTGCACGGGCTCTACTACACGGTCGCCCTCTGGAACCCGCTGACGGCGCCGATCGCGATGGTCAACTTCGGCTTCCTGGGCACCAACGACCTCAAGGTGCAGTCGGTCGTGTCTTCCGCGATCGGGCTGGTCGTGATCATCGTTGTCGGCCTCTGGTTCCAGAGCCGGTTCGAGCGGGCTGCGGTCGCCCGACTCTAATGTCGGTCGCGCCTGCTCCCGAGCTCGCCGTCGTCGGGCCTGAGCCGGCTGCGCGCCGGCCGCTTCGCGTTCTCTTCTTCATGGAGTACCTGGGCCGCTACCTGCGGTTCTTCGACTCCGTCATCCGCGAGCTGCTCGAGCGTGGCCACGAGGTCCACCTCGTCTTCGAGCGTGAGCAGGCCGCACCCAGGCCGTTCGAGCAGCTGTGGCTGCGGCGGATGGAGGGGCATCCCGGCTTCCGCTGGAGCCATTCGTCCGTGTGGCGGCGCGACCGGTGGTTCCGCGTCGCCCGCCCCGTCCGCGGCGCGCTCGACTACGTCTACTTCCTTCAGCTCGGCGAGGAGCGCGTCCCCTACCTGCTCCAGCGCGCCCGCCGGCGGGCACCGCGCGCCTTCACGGCCCTGCTCCGGATCCCCGCCATGACCTCGGAGCGCGGGTTGCGCGCCTGGGCACGGATCCTCGACACCTGCGATCGGGCGATTCCGGCCAGCCGCGGCGTCCAGCAGCTGGTCCGGAACGAGGACCCGGACGTCGTGCTCGTCACGCCCCACCTGATGCCGAGTTCGACCGACGCGCAGTACGCGCGCAGCGCAGCCGCCGCCGGTGCCCCGACCGGGATCTGCATCGCCAGCTGGGACAACCTCTCCAGCAAGCAGCTGCTCCGGGTCGTCCCCGACCTCCTGACGGTCTGGAACGACGTCCAGCGGCACGAGGCGGTTTCGATCCACGGTGTTCCCGAGGATCGGGTCGTCAGCACGGGCGCACAGTGCTTCGACCACTGGTTCGGCTGGCCTCCGCGGCCGCGCGCGGAGTTCTGCGCCCGGGTCGGCCTCGATCCCGGGAAGGCGTATGTCCTCTACGTCGGCGGCTCGCTGTTTCCGTCGACGATGACGGAGGCCGAGTACTGCGTGGCGTGGATCCGGTCGCTGCGCGAGAGCGACGAGCCCGCCCTCCGCGAGGCGTCGATCCTGATCCGGCCGCATCCCTTCCGGACCGAGGAGTGGCGCGAGGTCGACTTCTCCGTGTTCGAGGACGTGGTCGTCTGGCCGCCCGACGTGGCCATGCCGACGGAGCAGGACACGCGTGCCGACTACTTCGACTCGATCTACCACAGCGCCGTCGTCTTCGGAATCAACACCAGTGCGATGATCGAGGCCGGGATCATCGGCAAGGCCGTGCACACGATCACGGTGCCGCAGTTCGCCGCCTCCCAGGGCGGTGTCCTCCACTTCCGCTACCTGCGCGAGGTCGGCGGCGGCCTCGTCCAGGTTTCCGAGACGCTGGAGGAGAATGCCCGGCGGCTCGGCGATGTCGTCGTCGGCCGGGACACCGAGGGCGAGGAGGCGGCACGCCGGTTCACGGAGCTCTTCGTCAGGCCGAACGGCGTCCAGGTGCCGGCCACGCCGGTGTTCGTCGACGCGATCGAGGAGCTCGCGGAGCGCGGTGCGGGTGAGCAGTCCACCGACAGCCGCTGGCTCGTGCTCCTGCGCCCGCCGCTGACGCTGATCCAGGTGCCGTACTTCCTGCGCCGCGTGCGGCTGAAGACCGAGCTCGAGGCGCGGAGGCTCGCGGCGCGGGCCGGCCTGCCGATCCAGGCGGTCGTGCCGGTTAAGCCGAAGCAGGTGACCGTTCGGCCAGAGGACGAGTAGCGCCGGTGCGGGTCCTCTTCTCCGCGGAGACCCCGCTCTCGCTGACGAGCTTCCAGTCCGTCGTCGCCGAGCTCGACCGGCGCGGCCACGAGGTGACGATCGCGATCCACGCCGAGCGCGAGACTGGCTGGCGGGACCGCCTGCTCGCCGAGGTCGCCGCCCCTCACGTCGCCGTCGAGCACGCCGTCGTCCCTGCGCCGGACCGCTGGCTCGAGCTCGCGGCGGACGTGCGATCAGCACTCGATCTCTTCATGTTCCTCGGTCCGCGGTTCAACGACACCTATCGCGCGCGGGCGTGGCGCCGCGCCCCCAGGCCGGCCGCTGCTTTCGCCCGCACGCGCCTCGGATCGAGTGCCCCGATACGGCGACTCGTCTCGTCGGCACTGCAGCTCGCCGAGCGCGCCCTGCCGACAAACATGGAGATCGAGCGGTACCTCGGCGACCTGAGCCCCGACGTCGTACTGTTCGCGCCTTACCTCGGGCTGCGATCGATGCAGCCCGAGTTCCACCGCGCGGCGAGGGCGCTCGGGCTGCGCACTGCGATCTGCGTGAAGAGCTGGGACAACCTGACGAGCAAGTCGCTGGTGCGTCCGGTGCCGGATCGACTCTTCGTCTGGAACGAGGTGCAACGCGGCGAGGCGACGACCCTGCACGGCATCCCGGCCGAGCGCGTCGCCGTCACCGGCGCGCAGTGCTTCGACGACTGGTTCGTCTGGCGCCCGCGCCCTCGCGAGGAGTTCTGCGCCCGGGTCGGCCTCGACCCCGCGCGCCCCTACGTTCTCTACGCCTGCTGCTCGCCGTGGACGGGCCAGGACGAGGCGGACTTCCTCGGGGGCTGGCTCGCGGCGCTCCGGGCCCACGGTGGCGTTCTCGGCGACGCGGGCGTCCTCGTCCGCCCGCACCCCAAGCGACCGGATCTTCGGCTGGACGACGAGGCAGGCGTCGTCGTCTTCCCGCGCGACGCGCACGCGCCGACCGACGCGGAGTCGAAGTCGGACTACTTCGACTCGATCTACCACAGTGCAGCCGTGGTCGGCCTGAACACGAGCGCGATGATCGAGGCGGCGATCGTCGGCAGGCCAGTCCTCACCGTGCTCGACCCGGAGTGGGAGCGCGTCCAGCAGGGGACGCTCCACTTCCGCTACCTGCTGGAGATCGGCGGCGGGCTCCTGCAGATCGCGCACACCCTGGAGGAGCACACCGGCCAGCTGGTCGCGGCCGTCGCAGGCGCCGACATGGCCGCACGCGCATCCGGCTTCGTCGCCCAGTTCGTTCGTCCGCTCGGCCTCGACGTTGCAGCGACGCCGGTGTTCGTGGACGAGATCGAGCGCCTCGCTGGTTCGGCCGCACCCAGGCCGCAGCGCACGCCCGCATCGCTCCGCCCGCTGCGCGCGCTCCTGGCCCCGGTCGCCGCCCGCGCGGGCCGGTTCGCGCAGCCGGCGTGAGCTGACCCGCGCCGATGCGGATCCTCTTCCAGCTCGCCTTCCCGGGCTACCTGCGCATGTACGGGTCGACCGTCCGCCTGCTCGGCGAGCGAGGTCACACCGTGCTCCTCTCGTACGACGACCCCGACAAGCGTCGCGACCCCGCGGTCTCGGCGATCGAGGCAGCCGACGGCGTCGAGGTCGTCCCGCCGCTTCCGGCCGCGTCGAGGAAGCACGAGAAGCGGATCGAGCAGCTGCGCGCGGCCGCGGACTACCTGCGCTACCTCGACCGCCGCTTTGCCGCTGCGCCGTACCTCCGCCGCCGCCAGGACAAGTACCTTCGGGGGGGCCTGGCCGTGCTCGCCCGGCTGCCGTACGGCACGCCGGGAGCGGAAGCGGCGCTCCGGCTCGCCCTCGAACTCGAGCGGCGTGTGCCGAGCGACCGGCACGTCGAGCGAGCGCTTGCCGCGCACGAGCCGCACGCCGTCCTCGTCACCCCGCTGATCGGCCGCAGCTCCCGCAACCGGCGGCAGACCGACATCGTGAAGTCCGCCCACGCGCTCGGGATCCCGGTCGGGTTTGGCGTCGCGAGCTGGGACCACCTGACCACGAAGGGGGTCGTCAAGGCGCTGCCCGACGCGACGTTCGTCTGGAACGAGCTCCAGCGCCGCGATGCGGTCGAGCTCCACCGCGTCCCCGCCGCAAACGTGACCGTCACCGGCGCGCAGCTTTTCGACCGCTGGTTCGAGGCTTCTGCGTCCACCACCGGCGCCGACTTCCGCGTCGGGCTCAGGCTGTCGGCGTCGCCCTACGTGCTCTACGTCGGCTCCTCGCCGAACATTGCACCGCCCGACCGCGAGATCGCCTTCGCCCGCCGCTGGCTGGAAGCGCTCCGGGCCGACCCGGAACTGCAGGAGGTCGGCGTCGTCGTCCGGCCGCATCCGTACAGCGTCGAGGCCTGGTCGCAGGTGGAGCTCGGGCCGGATGCCGCCGTCTGTCCGCGCACCCCGCCCCAGCTGCCGATGACCGAAGCCGACGAGGCGCTCTACTTCGACTCGATCCACCACGCGGCCGCCGTCGTCGGGATCAACACCAGCGCCATGGTCGAGTCGTTCATCCAGCGGAAACCGGTGCTGACGATCCGGAGCGAGGATTTCCGCGAAACTCAGGAGGGCACACTGCACTTCGCCGAGCTGCGAACGGCCGCAGGCGGCGCCCTCCAGGCTGCGTCGTCGCTCGACCAGCACGTGACGCAGGTACGCGCGACCCTGGCCGATCCGGCGAGATTCGTCACCGACATCGACGAGTTCCTGCGCGTCTTCGTCCGTCCGCTCGGTCTCGATCGCCCTGCGACGCCGATCCTCGCCGACGCGATCGAGGCGCTCGCGTCGAGTCGTAAATGGCGGTGAGCAGGTCGGCAGGTCTCCATCAGGCGACGGTAGACGGACGGACCCGCCCGGCGATGCCGCCGACCAGCGCGGCGGCAAGCGCGGCCGGTGTGAGCACGATGCGAAGCAGCGTGCTCACGACCGCCCGGTCGGCAGCCTCGGGGGACGTCCCCGCCAGCTCCTCGATCGCATCGGCGAGGATCGGCGCCGCCGGGCGATCGAGCCCGTGCGGCCGGATGAAGGACTCGACGAAGCGTCTGGTCTGCTCGGCCTGCTCGTCGCCGCGGAGCAAGGCGTCCGCGAGCTGATCGAAGTGTTCGTCCAGCGTTGCGGCCGTGTGGACGAAGCCGCCGTTCTCGGCGAGCAGGTAGCGGAAGTGGAGCGTCCCGCCCTGGGTGCCGGCGAACTCCGGTGCCAGTGGTGTCAGCACGCTCTTGCCCAGGATCGCGGCCTCCAGAAGAGCGCTCGTATTGATGCCCACGACGACTGCGCTGTGCGCCAGCGAGTCGAAGAAATCGGACCGAGCCGAGCCCGAGTCCGGCTGCGCCCCCTCCTGCGGCCAGATCGCGACGTTGCCGAAGCGGCGCAGGTCGACCTCGCGCCACTGGCCGGCGTTCTGCGGGTGCGGACGGACGAGCACACCGAGCCGGTGCAGCTCGGTCCGCTCGTCCTCGCGGAGGCGAGCCAGCCAGCGTTCGACGAAGCCGACCTCGTCCGGCGCGATGAAAGAGGACGAGCAGGCGTAGAGGACGTACGGGTGGGCGCGATCGACCCCGACCATCTCCCGGAAGGCCTCCGGCGTGGTGGACGGCATGCGCTCGAACCACTCGTCGAACTTCTGCGCGCCGGTCGCGACGATCCGTGCTCGCGGGATCCGGTGCATCTGCTCGGCCTCGCGAGCCTGGATCTCGTTCCAGACCAGCACGCGGTCGGGCATTACCCGGATCAGCCCCTTCCCGGTCAGGTTGTCCCAACTGGCAACGGATACCGCCGACGGCACGCCGAGCTTCCGGGCGCTCTTCAGGAACTCGACCTGGTTCGACCCGAACTCGACCACCGGCGTGGCGAGCACGGCGTCCGGAGCCTGCCCGCGGAGGAAGTCGTCGATCCGGCCGCTGGTCGGGATCGCCCGCTCGACCGTGGCCAGCGACGAGACGATCCGCCGCGAAAGCTGTTCGCTCGAGTGCGAGTCCATGAACCGGACGAGGCGAAGCGTGAGCCGCTGGGTCACCGGGTCGACTGCCCGGGCCGTCCGTACGTGCTGGGTCAGCTTCCCGGCCATCCTCGCCCGGAGCGCCGGCGCGTCGGCGTAGCGCGGATCGACGTAACGGCCGAGGTCGGTGAGGCTCCGGACGAGGCCGGCCACAGGACGCCAGCCGTCGCCCCGGCGCCGCAGCGGTGCCTCACCGATCGTGATGTTTTCCCGGCTCGCCGCGAGCTCCTGCGCGAGCCTCGCGTCTCCCTCGTCCTTCTCGAGGCGCGAGAAGGCCAGGTGGACGGAGTGGCCGCGGTCGGCGAGCAGCTGCACCACCGGGCCGAAGTACCTCAGATAACCGCTGTGGAGCATGAACCAGAGGATCCGTAGCGGCCGCGCCTCCGTTTCCATCCGCGGGACAGCGTAGCGGGGCGGTCGCTACGCTCCGGCACGATGCGGCAGGGAGCCTCGGAGCTGGCGCGGCGCGCACGACGGGCGCTCTCGCGCCGGGACTATCCGGTGGTCCCGGCGCATATCGGACGGATCGACTACCGCGGCGCGGACATCCTCGTCGGTGTCACCTCGCGGACGGAGATCCTCAGCCGGCTCCGTCCCAGCGCGAAGGAGCCGTGGACGGTGGCCTGGCTCGAGCGGACGCTCCGGTCCGGAGACGTTCTCTACGACGTCGGTGCAAACGTGGGCGCCTATTCCCTGATCGCCGCTTCGCTCGGTCGCGAGGCGGCCCGAATCGTCGCGGTCGAGCCCGTGTTCGCGAATTTCGCTTCGCTGTGCGACAACGTGCTGCTCAATGGATTCGAAGACGTCGTCGTTCCCTTGCCGGTGCTGCTCGGCGCCAGGACCGCGCTGGAGACTCTCGGCACCGAGAACATCGAGCCGGGTGCCGCCGAGCACGAGATCGGAGGCGTTGGCATGCCGGTCTTGTCGCTTCGTCTCGACGACCTCGTCGCGCAGTTCGGTCTGCCTGCGCCGACGCTGATGAAGATCGACGTCGACGGCGGCGAGGCCGCGGTTCTCGCCGGGGCGCAGCAGACGCTCGCGCGGACGGATCTGCGCTCGGTGCTGATCGAGGTCGAACGGGCGGGGGGCGACGCGATCGTCGACGCGCTCGCGCGGGCCGGGCTTGCGCTGACGGAACGGGTCGACGAGCGCGAGGGCAAGCCGCTGACGCGGGTCTGGTACGGGGTCTTCGAGCGCGGCTGAGCCCGCGCTGTTCCGGATCAAGCGTGTTTGCCGTCGAGCCCGTCGAGCCCGAGCAGGCGGCGGAACCGGGACGGCTCCGGGATCCGCTCCAGCACCAGCCAGGGCTCGGTCGCGGAAAGGTCCTCGGCCGAGTGCCAGCCGGACGCGACCGCGATCGTTCGTGCGCCGATCGCCTTCCCGCACTCCACGTCGGCGGGTGTGTCGCCGATCACGTACGTCGCCTGCGCGCCGTCGGCGAGAGGGAGCGCGCGCCGCGCGATGTCCACGCGCGAGCCGTGATCGATGCAGAACGCGCCTTCGCCGCGCCGGAAGAAACGTTCGAGGTCGTAGTGCCGGAGCTTCGCCCGCGCGCCGGCCGGCGTGTTGCCCGTGAGCAGGTACGAGCGCACGTCGTCACGCGTCTCCAGGTCGTCGAGCACCTCCCGGATCCCGTCGAGCACGCGACCTTGCCGGCGGGGCAGGCTGTCGGGCAGCCGCCGCTCGTACGAGCGCAGCACCGCCTCGACCGTCTCGGGATCGCTCGGTTGCCCCGCGTGCTCCAGCACCAGCCGCGCGACTCCGGCGTCCGTGAAGCCGGGCGTGGAGACCTCCGCGAGGCTCACGCTCGCGCCCGTGACCTCCTCGAGCGCCTCCTCGAACGCGTAGAGGCCGGCGCGGCCGGTCAGGAGCAGAGTCCCGTCGAGGTCCCAGAAGAGAACGGCCTTCAGGCTCATAGGTCAGAGTCAGCGGTTCTCGGCAGGTTGTCGCCGCCGCGACCGACCCGTGCGGGGGCGGCCCACTTCGGCTCCTGGTGGATGCCATCGTGAACGCCGCTCGCGGAGCCAGCGGCGGAGCTCGGAAGGGGACCTACAGGGGCTCCCTCGACGCCCCTGCCGGGGGGCTCTGCCGGCCTGGCACGCTCCGCGTGCGGCGGCCGTTTCCCACGTGAAGCGAGCGCGGCATCAGCCGCGCTCGCGATGGAGCCGGCCAGCCGGATCGCGTTCTCCTCCGAGCGGTCGACCAGCACCGGCGCGCCCGGATAGCAGTTGCGCATCGCCGCGTGCAGGAATCGTCGGATGCGCTCCGGGTCGGGCCGGAAGCGCAGCAGCTCCGGCACTTTCCCGGTGATCTCGGCGAACGAGTCGACGTCGAGGGTGACGCCGAAGCCGGCGTAGAACGGGTCGCCGAGCGTCAGCACCGGTTTTTCGTAGAGGAGGGCCTCCAGGCCGACGGTCGACGAGATCACCGCCACCGCCGCCGCGTCACGGATGAGATCGTGCGAGCTCGTGTACGGCGGGACAAGGCGGACGTTCGGGCGGCGTCGCAACCGGCGGAGCAGCGAGAGGCTGTTGCGTCCGAGCGACATCGGGTGCTCCTTCAGCACGAGGTCGTAGCCGGCCGGCAGCGCGTCGGCAACCTGCTCGACCAGCGAGGCCTGGTCGCGGCAGTGCGGGATGATCCGCGTGATCTTGTAGTCGTCGGTCACGTGCAAGGGGAAGTAGACGAAGGGCCGGGAGCGAGCGAGGTCGTCGTAGAAGGGTCGCGCCGCCCGCGCCCGCACCCACTCTGACGCGTTCTGGCGGACCAGCCGCCACGGGCGCAGGTAGTCGTCGTCGCGGTCGACGGTCGCTTTCCGGTGGATGTGGCCGGCGAAGACCTTCACGCGGCGCACCTCGAACGGCACGCGCCGGTGCTCGCGGATCGGCCTGGCGCTTGCGGTGAACGCGCGCCGGAACGACTCGACCTCCTCGCGCTCGTCGTCGCTCAGTTCGCGTACCTCGTCGGCGCGCGCGATCGGCGCATGCAGAGTGTCGACATACAGCCGTAGCGGGTCGGGGAAGATCGTGTACAGCAGGAACAGCACCGGGATTCCACGGCGCAGGCCGACCAGGTGCGAGGCGACGCGGATCGTCTCGTTGCCCACCTCGGGCACCAGCACGTCCGGCCGCAGATCGTCGAAGATGCGCTCGAGTGCGCGGAACGTGCGGACGGTGCGCGCCACGCACCATCGCTCAGGCTTGTCGTCGCAGGCCCAGTCGGCGCGGTAGACGTCGCGGATCTGCGGCGTGTCGTACGTCTGCTCGATGCGCCTGACCTCGCCGTCGAGGTCGTCTGGCTCGCCGACAGCCGCAGCGACGTCGGCCAGGCAGCGCGCCTCGATCCCGCGAAGGCGCAACGCCCGCGCCGACGCCCGCGAGACGGTCACGTGCGCGACCTCGTGCCCGTGCACGGCCAGTTCCTCGCCGACGCGCGCGTAGAACTCGCTCTCGTAGGTCTGCAGCGTGGTGAAGAGGAAACGCATCGTCAGCCGCTCCGGTCGCCGGCCAATTCACGGTACACGGCGTCGTGGCGCCGCGCGAACTCCTCCCAGGTGAAAAGCGCCGCCTGCTCGGGGCCGCCCGGGGCTGGGTGGTCGAGCACCTCTTCGATCCCGCGGGCGATGTCCTCCACGGACGTCGGGTCGAGGTAGACTGCCGCCTCGCCGCAGACCTCCGGGAGCGAGGCGACACGTGAGACCGCGGCCGGACAGCCGCATGCCATTGCCTCCAGCGGCGGCCACCCGAACCCCTCGTACAGGCTCGGAAAGACGAGCGCCGACGCGCTGCGGTAGAGGTCGACGAGCCGGTCGACCGGCACGCGGCCGAGCGAGGTGACGCCGTCCGGGAGGCCGGCCGGATGGCCGGACCCCGTGAGCACCAGCCCGAGCTCGGGACGCTTCCGCCGCACGCGGACGAACGCCTCGAGCAGCAACTCGTGGTTCTTGTGTGGCCACCAGTTCGCGGGGTAGAGCAGAAAGGGCTCGCGCTCGCGGCCGTCCGGCGCGAACCGCTCGTCGATTCCGTGGTAGATCACACGAACCTGCTCGCGCGGATAATCGAGCCGGTCGACGAGGCAGTCGCGCACGTACTCGCTCACGGCGATCACGATCCGGCTCGCCTTCACTGCGCGCCCGTACGTGCGGCGCCGGTACCACAGCTGTGGACGCGAGAAGAACTGCGGGAACGCCTCGTGCTGGAGGTCGTGGATCGTGGTCGCCGTGGGCACGTCGACGCTGGGGAGCATGACCGTGAGCGGGAAGTGAAAGGCGGCCGCGTGTCCACGGTCGAGGGCGCGGCGCAGTCGCCCGTCCGCCAGCGTCGTCCGGGTGAGCCCCACGACACGGCCCAGGCGGCTCCGGCGCGCGGGGAACTCGGGCACGACGGTCGTGGGTAGGTCGCCGCCGGCCGGGGTGGCGATCTCCGAGACGTAGACGCGGTAGTCGAGCATGCCGTGAGCGGCGAGCGCTCGCACGAGGCCGCGCGCGTAGGTCTGGGTCCCGCCGACCGTCCAGGGATCGAGGGTGAGGAGCGAGATCCCGATCACGAGAACGCCTCAGCGAGCAGCTCCCTCAGACGCTCGGCCGAGTGCTCGCGGGCGACGTACTCACGGCCGCTCAGGCGCATGTCCTCCATCAGGCCGGGATCGTCCAGGAGGCCACGGACGGCGGCGACCAGCTCCTCGGTCGAGAAGCTCGAGAGCACCACCCCGCCTCGCGACTCCCGGACGAGCGCCTCCGGCCCACCCGACGGCGTCGTCACCACGGGGAGCCCGGCCGCCATCGCCTCCGCGGCGACGATCCCGAAACCCTCCTGGTGTGACGGGAGAACGAACAGGGTGCCCCGGTGCAGCGAGGGGACAATCGACTCGACCGGCCCGGCTGCTTCGACGCCGGGAGGGAGCGGCCCGTCCGGGGGCTCGCCGACGAGCAGCAGACGCACGCCCGGGAGCAGCGGCAACGCGTCGATCAGCATCCCGACGTTCTTGCGCGGGTCGTTCGCGCGGCCGACGAAGACGACCACGGGCTCGGCGAGCGTCGCCTGCCAGTCCTCGTCGGGAGCCGGCGTGAAGCGGTCGAGGTCGACGGGCAGCGGCAGGATCCCGACCGCGCCCTCGTCGAGCCTGCCGGCGCGGGCGACGCTCTCGCTGCCGTACGGGGAGGTCGAGTACACGCGGGTCGCGCCCTGTAGCGCCGCGCGCTCGAGCCTCCGCAGGACGGGCGCGTTGGCGCGGAGCGCGAGCCTCCGCGACGCACGCAGACCCCGGCGCCTCCCCGCCCACTCGTCCTCGTGCCCCGTCACGATCCAGGCCGAGTAAGGCCGGCCGCTCAGGGCGGCCCCGTAGCCGGTCGACGCCGACGTGGCGACGATCCAGACGTCGTCCGCGTCGCGCAGCAGCGGGGCGACCTTCCGTCCGAACGCGACCTGGTTGGCGGCGTCGACCGGGCGCCGGCGCGACGGCATCCGCCCGTGGTGGACGTCCGCCGTGCGTCCGAGCGCAGCGGCGGCGTCGAGGAACGCCCGTAAGTGGGCGGCTCCGCCTCCGCCGAAGGCGGGATCGGGGCCAAGAACGGCGAGGTCGGACACGAGGGATGACGTTAACTCGCACTCCGTCACTGGGGATAGCCTTCTCCCTCGTGGCCAGGCAACGCGTCCTCGTCCTCAACCAGTACTACTGGCCGGGTGTCGAAGCGACCGCGAACCTGCTCACCGAGCTCTGCGAGGCGCTCGCTGCCGACTACGACGTGACCGTGATCGCGGGTTCGGCGCCGGAGGCTCCGGCCCAGCAGGAGCGGAACGGCGTCCAGATCGTACGCGTCCGCTCGACGACGTACGAGCGCTCGAGGCTCTCGCGCCGGGCGCTGAACTACCTCACCTACGTGCTCGGGGTGATGTGGAAGGCGATGTTCGCGTGCCGACCCGACCTCGTCATCTGCATGACCGACCCGCCGTTCATCGGTGCGATGGCACGGATCGTGGCGGCGCGGTTCCGGGCGCCGCTGCTCGTGATCGCCCAGGACGTCTTCCCGGAGATCGCGGTGAAGCTCGGCCGATTGCGGAACCCGCTGGTCGTGCGGTCGCTGCGGGTGCTGGTCGACTCGGCGCTGCGGTCGGCCGACCGCGTGGTCGCGATCGGCGACACGATGAAGCGCCGGCTGGAGGAGAAGGGCGTCCAACCGGACCGCATCCGTGTGATCCCGAACTGGGTGGACGTCAGCCGCATGCGTCCAGCCCCGCGCGACAACCCCTGGGCGCGCGAGCACCGGCTGATCAAGCGCTTCGTCGTCATGCACTCCGGCAACGTGGGCCACGCCCAGGATCTCGACACTCTGATCCGTGCCTGCACCTTCCTCCGCGACCTCGACAACCTCGCCGTGCGGATCATCGGCGGCGGCGCCCGCCGCGAGGAGCTGATCCACCTCGCCCGGAGGCTGTCGGCGGAGAAGGTGCGCTTCATGGCCTGGCAGCCGTACCAGCTCCGCTCGTTGTCGATCTCGACCGCCGACATCCACGTGGTCGGGCTCGCGCGTGGGCTCGCCGGCTACGTGGTGCCCAGCCGCCTGTACGGCGTGCTCGCCACGGGCCGGCCGGTGATCGCCGCCGCCGAGGCCGAGAGCGAGACCGCGCAGCTCGTCGCGCGGGTCGGGTGCGGCGTGGTCGTACCTCCGGGCGATCCGTTCGCTCTGGCGCGTGCGATCCGTGCCGCGCACGACGGCGAGTTCGATCTCGTCGAGATGGGTAGGCGCGCACGGGCGTACGCGGAGGAGGAGGCCGACCGCCCGATCGCGATCGCGCGGTACGAGGCGGTGCTGTCGGAGCTCGGGCAGGCGGCGTGATCGCGCTCGAGGTCGTCTTCTGGGCCGCCTCGGGCGCGCTCTTCTGGACGCACGCCGCCTATCCGGTCGCGGCTGCCGCTGCCGCGCGCATTCGACGCCGCCCCGTGCACGGCGAGGCGGCGACCCCGTCGGTCACGGTGATCGTCGCCGCCTACAACGAGGAGACCGTGATCGAGCGCCGGCTCGACAACCTGCTCGCGCTCGACTACCCGCCCGACAGGCTCCGGGTCGTCGTCACCTCCGACGCCTCGGACGACCGCACCGACGAGCTCGTCGAGGCGGTCGCCGCTCGCGAGCCGCGCGTGCGGCTGATCCGCTGCGAGCGCGGCGGGAAGGTTGCGGCGCAGGACCGCGCGGTGCGCGAGACGGCGAGCGACGTGGTCGCCTTCTCCGACGCGAACGCGACCTGGGCGCCGGACACGCTCGGCAAGCTCGTCCGCTCGCTCGCCGACCCGGAGGTGGCGTACGTCTGCGGCCGACTTGTGCTCACCGACGCGGCGGGGTCGAACCGCGAGGGCGTCTACTGGCGCTTCGAGACGTGGCTGCGGGCCCAGGAGTCCGCGATGGGGTCGGTGACCGGCGGCAACGGCTCCGTGTACGCGCTGCGCCGCTCGGACTACGTCGAGGTCGACCCGCGCTTCGGGCACGACCTCTCGCTGCCGTACCTGATGGTGCAGCGGGGCCGGCGGGCGGTCTACGACCCGGAGGCGCTCGCGTTCGAGGCGCCGACGCCGGAGATCGAGACGGAGTACCGGCGCAAGGTGCGCATGTTCGAGCACTGCTGGCTGATCGTGCTGCGCGGGAAGATGCTCCGCCGGCTGCCGGCAGGCTACCTCGTCGAGATCGTCTCGCACCGCCACCTGCGCTACGGCAGCGGTCTCCTGCACCTCGTCGTGCTGGGGACGAACGTCGCGCTCGTCGCGCTGCGCGCCGGCGTGGTCTACGACGTGGTGCTCGGCTGTCAGCTCGCCTTCCTCGCGGTCGCGGCGGCGTGGCGCGGGCTGCCGCGCTACTACGCGCTCGTCACCTGGGCGACGGTCGTCTCGCTCTGGAACTACCTGCGCCGCGGCGTGCCGGCGACCTGGGACGCCGCGGAGGGAACGCGTTGACGGAACTCGACGAGCACGTCCGCGCCTCGCTGATCAAGACGCACGGGAACCTCTACCGCGGCGCCCGGCTCACGCGCTACCCGATTCCGCCGTTTCCGCTGCCGGACGGGCAGGAGCGCGCGGTGCTCGACGTCGGCTGCAACTGGGGGCGGTGGACGATCGCCGCCGCGCGTGCCGGCTGGCGCGCGACCGGGATCGACCTGGCGAAGAAGTCGATCGGGGCGGCGCGGCGCGTGGCCGAGCAGCTCGGGGTCGAGGCCGCGTACGTGGTCGGGGACGCCCGCGAGCTGCCGTTCGCCGAGGCGAGCTTCGACGCGGTCTTCTCGTACAGCGTACTCCAGCATCTGGCGAAGGACGACATGCGCGCGGTGGTCGCCGAGATCCGCCGGGTTCTTCGCCCGGGTGGTCTCGTCTGGATCGAGATGCCGAACGCGCGCGGGCCGCTCAACCTCGTCCGGCAGGTGCGGCGAGGCTTCTCGGCCGGCACGGGCCAGGACGTGCGCTACTGGACGCTGGCCGAGCTGCGCCGGACGTTCGGGGCGATCGGCCCGGTGACGATCGCGGCGGACGGGTTCCTGACCATCAACCCGCAGACGGCCGACCTCGACCTGCTGCCGGCGGGCTCCCGGGTCGTCGTGCGCATCTCCGACCTGCTGCGTCGTGCCTCGGTGCACGCGCCCGTCCTCGTCCAGGTCGCGGACAGTGTGGTCGTGCAGGCCTGGAAGCCCGCGTGAACCGGGCAGCAGACGTCGCCCTCGCCTCGGTCGGGCTGGTGCTGACGAGCCCCCTGCTGGCTGCCGGCGCGCTCGCGGTCAGGCTCCAGGACGGCGGACCGGTCCTCTACCGCCAGCACCGCGTCGGCAAGGACGGAAAGGAGTTCGAGCTGCTCAAGCTGCGGACGATGGTGGTCGGGGCGGAGAAGCTGGGCGCGGGTTACGCCGTGGACAGGGGCGATCCGCGGATCACGCGCACAGGCCGGCTTCTCCGCCGGCTCTCGATCGACGAGCTCCCGCAGCTCTGGAACGTCGTCCGCGGCGACATGAGCCTGATCGGCCCGCGGCCGACGCTCCGCTACCAGGTCGAGCGGTACGACGACCGCCAGCGGCGGCGCCTCGAGGTGAAGCCGGGGATCACCGGCTGGGCGCAGATCCACGGCCGGGCGTCGCTCCCGTGGGAGGACCGGATCGAGCTCGACGTCTGGTACGTCGAGCACCGCTCGCCGCGGGTCGACATGGAGATCCTGGCGCGCACGCCGCTCGCCCTGTTCGGCGGCACGTACAAGGGCGAGACGGGCGGCTGGAGCTAGACGTGGGGGAACCCATGGTTCCCCCACGGGGCCCCTCCTCCGCTCGCTCGCTGCGCTCGCATCGCCCGCTGTCGGCAGGCGTCAGTGAGCCGCGCCCGCCATGTCGGTCGCGGCGACGATGCCGCAGACGCCGATGACTCGCGTGCGTCCCTTCCGCTCGCGCCCAGCGGCTGAAGGGGACGACGAGCTCAGCGCCGACGCGGCTTCGGGACCCGGACGAGCGGGATTCGCTCGGTCCGGGCGGCGCGCAGGACCTTCTCGTCGAACGAGGCGACAGAGCCGCCCGTGCGGCCGGCCGTGGCCAGGCAGTAGGCGTCGGGCAGGCTGATCGGATGTATCGAGCGCAGGCGCGCCGCCCCGGCTCCGACTGCCTCACCCGGTCGATGGACGACGACGCCGAGGGCGCGAGTGGCCTGCCGGGCGGTCCGTAGGCGGCGAACGTCGGCCGCGGGTGCGACCAGCGCGTCGGTCAGGTCGACGACGCTGATCAGCCTCGTATCGTCTCGAGCGTGCCAGGCGGTGAAGAGCGCGCGTGCCTCGGCATGGTGAGCGTCGGAGGCGTCCAGGGCGCCGATCAGCACGTCGGCGCCCAGCACGACCTTCACCGGCGCGCCTCCTCCTCGTGGAGGCCGTGGAGATATCCGGGGCGATACGTCCCTGTCAGCGCGCCAAACGCGCCCTGGAACGTGATCGCGCCGCGCGCGACGCGCAGCTCCCCGTCCTCGAGCGCCTCGACGACGACCTCGTCGCCCGCGTGGAGCCCGGCCTCCTCGAGCGCGGCGACGGGGATGGTCAACTGGTTCTTTCCGGAGATCCTCGGCATGCCCTTTACCTCATCAGTAAAGGCGTGACCAGACCGTACCCGAGGCGCAACGACTCGGGCGGGCCCGCCTCCAACGACGGGCTACGCTCTGCGCTCGTGACCACCGTGCTCTTCACCTGCGCCGGCCAGCGCGTCGACATCGTCTCCGCCTTCCGCCGAGCCGGCGCGCGCACGGTTGCGGCCGACGCCGACCCGCTCGCGCCGGCGCTCTACCACGCGCACCAGCGAGCGATCGTGCCACTGGTCGAGGACGCCGGCTACCTGCCCGCCCTGCAGGAGCTCGTGCGGGAGCACGAGGCGCGGCTGGTGATCCCGCTCGCCGACCTCGACCACCTGCTGCTCGCCGAGCGCCGCACCGAGCTCGATGGCGCTCTGGTCCTGCTGCCGGCGCCCGAGGTGGTCCGCCGCACCGAGGACAAGTACGAGGCGCACCTGTTCTTCGAAGCCAACGGGATCCCCTCGCCGGCGAGCTGGCTGCCGGACGAGCTCCCGGACGACCTCCCCTACCCGGTGTTGGTCAAGCCGCGGCGCGGCTTCGGCTCGCGCCACATCTACCGCGCGGACGACCGGGAGGCGCTCGAGTTCCATCTCCGCCACACACCGGCCGAGTCGTTCGTGCAAGAGGTCTGCGCCGGCAAGGAGTTCTCGATCGACGTCTTCTGCGACTTCGAGAGCCGCTGCCTCGGCGCGATCCCGCGCACGATGATCGAGTCCAAGGGCGGTGAATCGATCAAGGGCATGTCGATCAAGGACGAGGGGCTGATCGAGTTCGGGCGTCTGGTCGCCGAGACGCTGCCGATCTGGGGGCCTGCCAACATCCAGTGCTTCCGTGTCTCCGACGACCGGCACGAGGTCACCGACGTCAATCCGCGCTTCGGCGGCGGCTTCCCGCTCCCGCTCGCCGCCGGCGGGCGCTACCCGGAGCTCGCCCTCGCAATCGCACGCGGCGAGCGGCCGGAACCGCGCCTCGGCGACTTCCGCGAAGGCGTGACGATGACGCGCTTCTTCGCCGACCTGTGTCTGACGGCCGGGGACGGCGGTACCCTCGAACCGTTCTCCGAGGACCTGCCAGAACCAGTCGCGAGCGAGCCGGGCGAGTCCTGATCCTCCGGCTCGGGGTCGTCGCCCTCGCGGTGCTCGCCGCAGGGTGTGGCTCCCGCGCGTCCTCGCCGCCGGCGGCACCCGCGCCGCCGCCGGTACACCACCCGCGCCCGCCACGGTTCCACGTCGTGGTCACCGTGGTCGACGGCGACACCGGACGCCGGGTGCGCGGCGCGGTCGTGCGCGTCGGCCGGTTCGCCGGCCACGCGAACCGCAAGGGCAACGCCGCGTTCCGGCTCAAGCGCCGCGCACCGCTCCTCGTCTCGGTCGCTGCCCGCGGATACGAGCCTCGCTCGACGCGGATGCCGTTCCAGCGCCGCCGCCGCGTCGTCGTCCGCGTGTACCAGTCGGGACTCCAGTGGCCGATGTACGGGGCAGGCCCGGAACGGACCCAGGCCCACGCGTCGATCGGGCTGCGGCCGCCGTTCCGCGTGGTCTGGAGCCGCGGTCTCGGCTCGCTGGTCGAGTTCCCGGCGGTCGTCTCCGACGGTGTCGCCTTCATCGGCAACAACCGCGGCACGGTCTACGCACTGTCGATGCGCAACGGCCGGATCCTCTGGCGGCTCGCCGTTTCCGGCGGGAAGATGGCCTCCTCGCCCGCGGTGGTCGGCGACGAGCTCGTCGTCCACGGCATGGACGGCCTCGTGCGCGTGGTCGACCGCCGCACGGGCAGCCTGCGCTTCGCCGTCCGAATCGGCTCGCCGATCGAGTCCTCGCCGATCGTGCGCGACGGGATCGACTACTTCGGTGCGTGGAACGGGAACGTCTACGCGCTCGACCTGCGCACGCGCCGCTTCCGCTGGGTCTACCGCGCCGGCTCGAAGATCACCTCGAGCGCTGCGCTCGCCGGCCGCACGCTCTACATCGGCGACTACGGCGGGCGGCTGCTTGCGCTCTCGCCGGGCAGCGGGCGCCTGCGCTGGTCCGCCGGCGTGAACGGTCGCATCTACGGCACGCCGGCGGTCTGGGGCGGGCGCGTCTTCGTGCCGTCCTCCGACGGCGGCTCGCTGACGGCGTTCACGACGGGCGGGCGCTACCTCTGGCGCGTCCAGACCGGGAGCTACGTGTACTCGTCGCCGGCCGTCTGGGCCGGCCGTGTCTTCTTCGGCTCGTACAACGGGCTGCTCTACTGCGTCTCGGCCTGGAGCGGACGGGTCGGCTGGACGGTGCAGACCGGCGGCGCGGTCTCCGGTGCGCCTGCGGTGGTGGACGGCGTCGTCTACGCGGGGAGCTTCGCCCACCGGATCGTCGGTACGGATGCGCGCACCGGCCGCGTGCTGCTTCGCTTCCCGCACGGCGAGTACGTGCCGGTCTCCGGCAGCGGCGGCCGGCTGCTCCTGCACGGCTATTCGCGGATCTACGCTGTAGAAGCCGCGTAGTCCGGCCCGAGCCGCAGCTACCCTGGAAAGCGCCCCGGTCGTCATGCGCCCCCTGCTCGCCGCAGCCGTTGCAGTCATCGTCGCGCTCATCGCCGTTCCCTCCGTCGGTTCGGCTGCGCGCCCGGCGCCGGCTGCGCTCGTCCGGCAGGGTCTGGGCCAGGCAGTCGAGCGCGGCGACCTGACGCAGACCGAGGCTGCCGGCTACCGCGCGACCCTCACGAACGTGCTCGCCGCCGCAAAGGGCCTGCCTCCCCTTCGCGCCCGGCTGCTCGAGGCGGTCGTCGCCGACCTCGCGGTGCAGTGGAGGTCGTACACGGCTCCGCGGGCGCTGACGCTGTTCTCGACCCTGGTCGTGAACGCCAAGTGGCTCTCGACTAACGCACTCACCGGCCCGCATCCTGACATCGAGGGCGACGACGGCGCCGTCTACCGCTTCTTCTCGGGACACGGCTACGTCTTCCATCCCCTCGCCAACTTCGCGAAGCTGAACGCGGACGTCGCCTCGAAGGACGAGGCGGCGACGGCACACCTCGCCTCGGCGCTTCTCGCCCGTGGCGTCGTCAGCGGCCGGTCGCTCGTCTGGGAGTACGATTTTCCGTTCGCCGCCGGGCGCCCGCCCTGGACGTCGGGCATGGCCCAGGCCGTCGCCGCGCAGGCGTTCGCCCGGGCCGGCACGCTGCTCTCGGACCAGAACTTCCTCGACACGGCCGACGCCGCCTACGACGCCATCCCCGGGCTGCTGTCGCCGTCGTCGCCGGCGAAGCCCTGGGTCGCGCTCTACAGCTTCGACCGCGTGCCGGTGCTGAACGCGCAGCTCCAGGCGGCGCTCTCGGTCGGCGACTACGCGACCATTTCCGGCAACGCAGCGGCCACGGCGATGGCGACACGCCTGACCGCCGCGGCCCGCTCGATGCTGCCGAGGTTCGATACCGGTTACTGGTCGCTCTACTCCCTGCGGGGCGACGAGTCGCCACTCGACTACCACGATTACGTCATCGGCCTCCTCCGCAAGCTGGCGTCCCGCACCGGCGAGGTTGTCTGGCAGGAGGCCGCACGCCGGTTCCAGGACTACGAGTCCGAGCCGCCGGTGATCCGGCTGCGTGGCGCTCCGGCGACGGTCTACCCGCGGCCCGCCGACGGGTTCCTGGACGAGGCGCCGATCCGCTTCTGGCTGTCCAAGGCGTCGACGGTGACGCTGCTGGTCGGCGGGAAGCGCGTCACGCGGTCGTTCCCTCACGGCGAGAACACCTTCCTCTGGTCGCCGGGCGCGGCTGATCCCGGCACGTATCGCCCGTTCCTGACCGCGGTCGGTCCCGGCGGGACGAGCGCCGGACGGGCGGTGGCGCCCGTCACGGTCGCAGCGGTCCCGGGCCCGCCTCCGGTCGAGGTCACCGTCACTGCGCCTGCGACCGTGACCTGGAGCTCGGTCGCGGAGGGGACGCCGTGGCTGCACCTCCGGCTGCGGCTGAGCGACGGCTCCGGCTCCGTCGCGAGGACGATCGATCTCGGCCATCGGGGCCTCGCCGGCACGCGACACCTGGAGCTTCCGCCCGGCCGCTGGCACGCGACGATGCTCGCGTCGAACTCCGCCGGCAGGACGAGCGCCGTCTCGCTCGGGTATCTGCCCCGGTGAGGACCATCGCCGCGCTGGCAGTCGCCGCCGCCGTCCTCGCGCTGCCGGCGCAGGCCGGGAACCGGCTCCGGCCCGTGCCGATCCTGATGTACCACGTGCTCAGCCCTCCGCCGGCCGGCGCCCCCTACCCTGAGCTGTACGTGCCGCCCGCCGACTTCGCCGGGCAGGTCGCCTGGCTGGCCGCACACGGCTACCGTGCGGTCACGCTCCAGCATGTCTTCGACGCCTGGCGCGGAGCGGGCACGCTCCCCGCGAAGCCGGTCGTGCTCACGTTCGACGACGGCTACCTCAGCGACGTGCGGACGGCGCTGCCCATCCTGAAGGCGCGGCACTGGCCCGGCGTGCTCAACCTCGAGGTGGCGAACCTGAAGCCGGTCTGGGGGATCCGACCGCCCGGAGTACGCAAGCTGCTCGCCGCCGGCTGGGAGCTCGACGCGCACACGCTCACGCACCCCGATCTGACCACCGTCGCGGCGGCCAGGCTGCGCGAAGAGGTCACCGGGTCGCGCGCGGCGATCCGGAAGCTGTTCCATGTGCCGGTGAACTTCTTCTGCTATCCGGCCGGTCGGTATGACGGCGCCGTGATCGCGGCCGTCCAGCAGGCCGGCTACCTCGGCGCGACGACGACGAACTACGGCCTGGCTCGTGCGAATGACCTGTACACGCTCGCCCGGGTGCGGGTGAGCGGCTCGGACGGGGTCAAGGGCTTCGCGGCCAAGCTGGCGGCGCTCTCCTCTTGAACCGCAGGCGATGGATCGTCGCCGGCGCGGGCGCCGCCGCTGTCGTGCTCCTGATCGTCGGCGCGGGGCTCGGCTACTACCTCTACGAGCGGCACCAGGCGCGCGACATCCGCGGCTCCTCGACGGTCGAGTTCGTCCCGACCGAGACCGCGCCGCCTCCGCCGCCGAAGCCCAGGCCGCGCCCGACGCCGGGCCGACCGGCCGCGCTCACCCGGGTGGACTGGCCGATGTACGGCTACGACGAGCAGCGCCTGCGCTACCTGCCGAGCCCGCTACGGCCGCCGTTCAGGGCGCAGTGGACGTTCCGCGCGCGCCACCTGCTCGAGTTCCCGCCGGCGGTCGCCTACGGCCGCGCGTACATCGCGAACAACCCCGGCGTCCTCACGGCCGTCCAGGCGGCGACCGGCCGAGCCAGCTGGCGCTACGCGTCCGGCCGCTGCACTGCCGCCTCGCCGGCCGTGGCCGACGGCGCCGTCTACATGGCCTTCCTCAATCTCCGCCGGAAGGGAAGCGACGCGTGCAACGCCTCGCCGGGTACGCCCGGCCTGAACGGCGAGGTGGTGGCGCTCGATGCCCGGACCGGCAGGCTGCGCTGGCGGCGTGTGATCGGGCCGAGCGAGACGTCGCCGCTCGTCGCCGGCCGGCTCGTCTACGCGGGGGACTGGGCCGGCGCCGTCTACGCGTTCGACCGCAGGACCGGCCGCACGGTCTGGACGTACCGGACCGGCGGCGAGGTGAAGGGCGCGTTCGCCCGCACCGGCAGGCGCCTGTTCGTCGGCTCCTACGACCACCACCTGTACGCCCTGAACGCGCGCACGGGGGCGCTGATCTGGCGTTCGTCGTCCCAGGATCGGCTGGGCGGCCGAGGAACGTTCTACTCGACGCCGGCGGCCGCCTACGGCCGCGTCTACATCGGCTCGACCGACGGGAAGGTGTACTCGTTCGGCGCGGCGAGCGGCGATTTGCGCTGGTCGCAGTCGACCGGCGGCTACGTCTACGCCTCGCCCGCGGTCTGGAAGGAGCGGATTCTCGTCGGCTCGTACAGCGGCACGTTCTACGCGCTCGACGCGGCCACCGGCGATATCCGGTGGCAGTTCGAGGCCGACGGGCCGATCTCCGGCTCGGCCAGCGTGATCGGAGACATCGTCTACTTCTCGACGTTGAAGGGCCGCACCTACGGGCTTGCCGCGGCGACCGGCCGCCGCGTCTGGAGCTTCCCGGACGGGAAGTACTCGCCGGTCGTCGCCGGGCCCGACCGGCTGTATCTGACGGGGTACACGAGGCTCTACGGGATGGTCCCGTCCTGAGGTATGTGGTCACCCGTCTCCGGTAGGGTTGCCGCCCGATGAGCGCGCCCCCCCAGCGCGATGCCGCCGTGGACGTCGACGCCGAGCAGGAGGTCGATTTCGGCCGCTACTGGCGCGCGATCGCGGCCCGGTGGTGGCTGCCGGTCGGCGGCCTCGTCGTGGGCCTCGTGATCGGCTACCTGGTCGCGCTGGGCGCGCACTCGTCGACCTACAAGGCGACGGCGCAGGTCTATCTCGGCCAGCCGCTCGCGCCGGGCGGCGCGGCTCCGGTCGGCTCGGCCCCGACCTCGTTGGGCCTCGTGTCCAACTACGTGACGGCCGAGTCGACGATCAGGAAGGTGGCGAGGCAGGTCGGGCTGAAGCCGGGTCGGCTCCGCGGACGGGTGACCACGAAGCCGATCACCGGGATCACCGGCGCGAAGGTCGGAACGCCGGCGCCGCTGCTCGCGATCACCGTCACCGGGTCGGCGCCCGCGAAGGTCGCTGCCGCCGCGAACGCGCTCGGCGACCTCGTGATCAGGCAGGTCGCTCCGTACCAGGCGTCCAAGATCCAGTCGCTGCGTGACCAGCTCGCCTACGACGACACGCAGCTGGAGGCGATCACGAACCGCCTGCGAGCGGCGCAGGCGCTGCAGTCGCAGGTGTTGAAGGACAAGACCATCGGCGCGACCGACAAGCTCGTCGCGCTCGCGAACCAGAACTCCGTGATCACGCAGGCGCTGCAGCAACAGAACGCGATCTCCCTCGACCGCTTCACCGTCCGCCAGCAGCTCTCGCTGGCCCAGGACGTCGAGTCCGGCCGGATCGTCTCCCAGGCGTCCGCGACCAGGTCGGCCGGCGCGAACAGCCGCACGGGCGCCGCGATCGGCGGCCTGATCGGACTGATCGTCGGGACCCTCGCGGCGCTGCTCTGGGACCCGCTCACCCGGCGCACCGAGGGGTAGTGCTCGAGGGCAAGAGCATCGCGGTCGTCGTCCCGGCCCACGACGAGGAGACGCTGCTCGAGCAGACCCTGGCCGGGATCCCCGGGTTCGTCGACCGGATCTACGTCGTCGACGACGCCTCGCGCGACGCCACCATCGAGCGGGCGCGGGCCGCGGCGGACAAGGACACGCGGGTCGAGGTGATCGAGCACGAGCGCAACGGCGGCGTCGGCGCCGCCATCGTCACCGGCTACAAGCGCGCGGTCGAGGACCACATGGGCGTCGCCGTCGTGATGGCGGCCGACAACCAGATGGACCCGGCCGACCTGGAGGTGATCGCCACGCCGGTCGCCCGCGGCGAGGTCGAGTACGCGAAGGCGAACCGCCTCTTCACCGGCCAGGCGTGGGAGCTGATCCCACATCACCGCTACCTCGGCAACGCCGTGCTCTCGCTGCTGACGAAGATCGCCTCGGGCTACTGGCACGTGGCCGACTCGCAGTCGGGCTACACCGCAGTCGCACACGGGACGCTCGAGGCGCTCGACCTCGACCGCCTCTACCCCCGCTACGGCTTCCCGAACGACATGCTCGTCCACCTGAACGTCGTGAACGCACGCGTGCGCGACGTGCCCTCCAGGCCGGTGTACGGCGTCGGCGAGCGGTCGGGGATCAAGCTGCGCAACGTCGTTCCCCGGATCTCCTGGCTGCTGGTGAAGGCGTTCTTCTGGCGGATGAAGGAGAAGTACGTGATCCGGGACTTCCACCCGCTCGTCTTCTTCTACCTGGGCGGCCTCGCGATGGGGCTGGCCGGTCTCGGCCTCGGGATCGCGCTGATCGTGCTGCGCATCCTCGGCCACTCGATCACGGCCGCGACCGGCGTGCTGGTCGCGCTGCTGCTGATCTTCGGGTCGCAGTTCACGCTGTTCGCCATGTGGTTCGACATGGAGTCGAACAAGGACCTGAAGTAGGCCGCTCGGGAAGCGGTTACAGGTTGTCGCGACCACCACGTGCAACCGTCTGCACGCGGCGCTCACACGAGTCAGGTGCTTATCCAAGGGCCTCGGCCCCCGTCGGCCTGTGTTAGAGGCGCTCCGCCGTCACCGACACGTCAGTCGGCTGTCAGCGCTCTGCTGTCTATTCGTGACGGAACGCTCTATGGTCGTCGTTCGGAGGACGACATGCCTGCTTCGGCTGACTCCCGCATCGGCACAAGGCTCGCCGGCTACCGGTTGGAGGCGCTGCTCGGGCGCGGAGGGATGGGTGTCGTGTACCGCGCGCACGATCTCGCTCTCGACCGGAACGTGGCGCTGAAGATCCTCTCGCCGGAGCTGGCGGAGGACGTGCGCTTCCGCGAGCGGTTCCTGACCGAGTCGCGTCTGGCGGCGTCGATCGACCATCCGAACATCATCCCGGTCTACGACGCGGGCGAGGTTGCGGGGGAGCTTTACATCGCGATGCGCTTCGTCGATGGGTCGGATCTGAAGAAGCTGCTCGCGGAAGGGCCCGTGCCGAAGGAGCGGACGGTCGCGATCGTCTCGCAGGTGGCGGCGGCGCTGGACGCCGCCCATGAGCGCGGGCTCGTCCACCGGGACGTCAAGCCCTCGAACGTGCTGCTCGACGAGCGTGGGCACGTCTATCTCGCCGACTTCGGCCTCTCCCGGCGCCTTGGCGAGCCGGGGGCGGCGCTGGGGGCGGCCCAGTCGCTGGGGACGATCGACTACGTCGCCCCGGAGCAGATCCGCGGCGAGGAGGTGGACGGCCGCGCCGACCTCTACTCACTCGGCTGCCTGCTCCACGAGTGCCTGACCGGCACGCCGCCCTTTGCCCGCCCGACCGACTCAGCGGTGCTCTATGCCCACCTGGAGGAGGAGCCGACCGCTCCGCCGGGGCTCGAGGACGTGATCCCGAGGGCGCTCGCCAAGTCTCCAGATGACCGCTACCGGACCTGCGCGGAGTTCGTGGCTGAGGCGCGGAGTGCGCTCGGCCTCGAACCGAAGAGGCTCCGCTGGCCGCTCGCAGCCGCCGCCGTCGGAATCGGCCTGATCGCAGCCGCCCTGCTCGGCTTCTTCCTGACCCGCGGCGACAGCGGCGCGTCGGCGACGCAGGGCGGACGCCTGCTCCGGATCGATCCTGGTTCGAACACGGTCAAGGCGTCCTTCCCCGTGGGCGACGGTCCCGCCGCCGTTTCCGTAGGAAGCGGGCGCGTCTGGGTCGCGTCCTACCGCGACAGCACGCTCTGGCAGCTCGACCCGGAGTCGGGCGGCCCGACGAAAATCGCCGCCGTCGGGCGGCCCTTCGCCCTGACGATCCATGACGGAAGCGCCTACGTCGCCGCCGCCGGGCCGGCTCAGTTCACCGGCAATGTCTCCAGGTTCGACGCGTTGACCGGCGACAAAGCCGGCGGCATCGACGTCCTCGCCTGCAGTCTCGCGAGCGGCGCCTACGGCGTGTGGCTCGCGGGCTGCCCCGACGTCCAGAAGTTGAGCACCGAGGGGCCGACCCCGCGATTCCTGGCAAATGTGCACATCCCCTTCGCCGAGCCGCTGAGCGCCGCCAACTATCGCGAGGCGCTGCCGGCCATGGCCCAGGGCGAGGGGGCGGTCTGGGTGATCGGCGATGCGGCCGACCGCCGGCTCTGGCGCATCGATCCGCAGCGACACCGGATTGCGGCGACGATCGAGCTCGGCTTCCCGCCCGGCGGCGTCGCGGCCGGAGGCGGTGCGGTCTGGGTCACGGACGAGCTCGGTGACCGGGTAGTGAGGATCGACCCGGCGACGAACCGCGTCGTCCGTGCGATCCCCGTGGGCCGCGGCGCGATCGGAGTCGCCGTCGGAGCGGGCAGCATCTGGGTCGCGGACGCGACCGGCCACTCGCTGGCTCGGATCGATCCGGCGACCAACAGCGTCACGGCGACGATCCGTGTCCCGGTGAGCCCACAGGCAGTCGCGGTCGGCGAAGGCTCCGTCTGGACGGTGGGCGATGCGCGCTAGGGCCGCGGTCGCACTGGTTGCCGTCGCGATGCTGTTGCTCGGCGCAGGCTGCGGCTCGAAGTCCGAAGCGTTCCGGATCGGAGTCCTTTCCGACTGCTACGGACCTTTCAGCGTGCTCAACGAGGCGATCGTCGCCTCGGCAGAGCTGCCGCTGCTGGAACGCGGCGGCACGCTGCGCGGCAAGCAGCCCTCGAGCAGCGTCGACGGGGCGAGGGTCGCGGGCCGGACAGTCGAGCTCGAGGTCGGCTGTGTCGCCGGAAACGACGAGGTGATCCCTGTGGCCCGCCGCCTGGTCGAAGAGGACGGCGCGCAGGCGATCGTCGGGCCGCTCGATCCGGAGGAGGGGATGATTCTTCGTGAATACGCGCGCAAGCGGCCCGAGACGGCATTCCTGATCGAGCCGTCCGGCGCGCCCGAGCTGACGCTCACCGACCCGGCCGCGAACGTCTTCCGCTTCGCGAGCGACGCCGCGCAGTTCGTGGCGGGAGTCGGAACGTACGCCTATCGGGAGCTCGGCTGGCGGACAGCGGCGATCGTCGCCGACGACGTCCCCTACGCCTGGGAGGGCGCGGCCGGCTTCGTCGCCGAGTTTTGTTCCCTCGGCGGCCGGATCGTCGGCCGTACGTGGATCATCCCGGGCCCAGACGCGGCGGCAGCCGTCGCGCGCATTCCGCGCGCGGACGGCGTCTACCTCGGCCCAGCTGTCTCGCCCATGCTCGGGTTCGTCAAGCGCTACGCGGCCCTCCACCACGACCTCTCGCGACGGCTGGTCTCGAACGCGGGACTCCTGTACGACCCGACCGTGGTCGCCCAGGCAAACGGTGTCGCGGTCGCCGGCAGCCTCCCGATCGAGCCAACGGCGGCCCTGGCCACGTACGCAGCATCGTTCACGAGGGCCTTCCCCGCCGTACCCACCGCGGTCGCGATCAGCTGGACCACCGTCCCGTACCGCGACGCCGTCGAGGCACTGGTGGAGGCGCTCGAGCGGAGCGACGGGGCCACGGGCGCTCCACTGCTCGCGGCCTTGGCTGGCGTCCGGCTCGCTTCCCCGACGGGCCGGATCCATCTCGATGCGAACCGCCAAGCCGTCGGCCCGAACTACCTCAGCCGGATCGCAACCGACGCGAAGGGCAGGCCGACGATCCGGACGATGCGTGTCGTCCCGAACGTGGAGCAGACGTTCGGCGGGTACTTCAAGCCGGGCGATCCGCCTCCGAGTCGGACGGCGCCTGCCTGCGTGAAGCGGACACCGCCGGCGTGGGCGCGCTGATCAGCCTCTGAGCGACCAGGTGAAGCGGGTCAGGTTCTCCGCCGGCGCGAGCCCGCCCGGTCTCAGGCCCTTGCGCACCAGCAGCGTCGGGTGGCCGCTGGCGGCCAGCGCGCCCCTGGTCGGGCCGAGACCGTCCTTGCGCCACCGGTCGGACAGGCCGACGACGGTGACTCCGGCTTCCGCCGCGGCAGCGATGAGAGCCTCCGGGCCGGGCTCGACGAGGAGCGGCTCGGCGGCCACGCCCAGCGCACGCTGAACGGCGAGGGAGGCGCTCGCCAGCAGCCGGCTCGCGTCCCGGCCGCCCTCGAGCGCCGGCCCCGCGAGACGGAGCGGCACCTGCCAGCTGCCCGCGAGCCAGGCGCCGAGCTCGATCGCGCTCCAGTCGTGGTCGGTGCCGGCGAAGGGGACGAGCACCGGGCGCGGAGCGGGTTGGCCGCCGCTGAGCACGGCGACGTCGCACGGGGCGGAGCGCAGGAGAGCGGCCAGGTCGGCGTCCTCGAGCAGGGCCGCCGAGGCGGGGACGAGCACCAGGTCCACGTCCTGCTCGGTCGCGAGCCGGGAGGCGTCCGCTCCGGGGGAGTTGCTCGTGAACACGGCCGACCGAGCGACGACTCCGCGTGCCGCGAGCGCCTCGGTGTGCCCCTTCAGGTTCTCTGCAGCTCCCGCGAGCCCGGAGCGATCGGCCAGCAGGCGGGCGACGATCACCTCGCGCGGCTCCTTCCGGGCGAGCGGCTCCGCGACCGCGAGCAGGGGTTCCAGCGGCCCGTCGCCCAGCCACGCGACCAGGATCGAGCGCTCCGGAGCGGTCGCCTGCGCGAGCGCCGGATCCTGGCGCAGCATCGCGCGCTCCAGCTCCTGCAGCGCTGCGCTCGGCTCGATGCCGAGCTCGTCGACGAGCACGCGCCGGGCGGTCTGGTAGGCGGCCAGCGCCTCGGCCTGGCGGCCCGACCGGTAGAACGCGAGCATCAGCTGGCCGCGCAGGCGCTCGCGGAGGGGGTGCTCGGCCGCAAGCGCGTCGAGCTCTGCGACGAGCGCGGCGTGCCGGCCGAGGGCGAGGTCGGCGTCGATCCGCATCTCGATCGCGAGCAGGTGCATTTCCTCGAGGCGGCCGATCGCCGCCTGGGCGAACGGTTCGTAGGCGAAGTCGGCGAGCGGGGGGCCGCGCCAGAGCGCAAGCGCCTCTCGCAACTGCTCGGCGGCATCCTGCGGCTCGGCGTCGCCGGCTTCCTGGACGAGACGCTCGAACCGGTCGAGATCGAGCTGCTCCGGGGCGAGCCTGATCACGTAGCCCGTCGGGAGCGTGACGAGCAGCTCGGCGCCCGGGCCGAGCGCCTTGCGGAGGCGCGAGACGCTCGCCTGCAGCGCGCCCGCGTGCGACTCCGAGGCCTCCTCCGGCCACAGCTCCTCGATCAGCCGGCTCGACGAGACGACCTGGTTCGCGTGCAGCAGGAGCAGCGCGAGCAGGCCGCGCTGCCGCTGACCGCCCACCTCCCGGGGGCGATCGCCGTCCAGCACCTCCAGTGGCCCGAGAATCCGGAACTCCATCCGCCCTCCGAGTCGTGTCTGCCGGCTGTCAGCGGCCTGTAAGCGGCCAATTGCATTCTCCCTCCCAGATCGACCGCACAGGGCGGTCGCGGAACGGAAGGAGCGTCAGATGATCCGCAAGTCCCATCTCCTGCTGGCTCTGGCACTCGTAGCCGCGGCCGTCGCGGCTCCGATCGCCCAGTCGAGTACAGCTTCGAAGGCCGACCCGCTGGCAGTGGGCTACTTGATCGGGCAGGGCCTCTCCCCGGCCGAGGTGACCTCGTGGACGGTGGGCGCGTGCTCACACCAGGTCAAGGCTGCCTCGTGCGACGCGATGCTCCACCGGCCGGTGGCTTCTACAAAGCCCGTCGATCCGCTCGCGGTCGGCTACCTGATGGGACAGGGCCTCTCTCCGAGCCAGGTGCGGTCCTGGACGGTGGGCGCCTGCTCGTACCAGGTGAAAGACGCCTCCTGCTACGCGATGTTTCCGTCGCAGGTTGCTCCCACGCAGGTTGTGCCCTCGACCGGCTTCCAGTGGGGCGACGCCGGTATCGGCGCCGGCTTCACCCTCGGGATCGTCCTCCTCCTAGGAGGCGCCGGTGCCGGCCTGCTCATCTCGCGTCGGAACGGACGTCACCAGACGGCGCGTGCGTGAGTCAAGTTCGAGTTGAGGAGTAGTGCCCTCCGACTCGGAAGTGGGGCGGGCCTTGAGGCCCGCCCCACGCACGTTGGTCCCCGGCGAAGGCGCGCAACCATCGTGCAACCGAACGTATCGTCACGAAACAGCACCAGACCTCATGAAGCCCGCTTTGGATGAGCCTCCGGCGGCCTCAGATGGACGCATCGACACGGAACGACACGAACCGGCACGAACAGCCGCCGACATGGAGTCGAACAAGGACCTGAAGTACAGAAGTAGAGCGGCTTCGCGAGTGGATTCTCGCGCCGTCAAGGCCGATCTACGCGCCGGGACGCGGGAAGCGGACGTGCATGTGGTACTCGTGCCCCGGGTAGGGGATGACGACCGCCGCCGGCCCGTGGAGTCCGGTCGAGTATCCGACGAAGACCATCTGGGCGCCGGCGGCGACGAACCGGTCGAGGAGATCCTGCGCGAGGCGGCGATCGATCTCGCCGGATGCGAGCGGCGCTCTGAGCGTCCTGTCGAGCCGCGGGAAGTAGACGTCGACGTCGAGCCCGTTCTCGTGGGACACGTGCTCGTCTCTCATCGGCCCGCCGCCCTCGCGGCTGATGTCGCCGATGACGACTCGCGCTGCCCGCGGGTGCGCGGCGCGGTACGCCTCGGTCACCGCGACGACCGCGCGGATCGTGCGCTCGTTTCCGTACAACCGATTCGGCGCATTCGGGGTGCGGTCGGTCACGGGGTTCCAGGTGACCCAGCTCGGACCCTCGACGGGAAGCCGGGTCCCGTCGATCAAGCTGCCGCTGTACGGCAGTCCGACGGAGATCGCGTGATGCCATTCGATCTTCGGAAACGCTTTCGCACGCGCAGCGCTCCGGTCCGGCTGCTTTGGTTTGGAGGTGGGAGGCGACTCGCGCGCCATGGTCATGCGGTCATCCTCTGCGGTGGTCCGCGTAGTGTCCGCGGCCTCAGCCGTGCCGGTGCCAAGCCGGAAGGTCAGAGTTGGCGGATCCTCCCCGGCGATCGAGGTCTCGTGACCGCCGCCCCGAGCCCCTGCGAGCGCAAGCATCAGGGCCGGCGACAGGGCGAGTGCCCTCGCCCTGGCCCTCCGCGCTAGCCGGCGTCGCCTCCATGCATCCCGCCGCCGGCGGGAGGCGGCGAGCCCCGGCGACGGCTCGGGGCCGAGGACCAACGGAGGTGCAAAGGCGAACGCCGGGGCGTCGGATCCTTCGCCGAGCCAGAGGATCTCCGTATCGAGCCACAGCTCGCCACGTCGCCAGCCCATGGTGGGAACCCGTTCGTTCACGAGTCGTCGTGTCCTCCGGAGAAGGATTCGTGGTGCCGATAGCCTGCGCGGCTCGCATTCGTGAGCAGGTCGCGAGTGCATCGCATTTCCCGGGGCGCTCTGACGCAACCCGCTTGCAACCGAACGCATCGTCACGAACCAGCACGAAACGTCACGAGAACCGGTTCAGAACGAGCTCCGACGGCACCAGACGACACGTATCGACACAGAACGACACGAACCGGCACGAACGTGCGCCGACAGGAGTCGAACAAGGAGCTGAAGTAGAGCGGCTTCGGGCGGTGGACGAAAGCGCCCCGGCCCGGCGTGCTCCTTTCTGGTCAGACGACCATCGATCTCGGCGCGTCCCAGTTCTCGCGGATGAGTGGTCGATGCGCTCACCGGCCGGTGGAACCTGGCGCGATCAGTCCGCTCTCGTATGTGTAGATGACGGCCTGAACCCGGTCGCGGAGGCCGAGCTTCTGGAGGATGTGGGCGACGTGGGTCTTCGCGGTCGCCTCGCTGATCACCAGGCGGTCGCAGATCTCCGGGTTGGAGAGGCCACGCATGAGCAACTCGAGTACCTCGCGCTCGCGCGCGTTCAACTCCTCGAGGGTCGGCGGCTCGGTGGGTTCGGCTGCAGGCGGCTGGCTGACGAACTCCTCGATCACTGACCGCGTCACCGCCGGCGCGAGGAGGGCGTCGCCGTTCGCGACGATGTGGAGAGCGGCGGCGATCTCCTCTGGGGGCGCATCCTTGAGCATGAACCCGCTCGCGCCTGCCCGGAGCGAGTCGTAGACGTAGCCGTCTAGTCCGAATGCCGTGAGGATCAGGATGCGCGCCTCGGGCCGGTCGCGCACGATCCGCCTCGTCGCCTCGATCCCGTCGAGCACGGGCATGCGGATGACCATCAGCACCACATCGGGGCGGAGGGTGCGTGCAGCGTTGACGGCCTCCTGGCCGTCGCCGGCCTCGCCGACCACGCTTGTGTCTGGCTCGCTCTCGAGGATCTTGCGCAGGCCGACGCGGACGAGCGCTTGGTCGTCGGCGATTAGGACGGTCGTCATCGGATCGGCAGGAGCACGCGGATCGCGAAGCCGCCGCTGGGAGCACGGCCTGCGTCGAAGCGGCCGCCGTAGAGAGCGACCCGCTCGCGCATGCCGACGAGGCCGTGCCCGCCGCCGGTCGTCCGCGGAGGCCCGCCGTTGCCGTCGTCGACGATCTCGAGCTCGAGTGAGTCAGGAGCGTACGAGACTCGGACCGTGGCCCGGGCGTCCCCGGCGTGTTTCAGCGCGTTCGTTAGCGCCTCCTGCACGATCCGGTACGCGGAGAGCTCGAGCCCGACCGGCAATTCACGCGGCTCGCCCTCGACCCGAGCTCGATCGGCAACCCGGCCTCGCGCACCTGCGTGACAAGCGTGGGTAGGTCTCCGAGCCCGGGCTGCGGCGAGAGCGGGTCACCGTCGTCGTTGCGGAGCATCCCGACCAGGCGCCGCATCTCGGTCAGCGCGCCGCGGCCGATCTGCTCGATCGTGGCGAGCACCTCCCGCGTCGGTCCGCTCCCGGAATCGAGCGTGCGCCGCTCGGCGCCGGCCTGGACGACCATCATCGAGACGTTGTGCGCGATCGCGTCATGCAGCTCACGAGCGATCCGCACGCTCCTCGACCACTGCCTCGCGAGCGGCGACGTCGCGCTCGCGCTCGGCCAGCTGCGCGCGCCGTTCGCGATCGCCGACGACTCGCCGGACGAGCAACATGACCACCAGCGTGACGACCGCGAAGGGCACGCTCTTGTTGAGCGTCCCGACCGGCCCGGCTGCGGCCGCGAGGTTGCTGACCAGTACGAAGACGGCGCCTGCGGCGAACCGGCGTGGCGTCGTCCAGACGGTCATCCCGTAAAGCGCACAGAACCACGCGATCGAGTTGCCGAAGATCTGCGTGTCACCCCACACCGCGAACGTCAGGCGCATCGTTCCCTGCGCCGCCAGACCGGCGAGCAGTGGGTACAGGCGCCGAACCGCGACACTCGCGGCGAGCACCGGAGCGGCGACTGCGGCCACGGTCCGGTAACCGCCCGCGTCGTTCGTGAGCCAGATCTCGAGCTCCGCCGCGACGAAGAGTACGATCGCCAGCCCGACGTCGAATCTGACCGGATCCGGCCGCCAGCGACCAATGTGGAAGCGTCTCCGCGCGAGACGAAGATAGACCCGCCGTCCCGCGCTGTCATCAGCCGTCCGGCTGATCTCGGGGCGTCAGAAGATCGGCCGTTCGGCGGATGCGAAGACCGCCCGATCCGCCGATGACCCCACGGTCCTGCCGGCGTAGCTTCGAGTGCGTCAGCTACTCGAAGGAGGAACCATGAAACAACGTACGCAGGATCTCCTCTTCGCCGCCTGCGGAATCGCCTCGGTCGTGGTCATGTTGGCCGGCGTCGGCATCGCAGCCGCGGGCGGCCGCGAGTTCGCGACCGCCACCAGCAGCACCGCGCAGATCACGAAGGCACTCGCAACACCTGCCGGGAACGCCGTCTGGGCCGGCGCGTACATCGAGTTGCTCAGCTTCGGCTTCTTCATCGCCTTCGCGATGTGGGCCTGCACGGAGCTGGGCGGAGGCATCCTTGGCTCGATCGGCCGCGCGACGGCAACCGCCTACACGACCCTCAGCCTCGCCTCGCTGTGCCTGATGGACGCGATCGAATACCGCGCCGGCCACGGCATCGGGCTGCAGCTCGGCCGCACCCTGATCACGGTCAACGAAGCGATCTTCGTCGGAACGTGGTTCCTCGCCGCCTTCTTCTTGCTCGCGGTCGGGCCACTCGCGCTCGCCTCCGGCCGTCGCCTACTCGGCTGGAGCGCGATCGGCATAGCGGCAATCACGCTCGCCACCACGGCGATCTCGTCCGACAACCTCGGCCAGATGTCGAACCTTCTCTGGCTCGCCTGGATCGTCGCCGCCAGCATCGCCCTCGGCCGCAGAGAACGGACACACCGCGCCACCGTCACGATCCCTCAGCAGGCCTGCCGTGGATGGCGGGGCGGCCCGCCGGCCGCCCCGCCATCCTTCAGCCAGGTCGAAGGGCGCGGAGTTCGTGAAGGTTCTCGTCGCGTGCCGCGCACAGCTCACCGAACAGTCCGGCGATACGCCGCGGCAGCGGCGCTCTACGTCGAAGCGGCCAAATGCTGGCAGCAGTTCCGGCAAGGGTCCCCGAGCGCTCCTACCCCTCCTCGCCTTAATGGGGTACCGCGCTTTCGGAGACAGAAGCGGTCCTCGAACAAACGACCGCGCTGGCCTCCGGAGCGCGTGAGAGATCCCCGGACAACGCAACCCGCGTGCAACCGAACGCATCGTCACGTACCGACACGAGACGACACGAAGACCGAGTCAGAAGGAGCTCCGAGCGCACCAGACGACACGTATCGACACAGATCGACACGAACCGGCACGAACTGCCGTCGACATGGAGTCGAACAAAGACCTGAGGTAGGACCGCTGCCAATCGGCTTCGCGCTCCTGTTCGGCTCTTGCCAGTCGGCCTAGACTCGGCTGGTGGCGATCTGCTCGAGCTGCGGGAAGGAGAACCCTGAGGGGTTCGCGTTCTGCGGCTTCTGCTCCGCTCCAATTGCCGAGCACCCCGCCGCGGCGACCGTCGAGGAGCGGAAGGTCGTGTCGGTGTTGTTCTGCGATCTGGTCGGCTTCACTGCCACCTCGGAGCAGCAGGATCCAGAGGACGTGCGGGCTCGGATCCGGCCGTACCACGCGCGGCTTCGGTCTGAGATCGAGGCTTACGGGGGGACGGTGGAGAAGTTCGTCGGCGACGCCGTTATGGCGGTGTTCGGTGCTCCCGTGGCGCATGAGGACGATGCCGAGCGGGCGGTGCGGGCGGGGTTGGCGGTTCTGGATGCGGATCGTGGAGCTCAACGACGCTGATCCCGACCTCGAATTGCAGGTGCGGGTCGGGATCAATACGGGTGAGGCGGTAGCGGCGCTCGGGGCTCGTCCCGAGCAGGGCGAGGGGATCGTCACCGGTGATGTCGTGAACACCGCGGCGCGGATCCAGTCGGCTGGACTGGTCGGTGGCGTCGCTGTCGGAGAGCAGACCCATCGGGCGACCGAGCGGGTCTTCGAGTACGAGCCACTCGAGCCGGTGTCGGTCAAGGGGAAGGCGGAGCCGCTGGCGCTTTGGGTGGCGAGGGCGGCCCTCTCCCGGTTCGGGACCGATGTCACCCGCCGGTACACGACGCCGCTGGTCGGTCGCGAGCTGGAGAAGCCGCTTCTGATCGGGACGTTCGAGCGGGCGGCGCAGCAGCGTTCGGTCCAGCTGGTCACGATCGTGGGCGAGCCGGGAGTGGGCAAGAGCCGGCTGGTCGCGGAGCTGTTCGCGTATCTGGGGACGAAACCCGAGCTGACCCGCTGGCGGCAAGGGCGTTGCCTTCCCTACGGGGAGGGGATCACGTTCTGGGCGCTGGGGGAGATCGTCAAGGCGGAGGCGGGGATCCTCGAGTCCGACTCCGCGGAGGTGGCTGCCGCGAAGCTGGAGGCGGCGGTCTCTCCGGAGGAGCAGGAGCGTCAGTGGCTCTTGCAGCGTCTTGGTCCGCTTGTCGGGGTGGAGGCGGCTTCGCCGGCGGAGCGGCAGGAGTTGTTCACGGCCTGGCGGCGCTACCTGGAGGGGTTGGCCGCGGCCCGTCCGAGCGTGCTCGTGTTCGAGGACCTGCACTGGGCAGACGAGGCGCTGCTCGCGTTCCTAGAGCACCTGGCCGAGTGGTCGGAAGGGGTGCCGCTGCTCCTCCTCTGCACTATGCGGCCCGAGCTCTACGAACGACACCCGGGCTGGGCGGGTGGGATCCGAAACGCGACGACGATCAACCTGCCGCCGCTCTCGGATCGGGAGACGGCCGAGCTCGTCTCCCATCTGATCACAACCAGCGTGCTCAGCGAGGAGCTGGAGCTGCGCGTGTTGGAGCGGGCAGGCGGAAACCCCTTGTATGCGGAGGAGTTCGTGCGCCTGCTCGCCGACAACCTCGGTGCCGACGAGGGCGAGCTGCCGGAGAGTCTCCAGGCGTTGATCGCAGCCCGCCTGGACACGCTCACACCGGAGCGGAAGAGCCTGCTCCAGGACGCCGCCGTGCTCGGGAAGGTCTTCTGGGCAGGCGCTCTGGCCGAGATCAGCGACCGCGACCAGGGCGAACTCGAGCTCGTCCTGCACGAGCTCGCCCGCAAGGAACTCGTCCGCCCCGCCCGGGTCAGCTCGATGGAGGGAGAGAGCGAGTACTCGTTCTGGCATCTCCTCGTCCGCGATGTCGCTTACTCCCAGATCCCCCGGGCTGAGCGGGCGCGACGGCACCGCTCCGCTGCTGCCTGGATCGAGCGCAAGGCAGGCGAGCGGGTCGAAGACCTGGCCGACCTACTTGCCCACCACTACCTGCAGGCACTCGAGCTGGCCGAAGCCGCAGGCGATACCGAGCAGGCAGGGGAGCTTGCTCCAGCTGCCCGCCGCTTTCTCGCGCTCGCGGGTGAGCGGGCACTCGGTCTCGACACCCTTCAGGCGGAGGCGCGGCTCGCCCGCGCACTCGAGCTCTGCCCGGCCGCCGACCCGGAGCGGCCAGAGCTGCTACTCCGCTGGGCAGATGCAGCATTCCAGGCCGGCCGCCCGCGCGAGGCCGCGGCCGCTCTCGACGAGACGCTTGACCTCTTCCGCGCCAGTGGCGAGAACGAGGGCGAAGCGCAGGCGCTGATCCTGCTGGCCCGCGTCACCCACGTACTGGGCGAGGGCCGACTGGTCGCGCTCGCCAGCGAGGCCGTCGACCTGCTCGAACACGAGCCGCCCGGCCCGACACTCGTCGCTGCCTACACGCAACTCGCCTCCGCGCACTTCCTCACGGGCGCATATGAGGAGGCGATCGCAGCCGCAGACCGTGCATGCGCGCTCGCCGAGACGCTCGGCCTGCCCGAGCCCGCGCGTGCGATCGGCCGCCGCGGCATCGCTCGCGCCTACCTGGGCGATCCGGACGGCCTCGCCGAGATGGAGCGAGCGCTCTCCTTGTTCATCGAGCAGGGAGAGGGCGACGAAGCCGCCGCGCTGCTGAACAACCTTGCGATCGCACGCTACCCGCTTCAGGGCCCTGCCCGCTCGCTCGCCGACTTCGAGCAGGGGATCGCCTTCGCCGAACAGCGCGGCCTCGCCACGCAGGCAGAGACGATGGAGGCCGACTGCCCCGGCCTGCTCGTCGAACTCGGCCGCCCGGAGGAGGCGCTCGAGCGAGCTGGTGCGCTCGCTACCGCCGTTGAGGCGACCGGCGGAAGATGGATGCTTATGTGGCTGCGCGCCCTCGAGCTGGCGACCCATCTCGCTCGCGGTGATGCGGAGGGCACGTCCGGCATCGCCCACTGGCTCGTCGAGGCCGCGCACACGCAGGCGACCTCAGACCTAACCGTCGAGGCGCTCGCGGCCGTCGCCGCCGCCCGGCTCGCCGCCGCCGAACCCGACCAGGCGCGCGCGCCCCTCGCCAAGATCGAGCACACGCCCGGCGCACGTGAGACCCCTTACTACTCCAGACAACTCGGGGCGATGGTACGGACTGCGCTCGCCGCCGACGACCACGACCTCGCCTCGCGGCTCACCGACGGACTCGAACCACGCTCTCCACTCCGCGAACACGCTCTCTGCGCCGCCCGCGCCCAACTCGCCGAACACGCCGGCAACCACGCCGAGGCGGCAACCCTCTACGCCGACGCCGCCGCACGCTGGCAGCAGTTCGGGAACGTCCCCGAGCGCGGCTATGCCCTCCTCGGTCAGGGCCGCTGCCTAGTCGCGCTCGGAGACCCTGCCGCCGAACAACCACTCCGCCACGCCGCGGAGGTGTTCAGGTCGATGGGCTACCGCCCCGCCCTCGCCGAGACGGAAGTGCTCCTTGAACAAACCACTGCGCCGGCCACCTGAACGGGCGAGTGATCCCGGGATTTCATGCAACCACAGTGCGACCGAACGCATCGACACGAATCAGCATGAGAGGTCATGAGAACCGTCGTGAGTGAGCCTCCGGCGGCTTCAGACGTACGCATCGACACAGACCCGCACGAGCTGGCACGAACGGCCGCCGACATCGAGTCGAACATGGATCTTCGCTCGACCTGCCACCGGCTCGCTCAGCCGGTCCCCGGTTGCTGCGAGACAGTGGCGCTCCTGGAACGAACGAGCGCGCTGAACTCCCGAGCGCGCGAGCGATCCCGGGCACCACGCAACCCACGCGTAACTGAACGCGACACGAACCGGCACGAGAGCCTGCTTTGGAGGGATGCTCGCTAGATGCGCCGGTAGCGGGCGTCGCTGACGGAGTAGATCGCGAATGCGATCAACCCGGCGGCGACGACTCCGAGCAGGAACGGACCCTGCGCGCTGTTCGCCAGCTTCGCGAGTGCGCCGTCGATCCCGACCGCCTCGCTGGGGTCGTACTGGACAGCCGCCTTGATCAGGAAGACGCCGATCAGCACGAACACGACCATCCGGGCAAGCAGACCGAAGGTGCCGATCCACCTGATCGAGGTCCTCGTCGCCGGTCCCATCTGCTCGGACTTCGAGTCGCGCAGAAAGTCGTGCGTCACGCCGCGGTATCCCTGGTAGGCGCCGACGCCGATCATCACCAGGCCGGCGAGGCCCACGAGCCAGGTGCCGCCGCTCCAGCCGAGGACGCCACCCGTCGCCTTGTCGGGGCTCGTCGAGCTGCCGCCGCCGTCCGATCCGAGCAGGATTTCGACGGCGAGCGCGCAAAGGCCGGTGTAGACGATGCCGCTGCAGAGCGCGGTCACGCGGTCGAGCCCGCTGTCGTTTCGCTCGGGGCCGTGGCCGAGCGCTGCGTGCACGAAGCGCCAGAGCGCGTACCCGGCGAGTCCGGTCGCCAGGAGGATCAGCAACACCTTCCCGAACGGCTGGCCGGCGACCGTCTCCAGCGCCCCCCTCTGGTCGGCCGTCTTCCCTCCGGCGCCGATGACCAGCTTGATCGCGAGCACGCCGATGATCGCGTAGACGACGCCGCGCGCAAGGAAGCCGGCACGGGCGAGGACCTCGAACGTGTCGCTCCGGGCGACCTGTTCGCCGGTAGTGGCAACCGGGTGGACGACGCCCTGAGATGAAGATGCCATCGGCACTGCATACCCTCGACCTGGGGGCCGGAAACGGCGCGCGATCAGCCGTCCACGAGCAGGCCCTGCAGGGGGCCGAGCAGCCGCTCGGTGCGGCTCGACAGGCCCGGCAGCTCGACGAGCCGGTGGGTGAGTGGAAGCCCGGCGTTCCGGCGCGCGAGTTGCTCGCCCGAGATCGGCTTCCAGAAGCGATCCACGATCTCACTCGGCGGCGCGGCGAGGTCAGCCTGGTCGAGTTCGAGGTGCTCGGCCCACAGGCGAAGGCGTGTCTCGCGGACGACGTCGGCGTCGCGGCAGACGACGTTCATCTCCGTGTCGTTGAAGAGCGAGTGCTCGTTGAGGTTCGCGGAGCCGATCGTGAGCCACCCGTCGTCGACGATGCCGACCTTCGCGTGGACGTAGACGGGGTCGCTCAGCGCTCCGTGGCGCGCATAGACAGTGCACGCGAGCAGCCGCCCGGCGCCGCCGTCGGCTTCGATCAGCTCGGACAACAGTCCGCGCGTGTCGTCTGCACCGGTGTTCGGCTTCGCCGGGAGCAGCAGCACGAGCCGGAACTCGTCCGAAGGCGGACTGCGCAGCTTCTCGCGCAGGACCTCCGCGATCTCGGGCGACCAGAGGAACTGGTTCTCCAGGTAGACGAGCGACCGCGACGAGCGCAGCGCACGGAGGTACGCGTCCAGGATCCGGAACTCCCCGCGCGGCACCGCCGAGTAGACGCGCTCCGGAATCGTGCGGACCACCTGGACGGTGTGGCCGCCGGATGCCTGCGGCGTCGGACCGGGCTCGAGGCGCTCGCCGGTCACCTCGCCCCAGCGCATGCGGAAGTGCGCCGCGACGTCTGCGACCGCCGGCCCTTCGAGGCGTGCGGCGACGTCGTGCCACCCGAGCCTGGCCCGCGCGATGTGGTGGTGGCTGTCGAAGCGATCACCGCCTTCGAGGCTGAGGTCGATGCCGCCGACATACGCGACGCGGTCGTCGATCTCAATCGTCTTCTCGTGATGGCAGTGCAGCGGGCGCTCGCGCGTGTCGAGGGCATACCGCACCCGCGTTCCACGGCAGAGCTCCTCCATGCCCCTGCGGACGGAGGCCCGCGTCGGACGGAAGAGCGGCAGCGGGGCGCCCCCCCAAGCGAGCACGCGCACCTCGACACGCTCGGAGAGCTCGGCGAGCAGGTTGCGGAGCACGAGCGGCTTCGAGCCGCGGACGAGCGCGAAGTCGGGTGAGAAATGCCAGCCGGCCAGGTATACGTGCGAGCTTGCGACGGTGAGATCGGCGTGCATCCGCGTAGCCGCCTGCTCGCCGTCGACGAGCACCGCGACCGAGCAGCCCGGGCGAGGCGGCGGCTCACCGGGGGTCCAGTCGCCCCCCTCCGCCGCGAGTGTGCCCCCCTGCCCGAGCCGCGCCAGCCGGCGACGGTGGTGCGCGGCGACCGAGCTCGACACCGCCGCGCCGATCCGCCGGTCGACGCCGAGCAAGAAGTCGCCCGAGCGCCGGGGGAGACGGGGAAGCCGTCCGCCGCGGCCGTGCGCCACGAGCACTACGCCTCCGCGGGTACGCAGACATCGACAGCCGCGGGCTGCACGTCGATCCGCAGCGACTTTGTCTTCGTGCGGTCGCCCCCATCGAGCTCGTACAGCACCTTGCGGCTCAGCTCGACCTCGATCGAGCGCGCCTTCGTGGTGAGCACGAACGGCGACTTGCTCGGCGTGCCGGCGGCGGTCCGCGCCAGCGTCCGCGTCCACTCGACGAGGCCGTCGGCCGTCACGATCCCGAGCTCGAGCAGCCCGTCGTCTGCGCGGGCATCGGCGAACACCTCGACCCCGCCGAACAGCTTGCCGACGTTGCCGACGAGGATGCAGCTGGTCTTGCCCCGATACCAATGAGAGTCGTCCACCCGGATCGTGGCGCGGAACGGCTTGATGCGGAGGTTCTTGGCTCCTGTCCACAGGTACGTCGCGCGACCGAGCGTGTCCTTGAGGCGTCCGCTCGCGTCGCCGATCATGCGCGCGTCGAGGCCGGCGCCGGCCATGACGGCGAAATGTTCTCCGTTCACGGTCCCGACGTCGAGCTTGCGCCGGCTTCCGTGGAGCCCGATCTGGACGCCAGCCTCGATGTCCTCCGGGAGCCCGAGATTCGTCGCGAACAGGTTGGCCGTGCCGGCCGGAAGGATCGCGAGCCTCGCCTTCGAGCCGGCGAGCACGTCGACGCACTGCTGCACGAGCCCGTCCCCACCCCAAGCGAAGACGAGCTCGGCGCCGCCCGCGAGCGCCTTCTTGACGTTCTTCGGCGCGCGCTTGCTCTTCGTCACCTCGAACCACTGAGGGCTCGTCACGCCCGCCGTCTCGAGCACCCTGCGCAGCTCGAGGAGGCCCCCGCCCATCGTCTTGCCGGAATGTGCGACGACCGCGACCGACGTCACGTCCCCGACCGCATCCTTTCCGCGCCGCGTGCGCGGGCAGCGTGGCCGGCGGCGCGGGCGGCGAAGAGCGCGACGAGCAGCGCGGCGATGCCGATCGCGACTCCGGCGAGGGTGTCGAGCGGATGGTGCATGCCGCGGTACATGCGGGCCCACGCCACAAAGAGCGGAATCGCGAGCGCGATCGTCCAGCAGGCGGCGGCGAACCACGTGTTGCGGACCCGCGACGTGAGCACCAGCGCGAGCCCGCAGTAGACGGCGAGGGCGGCGGCGGTGTGACCGGACGGGAAGCTCGCGTTCGTCGGCAGATGCTCGAGGCGGGGTACGGGCGGCCGGTCGCGGTGGACGACCCACGTCGTCGAGCGGTAGGTCGCCGCCTCCACGGTGATCGCAGCGACGAGGAAGGCCGCGATCCGCCAGCGCTTGAAGCAGGCGAGGCCCGCGGCGACGACGCCGACGACGATGGGGATGACGACACCACCCGCGATCATCGAGCCGATGAGCGAGGCCTCGGTCCCGGGCGGGTTCCGGTGTGCGGCGAGCCAGCCGATGAAGCGCTCGTCGGCGCCGGCGACTCCGCCGCTCCGCAGCACGACCTCGGTCAGGAGCAGTCCGAGCGCGATCGTGACCGTTGCGAGCACCAGGTAGCCCAGGAACGCCGCGACCAGGAAGACCGTGACCGGATGGCGGCCCGAGAGCACCTGGGCGAAGCGCTGCGCCGGCCCGCTCTCGCTCGGCTCGAGCGCCGGGACGTCGGCAATTGCGGCGCTCTTACGTCGAGCGAGCGCTTCGCCTGGCAGAGCCGTAGTGCGATCCGCAACTCCGAGCGAGGTCTCGGTCACGGCGCCGCGTTTACCCGACAGCTAGCCGAGGGAAACCGCTCGTGACAAGATGCCGTTCGTCCTCCTCGTCATCGTCTCGGTGCTCGCCGGCGCCCTCGTCGCCGCCCTGTCGAGAAAGCTTCCCGCCGCGAAGGTCGCCTCGCCGCCCGCCATCGATGCCGCCGCGATGGCGGTCGAGGAGTCGGTCGAGCGGCATCGTCGGCTGCGACGGTTCGTCGCGGCCCGGCTGGACCCGGCGGTCGCGACGGGACTGGCCCTGACGATCGCCCTCGTCGTCGTCATCGCCGGCGGTTTCGTACTCGCCGTGCTCGCCTACCTCGTGCGCGGCAACCACGAGCTCCGTAGCATCGACAACGCTGCCGCCGACTGGGGTCACGCGCACGCGACCGCGCTCTCGACCCACGGCCTGAACGCCGTCACGAGCCTCGGCAGCCTGGCCGTGGTCATCGGGCTCGCCGTCATGCTGGCCCTGGCCGAGTCGATCCGGGCTCCGAGTCGCTGGATCGTCCCGTTCCTCGTCGTGCTGATGGCGGGGAACGAGGCGCTGATGCTGACGATCAAGGAGCTCGCCGACCGGGCAAGGCCGACGATCAATCCGGCCGCTGCGACGCTTGGCCCCTCGTTCCCGAGCGGCCATTCCGCAACGGCAGCCGCGTTCTACGCCGGCGCCGCCCTCCTGCTTGCGCGTCGGCGGTCGCCCAACCGGCGGTCGCTCCTGGCGGGGGCGGCGATCGCGCTCGCCGTCGCCGTCGCCGCCAGCCGCGTGCTGCTCGACGTCCACTGGCTCTCCGATGTGATCGCCGGCGTCATGCTCGGGTGGGGCTGGTTCGCCGTCTGCAGCATCGCGTTCGGCGGACGTCTGCTCCGCTTCGGCGCCCCCGCCCAGACGGTCGTCGAGACCGTCAGGAGCGCCGATCAGGCACGGGAGTCGAGGCGCTCCAACGTCAGACCCGCAAGCGGAACTTGAGCGTGACGCTCGCGGCGCGCCGTCGACCGTTGGGCGCCGCGCCGCGCCTTCTCGTCGGCCCGCTCCTCCGGTACACGGGCACGACGACGGCAACGCTCTGGATGGAGGCCGACGCCCCGGCGGAGGTCGTCGTGCTTGGGCATCGCGCGCAGACGTTCCACGTCGAGGGACACCACTTCGCGTTTGTCGTGATCGACGACCTGAAGCCCGGGACGGTGACACCCTACGAGGTTGTGATCGGCGGCGAGGTCGTGTGGCCGCCGGCCGACGGGCGACCGCCGAGCGCGATCCACACGCGCGAGTTCGAGCGGCGCTCGACGCTCATCTTCGGCTCGTGCCGCGTCGGCGCGCCGCAGCGGCAGCCGTTCACGAAAGCGCCGCCGGCCGGCTTCGGCACCGACGCGCTCTGGTCCTACTCGCGGAGGCTCCAGGCGGGCTCGGCGCCGTGGCCCGACGCCCTGCTGCTGCTGGGCGACCAGGTCTACGCCGACGAGGTACCCCCCGAGACGGCGGCCTTCATCCGCGGCCGCCGTGACACGTCCCAGCCGCCCGGCGAGGGGTGGCCGACTTCGAGGAGTACACCCGGCTCTACCGCGAGTCGTGGTCCGACCCCGACATCCGCTGGCTGCTTTCCACGGTGCCGTCGACGATGATCTTCGACGACCACGACGTGCGCGACGACTGGAACATCTCGAGCTCGTGGGTGGAGGAGATGCGGTCGCTGCCGTGGTGGGACGCGCGCATCACCGGCGCGTTCATGGCGTACTGGCTCTACCAGCACATCGGCAACCTGTCACCGCCCGAGCTCGCCGAGGAGGAGATGCTCCGGCTCGTCCAGGAAGACGAGGACGGCGGGCCGCGACTCCGTGAGTTCGCCCGGAGGTGCGACCGCGAGTCGGCATCGAGCCGCTGGGCCTACTACCGCGACTTCGGGCGCTCGCGGCTGATCGTGCTCGACTCACGGGCGGCGCGCGTGCTCGTCGACGGCCGTCGCGACATGATCGACGAGGGCGAGTGGGAATGGATCGTGAAGCACACCCACGGCGACTTCGACCATCTCATCCTCTCGAGCACGCTGCCCGTGTTCATGGTTCACGGCATCCACCACCTTGAGGCGCTCAGCGAAGCCGTCTGCAACGGCGCCTGGGGACGCCGCGCCGCCGCCATCGGCGAACGAGTGCGCCGAGCGGTCGATCTCGAGCACTGGCCCGCGTTCCAGGGATCGTTCCGGCTGCTGACGGAGTTGCTGCGCGACGTCGGCCGCGGTAGGGGCGGAGAGCCGCCGGCGACGATCGTGCTGCTGGGCGGCGACGTCCATACGGCCTACGTGGCGGAGGTCGCGGCGAACGCACCCGGCGAGAGCCGCGTCTACCAGGCCGTCTGCTCCCCGTTCCGCAACCCACTGACACCGATGCAACGCAGGGTGATCCGCGTCGGAGCGAGTCGCCCCGCGGCGGCCGTGCTCTCGCGGCTCGCCCGCCGCGCGGGCGTGCACGACGTCGCCGTCGAGTGGAGGCTCCTCGGCGGGCCGACGTTCGACAACTCGATCGGCAGCCTCGAGCTCGACGAGCGGGACGCGCGGCTCACGATCAGCCGTGCGGGAGAGCACACGAACGACCCATCGCTCGAGCCGCTGCACACGTTCGTGCTGTAGGTCTGAAACCGCGCCGGTACGGCACTCGCCACCGGCGACGCCGATCGTCCGGACCTAGGCGCTCCACACCTTCTCGCCGGCGGGTGCCTACGCCAACGAGATGGCGGGCATCGTCCACGACGCCGAGAAGTACCTCGGGAAGCGGAAGGCCGATAACGTGCCTCCGGGCACGACCAAGGCGATCCTGCTCGACGTCGACGACACGACGCTCAACACCTACAGCTACGAGATCTACAGCAACTTCGTCTACAACCCGACCACGAATGGGTACTTCGTCGACGTTGCCGTGTTCCCGGCCGTCCCGCACATGGTCGACCTCGAGCACTTCGCCGAGGCCCAGGGCTACACCGTCTTCTTCCTGACGGGCAGGCCGATCTCGCAGCACGAAGGCACCTCGGCCAACCTGACGGGCGAGGGCTACGACGTGATCGACGCCAACCTCTACCTGAAGGACACCACCGCTCCCTGGCTGAGCTCGTGCGCGCCCACGTGCACGACGACGCAGTACAAGACGCTCACGCGCGAGCACATCGAGTCGCTCGGCTACACGATCGTCGCCAACTTCGGCGACCGGTTCAGCGACCTCAACGGAGGCTTCGCGAACAAGACGTTCAAGGTCCCGAACCCGATGTACTTCCTGCCGTAAGGCTCGCTGCCGGCGGGGCGGTGCCGTTGCGTACCGCCCCGCCCGGCAGGCTCTGCGGCCAGGCGTCGTCGAGCGCCGGCGGCCTGGGCGAGGGCCAGGAAGGCGCAGGCAGCCTCAAGGCCGTTCTCGACGACGAGCGCGACGCGAGCCTCTTCGCCGAGCCCGGCCTTCCTCAGCCCGCCGGCGAGGGCATCGCCGGTCCGACCCACTGACCTGGTGTGCGAACCCGGCGGAGGCGCGTCAACCGGCTACCGGCCGCGCTCAGTAGCGGCGCAGCCGCTCGCGCGCCCGCTCGTACTCCTCGTCGGTGATCGTCCCGTGGTCGCGGAGGTCGCGGAGCTTCTCGAGCTGGTCGACCGCGTCGCCGTGCGTCAGCTCTTCCGGCGGCTTCGGCTTCGGCGCCGTGCCGACCGTGTGGATCTGGTCGGGGTCGATCCCGAGCTGGTGGAGCCGCCGGCGCATCTTTGCGATGCCGAAGCCGCTGCGCGGGAAGCGGCGGGCGTCGGGTCCCGTCAGCGGCCGCTTCTGGATCAGGATCCGGTATGCGACGACGAGCGCCATGGCGAACCCGATCGCGAGCAGGAGGGTGACGAACGAGTGGCCGGAACTGTCGAAGGTGTGGTCGGCGCCGAACAGCAACGCACCGATCGCCGTTCCGATCGCGGATCCGACCAGGCCGATCAGCACTGTCAGCCAGAAGGGCATCGGGTCGGGCCCCGGCACGGCAAAGCGGGCGGCGCCGCCGATCACGAAACCGGTCATCATCGCTGTCAGGGCGGTGAAGAGAACGCTCACGGCTGCAGTGTGCTTGGTCCGAGGCGCTCAGCGGGCCAGCACCGCGACCACGTCGAGCGTGCCGCGCATCCCGGAGAGGTCGATCGTGCCGCTCCTCCGGTCGAGCGGCCGGCGGCGGCCGTCCACCCGGACGGCCCGGAGCTTCACCCCGTGGGGAAGGCGCAGCCGGAGCCGCATCGTGTGCGGCGGTCGCCGCGACGGGACGATCACGGTGCCGCTGACCTGGTTGCCGTCGCGGCTGAGGTCGTACGTGAGCACCCCGAAGCTGGTCGGGGCGCCGTTCACGGAGATCGACTTGCCGTCGCCGAGCCACGGCCGCGGTGTGGCGAAGGCGAGATCGAGGCCGACCGGCGAGCCGTCCTTGTCCCGCCGCTCGTGGACGAGCATCAGCCGCAGCGTCTCCAGGAACGCCGAGTTGCTGGCGGTGTTCGGCGGCATGTACATCGATCGGTACGAGGCCCCGCGTAGCGGCGCGACCGTCGCCGCCTCGCCGGAGACGAACGTGTTCGGCGTCATCGAGGCACCGACCATGCCGTACAGGCTCAGCACCAGCTGGTCGGGCCGGTCGTTGTCTGCGAGGAATCGCGCGACGTTCAGTCCGTAGACCTGATCCGTGCCGGAGACGGGGTACTTCGGCTTGCCGTACAGCGAGTAGGCGCCGGCACGGACGAGCCCCAGGAGCCGCGAGCCGTGCCGGAGCATGTACTCGAGGATCCCGTTCGCCTGCCGCCCGCCGGGCGTGAAGAACCCGGACGAGAGGGCATACGGGGCGACCAGGTTCCAGTAGCTCCCCGGGCGCGAGGAGGTGACCGCGTCGAAAGGCTTGTGGTGGGCGAGCAGCGCTGCGGGGACGAACAGGGAGCCGTCCTTCAGCCGGTGGGCGGAGCGGCGGACCGCGCGGTGCAGGCCGCGACCGAGGGCGACGGCGAGCGAGTGGGCCTTGCGGGCGTGCGCGGTGCGCCCGCTCGCGCGCCAGACGTCGGCGATCGCGTTCAGCCCCTGCCAGACCGCCGCCTGGGCGTGTAGCCCGTACACGCGCGCGGCGACGTCGGAGGAGTAGCGCTCGCGCCGGAGCAGCCCGCCGTGGCCGCTGCGGATCTGCCGCCCGAGCCCTTCGACGATCCGGTCGAGCATCGGCGTCGCCTGGTTCAGGTATTCGCGATCGCCGGAGAGGCGCACGTACAGGGCGGCCCCGGTCAGCTTCTCGCCTGCCCGCCAGTTGGTGGTGCCGCCGCCGAGGCGTGCCAGCGAGCTGGTCAGGATGTGCCGGGCGACGCCGGGAAGTCCGTATTCGGCCATCACCTCGGCGGTGTCGAGCGCCTCGGCGAAGGAGAACTCCTCGTACTGGTTGCCGACGCTGTAGCGCCATGTCAGCGCCAGGTCCTGGATCAGCAGGCTGCGCTGCGCGTCCATGACCATGTGCTCGGGGACGTCGTACGTCGGCTGCTCGCCGAGCCGCTGGAGCCAGAAGTCGACGAGCCGCTGCCGGGCCGCGTCGTAGGTCGCCTCGTCGATCGGGACGGGCGAGCCGCCGAACGGGACGAGCCAGCCGGCGTAGAGGGTGGCCGAATCGCCCGGCTCGACGCGCGCTCGCACCGTGCCCTGCGCCACGCGCGCCCCGCGGCGCGACCCCTCCGGGACGAGCTGGATCACGGCGCCCCGGTCCGCGCCCGCGACGGCGGTCAGCCGGACGAAGCTGACCAGGTCGCCCGTGCCGAGGCCGCGAACCGAGAAAGACTCCTGCCGGTATCTGGTGCCGGCGGCGTCCACGTACCGGGTCTCGAGGATCGGCAGGAACCCGTCGGCGAGCGTCGGGGTGCCGAGCCGTGCCAGGCACGACCCGTAGCGCTCGTGCCCGCCCGGGCCGACGAAGACCTTCACGTTCGGCCCCTTGGCGGTCTGGGAGAGGATCTCGCTGCCGTCGGCGACGTGCAGCGCGACCATATGCGCGCCGCGGACGCCGAGCGGCTGGGCGAACGGCAGGTAGTAGACCCCCGAGGCGGTCAGCGCCTTCGTCTTCGAGCGGGCGAAGAGGAGCGGCTTGAGCAGCCGCCGCACCGCGCCGTAGGTCGGTCCGTTCGGCCGCGCGATCAGGGCATTCCCCCAGACGTCCTGCTTCGCTCCCAGCGCCCGGTGCACGCTGGCCGCGTAGGCCGGGCTCAACGGCTGGCGCGCGCAGGAGGGCCGCTTTGCGGTCGCCGGCGACGGGGCGGAGCCCGCCACGAGGACCGCGGCGAGAGCAGCGACGGCGAGAGGGAATCGCATGGAGCGCGGATTCTCCCCTGCGACGTCGAGCTTTGCCAGCGGGACGAAGGTAAGCCTTCGGTTAACGCCGGAAGGCGGCCCTCTACAATTCCGGAATGCCCACTGCCGTCGTCACGGGGGGCGCCGGCTTTCTCGGCTCTCATCTCTGCGAGCACCTGCTCGACCGCGGGCTGCGCGTCATCTGCGTCGACAACCTCGTCACCGGCTCGCTCGGAAACGTCGAGCACATCCGCGACGACGCGTTCGTCTTCCTGAACCACGACCTGACCGTGCACCTGGCGATCGACGAGCCGGTCGACTTCGTCTACCACTTCGCCGCGCTCGCCAGCCCCGTCGACTACCTGCGGATGCCGCTGCACTCGCTGAAGGTGGGCTCGTACGGGACGCACAACGCGCTCGGGCTCGCGAAGTTCAAGCGGGCCCGCTTCCTGCTCGCGTCCACGAGCGAGGTGTACGGCGATCCGCAGGTGCATCCGCAGCCGGAGACGTACTGGGGCCACGTGAACCCGATCGGCCCGCGCGGCGTGTACGACGAGGCCAAGCGCTATGCGGAGGCGCTGACGATGGGGTACCACGGCCAGCAGGGCGTGGACACCGGCATCGTTCGGATCTTCAATACGTATGGGCCAAAAATGAGGCCGCACGACGGCCGCGCGATCCCGAGCTTCGTGCGCCAGGCGCTCGCGAACGAGCCGCTGACCGTGTTCGGCGACGGCTCGCAGACCCGCAGCTTCTGCTACGTCGACGACCTGGTTCGCGGCCTTGTCCTGCTCGCCGAGAGCGGCGAGCACTTCCCGGTGAACCTCGGCAATCCAGGGGAGTTCACGATCCTCGAGCTGGCCCGGACCGTGCTCGAGGTGACGGGCTCGAACAGCGAGATCGTGTACGAGGCGCTGCCGGTCGACGATCCGCAGATCCGCCAGCCGGACATCACGCGCGCGGGCCAGATTCTGGGCTGGGAGCCGGAGATCCAGCTCGAGGAAGGGCTCCGGCGCATGCTGGGAAGGGCGCCCGTCGGTGTCTAACCCGTGGCGGGTGCTGGCGGCGACCCTGACGGCCGCCGCCGGCTTGTGCGTGCCCGCGGCCACCGCACCGCCGCCGGCCATGGCCGCGTCGAACATGTCCATCGGCGTCTACGACGAGGGCCAGACGTTCTTCGGCAATCTCGACCAGGTCTTCTCGCAGTACAGGGCGCTCCACGTCGGCGTCCTGCGCGTGAACCTCTACTGGGGCGGCCCGCTCGGGGTGGCGAAGCACCGCCCGTTCCGGGCGAGTGACCCGCGCGACGCCGCCTACGACTGGACGATCTACGACCGCACCGCGTTCTACGCGGCAGCCTCCGGGATCAAGCTCCTGTTCTCGATCACCGGCACGCCGCGCTGGGCGAACGGCGACCAGAGCTCCAATCGGCCGCCGCGGAACTACGCGTTCCTCCGCGGGTTCGCCTACGCGGCTGCCGCCCGCTACAGCGGCACCTACGTCGGCATCGACGGCCGGGTGCTGCCCGCCGTCCGGCTGTGGGCGGCCTGGAACGAGCCGAACAACCCGAACTTCCTCCGGCCCCAGTTCGTGAAGGAGAAGGGCAGGTGGGTGATCCAGAGCGCGCGCGACTACGCCAAGATCTGCAACGCCGTCTACGAGGGCGTCCACGCGACGCTGTACCAGAGCGAGCAGGTCGCCTGTGGCGTGACCGCCCCGCGCGGAAACAACAACCCGGCGAGCGTCCGGCCGTCGGTCTCACCGGTCGCCTTCCTGACCGCCGCGCAGAAGGCCGGGATGAAGAAGTTCGACGCCTACGCCCACAACCCGTACTACGGGATGCCGACCGAGACGCCGACGACGCGACCTCCCGGGACGAACTCCGGCGGCGTGCCGACCGCGATCACGCTCGCGAACATCAACATCCTGATCGCCGCGGTCGGCCACCTGTACGGCGCGAGACCGATCTGGATCACCGAGTACGGCTACCAGACGAACCCGCCCGATCCGCACTTCGGCGTCTCCTGGGCGAAGCAGGCGAGGTACCTCACGCAGGCGTTCGCGGCCGCCCGGAAGAACTCGCGGATCAAGCTGATGCTGTGGTTCCTCGTCCGGGACGAACCGAATGTCGCAGGCTGGCAGTCGGGGCTGATCACCACCCGCGGCGTGCGCAAGCCGGCGTTCAGCGCCTTCCAGCACCTCCCGCACTAGTCGCGGCGAGCGACGCCGGGTCGATCTGCTTCCGCTCGAGCAGGTCGCGGTAGAGGCGGTCGATGTCGTCGATCAGCCTGTCGACCGCGTAGCGGCTCCGCATTCGCTCGCGGCCGGCGGCGGCCATCCGCCTGCGCAGGTCAGGGTCGTTCGCGAGCTGGGCGAGTCTCGCCGCCACCTGCTCGACGTCGCCCGGCTCGACCAGGAAGCCGTCCTCGCCATCGGTAACGACGTCGGGCACGCCGCCGACGCGGGTGGCGACGACCGGGCAGCCGCTCGCGAGCGCCTCGATTGCGGTCACCGGAGTTCCCTCGTTCCCCGAAGGGAGGACGAAGACGTCGAACGCGGCGAACAACGGCCCGACGTCCTCCTGGTAGCCGGGGAACAGGCTGTCGCGCATGACCCCGAGCTCGCCCGCCAGGTCCTCGACCGATCGCCGGTCGGGGCCGTCGCCGACCATGCAGAGGACGGCGTCGACGCCGTCGTCCCTCAGCCGGCGGAACGACCGGAGGACCACGTCGGTCCGCTTCACGGCGGTCATCCGGCCGATCCAGCCGACCACGAACCGCTCGTCTCCGATCCCCATCACGCGCCGGGTCTCGGCACGGGCCGCGCCGTCACGGGAAACGCGCTCGTCGAGCTCGATGCCAAGACGGATGACGCGGAACTTCGAGGCCGGGGCGACGCCGAAGGCGACGAGCTCGTCGCGCACCTCGGGGCTCACCGCCACGAGCGTGTCGGTGATCCGGGCGAGCCACCGCTCGAGCAGGCGAAAGACGCCCGTCCAGAAGCGGCCGAAGTAGCCGCGCAGCACGTGGCCGTGGAACGTGTGCACGATGATCGGCGGCCGGTGACGGCCGGCGAGAAGCGCTGCGACGCGGCCGACGGCGCCGGCCTTCGCGGTGTGCGTGTGCAGGATCGCCGGCCGCTCGACGCGGATGATCCGGGCCAGGCGGATGGTCGCGAGCAGGTCGCGGACGGGCGAGATCTCGCGGTGCAGGTGCGGGATCGTCACGACCGGCACGCCCAGCTCCTCGGCGACGTAGGCCATCGACTGCTCGCCCTGGCCGACGCTCCCGGCGACGAGGATCGTCTCGTACCCGCGGTCGCGCAGGCCGGCCGACAGGTACGAGACGTGGAGCGCCGGCCCGCCCATGTTCAGGCGGGCGATCGCCCTGAGGACCCGGATCGGGGCGCGTTTTTCGGGCAGAGCTAATCCTGCCGGCGCGGGTCGATCGCCTCGACGGTGCGGCGGAGGCCTTCCTCGAGGCCGACCGAGGGCTCGTAGCCCAGCGTGTTCCGTGCTGCGGAGATGTCGGCCCAGGAGTTCCGGATGTCGCCGGCGCGCGGCGGCGCGCTCGTCCGCCCGACGGGACGGCCGACGATCGTCCCGATCAGCTCGGCCAGCTCGTTCACGCTCGCCGGCGCGCTCGCGGCCAGGTTGAAGATCCGGCCGCTGACGCCCGCGGTGTCGCCGGCGCGAAGCGTCCCGTCGACGACGTTCTCGACGTAGGTGAAGTCGCGGCGCTGCTCGCCGTCGCCCTCGATCGACACCGGCCGGTCGTTCGCGATCGCCGTGATGAACAGCGGGATGACGGCCGCATACTGCGAGAACGGGCTCTGGCGCGGGCCGAAGACGTTGAAGTAGCGGACGACGACGCTCTCGAAGCGCTCGTACACGCGCGAGAACGAGATGCAGTAGCGCTCGGCGGCCAGCTTGGCGACCCCGTACGGCGAGAGCGGATCCGGCGCGGCGTCCTCGTGGGCTGGGAGGGCGGCGCTGCTTCCGTAGACGGACGAGCTCGATGTGTACACGACCCGGCGTACCCCCTCGTCTCGCGCGGCGAGCAGGACGTTCAGCGTGCCCTCGACGTTCACCGCGCTCGAGGTCAGCGGATCCTGGACCGAGCGTGGAACCGACCCGAGCGCGCCCAGGTGGTAGACGACCTCGGTGCCGCGGACAGCGTTGTGGACGCGCTCGTAGCTGCGCAGCTCGCCCTCGACCACCTCGACGTCGAGTCCCTCCAGGTTCGTCCGGTTCCCGGTCGAGAAGTTGTCGAGCACGCGGACGTCGTCGCCGCGCCCGAGCAGCCCGCGGACGAGGTTGGAGCCGATGAAGCCCGCGCCGCCCGTGACGAGCACCTTCGCCATCGGAGAGCCAGCCTATCGTGGGGAACCCCTGGTCCCCCACGAGCCCCCTCCTTGCCGGCGGGTCGGTGGGCAAAGGGGTTGCGGAGCCGGCGGCGCTGCTCGCCGGTCCAATGCGTTCGCAGCCCACGACGTTCTTGTTGCCGCGGCCGCCATATCGGCCGCGGCGGCGACGCAGGACTGCTCGCTACTCGTCCCAGCAGGGACAGGCTTCAGCCTGTCCCTGCCTTCCGGTAGTACCGTCACGGCCGCCTGTGCGACCGGCTCGCGGCTCGCGGTTGCGTGTTCGCCGCAGCGCCTGCTGGCGCTCGACAGTCGTTCCTCCGAACCCGGAGGGACAGGATCCACTTTGTCTTCGCGCCGGCCGGCACCACCACCGGAGGAAAAGGCGCAAGAGAGTCGTCGGGCCGTGCAGTTGGCACCGAACTGGCACGAAGCTGTTTGCCCTACGTGCGCAGATCGGCGGTACCGTTGCCGGTCGAGGGCGGCGGGACGGCTCCCCACCCAGGGTGGAGGTCCGCGCTCGGGGCGCGCTCGCCGGCGGCCGCGTGCCGCGTGAGGAGCGGCGGTGCGGCGCAAAGGCCGGCGGCGATCCAGAGCATGGCGTCGAGCGGGATGCCCGCGACGAGGCCGATCGCGGTCAGGACGCCCATCGTCACCAGCAACCACGAGACCGGAATCAGCAACGAGGCGTCCGGCGGACCGCGCAACAACCGCATCCCGCCGAGGACGAGCGGCGTCAGCAGCGCGCCGAGGAAGAGCACGAGCCCGATCACGCCGAGGTCGGACAGCGCCTGGACGTAGGCGTTCTGGATGCCGTAGGGATGCTCCGGCGACGGAAACGCCTGCGGTGGCGTGTTCGGGAACCTGCGGTGCAGTACCGGCAGCAGGGGCCCGTAGACGTACTCGTCGTTGGACGCCTGCCACCCCGCACCCACGAGAGGATGATCGAGGAAGACACGCCAGCCGTAGTCGACGAGCATCGTCCGCTGCACGTAGCTCTCGACGCCGAGCTGCTCCTCGTGCTTGCCGATCCCGGCGAAGTGGAGGAACGACTTCACGTCGCCGCCTCGGAAGAGGACGACCCCGCCCAGGACGGCCACCGCGATCACGAGGATCGCCGAAGCGCGGCGCGCCGACCCGCGGGCGACGATAGCGGCGACGACGCCGGCGGCGACCAGCCCGAACGCCGCTGCGAGCGAGCCGGAGACGAGCAGCCCCACCACTCCGGTGAGGCCCGCGAGCACCGCGATCCGGCGGTCGATGCGCCAGGCGGGCAGCGCGATCGCGGCCAGCGCGATCGAGAGCGCGAAGCCGGACAGCGAGGCGAAGTCGTGGTGGCCGAGAAAGGACGGCTGCCGGTACCCGGCCGGCCAGCCTCCGGCGATCCGCCAGCCGAAGAACTGCACCACCGCGAACGTCGAGGCGACGGCGCTCGACGCGACGACGACGAGCAGCAGGAGCATGAGATCGTCGACGCGCCGCAGAAGCAGCACGGCCGCCGGCGCGAGCAGCGCGTACTCGACGTACTTCCCGGTCGTGACCACGTGCTCGTGCCAGGGGTACGGGTCGGAGCCACGTAGCGGGTAGACGGTCGCCGCGCACACCCAGAAGAGGAACGCGCCGATCGCGATCCAGGCCGGCACGCCCACCCGCAGACGACCGAGCCCGCCACGCACCGCGACCGCCAGCGCCGCGATCAGACAGGCGAGAACAGCCAGGTCGGAGAGGACGATGTGCGCATGGCTCGAGCCGATCGTCGTGTCCCAGCCCGGCTGGAAGTCGATATGGACGAGCAGGATCGGGAAAGCCAGCGCGAGCACCCAGGCGCCGGCCGATGCGCGCGGGAAGGCGACGCCCCGCTCACCGCCCAAGGACGTCCGGGCCGCCACCGGCGGCCACTATAGTGGACGCCCGGATGCACACGCGCCTCCTGTGGCGGCGCTCCGCTACGGCGCTCGGCCTCTACGGAAGCGTGGCACTCGGGTTCCTGGCGAGCATCGTGGCGGCGCGCCGGCTCGGCCCGGTCGAGTACGGGCACTTCACGCTCGCCATCTTCGCCGCCGGCTTCTTCCAGGTCCTGCTCGACCTGACGGTCGAGGAGGCGATGATCAAGTACGGCTTCCGCTATACGACCACCGCGCAATGGGGGCGGCTCCGACGGCTCTACCGCCGCGCGATGGCGCTGAAGACACTCGGCGCTCTGCTTGCGGCAGTCGGGCTCGCGATCGTCGCGCCGTTTGCGGACACGCTGTTCAACGCGAACGGGCTGCAGACGCCGTTCCTGCTCGCCGCGCTGCTGCCGCTGTCGTACATCCCGGAGGCGCCCGCCGGGGCGGCGCTCGTCCTGACCGGCCGCTACGACGTCCGCGCCGTCTACACGCTGCTGACGCAGCTCCTGCGGGCGATCGGGCTCGTGATCGGCTCGCGCTACGGCGTCACCGACGCGGTGATCGGGCTCGTGATCGGCCAGATCGCCGGCTCGATCGCGGTCGGCCGGGCCGCGGTCGGCGTCTTTTCCCGCTTCCCGGCCGCGCCGCCCGAGCCGCTCGGCGACGACCGCCGGGAGATCGTCCAGTTCGTGATCCGCTCCAGCGTCGGCTCGGGCATCGTCTCGCTGCGCACGGCGGTCACGCCGCTCCTGCTGGGGACGGTGTCGGTGCCGGCGCAGGTCGGGTACTTCCGCGCGGGGCAGGCGCCGCTGACGGGGTTGACCGCACTGACCGCGCCGGCACGGCTCGTCCTCATCACCGAGCAGACACGCGACTGGGAGGCGGGGGCGGGGTCGCGTGTGTTCGCCGGCCTGCGACGCTACAGCGTCGCCGCGCTGGTGGCGATGGTCGTCTCGGTCCCTTTCCTGTACTGGTGGATGCCGACGCTGATACGGATCGTGTTCACCGACAAGTACGAGCCGGCCACGGACGCCGCCCGCCTGATGCTGCTCGCCGGCGCGGTCGGGCTCGTCTTCGCGTGGACGAAGTCGCTGCCCGTCTCGGTCGGACGCCCCGAGCTGCGCATCGCCACCCACGGGGTCGAGACACTGGTGTTGATCCCGCTCGTGCTCGTCTTCGGATCGATCTGGGATGCGACCGGCGCCGCCGCCGCCGTCCTCATCGCGACGACGGCGTTCGCGCTCGCGTGGCTGGTCGCGCTCGTCAGGCTCCAGCGCGAACACGCCGCCCAGCAGGCGGCGCCCTCGTGAAGATCCTTGTCGTCTCCGGGATCTGGCCGCCGGACGTCGGCGGCCCGGCCAGCCACGCGCCCGAGGTGGTGGAGTTCCTGCGCGGCCGCGGCCACGAGGTGGAGGTGGTGACCACAGCCCCGGCGGCACCCGCGCCTCGGGCGTACCCCGTACGCTGGATCTCGAGGGCGCAGCCCGTCCTTCTGCGCTACCTGCGCGGCGCGATGCTCGTCCGCCGCTCTGCCCGCGGCAAGGACGTCGTCTACTCGACCGGCATGTACGGCCGCACCCGCGTCGGCTCGCTGCTCGCGCGGACACCGAGCGTGGTCAAGCTCACCGGCGACCCCGCCTACGAGCGCGCGTTCCGCTACGGGTTGACGCGCCTCCCGATCGAGGACTTTCAGCGCGCCCGCGACCCGCGCCTGGCCTGGCTGAAGGCGATGCGCGACCTGACGCTGTGGGGGCCGCGCCGCTATGTGATTCCCAGCGCGTCGCTCGGCCGCATCGCCGGCGAGTGGCAGCTCGTCCGGGGAGAACGGATAGTCGTGCTGCCGAACCCGATCGCCGTGCCCGAGGTCGGCGAGCGCGACGAGCTGCGGCGGCGCCACGGCTTCGAGGGGCCGACGCTCGTGTTCGCGGGCCGCCTCTCCGTCCAGAAGTCGCTGGATGTCCTGCTGCGGGCGGTCGACGCCTGCGAGGGCATTGCTCTCGCGGTCGCGGGCGACGGGCCGGACCGCGCACGGCTGGACGCCCTCGTCGTCGAGCTCGGTCTCGGCGCCCGCGTGCGCTTCCTGGGGGCGCAGCCGCGGGACACCGTCCTCGAGCTGCTCGCCGCCGCCGACGCCGAGGTGCTCTCGTCCGGCTGGGAGAACTTCCCGCACTCGCTGATCGAGGGGCTCGCGGTGGGGACGCCGGTGATCGCGACCGGCGTCGGCGGGGTCGCCGAGATCGTCACGGATGGCGAGAACGGCCTGCTCGTGCCGCCCGGCGACCCGGAGGCCTTCGCGGCGGCGATCCGCCGCTTCTTCGCCGACGAGGCGTTGCGGAAGCGGCTGCGGGCGGCTGCCCCCGGGTCGGTCGCGCGGTTCGCGCCGGAGCCCGTGTACGCCCGGCTGGAGGCGCTCCTCCAGGAGGCGGCCGGGTGAGCGGGAAGCCGCGGCTGCTGCTGGTCGGCCGGACGCGGTACCGGCTGCCGCTGGGGGAGAGCCTGCAGGCGAAATTCGACGTTCTCCTCGAGCGGTTCGACGTCCGGGTGCTGGCGAGCGGCGTCGACGGCGCCCCGAAGGGCGACGCCGTCTTCGAGCTCGCGGGACCGTACCGGCCGCGCCGTCTCGACGGGGCCCTCTACTTCCTCGGCCTGCCGCTTCGCACCCGCCGCGAGCTTCGCCGTTCCCATCCGGAGGCGGTCCTCGTCCAGGGTGCGCACGAGACGTGGTTCGTCCTGCTCGGCCGCTCGCTGTCCGGCGTGCGCGCGCCGGTGATCCTCGACGTCCACGGCGACTGGCGCTCCTCCACCCGGCTGTACGGCTCGCCGGCACGCAAGCTGCTCAACCCCATCGCCGATCGCGTCGCGGTCTCGGCGCTGCGACGGGCCGATGCGGTGCGAACGATCTCCGACTACACGACCGGGCTCGTCCGCTCCTACGGTGTCGAGTCGGCCGCCGTCTTCCCCGCGTTCATGGACCTGGAGCCGTTTCTCGGGCCGACCGTGCCGCTGCCCGCACCTCCGCGTGTGCTGTTCGTCGGCGTGCTCGAGCACTACAAAGGGATCGACGAGCTGGCCGAGGCGTGGCGTCTCGTCGCCGGGCGGCTGCCCGGAGCGACGCTGCAACTCGTCGGGCGAGGCACCCGCCGCGAGGTGGTCGAGCGGCTCGTCGCCGACCTGCCCGGCCGGACCGAATGGACGGAGGCGCTTCCCACCGAGGGAGTGGCGGCCGCGCTCGACGCGGCGACCGTACTCGTGCTGCCGTCCCGCAGCGAGGGGATGGGGCGCGTACTGGTCGAGGCGTTCTGCCGCGGCCGGCCGGTGGTCGCGTCCCGGGTCGGCGGCATCGTCGACCTCGTCCGGGACGGCGCGAACGGGCTGCTCGTCCCGCCGCAGGATCCGGCGGCGCTCGCCGATACCCTCTACCGGGTGCTCGCAGACATGGGCCTGGCCGAACGGCTGGCTGCAGGCGCAAGGGCGAGCGCGGACGACTGGACGGCCACGCCGGAGGAGTACGCGGCACGGCTGAAGGCGCTGGTAGCGGGATTACGATAGGCGCGTGCGTGCCGACCGCATCAAGCAGGCGCTGAAGAACGGCGTCTACCGCAGCCTCGGCGAGACCGCGACCGGCGTCGGCGCGGTCGACGGTGCCGAGGAGCGGACGCTCCGCGTGCTCATGTACCACAAGGTGAACGACATCATCGAGAACTCGGTGACCGTTCCGGTCGGCCGCTTCGACGAGCAGATGGCGCAGCTCGGCGAGCTCGGCTACCGCCCCGTCGACCTGGACGCCGTGCTCGACCACTACCTGCACGGGACGCCGCTCCCGTCCGGCGCGGTGCTGATCACCTTCGACGACGGCTACCGCGACAATCTCGAGAACGCCGCGCCCGTGCTGCAGAAGTACGGCTATCCGGCGGTCGTCTTCGTGCCGGTCGGCTATCTCGCCGGCACCCGCCCCCTGCCGCACGACGAGCACCTGGCCGCGCGCGGGATAGTCAACCCGCCGCTCTCGTGGGACGACCTGGCCGAGCTCGAGACCGCGGGGATACGCGTGGAGTCGCACGGGATCGGCCACCGTCCGCTCGCCGACCTGGAGGTCGACGAGGCGGCGCGCGAGATCACCCTCTCGAAGCTCCGGCTCGAGGACCGGCTCCAGCGCCCGGTCCGCGCGTTCGCCTACGTGAAGGGCTCGGAAGCCCACTACCGGCTCGTCCACCTCAGCCTGCTCAAGCAGGCCGGCTACGACATCGCCTTCACCTCGATCTCCGGCTCGAACGGCCGCGCCAGCGACCCCCTCCAGCTGCACCGCTACAACGTCGAGCCGTATCCGTCCCGGACCTTCGAGCTCGTCCTCTCCGGCGCGTGCGACCTGATCGCGGTCAAGGACACGGTCGCGGGCACGCACGCGCGCCGCATCTTCAACGCGGCGCTCGGCACCTCCAGCAAGTGAGCTCGTACCGGCTGGTCGAATTCGAAGCGTCCCATCGCGACGACTACATCCGCCTGCTGGGCGACGCGTGGGGCAACCGCGGGCTGACCGCGAACGAGTTCGAGTGGTGGTTCGAGCGGAATCCGGCGGGAAGCATCCTCCGGACGGCGCTGGTCGACGGGCAGGTCGCAGGCGTCGGCGCGCACATGCTCGCGCGGATGGTCATCGGCGGCGAGGAGCGGCGCGTCTCGTTCTCGTGCCACGCAGTCACGTCGCCCGCAGCCAGCGGCCGCGGAATCTTCACCGAGCTCCAGCGCGCGCTCGACCAGGAGGCCGAGGAGCAGGGGGTCGAGGTCGTGCTCGGCTTCGGCAACGAGGTGACGAACCCGATGTTCTTCAACCGGCTCGGCTGGTCGGACGTGGCGCAGTACAGGATCTGGGCGCGGCCGGTCGTCCGGCAGGGCCGCGACTTGTCCGGCCCTCTCGAAGTCGAAAGGGACGCTGCGGCGGGCTGGCGGAACCACATCGTGCGCGACGGGCGGTACCTGCGCTGGCGCTACGAGGACTCGCCGCGGCTGTACGTGATCGTCCGCTCGAACGGCGGCTATGCGGTGGTCTGGCCGTCGAAGCCGATGGGCTCGCGGACGATTGCGGTGCTCTCCGACCTGGCCGCGCCCCCGAAGGAGGTGCCGGGGCTGCTGCGACGTGCGGCGAGCGCGGCGCGGTCGCGGTTCCTGTTCGGGCTGCCGGCGCCGGGCCAGCGAGGCGCCTTCGTCAGAGCCGGGTTCGCACCGACGCACCTGACCATGCACCTGATCGGCCGTGGCCTGAACGGGCCGCTCGATCTCGATCCGGCCGCCTGGCAGTTCACGCTCGGCGACGCCGACTACTACTGATGAGGCTCCTCTTCGTCACCCAGCAGGTCGATCCGGCTCACCCGGCCCTGGCCGCTACCGTGCCGATGCTGCGGGCGCTCGCAGCCCAGGTGGACGAGGTGGTCGTGCTCGCGGACCGGGCGCTGCCGGAGGTGCTGCCGGAGAACTGCCGCGTCCGGTCGTTCGGGGCGAGGACGCAGGCGGGGCGCGGGGCGAAGTTCGAGTCGGCGCTCGCCGCCGAGGTGGCGCACCGGCCGAAGCCGGCCGCTGTGGTCGCGCACATGTGCCCGATCTACGCGGTGCTGGCGGCGCCGTTCGCGCGCCCGCTGGGCGTGAAGGTGCTGCTCTGGTACACGCACTGGAGCGTGTCGCGTACGCTGCGGCTGGCAGAGCGGGTCTCCAGCGCCGTGCTCAGTGTCGACCGTCGTACCTTCCCGCTCGACTCGCCGAAGGTGCGCGGGATCGGGCACGGGATCGACCTCGCCGAGTTCGCCTGCGAGGACGGTCAGGCGGCGCATTCCGATCTGCGCACGCTCGTCCTGGGGCGCTACTCGACGGCCAAGGGGCTCGACGTCGTGCTGCAGGCCGTTCGTCTCGCGCTCGACGACGGGCTCGACCTCCGCCTGGAGGCACACGGGCCGGCGCTGAACCCCGAGGAGAGGGCGCACCGCGCCGAGCTGGAGCGGCTGGTCGAGGAGCTCGACCTAGCGCGCCGCGTGAAGCTCGGCCACGCCGTGCTGCGCAGCGAGGTGCCCGAGCTGCTCGCCCGCGCCGACGTCCTCGTCAACAACATGCGCGCGGGTGCGACCGACAAGGTGGTCTACGAGGCGTGCGCGGCCTGCACGCCTGCGATCGCCTCCAATCCGGCGTTCGACGCGCTGCTCCCGGAGGAGCTCCGTTTCGACCGCGCCGATCCGCGGTCGCTCGCCGACCGCCTGTTGATGCTCGGCGCCCGGAAGTCCGAGGAGCGGCAAGCCCTGGGTCGGATGCTCCGCGACCGCGTCGCAGCGGAGCACTCCGTCGAGTCGTGGGCGGCGGCCGTGGTCGAGGCGGCAACATGAGCCCGATGCGCCGTGCCCGTTCCAGCCGATTTCGGGGGACAGTCCCCTGGCCGCGGCCGAAACGGCCAACCGACCGCTCAGCCATCCGGCGCCGATCCGGAGCAGCCGCGTCCGAACGTGGGCGAACGGGACTGTCCCCGGGACAACGCTCCGTGGGACACGCATGAACGGGACACACGTCCTCCACCTGCAGAAGGTCGCAGGGATCTCGGGATCCGAGGCCCACCTGCTCTCGCTGCTGCCACGGCTGCGGGAGCGCGGCTGGGACGTCCGGATGCTGATGCTGCACGAGAACGAGCCCGGCGCCGGGGACTTCGCCCGCGCGCTGGAGGCGACCGGCGTGCCGCTCGACACGATGCGGCTCCGCGCCGACGTCGACCCGCTCGCGTTCTTCGAGCTCGGCGGCTACCTGGCCCGCCGCCGGCCCGAGATCCTGCACACGCATCTCGTCCACGCCGACGCCTACGGTCAGATGGCCGGGCTGCTGGCGCGCGTGCCCGTGCGCTTCTCGACGAAGCACGGCTTCAACGAGTTCCGCGAGGGCAGGGCGTTCGCGCTCGGCGACCGCACCGTCGCCAGCCTCGCGCACGTGCACATCGCCATCTCCCGCGGCCTCGCGCGCTACCTGGCGGACACGGAGGGATTCGAGGAGCAGAGCTTCGAGATCGTCCACTACGGGATCACCCCGAACGGCGAGCCGGTGCCGTACGCAGGCGATACACCGCGGCTGCTCTGCGTCGGGCGGCTGATCCCGATCAAGGGCCACATCGTGCTGCTGCGGGCGTTCGCAGCCGCGCGGCAGGAGGTCCCGGGGCTGGAGCTGGACATCGCCGGCCGCGGGCCTCTGGAGCCTGCCCTTCGAGCGCTCGCCCGTGAGCTCGGCGTCGCCGGTGCGGTCCGCTTTCTCGGGCACGTCACTCCGATCCAGCACGCCATCGAGCAGGCTGCCGTCGTCGTCGTCCCCTCGATGGGCGAGGGCTTCGGGATGGTCGCGCTGGAGGCGATGGAGCGCGCCCGGCCGGTGATCGCGGCCGAGATCGGCGGCCTCGGCGAGCTCGTCCGCGACGGCAAGACGGGCATCCTGGTCGCTCCCGGCGAGGCCGAGCCGTTGCGCGAGGCGATCGTCCGCCTGGCCGGCGACCTCGAGGTGGCGGCGCGGATGGGCCGCGCCGGCCGCGACCGGGCACTCACCGACTTCCTCGAGGAGCGCTGTGTCGACCGGACCGAGATCCTCTACCGCTCTGCCCTGACTGCCGCGTAGACGGCGGTCGTCCGCTCGGCCATCTTCGCCACCGAGAACTCGCTCCGCGCCCGCGCCAGGCCGGCCTCCCCCGCCGCCGCCGCCCGCGCCGGGTCGGCCAGCAGTCCCAGGACGGCGGCGGCCAGCCCGGCCGCGTCGTCCGGCGGCACGAGCACCCCGGTCTCGCCGTCGACGACGAGCTCGGGCGCCGCGCTCACGCGCGTCGCCACCACCGGCTTCGCCGCCAGCATCGCCTCCAGCAGCGCGAGCCCGAAGCCTTCCCAGCGCGCCGGGTGGACGAGCAGCTCGGCGCGGCGGTACCACGACGCCACGTCGCCCACGCGGCCCGGCAGGAACACACCGTCCCCCCCGAGCCGCGGTCGCTCCGGCCCCTCGCCGAGCACGACCAGCACCGCCCGCGGCTCGGCCTCCCTGATCGGCCCGAGCGCACGCACCGCGACGTCGACGCCCTTCTGCTCCGCGAGCCGCGAGACACAGAGCAGCAGGCGTGCGTCCTCCGGCAGCGGTACCTCGGGACCCTCGCCCCACGGCACGGGCAGCTCGTCGAGCCCGTAGTGGACGACCTCGATCTTCTCCGCCGGCAGTCCGACCTCGTCGATGCAGTACCGACGCAGCGCCGCCGAGATCGTGATCACCCGTGACGCCCGCCGCGTCAGCAGCCGCTCGACATGCCGGAACGGCCCGCGGCGGAACGGGTCGTCGTTGTGCTTGGTCGAGACCACCGGCACCTTCCCTGCGCCGAGCCCCCCGTAGACGTCCCCGTGCACGAGGTGCGTGTGGACGACGTCCGGCCGCAGCTGCGCCAGCTCCCGCCGGACGCGTCGCAGCAGCCCGGGATCCAGGTCGCGCGGGCACCCGAGCCGCACAGACTCGACACCGAGCTCGCGGTAGAACGGCTCCACCGGCCAGCCCGGATCGTCGAGCCCGAGGAACACCGGCTCGACCCCGCGCTCGGCCAGCGCCGGCAGCAGCGTGAGCAGGTGCCGCTCGGAGCCGCCGATGCCCCGGATCCGGTGGAGGTGAACGACCCTCACGGCGCGTCCCGTCTCCGCCGGTCGACCGCCCACCACACCGCGGCGGCGGCGGCCAGCGCGATCAGGAAGTCCCACGGCACCCGGTAGCGGGTTGCGCCCGCGAAGCCCATGGCCACCAGCGTCTGGTACGCGAGCAGCGCCACTCCGAACAGCGCCAGCCGTCCCGGCAGCAGCCACACCCCGAGGATCCCCAGCACGAACAGCGCGACCGAGTAAGCCGGCTGCGCCCACTGACGCAGCACGTCGACGCCGCCGCCAGACTCGGCGCGCCCCTCGGTCCGGATCGCCTGCGGGTCCCAGAGCATCCACGACGCCTGCCCCGCCAGCTTCGCCTTCTCGCCCGGATGGTCGCGCCAGAACTGGAGCACGAGACGGCGGTAGAAGCGCATCCGCGCGCACTCGTCCACGGGGAGGACCTTGCCGTAGACCTGGTAGTACGCCCCGGCGAACTCCGGCGTCGGCGGCTCGTTCGGGAGCGGCGGCACGTCGTCGATCCACTTGCCGGCGGCGAGGGTCGCGTAGGTGTTCGGGTTGTTGGCCTTCCAGAGGGCCCGGGTATCCGTCGTCAGCGTGAAGCACCCGACCGACACCTTGTTCCGCACGACCCAGGGCACGAGCGCCAGCGCGCAGCCGGCGAGCACGACGCCGGCGACCGCCCAGGTGCGCCGCTCGCGGCCGACCAGGAACGCGCAGCAGATCAGCGGCAGGAACAGGAGGCGCGTGTTGCCGAGGATCGCCACCGCGAGTGCGACGCCGAGGACGGCCCCGAGCCAGAGCGACCGACGGCCCGCCAGGATCATCGTCAGCAGCACGATCGCGACCGCGAGGAACTGGTCGAGGATCTCGCGGTTCTCGTGGACGTCGTGCCAGACGAGGTAGGGGTTGAGCGTCGCGACGCAGGCCGCCACCAGGCCGACCCGCTTCGACACGAACCGCCGCCCGACCTCGTAGACGAGGAGCGCCGTCCCGACCGCGACCGCGATCTGGATCAGCCCGACCGCCCACCACGACCGGCCGAAGATCCAGTAGATCGGGATCAGGAACCACGCGTACAGCGGCTGCGTCCACGCCGTCGGGTGGCCCGGGACGAACCCGAAGGTGCCGGTCCTGAGGAACACCTGCGCGATGTCGTCGCTCTTCTCGGTGAACGCGGTCAGGATGTCGCTGCGCTCGACCAGGAGCACGGCCAGCCGAGGCACCGCCGCGACAACGGCGACGATCAGCCAGGGGCGGCGGGTCACGCAGCGACCGCTGAGGGCGAGGCGGCGTCTATGTGCTCGCGCTGCCAGAGCTCGAGCATCAGGAGGCACCAGAGCCGGTGCGCGTGGTCCGCGCGGCCGGAGACGTGCTCGTGCAACAGCTGCGCGACCGCACCCGGTTTGAAGAGGCCTCTTCCGCGGGCTCTCTCGTCGAGCAGGACGTCGCCGGCGAGCGTCCGCAGGTCCTCGCGGAACCAGCGCGCGATCGGGACGCCGAACCCGGTCTTGCCCCGGCCGGCGACGAGCGGAGGGAGCGAGTCGGCGAACGCGCGGCGGAGCGCGATCTTGCCGCGGCGGCCGTCGACCTTCAGCCGGTCGGGGAGCGAGACGCCGAGCTCGAGCACGGCGTGGTCGAGCAGCGGCGAGCGAACCTCCAGCGAGTGCGCCATCGAGGCGAGGTCCGCCTTCAGCAGCAGGTCGCCGGGGAGGTACGTGCGGATGTCGAGGAGCTGAAGGCCCGAGATTCCTTGTCCGGAGGCACCGAGGAGCTCCCAGGCAGGAACCGGCACCGCGAGGAAGCCCGGATCCCACAGATCCGCCCGCAGCGCGGCCGGAAAGACCTCCACCAGCCGCCCGTAGCGCGCGGGCGGCGGGAGCGCGGCGGCCTCCAGGAGCCGGCCCGCGCGGTTCGCGCGTGACCGCGGCTCGCCGCGACCCGCCCAGCGAAGCGCGCGGCCGGCCGGGCCTGCCCCGGGCAGCGCCACCCGATCCGCGAGCCCGACCGCCGCGTACCGCTCGTAGCCCGCAAATGCCTCGTCGCCGCCGTCGCCGGTGAGCGCGACCGTCACATGCCGCCGCGCCAGCTCGCTGACCACGAACTGCGGGAGCGCCGCCTCGTCGCCGAGCGGCTCGTCGAATGTCCGCGCGAGCCGGGGGAGAAGCTCGGTCACATCAGGATCGACCACGAGCTCCTCATGCTCGGTGCCGTACCGCTCGGCGACGGCGCGGGCGTAGGCACGCTCGTCGTAGCGCTCGTCGCCGAACCCGATCGTGAACGTGCGGACGCGGCCCCCGGCGCGCGCCAGCTCGGCGACGACGACGCTCGAGTCGATGCCGCCCGACAGCAGCGCACCCAGCGGCACGTCGGCCACCAGCCGCCGGCGAACGGCCGCGCCGACCGTCTCCCGGACGCGCTCGAGCCACTCCGCGTCGCCGCGCTCCTCTGTTCGCGGCTCCGGCGACCAGTACGGCTCCACCCGCACTGCTCCGCCTTCGGCGACCAGCACGTGCCCGGGCCAGAGCTTCTCGACTCCGCGCAGGGCCGTGCCCGCCGGCACGTACTGCAGCGCCAGGTAGGCGTCGAGCGCCGCGGGGTCGAGCTCACGGGAGACACCCGGCAACAGGAGCAGCGCCTTCAGCTCGGACGCGAACGCGAGCGTCCCGTCCGGGAGTCGCGTCCAGAGCAGCGGCTTCTTGCCGATCCGGTCGCGCGCCAGCACCAGCCGTTCGCGGGCGGCGTCCCAGAGCGCGAACGCGAACATCCCCTCCAGCCGCGACACGAAGCCGGGCCCGGACTCCTCGTACAGGTGCGGGATCACCGGCGTGTCGCCGGAGCCGCGTACCTCGTGGCCCCTCAGTTCGGCCCGCAGCTCGCGGAAGTTGTAGAGCTCGCCGTTGAAGACCGCGACGACATCGCCGGATTCGTTCGCGACCGGCTGGCTGCCGGTGGCGAGGTCGATCACCTGCAGCCGGCGGTGCCCGAGGATGCAGCGGCCGAACGCGTCGACCGAACCCTCGTCCGGACCGCGATGCACGAGCGCCGCAGTCATCCGCTCGACGAGCGCCGGGTCGGGCTGCCCCGAGGGAGTGAGCAGTCCGCAGATCCCGCACACGACCGTCCAGCCTAGGCGATCATGGCGACGTGGCCCTTGCCTGTGCCGTCGCCTCCTGTCACGTCGAGCGGTCGCTGGACGACGCCGCCTGGCAGGCGTTCGCGGCCCTCCAGGCCCGGCGCCCGGGTGGGTTCGAGATCGCCGCGCTCGTTCGCCCGCCCGACCCCGGTGCCGGCGAGAGCGAGTCGCTCTGGCTCGCGCGGGCGCGGATCGCGTCCGCGAACGGCCCGTTCGGGCTGCACACGCACTGGGGCAGGCCGGAGCAGGCGCGGCCGGCGGGCGGCGACCCGGCGGCGCGCGTTCGGGAGCAGGTCGCCTGGCTCCACGAGCGCGGATTGCGTCCGCGACTCTTCGCCGGCGGCGGCTGGTACATGGCGGAGGACGTGGCGGCGGTGCTCGCCGAGCTCGGCCTCGCCGACTGCACTGCGACCGCCTTCCGGCCCTCGTACCTGACGCCGGACGAGCCGCGGCTCGCCCTGGCAGAGCCGGCACGGCTCCGCGTCGGCGACGCGCACCTGCTCGAGCTCCCCGCCACGCACTCGCTCGGGATGGCTGCGCGCGCGGCGCTCCAACGCCTGCCCGATTACGTGCACGTGTACTTCCACGACACGGATCTGCTCGACCGCCGCCGGGCGCGCGCGCTCGAGTGGGCGCTGCGGATCATCGGCCGCCGCCGCAGGCCCGAGCGCCTCGACCGCCTGCAAGCCGAGCAGGAGCTCGACTTCAGCGCAGCGGCTTCCGGGCCCTGAAGCAGATGTCGTTCGCGAAGAGGCGCGGGTGGAGCCGCGTCAGCCGGCCGGCGACGAAGCGCAGCTGCAACTGGTCGAAGCCGGCGAGCAGCTCCTGCACGGCCGGCGGTGAGAACAGGTGAAGGTGGGTCGGGTCGGACTCGGGCGGCCGCCCGGCCAGGAACACGAGCCGTGATTTGAGCCGAAAGGCGTTCGGCACCGAACCGACCAGCCGGCCGCCCGGCCGCAGGACGCGGCGGGCCTCGGCGATCGTGCGCTCCGGCATCGGCAGATGCTCGAGCAGCTCGCCGAGGACGACGACGTCGAAGCTCTCGTCGTCGAGCGGGAACGGCTCGGCCGCGTCGGCCCAGACCGGCTCGATCCCGAGCTTGGCCGCCTCCGCGAGCGCCTCGCGGTCGACGTCGATTCCGACGACCTGGTTCCCTTCCACGTAGGCACGAGTGAGGGCTCCGAACCGGCAGCCGACGTCGAGCACGCGTCCGCCGGTGCCGACCCACGCACGGAAGATCTCCAGGCGTTCAGGGCCGCAGAAGACGAAGTCCTTCGGCCGCCGCGCCTCGTGGTGGGCGCGGTAGACCTGCTCGATCTGCTCCAGGCGGCCCACCGGGCAAGAGTGCCAGAAGGCGACGCGGGTAAACTCGATCGGCCGTGGCAACAAAGGAAGCCCCGCCGGCCGACGTTGCCGCTCCCGGCGCGAGGGAGACCACCGGCGCGCCGGTCGGCGGCGACATCAGGCGCAGCCGCCCCTACCTGCTCGCCTCCAGCCCGCTGCGCAACCTCCTCTTCCGCGCCGCGAGCGTCGTCGCCCTGGTCGCAATCGACCTCGTCGCCGTCGGGTTCGCGCTCTACGCAGCGCTCGCGCTTCGCGAGGTCTACTACGGCCACTCGCCGATCCTCTGGGGCGTCCTCTGGACCGCCGAGGGGAACTGGCTGCCCTTCGTCGTGCTCGTCACCGTGCTCGTCTTCTGGCAGGCGGGGTTGTACGCGGAGCGCGAGCGGCGCGCGGGGTTCGGTCGGATCGTCTCGTCGCTGATCGTCGTCACGCTGCTCGTGCTCGCGTTCGGGCTCGGCACCGGCCACGATTTCACCACCTTCGGGATCATCCCGACCACACTCGCGATCACGATCGTGCTGGATGGGCTCCTGCGCGCGAGCTACGACGCGATCAGCCGCGAGGCGCTGCACGTCCTCGGCGTGCGGCGGCGCGCGATCGTCGTCGGCGAGGGCGACCACCTCGACCACCTCCTGCGCACGCTCGGCTCCGTGCGCGGCGGCATCGAGTACGACTTCGTGGGAGTCGTGAGCGGGGCGGCCAACCCGACGCGGGCGCTGCCGCAGCTCGGGGAGCTGGACGACCTGCGGGCAGTGCTGGAGCAACACCCTGCCGACGAGCTGATCGTCACCGACTCCGACTACTCCGAGCGCCAGCTGCTCCAGATCGTCGAGTTCGCGCACCGCTCTGCGGTCAAGGTCCGGATCGCACCGAAGACGACCGAACTGCTTGTGCAGCGCGGCGAGTACGTGCCGGGCCAGGGGGTGCCGCTGTTCGAGCTGCGCCCGCCCGTGTTCGTCGGGGCGCAGTGGGCTGTGAAGCGCGCGTTCGATCTGATCGTCAGCGCCGTCGTGATCGTGGTCGGGATGCCGCTCTGGCTCGCGATCGCCGCGGCGATCAAGCTGACCTCGCGCGGACCGGTCCTGTTCCGCGACTCCCGCATCGGCCTCGGCGAGCAGACCTTCGGGATGATCAAGTTCCGGACGATGGTGGCCGGCGCGGCCGACCAGCAGCCCGCGCTCGAGCAGGCGAACGAGGCCGAGGGCGCGCTCTTCAAGATCCGCGACGATCCGCGCGTCACCCGGGTCGGCAGGCTGCTCCGCCGGTTCTCGATCGACGAGCTTCCGAACATGCTCAACGTCGTCCGCGGGCAGATGAGCCTCGTCGGTCCGCGCCCGCTCCCGCTGCGCGACCACGCGCTGCTGGAGGACTGGCACCGCAAGCGCTCCAACGTCCTGCCCGGGATGACCGGCCTCTGGCAGATCTCCGGGCGCTCCGACCTGTCGTTCGACGACCTGGTCCGGCTCGACTTCTTCTACCTCGAGAACTGGTCGATCTGGCTCGACATCTCGATCCTGGCGAAGACCGTCCCCGCCGTGATCGCCAGCAGGGGCGCGTACTGAGCTTCGACCGCTCGTCCTCTGCCGCGTTCGCTACGGTCGCCGAGAGCTACGAACGCCGGCGTCCCGGCTATCCGCAGGAGGTCGTCGACTGGCTGGCCGACCGGCTCGGCCTGCGGGCGGGGACGACGGTCGTCGATCTGGGAGCAGGTACCGGCAAGCTGACGCGCGACCTCGTCCCCACCGGCGCGCGCGTGATCGCGGTCGAGCCGCTGCCCGAGATGCGTGCGCAGCTGGAGGCCGTGGTGCCGGGGGCCGAGGCGCTGGCCGGCTCGGCGGAGGAGCTGCCGCTCGACGACGACTCGGCGGACGCGATCGTCGCGGCCTCGGCGTTCCACTGGTTCGACCCCGACCCCGCGCTCCCGGAGATCTACCGCGTGCTGAGGGCCGGCGGAGCGCTCGCGACGCTCGGAAACGGCCGCGACCTGTCCGATCCCTTCCAGCAACGGATCCAGGAGATCGTCGGCCCCTACCTGCCGGCCGCGGCCGAGATGCACCGCTGGATCGCAGTGCTCGAGGCGAGCCCGCTCTTCGGCCCCGCCGAGGAGCTCTCGGCCACGCACGAGCAGTGGTTCGACGCAGAGGGCCTCGCGGAGCGGATGGGCACTGTCTCGTACGTCGCACGGCTCCCGGAGGACGAGCAGGCCGAGGTGTTGGCGCGCCTCCGCGCCCTCGGCGAGGCGCAGCCCGAGTCGCCGTTTCCGTTCCGGTACCGGACGGAAGCGAGGGTCTGCTACGCTCTTGATTAGCTAAACTAGCTAACTTGGACATGGCCACAATCGTCAACATGCACGAGGCGAAGTCGACGCTCTCAAAGCTCGTGGAGAAGGTCGTCGCAGGCGAGGAGATCGTGATCGCGAGGGCCGGCAACCCGGTGGCAAGGCTCGTCAAGTACGAGCCGAGGGAGCCGCGCAAGCTCGGCGGGCTCGCCGGGAAGATCTGGATTGCCGACGATTTCGACGAACCGGACGAGGAGCTGATCGCGCTTTTCGAGGACTCGGAGGACATCGAGCTCTGAGCTTCCTGCTGGACACCCAGGCGATGCTGTGGGCTCTCGGCACACCCTCGAAGCTCCGGGCCTCGACGCTCGAGGCGATCAGGAGTCCGGCCGTGCGGGTCGCGGTGAGCGCCGTCTCCGTCTGGGAGGCAGCGATCAAACGGGCTCTGGGAAAGCTCGACGTGCCGCCTGACAACCTGCGCGCCGAGCTTGACCTTGCGCGATTCGAGTCGCTTGCCATCACCTGGGAGCATGCGTTTGCCGCAGGAGCGTTGCCCCGGCATCACGGGGATCCGTTCGATCGCATGCTCGTCGCGCAGGCGCAGCTCGAGGGGCTCACGCTCATCACGACCGACCGGGCACTCGCGGTCTACGACGTGGCGGTCCTTCCCGCCTGATCTCCATACTGAACCCCGGTGAAGGCGCCGAAGATCCTCGCGGTCGCGTCCGCGGTCGACCTCGACTTCCGCTACGGGTGCACACCGGCGTGGTGGCAGCTCTGGAAGGGGCTGCACCAGGCCGGTTGCGACCTGATCGTCACGCCGTACCGCGGCCGGCCGGTCGAGTCGCCGTGGTGGCGGACGGCGCCGAACCCCTGTTACCGCGAGGGTGAGGCGTTCTCGAAGGCGCGCGACTTCGTCGCGCGCCTGAAAGGGGACAGGTACCTCCGGCGGGCCGAGAGCGACCCCGGCGACACCGACCGGCTTGTCCGCCAGGCGATCTGGCGGTGGGTGACGCCGCGCTGGCGCAACCACCTGGTCGGGCTCCTGGAGCGCGAGCGCGACGTCGACGCGGTCGTCGTCTTCACCGTCCCGATGAGCCACCTTCGCGGCATCCCGACCCTGCTGCGCGAGCGATTCGGCGTCCCGGTCGTCTTCTACGACGGCGACGTGCCGATGAGCCTCCCCGAGTTCGGCGGTCACGACACCGGGTTCAACTACTACTTCGGCGCCGACCCGTCGGAGTACGACCTGGTGCTGTCCAACTCGGAGGGCGGTCTCGGCCGGCTGCTCGAGCTGGGCGCCCGCCGCGCCGAGGCGGTCTTCTGGGGGGCGGACCCCGAGCTCTTCCGGCCGCACGCGGTCGACAAGGAGACCGACGTGTTCTTCTACGGCTACGGCGACAAGTTCCGAGCTGAGTGGACCGAGGCGATGATCGGCGAGCCGAGCCGGCGCCTGGACGCCGACTTCTCGCTCGGCGGACAGGACTTCCGCGGCGACATCGGTCGCGCCCGCCTCGCGGGCGACGTGCCCTTCAACGTATTCTCGCGTGCGATCTCGGCCGCGCGGATCAACCTGAACGTCACCCGGCGCGCACACGCGTCCGTCCACGCCTCGTCCACCTCGCGGCCGTTCGAGCTGGCGATGACCGGGGCGACGATCGTGTCCAACCCACACGACGGCATCGAGCGCTGGTTCGAGCCGGACTCCGAGCTGCTCGTCGTCGAGAACGCCGACCAGGCGACCGACGCTTACGCACGGCTGCTCGACGATCCTGCCCAGGCGGAGGAGCTGGGCCGCGCCGCTCGCGAGCGGGCCCTCGACGAGCACACCTTCCTCCATCGAGCGCGACGGGTGCTCGACCTGCTCGGACTGGGGGTGCCGGAGGCCGTCCGTGGCTGAGGTGGCGACCGAGACGCGGCGGCCCACCTCGCCGCCGCTCGCGGTCAAGCGGATCGCGATCTTGCCGGCCTTCAACGAGGAGGCGAGCATCCCGGCGGTGATCGAGGAGATTCGCGCCTTCGACCCCGACTTCGAGGTGGTGGTGGTGGACGACGGCTCGACCGACGGCACCGCCGGCGTTGCAACGGGGCTCGGGGCCCACGTCGTCCGGCTGCCGTTCAACCTGGGGATCGGCGGGGCCGTCCAGACCGGCTTCCGGTACGCCTTCGAGCACGGCTTCGAGCTCGCCGTACGGGTCGACGGCGACGGCCAGCACGACCCGGCGCAGCTCGGCCTGCTACTCGAGCCGATCCTCGCCGACGAGGCCGACATCGCAATCGGGTCTCGCTTCCGCGAGACCCTGGAGGGCGACAGCTTTCGATCCTCGCGAACGCGCCGGCTCGGCATCTCGATCCTCGCCTGGACGGTCTCGATCCTGGTCCGGCGGCGGATCACCGATCCAACCTCGGGCTTCCAGGCGATGAATCGAAGAGCGATCGCGCTGTTCGCCGCCGACTACCCGCACGACTACCCCGAGGTCGAGGCCGCGCTGATGGTGCACAAGCACGAGCTGCGGATGATCGAGGTGCCGGTGCAGATGCGCGAGCGTGCTGCGGGCCAGTCGTCGATCGGCGCGCTCGCCTCCGTCTACTACATGGTCAAGGTGATGCTCGCCCTGTTCGTCGGGCTGTTCCGCAAGAACGTGACACCACTCGGTGAGCAGTGACCGGGGCTACGCAGGTCGATGCCGCCGCGGCCGACATGGCGGCCGCGGCGGCGTCACGCTTTCGGGGATCGTCGATTGACATCACCCCGTCGAGGGTCGGCTCCGCAACCGTCGTCACGGCGCTCACGCTCGCAAGGAGGGGGCCCGTGGGGGAACCAGGGGTTCCCCCACGCTTACTGGAGGAGGTGAAATGACCCCGCTCGTCGTCTCCATCGTCGCCGCGATCGCCTCGGTGGTGCTGATCCTGGTCGTGCTCGAGCTGATCCGCTCGCGCAGACTCCGCGAGCGCTACGCGCTGCTCTGGCTGCTCACCGGCGTGGTGCTGCTCGCTCTCTCGCTCTGGCGCTCGGGCCTGAACACGATCGCCGGGTGGGTCGGGATCGAGACGTACCCGCCTGCGGTGCTGTTCGCCGTCGGCGCGCTGTTCGTCCTGCTCGTGCTCCTGCACTACTCGACAGTGATCTCCAAGCTCCATGACCAGAACACCGTGCTTGCGCAGCGTCTGGCGCTGCTCGAGCAGCAGCTCCGCGAACGGGGCTAGTCACCATGCCCGTCGGCGGGCGCGCGCGGGCGAATGAAAATGGTGGATGATCGGCGGGTCGCCCGTGACGCCGTCGTTGCTCTTGGTGCCGGTTGAGCCCGAGGCTAGTCTGGCGTGCGGGTCTCGCCGGAGCTCCGGACTGTTGCCACGAGCACGCCTGTCAGACTCGCCAGTCTTCCGAGGCCCCTGGGCGACGATTGGTTCCTTCGATCCCGAGGAGGTCTCGTGGAGACGATCGTTGAACGGCCGGCGGCGCTCGATGTGCACAAGGCGCAGGTGACCGTCTGCGTGCGCGTGCCCGCGGTGGAGGGGAACGGGCGCGAGCAGCACGTGGCCGAGTTCCCGACGACCGTGCGCGGGCTGTTGACGCTGCGTGACTGGCTGGCCGCGCACCGCGTCGAGCAGGTGGTGATGGAAGCGACCGGCGTGTTCTGGAAGCCGGTGTGGGCGATCCTCGAGGACGACTTCCCGCTGCTGTTGGTCAACGCCCGCCACGTCAAGCAGGTCCCCGGGCGCAAGACCGACGTCTCCGACGCCGCCTGGCTCTGCCAGCTGGCCGAGGCTGGCCTTCTGCGGGCGAGCTTCGTGCCGCCGAAGCCGATCCGGGCGCTCAGGAACCTGACTCGTTACCGGAAGGCGCAGATCCAGGAGCGCGCGCGGGAGGCGAACCGGCTGCACAAGGCGCTGGAGGACACCGGGATCAAGCTCGACTGCGTCGCCACCGACATCCTCGGCGCCTCCGGCCGGGCGATGCTCGATGCGCTGATCGCCGGCACCAGCGACCCCGCCATCCTGGCCGACCTCGCGAAGGGCCGTCTGCGCCGGAAGCTGCCGGCGCTTCGGGAATCGCTCGAGGGCCGCTTCGACCAGCTGCACGCGACCTGGATCGGGGCGATCCTCGCCCATGTCGACTTCCTCGACGAGCAGATCGACCGCCTCTCGGAGGCGATCGAGGAGCAGATCCGCCCTTTCGCACCCGCGGTTGAGCTGCTCTGCACGATCCCCGGCATCCAACGCCGCGGCGCCGAGTCGATCATCGCCGAGATCGGCACCGACATGGGCGTCTTCCCGACCGCCAAGCACCTCGCCTCCTTCGCCGGCCAATGCCCCGGCAACGACCAATCGGCCGGCCGTCGCCGCTCCGGCCGCACCCGCAAAGGCTCCAAGTGGCTCGACTGGACGCTCGAGGAGGCAGCGCTCGCAGCGATCCGCACCGACAGCTACCTGGCCGCGCAGTACACCCGGCTGAAGCCGCGCCGCGGTCACAAGAAGGCGCTCGGCGCGGTCAAACACTCGCTCATCTGCATCTGCTGGCACATGCTCACCACCGGCGAGCTCTACCGCGACCTCGGCGGCGACTACTTCCGCAAACGCGACCCCGAACGCGCCACCAAACACCTCATCCGCCAACTCGAAGGGCTCGGCCACCGCGTCACCCTGGAGCAGCCCATGGCCGCCTGAACCGTATTTTCCTGTCAGACCGCGCGTCGGGGCCGCGCGCCGGTGGCGACAGCGACCGTGACCGCAAGCGCGGCGATCGCGGCCAGCCCCGCGTAGCGCCCCGGCGTCGACACCGGGCTGATCGTGCTGAAGCGGTGGTGGAGCGAGACGACCGCGAGGCCGACGACCCCGATCGCGCCGGCGCGCGCGCTCAGGGCCCAGCCTCTGAGCGCGGCCCCCGCGGCGACGACGAAGAAGACCGCGCCGAGGGCGGACAGCAACGGCGAGTTTCCGTGGATGAACCCCGGGCTGAGGATCAGCGCCTCGCCCGAGACGGCGATCCCGGCGACGAGCGACGCCCAGAAGGCGAACGGCAGCTTCCCCGGCGGCCGTGCGCGCCGGCGCGCGACGAGCGCGCCGGCGATCAGCGCCGCGGCGCCGACGACCCCGATCACCACCCGCGAGCCGTGCAGGCCGATCGTCCCGGCGCTCCCCGGGAGGTCGCGGAGATCGCCGAAGATCGTCAGCCCCCAGAAGCCGGGATGGTCGCGCCGCGAGAAGCTGTCGTCCGCGATCACGACCAGCCCGTAGACGCAGAGCGGGACGAGCAGTGCCGCGGCTGCGGTCACCCACCGGCGCGCCGGCGCGAGCGGGCGCCAGTCGGGCGAGACGAGCACACCGATCGGCGCCAGGACCGCGAGCGAGAACACCGATTCGCTGCGCCCGAGGGTCGCCACCACCAGCCCACCGACGAGCAGCCACGGATTCGCCCGCAGCAGCCCTAGGAGCGCGAGCGCGCCGCCGATGATGAACACCGAGTCCGCCAGCCGCCCCGGCGCGAGCGCGAGGAAGCGGTACAGGTACGGGTTCGTGATCAGCGCGCCGACGCAGAGCGCCCACTCGATCCGGCCGAGCCGGAAGGGACGAAGCAGCCGGTCGAGCACGACGAGGATCGCCAGCAGGAGCGCGAAGGCGCACACGTAGTACAGGTGCCGGTCGCCCACGTGGAAGGCATCCGAGCCGAGCCCGACGAGGTAGTGCGGCACGAAGCGGTTCGCGTGCTGCGAGGGCAGCGCCTCGTCCGGGAACCCCGGCGCCGCCCTCGCGATCGTTTCGTACTCCTGGGCGTCCGAGCCGAACAGCAGGTCGATCGTCTGCTGCCACGAGTACCAGTGCGTCGTCGCCCAGATGAATCCGAGCCAGCCGCCGGCCGCGGCCAGGCGGTAGGCGAGCGTGAGCCTGCTCATAGACCTATCTTTGGTCTGTGAGCGGGGAGGGGGCCCAGGGGAACCGGGAGGTTCCCCGAGGAAGTCGGCCGCTGGAAGAAGGGGGTCCGTGGGGGAAACATGGTTTCCCCCACGGGAGCGAGGGGTAGCCGAGCGACGCTCATCCGGCGACGTTCACCGTGACAGGCGTGCTGACGATCATGATGTCGCCGAGCGAGAGGTCGTTCTTCCAGTTGGCGGTCATGCCGACCCGGTACGTCCAGCGGCCCGGCGGCGCCCGGTCGACGTACCGCTCCTGCGGGACGCTCGAGAGATGGTTCATGTACAGCAGGCAGTTCAGGGGCGCTCCGTGCTGTCGGTCGCGGCAGGCGAGCCCCTCGATCGCCTTGCGGTCGCCGTTCGACGAGGGATCCGGCGCGACCGGACGCGCGCGGAGGATCGTGTAGAAGACCTGCGTCTTCCCGTCGTACGGGCGGTTCCAGGTCAGCACCTGCTTGCCACCGGTCTGCGTCACCTTCAACCCGAGGTCGCGAACCGGTACGTAGACGTCCTGGAACGGGTACGACACCGCCTCGGCCGTGCTCTGCGGCGTCGTGCCGGCGACGAACAGCAGCGGCAGTACGACCAGGAGGGCGGCGGCGACTGCGAGTGTGCGACGTCCGACGCGCCGCGTCGCCAGCGCGGGCACCGGGTCGGGCAGCACCCTTCGCGACCACGAGAAGGCGGGCACCAGCAGCGGGATCGACGCCAGCAGCAGCAGGAACGCGGGGAAGCTCGGCATCAGCAGGCGGAAGAAGCTCGCGTCCTCGATGTTCGCCTTCTCGTCCGTGCCCTTGAGCACGAGAAAGGTGATGAACCAGCCGAAGACGAGCACGGCCTTCGGCCAGGAGCGGCGTCCGATCGCGAGCAGGCCTGCGAGCGGCACGAACTCGAGCGGGCGCACCGCCCAGAAGAACTCGCGGACGCCGTCGATGTTCTGGTGCAGGTGGTGCCAGTCCAGGTTGACGTAGCGGTGGATCGGTGAGAGGAGCGAGGCCACCGGCACGTCGGGGCCGATCGCCGCCATGCTCCCGCCGCCGCCCATCGACGCGAAGGCCGGCAGCTCGCCCAGCCCCCGCTGCTTCCAGAGCGCGAGCAGGAAGAGACCCGGAACCAGCGCCGCCAGGAGGGCCGCCGTCTGCACCCACCGGGCCGCGACCAGCAGGCAGAGCACCGCGGCGCCGAAGAAGAGCGCGTTCGACGGCTTGAGCCCGATCGCGAAGCCGCCGACCAGGCCGGCCAGCACCGCGTCCGTCCAGTCGCGCGTGTCGAGCGCGCGGACCAGCAGCCAGGCGGTGACAAGCAGGATGACGGTGGAGGGGAAGTCCGCCAGGACGGTCAGCCCGAGCGACTGCGGCAGCGTGATGTCGACGTACTTCTCGTGGTAGCGCTGGTCGAACATCGGGATCGTTGCGTACGGGATGACGATCCAGAGCGCGGCCGCCCAGTATCCGAACACTCGCCCGGCGATCCTGGTGGCGATCCCGTACACGCAGAGCAGCGCGACCGGGAGCAGGATCAGCGCGTTCAGCACGATCACCACCGGCAGCCCCGAGAGGACGTTCGAGCCGGCGAGGAACGCGACCGGGATCAGCAGGTACGACCACGCGTAGCCGACCAGGGCGACCGGCAGCGTCCACTGCGACAGGAGGTGCGCGTCGGTCCAGTAGTAGGACTGGTCGCCGCCCTGGTAGTACAGCCAGCCGTTGTGCGCCGCTGCCGCCGCGAACACCGCGAGGGCGAGCCACTGGACGGCGAGCAGGGGGCCGAGGATGCTCCAGGGCTCGCCAATCTTCGCGAACGGGCTGCGAAGATTGGCTAGGAGGCTGTTCAAGCCTCTCTAACCATTCCCGACGTCAGTCGGGAGTGGCTGTACCAGGCGATCGTGCGCTCCAGGCCTTCGCGCAGCGGCGTTCTCGCCTCGAAGCCGAACAACTCCCGCGCGTGCGTCGCGTCGAGGCTGCGTCGCGGCTGGCCGTTCGGCATCGCCTCGTCCCAGGTGATGCGGCCGGTGAAGCCGACGAGCTCGGCGACGAGCTCCGCCGTCTCGCGGATCGTCGTCTCGACGCCCGTCCCGAGGTTCACGGGCTCGGCGCCGTCATACCGTTCGGCGGCGAGCAGGAAGCCTTCGGCGCAGTCCTCGACGAAGAGATACTCGCGGCTGGGCGACCCGTCGCCCCAGAGGACGATCTCGTCGGGCGACTCGATCATCTTGCGGATCAGCGCCGGGATCACGTGCGAGGTCTCGAGGTCGAAGTTGTCGCGCGGCCCGTACAGGTTGGTCGGCAGGAGGAAGATCGCGTTGGTTCCGTACTGCTCGCGGTAGGACTGCGCGCCGACGAGGATCGACTTCTTGGCGACGCCGTACGGGGCGTTCGTCTCCTCGGGGTAGCCGTCCCAGAAGTCGGCCTCGCGGAACGGGACGGACGCGAACTTCGGGTACCCGCACACCGTTCCGGCGATCACGAGCTTCTCGACGCCGCTGAGGCGCGACTGCTCGAGCATGTTCACGCCCATCTGGAGGTTCGCGTACCAGTACCGGCCGGGGTTGGCGCGGTTCGCGCCGATGCCGCCGACCTCGGCGGCGAGGTGGAAGACGAGCTCGGGGCAGGCGTCGGCGAAGAGGCGTGCCGCGTCGTCCCACCGGGTCAGGTCGTAGTCGGCGCGGCGGGCGACGAACGGATCCTCTCCCCGCTCGCGCAGGCGGTCGACGAGATGCGAGCCCAGGAAGCCGCCGCCGCCGGTGACGAGGATGTTCACGTTTTCACTCGCGGCCGATGCGCAGCATCTTCCGCGACTTTCCAGTCGACGCGGCCGATCCAGCGGTCGCGGTTCTCGGCGTACCAGCGGATCGTGCGGAGGACGCCCTCCTCCCAGGTGACCTTGGGCTTCCAGCCGGTCTCGCGGTTGAGCTTCTCGTAGCCGACCCGCAGCGCCATCACCTCACTCGCGCCGGGGCGGAAGCGGGCCTCCGTCGTGACCACGTGCCGGCCGGCCGGCCAGAAGCCGTGCTCCTCGCCGGTACGGATGATCAGGTCGCTCCAGTCGCCCATCGAGATGTTCTCGCCCTGTCCGTACACGTAGACGTCGCCTGGGATGCCCTGCGCGGCGACGGTCAGGTGGCCGCGGACGCCGTCGGTGCAGAAGCAGAAGTCGCGCAGCGGCTCGAGCTGGCCGAGCTCGATCTCCGGGCGCTCGAGCGCCTGGGTGATGATCGTGCCCGTGACGTAGCGCGGGTTCTGCCGCGGCCCGTAGTTGTTGAACATCCGGGTGACCACGCCGGGCAGTCCGAACGCGTCGTGGTAATTCATGGTCAGGAAGTCGGCGGCCACCTTGGCGGTCGCGTACACCGACTTCGGGTTGATCGGCGACCGCTCGTGGAGGATCAGGCTCCCCTGGTCGTCGTAGTCGTGATGGTGGGTGACCGACTTGCGCGGATTTCCGTACTCCTCCGAGGTCCCGGCGGTGTCGAACACCTGGAGCTCGAGACCGTGGTCGACGATCGACTGGAGCAGGTTGAGCGTCCCGACCGTGTTCGCCATCACGGTCTCGTACGGGCGGTGCCACGACTCGCCGACGTGGGCCTGCGCGCCGAGGTGGAAGACGAACGGCTTCGTCCCGTCCAGGTCGCGGATCAGGTAGTCGACCGACGTCTTGTCGGTCAGGTCGGCGAAGTGGACGGTCAGCTGCCGGCGCAGGTGGCCGATGTTGTTCAGCGCGCCGCTCGAGGTCGCGCGAACGAACGCGTGGACGTCGGCGCCGAGGTGGCAGAGCGCGTCCGTCAGGTGCGAGCCCATGAAGCCGTCCGCGCCGGTGACGAGCACGGTCCGGCCGGAGTAGGTCTCTCCGAACTCGTTCGTCAGGTCGGCGAGCGCCTGTTCCGTCCAGGCGACATCGGGCGCACCGGGGGCCATCGGGGGCTTAGGTTAGCCCTTGCTGCCGCCGGCTCGGCCGCTGACCGACCGGGCGACGTCGAGCATGGCGAGGCCGGCGCGCGTGCTGAACACCCGCTGCCGGACGGCGGCGACCGCCCGTTTGCCGGGCGGCAGGTATGAGAAGTTCATGCGACGTCCCCTCCACTCGCCGTCGATCACCTCGTTCGCGAGTTTGCGGCCGACGGCGGTGCGGAAGCTGACAGGCTGCTCGAGGCGCCACGCCTTCGAGGTCCGCAGATGGTCGACCACGGCGGCCACCGGCGGCATGTATGCGTCGTCGAGCAGCATCAGCCCGCCGACCTTCAGGTGGGGCGCCAGGTACCACCAGTCGAGGGTCGGATAGGGGAAGGCGTGCGCGCCGTCGACCAGGGCCAGGTCGAGCTCGCGGGGCTCCCAGTCGCGGAGGACGTCGGCCGAGCTGCCGATCCGGAAGGTCAGCTTCCCGGTCGAGATCCCGCGGCGCTCGCATTCGGCCAGGATCCGGTCGGCCTCCTCCTGCGACGGCGTGACCGCCTCGTGCTCGGCGCCGCCGGCTGTGAAGACGATCGTGCTGGCGCCGGCGCCGGTCTCCAGCGTCGCCATCCCCGGGCGCACGTTGCGTTCGATGAACGCGAGCGCCTCCCACGCGAGTCCCCAGAACTCCGACCGGCCGTGGAGCCCCGGCGGGGCGGAGCGCAGCTCGTCGGTCAGCGACATGGGCGGAAGCTATCGTCTGCTCGATGGCTGCGCGGCGCGCGCTGATCACCGGCATCGCCGGCCAGGACGGCTCGCTTCTCGCGGAGCTCCTGCTGGGAGAGCGCTACGACGTGTTCGGGATCGTCCGTCGCGCGACCTCGGAGCAGTTCGACAACCTGGCCGGGATCCGCGACCGGATCGAACTGGTGCAGGCGGACGTGCTGGATGAGCTCTCGCTGGTCGACGCGCTCCGCGAGTGCCGGCCGCACGAGGTCTTCAACCTCGCTTCGCCGTCCTTCGTCCCGATGTCGTGGAAGCAGCCGGTGCTGACCGCGGAGTTCGCCGCCGTCGGCGTCACGGCGTTGCTCGAGTCGATCAGGCTCGTCGATCCGGAGATCCGGTTCTACCAGGCCTCCTCGTCCGAGATCTTCGGCGAGCCGCGCGAGGTGCCGCAGACGGAGGAGACGGCGCTCTCGCCGGTGACGCCGTACGGGGTGGCGAAGGCGTACGGGCACCTGATCGTGCGCTCGTACCGGCGGCGGTACGGGCTCTACGTCTGCTCGGGGATCCTCTTCAACCACGAGTCGCCGCGCCGCCCGCTCGACTTCGTCACCCGCAAGATCGCACAGGCGGCTGCGGCCATCTCGCTCGGACTGGCGGGCGAGCTCTGGCTCGGCGACCTGGATGCGCGCCGGGACTGGGGATACGCCGGGGACTACGTGCGCGCGATGGCGCTGATGCTGCGCCAGGACGAGGCGGACGACTTCGTGATCGCGACGGGCGACCAGCACAGCGTGCAGGAGCTGGTGGAGCTGGCCTTCGGCCACGTCGGCCTCGATTGGCACGAGTACGTGCACATCGACGAGTCGCTGCGGCGGGGTTCCGCAGAGCTGCACGACCTGGTCGGCGATTCGTCGAAAGCGCGTTCGCGGCTGGGGTGGGCGCCGACGATCGACTTCGACTGCCTCGTCCGGTTGCTCGTCGACGCCGACCTCGAGCGGCTCCGCGGTCAGGCGGTCGCCGCCAGCTCCTCGTAGACCTCGTCGTGTGCGCGGGCACACGCGTCCCAGGTGAAGCGGGCGGCCCGCTCGATCCCGCCTGGCGGCGGCCGGTCGAGCACGGTGCGGATCCCCTCGGCGATCGACTCGGGGTCGAGCGGATCGAAGTAGACGGCGACGTCGCCGCAGACCTCGGGGATCGAGGCGACGTTCGACGCAGCCACCGGGCAGCCGCACGCCATCGCTTCCACGCAGGGGATACCGAAGCCCTCGTAGAGGCTCGGGTAGACGAGCGCAGCGGCGCTTCGGTAGAGCTCGACCAGTTCATCGAGTGTGACGTGGCCGCGCGACTCGGCTCCGTGGGGCAGGGTCAGCCGGTCGTGGCCGGCGCCTGTGAGCACGAGCCGGAGATCCGGGCGCTCGCGGTGGACATGCGTGAAGGCCTCGAGCAGCCGCTCGTGGTTCTTGTGCTTCCAGGCGTTCGCGGGGTAGAGGAGGAACGGCTCGCGGGCCCTGCTGCCGGGCGTGAAGCGGTCGTGGTCGACGGCCAGGTGGATCGCTCGGACACGCTCGGGGTCGAGGTGGAGCCGCTCGATCAGCGCCGCGCGCGCGTGCTCGGAGATCGTGATCACGATCCGGCTCTTGCGGACGGTCCAGCCGTACACGCGGCGGCGGTACGCGAGCTCGGCGCGGGAGAAGAACTCGGGGAAGACCTCGTGCTGGACGTCGAGCACGGTGGCAGCGGCGGGCGGCGTGTCCAGCGGGGGCAACATGACCGACAGCGGGAAGTGGATCGCCTCCAGCTCGTCGCTGTGGAGTGCGCGGCGCAGCCGCCCGGGCGCAGTCGCGGCGAGCGACATCGCAGCCATCCGCCCGGGCAGCGAGCGGGAGGCGTGGTACTCGCGGACGACGGCGGTCGCGAGGCCGTCGCCGGCGTCGGCCGCGATCGTGGGCACGAAGGCGCGGTACTCGAGCCGGCCGACCCGCGCCAGTGCCTTGCAGAGCTCGCGCGCGTACGTCTCGGACCCACCGACCACTCCGGGCACGAGCGTCAAAAGCGAGATCCCGACCACGGGCCGAGTTAAGCAGGCGCCCGAGATCGACCTGCCTCCAAGAGCCATACTGGAGCTCGTGACGTTTCACACCCAGTCTCTGAGACTGGAACTGAAACGTTTGTGCAACGACTCGTCCACAGGGGTGCTCCCTGCCGAGGGCTGGAACGAGCTAACAGAGCCGTAATCGCGCGCTTCTACAATGCGTCGATGCCCGGGATCGAGTCGACGAACCGCGCCTCGGCAGGGGTTTCCCCGCCGGCGGAGATCGACGTCGAGGCGCTCGTCGCTCGGCTACGTGAGGAGCTCGCGGGCGGGCCGAACGGCGCGGGCGAAGGGAGGGGCCGGCTGCTCGCCGCGCGACACCGAGCCGAACGGCTCTGGGCGGTCTCGGCCGACCGGCCGCTCGAGCGCAGGCCGGGGCTGAAGGGCCGGGTCGCCTACCCGGTCAAGAAGCTCCTGCGACCGCTGCTCCGCTGGTACGTCGAGCCGCTGGCGCACGAGCAGCGCATGTTCAACGACGTCGTGCTGAAGCTCGTCGACGGCGTCCTCGAGGAGGTCGACCGGAACGAGCGCTCGCGCGAGGAAGCGGCACGCGCGCTGGGCGAGCTGGAGGAACGCCTGACGCGCGTCGAGCGGCGCGGCGCCGGCGCAAATGCCGCGCCCGCCACGGTCGCCGCCCAGCCGGCCGCGGCCGCCGTGCCCGACTACTTCGCGTTCGAGGCGCGGATGCGCGGCTCCACGGAGCAGATCCGTGAACGCCAGCGCCCCTACGTCGACGACTTCCGTGACGCGGCGCCCGTGCTCGACGTCGGCTGCGGCCGGGGCGAGCTGCTCGGGCTGCTGGCCGACGCCGGGATCGAAGCGCGCGGAGTCGACGCGGACGCGGACATGGTCGCCTACGCCCGTGGTGAGGGCCTGCAGGTCGAGCAGGCCGACGTGCTCGCGCACCTTGAGCAGCTCCCCGACGCGTGCCTCGGCGGGATCTTTGCCGGCCAGGTGGTGGAGCACTTGCCGGCGGCCACCCTCTTCCGCTTCCTCGAGCTCGCCGCCCGAAAGCTGCGCCCCGGCGGCCTGCTGGTCGCCGAGACGATCAACCCGCTCTCGCCGCTCGCCATCCGTTCCTACTTCGCCGACCTGACGCACGCCCAGCCGCTCGTTCCCGAGACGCTCGAGCTCCTGGCGAAGCAGGCGGGCTTCCGCGCGATCGAGACCCGCTTCCTCAACGCGCCGCGCCATGCCGACGACGTCGACGAGCGGGTCCGCGAGATCCTGTTCGCGCCGCTCGACTACGCGATCGTCGCCAGAACTTGAGGATCGCCGTCTGCCGTCCACAGATCGCCTTCGCCCGGGGCGGAGTCGAGATCTTCACCGACGACCTGGTCGCCGAGCTCCAACGCCGCGGCCACGACGCCGACCTCGTCAGCGTCCCGTTCAAGTGGTATCCCGGCGAGCGCGTCCTGACGCAGACGTTCCTCTGGCGGCTGCTCGACCTCGAGGAAGCGGACGGCCGCCGCATCGACCTCGTGATCGCGACCAAGTTCCCCTCGTACGTCGTCCGCCACCCGAACAAGGTGGTCTGGCTCGTCCATCAGTTCCGCCAGGCGTACGAGCTCGACCGAACCGCCCTCGGCCAGTTCGGCGAGTCGCCCGAGGAGCGCGCGATCCGGCGCAAGGTCCAGCAGCTCGACCGGGTGGCGCTCGGCGAAGCGCGCAAGGTCTTCGCGACGTCGCGCAACGTCGCCGAGCGGCTCCGGCGCTCGACCGGGCTCGAAGCGGAGGTGATGCCGCACCCGCCGCAGGACCTGCCGTACCGCTGCGAAGGGTACGGTGACTTCGTTCTCTCGGTCGGCAGGCTCGACCGGGCCAAGCGCATCGACCTGCTGATCGACGCGGCGAAGAGGAGCGGCACCCGCGTGGTTGTCGCGGGCGACGGGTCCGATCGCGAGCGGCTCGAGTCGCTGGCTCACGGCGCCGTCCGCTTCGCGGGCCGCGTCTCCGACGAGGAGCTGACCGATCTCTACGCCCGCTGCCTCGCCGTCTTCTACGCGCCCGTCGACGAGGACTTCGGGATGGTGCCGTACGAGGCGTTCCGCGCCGGGAAGCCGGTCGTCACCACGACCGACGCAGGCGGCCCGCTCGAGGTGGTCACGGACGGCGCCACCGGCCTCGTCGCCGAGCCGCGCGCCGAGTCGGTGGCAGCCGCCTTCGCACGGCTGAACGCCGCCGACGCGGCGACCTGGGGCCGCGCGGGCCGCGAGCTCGCCGCCCGCGTCACCTGGGACTCCACCATCGACAGACTGCTGAGCTGATGCGGGTCGCCTATTACTCGCCGCTGCCGCCGTCGCGGTCGGGGATCGCCGACTACTCGGCGCTGCTCCTTCCGGCGCTCGAGGAACGGGTGGATGTGGTCGTCGCCCGCCCCGGTCGGTTCCGGCGGGCGCCGAAGGCCGATGTCTGCCTGTACCACGTCGGCAACGACCCGGTCGAGCACGGCTGGATCGTCGAGGCGCTCCGCCGCCGGCCGGGCGTCGTCGTGCTGCACGAGTTCGTGCTCCACCATCTCGTCTCGGGGATCACGCTTGCCCGTGGCGACCTCGAGGGCTACTGCGCTGCCCTGGAGCGGGATGCCGGTCTGGTCGGACGCCTGCTCGGCCACGCGGTTCAGGAGGGCCGGATCAAGCCGCTCTGGGAGACGCGCGCACCGGAGTTCCCGCTCGCCCGGGGGGTGCTCGACCTCGCCGCGGGGCTGATCGTGCATTCGCGCTACGTCGCTGACGGGGCGCGCGACGCCGGTTATGCCGGGCCGATCTGGCAAGTGCCGATGCCGGCGTGGCCCGTGCCTCCGATCGAGCCCGCCGCAGTCCAGGGTGACCCCCTCGTCGGCTGCTTCGGCCATGTCAACGAGAGCAAGCGCATCCCCCAGCTCCTGGACGCGGTCGAGCGCCTCGACCCCGGCGCCCGCCTTCTGTTGGTCGGCTCCTGGTCGCCTCGGCTTCCCCGCATCGACCTGCCCGACGGCGTCATTCGCCGCGACTACGTCCCCGAGGACGAGCTCTGGTCGCTGCTGGCCGCCTGCGACGTCGTCGTCTCGCTGCGCTGGCCGACGATGGGCGAGACCTCCGCCGCCGCGGTGCGCGCTCTCTCGCTGGGGAAGCCGCTCGTGGTCAGCGATGTCGGCTCGTTCTCGGAGCTTCCGGACGAGGTCGCCCTCAAGGTGCCCGTCGGGCAGGGCGAGGTCGACGCGCTGGTCGCGGCGATCGAGCACGCCGCCCGGAACGAGCAGATGAGCGCCGCCGCCGGGCGCGTTGCCGCAACCGAGCACCGCCTCGATCGGACGGCAGACCTCTACGCCGCCGCACTGCACGAGGCAGTGACAGGCTCGAGCCTGTCACTGCATGCCGCATGAAGGTCGCCTACTACTCGCCCCTGCCGCCGTCCCGTTCGGGGATCGCCGACTACTCGGCGCTGCTCCTGCCGGAGCTGGAGAAGCGGATCGACGTCGTCCTCGCGCGACCAGGCCGGTTCCGGCGCGACCCGCAAGCCGACATCGCCCTGTACCACGTCGGCAACGACGCCGAGGCGCACGGCTGGATCGTCGAGGCGCTCCGCCGCCGCCCCGGCGTCGTCGTGCTGCACGACTTCGTGCTCCACCACCTCGTCGTCGGCCTGACGTTCGCCCGCGGAGACGCCGCCGGCTACCTGGCGGCGATGGAGCGCGAGGACGGGCTGGTCGGGCGGCTGCTCGCCTACGCGGTGCTCGACAACAAGCTGCCGCCGCTGTGGGAGACGCGGCCCGAGGACTTCCCTCTTGCCGGAGAGGTGATCGAGCACGCCACCGGGCTGATCGTGCACTCGCACTACGTGGAGCGGCGGGCTCGGGAATCGGGCTTCCGCGGGCCGATCGCCCGGATCCCGCATCCGGCGTGGCCGCTGCCCGCGACGCAGGCGGCTGCGGTCCAGGGCGACCCGCTGTACGGCTGCTTCGGCCACCTGAACGAGACCAAGCGCATCGCGGAGCTCGTCGCGGCGTTCGAACGTCTCCGCGAGCGTCGGCGCGGGGCGAGGCTGCTGCTCGTCGGCTCGCTCGCCGTCCGGCTCGACCGGCTGGAGCTGCCCGAAGGCGTCGAGCACCGCGACTACGTCCCGGAGGACGAGCTCTGGTCGCTGATGGCGGCCTGCGACGCGATCGTCTCGCTCCGCTCGCCGACGATGGGCGAGACCTCGGGGAGCGCGATCAGGGCGCTGTCGCTCGGCAAGCCGCTCGTCGTCAGCGACGTCGGCTGGTTCTCGGAACTGCCTTCCGACGCGGTGATCGCGGTGCCGGTGGACGAGTGCGAGGAGGACACCCTGCTCGCCGCGCTCGAGGCCCTCGCAGACCCGGACGTGCGGGCATCGATGGGCGAACGTGCACGAGAGCTGGTCGAACGCGACCACCGGGTCGACCGCGTCGCCGAGGCCTACGCCGCAGCGTTGGAGACCTTCGCAGGGGGAACCGTGGTACAGGACCGCGTGCTGCACGAGGTTGCTTCTGCCGCCGCCGAGATCGGCATGGACGGGGACGAAGCGGCCGGGCTGGCCGCGCGGCTCCGCGAGGTCGGCCTTGGCGACTAGCGCGGCGCCGGCGTCACCCCGGGCGCGCGCGGTCGAGCTCGTCCGCGCGATCCCGACGTGGGCCTGGGTCGCCGGTCTCGTGATCGTGTCCGCCGGGATCCGCTACGCGCTCGCGAGGCGGATCGTCGCGCCCTGGATCATGGTCGACGAGCTCGTCTACTCCGAGCTCGCCAAGAGCTTCGCGGACGCCGGCCGGTTCCTGCTCCGCGGCGAGCACACCGCCGCCTACGGGCTCGTCTATCCGGCGCTGCTCAGCCCGGCGTGGGCGCTGTTCGAACGCGTCCCGCAGGCGTATGCGGCGGCGAAGGCGATCAACGCCGTGGTCGTCTCGCTGGCAGCGATTCCCGCGTACCTGCTCGCACGCCGCGTGTGCTCGCGACCGTTCGCGTTCGGGGCGGCGGTGCTGGCGATGTCGGTGCCGACGCTGCTCTTCGCCGGGATGCTGATGACCGAGAACGCGTTCTACCCGGCGTTCCTGCTCGCCGCGCTGGCGATGGTGCTCTGGCTCGAGCGGCCGGACCTGCGCCGCACGCTCTTCCTGTTCGGGGCATTCGTGCTCGCGTACCTGACCCGCGCGCAGGCGGTGGCGATCCTGCCGGCGCTGGCGACCGCGCCGTTCCTCGTCTCCGGCCGGCGGGCGCTGCGCGAGTTCCGGTGGTTCTTCGCCGCGGGCGCCGCGGCGGTGCTGCTCGTCGTGGTCGTGCAGGTGGCGCGAGGCGCCTCGATCTTCGGCGTGTTCGGCGCCTACGAGGTCGCCGGGCATGCCGGCTACACGGCCGGCGGCGTCTTCCACTGGTGGCTCTACCACTGGGAGGAGCTGATCCTGTCGCTGGGGGTCGTGCCGTTCGTCGCGCTCGTCGTCCTCGCGCTGACCCCCCGAGGCCGGCCGCGCCCGGAGCGGGCCTTCCTGGCCGCCGCCGTCACGCTCTCGTTCTGGCTCGTCCTGCTCGTGGCGGCGTTCGCCTCGGAGCAGTCACTCCGTGTCGAGGAGCGGAACATGTTCTACGTCGCGCCGCTCTTCCTGACCGCACTGATGCTCTGGGTCGAGCGGCTCTGCCCGCGGCCGCGGGCGATCGCCTGGCCGGTTGCCGCCGGCTCGGTCGCGCTCGTGACCGTCCTGCCCTACACGAAGCTGATCGGCCTGCCGGCCGTCTCCGACACGACGGCGCTCCTGCCGCTGTGGTCGATTGCGCCGTCGTTCGGCGGGATCGGGAAGCTGCACTGGGTCGTGCTCGTCGCCTCGCTCGGCGCGTGCCTACTGTTCCTGCTCGTGCCCGTGCGCTACGCGCTGGTCGTGCCGCTACTGGTGTTCGCGTACTTCTGGGTCTCGCAGAAGCCGATCGAGGGCAAGTACCGGCAGGCTTCGATCCTCGACCTGTTCCAGGGGATCACCGCCCCGCACCCCGACTGGGTCGATCGCGCCGCCGGCCGCGACGCGCAGGTGACGCTGATCTGGTCCGGCAACACCGACAAGTACTCGGTGTGGGAGAACGAGTTCTTCAACCGCAGCGTGCGGCACTTCTACTACACGAGCGCGCCGCTCCAGGGCGACCTCCCCGAGCAGCCGCTGACCACCGACCGAGAGACGGGGCTGATGCGCGGGCCGGACGGGAAGGTCGTCGACGCCGACTACGTGCTCACGGACGGCACCGTCGACGTGGGCGGGCAGGTCGTCGCCCAGGACGCGCGCAAGGGGATCGTCCTGCGGCGGATCTTCGGCCCGCTGCGGCAGGTCTCCCGGGTCGACGGGCTCTACCCGCAGGACACGTGGTCCGGCCCGGAGGTCACGTACACGCGGCTGGGCTGCCGCGGCGGCTCGGTCACCGTCACGCTGCAGAGCGATCCGGGGCTGTTCACGAAGCCGACCACCGTGGTCGCGTCGGTCGACGGCCGGCGGGTCGGACGCGCGAGCGTCGCGCCGACGGCGACCGAGCTGCTGACCGTGCCGCTCGTCCGTCACGGCGAGGCGTGCGTCGTGCGCTTCACCGTCTCCCCGACAGCGATCCCGAAGATGATCACGAACGGCCAGAACCCCGATCCGCGCGAGCTCGGCGTCCACTTCACGCAGTTCACCTACAAGCCCTAGCGTGCGGATCGCGTTCGACGTCTCGCCGCTCTCCCATCCGCGGACCGGGGTGGGCAACTACATCCGCGGCTCGCTCGCCGGGCTGGTCGAGGCGGTGGGCTCCGAGCACGAGGTCGTCCCGTTCGCGCCGACCAGCCCGCAGGGGAAGAAGCGCATCCCGGAGGCCCTCGCCGGCATCCCGGTCGAGCCGCGGCTGCGCATCCTGCCGTTCGCGCATCACTGGCGCCAGGCCTGGAGCCGGGTCGCGTGGCCGCCGGTGGAGCGGTTCCTGGGGCCGGTCGACGTGCTGCACTTCTCCGACTGGATGTACCCGCCGCAGCGGAGCGGGATCCGCTCGACGATGGTGCACGACCTCGTGCCGCTGCGGTTCCCCGAGTGGGTGCAGGGCCGGACGAAGCGGATGCACGGCGCGAAGTACCGGAACGCTGCGCGCACCTGCGACGTGATCTTCGTCAACTCGGAGTTCACGAAGGGCGAGGTGGTCGAGCTGCTCGGCGTGGCGCCGGAGAAGGTGGTGGTCGCATACCCGGGCGTCGACCTCGCCGCGGAGGGCGAGCGAGCCGATCTGGGCCGGCCGTACGTCCTCACGGTCGCGACGCTCGAGCCGCGCAAGAACTTGGAGACGCTGCTCGCCGCGCCCCTGCCGGACGGCCACGCGCTCGCGGTGGTCGGAGCGGAGGGCTGGGGGCCGCAGCCGTCGCTCGACCGGCCCGACGTGATCCGGCTCGGCTATGTCCGCGGCGCCGAGCTCGCGCGTCTGTACCGAGGCGCCGCCGTGTTCGTCTACCCCTCGCGGTTCGAGGGTTTCGGGATCCCGATCGTCGAGGCGATGGCCACGGGCTTGCCGGTCGTGGCATCCGGTCATCCGTCGATGGACGAGGCTGCGGGCGACGCCGCCCTGCGTGCCGACCCGGACGACCCTGCGGCGATCGGCGCCGCGCTCGAGGAGGCGCTTCGCCGTCGCGACCGGCTCGTTCCGCGCGGGCTGGCGCACGCGGCGCGCTTCCGCTGGGACGAGACGGGCCGCGTCATGCTGCAGGCGTTCAGCCGATGCGCGTAGGCCTCGACACCTCTCCGCTCGTCCAGACACGGGCCGGCACGGCCCGGTACATCCGCGCGCTCCTCGCCCACAACGAGTACGAACGGTTCTCCTGGGGTGGGCGCACGCGGCCGGCGACCATCGTCCGCGACGCGTGGTGGTATCCGATCGGGCTTCCGCGGAAGGCTCGCGGGCTCGACGTGCTTCACTGCCCGACGTTCCGGGGGCCTTTCCACAGTGACGTGCCTCTGGTAGTAACGGTCCACGACCTCGCCGTCCTACGCCACCCGGAGACGTTCAACCAGTGGACGCGGCGCTACAGCCGCCTTGTCGTCCCCAGGGTGGCGCGGGCGGCGAGGCGCGTGATCGCGGTCTCGGAGTTCACCCGCGGCGAGATCGTCGAGCTGCTCGGCGTGCCCGCCGAGCGGATCGACGTGATCCCGAACGCGGTCGGCCCACCGTTCGTCGCGAACGGCCCGGCGGCGGAGAGTGAGTACGTGCTCGCGGTCGGGACCCTGGAGCCGCGCAAGAATCTGGCCGCGGCACAGGAGGCCGCGCAGCGCCTCGGGGTGCCGCTGAGGGTCGTCGGGGCGAGCGGCTGGGGCGATGTCCAGGTCGACGGCTGGCTGGGCCGGGTCTCCGACGAGGAGCTCGCAGCCCTCTATCGGGGAGCACTGTGCCTCGTCTATCCCTCGCTCTACGAGGGCTTCGGGATCCCGGTGCTGGAGGCGATGGCGTGCGGTACCCCGGTCGTCACCAGCGCCGGCGGGGCGACCGCGGAGGTCGCGGGTGGGGCGGCGGTCCTGGTCGACCCGCGCGACCCGGCGGCGATCGCTGCGGGGATCGAGGAGGCTGCGGCCCGGCGCGACGATCTGCGTATCCGTGGCCACGAGCGGGCTGCGCAGTTCACGTGGGAGCGGGTCGCGACCGAGACCCGGGCCGTGTACGAGCGGGCGGCCGCATGAAGCCCGAGCCGCTCGTCGTGATCGACGCCGACGTGCTCGGCCGGCAGCGGACCGGGGACGAGACCTACGTCGAAAACCTGCTGCGGCTCCTGCCCGCAGTCGCCGGCGACCTCCGCCTCGCCGCGATCACGCGCCACCCGGAGCTCGTGCCCGAGGACGTGGAGGCGATCCACGTCGCCGCAGGCTCGCAAGAGGTACGGATGGGCTGGTCGGTGCCGCGGGTGCTCCGCCGTCTGCGACCGGCGCTCGCGCACTTCCAGCACGCGCTGCCGCTGCGCTGCCCGTGCCCGGCCGTGGTCACGATCCACGATCTCTCCTTCGAGCGCGATCCGTCGGCGATGAGCAGTCGCGACCGGTTCGTGTTCAAGCGGGTCGTGCCCCGGGCCGCCCGAAGCGCGCGGCGCGTGATCGCCGTGAGCGAGCGGACGAAGCGCGATCTCGTCGAGCTCTACGGCATCCCGGTCGGGAAGATCGCAGTCACCCCGCACGGCGTGGACCCGGCCTTCGGGCCGGGCGCCGTTGCAGGCTGCGACTACCTTCTGTACGTCGGAGCGATCCAGGCCCGGAAGGATCCCCTCGCGGCCGCGCGCGCGGCTCAGGAGGTGGGCCTCCCGCTCGTCGTCGCCGGGCCCGAGCGCGAGCCCGAGCTCGCCCGCGAGCTCGAGGCGCTCGGGGTAGACCTGCGCGGCTACGTCGAGAAGGACGAGCTTGCCGGCCTCTACCGCGGTGCGGCTGCGCTCGTCCTGCCATCTCGGTACGAGGGCTTCGGACTGCCGGTGCTGGAGGCAATGGCCTCGGGCGTGCCGGTCGTCGCCACCGACGAGCCCGCGCTGCGCGAGGTCGCGGGCGACGCCGCCGTCTATGCCGACGGCGACCTGGCGGACGCCGTCCGCGCCGCGCTGGCCGACCGCGACCGGCTGGCCGCCGCGGGGCTCGAGCGGGCGAAGGCGTTCACCTGGGAGGAGACCGCCCGCCGCACGCTCGACGTCTACCGGAAGGCCCTGGCGTGATCTCGGCGATCGTCGTCTCGCACGGCCACTGCGACGAGCTCGTCGAGTCGCTGCCCGCGCTCGAGCCGCAGGTCGACGAGATCGTGCTGATCGCGAACGTCCCGGGCAGCGTTCCGAAGGGCACGCACGGCGCACGCGTGATCGAGAACTCCGCGCCGCTCGGCTACGCCGCGAACCTGAACCGCGGCATCGCCGAGACGACCGGTGAGCTCGTGCTGGTCAACAACCCGGACGCCGTGCCCCGGACCGGCGCCGTGGCCGTTCTCGCCCGGTTCATGGGCGAGAACGGCCGGTGCGGCGTCGCCGGGCCTCGTCTGGTGAACCCCGACGGCTCCTGGCAGGCATCGCGCCGTCGCTTTCCGACCGTCGGCGGCACGCTCGTGCGGCGCACGCCCCTGCGCCGGGCCTTCCCGCCGCTCGAGCGCCAGAGGGCTCACTACGAGCTCGACGAGCGGCCGCAGGAGCCGGTCGAGGCCGACTGGATGCTCGGCGGCTCGCTCCTGCTGCGCCGGACGATGCTCGACGAGTTAGGCGGCTACGACGCCGGCTTCCGGATGTACGGCGAGGAGGTCGACCTCTGCTACCGCGCCGCGAAGGCGGGCTGGGAACGGTGGTACGTCCCGCAGGCCGTCGTCCGGCACCGGTGGGACGCGCTCACCGATCAGACCTTCTGGACGCGCCGCACTCTCTGGCACTGGCGCTCGGTCCTGCGCTTCGTGCGCAAGCACCCCGAGCGCCTGTTCGCCCGGTGAACGGCGAAGCCGGTGCCGGGTCGTGGACCGAGCGGGAGTACGCCGATCCGGTTCCGTACCTGCGGCACCGGGCCGAGCTGGTCCGCTCGCTCGGGCCGGCGCTCGAGCACGGCCATCGGCTGGTCGACCTCGCTTGCGGCGACGGCGGGCTGGCGGACTTCCTGCCGGGGATCGAGTACCTCGGCGTCGACGCCGATCCGCGGATGGCCGTGGAGGGAGCGGCGAAGGGGAGGACGATCGTTCACTCCGATCTGAACGACTTCACGCCGGACCGCCCGGTCGCTGCCACCACCCTGTTCCGGGCGCTGTACTACACGCGCGACCGCCGCGCGTTCTTCCGGCACGCGTCCGGATACACGACCGACAAGCTCGTGTTCGACCTCAACCCGCGCCAGTACCGCGTCGAGGACGTCCTCTCCGACCTGCGTGCCGCCGGCTGGCCGGACGTCGCGATGCGGCCCTTCTTCGTGCCGCAGACGCGCGCGCTGCCGGGCTTCATCGGGGCCGCGCTGGTCCTGGCTGAACGGAGCGGGCCGCCGGCGCGGCTCGCACTCCGTTACCGCTTCACCTACCTGGTCGCGGCCTGGCGCCGAGTCAGCGTACGCGGAGGCGCAGCTTCGGGCTCGTGACGTTCGGGTGCTTCCCGTAGTCCGCGATCACGATGTAGAGGCCGCCGAGCCGGGGCGTGTACGGGATCCGGTAGACGCCGGTCTTGCGACCCATGACCTTCCCGCTCCACACCTGCCGGTACGTGAGGTTCACGCATCGCTTGACGTGGAACCCGACCTGCCAGCTGGTGCGCTTCGGGACGGGTCTGACGGTGCCGACCATGATCAGCCGGACGCCGCGGGTGGTCGCCGAGTAAGGGTCGGGATGTGCGTCACCGCACGTGCCCGGCGCCTTCGCGTGTGTCCCGGGGAGCGTCAGGGACACCCTCGGGCCGGTGGCGGCGCCGACGCCGGCGGCGACGCCCAGGGCAACGACGGCGGCCGCGAACACGATCGCAGGCGCACGAATCAAGGCGTGTCTCTGCACGGCCCGAAGGGTACTGGTCGTCTGTTACGCGACCGTAAAGCCGGTCCGGGGAGTGACGAGGGTCAGTCCTGCTCGAGCCGTCATCGCTGTTCGAACCCGTAGGACACCTGCGCGCCGAGCTGCCGCCGGTCGCTGCCGCCGAACTCGTGCGGGGAAAAGGTCGGCGAGATCGTCAGCTCGACTCGCGTGCGCGGTCCGCCGGGAACCCTGAACACACGTGTCTGCCCGCTGTGCACCGTCCAGTGGAGCACCTGCGAGACCTTCCCGAGCGCCGGCTGCTTGTCGGCGCCGCGGACCAGGCGGCCGACCTTGATCGACACGTGGCCCGGCTTGTCGGTGCCGAGCCAGCCCGCGCGCGAGACGGTGATCCTGATCTCGCCCGGCCCGTTCCCCGGTGTGGAGAACTGGTTGTACGCGCTGAACGCCGGCGCGTCCTGCGGGGCGCCGAGCGGCGGCGTCACCCACCCGTCCGGCTCGATTCCCGTCGGCGTGCTGGCCAGGCGAAGCGGCGGATCGATCCTCAGCAGCCGCCACGGCGCCGGTGCCACGACCACCTTGTGGATCGGGAAGCCGAACGCGTCCTGCTTGATCACCGACTGCACCTGCGGGCGCACCAGATCCTCGCCCTGGACCGCGATGTCCTCGTCCGCGACCATGTAGTCGACTCCCGGCGGCGCGCCGGTGGGGATCGACTTGCCGGTCAGGAGGCCGTCCGGCCCGGCGTCGGGGGTGACGTAGCCGGGTGCCTGGCGGCCCGGCGGCGGGGCAGTGCCGTCCAGGCTCCAGACGTAGGTGAGCCCGCGGTTCCAGAACTCCATCAGCCAGATCCCCTGCGGGTCGGTGATCTTCTGACCGAGGTAGATGGTCGGCTTCCCGCCGGTCTCCTCGTCGATCCAGGTGGGCGGCGTGGGGAAGTTGCGGAGCAGGTTCTTCGAGAAGTTGTTGACGCCGTTCGACGCCGAGACCTCGCCGGCGACGTTCCAGGCGATCACCAGCACTGCGGCGACGACGGCGATCCCGGTTCCGAGCCGGTGCCGCCTTGCCACGGCGCGCAACCCGGGGAGCAGGAGCAGCGCGACGGAGATGACGAGCACGATCGAGAGCAGGACCTTCACGTCGCCGTCGTCGAAGGCGAGGTCGCGGTTCGCCATCTGGACGATTGCGAGGCCCAGCGCGTCGGCGTACGGGAACAGGTCGAGCTGGAACGGAGTGGTCAGGATCACGTAGAGGACGAAGCCGGCACTCGCCGCCAGGGCGGCGAGGTTTACGCGGCGGCGCTGGAACGCCAGCCCGGTGGCGACGAAGCAGAGCGGTGCGAGGTAGATCAGGTTGCGCTCCTCGACCACCGTCGAGAACACGGTCGAGAGGTACGCGGCCTTCACCGCCGTGTAGAGGCCGAAGACGAGAACGGACGCGCAGGTGAGGGCCACGAACGCGCGCAGCTCGCGCGTCCACGGCACACCCTTCGGCCGCACGAGCGCGGCGAGCGAGATCACCGGCAGCAGCCCGATTCCGATCGTGAAGGCGCCGCCCGCCCAGAGCCCCAGCTCGATCATCCGGTGCCGGTAGTAACCCGTCGCGACCAGCCAGCTCTGCGAGAAGGCCCCGACACTGGCGCTGAAGACGATCACCGCGCCGATCGCGAGGACGACGAAGCCGACCCAGTCCCACGCGCTCCAGCCGGCGCGCCAGCGCGCCACCGGCTCGCTCGTCCAGGCGAGGAAGAGCGCCGCGAGCACGTACGCCACGATCAGGATCGCCAGCTGGCCGCGGACGAGCATCGCGAAGAGCACCGAGGCGGCCGCGCCGATGTTCCACCACCACGAGCGCGTCGCCAGCCCCTTGGCGATCAGCAGGAACGAGAGCGCCGTGGCTGGATAGGCGAACGGCTCCTCGATCATGAACGAGCCGTACGCGAGCGCCGGGCCGGCGACGGCGCCGATCGCGGCGAACAGCGCCCAGAACCGCGAGACGACCATGCGGGCGAGCAGGTAGGTCGGGAAGATCGCCGCCGTCATCGCGATCACCCCGAAGTACTTGATCGCCGAATAGGCGGTGTGAACGTCGTGGATCCACCAGAACGGCGCGATGAAGTACGTGTAGAGCGTGTCGAAGGCGACCGAGTGGTGCCGCTCCGAGGCCCGGCCGGTGTCGGCGATGCTGCGGGCGATCTGGGTGTACTTGAGCTCGTCGGTGAACAGCCATGGGGTGACGTGGCCGCGGGTCTGCCAGCCGTAGAGCACGCACAGCCAGAGGAAGGCGACGACGACCGGGACCGCGTTGGTCAGCCGGTCCGCCCACGTCCGCTCGGCGGCGGGGAGGGCCGTGGCGGTGGGAGCGGCCGCCGTCATGAGTGACACAGGCTCACGAGTGCCCCTGCGCGGCTCCCAGCACCGCGACCGGGTCGAGATCCGTCTCGCGCCTGACGAAACGGCAGGGAACGTCCGCGGCTGCGCACGCACGGACGATCGCGTCGAGCCGGTCGGCCGGAGCCCGTGGGATGGTGACGAGCACGGTGTCGGGCCGGGCGGCGCCCAGGATCCGGTCGATGTCGATCGTTCCACCGCGTACGGGCACGCCGAGCAGCCGCCGGCGATGGAGGCGCGGGTCGTCGTCGACGAAGCCGACCACGCGCTCCCCGGGGGTCTCGCGGAGCTCGCGGAGCAGGCTGCGCCCCGAGCGGCCGGCGCCGACGATCAGCGTCCGGCGACCGTCACGCTCGCGCAGCGTCGAGCGGGCCCGGAAGAGGGCGCGCTCGCCGAACCGCGATGCTCCGATCACGGGGATGCAGAGCAGCGCGTCGAGCACGAAGACGCTGAACGGGAAGTCGCCGAGCGGCGTGGTCGCGACCACGATCCCGACCGCCGCCAGCTCCGAGACGACGATGCCGATGACGATCGAGGCCGCCTCGCGCGAGCCCGCGAACCGCCAGATCCCCTGATAGAGGCCGAGCAGGATAAACGCGATGTACCGGGTGACGAGCACCGCGGGGAGCGCGACCGTGAAGACGTGCCGCTGGTACTGCGAGCCCGTGCCATGGACGATCACGAGGTAGGCGACCGTGAAGCAGGCGCTGATCAGGACGAAGTCGAGCAGCACCTCGAGCAGCCGCCGCCGGTGGAGCACGACGGTTCGTAGCATCCAGCCGCCGGGAACCTCCTCGGCCCGGGCCGTGTCGCCGCGCTCGAGGTCGACGAGGAAGCCGGCGAACTGGACGAGCAGGGCAAAGGTGACGAGCACGCCGACGAGCGTGATCCGGTAGTCGCCGAGCACGGAGTACGCGAGCGAGGTGGCCCCGAGCCCGGCTGCGATCGCTGCCAGCAGAACGACCGTCTTCTGCTCCGACAGCCCGCCGCGGACGAGCCGGTGCGAGGTGTGGTCCTTGCCGCCCTGGTGGATCGGCCGCCGCTCGCGAACTCGCACCGCCGTCACCAGCGCGGTGTCGAGGATCGGCACCGCGAGGACGAGGATCGGCAGCAGCAGCGTCGCGATGGTCGTCTCCGCCACCTTCCAGCTCGTCGCGAGCCCGAGGGCGCCGAGCGTGAAGCCGAGCACCTGGCTGCCCGAGTCGCCCATGAAGACGAGGGCCGGCTTCCCGGGGCGGAAATTGAAGAGCAGGAAGCCGAGGCAGGCGAGGCCCAGGCTGAGCGAGAGCACGAGCAGCAGCCGCTCCTCGTGGACGGTGACGGCGTCGATCGCGAAGAAGACTGCGGCGATCAGCGCGAGCGTGCCGGCGAGCCCGTCCATGTTGTCGAGCAGGTTGAAGGCGTTCGTCATCCCCACCAGCCAGAGCAGGCCGATGATCCAGGCGAGCACGTCGTTGGAGACGATCTCGACGGAGAGACCGGTGGAGAGCACGATCGCCGCCGCGCCGAACTGGGCGGCGAGCTTCATCGAAGCCGGCAGCGTGTAGACGTCGTCGACCAGCCCGACCGCGAAGAGGAGCGCGGCCCCGCCGAGCACGCCGAGCAGCTCCTCGTGCGCGTGAACGCCGCCGGCGGCGATCGAGGCGGCGATGCCGGCGGCGAGGCCGAGGAAGATGCCGACGCCCCCGAAGGTCGGGGTGACGTGCTCGCTCCACCGCTCGCCGGTCGGGTGGGCGACGAGCCGTCGCGCGAGCGGCGAGTGGAGGAGCGACCAGATCGCGAACGCGGCCACGGGCAGGGCGACCGCTGCTGCAGCGGCACTCACGGCGGACACCGTAACGGAGCGGTGTTAGACATTGATGAGCACAGAGAGGAACAGGTCTTCAGCCTGTCCCCGGAGTTCTCTTGTACGGAGATACTCACAGGGTGACCCCTCCGCTCGACGTCATGCGCTGCCCCGTGTGCCGGGGCCGTCTCGAAGGGGTCCCCGAGGGACTGCGCTGCAACGGCTGCGGAGCCGTCTTCCCCGTCGAGGACGGGATTCCGCGCATGCTCGACGACCGTCTTCCCGGCATGGCCGAGAAGCGAGCCGAGATCGCCGGCTGGCCGGCGATGGCGCGGGCGGAGGGCTGGTACGAGCCCGATGACGAGGTCGACGCCCACCTGCCGTACCTGACACGCGACCTGGGTTGGGAGGACACGACCTGGAAGGCGAACGAGCACTCGTTCTCGCTGCTCCTCGACCGGTACGTGCGGCCGGGGATGCGCGTGCTCGAGGTCGGGGCAGCGAAGGCCTGGGCGGCCCAGCACCTCGTCCCTCTCGGGGTCGAGTACGTCGCCACCGACATCCTTGCCGACCCCAACATCGGCCTCGGTCGGGGCGCGTTCTACGAGGCGCGTGTCGGGCCGTTCGTCCGTATCCAGGCCGACGGCGAGCACCTCCCGTTCGCCGACGGCGCCTTCGACCTCGTCTACTGCGTGGCGGCGCTGCACCACGCGCTCGACCTCGGGCGCATGGTCGGCGAGCTGGCGCGGGTCACGCGGCGCAGCGGGACGGTCGCCGCGCTCAACGAGGGCACGCGGGCCGTGCGGGCGAGCGGGACGGTCGAGGACCAGGAGCACGAGAAGAGCTTCGGGATCAACGAGCACGTGCACACGCTGTACGCGTACCTGTGGGCGTTCGCGCGGGCCGGGCTCGCCGTCCGCCGGGTCGAGCACGCCGAGGGCGACGACGACCTGCGCGAACGGCGGCTCGGCGGGAAGCTGCGGCGCCTGCCGGTGGTCGGCCGCTCGGCCGCCACCTGGTTCGCGCAGACCTGCTATGGCTACTCGGGAGTCTCGCTCTACGCCCGCAAGCTCGGTCGCTAGCCTTTGTCGCCTTGACGGTCTACGCCGACCTCTACCGGTACCGGGAGCTCTTCGGGAACCTCTTCCGGCGCGACCTGCAGACGCGGTACAAGGGCTCGGCGCTGGGGGTCGTCTGGTCGCTGCTGAATCCGCTGATCCTGATGGGCATCTACGTGCTCGTCTTCTCGCTGCTCTGGAAGGCGGCGGCCGGGATCCAGCACTACGCGCTGTACCTGCTGGTCGGGCTCGCGCTGTGGCTCTTCTTCTCGACCTCGCTGACCACCGGCGCGCGGTCGATGGTGGACAGCGCCGCGCTCGTGAAGAAGGTGCGCTTCCCACGTCAGCTGGTGCCGCTGTCGGTGGTGGCGACGCAGCTGGTCACCTTCGCCGCGATGCTCGTCGTGCTGATGGTCGTGAGCCCGATCGTCATCCCCGAGACGCGCGACACGTTCCTGCTCGCGATCCCGATCGCCGCCGGCATCGTCTGCTTCGTCGCCGGGGTGGCGCTGACCGTCTCCTGCGCGAACGTCGTCTTCCGCGACGTGGAGCACCTCGTCCAGGCGGTGCTTCTGCCCTGGTTCTTCCTCACCCCGATCCTCTACCGGCTCGAGGACCTGCCGGGCGGAGTCCAGCGCTACGACTGGGTGGTGACGATCCTGCGCTGGGTCAACCCGCTGACGCCGCCGCTGTACGCGCTCCGCGACCCGCTCTTCTACGGGACGCTGCCGGACGTCTGGGACGTGGTGTACCTCGTTGCCGAGGTGCTGGTCGCTCTCGCCGTCGGCGCGTGGGTCTTCAGGCGCGTCGACGACCGGATCGCCGTCGACTTGTAGCGGGGGGAACCCCCATGGTTCCCCCGCTGATCCCCGCCTGTGCCCGCTCGCTACGCTCGCTCGCGCACCCGAAGCAACCCGAACGGAGTCGAGCCGCTGCCGCCATGTCGGCAGCGGCGGCGGATATCTATCTGCGAAGCCGCGCTCTGATCCGGCCGTCGTAGATCCACGGCTCCTCGCCCTCCGGGCGCCACGCCGGCAGGCCCGCGACCTCGCAGTTCGGCTCGAGCGGCGGCAGCAGCGAGGGGCAGACCAGCGGCTCCTCGAACGACGGGTTGCGGCCGCCTCCGGCCTGGTAGGGGCGGAGGTCGCGCTCGCGGCTCTCGACCGCGCCGCCGACGGCGGCGCAGCCCTCCTCGTGGGCGGCGCGCACGAGCTCGTGCCAGTCCGGGCCGGGCTCGACCTCCGGGGGCACGTGCGCGACCGCGGCGCCGGCATCGCGCGGGCCGACCTCGACGTCGACCGCCAGCAGCTCGTTGCCGATCTCGGAGAGCCAGCAGAGGTCTTCGATCACCGGGTCGAAGGCGAGCCGGTAGCGGCCCGGAGGCATCGGCGCGCGGACACGGGCCCTCACCGCGGCGCGCCCGCCCGGGTCGAGCCGCGGGAGCAGCGTACGCAGGCCGTCCCAGTCGATCGCGTTGCCGAGCTCGTCGAGCCAGTGGTAGGCGAGCAGGACGTCCCGCCAGGCGTCGTTGCCGGCGTTCTCGAGCTCGACGGTCGCCGTTCCGATCGCGCCCGCCTGTGGCGGTTCGAGCTCGTAGGCCAGCCACCGTACGCCGAGCGGGCCGGCAGGGACGGCATGCGGGGGAACCGCCTGCATCCAGCCAGTCTAGAATCGGCAATACCGGTATAGAATAGAATGCATGGCGAAGGTGATGATCAGCGTCCCCGACGACCTGCTAGCACGCCTGGACGAGTACGCCCGGCGCCTGGGCTTGACCCGAAGCGGGCTGCTGCGTCGACTCGTCGAGCGGGAGCTCGAAGCCGACGGCGCTGGACGGGCCGCTCGCATCCGGGAGTTGCTCTCGAACCTGCAGCCGCATGCGGGGGACAGCGCCCAGTTCGTGCGCGAGCAGCGCCGCTCGAGGTGAAGGACCTCCTACTCGATGCGAGCGTCTGGCTCGCGGCGGTGAATCCCGCCGAAGCGCGGCATGCCGAGTCGTACAGCCTGATCGATTCCGCCCCCGAGGGAACCGCGACGCTCGCTGCGCTCGACCTCACGCTCTACGAGGTCGCAAGCGTGGCAATCATCCGCTGGCGGTCCGATACCGAGGCCGCCAGGGTCGTCGCGCTCGTCCAGGCTGCGTGCGGCGATGCTCTCGAATCCGTGGACGAAGAGCTCGTTCGCGAGGCGAGCCTACTCGCCTTGGAGCACGATCTGACCGTGTACGACGCCGCCTACGTCGCCAGTTCGCGTCGCCGCGGCCGCCAGCTCGTGAGCTGTGACGAGGTCGATCTCGTCCGGCCCGGCTTCGCAATCACGCCCGCCCAGGCCGCCGGTGCCTGACCCACTCCTCGTCCGCGCGCTGCGGCGCGAGCAGGTCGAGCGCACCCCGGTGTGGTTCATGCGCCAGGCGGGTCGCTCGCTCCCCGAGTACCGGGAGCTGCGCGAGCGCCACTCCTTCTTCGAGGTCGCGAACACGCCCGAGCTGTGCGCGGAGGTGACCCTCCAGCCAGTGCGCCGGCACGGCGTGGACGCGGCCGTGCTCTTCGCCGACATCGTCACCCCCGTGATCGGTATGGGGATCGGTGTCGAGCTGGTCGAGGGCGTCGGGCCGGTGGTCGCGGAGCCGGTCGCGACTGCGGCCGACGTCGAACGGCTGCATCTGCTGGATCCCGAGGAGGCCTACGCCCCTGTGCTGGAGGCGCTTGGGATCGTCCGCAACGACCTGGCCGCCGACCAGGCGCTGGTCGGCTTCTGCGGCGGGCCGTTCACCGTCGCCGGGTACCTGGTCGAAGGGAAGCCGACCCGCGATTTCCTCGGGGTGAAGGCGCTGATGTACCGCGAGCCGGCCGTGTGGCATGCGCTGATGGAGCGGCTCGCCGACGGCTTCGCCGCGTACGTCGCCGCCCAGGCGGCGGCGGGCGCCGACGTGATCCAACTCTTCGACTCGTGGGTCGGCGTCCTGTCGGTTCCCGACTACGAGGAGCTCGTTGCGCCCTACTCGGCGCGCGTGCTCGCATCCGTCGGCGTCCCGACCGTCCACTTCGGCACCGGTACGACGCACCTGCTGCCGGCGATGGCCTGCGCGGGAGGCGACTGCATCGGGCTCGACTGGCGCGTGCCGCTGGACGACGGCTGGGGCCTGGTCGGCCCGGAGAGGGCGCTGCAGGGCAACCTCGATCCGGCCGTGCTGCTCGGGCCGTGGGAGCGGATCGAGGCGGGTGCGCGCGATGTGCTCGCCCGCGCCGCAGGCCGCGCCGGCCACGTCTTCAACCTCGGCCACGGCGTCTTGCCCGCGACAGATCCTGCGGATCTGTCGCGGTTGGTGGAGCTCGTCCACGGATGAGCGCAGCAGTCGTCCTGATGGCGTACGGATCGCCCGACCGGATCGAGGACGTGCCCGCCTACTACGCCGACATCCGGGGCGGCCGGCCGGTCCGGCCGGAGCTGCTCGCCGACCTGACCGAGCGCTACCGGCAGCTCGGGATCGCGGAGTCCAACCCGCTGAACGAGATCACCGAGCGCACGCGGGCCGCGCTCGAGTCCGAGCTCGGGCTGCCGGTGTTCACCGGCATGAAGCACTGGACGCCGCGGATCGCCGAGGCGACCGAGTCGGCGATCAAGACCGGAGCCCGCACGGTCGCCGGCCTCGTCCTCGCGCCGCACTACTCGCGCCTCTCCATCGGCGGCTATCGCCGGCAGCTGGAGGAGGCGCTCGCCGGGCGGGCCGAGCTCGACTTCGTGGACAGCTGGCACCTGGAGCCCGGCTTCGTCGGTCTGCTCGCCGAGCGAGTGCGGGGGACCCCCGCCCACGTCGTCTTCACCGCGCACTCCCTCCCGTCGCGCATCCTCCAGGAAGGCGACCCGTACCACGACCAGCTGCTCGAGACGAGCCGGGCAGTCGCGAAGTCCGCAGGGCTTCGCGACTGGTCCATGAGCTATCAGTCCGCGTCGCCGACCGGCGAGTCCTGGCTCGGGCCCGACATCCTCGACCACCTCGAGGTGCTGCAAGCCCGCGGCGTCGACGACGTCATCGTGTGCCCGATCGGGTTCGTCGCCGACCACCTCGAGATCCGCTGGGATCTCGACACCGAGGCGCAGCAGAAGGCGGGCGAGCTCGGCATGCGCCTCGCAAGGATCGAGATGCCGAACGACGATCCGGCGTTCGTCGCCACCCTCGCCGCCATCGTGCGGCGGATGCTCGCGGTACCCTCGAAGACATGAGCGTCGCTCGCCTCCGGTTCGCTCCCGTGGGGGAAACCGTGTTTCCCCCACGGACCCCCTTCTTCCAGAGGCCGATGTCGCCAGGGGAACCTCCCGGTTCCCCTCGGACCCCTCCCCCCTTTCACGGGCCGGGAATCGGCCCATGAAAGCGGGCGCGATCCGGGTCGACCGCGCGAGCCGCCGCTTCCGCGTCGACCCGGAGCCGGTGCGCACGCTGAAGGAGCTGGTGCTGCGCCGCCGCCGCGCCGACGCGGCCGAGGTCTGGGCGCTTCTGGACGTGTCCCTCGAGGTCGAGCCCGGCGATGCCGTCGGCCTGGTGGGCCGCAACGGCTCCGGCAAGACGACGCTGCTGAGCCTGATCGCCGGGATCATCACGCCGAGCTCCGGCCGGGTCGAGGCGGGAGGACGGGTCGCCTCGCTGCTCGAGCTCGGCGCCGGTTTCCACCCCGACTTCTCCGGCCGCGAGAACGTCTATCTGAACGGCTCGCTGTACGGCCTCAAGCGCAGGACGATCGACGAGCGCTTCGACGAGATCGTCGCCTTCGCCGAGCTGGAGCGGTTCATCGACAATCCGGTGCGCACCTATTCGTCGGGGATGTACATGCGGCTCGGCTTCGCGGTCGCCGCGCACATCGACGCCGACGTGCTCCTGCTCGACGAGGTCTTCGCCGTCGGCGACGAGGAGTTCCAGCGCAAGTGCTTCGGAAAGATCTTCGAGTACAAGCAGCGCGGCGGGACGATGGTCTTCGTCTCCCACGACGCCGCCTCCGTCGAGCGGCTCTGCCGGCGGGCCGTGCTGCTGCGAAACGGGCGCGTCGAGCTCGACGGCTCGGCGCAGGCGGCGATCGCCCGCTACCACAAGCTGCTCGCGGACGAGCGCGATCCCGCCGAGGGCGCGGCCGGCCTGCGCGAGTACGGCAGCGGCGAGGCCCGCATCGCCGAGGCGCGACTCCTCGGCCCCGACGGGGAGGAGCGGCTGCAGCTCGCCGCCGGCGAGCCGCTCGTCGTCGAGTTGCGCGTCGCCACCCGCGAAGCGCTCGAGCCTCCCAGGATCTCCCTCGAGCTGCGCGACGAAGCGGGCCTCCTGCTCGCCGCGGCGGCACAGGACACGGCGGAGCTCGGCTGGGACGGTGCGCCCGGCGAGCGCCTGTTACGTTTCGAGGTCGAGCGGCCGCCGCTCGCGGACGGGCGGTTCCGCCTGCGCTTCGAGCTGGGCGACGGCACCGGCCGCCGGCTCTACCATTGGCTGGACGACGCGGTTCGGTTCGTCGTCTACCCGGGCGAGGACACGCGCGGTCCGGTGCTGCTCGAGGGCACGTGGTCCCTGCAGGAGACGGGCGCGGCTGCCGAACTAACAGGACGATGAGCTATCAGACCTGCCCCGACTGGCCCGAGCTGATGGAGATCGCGCCGGACCTCCAGTTCAAGCACCTGACCGTTCGCGAGGCGCAGCTCCCGGCCGAGTCGCTGATGAAGATCCCCGGCGTCAACCTCGACGAGGCGGAGATCTGCGCCGACGTCGACCGGCACGTGTTCTTCAAGCGGCACACGGATCCGCGCGTCGTCGATGCGCTGCGCGGGTCGCACTGGTTCGATCTGACCGAGTGGACGATGTCGGGGCCGGGCCGCGTCGGCTAGCTGGGCGCTCGCCGGGCGACGGCGGCGGCGCCGTCCCACCACCACACCTGGCCGCCCTCCTCGCCGGCGATCTCGATGACGAGCTCCGCCCCTGGCTCGGCGGCGACGTAGTCGTGGGTCGCCCGGGCGACGTCGTCCCAGTCGTAGTCGTCGACCACGATCAGCGCCTCCGGCGCGAGCCACGGCTCGGCCGCCCGCATCCCGCGCAGCTGCGACTCGTAGTCGTGCGGGCCGTCCCAGTAGTAGACGCCGACGCGCCGCCCGCCGAGCGCCCCACGCTCGATCACCTCGAAGGCGTCACCTTCCAGGATCGTCGCGTGCTCGGCGCCGAAGCGCGCCAGGCTCTGCTCGAGCCCCTCCCGACTTGCGCTGGGGCAGGGGCCGGCCGCGTACCTCGGGCACGTCGAACGAGAAGCGGTCGACCGCGACGAAGTCGCCGTCGTTGCCGCGCATCGCGCCGATCAGGCTGGCGCCGTAGAACGAGCCGACCTCGACGTAGCTCTCTCCGGGCGCGAGGAGCGACGCGGCCAGGTTGAGCAGGGCAAGGACGTTCTCGGTCGCCAGGTTCGGGATGCCGTCGACGATGTCGTCGAAGCGGCGGCCGCTCGGAACCGGCGAGCGCGGAAAGTCCTCGAAGAGGCCGGGGAGCTCAGCCGCGAAGCGCTCGACGTCCACCGAGCACGGAATCTACTCGCCGGGTGTTGAGCACGTCCGCCGCGGACGCCCGTCCGCGGCGGGCGGTCGCGACCGACAGCTCCATGTTCCCCAGGCCGCGGATCGAGTGGGCGTCCGTCGAGCAGACGATGGTCACGCCGGCCTCGACCGCCTCTCTGACGTAGACGTCGCGGAGGTCGAGCCGGTCCGGCAGGCCGTTCACCTCCAGCGCCACGCCTTCCTCGAGCGCGACCTCGATCAGCCGCTCGACATCGAGCTCGTTCTCGGGACGCCGGTTGATGTACCGGCCCTTCGGGTGCGAGAGGCAGGAGACATACGGGTTGCGCAGGGCCTCCTCGACGCGTCTGGTCTGGTCGCGCTTCGAGAGGCGCTGGCTGCCGTGGACGCTCGCCTGCACCCAGTCCAGCTCGGCCAGGATCGAGTCGGGCAGGTCGAGCCGGCCGTCGGGGAGGATGTCGCACTCCGTGCCTCGCAGCACGCGGAAGGGGGCGAGCGCCTCGTTCGCGTCGGCGATCTCGAGCGCCTGCCGGCGCAGGTCGTCGGGCGTGAGACCCCGGACCGCGCCGACCGCCGGCGTGTGGTCGCAGATCGCCAGGTACTCGTAGCCGCGCTCGATCGCCGCGCGCGCCATCTCCTCGACGCTCGCCGTCCCGTCGGACCAGGTCGTGTGGGCGTGCAGGTCGCCGCGGATCTGGGCCAGTTCGACGAGCGGCGGCGGCTCGCCGCCGAACGGCTCCTCGCGAAGCTCGGGCGGCAGGAACGGGATGCCCAGAGCGCGGTAGACACCCTGCTCGTCCGGCGCGTCGGGGAGCGGCTCGAGCGCCGCGACATACCCGGCCGATCCGGTCGCACGGACGAGCTCGGTGCCGAACCGGGCCGGCTCGGCCACGACCAGCTCGACCGGGACGCCCTCCACGGTGACGCCGTACGCAGCCCGTGCAGACCGTTCCAGCACCGAGACGATCGCCGGCAGCGCCTCGAACGCGTCGAGCACCGGCGGCGCCTCGTCTGCGGAGACGACGACCGCGAGCCGCTCGCTCGAGTCCCGGTAGCGGCGCGCATCGCCGGCGGGGGTGCCGCCCAGCGGCTCGGCGACCTCGGCGAGCAAGCGCCGCGCCCGGTGGATCAGCAGCCCGCGCGGCGGGCGCGGCTCGTCGGCACGGGCCAGGGCAGCGAGCAGCTTTTCCTCGTTCGCCGGGCCGATCCCGGGCACCTCCCGCAGCCGGCCGGCTGCGGCCGCCTCACGGAAGTCGGCCGCGGTCCGGACCCCGAGCGTCTGCGCGATCTGCACCGCCCGCCGCGCCCCGATGCCGAGGTAGAGGCCGAGCCCGACGAGGTCGGGCGAGACCTGCCGCTCCAGCTCCTCCAGCTCGCCGATCTCGCCCGTCTCGACCAGCTCCTTCAGCCGCGCTTCGATGCCCGGCCCGATGCCGCGCAGCTCCCGGACACGGCCGGCCCGGACGAGGTCGGCGACCGGAGCCTCGGTCGTGCGGATCAGCTCGGCTGCGCGTCGGTACGCGCGTGCCGAGTACGGGTTCGCGCCGGCCAGCTCGAGCAGCGTTGCGAACGCGTCGAGCCGCCCGGCGATCGCCCGGTTCTCGCCTTCGGAGTTCTCCCGCGGCTGCTGCTCGGCCACGGCGGTAGTGTCACTGCGCGATGGCCCAGGTGTGCGTTCTCTCGGGAGGCGTCGGCGGCGCACGCTTCGTCCGCGGCCTGGTCGAGGTGGTGGGGCCGGACGCCGTCACCGTGATCGGCAACGTCGGGGACGACGACGAGTTCTACGGACTGCACGTGTCGCCCGACCTCGACAGCCTCGTGTATGCGCTCGCCGGCCTGAACGACGAGCGGCGCGGGTGGGGCCGCCGCGGGGAGACCTGGAACGCGCGCGAGACCGCTCTGGCCCTCGGCGACGACGAGACCTGGTTCCAGCTCGGCGACCGCGACCTCGGGCTCCACCTCGTCCGGACGAAGGCGCTGCGGGCGGGCGAGCCGCTGTCTGCGGTGACGGCGCGGATCGCGTCGGCGTTCGGAGTTCGCGTGCGGATCCTGCCCGCCACCGATCATCGGCTGAGGACGATCGTCGAGACGCCGGGCGGCGATCGGTCGCTCCAGGACTGGTTCGTCGGGCGCCGGGGCCGCGACCGCGCCGACGGCCTCAGGTTCGAGGGCGCCGCCTTCTCGAAGCCGGCCCCGGGGGTGTCGGCAGCGATCGAGCGGGCGGCGACTGTCGTGATCGCCCCGAGCAACCCCTACATCAGCATCTGGCCGATCCTCGCCGTCCGCTCGATTCGCGCGCGCATCCAGCGGACGTCCGCACCCGTGGTCGCCGTCAGCCCGATCGTCGGCGGCAAGGCGGTGAAGGGGCCGGCCGACCGGATGCTGCGGCGGCTCGCAGGCGGCACCTCGCCTGTGCACGTCGCCGGCTGCTACCCGGATCTGATCGACGCGCTGGTGATCGACCGGATTGACGCGAGCGGGGCGGGTGCGGTCGAGCGGATCGGCGTGCGGCCGCACGTCACGGCGACGCTGATGCGCGATCGCCGGGCGGCCCGGCGGCTTGCCGAGTCGGCGCTCGAGGCGGCGCGCGCGTGATCGAGGTTCTGCCGGTCGAGGGCCTCCCAGAGATCGTCGAGGGCGATGATCTCGCGTCGCTGATCGCGGCGTCGGTGGAGCTGCGCGGCGGAGACGTCGTCTGCGTCGCCCAGAAGGTGGTCTCGAAAGCCGAAGGGCGCGTCGTCAAGCTGGAAGAGGTCGAGCCTTCTGCCGAGGCGCGACGGCTGGCCGGCTCGGATGGCGACCCGCGGCGCCTCGAGGTCGTCCTGCGCGAGTCGGCCCGGGTCGTTCGCAGCCGCCCGCCGCTCGTGATCGCCGAGACCAGGCACGGGTTCGTCTGCGCGTCGGCCGGAGTCGACGCCTCGAACGCGCCTGCCCCCGACACCGTCGTTCTGCTCCCCGAGGATCCGGATGCCTCTGCGGCGCAGCTGCGAGCGGGCCTCGAGGGGCTGACCGGGCGCCCGCTTGGCGTGATCGTCACCGACACGTTCGGCCGGTCGTGGCGACTCGGGATCACGAACGTGGCGATCGGTGCGTCCGGGATCGAGGTCCTCCGGGACCTGCGTGGCGTCTACGACCCGACCGGGTACGAGCTGCACTCGACGGTGATCGCGATCGCGGACGAGATCGCCGCTGCTGCCGAGCTGGTCATGGGCAAGACGGCGCGGATCCCCGCCGCGGTCGTCCGCGGTGTCGACGCCGGGGGTTCCGGGACGGCTGCCGAGCTGGTGATGCCCGCCGCGCACGACCTCTTCCGCTGAGGCGGCCGTTCCCCCGAACGGGGCGCTGCCGCAGGCCCTTGAATGCCGATATCGAGAGCACTGTGGCCGTCGACGCTGCGCTCGTACCCGAGCCCGAATCCGGGAGGAGTCCCCCTGGCCGCTCCGAGGCGCTCGTCGAGTCGTACCGGCGGCTAGCCGCCGTCTTCCACGAGGTGCTCTCCGAGCAGAGCCCGGAGGCGCTCCTCGACCGCATCGCCGACGCGCTCGGCGACCTCGTGCCGCACCAGGATCTGCACATCTACGAAGCCGACGTCGAGCGGCGGGAGCTCGTCCCCGTGTTCGCCGTCGGCTCTTGGACCGAGCAGGTGATGGCGAGCCCGATCCCGTACGGCCAGGGGATCACCGGCTGGGCCGTCGCCCACCGCAGCCCGGTGCTGGCCAACGAGGCGCACCTCGACCCGCGCGTCGAGTTCGTGCCGGGCACGCCGCCCGACCCGGAGGCGCTGATCAGCGTGCCGTTGATCGCCCGCGGCTCCGTGAAGGGTGCGCTGAACATCTACCGCATCGGCGACGACGCGTCCTTCGACCACGACGAGTTCGAGCTCGCCCGCTGGTTCGGCGACGCCGCGGCGCTCGCGATCGACAACGCGCAGATCCGAGCGCGGCTCGAGCACCTCGCTCACACCGACTCGCTGACCGGCCTCTACAACCACCGCTACTTCCACGAGCGGCTCCGGTCGGAGCTGGCCCGGGCCGGCCGGGCCCACGACTCGGTCGCGCTGATGATGCTGGACATCGACGACTTCAAGCGTGTCAACGACGTGTGCGGACACGCCGAGGGCGACGAGGTGCTGCAGGCGATCGCGGCGCTGTTGCGCAAGACCGTTCGCGTGTCGGACGTCGTCTGCCGCGTCGGCGGCGAGGAGTTCGCGGTGATCCTGCCCGGGTGCTCGACCGAGGCCGCCGTCGCGACCGCCGACCGGCTGACCACGGATCTCGTCGGCGTCTCGACCGACGCGGGCCGCGAGGTCACGCTGTCCGTCGGAATCGCGCTCGGGCCCGAGCACGCGATGAACGCGCGCGAGCTGCTCGCCTGCGCCGAAGCGGCAATGATGACCGCGAAGGCACAGGGCAAGGACCGTGTGGTCGTCTTCCACGACGTCCGTGCGGAGCGACCGCTCGACGGTGACGGCGAGCGCGATCTCCGGTCGATCGCCTACCTGAAGCTCCTGCAGAGCCTCGCGCGGAAGCTCGGCCGGCTGAACGACGTCACCCAGATCGGCGAGGCGATCGTCGACGAGCTCCGGATGCTCGTCGACTACCACAACTGCGTCGTCTACCTGCTCGAGGGAAGGCGCCTGCTCCCGGTGGCCGTCCGCGGGGAGCTGGAGTCCGAAGGACTCGAGCGCCTCGAGTTCCAGCTCGGAGAAGGGCTCACGGGACACGTCGCCGAGCAGGGCAAGTCGATGCTCGTGGCGAACGTCCTCGAGTCCGACATCTGCAAGCAGCTCACGGAGGGGGCCGGCGACGAGTCGCTCGCCTCGGTGCCGCTCCGTCACGGGCAGCGGGTGATCGGGACGATCACGATGTCGAAGCTCGGCGTGGGCCAGCTCGACGACGACGACCTTCGCCTGCTCGAGGTCGTCGCCGGTCAGGCGTCCGTCGCGCTCGAGAATGCGAGGCTGTACGAGTCCGCCCGCCGCGAGGCGGAGAACGCGACCGCCTGGCTCGAGTTCTCCGACGCCCTCTCCGAGGCACGGTCGGTCGAGGCGGTCGGCGACGAGACCGTTCGGACGATCGGGAGCGTGATGGAGATCGAACAGGCCTCGATCTGGATCGAGGACGCCGAGGCCGGCAATTTCCGCTGCCTCGCGTCGCTCGGTTACGAGCTCGACCTGCGCGCCGCGGCCGTCCCCGGGCTGCGGACGAGCCGGGAGAACGCCGTGCGCCTGATCGGCCGCAACAAGACGCCGTTCACGATCGGCGCCGACGAGTTCCGCGAGGTCCTCGCCGGGGACGCCGGCGGCGCAACCATCAGCTCCGCGGCTATCGCACCGCTCGATGCCGGCTTCGGCATCCGCGGCTGGATCACCGTGCGGGCGCCGGACGACGACCTGGCGCTCTTCACCGACGAGCGGCTGCGCCTGCTCGAGGGGCTCGCCTACCGCGCCTCGGTCGCGCTGCAGAAAACCGTGCTGCTCCAGTCCGAGCAGGAGAGCGCAGAGGTCACCGGGGCGCTGCTCGAGTTCTCGCGTCGTCTTGCCGGCACGGCCGCAGCTGACCTCCGCGGCCGGATCGCCGAGCTGACCGGCGAGATGCTCGGCTCCTCGCAGACGTGGCTGTGGATCGAGCAGGGCCGGGCGGGGATCTTCGCGATCGAGGCGACCTGGCGCGAGGACGGAACCCCTCCGCTCCTGCCGGTCGGCAGCATCGTCGACCTCGCGGAGGCACGCCGCGCGCTGGCGGCAGGTAAGCCGTTCGTTCTCCCGCGGGGCACGATGGACATGATCCCGGTGGGCGATGATCCACTGGCGGTCGCACCGGTCGTGCTGCCGTCGGGCCGGGTCGGCTGCGTCGCAGCTGCGGTCCCGAACGAACTTCCGGAGCGGAAGCTCCGCCTGCTTGCGGGAATCGCCAATCAGGCGAGCCTTGCGCTGCACGTCTTGCAGCCCTGAGAGACAAGGGTTGCCCACGTTGTGCTCGGGGATGCGCCGGGCCGCGTTTGGGGCTATCCTGACGCGGTTCTGCCGGCCGTTCCGGCCGGCACGCAAGCCATTGTGAGGGTTAAAGGTTTCCCGATGTTCACACACGACTCAGAGAGAGGGGTCTCCACCGTCATGAAGCGCTTCAGTCTCTCGGCCGGCGTCCTCGTCACCACAGTGGTGGCGGCGGCACTCGTTGCCGGTGCCGCGTTCGGCATCACCTCCTCGACTCCTCCGTACGGAGAGCTCAACTGGCTCGAGTGCATCGGCGCCAGTGGGTGTCATCAGACCGCCAACGACATCGACGAGCCGACCGGGCTCTTGATCTCGACCGACCAGAGCCGGATTCTCGTCGCCTCGCGCTCGAGCGACGCGCTCACCATCCTGACCCGCGATCGCAAGAGCGGCACGCTCACGCAGCAGCCCGGAGGGCTGGGGTGCATCAGCGAGACGGGCGACGGCGGGCAGTGCAACGACGGCCGCGCCCTCGTCGGCCCGGTGGACATCGCCAACAGAGATAGGGACGTGTACGTCGTCTCCCCGACGAGCGACGCCGTCGCCATCATCAGCCAGGCGAAGACCTCCAAGGACTGGCGCCAGTCGAGTGGGCCTGAGGGATGCTTCAGCGAGACGGGAACCGGGGGCGAGTGCATGGACGGGTACGCGCTCGCGGGCGCATCCTCGGTCGAGCTCAACTCGAACGGCAGCAAGCTGTTCGTCGGCGGGACGAACACGATCGCGAACTTCGAGCGGAACAAGACCACCGGTGAGCTGAAGGAGTCGGGCTGCATCAGCCCCACGGGCAGTGAAGGCCCCGGCTGCACTGCCTTCATCTTCTCCGTGCCCGGAACCGTGACCGACATCTCGGTCTCCTCGGACAACAAGAACCTGTATGCCGTGGCGACGGGGAGCGGCAATGGAGCGCTGCTGGAGTTCAGCCTGTTCAGGGGCCAGCTGACCGAGATCGGCTGCATCAACGACGACGGGTCGAACGGTTGCACGGACTCGCTCGCACCGTTCGTGAACCCGGTCGGGCTCCAGGTCGATGAGGCCGGTAAGACCGCCTACGTGGTGGCGAACGGCAGCAACACCCTGGCGGGGTTCACCCGCGACAAGAAGACCGGTTTGCTGTCGCCGGCCGGGTGTTACAACGCGGGCGGAACCGGCGGCTGCACGCCGGCCGTCGGCCTCACCGATCCTCGGAGTGTCCGGGTCTGCGAGAACCGGTGGTGCGTCATGGTCTCGGCGGGCGACGGCGTCGCCGCCTTCTTCCGCAATATCAAGACCGGCGTTCTCTCGCAGCCTTCGACCGATTTCGTCCCGTGCTTCAACCTGACCGGGACGGGTGGCTGCACCCAGGCCGACGGCCTCGGAGGCGCCTCCGGGATCGACAGCGTCGGAGGCGGCATCAAGCAGCTGTACGTCGCGGGATCGACGAGCGACGCAGTCTCCGAGTTCCACCTCAAGTAGGGCCGCGAGCTCAGCTCTGACTGCTCCCGGCGTCAAAGACGACGCCGGGAGCAGTCGTCGACCGGACGCGCACGCGGCGGACGCGAGCGCCGTGGCGGGGAGTGTGCGCGGTCGATGGTCGCAGAAGTGAAGGGGTTCGATCCCGAGCTAAAGCTGTCTGAGCTTCGGGGCGACGTCTCTGCAGAACTGGTCGAGGAACCGCAGCTGGTCGTCGCCCGGCGCGTGGAAGACCAGGTGGTCGAAACCGAGGGCCACGTAGTCGCCGATCCGCTCGACCACCTCGTCGGCGTCGTTCGAGACGATGAAGCGGCGCTGCGCGATTCCCGGGTTCTCGTCGGCGAGCCGCTCGAGCTCCACGGGATCCTCGACGTCGCGCTTCTGCTCGGGCGTGAGCGCCAGCGGGGCCCAGTACTCGCACGCCTCGCGCGCGTAGTCGAGGTCGTGGTCGTACGAGACCTTGATCTCGATCATCTTCACGATCCCGGCGAGGTCGCGTCCGGCCGCCCGGGCGCCCTCCTCCATCGCCGCGTTCAGCTCCTCGTAGAGCTCGGGCGCCTTGCCGCTCGTGACGATGAACCCGTCGCCGGTGCGGCCGGCCAGCTTCGCCGCCAGCGGCCCCGACGCCGCGACGTAGATCGGCACGGGCTCGTCAGGGCGGTCGTAGATCGTCGCCTTCTCCGTCCGGTAGAACTCGCCTTCGAACGTGATGCGCTCCTCGGTCCAGAGCCGGCGCATCAGGCCGATCGCCTCGGCCAGCCGCAGTCGCCGCTCCTTCGCGCCCGGCCACTCGAGGCCCGTGGCGGGCGTCTCGTTCAGCGACTCGCCGGTTCCGACACCCATCCAGATCCTCCCCGGGCTCAGGCACGCCAGCGTCCCGAACGCCTGGGCGATCATCGACGGGTGGTAGCGCATCGTCGGTGTGAGGACGCTCGTCCCGAGCAGCGCCGTCTGGGTGCGCTCGCCCAGCGCGCCGAGCCAGGGGAGGCAGGCAGGCCCGTGACCGCCGGTGTGGCGGAACGGCTGGAAGTGGTCGGAGACGCCGACGAGCTCGAGCCCGAGCCGCTCGGCCTCCACGGACAGGTCTAACAGCCGCCGCGGCGGGAACTGCTCCGCCGATGCCTTGTAGCCCAGCCTCAGGGGCATGCGGCCTGCATCCGGGCGAGGTCGGCGGGCGTGTCGACGTCGAACGCGAGACCCGGGAGGTCGACGACCACGGCGGGCACGCCGAGCGCGGCATGCACGGCGGCGCTGCCCGGCTCGCCGAACCGGGTGCGAACGAGCCCCGGAGGGCGCATGGCGACGGCGTTCGTCCCGCCGTCGAGCGCGCGTGCGATCGCAATGCCGCGCTCGGGCGTCGCGGCGAGCAGCCCCTCGACCTCGTCGCCGCGCAGAAACGGCAGGTCGGCGGAGACGAACGCGACCAGCGGCTCCCGGACGACCTCGACCGACGCCGTCGCGAGCGCGTCGTTCCAGGCGAGGCCGCGGTCGGGCCAGACCTCGTAACCGTCCACCGGCTCGGCGCCGACCACTGTCACCCGCTCGACTCCCGCCTCGCGCACGGCGCCGACCACCCGCTCGAGCAGCGTCCGCATCAGCTCGGCTCGCTCGTCGGCCGAGAGCGCACCGGCCAGTCGGCTCTTCGGGTCGCGCGTCTTCAGCGGAACGAGCACGTGGGCCTCCACGCCGTGACGATATCTCCCGCACGTATGCTCACCGCGTGCTCGACCGGCCCCTCGAGGACCTGCTCTCCGAGGCCCGGAGCCTGCGTCTCCGCCCGGTCGTCACCTATTCGCCCAAGGTCTTCATCCCCCTGACCAAGCTCTGCCGGGACGTCTGCCACTACTGCACGTTCGCCGGCCCGCCCCGCCGGGGGGAACGCGCCTACCTCACGCCCGACGCGGTGCTGGAAATCGCCCGTGCAGGCGCCGCGGCCGGCTGCAGGGAGGCGCTCTTCACGCTCGGCGACAAGCCCGAACGGCGCTACCGCGTCGCCCGCGAGGAGCTGGCCGCCCTCGGCTGCGAGACGACGATCGAGTACCTGAGCCGGATGTGCGCGCTCGTCCTGGAGGAGACCGGCCTGCTGCCGCACGCGAACCCCGGCGTGATGGCACGCGACGAGCTCGCCGCTCTGCGCGAGGTCAGCGCCTCGCAGGGGATCATGCTCGAGACGGTCTCCGACCGGCTCTCGGAGCGCGGGGGCCCCCACTTCGGGTCGCCCGACAAGCGGCCGGCCGCCCGGCTGGAGACCATCCGCCTCGCCGGCGAGGTCGGCATCCCGTTCACGACCGGGATCCTGATCGGCATCGGCGAGACGCGGGCCGAGCGGGTCGAGGCGCTCGAGGCGATCGCGGCTCTGCACCGGGAGCACGGCCACGTCCAGGAGGTGATCGTCCAGAACTTCCGCGCCAAGCCCGGCACGAAGATGGCTCGCCACCCGGAGCCGGCGCTCGACGACCTGCTCTGGACCGCCGCCGTCGCGCGACTGATCCTTCCACCCGAAATCCATGTGCAGGCGCCGCCGAACCTCAGCTACGACGACTTCCCGCGCCTGCTCGACGCGGGCATCGACGACTGGGGCGGCGTGTCCCCCGTGACGATCGACCATGTCAACCCGGAGGCGCCCTGGCCGGAGATCGAGCGCCTGCGGCTCGCGACCGAGGCCGCCGGCCTGGCGCTCGCGCCACGGCTGCCGGTCTACCCGGAGTTCCTGAGCGGCCGCTGGCTCGCCCCGCGCGTGCTGACGCAGGCGATCAGATCGGCCGACGCCGACGCCCTCGCGCGCGAGGACGCCTGGTTCGCCGGCGCCCGGACGCCGGTGCCCTTCACGCCGCGCGACGCGCTCCCGCTGGACACGGCCGATCAGCTCGGCGAGGACGAGATCGCGCGGCTCTTCGCCGCTCGCGGCGAGGAGCTGCACCGGGTCTTCGCCGCCGCCGACGCCCTGCGGCGCGAGGTCGCAGGCGACGAGGTCAGCTACGTCGTCACGCGGAACGTCAACTACACGAACGTCTGCTACTTCCGGTGCGGCTTCTGCGCGTTCTCCAAGGGGAAGCTGGCGGAGAACCTGCGCGGGCCGGCCTACGTCGTGCCGACCGAGGAGATCGTGCGCCGCGCACAGGAGGCGTGGGAACGGGGGGCGGTCGAGATCTGCCTCCAGGGCGGGATCCATCCCGGCTTCGACGGCGACTACTACGTCGAGGTCTGCGAGGCGGTCAAGGCGGCCGTGCCGGGGATCCACGTGCACGCGTTCTCCGCGCTCGAGGTCTGGCAGGGCGCGGCGACGCTGGGCGAGCCGCTCGATGCCTACCTCGCCCGCCTGAGGGATGCCGGCCTCGCATCTCTGCCGGGCACCGCGGCCGAGATCCTCGACGACGAGGTCCGCGCGGTGCTGTGTCCCGACAAGGTGAACACGGCCCAGTGGCTCGAGGTGCACGAGACCGCGCACCGGGCGGGGTTGCGCTCGACGGCGACGATCATGTTCGGGCACGTCGACACGCCGAGAAGCTGGGCGCGGCACCTGCTGCGCACCCGCGAGCTGCAGCAGCGCACCGGGGGCTTCACCGAGCTGGTGCCGCTGCCGTTCGTGCACATGGAGGCGCCGATCTACCTGAAGGGCCGGGCGCGCTCAGGGCCGACGTTCCGGGAAGCCGTCCTCATGCATGCCGTCGGCCGACTGGCCCTGCATCCGCACATCACGAACATCCAGGCCTCATGGGTGAAGCTGGGTCTGTCCGGAGCGCAAGCTTGCTTGCGCTCCGGAGTCAACGACCTCGGCGGGACGCTGATGAACGAGTCGATCTCGCGGGCGGCCGGCGCAGACCACGGCCAGGAGATGCCCCCGGAGCTGATGGAGGAGGCGATCCGCGCGGCGGGCCGGATCCCGCGCCCGCGGACGACGCTGTACGGGACGCCGGCGGCCGACCGCGTTGCCGCCTCCTTCGGGGCGCCGCCGCTCGCCGAGCCGATCAACCCGCCGGTCGATACCGCCCGCCTCCGCCGGCCTGACAGGCTGATCCGGCCCGGCCTTGCCCTCGCCTGAGGACGAGCCGGTCGCCCGCCTCGCGACGGTCGGTGCCGACGGCCGCCCGCACGTCGTCCCGATCTGCTTCGCGGTCGAGGGGGACACGCTGTACACCGCGGTCGACGAGAAGCCGAAGCGGACGCGCAGGCTGAAGCGCCTCGCCAACATCGAGGCGAACCCGCAGGTCGAGGTGGTGATCGACCACTACGAGGACGACTGGTCCAGGCTCTGGTGGGTGCGCTTGCGCGGGGTTGCCCGGATCGTGGACGATCGCCGGTCCATGGAGCTGCTCGCTGCCAAGTACCCGCAGTACGCACGGCGCCCGCCCACCGGGCCGGTGATCGCGGTGACGATCGAGGAGCGGACCGAATGGACGAGCTCGCCTTCCTGAGCGCCACCGAGCAGGCCGACCTCGTCCGGCGGGGCGAGGTCGTGCCGATCGAGCTGGTCGAGCTGTACCTCGAGCGAATCGAGCGGCTCGACCCCCAGCTGAACGCGTTCGTCACGGTGTGCGGAGAGGAGGCGCGGGCGGCGGCGGCCGGCGAGCTTCCGGACGGCCCGTTCTCCGGCGTGCCGCTGCCGATCAAGGACCTGAACGAGACCGCCGGGATCCGGACGACGTTCTCCTGCCGCGCGTTCGCCGACTACGTGCCGGACTTCGACGCGGCCGTCGTCCGCCGGCTGAAGGAAGCCGGCTTCGTCGTGATCGGGAAGACGAACACGCCCGAGCTGGGGCTGACGGCCGTGACCGAGTCGGAGCTGAACGGGCCCTGCCGCAACCCCTGGGATACCTCGCGGACGCCCGGCGGCTCGAGCGGCGGCGCCGCCGCTGCGGTGGCGGCCGGTCTCGCTCCCGCCGCGCACGCGAGCGACGGCGGCGGGTCGATCCGCATACCCGCCTCCTGCTGCGGCCTGTTCGGGATCAAGCCTGCGCGGGGGCGCGTCTCGCCGGCGCCGTACGGCGGGTTGGAGGGCTTCTCGACGAGCGGTCCGCTCACCCGCACAGTCGCCGATGCGGCCGCGCTCCTCGACGTGATGGCGGGGTACGAGCCGGGCGACCCGTGGTGGGCGCCGCCGCCGGAGCGGCCCTTCGCGGAGGAGGTCGGCCGCGACCCGGGCCGGCTGCGAATCGCGCTACGACCACCTCACCGCTGATCGACGCTCCGGTTGCCGCCGAGTGCGTCGACGCCGCGAACGACGCCGCGGCCCTGCTCGGGGAGCTCGGCCACTCCGTCGAGGAGGCCGCGCCGGCCTGGCGCGACTACGAGCTGTTCAGCCGGCTTCATGCAGGTCTGGCGGGTGATCCCGGCGTTGTACGGGCCGCCCGCTCGAGTCTGCTCGAGCCGAGACCCGCGCCCTGTCGAGGCCGCGCAGTCGCAGCCAATGCGCAGTCGACTACGTCCGCGCGACGGCCGGCTACGGACAGCTCGCGGCGCATCGTCGCCTTCCTCGACGACTACGACCTGCTGCTGACTCCGACCCTCGCGCAGCCCCCGGTCGCGATCGGAGCGCTCGAGGACGACGATCCGTGGGATCAGTTCGCGAACGCCGGCCGCTTCACGCCCTTCACGCAGGTGGCGAACATCACGGGGTTCCCTGCGGTGTCGCTTCCGCTGTCCTGGAGCGAGGATGGCCTGCCGATCGGCGTGCAGCTGGTCGGCCGCCCTGCCGGCGAGGCGCCGCTCCTCCGGATCTCCGCGCAGCTCGAGCAGGCACGCCCCTGGCGCGAGCGCCGACCGCCCTCAGCTGAGCTGCGCTACTCGAGGCCAACTTCATCAAGCGCTGTACTCACTCGTGATCGCTGTCGTGATCGCCGTGCTGGCGGTCTCGCGCAGGCCGTGGTCTAGACGGCGTTCGCGGGCACGCGGCCCTCGAGCAGCACCGCCCGCAGTGCCTCCACGCAGAGCATCCCCATCGCCTCGCGCGTCTCCTCCGTCGCCGAGCCCAGGTGCGGGACGAGGACGACGTTTTCGAGCTCCAGCAGCCCCGGGTGCACCTCCGGCTCGCGCTCGAACACGTCCAGCGCGGCGCCCGCGATGCGCCCTCCGCGGAGCGCCTCGACGAGCGCCGACTCGTCGACGATCGGCCCGCGACTGACGTTGACGAGCACCGCAGTCGGCTTCATCCGCGCCAGCGCGGCCTCGTCGATCAGGTGGCGGCTTTCGTCGGTCAACGGGAGATGCAGGGAAACGACGTCCGCCGTGGCTAGCAGCTCGTCGAGCGCCAGGCCGCTCGTGCGGGTGGTGTGGATCACCCTCATCCCGTGAGCGACCGCGAGCCGCTCGACGGCACCGCCGATCCTGCCGTGGCCGACCAGCCCGAGAGTGAGACCCGGCAGGCCGCGACCGAGCATCAGGTTCGGCGCCCAGATCCACTCCTCGCGGCGGCGGATCAGGCGGTCGCCCTCGGCCACCCGGCGCAGCAGCGCGAGCATGATCGCGATCGTCAGCTCGGCCGTCGTCTCGGTGAGGACGTCGGGCGTGTTCGAGACGACGACGCCGCGACGCCGGCACGCCTCGACGTCGATGTTGTCGATGCCGACGGAGTAGTCGGCGACGATCTCGAGCTGCGGCCCGGCGGCGTCGAGCAGCTCGTCGTCTACGCGGTCGGTCAGCATCAGCATCAGGCCGTCCTTGCCCGCCACCCCCGCGAGCAGCTCGTCGCGCGCAGGTGGCCAGACCGAGTCGTGCACCTCCAGCTCGAACGAGCGCTCGAGCTCGGACCGCACCCGCTCCGGAAAGCGTCGAGATGCGAAGACGCGCGGGGCTATCGCTCGATCACTTCGGCGTCGGGATCGCGGGCCGGGTCGTCCTCTCGGAGGACGTCGCTCGCCCACTCCCGCGTCTTCCACGCCGGCACCGGCGTCCGGCACTGCTCGCGCGGGACGAAGCGCGACCGGCGGACAAGCCGGTACTCGGGGATGTAACGCGGGCAGTTCGGAAAGACCTCGGTCGCCTCGACCCGGACGACGAGCTGCGCCTCCGGGTACCCCGCGAGCAGCGGGTCGTCCTCGGCGATCGAGGCGACGCCGTTCAGCCGCAGCCGCCTGCGCCGCTCGAAGTCGATGAACAGCAGGCCGACGTGCGGGTTGACGAGGGCGTTGCCGGCGGTCAGGTACATGCCGTTGCCGTCGTAGAGCGGGAACGCGATCGTGCGCTCGTCGAGGACGCGGACGAAGCCGGGGTCGCCGCCCTTGTACGAGCACTGGGGCCGGCCCTCGGCGTCCGCGGTGGCGATGAAGAACATGTCTGCGCCCTCGATGAACGCGCGATCGTCCTCGTCGATCGCGTCGTGGACGATCCGCTCGTCGATCCGGTCGGCGAGCCTGCGCGTGTCGAACCGGTCCTGCAACGCCCGGCTCGCATCGTGGTAGAGCCCCACGGACCGAATCTCTAGCACGGCTGCTGCTCGTCCGTCACAACCACCCCGGACACGGTCACCCCGACGTTGCGCACCGGACCGGTTGGACTGGGGCCGAGCGGCGGGCTCTCGATCGTGGCCGAGCCACCGGTCGTGAGCGGAAGATCGGCGTGCCCGCCCGCGGGGAGGCAGACCGTCTGCGCGGGCTGCACGCGCGTGCCCGGGGCCACGGTCCCGGTCTGCGTGCCCAGGCGGTAGGAGACGGGTGCTCCCGCTTCCGGCGGCGCGTCGAGCAGGACCGTCACCGTGGCCGCCCGCGCGGGCCGCCCGGGGGCGGCGTAAAGCCTGATGATCGCCGGTCGGCCTGGCCGCGTCCAGCCGTCGCTGTCCAGCCCGCGGGTGGCCCACTCTGCTCTGTACGGCCGGGCGACCTCGCGCAGGACGAGCCCGACGTTCGCGGCGGTCTGCGCCCCGGCGAGCGAGAAGCGGGAGTCGTTCGGCGCCGTGAGCACGTACGGGGGCGCGTCGTCCGTTCCGGCGATGCGCCCGCTGGCGAAGTCCAGGTTGAGGACGTCGCTCGGAAACGGCGTGTAGGTGAACGTGCCGTCCGGGACGACGAAGGCCCGATCGGCGCGGTTGTTCCAGAACTCGGCGTCCCACCACTGGATCGCGCTCTGCCCCCAGTCGCGGGAAAGGGGATAGGCGAGCACCGCGACCTGATTGCCGGCCGGAATCACCGTGTCGATCCAGTTGCGGACGCGGTCCTTGCCCGTGCTCGGCACGCCCAGCGGCGTGTTGCTGTTCAGCAGCCGGTGGAAGGCGTAGCCGGCCACGGCGCCGCCGAAGCAGAAGACGGCGACGCCGACACCGAGGGCGGCGGCGCGCCGGGGGATCAGCGCGAGTCCGAGGCAGATCACGCCGAGCAGAAGCCCGCAGAGGGCGACGAACACGCCGGCCGGCAGGCCGCCCGACTCGTCGTGGATCAGCCCGTTGAGGACCGACTCGGGCGAATCCACCCACAGCCCGGCAACGGGGGCGAAGTCGGCGAAGACCACGGTGGCGGCGAACGCAACCGTGACCGCGGCGATTCCGATCAGCGGCAACCGTTCCTGGCGCAGGCAGACGGCCGAGGCCAGGAGCAGAAGCGGCGCAAGGTAGTAGAGGTACCGGTCGCGGACGACGTCGGAGCCGCCGAAGCGGACGTCGTAGGAGCCGGTCTCGAGCGCGAGCAGCGGGAGTGCCACCGCCGTGATCGCGGCGAAGGCGCGTAGCCGGACCGGGCCGGCCCGCAACGCCGAGTACGCCCAACCGGCGCCCAGCAGCAGCGGCACGACGCCGAGTCCGACCGCGAGCACGTCGAGATGGACGGCCGCCGACTTCCACGCGATCGCCGGGAGGATCGAGCCCTGGGTTGCGGTCACGCCGTAGTCGCCGAGCAGGCGGTGGCCCTGGCCGAGCGCGGCGAGCACCACCACGACGATCCCACCGACGAGGTAGGCGACCGCCAGGCGCCGGTGCTGCGCCAGCGCCGGCCGCGGGCCGACCGCGACGATCGCGGCGAACGGCAGTACCGCGGCGAGGAAGAGGAACTGCGGCCGCGTGAAGAACGCGAGCGCCAGCGCCGCCACGGCGAGCGCGTCGGAGCCTCCCGAAGGCTCGCTGACCGCCACATGACACGCCAGGATCGCCCAGATGAACACGGGGTAGGCGGCCGGCTCCGACATGACGAAGGCGGCGTTCACCGCCCACGGGACTGCGAGCGTGAGGAGCGCGACCGCCAGTGCCCACCACGTTGGGACCAGGCGCCTGCCGAGCAGATACGCGGGGATCGCCGCGCTCGCGAAGAGCACGGCGTTGACGGCGTGCGCGGTCGTGAACGCGTCGACGTTGTCGAGGCTGCCGTAGAACGGCGCCATGAGGATCGGGTAGACGATGCCGAGGAAGCCGACGTGCCCGCCGTGCAGGCTGGGAAGCGGTGAGCCGGTCGTGCCCATGTGGCGGGCGAGCTTCACGTAGAGCATCTCGTCCGTCTGCACGACCCACTCCCGCAGCTGGAGCGTCCCGAACGCGAGCAGCGCCGAGGCGCCGACCACGATCGCGGTCAGCCCGAGCCAGGGACGCGCAAAGCTGGCCGCCGTGCTTCTCTGCACGCGCCAGCAGCGCTACTCGGTCGAGTACTCGTCCGCGATCGAGAGGACGTCGTCGAGGATCTCGAGGCCCTCGTCGAGCTCCCCGCGCGCGATGTTCAGCGGCGGCGTGATCGCGAGGACGTTCCAGTGCACGAACGGGTACAACCCGCGTTCCAGGCACGCCTTCGTGATCCGCGTGATCGGCTCGGCCGCCTCGCCCCCTGCGTTGAAGGGGACGAGCGGCTCCTTCGTCTCCCGGTTCCGGACGAGCTCGAGCCCCCAGAAGAGGCCCAGCCCCCTGATCTCGCCGATGCTCGGATGCCGCTGGGCGAGACGCGGAAGGGCCCCGCCGAGATAGTCGCCCATCGCGGCGGCGTTCTCGACCACACCCTCCTCGCGGAACGCCTCGATCGACGCGACGCCGGTGGCGCAGGCGAGCGGGTGGCCCGAGTAGGTGAGCCCCCCGGCGAAGAACCGGTCCTTGATCGCGTCGTAGACGTGGTCACGGACGGTCATCGCTCCGAGCGGGACGTAGCCGGAGTTGATCCCCTTCGCGGTGGTGATGATGTCCGGGACGACGTCCCAGTGGTCGCAGCCGAACCAGCGGCCCGTCCGTCCCCAGCCGGCCATCACCTCGTCGAGGATCAGGAGGATCCCGTGGCGGTCGCAGACCTCGCGGATCGACTGCAGGTAGCCGTCGGGCGGCACGATGATCCCGTTCGTCCCGGTGACGGTCTCGAGCATCACCGCGGCGACCGTGTGCGGCCCCTCGTACATGAGGATCTCCTCGAGGTGCGGGGCGCCCGTGCAGACGGGACAGGGGCTCGGGTGGCCGGCGGGGCAGCGGTAGGTGTAGGGGTCGAACATCCGGACGATCCCGGGCAGGCCCGGCTCGGCGAACCAGCGCCGCGGATCGCCGGTCAGCGTGATCGCGCCGGCGGTGGCGCCGTGGTACGAGCGGTAGCGAGCCACGATCTTGTGCCGGCCGGTCACCCAGCGGGCGAGCTTGACCGCGTTCTCGTTCGCCTCGGCGCCGCCGTTCGTGAAGAAGGTGCGGTTCAGGTCGCCCGGCATGCACTCGGCGACGAGGCGCGCGAGCTCGGAACGCCTGTCGTTGGCGACGCCGGGCGCGATCGTGCAGAGCCGGTCGGCCTGCTCCTTGACGGCGGCGACCAGCTTCGGGTGCTGATGGCCGAGCGCCAGGTTGACGAGCTGCGCGGCGAAGTCGAGGTACCGCTTTCCCTCGTAGTCCCAGAAGTAGCGGCCCTCGCCGCCCGCCACCGGGATCGGCGCGAGCGCCGACTGCACCGACCACGAGTGGATCAGGTACCGGCGGTCCTCGGCGACGACCTGCGCGCCCTCGGCCTGCCGCGACTCCGTGACGGCCATCGCCCCGAATCCTACGCGCTACGCTCCGGGTGTCGATTTCGAGGAGGCCCGAGGATGACGGAGACGATCGCACCGCCCACTGCGAAGCCGATCAACCACTGGATCGGAGGAAAGCGCGTCCCGGGGACGTCGGGCCGCAACGGTCGCGTCTGGAACCCGGCCACCGGCGAGCAGACGGGCGCGGTCGACTTCGCGACCGTCGAGGAGGTCGACGCCGCCGTCCGGACGGCGAAGGAGGCGTTCCGCAGCTGGCGCTCGGTCTCGCTCGCGAAGCGGGCCGAGCTCTTCTTCGCGATCCGCGAGCTCGTCCACGAGCACCGCGAGGACATCGCGCGCTTCCTGACGGCCGAACACGGCAAGGTGCTCTCCGACGCGATGGGCGAGGTCGCCCGCGGCCTCGAGGTGATCGAGTACGCGTGCGGGATCCCGACGCTGCTCAAGGGCGAATACTCCGAACAGGCCTCGACCGGGATCGACGTCTACTCGATCCGCCAGCCGCTCGGCGTCGTCGCCGGGATCACGCCGTTCAACTTCCCCGCGATGGTGCCCATGTGGATGTGGGCGCCGGCGATCGCCTGCGGGAACACGTTCGTGCTCAAGCCCTCCGAGAAGGATCCGTCGGCGTCGGTCTACGTGGCAGAGCTGCTGCAGCAGGCAGGCCTTCCCGACGGCGTCTTCAACGTCGTGCACGGCGACAAGGTCGCGGTCGACGCGATCCTCGAGCATCGGGACATCTCGGCGGTCTCGTTCGTCGGCTCCACGCCGATCGCCCGCTACGTCTACGAGAGCGGGACGAAGAACGGCAAGCGCATGCAGGCGCTCGGCGGGGCGAAGAACCACATGATCGTCCTGCCCGACGCCGACATCGACATGGCCGCCGACGCGGCCGTCTCGGCCGCGTACGGCTCGGCCGGAGAGCGCTGCATGGCGGTGTCCGTCGTGGTCTGTGTCGGCGACGTCGCCGACCCGCTCGTGGCGGCAATCGAGCAGCGACTCCCGAACGTGAAGGTCGGCCCGGGGCTCGAGCCCGGCAACGAGATGGGGCCGCTGATCACGCGCGAGCACCGCGACAAGGTCGCCGGCTACCTGGATACGGCCGCCGAGCAGGGCGCGACGGTCGTGGCCGACGGCCGCGAGCTCGACGTCGACGGCGAGGGCTTCTTCCTCGGCGTGTCGCTGATCGACGAGGTCACGCCGGAGATGGACGCGTACCGCGACGAGATCTTCGGGCCGGTGCTCTCGGTGGTGCGCGCGGGCACGTACGAGGAGGCGGTCGCACTGGTCAACGAGAACCCCTACGGCAACGGTACGGCGATCTTCACCCGCGACGGCGGCGTCGCCCGGCAGTTCCAGTTCGACGCGCAGGCGGGTATGGTCGGCGTCAACGTGCCCATCCCCGTGCCCGTCGCGTATTACTCGTTCGGCGGCTGGAAGGCGAGCCTGTTCGGAGACCGGCACATCTACGGCCCCGAGGGGATCGACTTCTACACCCGCGGCAAGGTGGTCACGTCGCGCTGGCCGGACCCGGCGACGAGCAAGGTCGATCTCGGTTTCCCGCAGACGCGCTGAGGCCAGGGCTTGCGACGGCTCGTCACGACTTCGAGGGGTCAGATCGAGCTCGATGTGACCGGGGTCCTGGCCTCGAGGTTCGCGCGCGGACATTCGATGGGGACGGATGGGAGCAGGTCGATGCCAAGTGGAAGAAAAGCAGTGGCGAGCTGTCGTCCTTTCTCATGAGTTCGTTTGGCCTCCCGAACGAGGAGGCGGAGGTTGTCGCGACGCAGTCGCTCGACCAGTGGCACTCGCGCGGTGGTCCCGAGCAAGTCCGAATTCCGAAGTTCGGCTGGATCGCGCTGTTTGGCGTCCTGGGCGCGCCGTTGCTTGCGGGCGCCGCGATTGTGGCGCTCGTCGTGCTGCTGATCGTCTGGCTGACGTAGCCCGGTTCGAAGCCGAAGCCGTCAGGTCGCTGGGTCACGCGCGGCAAGGCAGTCCGCGTCACGCTCGCGGGGCCCGGCGATTCCAAACTCGCCCCAGGCGTTTCTGCAGATCGCCGATCCGCTCTCTCGCCTGGTGGGCCTTAACGGTGCCAGGCACGGTAAAGATCCTGCTCGGAGCGGGCTTCCCGAGCTCGTCTTAACGGTGCCTGGCACCGTTAAGGAACGTCCGAGATGAACGGACCGGCGTCCTGCCGGCTGGTTCGAAGGATCAGGCTCGCTCGACTTCGACCGGATCGCCGACCGCCACCGCCCCGGCTTCGAGGACCCGGCAGTTCATCCCTCGGAGCCGCCGGTCGCGGTTGTCGTTCACCCACGTGAGCGCGTCGAGCCCGAAGCGCTCGCGGAACGTCTTGCACCCCGTGTGGGGGGCGGGGCTGACCTCGAGCAGCGTCTCGCCGAGCCGGAGCCTCGTCCCGACCGGCAGCGCCTCCTCCGAGAGGTCGAGATCGACCTGGAAGTTGTCGCCGGCCAGGTCGAGCGGGCCGCCGAGCAGCTCGGCCACCCGGACGTTCATCAGCGTGATCTGTGCGTCGAGGTCGCGCTTGCCCCGCGCCCAACGGTCGCCAACGAGGCCGTCTTCGACCGTGACCTCCGCGCGCTCGGGCGTCTCGTGGATGCCGCCGTCGACGCGGACGCAGATCAGGCGGACCGTGCCGCTGCCCCTGGGTGGGGGCTCGGCGGCGGCCAAGCGCGTCTCGAACTGCTCGGCGATCAGCATGCTGTCATCGTACGCGTCGAACGGGTCGGCTACTCGGCGAGCGCGGCCAGGTACCGCTCGAACGCCTGCTGGCGACGGGTGCTGGCCGCGATCTCCGCCTGCAGCCGGACGAGCTCCGCCTCCAGCTCGGCGCGCGCCGTCTCCGGGTCCTCCTCGTCGAGCTCGAACCACCCGTCCTCGGTCTCCTCGGCCGCCGGGATTTCCTGGAGCGTCTCGCGCACGAGATCGACGTCGGCGGGCGAGAGCCGCGCGAAGATCTCCTCGTCGAGCTTCGGCCCCTCGAGCTCGAGCACGAGCCTCGCGACCTCGTCGTGGAGGGCGGCGGCGCGCTCGCGCTCGAACTCCAGCTCGTCCAGCGCCTGCCGGCGGCGCTCGGCGCGTGCGATCGCAACCCGGTCCACGCGCCAACCATAGTCGGGCCGATTCGCCGCGAGGGCCATTGGCGGCTCCGATTGCATACTGTATTTTTGCCGCGGTGGCCGGCACACTGGACAAGGGCGAGGGACTCGTACGCAACGCGAGCCTGGCCGCCACGGAGCTGATCAGGGAGGCGATCCTCGACGGCCGCCTGCTGCCCGGTCAGCGTCTCAAAGAGGAGGATCTCGCCCGCCAGCTCGGGATCAGCCGCACGCCCGTGCGCGAGGCGCTGCTCATGCTGCAGGTCGAGGGGCTGATCGTGGCCACGCCGAACCGCGGCGCCACGGTACGGGTGCACACGCCCGACGATCTCGACGACCTCTACGTCCTACGGGCGATGCTCGAAGGCCATGCGGTCCGCCGCGCCGCCACGCGGGTGAGCGAGGAGCAGGTCGACGAGCTGCGCGAGAGCTGCGAGCGATTCGATGCCCTGGAGCCGGAGGACGAGCTGCGCGAGCTCGTCCGCGAGAACCTCTTCTTCCACAACACGATCCTCGAGATCGCCGGCAGCGCCCGCCTGGCCAGCATGGTGCGCCGCGTGATCGAGCTGCCCCTCGTCTACAAGTCGTACATCTGGTACTCGCCCGACCAGAAGCGGATCTCCTCGCACTACCACCGGCAGATCGTGTACGCACTGGCGAGCGGGGACGGCGAGCGCGCCGAGCTGATCATGAAGGAGCACGTGTTCGAGGCGCGCGACCTGCTTGTCGCGCGGCTCAGGGCAGCCGAGGAGAGCGCGTTGCCCGCCGAGGCGAGCGCGTGACCGACGCGCCCGTCACGACCGAGCGCACGCTGCGGCCCGCGACCGACGGCCCGGGCCCGCTCGCGGGCGTCCGCGTCGTCGAGCTGGGAATGCTGCTCGCCGGACCCTTCACGGGCCGCCTGCTCGGGGACCTGGGCGCCGAGATCATCAAGGTCGAGCCCCCCGGCCAGCCGGACCCGCTGCGCGACTGGGGTCACGCCCGCTATGAGGGCCGCTCACTCTGGTGGCCCGTCCAGTCGCGGAACAAGAAGTGCGTCACGCTCAATCTTCGCGAGGAACGAGGGCAGGAGCTCTTGCTCGCGCTGGTCGAGCAGAGCGACGTCCTGGTCGAGAACTTCCGGCCGGGGACGCTCGAGCGCTGGAATCTCGCGCCCGAGCGTCTCTGGGAGGTCAACCCGGGGCTGGTGGTCGCCCGCATCTCCGGCTACGGCCAGACCGGGCCGTACGCGCCGCGCGCCGGTTTCGCGTCGGTCTCGGAGGCGATGGGCGGCATCCGCTACATCAACGGCTTTCCGGACGAGCCGCCGCCTCGGATCCACATCTCGCTCGGCGACTCACTCGCCGGGATGTTCGCGGCGCAGGGTATCCTCGCCGCGCTCTACCGCCGGGACGCGCTCGGCGGCGGGCGAGGCCAGGTCGTCGACGTCTCGCTGATGGAGGCGTGCTTCGCGCTGCTGGAGAGCATGGTTCCCGAGTACGACCGGCTCGGCATCGTCCGCGGCCCCGGGGGAACCGGGCTGAAGGGCGTCGCCCCTTCGAACATCTTCGAGTCGAGCGACGGGAAATGGATGGTGATCGCCGCGAACGCGGACAAGGTCTTCGCCCGCCTGTGCGAGGCGATGGGGCAGGCAGAGCTCGCGCAGGTCCCGAAGTTCGCCACCCACGTCGCCCGCGGTGAGCACCAGGAGGAGCTGGAGGGCATCGTCGCCGAATGGGCGGCACGCCACACCGCGGCCGAGATCGACGCCGTGCTGAACGAGGCGGGCGTGATCTGCGGGCCGATCTACACGATCGCGGACATCTTCGAGGACGAGCAGTACCGCGCCCGCGAGATGCTGGTCGAGCATCACGATCCGGAGTTCGGCTCGTTCATCGGACCGGGGATCGTCCCGAAGTTCTCGGAGACACCCGCCGAGGTGCGCTGGTCGGCGACGTGGGAGGAGGGGAGCCACAACCAGGACGTCTACGGTGGCCTGCTCGGGCTCCCGGAGGACGAGCTCGCGCAGCTGAAGGACAGCGGGATCCTTTGACCACCGTGACCATCTGCGACGTCGGCCCCCGCGACGGGCTGCAGAACGAGGAGACCCACCTTGACCCGGAGACGCGCGCCGACCTCGTCAACCGGTTGGCGGCGGCCGGCATCCCGCGCATCGAGGCGATCAGCTTCGTCAACCCCGCGCGGGTGCCGCAGATGGCAGGCGCGGAGGAAGTCGTGGCCAGGATCGACCGGCAGGAAGGCGTCGTGTACGCCGGACTCGTTCTCAACGAGCGCGGGTACGAGCGCCTGACCGCGACCGGGCTCGACGAGGTGCACGTCGCCTTCGCCGCGACGGAGGAGTTCAACCGGCGCAACCAGAACGCCTCGCCGGAGGAGTCGCTCGCGGCCGCGACGGCGATCGTCGACCGGGCGCACGCGGACGGGATCCGGGCGACCGTGACCGTCGGCGTCGCGTTCGGCTGCCCGTTCGAGGGTGCCGTCGATCCAAGCCAGGTCCTCCGCTTCGCGGAAGACCTGGCTAGAGCCGGCGTTGACGAGATCGTGCTCGCGGACACCGTGGGGGTCGCCGTGCCGCGCCAGGTGAAGCATTTGGTGGGCGAGACAGCGAAGCTGTCTCGCCCAGTGGGCGTGCACCTGCACAACACGAGGAACACCGGCTTCGCGAACGCCTATGCGGCGCTGGAAGCGGGCGCGACCGTGCTCGACGCGTCGGTCGGCGGGCTGGGCGGCTGCCCCTTCGCCCCGCGCGCGACCGGAAACATCTGCACCGAGGATCTGGTCTACATGCTCCACGGCGAGGGTGTCGAGACCGGAATCGACCTCGCCGCACTGATCACCGTCGCCGAGTGGCTCGAAGGCGAGCTCGGGCGGCAGCTACCGGGACAGGTCTATCGCGCCGGCACGTTCGCGCCGGTCGCCGGCTGAGAGGGAGGGAACGGATGGCGTACAGATTGGGGGTGGACGTCGGTGGCACCTTCACCGACCTCTTCCTGGTCGGCGACGGGAACGGCGGCGGCGGCGGCCGCTTCCGCGTGAAGACGCCGTCGACGCCCGCCGACCCGTCGGAAGGTGTCCTCACCGGCGTGCGCCGCATCTGCGAGGAGGCGGGCATCGACGTCGGCGACATCCGGAACATCCTCCACGGCACGACCGTGGCCACGAACGCGGTACTCGAGTCGAAGGGCGCACGCGTCGGCCTGATCACCACCGTCGGCTTCCAGCAGATCCTGCACCTGGCGCGTTCGCAGACCCCCGGGCCGCTCGCCGGGTGGATCATCATGATCAAGCCGGACCCGCCCGCGTCGCTGGCCGACACGCGGGAGGCGGTCGAGCGGATGGACGCCCGCGGCGAGCCGATCGTCCCGGTCGGCGTCGAGCAGGTCGAGGGCATCGTCCGCGACCTGGTCGAGTCCGGCGTCGAGACGCTGACGATCGCACTGATCAACTCCTACGTGAACGGCGAGCACGAGCGCCAGATCGGCGAGATCGTCGAGCGTCTGTACCCCGGGTTTCCGGTCACGCTCTCGTCGGAGGTCCTGCCCGAGTTCCGCGAGTACGAGCGTACGCTGACCGCGTGCATGAACTCGTACGTCCGCCCGAAGGTGGCGGACTACGTCAACAGACTGCAGGAGCAGCTGGGCGGCATCGGGGCGAAGGCCGACGTGAACATCCTCCGCTCCGACGCCGGGCTGATGACGACGCGCGAGGCCGCCCGCAACCCGATCTACGGCGTACTCTCGGGCCCGTCCGGCGGCGTCGCCGGCGCGCTGTTCGTCGCGCGGAAGGCCGGCTTTGACGACATCCTCGCCTTCGACATGGGCGGCACCTCCACCGACGTCGCCCTCTGCCAGAACGGTCAGCCGACGATCGGGCGTGAGACGGCGATCGGCCACTTCCGGATCAAGGTGCCGTCGGTGAACGTGCACACGGTCGGCGCAGGTGGCGGCTCGATCGCGCACGTCCCGGAGCTGACCAGGGCGCTTCGTGTCGGCCCGCAGTCGGCCGGGGCCGAGCCGGGCCCGGCCGCGTACGGCAAGGGAGGCACCGAGCCGACCGTCACCGACGCCAACGTCGTCCTCGGGCATCTGCCGCCGTCGCTGCTGGGCGGCGAGATGCAGCTCGACGTCGACGCCGCGCGCGCGGCAGTGCAGACGGTCGCCGAGGCGATGGGGCTGGACTCGGTCGAGCAGGCGGCCGAGGGGATCGTCGCGATCGTCAACGAGAACATGGCGGGCGCGCTGCGGCTGGTCTCGGTGCAGCGCGGGCACGACCCGCGCGAGTTCGCTCTCGTCGCCTACGGCGGGGCCGGCCCGCTCCACGCCAACGCGCTGGCAAGCCTGATGGGCTCTTTCCCGGTGATCGTCCCGCCGGCGCCGGGGCTCCTGTGCGCGATCGGCGACCTCGTGGCCGACTTCCGCGACGAGTTCGCCCAGACGTACATCCGCCTGCTCGCGGACGCGAGCGGCGCCGACGTCGCCGAGATCCTGGACGGGCTCGGCACGCGTGCGACCGAATGGCTCGAGGGCGAGGGCATCCCGGCCGACGCCCGGCGTGTGCTTCACAGCGCCGACATGCGCTACCACCGCCAGGGCTACGAGATCCCGGTCGCGCTCGACCCCGACGAGGTGCGCCTTGACGGGCTCGCCGATCTCGAGGAACGGTTCAACGGCCTCCACGAGCAGCTCTACGGGTTCCGCATGCCCGGCACCGCCTGCGAGATCGTCAACCTGCGCGCGGTCGCGTACGGGTCGGTGCCGAAGCCCGAGCTGCCGGTCGGCGAGGCGGGCCCAGCCGACGCCTCGGCGGCCGTCGTCGACGAGCACCGGGTCGTCTTCGACGGGCAGCCGGTGCCGACGAAGATCTACGACCGCTCGAAGCTCGAGCCGGGGGCGTCGCTCGCCGGCCCCGCGATCGTCACCGAGTTCGACTCGACCACGGTCGTGCTTCCCGGCCACCGCGCGGAGGTCGACGTGAACTTCAACATCCTGATCAACCGGGAGGGCAACGATGCAGGCTGAGCAGCGCGGACCCCGGGGGGAAACGCAGTTCCCCCCCTGCTGATCGCCGAGATCCCCGACCTCGAGGTCGACCCGGTCACGCTCGACATCATCGAGGGCGCGCTGAAGAGCGCCCGCTACGAGATGGACGCCGTGCTCTTCCGCTCGGCGATGAGCCCGGTGATTCGTGAGCAGCACGACGAGTTCCCGATGATCACGGACCCGCGCGGGCGCATGGTTGTCGGGCAGTTCGGCGCCTACATCAACGAGATGATGGAGGACTGGGACCGGGGTGTGTACCCGGGCGACGTGATCCTCACCTCCGACCCGTTCAAGTGCTCCGCGTCGATCTCGCACACGAACGACTGGCTCGTGCTCGTCCCGATCTTCTACGAGGACGAGCTGGTCGGCTGGTCGTCGCAGTTCGGCCACCAGATGGACGCGGGCGGCCCTCTGCCGGGATCCCTGCCGACCGGGGCGAAGACGATCTTCGAGGAGGGGATCATCATCCCGCCGATCAAGATCATCGAGCGGGGCGAGCCGCAGGAGGACGTGCTGCGCCTGATCTTCAACAACGTCCGCCTGCCGGAGATGAACCGCGCCGACCTGTTCGCGATCGTTGCCGGCTGCCGCGCGGGCGAGAAGCGCGTGATCGAGCTCTGCCAGCGCTTCGGCAAGGAGACCTACCTGGCGGGCCTGCAGGCCCTGCTCGACCGGACGTACGAGGCGATGCGCACGCTGATCCAGCTCGCGATTCCGGAGGAGCCGCAGTCGTTCGAGGACTGGATCGACGACGACGGCCTCGGGAACGGGCCCTACAAGATGAAACTGACGATCTGGCGCGAGGGCGACCACGCCTTCTTCGACTGGTCGGGCACCGATCCGCAGGCGCTCGGCCCGATCAACTTCTACCTCTCGGAAGGCATGTTCAAGATGTTCATCGGGATCTACCTGATCATGGTCAACGATCCCCAGATCCTCTTCAACGACGGCTTCTACCCGCTCCTGCACGTGGTCATGCCCGAGGGCTCGCTGCTCCGCCCGCGCTTCCCGGCGGCGCTCGGTTGCCGCACGCACGCGCTGGCGCGGCAGTTCGACGTGCTCGGCGGCGCGCTCGTCAAGCAGGCGCCGGAGCTGAACACGGCCGCCGGCTACGGGACCAGCCCGTACATGCTCTACTCGGGGTGGGACTCGAAGGGCGAGTTCTACTACTCGATGGAGATCCTCTACGGCGGCATTCCGGGACGTCCGATCGGGGACGGCATGGACGGCCACTCGTGGTGGCCGCTGTTCGAGAACATCCCGACCGAGTATCTCGAGGCCTACTACCCGCTGCGGATCGACGGCTACACGACCGTCACCGACTCGGGCGGCCCCGGCTTCCACCGCGGCGGCAACGCGGTCGAGAAGCGCTACGTCTACCTCGAGCCGGGCGAGGTCTCGATCCACGACGACCGCTGGCTGACCCGCCCGTGGGGCGTGCTCGGCGGCGAGCCGGGCGGACGCTCGGAGAAGATCCTCCGCCGCGCCGACGGCACCGAGGAGCGGCTGCCGTCCAAGTGCGACAACGTCGTGGTCGAGCCCGGCGACATGCTGGTCTACCGGACGGCCGGCGGCGGCGGCTGGAAGGACCGGCTCGACCGGCCGATCGAAGCGGTCGTCCGGGACGTCTCCTTCGGGCTCGTCTCCCGCGAGAGGGCGAAGGCGGGGTACGGCGTCGTCCTGAACGAGGACGGCAGCGCCGATGCGGAGGCGACCGAGGCCGAGCGGGCCCGCCAGCGCGAGGAACGCGGCGAGGCGCTGTCCTTCGACTTCGGCCCGCCGCTGGAGGAGGTGCTGGCGCGCTGCAAGGAGGAGACCGGGCTGGAGCCCCCGGTTCCGGCCACGCCGCTTCGCTGGTCGCCGCTCGAGCCGGGCGAGGAGGCGCTCGCGCGCGTGCGGGCAGGCGACGAGATCCCAGAGCCGGCGAAGGCGTGAGGCACGAGGGCTTCCACGGTCGGGCGGGCCTCGGCACGAGGCCGGCCCTGATCGTGGTCGACGTGAATGTCGGCTTCACCGACCCCACCTCGCCGCTCGCGTGCCCGCTGGACGATGTAGTGGCCGCGATCCAGCGCCTTCTCGGGGAAAGCCGCAGAGCGGGTTTCCCCGTTATCTACACGACCGTCGCCTACACCGAGGCCGACCGTCGCACGGCGGCCGCGTTCATCGACAAGGTGCCCGCGCTGCTGACGCTCGAGGCCGGCAGCCGCTGGGTGGAGATCGACCCGCGGGTCGCCCCGCGTGAGGACGAGCCCGTGCTGAACAAGCTGTTCGCCTCGGCGTTCCACGGGACGGCGCTCTCATCGTTCCTGGCGGCCGAGGGCTGCGACAGCCTGATCGTCACCGGCGCGTCGACCTCGGGCTGCATCCGGGCCACGGCCGTCGACGCGCTCCAGCACGGCTACCGCCCGGTGGTGCCGCGCGAGGCGGTCGGCGACCGCAACTCCGGAGCCCACGAGGCGAACCTCTACGACATCGACGCGAAGTACGGCGACGTCGTGTCCGTCGACGAGGTGGTCGCCCACCTGGAGGAGCTGGACGCAACTGGGGCACACGCTCGCTGAGAAGATCCTGCTCGCACACACCGACGCCGACGAGGTCGCGCCGGGGGACGTGGTGATGGTGCGCTGCGACGTGGTCATGGCCAACGACGTCTCCGGCCCGATCGCGTTCCGGGCCATGGAGAAGATGGGCGTGCAGCGGGTCTTCGACCCTCGACGGGTGGTGATGGTCGCCGACCACTTCGCGCCGGCGAAGGACGCGCGCTCGGCCGAGCTCCAGCAGCGGCTGAAGGAGTGGTCGAACGAGCAGGGCGTGACGTTCTACGACCAGGGCCGCGGCGGGATCGAGCACACGCTGCTCTGCGAGGAGGGGTGGGTCCAGCCCGGGACGGTGATTGCCGGCGGCGACTCCCACACCTGCACGTACGGCGCGCTCGGCGCCTTCGGCACCGGGCTCGGCTCCACCGACATCGCCGCCTGCCTCGCGCTCGGAGAGTTCTGGCAGGCGGTGCCTGCGACCATCCGCGTGGAGTTCACGGGGGAACAGCAGCCGTTCGTTTCCGGGAAGGATCTGATCCTCGCCGTCATCCGCGAGATCGGCGTCGGCGGCGGGACGAACGCGGTGCTCGAGTTCGTCGGCGAGGGGGCGCGGGCGCTGTCGGTGGACGAGCGTCTCGCCGTCTCGAACATGGCTGTCGAGGCCGGGGCGGAGACGGGGCTGTTCCCGCCCGACGACACCGTGACCGACTATCTCCGCGACCGTTCGAGCCGTGTCCAGGGGACTGTCCCCGGCGATTTGGCCTCCGACCTCGACGCTGCCTTCGTGCAGACGCACGCGATCGACCTGTCGGCGCTCGGACCTCTCGTGGCGCTGCCGCACCTCCCGGGCAACGTCGTTCCGGTCGCGGAAGCGACCGGAACGAAAGTGGACCAGGTGTACATCGGCAATTGCTCGAACGGGACGATGACCGACCTCCGTCAGACGGCCGAGATCCTGCGCGGCCGCCGGGTTCACCCCGACTGCCGCGCGATCGTCGTGCCCGCCACCCAGCGCATCTACCGCGAGGCGATGCGCGAGGGCCTGCTCGACGTCTTCGTCGAGGCCGGCGCCAGCGTCTCCACCCCCACCTGCGGCGCCTGCTTCGGCGGACACATGGGCGTGCTGGCCGCGGGCGAGCGCGCGGTGGCGACGACGAACCGTAACTTCAGGGGGCGCATGGGTTCGCCCGAGGCCGAGGTCTGCCTGGCCAACGCCTACGTCGCCGCGGCCGCCGCCGTCGCCGGAGAGCTCGTGCATCCGGGCGAGGTGACGGCGTGATCGAGGGCGTCGCCGTCGTCATCCCCGGCGACGACGTCGACACGGACGTCATGTACCCGGGCAGCTACCTCAACGTGGAAGATCCCGAGGAGATGAAGAAGTACCTGTTCGACGGCTACGACCCGTCGCTGCGCGACCACCTCGGTCCGGAGGCGATCGTCGTCACGGGCCGGAACTTCGGACTCGGCTCGTCACGGGAGCACGTCGTGCAGGCCCTCAGGGCCTGGGGCGTGCCGGCGGTGGTCGGAAGCAGCTTCGCCCGCATCTTCCGCCGCAACTGCGTGAACCTCGGCCTGGCGATCTTCGAGGCGCCCGAGGCCGCCGTGGCCGCGAAATCCGGCTCGCGGATCCGCATCGACACGGAGGCGGGCGCGATCGCCGTCGACGGTCGCCGCTTCACCGTGCCATCCGTTCCAGCGCTCGTGGCCGAGCTCCAGGCCGCGGGCGGACTCGTTGGCTGGACGAAGGAGAGAGCACGATGATCGTTCGCGACCTCGGCGATGCCTGGCAGGTCGTCCTCCAGACCGACCATGCCGACCTCTCGGCCGCGTTCGCGCGGGCCTGGCGCGAGCCGCTGCCGCCTTCGCTCGTCACCGCCGCCGAGCGCCACGACGACGGCTGGGCCGTGTGGGAGCAGGCGCCGCGGGTCGCTCTCGACGGCACGCCGATCAACTTCCTCGACGTGGACATCCGCTCGCACCTCGCGTTCTACCGCGCCGGCATCGCCGCGATCACCGAGCAGGATCCCGACGCGGGCCTGCTCGTCTCGATGCACGGCGCCGGCATCTACCGGCAGCGCTACGGGCTCGACCCGGCGCTCGGCCTCGCTCGCCGCGGGGAGGCGAAGGACGAGGTCGAGGCGTTCGTCGCCGAGCAGGAGTCCAAGTTCGGCGACGCCCCGGGCGACCGGCAGGAGGACTACGAGCTGCTCCAGCTCTTCGACCGGCTGTCGCTGTACTTCTGCATGCGCGACGTGGTCGGCGGCGAGCCGGCCGAGCTCCAGGGCTACACCATCGAGCCCGTCGGCCCCTGGCGGGTGACGCTCGCCCCGTTTCCGTTTGCCGAGAGCCCCGGCAGCTTCTCGGTCCGGCGCAGGGTCATCCCGAAGGACGGCGGCTCGGACGTGCTCGCTTCCCCGCCGCAGGAGACGACGATCACGATCGACGGGTAGCTCAGTCGTCGAGGATCGCGGCTGCTCGGACCGGCGAGCCGTACGCGACCTCGAGCCGCAGGGGTAGCCCGGCGAACAGGAAGCGTTGTCCGAGCACGTCCTTCAGGTTGTTCAGGTTCTCGTAGTGCGTGAGGCCGCGTTCCGCACAGGCGCGGTGCGTCGGGTACTCGTCGGTCAGGTAGACGAGGTCGGGGCTGATCGTCTCGACGCCGAAGATCTTCACGCCGCGGTCGGCCATCCAGTGCACCGCCTCGGCCGAGATCCCGCAGAACCCGTCGAGGAACGCGGGCGTCCCTGCTGTGCGGTTGTAGTGGTCGGAGCAGAAGAGCAGGATGTTGCCCTCGCGAAGCTCCTGGCCGCCGGTCTCGACGGCGCGCTCGATCTCCTCGGCGGTGACGTCGTGCCCACGTTCGTACTGCCGGATGTCGGCGCAGATCGCCTCGCCGCAGAACATGTCGAGCGGCATGTCGGCAATTGCCGTGCCGCCCTGCTGGTAGTGGCCGAAGGCGTCGACGTGAGTCGCCGCATGGTTCGACGTGATGATGATCTCGGCGTTGAACGACGGCCGGCCCTCCTCCGCGTCCGCGTGCTGGATGTGGCGGAGGATCTGGGTGGGCGGGAAGAACGGGTGCAGCTGCGACTCGCGGGACAGCGGTTGTGAGAGGTCGATCACACGCACGAGCTACTCCTTTCCGGCCATCTCCCTGCAGACCTGAACGATGCGGGGGACGAGGGCGGCGATGATCTGCTCGCCGGTCTCGGCCGACGCGCGGGTGGCGTCTCCGACCACGCCCGACTCGGTGATGTCGCGGAGCATGTCCATCGGCACGACCACGCCGGGGCCGCTTGCGCGCATCCCGTAGCGGCCGTACGACGTCCACGGCAGGCCGGCGTCCTTCACGGCCTCGCCGCGGTCCCACGCGTCGCGGGTCGCCCGGTCGGCCTCGACGCGCTGCCCGAGCGCCATCGCCAGGGAGGTCTCGGCCTCCTCGGCGTGGATCATCGGCCCCTCGATCTCGCCGAGGACGTCCGAGGCGAGGTCCCACCACTGGACGAGGAAGACGCGCCGGCCGGTCGTCTCCAGGTAGTGGTTGACCGCCACCGTCAGGGCGGCGGCGTTGCCCCCGTGGCCGTTGACGGCCACCAGGCGCTCGAAGCCGTGCTCGGCGAGCGAGTCGCAGATCTCGCGGAAGACCTGGAAGAACGTCGTCGTCGAGAGTCGCACCGAGCCCGGGAACTGCATGTGGTACCAGGACAGCGTCACGTTCAGCGTCGGCGCGACCAGCAGCTCGACGCCGTCGGTCTCGCCCGCCTCCGCCGCCCGCGCGCACAGCGACCGGGCGATGAAGCAGTCGGTGTCGAGCGGCATGTGCGGGCCGTGCTGCTCGGTCGTCCCGATCGGGATCAGCACTGCGTCGACGCCGCGCGCGATCGCCTGCTCGACCTCCGGCCAGGTCAGCCGCTCGATGAACCGCTCGGCCACGAGCGGATCTTCGACGAATGTCAGACATTCTGCAATACTCGGCCGTCCTCGACTGCGGAGGCGCATGGAAGGTAGGGCGCAGGTCAACGGCGTCAAGCTCTGGTACCAGGTCTCGGGCGAGGGCGAGCCGGTCGTCCAGATCCACGGCGCGGGCTTCGGCCACTTCAACTTCGCGCCTGCAACCCCGGCGCTCGCCGAGCACTTCCGGGTCATCGACTACGACCTGCGCGGCTACGGGCAGTCCGACCGGCCGGTGCAGGACTACGACATGGAGGTCTGGGCAGACGACGTCGCCGGGCTCCTCGACGCCCTCGAGCTGCCCGCGGCGCACGTCCACGGGACGTCGATGGGCGGGATGATCGCGATCGTCTTCGCCGGCAAGTACCCCGAGCGGACGACGTCGGTGGTGATCAACTGCGCCGCTGCCAAGCTCGGCAGGTCCGGCCGGCTCGTCTTCAAGAACTGGATCGACATCGCCCGGATGGACCCCGACGGGCCGGGCAGCCGCATCCTCGCGGAGCTGATCGCCTGGCAGGCGCTCTCGAAAGCCTTCCTCGAGACGCCTGACGGCGTCGCCGCGATCGACGACATCCAGCAGATCCTGCGCGACTCGAACCGGATCGAGGTGTTCACCGCCGCCTGCGAGGCGATGTGCGACATGGACATCCGCGAGTGGCTGCCGAAGATCACCTCGCCCGCGCTCGTGCTGGGCGGCGACGAGGATCTGATGACGCCGTGGGACCAGGGGCCGGACGGAGCGGGGCAGGAGGCGATCTACGAGGGCATCCCCGGCGCCGAGAAGCACGTCATCCGCGGTTCGAACCACTCGACGATCTTCGACAACACCGACGAGCACGTCAGGGTCGTGATCGACTTCTTCCGCAGACATGCCTCGAGCGTCGAGTAGCGTCGCGAAACACGTCGGCGTGACGACAGATCCCCGGACCTTGGGTCGCGACGAGTCGCCGCCGCAGCCGTGCTCTGCCCGGCGGGAGGCTCAGAGCGGAGAGGCAACGTCGGCCGAGACACTCGAACCGCCGGCTCCGCTGCCGCAGGAGAAACCAGCAGCGCCGGCCAGGAGGGGGTCCGCGGGGGAACCAGGGGTTCCCCCGCGCTGATGCCGGCGATCGAGACGTACGGCGTCGAGCCGGTCCCGGCCGAGTTGCGGACGGTCGGGTGGCGCGACCTGTTCGCGATCAACTTCACCTTCTTCCTCAACCCGGTCATGTACGTGCTCGGCGCGCTCGCGGTCGTGGACGGCGGCCTGTCACTCGGCTGGGCGATCGCCGCCAACGTCCTCGGCCAGGCGCTCGCCTACGCCCTGTTGATCCTGTTCGCGCAGCCGGGCGTCGACTACGGGCTACCGGGTCAGGTCGCCATGCGGGCGACGGTCGGCTTCTGGGGAGCGCGCACGTTGACCTCGCCCTACCGCATGGTCGCGGCCACGTACTGGTTCGCCGCCCAGGCGCTGGCCGGCGCCCTCGGAATCCAGGCGATTGTCGTCGCGCTGGGCGGGAGCAGGCCGCCGCTGGTGCCGATCGCGCTCGTGCTCGGCCTCTTCCACGCGACGCTCGCGGTGCTCGGCTTCGACGTGATGCGCTACGTGCTGCGCATCGTCCTGCCGATCTCGCTCGCTTTCACGGGCGTGCTGCTCGCCCTCTATCTGACCGCGGACGACCCGCGCCTCGCGGCCGGTCGCGTCTTCCGCTCGCCCGACCAGCACCCGACGTGGGCCGGCTTCGCCACCTACGTGACGGTGATGGCGGGCGCGTCGCTGACGCTGGTGCCCTCGATCGCCGATTTCTGTCGCTACACGCCGACGCGGCGAGACATGCGGATCGGGCTGTTCGCCTCCGCGACCACCGCCGTGCTGGTCACGACGGTCGTCGGCGGCTGGGCCGGAGCGGCCACCGGCGAGCTCAACCCCTTCGTCGCCGTCGCCGACCTGACCGGCGTCGACGCGCTGCTGGTAGTGCTCGCCGGCGCGATCGTCGTCCAGGGGATCGCGGCCAACATCACCAACGTCTACACCGCCGGCATGTCGCTGGTGAATGCGGTGCCCGCGCTCGGCCGCTTCCGCTCGACGCTGCTCGTCGCGGCGGCCGCGATCGGCCTCTGCGCGTTTCCGAGCTTCATCGAGGACGCGCAGAGCTGGATCGACCACCTCGGCAACCTCGGCGCCCCGCTCGCCGGCGTGGTGCTCGTCGACTACGTCGTGCTCAAGCGCATGCGGCTGCAGCCGGAGGCCCTGTTCGAGCCGCACGGGATCTACCGCTACGTGAGCGGCGTCAACATCGCGGCCGTCGTCGCGATCGCGATCGGCGCCGGTGTCTACTTTGCCGTCCCCGATTCGTGGGTGAAGCTGGCGTGGGGCGTCGCGTCGGCCGCTGCGGCGTACCTCGTGCTTGCGCGCGTCCAGCTCCGGGCGGGCTATCGGGCCACTCCCGCCCTGTCAGACTGAATGCCCATGGAGGAGTTCGTGCTCGACACGCCGGTGATTCGCGAGTTCGTCGCCGGCGCGCGCGACTCGATCGCCGTCGCGCATTCTCCGCAGGCCGCCTGCGCCGCGATCCGGCCCGCGTTCGAGGCGCTCCTCGCCGACCCGGGCTGGCTTCCGGACGTGCTCGCCTCCCCCGTGCCGGGATCGGGCATGGGCGGCGGCATCGGCCAGTGGCTGCTGTACCGGACCGATGACGGCTCGCTCTCGCTCTTCTCCCTCGTGGTTCCTTCGGGTTCGGAGACGCCGATCCACGACCACCTCGCCTGGGGCCTGGTCGGCCTCTACCGGGGCGAGCAGGACGAGGAGATCTTCGCCCGCGACGGCGAGGAGCTCGCACTGGTCGAACGGCGCGCGCTCCGGCCCGGCGACCTCTACGAGCTCTTCCCGCCGCACGACGACATCCACCGGGTGCGCACGACTTCGGCCGAGCAGTCGGTCTCGATCCACCTGCTGACGAACGACACGGGTTGCACCTGGCGGCACTCCTACGACGCCCATACGGGGCACGCGAGTCCCTTCCGGTCGGGGTACTCGAACGCAGCCTGCGAGAGCCCGGAACCGCCCGCGAAGGGAAGTTGACTCTCGCCTCCGGCGGTTGTATACAAGAGCGATCTGTCAGGCGCACCGTCACCCGGCTTGCGATCAGCCCGCATCCAGCTCACGCCGGGGAACCTGCGGGGCCGTCTCCTCGAGACCGGCCAGCGGAAAGGAGAGCGGTAGATGAGTGAGTTCGAGTACGACCCTTTCGAGTACGCGCAGGCGCTTGCCGAAGGGGAGGGCTTGGGCGGCAGTGACCTCGACGAACCGGGGCGGACGGACGACGAAGGCCATCGCGGCCTGAGCCGCCGCGACCTCCTCGTCAAGGGCGGCCTCGGCGCCGCGGCCGTCGGCGGACTCGGCGCGCTCGCCGGCCCGGCGGCGGCCAGGCAGTCGGCGAGCGGCAAGTTCACGGGCACGCTTCGCGTGCTCACGCTCGGCGTCGAGTTCCCGATCCCGGACATCGCCAAGCAGGCCTCCAAGGACCTCGGCTTCACCGTCAAGCCGATTCTCGCGCCGTCGGAGAAGCAGCCCCAGATCGCGATCACCTCGCCGGACACCTTCGACGTCTTCGGCGGCTACAACTACCAGTCGCTCCAGGTGTGGCCGTCCGGCGGCCTCCAGCCGGTCGACACGCACCGGCTCCCTGCCTGGAGCTCCCAGTACAAGCTGTTCACGCACGGCAAGCTGAACCCCGCCTCGACGCGGTGCACCTTCGGGCAGGGCAACGCGCCGTTCCGCACGACGTTCGTCGACCCGAACGGCTCGACCGGGCTGCCCGCCTATGCGCAGGGCCCGCCGAGCAACAAGCAGATCGTCCGCTGGATCGGCGAGAACGGCAAGCCGATCGGGGGGAAGCCGCAGCCACGCTGGATCGTCGGCCCGGCCGCGCACTTCAACGCCGACTCGATGGGCTACAACGCCGACGTGATCAAGAAGCGGCCGGAGCAGGTCTCCTGGGCGGAGCTCCTGAACACGAAGTGGAAGGGACGCGTCTCGCTGCTGCGCGATCCGGGGATCATGGCCCAGGACGCGGCCGCCGCGGTCGGCGCGCTCGGCCTGCTCAAGATCAAGGACTACGGCAACCCGACGAAGAGCGAGATCGACCGGCTCTTCAAGATCCTGACGACGTACAAGAAGAACGGGCAGTTCCGCGCGTTCTGGTCGGCCTTCACCGACTCGGTGAACTTCATGGTCTCCAAGGAGGTCGTGATCGAGTCGATGTGGTCGCCCGCAGTCGCCCTCGTCAAGGCGGCCGGCGTGAACATCCTCTACGCGGCCCCGCCGGAGGGCTTCCGTGGCTGGTGCAGCGCGGAGGGCATCTCCTCGAAGGTCACCGACCCTGCGAAGCTCCAGGCCTGTTACGACTACATCAACTGGAACTACAACGGGTACCTCGGCGCCGTGATCATGCGGCAGGGCTACTACATCGCCAACGGGCAGAAGCTGCTCCCGTGGATCAACTCGGCCGCCGGGAAGAAGGCCGGGTTCACGCCCGCCGAGTACGACTACTGGTGGGGCGGCAAGGCGGCCCCGCGCGACCTGCCCGGCATCACCGGCAAGGTCGGTGACATCAAGAAGGGCACCCGCCGCGAGGGTGGTTCGTTCCAGCAGCGCATCTGCAAGTACTACTCCTGGAACTCCTTCGGCCGGAACAGCGTGTACCTGACCAAGAGGGTGAACGACTTCCTGTCCGCCTAGGAGCGCATGTCGGATCAGGGGGCTTCGAGCAACGAGGGGGCGGCGACCGCCGCCCCCTCTGCATCGGCGGGGTCGGGGCTCGACCTGATCGGGCTGACCAAGGTCTTCCCCGGCGGCACCGTCGCCGTGGACGACGTCAACCTGCACGTCGACCACGGGGAGTACGTTGTCCTGCTCGGCCCGTCGGGCTGCGGCAAGACGACCACGCTGCGGATGATCGGCGGCCACGAGTGGCCGACCGAGGGCGACATCGTGCTCGACGGCGAGTCGCTCGTCGATCTGCCGCCGCACAAGCGGGCGACGACCACCGTCTTCCAGCACTTCGCGCTGTTCCCGCACCGATCGGTGCTGTCGAACGTCGAGTTCGGCCTGAAGATGCACGGGGTCGGGAAGGACGAGCGGCGGAGGCGGGCCACGGAGGCGCTCGACATGGTCGGCCTGACCGCGCTCGCCGACCGCAAGCCGCGGGCGCTCTCGGGCGGTCAGCAGCAGCGTGTCGCCCTCGCCCGCGTCCTGGTCACCCAGCCGAAGGCGCTGCTCCTGGACGAGCCGCTCGGCGACCTCGACCGCCTGCTCCAGCTGCGGATGCGCGTCGAGCTGCGCAACCTGCAGCGCCAGCTCGGCCTGATGTTCGTCCACGTCACGCACAACCAGGAGGAGGCGCTGTCCATGGCCGACCGGATCGTGGTCATGAACGACGCCCGCATCCAGCAGGTGGCCGACCCGCTGACGATCGCGACGAAGCCGGCCACCGAGCTCGTTGCCCGGTTCATGGGCGACAACAACATCATCCGCGGCAAGGTCACGCAGCAGGAGGGCGACCGGCTCGTGGTCGAAGACGAGCACCAGGTCCAGGCCAGCGTGCGCGCCCCCGGGGCGTCGAAGCGCGTCGGCGACGACGCGATGGTGGCGGTCCGGGCTGCCGCGGTCACCGTGGACGCGAACGGCGTCGCCCCCGCCGGGCCGAATACGATCGAGTGCGAGATCGTGTTCGTCGAGTTCCTCGGCGACCTGGTCAAGCTGCACCTGCTCGCCGGCGGCGAGCGGATGCTCGCCAAGGTCACCGCCGAGCACTACCCCGCCCTGCGCGGGCGCGAGGGCGGGCAGATCCGGATCTCCTGGAAGGAGGAGGATGCCCAGCTCCTCGACACCTGACGGGGCGAACGAGGAGGGTGCCCGGCTCGCCATCGAGGAGGTCGAGGAGGCCGAGGCGATCCTCGACCAGAAGCCGCCGACGGCGGAGGCGGCGCTCGGCGAAGGCCGCGGTTCCGGCCGCTCGAGCAGCTGGGTGACGACCGGGCTGGCGGCGCCGGGGTTGCTCTACATCGGCTTCTACCTGCTCGCTCCGCTGGTCGTGATCGTGCTGGTCAGCTTCTGGACGCGCAGCGACTCCGCGGGCGGGTTCGACCGGATCTGGACGACCGCGAACTACTCCGGCCTCTTCCACGACTCGACCTACTGGAAGAACATGCTGACGACGTTCGAGACCTCGCTGATCGCCGTCGCGGCCTGTCTCGTCCTCGGTTTCCCGGTCGCGTACTTCCTGGCCCTGAAGGTGCAGAGCCTGAAGTGGCAGATCGTGCTCTTCATCGTCGCGCTGGCCCCCTTCTGGACGAGCTTCCTCACGCGCGCAATCGCCTGGACGTTCCCGCTGATGGGCAGCGAGGGGGCGCTCAACCAGCTGCTCCTGAAGCTGCACATCATCTCCGCGCCGGTGTCCGAGTTCGGCTTCTCGCTCCTGTCGGTGCGGCTGGCGATGATCCAGCTCTACATCCTGTTCATGATCACACCGCTCTTCTTCTCGCTGGCCCAGGTCGACCGGTCGGCGATCGAGGCGGCCCGCGACCTCGGCGGCAACTGGTGGCGGATGTTCCGCGAGGTGATCCTGCCGCAGACGATGCCCGGCGTCGTCATCGGCTCGATCTTCATCTTCGTGCTGACGATGGGCGACTACGGCACGGTGAACACGATCGGCGGCGGCAACATCACCTCGGTCGGGACGATCGTCAAGTCCAAGGTCGACATCCCCGACTACCCGGGAGGCGCTGCCGCGGCCGTGCTGCTCGTGATCGTGCTGATGATCGGCGTCTGGGTGATCACCCGCTTCGCGAACCTGAGGGAGGAGCTGTGACCGCCGTCGCTCCCGCGATGGAGCGGACGCAGGACGTCGTCGTCAAGCGGAAGGTCAGGCAGCGCCGCGACTGGGCGAAATGGGGCCTCGGCGTCTATTTCTGCCTCTTCCTGGTCTTCCTGTACATCCCGATCATCCTGATGGCGATCCTCTCGTTCCAGGGCTCGACCGGGCAGCTCACGTTCCCCTTCCGTGGGCCGGTGAGCCTCGACTGGTGGAAGACGCTGTGGGATCCCAACGTCTTCAACACGATCTCCGACGACGTCAGCGCGTCCGGCCGGCAGTCGCTCTGGCTCAGCCTCGCCGCTGGCGCGATCGTCGCGGTGCTCGGCTTCTCGCTGTCGATGGCCTTCCGCCGCCGCTGGCGGTTCAGGACCGACACTGTCGGGTTCTACGTGATCATGCTCGCGCTGATGACGCCGGCCTTCCTGGTCGGGCTCGGCAACCAGCTCCTCTGGAAGTTCATGGGTCAGACGCCGAGCCTGTGGCACACGGCGCTCGGCGCCAACGTGATCTGGGGGATCCCTTTCTCCTTCCTCGTGATGCTCGCGGTGTGGAACCGCTACGACCGCCACATCGAGGAGGCGGCGCGGGATCTCGGCGCGAACACGCTGACGACGTTCCGGGAGGTGACCCTGCCGCTCGTCTGGACGGGGATCTTCGGCAGCTTCCTGTTCGGGTTCACCCTGACCTGGAACGACTTCGACCGGACGATTCTGCTGCAGAACGGCTACGAGGCGCAGCCGCTGCCGATCCTGATCGGCACCTGGCCGTCGAGCCGGCCGATCCTCCCGAACCTGTACGCGCTCGGGGCGGGGACGACCGCGGTGACGCTGTTGCTGATCCTGATCGTGCTGGTGGTCATCACTCTGCGGCTCCGGCTCCGCAGCACGCCGGTCCACCGAGCGGCCGAGGAGTTCGGCGACACCGGCGGCAGCCTCAGCACGGCCGCGAGCATCGGTGCGCGCGCGAAGTAGCCGATCAATGCGCTAGACCCACGCGTCTGATGATGGAAGCGACGGGTCGATCATCCGGTTCACGAGCGCCAGGCTCGCCTCGACCGAGAGCGACGTCGTGTCGATCCGGATGCTCGAAGGCCATTTCGCTGACCGTCGATGCTGCTCACGTGTGTGCATTTCCAGGACTCTCTTCGTGCGCCCGAGCGAACGCTTCATCGTCTCGCCGAGTGAAGGCAGGAGAATGACGAGCTGCCAATCGCGATCCTCGAGCCTTTGTCGCCAGTACCGCTCGAACGCATCCGGCTCGAAGACGTCGTCGAGCGCAACGTCATAACCGGCGTCGGCGAAGGTTGCGGCCAGATTGCACACGGCTTCGACGCTCAGTTCGTACTGGCCGTCCTGTACGGCTCCCCCTTGCTGAGGATCGGCCAGACCGCTGACGATCAGGCCGCGAATGTCGTCGAGTTCGATGTGAGCTGCCCTCGAACGCTTCGCGCACCACTCACGCGCAATCGTTGTCTTGCCGGCTCCCGCGGGGCCGCCGAACAGAACGATCTTGCTAGCCACGGCTCGATGATGATCGCTCGCGGGGTTGCCCGCCGAAACTGACTGAGCGACGTCTGGCAGTTATGGCCAGGTTTCCGCGTCGAACTGAGCATCCGCCGCCGCGACCGACCTGGCGGGCGCGGCCCGCTGCGGCCATCTCGGAGCGTCTTGAGGAAGGGGGCCCACGGGGGAAACCGGCCGTTTCCCCCGTGCGAGCGAGCTATGCGGCCCGCAGGGCCGCGGCGAGCGTCAACGCGGCGAGCGGCGGACGAAGTCGTCGGCGATCTCGTCCATGGTCGCCCAGCGGACGCCGTCGTGGCCCGAGATGTACTCGATCAGCCGCTCGAGCATGAGGATCACCTGGGGCCGTCCGCTGACGTCGGGGTGGATGGTCATCCCGAAGACGGCGTAGTCCTCCTCGCGGTACACGTAGTCGAACTGGTCGCGCCAGATCTCCTCGAGGTGGCGCGGGTTGACGAAGCCGTGGCTGTTCGGGGCGCCCTTGATGAACATCATCGGCGGCAGGTCGTCGAGGTACCAGCTCGCGGGGATCTCGACCAGGTCGGTCTCCTCGCCGCGGACGAGCGGCTTCATCCACTCCTCGGGCTGCTTCGAGTAATCGATCTTCGTCCAGCTGTCCCCGACCCGCACGTAGTACGGGATGAAGTCCCGGTGCATCAACGAGTGGTCGTACTTGATCCCGTGCTTGAGCAGGAGCTCGTTGGTGACGTTGGAGAACTCCCACCACGGCGCCACGTAGCCGGTCGGGCGGCGCCCGGAGACGTCCTCGATCAGGGCAATGCATTTCAGGAGAACTGCTTCCTCCTGCTCGGGCGTCATCGCGATCGGGTTCTCGTGCGAGTAGCCGTGCATCCCGACCTCGTGGCCGGCGTCGACGACCAGCTTCGTCTCCTCCGGGAACGTCTCGATCGAGTGGCCCGGGATGAACCAGGTCGTCTTCATCTCGTAGCGGTCGAACATCTTCAGCAGGCGCCTCGTCCCGACCTCGCCCGCGAAGATGCCGCGTGAGATGTCGTCGGGCGAGTCCTCGCCGCCGTACGACCCCAGCCAGCCGGCGACCGCGTCGACGTCGACGCCGATCACGCAGAAGATCTCCTTCGCCATCGCTCTCCTCCCGTGACGTTTGTATGCAATACCGAACCTACTAGACCAGTGGTAGAACGGACGCGCGATGTGCGTGCTCTGCGGTGTGCTGCTGAACGACCACTGGGCCGAGCAGGAGGGCGGACGACGCGGCCGCGTGTTCCGTGGCGCGCTGTTGAACCGCGTGCTCGCGGTCTACGGCCTGCGGCTCGACGACTGGAGCGGCCGCGTCTGGGTGTTGCGCGACCGCAAGGGGCGGGCCGCAGTGGTCGGCAACCTCGGCGCGGTCTGGGTGGAGGCCGAGCGGCTCGCCGGCCGGCCGCTGGATCCGCTCGACCCCGAGCTGGTGGCGGCGCTGTCGTGAAGACGCCGGTCGTCCTGCTGACGGGGTTTCTGGGCAGCGGCAAGACGACGCTCCTCTCCCGGCTGCTCGATCACCCGGAGATGGGCGAGACGGCGGTGATCGTCAACGAGCTCGGCGAGGTGGCGATCGACCACCACCTGCTGCGCCGGGTGGACGAGCGCACCATCGTGCTCGGCAACGGCTGCGTGTGTTGCACGCTGCGTGGCGACCTCGCCGACGAGCTGCGCGATCTGCTGTCGCGGCGCGACCGCGGCGAGATCCCGGCGTTCGGGCGCGTGGTGGTCGAGACCACCGGCGTCGCCGATCCGGCGCCGATCCTCTACACGCTGCTCGGCGACCCGGTCGTCAAGCATCACTTCGAGCTGGAGCGCGTGGTCACGACCGTGGACGCGGTGAACGGGCTGCCTGCCCCCGAGTCCGTGAGGCAGGCCGCCGCGGCGGACACGCTGGTGGTGACGAAGACGGATCTACGTGACGCCGGTGATATTCCCGCGATCCTGGAGCGCCTCAATCCGTCGGCAGACGTCCTCGAGGCATCGTTCGGCGAGGTCGAGCCGGCAGCGCTCTTCGCAACTGCAGGGACGGACCTGAGGTCTGCCCCTGCCGTCGACGGCTCCGGCCACGGCGACGTCAATGCCTGCACGCTCATGTTCGACGACCCGCTCGACTGGACCGCGTTCGGGATCTGGCTGACGATGCTGCTCCAGGCCCGGGGCAGCGACGTGCTCCGCGTCAAGGGGCTCCTGAACGTCGGCGCGGAGGGGCCGCTCGTGATCAACGGCGTGCAGCACGTCGTCCACCCGCCGGTTCATCTCGACGAGTGGTCGGACGACGACCACCGCTCGCGCATCGTCTTCATCGGGCGCGGGTTCACCCGCGAGGAGCTGGAGTGGTCGCTCGAGGCGTTCAACCGCGCCGCCTTGCAGAAGGGTCAGACTTCAGTCTGACCGTGCCCTTCGGCGGTGCGGGCGGAAGGCCGGGGACAGTGTCCCTTCTCGAAAGGCGTCAGCCCTGGGGCGCCTCGGCGAGCGCGGCGGCGACTCCGGGCGCTACCGCGACGATGAGGTCGTCGTCGGTGACGAGTCGCGTCTCGCTCGCCTCGGCGACCGTGACGTACGCCGCGTCGTACGCGGTCAGGCCCCGCGCCGTCCAGTAGGCGACCCGCAGCAGATCCGGCTCGACCACCTCGAAGCCGAGGTCGTCGATGGAGGCTGCGAGGTCAGCGAGATCGCTCTCTTGCCACTGCCAGCGCCGCCCGGCGACGTTGAGGAGCTCGAGGCCGAGCAGCGAGGGCGCGAACACGATGAACTCGCCCGCTTCGTAGGCCGTGCGGAGCGATCGCGCCGGGCCAAGGTGCCGCTCGCCGTCGCCCCGGAACCACTTCAGGATGACCGATGCGTCGAGGACGACGCCGTTCACCGGCTGTCGCGTTCCGCCCGGATCGCGGTCGTCGAGTCCTCCGACGAACCACCTGTGAAGAGTTCGTCCAGCCGGGAGAGTGCACGCCGCGCGGCTCGACTCGCGCCCGGGCCTTCGACCCGCGCCGCGTCCCGCTCGGCGAGCTCTGCGAGGTAGGCGCTGCGCGAGAGACCGCGCGCCTTGGCGATGCGGTCGAGGCGACGCAGAAGCCCGTCCTGCAGCGAGACCAGCACCTTGGCCATGGTCTCAGGATATCCAGGATATCCGGAAGGGTCAATCCGCCTTCGAGGCTAGTACGACCGCGGCATCCCCAGCACGTTCTGGCCGATGAAGGCGAGCACGAGGTTGTTCGAGACCGGCGCGACCGTGTAGAGGCGCGTCTCCCGGAACTTCCGCTCGACGTCGTACTCCGCCGCGAAGCCGAAGCCGCCGTGGGTGTCCAGGCAGGCGTTCGCCGCCGCCCACGACGCCTCCGAGGCGAGCAGCTTCGCCGTGTTCGCGTCGGGGCCGCAGGGCAGCCCCTGGTCGAACAACCACGCGGCCTTGTAGCGCATCAGGTCTGCCGCCTCGACCGACGCCCACGCGCGGGCGATCGGGAACTGGACGCCCTGGTTCTGGCCGATCGGCCGGCCGAAGACGACCCGTTCGGACGCGTAGCGGGACGCCTTCTCGACGAACCAGCGGCCATCGCCGATGCACTCGGCGGCGATCAGCACCCGCTCGGCGTTCATCCCGTCGAGGATGTGGGGGAAGCCCTTGCCCTCCTCGCCGACGAGCGCGTCCCCGGGCAGCTCGACCCCGTCGAGGAAGATCTCCGTGGTCGCGTGGTTCATCAGCGTCCTGATCGGGCGGATCGTCATCGTTCCCGCCTCGAGCGCCTTCCGCATGTCCACGACGAACGTCGAGAGCCCCTCCGTCCGCTTCTCCACGTGGTCGGCGGGCGTCGTGCGCGCGAGCAGCAGCATCAGGTCGGAGTGCAGGGCACGCGAGGTCCAGATCTTCTGGCCGCGGACCACGTAGCCGCCGTCGACGCGCTCGGCCGTGGTCTGGATCGACGTCGTGTCGGAGCCGACCGTCGGCTCGGTGACGCCGAAGGCCTGGAGTCGCAGCTCGCCGGCGGCGATCCGCGGCAGGTACCGCTGCTTCTGCGCCTCGGACCCGTGGCGCAGGATCGTGCCCATCACGTACATCTGCGCGTGGCAGGCGCCTGCGTTGCAGCCCGACGCGTTGATCTCCTCGAGGATCACGCTCGCCGCCGTCAGCGACAGCCCCGCCCCGCCGTACTCCTCCGGGATCAGCGCGGCCAGCCAGCCCTGCTCCGTGAGAGCCGCGACGAACTCCTCCGGGTAGCGGTCGGGCTCGAGCGCGCGCCAGTACTCGCCCGGGAAGCCGGCGCAGAGCTCGCGCACCCCGAGGCGGATCTCGTCCAGCTCCGGCGGCAGCGCGAAGTCCATCAGACCGCGTAGCGCTCGAGCAGCCGGCGCGCGATCACCAGCTGCTGGATCTCGTTCGAGCCCTCGCCGAGGATCAGCACCGGGGCGTCGCGGTAGATCCGCTCGACGACGAGCTCCTGCGAGTAGCCCGCCCCGCCGTGGATCCGCATCGCCTCGAGCGCGACCTCCTCGGCGGTCTCGGTCGCGAACAGCTTGGCCATGCCGGCCTCGAGATCGGCGCGTTCGCCGGCGCTCTTCTTCCTCGCCGCCTGCATCGTCAGCAGGCGGGCGGCCTCGATCTTCGTCGCCATCTGCGCCAGCTTCAGCTGGACGGCCTGGTGCTGCGCGATCGGCTTGCCGAACGCCTCGCGTTGCTGGGCGTAGCCGATCGCCTCCTCGAACGCCCGCGTGGCGATTCCGACGGCGCGCGCGGCGATGTTCACGCGGCCGAGCTCGATCCCGCCCATGAAGTAGGCGAAGCCTGCGTTCTCGCCGGCTTCGCCGCCGAGAACGCTAGAGCGGGGGGCGCGGAAGCCGTCGAACGACAGCTCGACGGACTCGACGCCCTTGTACCCCAGCTTCATGAGCGGAGCGCTCACTTCCAGGCCGGGCTGCGAAGCCCGGCCTGGCTCCTTCTCGACCACGAACGCCGTCATCCCCCGGTGCCTGGGCTCGACGCCCGGGTCGGTGACCGCGAGCAGCATGATCGCGCCCGCCCGGAGCGCGTTCGTCGCCCACATCTTCTGGCCCGTGATCGCGTAGCCGTCGCCGTCGCGAACCGCTCGGGTGCGGATCGCCTGGACGTCCGAGCCCGCGTGCGGCTCCGTCATCGAGTAGGCGAAGCGCAGCTCTCCCGTGGCCATCCGCGGCAGGTAGCGCTGCCGCTGCTCGTCCGTGCCGTACGTCCTGATCATCCAGGCCGAGATGAAGTGTGTGTTCAGGACGCCGGACAGGGACATCCAGCCGCGGGAGAGCTCGATCTGGATCAACACGTAGGTGAGCAGGTCGAGCCCGAGACCGCCGTACTCCTCCGGGATGGTGACGCCGAAGAGGCCCATCCGCTTCATGCCCTCGACCAGCGGCTCCGGGTACTCGTCGGCGTGCTCGTAGTCGGAGGCGACCGGGTAGACCTCCCGCTCGACCCACTTGCGGACGGCGGCGACGATCTCGTCCTGAGCCTCGGTGGTGGTCATGCGGGGACCGCATGGCAGCCGAGCTGTGAGAGCACGGCGCGCAGGTCGTCACGGTGCTCGAGATCGAGCACGGCCTCCTCGAGCGCCTCGAACGAGCCGCCGGCGAGCGCGGCGTTCTCTCTGAACTTGGCCCGCACCTGCTCCGCGCTCATCGGGTTCTCGGGCGCACCCAGCTGGTGCGGCAGGTCGGCGTGGAGCGTCTCGCCGTCGCGTAGGACGATCCGCACGCCGCCGGGGAACGCGGCCGGGTACGAGGCGTACTCCTTGGTCTCGTAGCGAACCTTCCGGGCGAGGCTGAGCACCCGCTCGTCGGCCAGCGCCTCCGGTGTGTACGTGGCCAGGCCGACGCGGCCGTGCACGAGCATCGCCGCGGTCGAGTACTGGAGCGAGAACTTGCCCTCGTAGTCGGTGCGCGGCGCGACCTTCGCCTCGGCCGGCTCGAGCACGAGCGAGACGCCTGCCTCGGGCACGGTGACGAGGATCTCCTCGACGTCGTCCGGGTCGACCGAGCCGACGAGCGACGCGGTCGCGCCGAGCGAGCCGTGGATGAAGTGGCAGGCGGGAAAGGCCTTGAACGCGATCCGCGGCGTCTCCCAGCGCCCGCCGAGGTCGGAGAGCTGGGGTTCGAGGTCGATGCGCGTGTCGACGAACGCGTGGTAGAGGCCGAAGCGGCCCTCGAGCACGCCCGGCGGGCCCTCGGCGCCGAGCGAGGCGAGCCGCGCGGCGACGAGCGCGCCGTGCGCCGCCCACGCCGGGTGGATCGGCTTCGTCGCGGTGGCGTCGTCGAGGTAGGCGAACAGGCCCGAGGCCATGCTGCCGGCGATGCCGAGCGCGCTGGCCGTCTCGGCGACGGAGAGACCGCGCAGCCGTGCGGCGGCGGCGGTGGCCCCGAAGATCCCGCAGATCGCCGTCGGGTGGAACCCGCGCCGGTGGAACGCTCCCGGCGTCGCCATGCCGATGCGGGTGACGATCTCGTTTCCCGCGACGATCGCCGTCAGCAGCTCGCGCCCGTCGGCGCCGCGCGCCTCGGCGAGGGCCGCCGCGGCCGGGACGACGACCGTGCTGACGTGCGAGACCGAGTCGGAGTGCGTGTCGTCGAAGTCGAGGCCGTGGCAGAGCATCGCGTTCGCGAACGCCGCATTGGGCGCCGGCAGGGCGGTGTCCAGCCCGATCACCGAGGACTCGGGCTCGCCGCCCAGCTCCGTCATCGCCTGCCGGCCCTGGCCGGCGATGCCGAGGCCGTGCGCCGCCAGGCCGCAGCCGAGCACGTCGAGCACGTGCAGCTTGGCCGCCTCGACCACTTCCTCGGGTACGGCGTCGAGCTCCAGGGCGAAGGCCGCGAACCGTTCCGCTGCGGTGGCCATCACACCCTCCAGTCCTCGCCGGTGCCGGGGAAGCTGCGCTCCACCTCCGGCGCCGAGCGCTTGTAGAGCATGAACGTGCGGCGGTACTCGATCACGACCTGGCCGCGCTGATTGATCCCGCGGCAGCGCATCGAGACGATCCCGACGCTCGGGTTCGACTTCGACTCCCGCGTGTCGAGGATCTCGCTCTCGGCCCAGAGAGTGTCGCCGACGAAGACCGGGTTGGGCAGCGAGATGTCGGTCCACGCGAGGTTCGCGGCGGCGTTCTCGCTCGTGTCCTGCACCGTCAGGCCCGTGATCAGCGCGAGGGTGAACGTGCTGTTCACCAGGATCTGCCCGAACTGCGTTCGCCCGGCGTGCACGGCATCGAAGTGGATCGAGTTGGTGTTGTGGGTCAGCCCGGTGAAGAGGATGTTGTCGTACTCGGTGACGGTGCGGCCGAAGCGGCTGCGGAAGACGTCGCCGACGTCGAGGTCCTCGTAGAACCGGCCTTCCCAGAGCTTCGGCGCGCTCGCGTGCTCAGTCGCCATGGGTGCCTCCTTTCGCATCGGACAGAATCTTGCGCGCACGGTCGACGATCGGCGCGTCGATCATCTCGCCGTCGAGCGCGACCGCGCCGCGCCCCTCGCGCTCGCCGACCTCTGCCGCCGCCAGCACCCGTTCCGCCCAGACGGCGCTGTCGACGTCCGGCCCGAACACCCGGTTGACGATGCCGACCTGCGCCGGGTGGATGCACGCCTTCCCCCGGAAGCCGAGCGACCGGGCGAAGCGGGCCGCCGCCTCCAGCCCGACGTCGTCCCGGATGTCGAGGTGGACGACGTCGAACGGGGCGCGGATCCCGGCCGCGGCCGAGTCGGCCACCACCTTCGAGCGGGCGTAGACCAGCTCGAGCCCGTCCGGCCGCGGCTCCCAGCCGAGCTCGGCGCCGAGATCGGCGGCGCCGAGCAGGAGCGCCGCCACGCGCCGGCTCGACGCGGTCTCGTAGGCAAGCCGCAGGCCCTGCGCCGTCTCGACGATCGCGATCACCGGCGGGCCGTCCGGGCCGAGCGCGGCGACCGCGTCGGGCGTCGCCTTCGGCAGGACGAGCGCCTCCAGCGGCAGCCCGCGCGCGGCGGCCAGGTCGTCGTCGAACCACGGCGTGCCGGCGCCGTTGACGCGGACGACGGGCGGGCGGAGCCGCGACACGAGCTCGCGCGCCTCGTCCTTCCGGTCCGGCGTGACCGCGTCCTCGAGGTCTGCGACGACCGCGTCGGCCTCCGAGGCGAGTGCCTTCGTCAGCTTCGGCTCGTCCGAGCCGGGCGCGAAGAGCAGGGAGCGGAGTCGGTCGAGCGCAGCCGTCTCCGCTTTATGTCAGACATTCGGGCAGTGCGCAAATCGACACCGTCGGCTCTTTCTTGACTCCCGTCCGAAAGTCAGACATAAAGGGGCCTCAGCCCCGTCGTCCGAGTGGGAGGTGCCGGCGTGAAGGCGGTCGTGTTCGAGGAGTTCGGCGGTTCCGACGTGCTGCAGGTCCAGGAGCTGCCGGATCCCGAGCCGGGCCCGGGCGAGGTGGCGATCGACATCCTCGCCTCCGCGCTGAACCACCTCGACGTCGACGTCCGCGAGGGGGTGTCGCGCTTCCCGGTCGAGCCTCCGTTCGTGCTCGGCGTCGAGGTGGTGGGACGGATCACCGCGCTCGGCGAGGGCGTCACGGGCTGGGAGGTCGGCGAGCGGGTGATGCCGTACCTGATGGCCACCTGCGGCGAGTGCGTCTACTGCCGCACCGGGCGCGAGTCGCTCTGCCCCTCGGCCGGCTTCATCAGCTTCTCCACCTCGGGTGGCTACGCGGAGAAGCTCGCCTGCTCGGTCCGCCACCTGATCCGGGTTCCCGACTCGCTGGGCGACGAGGCCGCCGCCGCCACGCAGATCGCCTTCGGCACCGCCTGGCACATGCTGTTCACGCGCGGGCGGCTCGCACCCGCCGAGCGCGTGATGATCAACTCGGTCGGCAGCGGTATCGGCTCGGCCGCCGTGCAGCTCGCGCATCTGGCCGGCGCGTTCGTGATCGGCAACGCGGGCTCCGACCAGAAGCTCGCCCGGGCGAGCGAGCTCGGGATGGACGTGGGGATCAACCACGCGACGCAGGACGTGGTCGAGGAGGTGATGCGCGCCACCGACGGCCGCGGCGTCGACCTCGTCTTCGAGCACGTCGGCGGCGAGCTCTTCCAGAAGGGGCTCGACTCCCTGGCAAAGGACGGCCGCCTGGTGATCTGCGGCGGCCACTCCGGCGAGGTCGTCCCCTTCGACATCATCCCGTTCTTCCGCGGCCAGAAGCAGGTGATCGGCTCGTTCGTCTACGACCGCTGGGAGATCGAGAAGGTGCTCGACCTGGCCGCCCGCGGGCTGATCGAGCCGCTCGTCTACAAGGTCTTCCCGCTCGACCAGGCGCGGGAGGCGATGGAGGTCATGGAGCGCCGTGAGCACTTCGGCAAGATCGTCCTCGCCGTTTCGACCCGAGGTCGAGATGGCTAAGCGGCTCGGAGTCGACGTCGGCGGCACGTTCACCGACCTGATCTACGTGGACGACGACGCGGGAACGATCACGGTCCACAAAGTCCCCACGACTCCCGCCGATCCGTCTCAGGGGACCGTCCGAGGAGTTCGCGAGCTCTGCGACGGTGCGGGAACCGCGCCGTCGCAATTGGAGCAGGTGTTCCACGGCACGACCATCGCCACGAACATCGTGATCGAGCACGACGGCGCCCAGGTCGGGCTGATCACCACCGAGGGCTATCGCGACATCCTCCACATCGCCCGGCACAAGAAGCCGCTCAACTTCTCGAACTACCAGGATCTGCCGTGGCAGCGCTACCCGATTGTGCGGCGGCGCCACCGGCTGACCGTGCCCGAGCGGATCACCCGCGACGGCTCCGTGCTCGTGCCTCTGGACGAGGCGAAGGCGCGCGAGCAGGTGCGGAAGCTGAAGGAGGCCGGAGTCGAGTCGGTCGCCGTCTGCTTCCTCTTCTCGTTCCTCAACCCCGAGCACGAGGCGCGGGTGGCCGCGATCGTCCGCGAGGAGTTCCCGGACGCGTTCCTGTCGGTCTCGTCGGAGGTGCTGCCGCAGTACCGCGAGTACGAGCGCTTCTCGACCGTTTGCCTGAACGCGTACATCGGCCCGCGCGTCTCGAGCTACGTCCACCGGCTCGAGCAGGAGCTGGAGGCGATGGACGTGCGCACGGGGCTGCACCTGATGACCTCCGCCAGCGGCGTCGCCACCGCCGAAGGCGCGATCGCGAGGCCGGTGAACCTGCTGATGTCGGGGCCGGTTGCAGGCGTGGTCGGCGGCATCTGGGCTGGGCGCCAGGCCGGCCACGAGAACGTGATCACACTGGACGTGGGCGGCACCTCGGCCGACATCGGCCTCGCCCAGGAGGGCCGCCTGCGGATGAAGCACCTGCTCGACACCAGGGTCGGGCCGTACCAGGCGATGATCCCGATGGTCGACGTCGACACGATCGGCGCCGGCGGCGGCTCGATCGCGTACGTCGACAGCGGGGGCATCTTCCGCGTGGGGCCGCGCTCGGCGGGCGCCGACCCGGGGCCGGCCGCCTACGGGCGCGGCGGCACCGAGTCGACCGCCACCGACGCGATGGTCAACCTCGGCTGGCTGCTGCCGGAGACCTTCCTCGGCGGGGGGATGGAGCTCGATGCGGCTGCGGCTCGCCGCGCCTTCGAGGAGGGCCCGGCCGGTGCGCTCGGCATGTCGGTCGAGGAGGCTTCGATGGGCGCTGTCCAGATCCTCACCCACTCGATGGTGCAGTCGATCGAGGAGAACTCGGTGCGCAAGGGCTACGACCCGCGCGACTTCGCGCTCGTCGCCGAGGGCGGGGCGGGGCCGCTGTTCGCCGCCCAGATCGCGCTCGAGGTGGGGACGCCGTCGGTGGTCGTCCCGAACTACCCGGGCGTGACCGCAGCGCTCGGGCTGCTGGCGACGGACATGGTCTACGAGTACGTCTCGACCGTGTACGAGCGGCTCTCCACCCTCGACGCCGGGTCCCTCCAGCGCGCATTCGAGGAGCTCGAGCAGCAGGCCCGCTCGCAGCTCGAGCAGGACGGTATCGCCGCCCGGCAGATCCTCGTCCAGCGCGTCGCCGACTGCCGCTACCTCGGCCAGGGGTACGAGCTCAGGGTCGACGTCGACTCGGGCGCGATCGACGACGCCTGGGTCGAGAAGGTGCGCCGCGACTTCCACGACATCCACGAACGCGAGTACTCGCGCCGATTCGAGGAGTCCGACATCGAGATCCCGAACATCCGGGTGCGAGGGATCGGGCTGATGCCGCCTCTGCAGGTGCCGGAGGTCGAGCACGGCGACGAGTCGCCGGACGAGGCGCTGCGCTACGAGCGCGACGCCTGGTTCCGCGTCGGCGGCAGCCTCGAGCAGGTGCCGACACGGTTCTACGACCGCGCCGCGCTGAAGGCGGGCAACCGGCTGGAGGGGCCGGCGATCGTCAACCAGTACGACTCGACGACGGTGATCCCGCCGGGGCTGACGGCGCACGTCGACCGCTTCGGAAACATCGTGATCGGAACCGGGGCCGCCGCCGAGGCGGAGGCCGTGACCGCTGCGGAGGTGTCGAGATGAGCGTCGTCGAGTACGAGGTCGGCCGTCGGCCCGGGCCTCCGCAGCGCAAGCGGGTCGAGGTCGACCCGATCACCCTGCGGGTCCTCGGCGGCGCCTTCCACGCGATCGCCAAGGAGATGGCGGGCGTGCTCTTCCGGATGTCGTACTCGTCGATCATCCGCGAGTCCGAGGACCTGGGCGCGGGCATCTTCGACGCGGAGGGCCGCGAGCTCTGCGAGTCTGACTCGACGCCGATGCACATCGGCTCGCTGCCCTGGTACATCCGCGGCTTCCTCTGGCGGCTCGAGGACGAGATCGAGGAGGGGGACGTGATCGTCCACAACCACCCGTACCTGGGTGCCTCGCACTCGCCCGATGTCGCGGTTGCTGTGCCGATCTTCCACGACGGCGAGCTGCTCGGCTTTGCCGCGGTCACCGCCCACGTCCTCGACGTCGGCGGGTCGTTCCCCGGGATCAACGCCGACGCGTTCGACGTCTACGCCGAGGCAAAGGTCTACAACGCCCTGCGCTGGTACCGGCGCGGCGAGCTGAACGAGGACCTCGACCGGATGATCTTCGACAACGTCCGCACCGAGACGATGAACCGCGGCGACATGAACGCGATGCTCGCCGCGTGCCACCTCGGCCGGGAGCGCTTCCTGCGGCTGGTCGAGCGCTACGGGGCGGAGGTGGTGATGAGCGCGGCCTACGACTGGATGGACTACTCCGAGACGATGCTCCGCCGCGAGATCGAGAAGATCCCGGACGGGACGTACGGGCCGGTGATCGGCTGGCTCGACGACGATGCCCGGAATCGGGACATACGGCTCAGGGTGGAGACGCGCGTGATCGTCGAGGGCGACGAGATCACGATCGACCTGACCGGCTCGAACCCGGAGGTGCCGACCGGCTACAACGTCCCGTACGAGGGTTCGCTGCTCGTCTCGTGCTACTACGCCGTGCGCACGATCCTGCTCGACGAGACCACCTTCCCCGAGCACGTGCCGCAGAACGACGGCGTCTTCCGGCCGGTGCAGGTGATCGCGCCGAAGGGGACGATCTTCAACCCGAACTTCCCGCGCGCCTGCTTCTCGCGCTTCTGCCAGACCCAGCGCGTGGTCGACAACGTCAACCTCGCGCTCGCCGAGGCGCTGCCGGACAAGGTCACCGGCGGCAACTCGGCGGGGATCCACTTCTGCGCGTACGCGGGCTTCGACGAGTCGGCCGGCGAGTACTGGCTCTACCTCGAGGTGAACGAGGGCTCGTACGGCGGCCGCTTCGGCAAGGACGCGATGGACTCGGTCGACAACCTGATGGCGAACACCCGCAACAACCCGATCGAGGAACTGGACAAGCGCTTCCCGATGCGCTGCGACCAGTACGAGCTCCGGCCGGAGCCGGCCGCGCCGGGGAAATGGCGCGGCGGCGTCGGGATCATCCGCCGCAACCGGTTCCTGGTCGACGGGACCTACTCGTGCGAGGGCGACCGCCAGACCGACCCGCCGGTCGGCGTCTTCGGCGGCTGGGACGGGCTCGTCGCGTCTTGCCGCAAGAACCCCGACACGTCGGCCGAGCAGGCGCTGCCGGCGAAGGTGACGGGCATCCCCTTCCGCGCGGGTGAGTTCATCGAGTTTCGCGAGCCGAACGCCGCCGGCTACGGCGACCCGCTCGAGCGCGACCCGGCTGCCGTGCGGGAGGACGTGCTCGACGACTTCACCTCGATCGAGCTCGCCCGGGACGCGTACGGCGTGGTCTTCGCCGACGAGCGGACGCTCGAGATCGACGAGGCCGCGACCGGAAAGCTCCGCGCCGAGCTGTCCACGAACCGCAAGGTCGGCTCGCTGACCGACTGGTACCAGGGGCGCGAGCTGCCTGCCGCCTCCGCGCCGGTGTCCTCGGCGGGTAACGCCGAGTTCGGGGGGTGAGCGCGTAGCGAAGGCCTATGAGCTGATCGCGATGCGGCTGCGCGAGCAGATCCTCGAAGGAGTGCTCGAGGAAGGCTCTCGCCTGCCGAAGGAGACGGTGCTGGCGGAGGAGTTCGGCGTCAGCCGGGCGACGATCCGGGAGGCGCTGAGACTGCTCACCGCACAGAGCCTGATCCGGACCGCCAAGGGTGCAGGCGGCGGCTCGTTCGTGACCGTGCCGAGCGCCGACCACCTGTCCGAATCGCTGCGCTCCGGGATCGGCCTGCTCACGACGGCCGACGACCTGACGCTCGAGGAGCTGCTCGAGGCGCGCGAGCTGCTCGAGGTTCCCGCGGCCCGGCTCGCTGCCCGACGGCGGTCGGAGGACGACCTCGTGCTCCTGCAGGCGGCCATCCCCGACCGGCCGCTTCAGCTGCCCACGAAGGAGCAGTTCGTCTACAACCGCGACTTCCACTCCTGCGTGATCGCGGCCTGCGGCAACACGCTGCTCTCGATCGCGGCGCAGCCGGTCTTTGCCGTGCTGCAGACGCACCTGTCCCGCTCCCGGCTCGGCCGTGGGTGGCACCGGTCGATCAACGACCACCATCGTGGGATCGTGGCCGCAATCGAGAGCGGCGACGAGGCCGGCGCGGGCGAGCAGATGCTCGACCACCTGGAGTGGTTGCGCCCGTACTACGAGAAGGCGTGGCGGGCGGCGGGGCGCACGACCGTCGTTTGACCGTCGCGTTCGGCATCCAGGGCAGCGGCCAGCAGGTCGACGGGATGCCCGACCCGGGCCGTTACCGGGACCTCGCCCAGACGGCGGAAGAGCTGGGCTACGACTCGATCTGGGCGGGTGACCACATCTCGTATCGCAATCCGATTTTGGACATCGTCGTCGCCCTCTCCACCTTCGCTGCGGTGACGGCGCGGATCGCGCTCGGCGCCGGGATCGTGCTCCTGCCCCTCCGCCAGCCGGGCGTGGTCGCCAAGGAGTTCGCGTCCCTCGACTACGTCTCCGGCGGGCGCGTGATCCTGGGCGTGGGCGTTGGCGGCGAGGCGGAGAAGGACTTCGAGGCGGTCGGGGTCGACCCGCGGGAGCGCGGCGCCCGGACCAGCGAGGCCATGCGCGCGCTCCGGGTGCTGTTCGGCGAGCAGCCGGCGAGCTTCGAGGGCCGGTTCTTCTCGTTCGCGGATGTCGAGATCGCGCCCGGCTCGCCGCGGCCGGAAGGGCCTCCCCTCTGGGTCGGCGGCCGCTCCGAGGCTGCGATCCGCCGCGCGGCCACGCTCGGCGACGGCTGGATCCCCATCTGGGTCTCGGTCGAGCGCTTCCGCGAGGCGCTCGCGAAGCTGCCCGGCCACGTCATGCCGGCCGTCACCCTTCCGGCGCACGTCGGCGAGAAGCGGACCCTGTACGAGCATCTGCGCCGCCGCTACGCGGGCGATTTCTCCGAGCACGTGGTCGACCGCTACTGCATTGCGGGGACGCCGGAAGAGTGCGTGGCTCGCGTCCGCGAGTACATCGACGCCGGTGCCAGGCACGTCCTTTTCAACCTCGGCGTGCCCGAGGACGCGGAACGGCTGGCGGAGGTGGCTCGTGCAGCCGCTCGCTGACGTCCGCGTGCTCGCGATCGAGCAGTTCGGCGCCGGGCCCTGGGGCACGCTGCAGCTGGCCGACCTCGGCGCGGACGTGATCAAGATCGAGGATCCCGCCTCGCGGGGCGACGTCGGTCGCTACGTGCCGCCGTTCGCCGAGGGCGAGGACTCCCTGTTCTTCGAGACCTTCAACCGCAACAAGCGGAGCGTCTCGCTCGACCTGCGCCACCCCGAGGCGCGCGGCGTCTTCGAGGATCTCGTGCGCGGCTCCGACGTCGTCTACTCGAACCTGCGCGGCGACCAGCCGGCGAAGCTGCGGCTGACCTACGACGACCTGAAGGACGTCAACCCGCGGATCGTCTGCTGTTCGCTGTCCGGCTTCGGGACGACCGGCCCGCGGGCCGCCCAGGGCGGCTACGACTACATGATGCAGGGGCTGGCAGGGTGGATGAGCCTGGCCGGCGACCCCGACGGACCGCCGACCAAGAGCGGCCTCTCGCTCGTCGACCTCTCCGGCGGCTACGCGTCGACGATCGCGGTGCTCGCCGGCCTCTGGCGTGCCCGCCGTGACGGCACCGGCTGTGACTGCGACGTCTCGCTGCTCGACACGGCGCTCCACGAGCTGATGTACGTCGGCACCTGGGCGGTTTCGCGTGGGTACACGCCGCTGCGGCGGCCGAACTCCGCGCACCCGTCGATCGTCCCGTTCCAGAACTTCGAGACGGCGGACGGCTGGATCGTGGTCGCCTGCCCGAAGGAGAAGTTCTGGACGCTGCTCTGCGATACGATCGCGCGTCCCGACCTGGCGGAGCGGTTCCCGACCTTCGCCGACCGCGACCGGCGCCGCGGCGAGCTGTCGCCGATCCTCGACGAGGTGTTCCGGGGCCGGACGAGCGAGGAGTGGCTCGAGCTGCTCGGTCGTGCGGGCGTGCCTTGCTCGCCGGTGAACGACGTGCCCGGCGCGCTCGAGGAGGCCAGGCTGGTCGAGTATGAGCATCCACGGCTGGGCACGGTGCGCCAGGTGGCGTCGCCGCTGCGCCTCTCGGGCCCGGAGCCGCCGGTGCGGCCCGGTCCTGCCCGCGGTGAACACACGGAGCAGGTCCTGATCGAGGTGTGCGGTTACCAGCCGGAACGGATTCGCGCGCTGGCAGAGTCCGGCGTATTCGGAGTCGAGTCGAAAGGAGATCGAGGTGCCGAGGCAAGCGCTACAACCTGAGAACCTGCCGGTCCCGAAGCCGCCCTACTCGCCCGTGGTCGTCTCGGGCGACGCGGTCTACACAGCCGGGCAGACCGGTGTTGACGACGACGGGAGCCTGGTCGAGGGCGGGGTCGCCGAGCAGACGCGGCAGACGCTCGAGAACATCCGCGCATGCGTGGAGGCGGCGGGCTGCACCCTGGACGACGTCGTCAAGGTGAACGCGTACCTCGCCGACCTTGGCGACTTCCCCGCCTACAACGCGGTCTACGTCGAGTTCTTCTCCAAGCCCTACCCCGCGCGGACGTCGGTGCAGGCTGGATTGCCGCCCGGCGTTTTGATCGAGATCGAGGCGATCGCGCGGCGAACGTGAGCAACGCGATCTCATCTGGTCACGCCGGCACCCGGCCGGCGCCGGTCTCGCGCCCCCGATCCTGACGCTAACTCGCCAGTGCCAGCTGCGCGGAGAGCACGAGCAGATAGATGGCCGTCGCGGCGAATCCTCCCAGCGGCCAGGCGCCGGGATCTTCGAGGAGATGGGCGATCAGCGTCGCGGCGCCGATCGCGGCCCCGATCGAAGGGACGTGGAACCCCGCCCACAACGCCGGCTGCCGCGCGTCGGAGCCGACGCGCGCGGTGTGCCGGCCGAATGCTACGAGACCGACGAGCGCGAAGCCGGCGACCGCGCCGACCATGAACAGGAGCGCGTCGGCGCTGGTGGGGACTCCGCGCGCGTGCGTGAGGACGGCACCCGAGGTCCAGATCGTCAACGTGTAGCCGTAGGGCGCGATGCTCATGCTCACCGCATGGCGTGCGGCGTGCCGGTACGAGCGGAGGCGCACGCGGCTCCGTTCTTGCGTCGCCGCCGGGCTCCTCCCTTCGAGCCGCCCGCTCGCCCATCCCCGAGGATCGTCCTCAGGGGCCACCCAACGGCGGACCGGACGACGCCGCGTCGCCCGCTGGCCGGCGTCGGCTTCGTCGCTGCAGTTCCGACGCCCAGCTCTACAGTGTCGCCGTGGCAAACGAGCGAGTCCTCGACGACTTCACGATCGCGGAGCCTCTTCGAGCGGGCCGGCTTCAGCCACGTCCGGCCCAAGGGGACGAAGAACTGCGTGATGCGCAAGACGGTCCCGTCGGCCCGGTAGTCGCGCCAGGGCCGGGCTCGGATTGACGGCGCGCGACCTTGCCGGGTACGGCGCGACGCCGCCGGATCCGCGCTGGCCGGGCGGCGCACGCCTCGCCGTCAGCTTCGTGCTCAACTACGAGGAAGGCGGAGAGCGGACGCCGCTCGAGGGCGACGCCGAGTCGGAGTCGTACTTGCACGAGGTCGTCGGCGCGGCTCCGACGGCGGGCCGCAACCTGAACGTCGAGTCGATGTTCGAGTTCGGCAGCCGCGTCGGCTTCTGGCGCGTCCACCGGATCTTCACCAAGCACGGCCTGCCGTTGACCGTCTACGCGGTCGGCCGCGCGCTCGAGCAGAACCCGGCCGCAGCTCGGGCGATGGTCGACGCCGGCTGGGAGGTGGCGAGCCACGGCTGGCGCTGGTTCGACTACGCCGACCTCGGCGAGGACGAGGAGCGCGAGCACATGCGCCTCGCGATCGAGGCGATCGAGCGGGCGTGCGGCGTCCGCCCGGTCGGCTGGTACACGGGGCGCAACACGGAGAACACGCGCCGGCTCGTCGTCGAGGAGGGCGGCTTCCTCTACGACTCCGACGACTACGCCGACGAGCTGCCGTACTGGGTCGAGGTCGCCGGCAAGCAGCACCTCGTGATCCCGTACACCCTCGACGTGAACGACATGAAGTTCCTGATCCCGAACGGCTTCGCGACCGGGGACGACTTCCTCACCTATCTGGTCGACTCGTTCGAGCAGCTGTACGAGGAGGGCGGGCGGATGATGAACGTCGGCCTGCATTGTCGGATCGTGGGCCGGCCGGGACGGTCGCGGGCGCTCGACCGCTTTCTCGCCCACGTCTGTTCGCGTGAGGACGTCTGGATGACGACGCGTGCGGCAATCGCCCGTCACTGGCACGAGCAGCACGCGCAGGTGCGGGACGAGCGTTAGCGGGCCAGGGGCACGCGCTTCAAGCGGCGCATTCGCCGGTCTCTGGTTACGAGCGGCGCACCGTGCACGACGCTCGTCGCCGCGATCAGCTCGTCGGCCGGATCGCCCTGAACGTCGAGCCGCGTGCTCGTCATGGCGATCTGGCGGGTCAGCGGCCAGATCTGGACGCTGGCCAGGGCGCGGATCACGCTCGCGTCGTCGAGATCGATGTCGATCCGGCCGAGCTGCGCGAGCTTCGCGATCTCCCAGAGCACGATTGCCGAGATGCCCCAGCGGTCGCGCTCCAGCAGCCGCCGCTCCGGTGCGCTCAGCTCGCCGGCAAGCGCGAAGACGAAGACGTGCGTGTCAAGGTTGAGCATCCCAGGCGGCGTCGGTCGAGAGGATGTCGCCCTTGATCGTCAGCTTGCCGGCCAGGGCACCGATGAGCGCGCTCGACTCGGCGCGGATCGGGATCAGCTTCGCGACGGGTTTGCCGCGCTTGGTGATGACCAGGCCCTCCTCGTCGACCTCGTCGAGGATCGACAGGCAGTGCTCCTTGAACTTGGCCGCTCCGATCTCCTTCATAGTTATCTGATACTACCAGTCACATCAGATGACCACTTCGGTTCTGGCCATGGAGGCGGGAGCGCGTGGTGAGCGGGCCATTTCCCGCAGTGACAGGCTTAAGCCTGTCCTGCCTGCCGCGCGCACCGGGCGCGTCGAGGGCGTAGACTCGCGGCTGGAAGTCTGACATTCGAGTCGAGGAGGCATCGTGGCCACCCAGACCCAGCCGCTCACCCGCGACCAGCTCGCCGCCCTGCCGGACAGCTACTTCAAGGCGGTCGACGCGAAGGACGTCGACGCGATCCTCTCCCACTTCGCCGACGACTGCGTCATGACGGTGCAGACCGACCACGCGGTCTTCTCCGGCGCGGACGAGATCCGCCGCATGTTCGCGGACTTCTGCGGTAACTCGGTCTCGATCTTCCACGAGATCAAGAACATCGTCGTCGAGCCGGAGGCCGGCACGATCGCGACCGAGCAGAGCTACATCGGCGAGCTGAACGACGGCACGCGCAACGACATGCACAACTGCAACTTCTTCGACGTCGACGCCGACGGGAAGTTCAGCCGCGTGATCATCTGGATGGCGGGCACGAACCCGCTGAAGTAGAGAACCTACGCCGAGGCGAGCGCGCGGTCGAAGAAGTCGCCGACGATGCGGATCGCGTCCTGCGGGCACTCGACCAGGTCGGCGTGGCCGATGTCGGGGAACTCGACCAGCTCGACATACTCGTTCAACTCGGCCATCTTCCTCGCGCCGAGACCGCTCGGGGCGAGATCGGGCGGGCAGAGGACGTCGTGAGTCCCGTTCGTCATCAGCAGCGGCCGCTCGATCCTCGGGACGAGTGGGCCGAGGTCCATGTTCTCCATCGCCAGGCAGGCGTGGCGCACCGTGTACGGGTCGTTGAGCCCGACGATGTCCCGGACGAGCTGGAAGATGTTCTCGCCCTCGGGGCTCTCCATGAAGCGGGCGCCGACCGCCTGCGTGGTCACGTGGTCGGAGAACTCGTCCCAGGCCATCTCCTCGGCCATCCGCCGCCACACGCGGAACACCGTTCGCCGATACAGGTCCGGCCTGGCGAAGGCGACGTCCGCGCAGGCGGCGATCGTCCGCTCCGGATACTGCGCCGTGAACGCGATCGCGATCATCCCGCCCATCGACGTGCCGTGCACGAGCACGCGGTCGAGGCCGGCCGCGTCGAGGAGCGCGGCCGCGTCGGCCGCCCAGCCTTCGATCGTGTACGCCTCGCGCGGGGACGACGACGCGCCGTAGCCGCGGGCGTCGAAGGAGAGCAGCCGGAAGCCGCGCTCGCGGAAGCCGTCGTTGACGAGGCCGAAGTTGTGCCGTCCGAACAGGCCGCCGCCGAGCTGGAGGACGACCGGCCCGTCCTCGGGCCCCGTCAGCTCGTAGTAGAGGCTGACACCGTCGCCGATCTCGGCGAAGCTCACCTAGTCCCAGCTGCGGCCGACGCGGTCCCAGGCGACGTCGCTCGGCAGCCACTCGGTGTTGATCCGCGAAAGCAGCCGGGTGACCTTCTTGCTCCCGCACTTCGGGCACGGCGGCGCCGGCTTCGTCGAGAGCGAGAGGAACTCCTCGAACTGCTCCTCACAGGCGTCGCAGCGATACTCGTAGACCGGCATGGGCATCGAGTCTAGCCCGCTCCAGCAGCTGCGGGACGCCGCGGCTGCCCAGGGCGTGCACCCGACCGACGAGGACCTCGAGGGCGTACGCGACTTCCTCGACCGCATCCTGCCGGCGCTCGCCGAGATCGAGGAGCGAATCCCGCCGGAGGCGGCGCCGTGACGCTCGACCCCTTCAACGCTTTCCTCCACCGCGACGAGCAGCCGGACGTCTTTACAGTGCCTGGCACTGTAAAGACCCTGCACGTACCGGAAAACGTGGGGGTCGTCTTAACAGTGCCTGGCACCGTGAACCGGCGCGTTGGGGTCAAGGACGTGATCGACGTCGCCGGGATGCCGACGACGGCCGCGTCGAAGGTCCTCCACCGCGTGCCCGAACGGGACGCCGAGTGCGTCGCGCGCCTGCGGGCAGCCGGCGCGGCGATCGTCGGGAAGCTGAATACCCACGAGTTCGCGTTCGGCGCGCTGACGAACAGCCCGCACTTCGGCCCGGCCCGCAACCCGTGGGATCTCGAGCGGACGACCGGAGGATCGAGCGGCGGCAGCGCCGCGGCCGTCGCCGCCGGCCTCGTCGACGTTGCGCTCGGGACGGACACCGCCGGCTCGATCCGGATCCCGGCGGCGTTCTGCGGGGTTACCGGTCACAGGCCGTCTGTGAGCCTCGTGCCGAATGACGGCGTCGTTCCCGTGGCGTGGACCCTCGACACGGTCGGCCCGCTTGCGCGGACCGCCGAGGAGTGCCGGAGGGTGTTGGAGGTCATGGCCGGTCGCTCTCTCGAGACGGCCGGCGAGGCCCGGCGGATCGGCCTCATCACGAACCTCTTCGAGCTGGCCGCCCCTGACGTCGCCGCGGTATGCGAGGAGGCGGCCCGGGAGCTTCCCGGCGACCACGTGCCGGTCGAGCTGCCGCTCCACGAGGAGATCGAGACCATCACCCAGCTGGTGATGCTCCCCGAGGCGGCCGCCGCCCATCTCACCTGGCTCCGAACCCGTCTTGCCGACTACGGGCCAGACGTCCGCGCCCGCCTTCTCGCCGGCCTGCTGCTCCCCGCCAGGTCGCACCTCACCGGCCTTCGCGCGCGGCGCTGGGTCCGGGCGGTGTGGGAACGCGAGCTCGCAGGCCTCGATCTGCTCGTGGCACCCGCGATGCCGATCGTCGCCCCCCGCCTGGATGCGATCCCGGAGGACTACCGCCTCGCGATCATGCCGTACAACTCGCCGGCAGCGCTGCTCGGGCTCCCGGTCACGGTCGTGCCCTGCGGCTTCGCCGACGGCCTCCCCGTGGCCCTGGCGCTGATGGGCCGCTTCGGCGAGGACGGTGGCACGCTCGCGGCCGCCCAGGAGTTCCAGCAGACGACCGACTGGCACGAGCGGCGGCCGGTTGACGCCGCTTCCTGAGAGGTTTTGTATACAACCGACACCGCCGAGTAGAAGGGAGACCGAATGTCCGTGCTGATCAAGGGCGGGCGCATCGTGACCGCGTCCGACGACTACGTCGGCGACATCTACGCCGAGAACGGCACCGTGACCACGATCGGCCAGTCGCTCGACGTCGACGCAGACAGGGTGATCGACGCGACCGGCAAGTACGTGATCCCGGGGGCGATCGACCCCCACACGCACATCGAGATGTTCTTCGGCGGGACGACGACGTGCGACGACTTCACCTCCGGCACCGTCGCCGCGGCCTTCGGCGGGACGACGTCGCTGGTCGACTTCTGCATGCAGGCGCCGGGCACGCCGTTCCCGCAGGCGCTCGAGAACTACTTCGAGAAGATCGATCGGTGCAAGCCGGTGATCGACGTCGGCTTCCACATCGGCGTCACCGACCTCGAGGGCGGCGGCGGGCTCGAGGCGCTGGCCAAGCTGCCCGACGAGGGGATCACCTCCTACAAGCTGTTCATGGCCTACAAGGGCGCGGTCATGGTCGACGACGAGACGCTCTTCAGGACGATGCAGGTCGCGAACGAGACCGGCGGGCTGGTGATGGTGCACGCCGAGAACGGCGACGCGATCGACGTGATCGTCAAGGAGGCGGTCGCCGAGGGCAAGAGCGACCCGATCTGGCACGCGCGCACGCGGCCCATGGAGACGGAGGCGGAGGCGACCAACCGCGCGATCCAGCTCGCCCGCGTTGCGAACGCCGCGCTCTACGTCGTGCACGTCTCCTGCCGGCCGTCGGTCGAGCCGATCCAGCTCGCCCGCGAGAAGGGCTGGGACGTGTGGGGCGAGACCTGCACCCAGTACCTGTTCGTGGACGAGTCGGCCCTGGAGAAGCCGGACTGGGAGGGCGCGAAGTACATCTACACGCCCCCGCCGCGGCCGAAAGAGCACCAGGAGCACCTCTGGAAGGCGCTCCAGAACGACGTGCTCTCGGTGGTCTCCACCGACCACTGCCCGTTCAACTGGCCCGACCAGAAAGGCATCAACGGCCGCGACTTCCAGGTCGTCCCCAACGGGGGCCCGGGGATCGAGAACCGGCTGCACATGCTGCACGAGTTCGGCGTCCGCGGCGGGCGGATCTCGATGAACCGCTTCGTCGAGCTGGTCTCGACCAACGTCGCCAAGCGCTTCGGGCTGTACCCGCGCAAGGGCACGATCGCGGTCGGCAGCGACGCCGACCTGGTCGTCTGGGATCCCGAGAAGACGCTGACCATCTCGGCGAAGGACCACCACTCGAACGTGAACTACAGCCTGTTCGAGGGCACGAAGGTCACGGGCGCCCCGCAGGCGGTGCTCGTCCGCGGCCAGGTGATCGTCGAGAACGACGAGCTCGTCGCAGAGCCCGGCGCGGGCCAGTTCGTCAAGCGCGCGCGGGTCGGCGAGGCGCTCGGCTCGGTCGAGAAGGTCACTGCGTGATTGTCGCTCGCCTTCGGCTCGCTCCCGCGGGGGGAACGGCCGGTTCCCCCCGCGTGCCCCCTCCCTTCCGTCCTCTCGGCAGGTGTCAGTGAGCCGCGCCCGCCATGTCGGTCGCGGCGACGGAAACCTTCCGGAGCACGTCGGAGGCGGTGCATGAGCGACCAGGAGGCACACGAGGTATACGCGGCGGCGCGGCTCGGGCAGCGGGTGACGCTCGGGTCGCGCCCGGCCGTCCTCGTGGTCGACTTCAGCTGCGGCTTCACCGACCCCGAGTGCGCCCTCGGATCGGATATGACCGAAGCGGTCGAGGCGACCAAGCGCCTGCTCGACACGGCGCGCGGCAGGGGGATGCCGGTGATCTTCACGACGATCGGCTACGAGCCCAGCCTCAAGGACGGCGGCCTCTGGCTGCAGAAGGTGCCCTCGCTCGGCGACCTCCAGATCGGCGGACGCTGGGTGGAGATCGATCCGCGCCTCGAGCCGAGAACGGACGAGACGATCGTGCTCAAGAAGGGCGCCTCCGCGTTCTTCGGGACGAACCTGCCGTCGATCCTGATCTCGCAGGCCGTCGACTCGGTGATCCTCTGCGGAGCGACCACCAGCGGCTGCATCCGGGCGACGGCGATCGACCTGCTCCAGTACGGCTACCCGACGCTCGTGCCGCGCGAGTGCGTGGCCGACCGCGCGCAGGCTCCGCACGAGGCGAACCTGTTCGACATCGACGCGAAGTACGCGGACGTCGTCGGGCTCGACGACGTCCTCGAGTATGTCGAGAGCCTGCCGGCGACCGTCGGCGCCGGCGTGTGACGGCCAGGGTCGCGCTCCTCCCCGGCGACGGCGTCGGGCCGGAGGTGGTGGCGGAGGCGCGGCGGGCGGTCGACGCGCTCGGGCTCGGGATCGAGTGGACGGAGCTGCCGTGGGGCTCGGCTCACTGGCACGAGCACGGCCGGATGATGCCGACCGACTGGCGCGAGGCCCTCGACGGGCACGCAGCGGTGCTGATGGGCGCGGTCGGTGATCCATCCGTCCCCGACCACGTCTCGCTCTGGGGGCTGCTCCTCGAGCTACGCCAGCGGCTCGACCTCTGGGCGAACCTGCGCCCGGTGCGCCTGCTGGAGGGGATCCCCGGCCCGCTGGCCGGCCGCGGGCCCGCCGACGTGGACATGCTGTTCCTGCGCGAGAACACCGAGGGCGAGTACTCGGGCGTGGGCGGCCGGGCACACCAGGGGCTGCCCTCGGAGGTAGGCATCGAGACTAGCGTCTTCACTCGGGCGGGCGTCGAGCGCATCCTCCGTCACGCGTTCGAGCTCGCGGAGGGCCGGCGCGGCGTGGTCACCGGCGCGACCAAGTCGAACGCGTCGCGGTTCGGCTACGTGCTCTGGGACGAGGTCGCCGAGCAGGTCGCCGTGGAGTTCCCCGGCGTCCGTTACGAGCGCGTGCTCGTCGACGCGCTCGCGGCGCGGATGGTGCGCGACCCCGGCAGCCTCGACGTGGTCGTCGCCTCGAACCTGTTCGGCGACATCCTCACCGACCTCGCCGCCGCGATCCAGGGCGGCATGGGCATGGCGGCGAGCGCGAACGTCGCTCCGCGAGCCGACGTGCCGGGCCTGTTCGAGCCCGTGCACGGATCCGCCCCCGACATCGCCGGTGAGGGGATCGCCAACCCGGCAGGGGCGATCTGGAGCGCGACCATGATGCTCGACCACCTCGGCGAGCCGGAGGCGGCGCGGACGCTGATGGCCGCGCTTCAGGACACCTGCCGCGACGGCCCGCGCACGCGCGACGTCGGCGGCGAGGCCTCGACGCGCGAGGTCGGCGAGGCCGTGGCCACACGCGCGGCCGAGCTCGTCAGCGCACGATCCCGATGAGCGCACCGCCGGCGACGACGAGCACTCCGGCCGAGACGAGCCGCGGGCCGATCCCTTCGGTGTGCCGTCCGATCAGCAGCGCCGCGAAGAGCACCGCCCACAGCGACTGCGTTGCGTTCAGCGGAGCGACGATCGACACGCGACCGCGGTCGAACGCCTCCAGCAGGCTCGAGTAGGCGAGCCCGAGGATCACGCCTGCGAGCGCAAAGGCGGGCAGCGCCGCGCGCAGGTGGCTCCGGAGCGCCCCCCGGCGCCGGATCAGCACCCAGGCGAGAACGACGAGGAAGGACCCGGCGAGGGCGGCGGTCGAGGCGGCGAGCGGAGGCGGGTGCGTGTCCCGGGCGGCCCAGCGCGCGACGTTGTCGCGGACGGCGAAGAGCGCTGCGCAGGTGAGGGCGAGCACGGCGCCGAAGGCCCGGAAGTGCTCGGGCCGCGCCCGCTCGCGCGCGAGCACCGCCCCGCCGGCGACCACGAGCACCGTCCCGAGCGCGAGCAGCGGCTGGAACGGCTCGTCGAGGGCGACGAGCGCGATCGCGACCGACATCAGCGGAGCAGTGCCGATCAGGATCGAGACGCGCGACGGCCCGATGTCGCGGATCGCGACGATGAAGAGGATCTGCGTCGCGCCCGGCACGAGGGCGCCGATCAGCAGGAACGGCCAGAGGTCGCCCGCATGCACCTCGCCCGTCGTAACCGAGCCGATCGCGAGCAGAGCCGACACCACCACGCCGATCCCGGTGACGACCACCGCCCCGAGCTCGGGGTCGCCGCCGCGCTGAAGGCCCTGGCGGATGACGACCGCGAAGACCCCGAACAGCAGGCCTGCGAGCCCGGCGAAGAGGACGGCGCCCAAAGGCTTAGGCTCTCCCCGTGACGGCAGCGCGGACGCTCACGGAGAAGATCATCTCCGAGCACCTGGTCGGCGGCACGGACGAGAAGCTCGAGCTCCGCGTCGACCAGATCCTGCTCGAGGACGCGACCGGCACGATGGCCTGCCTCCAGTTCGAGCAGCTCGGCCTGGACCGGGTCGCGATCACGACCGTCTCCTACGTCGACCACAATACGCTCCAGTTCGACGACAAGAACCCCGAGGACCATGCCTACCTGCGCAGCTGGGCCGCGCGGTACGGGGCGCTCTACTCACGCCCCGGGAACGGGATCTCGCACTACCTCCACCTCGAGCGGTTCGCGCGGCCGGGGCGGGTGCTGGTCGGCGCGGACAGCCACACGACGATGGCGGGCGCGCTCGGCATGCTGGCGATCGGCGCCGGCGCGACCGAGGTGGCGGTGGCGCTGGCGGGGCGTCCGTATGTGGTCGAGCGGCCGGTCGTGGTCGGCGTCGAGCTGCGCGGCGAGCTGGGCGCCTGGGTGCAGTCGAAGGATGTCGTGCTCGAGCTGCTGCGCCGGCGCGGCGTGCGCGGGGGGCGCGGGCGGATCTTCGAGTTCCACGGCCCGGGCGTGGCGCCGCTGAGCGCGACCGACCGCGGAACGATCTGCAACATGGTCGTGGAAACGGGGGCGACGACCGGGATCTTCCCCAGCGACGAGCGCACGCGGGCCTGGCTGGTGAGCCAGGGGCGCGAGGACGAGTTCGTCGAACTGGCAGCCGATCCGGGGGCCGTCTACGAGGAGCTGGAGGCGATGGATCTGGCCGATCTCGAGCCGCTGATCGCGCTCCCCTCGTCGCCCGGCAACGTCGTGCCGGTGCGCGAGGCCGCCGGGACGGCGACGAAGCAGGTGTGCGTCGGCAGCTCGGTCAACTCGTCGTTCGAGGATCTCGCCACCGTCGCCGCCGTCCTGCGTGGGCACGCGGTGCACCCCGACCTCGATCTCACCGTCACCCCCGGGTCACGCCAGATCCTCGACACCATCGTCCGGGCGGGCGTCTACTCGGACCTCGTCGCCGCCGGCGCGCGCATGCTGGAGCCCGCCTGCGGCCCGTGCATCGGCATGGGCCAGGCGCCCGCCGCCGGCGCGGTCTCCGTGCGGACGTTCAACCGCAACTTTCCCGGCCGCAGCGGCACGTCCGCTGACCGGGTCTACCTGTGCTCGCCGGCGACCGCGGCGGCGACGGCACTTCGCGGCGAGATCGCCGATCCGCGCGACCTCGGCGAGCCGCTGGTGCTCGAGGCTCCGCCCGGAGACCCGGGGCTGGACGACCGGCAGATCGTCCACCCACCCGCCGACGGGCGCGGGATCGAGCTCGTGAAGGGGAAGAACATCGTCCCGCCGCCTGCTCCGACGCCGGTACCCGCTGCGGTCGCGGGGCGCGTCCTGATCGTCGTCCCCGACGACGTCTCCACCGGCGACATGGCCCCCGACGGGGCGCTCGGGCTGGCGATCTGGTCGAACATCCCGGCCTGCGCGCGCCACATGTTCAAGCGCTTCGACCCGGAGTTCCCGGCCCGCGCCGAGGCGTGGGGCGGCGGGATCGTCGTCGGCGGGCACAACTACGGTCAGGGCTCGTCGCGGGAGCAGGCGGCGTTCGCGGCGCTGTACCTCGGCGTCCGCGCGATCGCCGTGAAGAGCTTCGCGCGCATACACCGCACGAACCTGATCGCGCAGGCGATCGCTCCGCTCGTCCTGCCGGACGACGCGCGAGTGGAGCAGGGCGACGACTGGCGGATCTACGGGCTGGCCGCGGCGGTACGCCGAGGCGAGCACGAGGTCGTCGCCGTCACTCCGCACGGCGAGATCCGGCTCGGCCTGGAGCTCAGTGGGCGGGAGCGGGCGATCCTGCTCGCGGGCGGCCTGATCGCCTACGCGCGCGTGAGCGCCTGATCACGGCCGCCGTTACGATGTGACCGCAATGCCGACGGTGACCTTCCGTGGCCGCCCGTCGCGCCCGTCCGGCGCGGCGACCCGCCGCCCGTAGTCAGCACTTTCTCCGCACCGAGACGCTCGCGTCGGCGATCGTCCGCGAGGCGCATGTCGGACCGGAGGATCTCGTCCTCGACCTCGGGGCCGGCAGCGGGCGCTGACGAGCGCGCTGGCGCGGGAGGCGCGTCGCGTGGTCTTACCCCCGGCTGTATTCGAACCACCTCCAGGCGTCGCTGCAGGGCTGCTCGCGATCGAGCGGCGGAGCAGGCCGCTCGTCGATCCCTCGCAGGCGCGCCTCTACCACGCGTTCGTAGCTTCCGGCTTCCGCCGCGGGCTTCGCAGCGTCGCTTCGTCCCGCGTGCTGAAGTGGCGTCGCGGGCTCGCAGCACGCGACCTGGACGCACATCAGTGGGCGGAGCTCGTTCGCGCGACGAAACAGGTCAGGCGAGCGCCTGAACCGCGTTCAGGATGATCTCGGCGGCCAGCGCGGCGTCGGCCGGGTCGGCGTCCTCGTCGGGGTGGTGGCTGATCCCGTCCTTGCACGGGACGAAGACCATCGCGGTCGGCACCCGGTCGGCGACGCACATCGTGTCGTGCGCCGCGCCGGAGTGCATGCGCGTGAACGGCTCGCCGGTCGCTCTCGCGGCGTCCTCGAGCGCGGCGACGATGCGCTCGTCCATCGGCGTCGGCGGCAGGGCCTGGCGTTCGCGGTACTCGGCGCTCATCCCGCGCCGGCGGGCGGCTTCCGCCGCGAACGCGGCGATCTCGGCGGCGACGCCGCGGTAGGCCTCGTCGACCGGCCCGCGGATGTCCAGCGAGAAGCGCACCTCGGCGGCGACCGCGTTGATCAGGCCCGGATCGACCTCGACCTCGCCGACCGTGCCGACGGTGCCCTGGCCTGCGGCCGTCGCGACGCGCTCGAGCTCGAGGATCGTCTCGGCGAGGAGGAGGGTCGGGTCGAGGCGGAGGTCCATGGGCGTCGCCCCGGCGTGGTCGCCTCGGCCGTGGACGACCACGTCGGCGTGCACGTAGCCCGCGATCGCGGTCACGAGGCCGATCCGGTTGCCGGTGTCCTGCAGCACCCGCGCCTGCTCGATGTGCATCTCGATCCAGCCGGTCAGGCCGTCGAGCACGTGCGCGCACTCCCGCCACTGCTCGGGCCGGTAGCCGGCCTCGGCCGCGTGCTCCCAGAAGCTGCGCTCGTCGTCGATCGAGCGGAAGCGCTCGCGGAGGTCCTCCTCCTCGACCCGCTGCGCGACGATCCTGCTGCCGAGCAGCATCTGGCCGAACCCGGAGCCCTCCTCCTCGAGGAAGGAGATCAGCTGCAGCGGCAGGTCGAGCCCGCGCTCGGCGCTCAGCCGGCAGACCTCGAGCGCGGTGACCACGCCCATCGTGCCGTCGTAGCGGCCGCCGTTCCGGTTCGAGTCGCAGTGTGAGCCGAGCCCGAACACGGGCTCGCCCCTCGGGCGGTTGCGGGCGTACAGCGTTCCGACGGGATCCTGCTCGACCGTGAAGCCGATCGCCTCCAGCTGCCGGGTGAAGAAGTCGAGCGTGTTGCGGTACTCCTGCGTGTACGCGTAGCGGCGGATGGCCTCGTCGCTGAGCGTGTAGTCGGGCCCGGAGAGCGTCTCGATGTCCTGCGCGATCCGCTCCGTGCTCCGTGCCCGGTCCATCGGGGAGACTCTAGAGCGTGGACGGGGAGGAGTGGCCGCCGCCGGCAGCGCGCGTCCAGTCGGCGATCTGGCGCGCCGAGGGACACATCGAGCGTGGCGAGTACGCGAAGGCGGCCCATGCACTCGAGCAGGTCCGCGGGCTCGGCGGTGACCAGGAGCTCGTCCGCGGCCTGCACCACCTGGCCGCCGCCGGCCGGCGGCACCAGGAGGGCGACGAAACGCGGGCGCGCCGGCAGCTCGAGCACGCCCACCGCCGCCTCGGCCGCCGGCAGGCACGGCTCGTCAATCTTGTCGAGCGGAAGCTCGCTTAGCCCTTCTCCGCCGCCCGGCGAGCGACGTGGAGAATCGCGTACCAGTGACGTTGCACTCTTCCGTCGGGACGCCCGTCGATCCGCCGTCGGATCTCCCCGTGGAGATGCTCCCGTTTCGCCGGGTCCATGGCGATATGACCCGAGAACGTCTCGAGGAGCGCGATGTACTCCCCGGCGGTGTAGGTCGTCTCCCAGACATAGCGTCTCACCTCGACGGCCTCGAAGAGCCCGCTGGCCTCGATCTCCGCGCGATCGTCGGGGATCTCGTCCGGCGGAGGAGGCGGCCGCTGTTCGTCCCAGCTCTCGCCGATCTCGTCGTACAGGTCTTGGATCTCCGCGAAGAAGGGATCGAATCCGTCGGGGAACGCGTGGAGCGCACTCCAGAACGCCAGGTGGCCGTCAGGACGCAGCAGCTCGTACGCCTTCCGGTAGCGAACCGCAGGATCGATCCAGTGCCAAGCGGTTGCCGCGTAGACGAGGTCGAACGTCCCCGGCTCGGCCTCGAACGTCTCGAAGGGTTCGACATGGATCTCGACCTGGAAGCCGGCCAGGTTACGGCAGGCACGCTCGGCCGGTTGTGAGCCGATCTCGACGCAGACGACCGAGAAGCCGCGCCGGAGCAGCGCTCCGGTCGCCTTGCCGGTCGCGCATCCGATCTCCAGGAGCCGGTCGCACGGGTCGAGCCCCGCGAGGGCGACGAGATCGTCGAAGAGCTCTTCCGGGTACGAAGGCCGCGCGGCGTCGTAGACCTCCGCAGCCGTTTCGAAGGTGCCGCGGAGTGTCTCCCGTCTTTCACCCATCTGCGCCGGTCGGTCCGTCCGGAGCGTACGCCTGTTCGCCGACCTTAGGATGCCATTCGAGATGGAGAGCTGGCGGAACCGCAAGACCCTGATCCTCGGCTGGTCCGACATGGTCGGCCTGCTGACTCCCGGCGAGTACGTCGACTGCGTCGAGCACGCGTATCGCATGCACGGCCTGGGCCGCGTCTACATGGAGCCGAAGGGCCACATCGTCCTCGACCGCTACAAGGGCGAGTGGGAGGTGATGCCGTCCTACATCGAGGAGCCGGAGGCGGCCGCCTGCAAGTGGGTGTCGATCCGCGAGGACAACGCCCAGTACGAGCTGCCCGCGGTGTTCTCGATCCTGATCTACACGCACCCGGAGACCGGCTTCCCGCTGGCGATCTGCGACGGCTCGTACCACACGCTGATGCGCACGGGAGCGTCGGCGGCGGTCTCGGCGCGCTGGCTCGCACGGAAGGACTCGAAGGTGCTCGCCATCCTCGGCAGCGGCCTCGTCGGCCGGGGCTCGCTCGCCACCTGCGACACCGTCTTCGGGTGGGAGGAGGTGCGGATCTGGAGCCGGACGCAGGCGTCGATCGACCGCTTCCTCGCCGAGCAGGCGCCGGAATATCCGCACCTCGCGATCACCGGGACGACCGACGTCCGCACCGCGGTCGAGGGGGCCGACGTGATCGTCACCGGTACCCACGCGCGGGAGTGGCTCGTCGACGACGGCTGGGTGAAGCCGGGCGCGCACATCGCCGCGCTCGGCGCCGACCTGAAGGGCGAACAGGAGCTCGACCCGCGGACGCTGCAGCGAGCCAGGGTCTTCGTCGACGACATCCGCCAGTGTCGCGAGGACGGCGAGATCAACGTCGCGCTGGCCGAGGGGCTGATCACGGAGGACGACGTCGCCGGCGAGATCGGCAAGGTGATCTGCGGCGAGCTCGAAGGCCGGCAGTCCGACGATCAGGTGACGGTCTTCGATTCGACCGGGATCGCGCTGCAGGACTCGGCGACGGTGCCGCTCGAGTACGAGCGGGCAGTCGCAGCCGGCGTCGGCGTCGAGAAGAAGATGATCAGCACCTAGCGGCCTCCGCGGCGATCCGAACACCGTCGACGAAGGCGCTGCAAGTCTTGCCCGCCGGACGAGACCTCGGCGCGTACAACCCGCCGAGCGCGCCGCCTAGTGGCCGAACCGGGCCTGGCTCACGAAGCCAACGATCGGACCGGCCGGCATGGTCACGCTCGTGGCCCGCCGTGTGATGTCCCGTCGTAGTCATGATGCGGAATCGGGAGCTCCGAGGGGTTCATCGCCCACGGATGACCGTCGACGGGCTCTCCGGTGCAAAGTGGCGTGCTCACTGCTGTTTCGACGGTGACGGGGACCCTCGCGACGATGGGGACCGAGGTCAAGACAACGTTCACGGACCTCCAGGGGCTTGACGCGAAGGGCGAGTTGAAGCACGCATTCATGAGTTCGAGCGGCTGCGACCCCTCACTCCGAGCGGTTCATGACCCCGACTCTGGCGAGGACGTTAGCCGCGGTCGCCGGCCGAGCAGCCTGTCATCGAGCCGCCTGGCGGCTCAGCTCGCCGACGCGAGGAACGGATTCGCCCGCACCTCGGCGTTCGTGTTCAGCTCGATGACGTGCGCCAGCGACCTGCGGTAGTCGATGCCGTACCGGTTCCGGATCCGGTCGAGCGCGGGATCGTTCAGGTAGAAGAACCGGTCGCCGTCGCGCAGCGCCTCGAACTGCCGCTGCCACATCGCCAGCTGCAGCTCGCCGAACTCGGTCCCGGGGATGTGCGGCTCGGCCAGCATCCCGACGAACGCGTCCACCTTGTTGACCTTCCCGGCGCCGTAGATCGCCTTCAGCCGCGAGGCGAGCGACGTCGCCCGCGTCGCCGAGACGACGTCCTCCGATGCCTCTTCGGTGTGGGGCGCCACGACCTCGTCGTCGAGGTCGAGGAGCCGCGTGAAGCGGAGGCTGGCGGGATCGTCGATCGGACGGTGCACGCCGAGGAGGGCGTGGCGAGGGAAGCGGGCGGTCGATTCGCCCGTGATCGCCGCGAACGAGCTTTTCGGCTTGAGCCCGTACGCGATGCGCATCTCGTTGTAGTACGGCATCCCGTGGTCACGGCCCCGCTGGATGTCGATCGCGCCGAGGTCCTGCACCACCGAGAAGCAGCCCGGCTGGACGACCGGCGTGCCGCACTTCGACGGATCACGCGCTCCCGGTTTCGGGATCTCGAAGAGGACGCTCCGCATCGTGTCGTCGATCTGCTCGTCGTTCCGGTACTGCCGCTCGTCGCCGAGGCCGGAGAGCAGCGGCCCGAGGCCGATCGACTGGAGCAGGCCGGGATTGCCGTACGCGACGCCGAGCGGCACGACGAGCTTGACCTTGCCCCCCTCCCGCTCGACGGCAACTCCGCTGGCGCTGAACGCATCGAGCTCGCGCCGCCCGTAGGTGTCGGCCGGGACTTCGGGCTCGAACTCGCCGTGCACCATGCTGTGCATGCGATAGCCGACCGTCGCGAACTCGTTCGAGATCGACGTGTTGACGTTGGGGTCGTACCCTGGATACGGGGGCAGGTGGATTCCAAGCGCGGGGAGGAACTCCTGGTAGGTGATGTACTGCTCCTCCGCGCCGACCACGCGCCGGGCGATCCGGAACTTGGTCGCCTCGGTCATCGTCTTCGGCAGCAGCGAGACGATCCGGTTGTGCTCACGGGCGAAGAGCGTGTGCACCGCCGTCAACCCGATGTTCTCGTTGGCGCGCACGTCGCCCGAGACGACCGCGCTCGCCGGGTGACCTGCGAGTGGGCCCATCAGGTCCATCACCGGCGCCTTCCCGGCGTTCCCCCGGGCGTTGGCCTGAGGCAGATACCCCCCAGGGAGGAACAGCGTCGCCTTGTTGTCGGCAAGCGTGCCGTCGACCGGCCCGTCGCGGAGCCATTCGAGACGCGCGGCGGTGCCTCCGTAGACGGCGAACGCGTCGATGTAGCTCGGGACCGTGTTCGTCTCCTGTCTCGGGACCGAAACTCCCGTGCCCGGGGTAGCCGGCGTGCGCGAGAAGCCGATCTTGCCGAGGTCGTCACGGAACCGTTCGTCGCGGTCGACCGAGTCGAACGGAATCGGTGCACTCTCGCCTGGGCGCTCGTCACGGAGGCCGAAGGTGTGGTCGAGGAACTGCCCCCACACCCAGCCCCACTGCGAGACGTTCCGTTCGGAGAGAAGGTTCTGGCCGAGGTCGTTGAAGATCCGGTTGCTGATGTAGCGCGGGCTCGGTCCCTTCACCATTCGCTCGGCGCCGTCGGCGAAGTTCGGCTTTGCGACGCGAACATAGGATGTGCCCATCTCGCCCCACTCCGGGTGCTCGGGGTTGTTGCCGCTGCCGTCCAGCGAGCGCGCCGAGGCGAGCGACGATCCGTCGTGGCCGCGCGTGACGAAGAACAGCGCGGCGACTGCGCCGAGCACGAGGGTGGCGGCGGCCAGCAGGAGCCGAAGCCAGGTGCGCCGCTCACGCTGCGCGGGCGGAACGGGCGGAACGGTTTCGTGGGTCAGAGCGTCGATTCGTTCGGCCGAGAACGAAGGGGTTGGGTCAGGGAGCTCCGCGCGGGCGACGTCCGCAGCCTCCGGCGGTGCGACCAGCACGAGCTCCGGGCTGATCGGCTCCGCGACCTCGACGGGCGACCCCGAGGTCATGGCGCGTGACCGTAGCAAACCTCAAGGCATGCTCAAGCGTCACCGCAGGAATGAGCCGCACTTTGCGGGAACAGTCGCGCCGAGGTCTCGACCTGAGCCGCTACGACGCGGAGGCCGTGCAGACCTTCGGGAAGCCGATCTTCGCTGCGGCCCGGCCGGCCGCCCCGTTCTGCTTGACGAACAGCAACCAGTCCGGGCCCATCAGCCTGACGTCCGGGAGGAGCCCCTCGCGCAGCGTGCGCTTCAGCGTCTCGATCGCTCGATCCTTCAGCGCCAGCCAGTGCCCGATCTCGCCCGCCAGCTCCTTCGGCGGCCGCAAACCGTGCAGGTCGCGCGTCTGCGCGACGATCAGCGGGAGGACGACCTGGACCGGCCCGACCACCTCACCCGGGATGGCGATGTCGTGGGGCGGGTCGATCTTGTCCAACTGAGGCCCGTAGAGACGGCAGATCGAGGCGACGCGCGCGAAGTACTCGGCCTTGCTCGGCGCGGCGCTCGAGCCCTCGCTGAAGGCCAGGATCACCACCGCCACAACTCCCCCTGCAACGAGCAGGCACGCCGCAGCCAGCAGCTGATTGCGCCGTCCGATGAGCTCCACTATCGGTGTTCGTGCCGGTGGTCGCAAGCGGATCGCGCCGTAGCCCGATGCGACATGATTCGGCGATGGCCTACGCCGGCATCAGCTTCGAAGCAGACATGACCGCCGAGCAGGCGGCTGAGCTGGCGCGGCTGATGGAGGAGGCACGGCCGACGCGGCCCGAGGGAGTGGTCACCGCGCTGCTCGAGCACGAGAACGGTCGTGGACGGCTGCTCGCCGTCTGGCGCGACGCCGAGACGCTCGACCGCTACCTGGCGGAGGCGGACGTCCCGCGCGGCACGGAGCTGATGCGGAAGCTCGGGCTCGAGCCCGAGGTGCGTCGCTTCGACGTCCTCGACCTCGGCTAGGCCGGTCGCGGCACAGCGGCTCGCCCGAGCGGAGGCGCTCCAGACCGCCCATCCCCCAGTGGCTCGACCCATCGGGGGCGAGCAGCGAGGGGCTCCTCCCACGCCCGCGGCCTCGGCCTCCGCACGAATCTCGGCGATCCGCGAGAACCGGTCGGGATCGTACGCGGCGGTTATCGCGCTGTCCGGATCGAGCTCGGCCCGCGAGGCCGCGCAGGCGATCTCGCGATCGGCCGAGATGTCCTCGCCCTCGCAGAAGAACGCCTCGTACAGCGCATGCTTGAACGCGCGCAACCGGCCCTGCTCGGTCGCCCAGAGACAGGGCGGCCAGCGGCAGCGTCGAGCGCGGCTGGGAGCGCGGCAGGTGGATCTCGACCCCCATCGCCTGCGCCCGCGCGTACACGTTCCGGGTCCAGTCGACGCGCAGGTGGTCGCCGCGTACCTCGAGCAGCGGCTTCGGCGCCGGCCGCAGCTCGAACGGAAGCCACTCGACCTCCACCTCGCCCGCATCCTCCGCCGCCTCGATCACGTGCGACTCCAGGTACGAGTACGGACAGACGACGTCGTAGTAGAAGCGGATCGCCCGCACCGTGAATGTCAGACTATTAGACTCGCCCTGTGACCACGCGAGTCGCGGTCGCCCAGCTCGACCCGGCCCTCGGCGAGCCCGAGCGGAACCTCGAGGCCTGCCTGGCGCGGCTCGAGCAGGCTCACGAAGCCGGTGCCGAGTTGCTGGTTCTGCCCGAGTGCGCGATCCCGGGCTACATGTTCGACAGCCTCGAGGAGGGGCTGGAGTTCGCGGAGGACGTCCCCGGCCCGTCCGTCGAGGCGCTCGAGCGCGAATGCGCCCGGCTGTGCATGTACGCCGTCTGCGGGCTGCTCGAGCGGGACGGCGACCGGCTGCGGAATGCAGCGATCCTGGTCGGGCCGGACGGCCTGGTCGGCACCTACTGGAAGACGCACCTCCCGTTCCTCGGCGTCGATCGCTTCACCACTCCGGGCGACGAGCTCCACGTCTGGGAGACGCCGCTCGGACGGGTCGGCGTGGAGATCTGCTACGACCTCCGCTTCCCGGAGGTGACGCGCACGCTCGCCCTCCACGGCGCCGACCTCGTTGCGCACCCGACGAACTTTCCGGTGGCGGCCAGGGTGCAGACCGAGGTGATCACGCTCGCCCGGGCGGCGGAGAACCGGATCTACCTGCTGACCGCAAACCGGGTCGGGAAGGAGCGGAACGGCGAGTTCTGCGGCCGCAGCCAGATCGTCGACCCGTTCGGGACGCGTCTTGCCGAGGCGGATCCGGCCGAGGGGACGCTGCTCGTCGCCGAGGTCGACGTCGAGAAGGCCCGGGACAAGGACTACGTGATCCCGGGCGAGTACGAGCTCTACCTCTTCGGCGACCGCCGGCCCGAGCTGTACGGCGCCCTGGTCGAGGAGACCCAGACAGCCGGAGTAGAAGGGAGCCAGCGTGGGTGAGTACGTGTTCGAGCCGATCCTCGACCAGGAGGGCGTCAAGGTCTCGAAGAGCCCGTGGGGGCCCGGCGACGAGATCGGCCGGCTGAACTGGATCACGCCCGAGACGAACAGGGCGATCCTCGAGCACCTGGACGGTTCGCACCTGTTCGACCTGAACGTCGACTACTTCCTCGGGATGCCGTCGTGGGTGGCGGCGGGCGACCCGCCCTACGGGATCTGGATGACGCACACGCCGCAGGGCTCGATCAACGACAACCTGTCGGGCGTCGGCTCACACGTGCACGAGAAGTACTCGTACTGCGGCGACTCGATCCATCTGTACACGCACTGCGGGACACATATCGACACGTTCAACCACCTCGGCTTCTACGGGCAGTTCTGGAACGGCTGGACGCCTGACACCGATCTCGGCAGCCGGATCTGGAACAAGGGCGGCCCCGACAAGTACCCGCCGATCATCGCGCGCGGCGTGCTGCTCGACGTGGCCGGCCTGCACGGTGTCGACTGCCTGCCGGACGGCTATGCGATCACTCCCGAGGACCTCCAGAAGGCGGCCGGCGAGCAGGGCGTGACGATCCAGCCGAAGAGCGTGGTGCTCGTGCGCACGGGCCGGATGACGAAGTGGCCGGACTTCGACGGCTACCTGCTCAGCCCGCCCGGGATCGGCCTCCCGGCGGCGAAGTGGCTGTGCGAGGAGATGGGCGCGATGTGCATCGGCGGCGACTCGATCGCGCTGGAGGTGCTGCCGTCCGAGGAGTCGGACGTGTTCCTGCCGGTGCACTGCTACATGTTCGCCACCGCCGGCGCGAACATCATCGAGGTCGTGGACATGGAGCAGATCGCGGCCGAGAAGCAGTACGAGTTCGCCTTCATGTGCTTCCCGCTGAAGCTGCGCGGTGCGACCGGCGCGCCGTCGCCGTGTTACGCGGTGCCGCTCAAGGCATGACCTGCGGTGGCATCCGATGCGAAGTCGTGAGCTAGCTCTTCGCTAGGTTGCGTCGGCGGAACCGCCGGTCTCGAAGACATCGAGCGGGAGCAGTGCCGAGACCAGTGGGTAGGGCACGTCCACGACCTCCGAGACGCGGAGGTCGACGGCGACGCTGCAGAGGGCATAGGCAGCCGGCCGGGCGAAGCCGTACGACCGCTCGAGGTGGTCGATCATCTCGATCAGCGCCTCACGGGCGGCGACGTTCAGGTCCATGCCCGCCTCGACCGGGATGCCCGTGGTCGCGAACGAGCGACGCGCAGGGCGGCCCGGCGTCTCGAACGTCGGGAAGCGCGACCGCCCCGGGATGTCGCGGCGGACCCGGAAGCGTACGGTGACCGCGCCAGCGACCTCGATCGCCGTTCCGCAGACCTCGCCGTCGCCCTGGGCGAAGTGCAGGTCGCCGACCGAGAACAGCGCGCCGGGGACGTCCACCGGCAGCCACAGCCGGCTGCCGGCGACCAGCTGCCGGATGTCCAGGTTGCCGCCGAGCTCGCGCGGCGGGATCGTGCGCAGACCGTCGGCGGCCTGCGGCGGAACGGCTCCCTCCGGCATCGAGTCGGCGACGGGCTGCCCCTGCTCCCGCAGCATCTCCTCGCGCAGTCGAAAGGCCTCCAGCCGCTCGTGGGAGGGCGCGACGCCGATCACGCCGGCAAAGGCGTCCTCCGGCACGGCCACTTCCGGCAGCTCGTCCGCCCGCGCGAGCCCGCCGGCGATCTCCCACTTGACCAGGTACGGGTCGGGGAAGAGGTCGGCGAGATAGCCGAAGCCGGGGATGACGGCGGTGGTGCCGAAGTCGTCGGTCTCGTAGCGGACGAGCTCGACCTCGAGCACGTCGCCTGGCTCGGCTCCCGTCACGTAGAGCGGCCCCGTCAACGGGTGGCCGAGGCCGAGGTCGAGAGTGCCCGCGTCGGCGTGCGAGCTCTCGCGCGTGAGCTGGCCGTCGAGGCCGTCCGCGGTCTCCAGCCGGATCTCCTCGCCGGGGGCGATCTCCGCGATCGGCTCGAGGTCCGGGTGCCAGCGGTTGTGCATCAGAGCAGCTCCCGTACTCGTTCGGCGGCCTGCCGGCATGCCGCGGCGTCCTCGTCGGTCCACGCCCGCGGCTCGCCGAGCACGTGCACCGAGATGATCGCTTCCAGCCGGTCGTCTGCGAAAAGCGGGGTCACGACCTGCGCGGCCAGTCCACCGTACGTCTCCAGCATGCGGTGGAATGCGGGGTCCTCGAAGGCGCTGCGGGTGTCGTCCTGGACGACCTGCTCGCCCCGCTGGAGCTGCGCCACCACCGGCTGTGTCCGCAGGTCGACCGTTCGCTCGTCGCGCAGCGAGCCGACTTCCGCGCCCAGCGCCTCGACCGTCACCGGGAAAGCGTAATCGCCCGGGACGTCCTGCCTCAGCGTCACGCGCTCGGCGCGGAGCGCCACGCGCAGCTCCTCCAGCACGGCGCCGATCGCGCCTCGCTCGAGTGCCCGCACGAGCGCACTGACCGTCTCGTTGAACGGCGCGGGGACGCCGACGCGGGCGCCCTCGCGCGGGATCACGCCGTTGATGAAGTCGATCTCGGTGGGGCGGCCAGCCTCGAGGTCGAGCAGCATCGACGGCTTCGCGCCCGGGATCGCCTCGCCGAAGGCGCGCACATGGGCGACCGGATCGTCGAAGCCGAGCGCGATCCCCAGCGCCCGCGCCACCTCGTACGCCTCGCCGGCGCAGCGTGACGCGACAGACCAGGCGTGCTCGTCCGCGAGCACCTCGCCGATCGTCCGGCCGAGCACGGAGCACGTCCCGCTGAAGGCGACGTTGCAGATCAGCTTCTCCCACACGAGCCGGTCGACGTCGTCGTAGGTGCGGACCGCGAAGCCCGCCCGCCGCCAGAGCTCCGCGAGGGCCTCGACCCTCGGCGTTGCCGGGCCGGAGCGCTCGCCCAGCCGGATTAGCTCGAAGCCGTTGTGATGGACGTGGCCGGGCGCGACGAGCGACGCGCCGAAGCCGCCCGCAACTCCGACGACGACGCGATCGTCGCCGAGGACCGCCGCGGCCGCGTCGGGGCCGCCGAGGCCGTTCTGGATCGAGAGCACGAGCGTCTCCGCGCCCACGAGCGTGCGCGCGGCCTCGGCCGCGGCCGTCACGTCCAGCGCCTTCGTCGCCAGCACGACCAGCTCGGCCTCCGCGGCCTCGGCCGGCTCGGTGGTTGCCTGGATGCGGACGGTCCGGTCGCCGCTGGCGCCCTCGATGCGCAGGCCCCGCGCGCGGATCGCCTCCACGAGCTCGCGGCGGCGGTCGATCGCCCACACCTCGTGGCCGGCGCTTGCGAGCAGGCCGGCATAGACCGAGCCCATCGCGCCGGTGCCGACGACCGCGATCCTCACCGGCCGAACTCTAGAAACGGTCCGGCCGGAAGAGCGCCAGGTCGTGGTCGGGCCGCTCGCCGGCGAGGAGCTGCGCGACCAGGCGTCCGGTGACGGGCGCAAGGGACACGCCCTTCATCGCGTGGCCCGTCGCGACCACCACCCCGTCGAGATGTCCGATGGCGGGCAGGCCGTCGGGCAGGCAGGGCCGCAGCCCGGCCCACGTCTCCAGCACGGGCCGCCGGTGCAGGCCGCGGAACCAGCGCTCGCCGCCGGCCCGGATCTTCCCCACCCGCCGCTCGGAGATCGACAGGTCGAGCCCGGCCAGCTCCAGCGTCCCCGACAGGCGGAGCCGACCAGGCAGCGGGGTCGCGATCGTCCAGGTCTCCTGCACCCAGGCCGGCATGCGCGGGTCGTCGTTCGATCGTTCGTAGTCGACGTGGTAGCCCTTGCCACCCTCGAGCGGGAGCTCGACCAAACGCATCGACCACACGCCCGCGGCGACCACGACTGTGCCTGCGCCCACCTCGTCGAGCGAGCGGACCTCGACACCGGTGCGAATCGCCACGCCGGCCTCGACCGCCGCGCGGCCTACCGCCTCGACGAACCGCCGCGGATCGACCCTGCCCTCCCGCGGATACCGCACCGATCCGACGACCGGACCGATCAGCGCTGGCTCCAGCCCGCGGGTGCCGTCCGCGTCGAAGACCTCGAACGGCAGTCCGGAGCGCGCGGCAGCTCGCGCCTCGGCTTCCAGACCCTCGTGGGTTTCGTAGACATTGAGCGCGCCCGTCCGCTCGAAGCTCGTGCCCAGCTCGCCGCCGAGCTTTGCGTGCAGCTCCAGGCTGGCGACGGACAGCTCGCGGATCGCCGCCGCCCCCTCCTCGGGGTGGCGCGAGGCGAGCGCGAAGCGCGCGAGCCATGGCAGCACCGCGGGCCGCGGACGGAGGTAGAACGGGCTGTCCCGCTTCCACATCCAGCGCAGCCCGTTGCGCAGTGACGCCGGGTTCGCGATCGGAGTGGAGTGGCTGGGGCAGATCAGCCCGGCGTTCCCGGCCGAGCAGCCCGACGCCAGCGTGGGGCCGCGCTCGTACAGCGTCACCTGTGCGCCGCGCCGTGCCAGCTCCAGCGCGCAGCAGGCGCCGATTGCGCCGCCACCGACCACGGCCACCTCGGACCGGGGAGCCATTGCCTGATCGTAGGCCAGGGCCACTCGGTAGAGTCAGCTCAGGTCGGATGGGGCTGCAGGGAATCGCACTGGCATGTGCACGGCATCCCTGGCGCACGATCGCCGCCTGGATCGTGCTGGTCGTGCTCGCCGTCTTTGCGATCGCGGCGTCGCTCTCGCTGACCACCGAGGGCAACCCGACCGACAATCCTCAGTCGCAGCGCGCCGAGGATCTCCTCGCCGCCTCCTTCCCGCCGACCATCGGCGCGGCGATGACCGACATCGTCGTCGTGCGCTCCGACCGCTACCGGGTGCACACGCCTCGGTTCGACGCGATGGTCAGGCGGCTCGGCAGCGCCGTTCGCTCGGCCGAAGGCGTCGTCGCCGTTCGCAGCTACCTGAGCTCGCCGGACCCGACGCTCGTCTCGCGCGACCGCCGCGCGGCGATGGTGCAGTTCTCGGAGGACTCCGACGACGGCATCGACCACGTCGTCGCCGCCGTGCACCGGGCGGACGAGCAGCCCGGGTTCGAGGTCTCGGTCACCGGCCAGAAGACGATCGACCGCGACTTCAACAAGCTCTCGGAGAGCGACCTCCAGAAGGGCGAGCTCCGGATCGGCCTGCCCGCGGCGCTGATCATCCTGCTGCTCGTCTTCGGCTCGGTGGTCGCCGGCCTGATGCCGCTGATGATCACGCTGCCGTCGATCGTCGTCGCGCTCGGCCTGGTCGCGCTGCTCGCGCAGGCGTTCAACCTCTCGATCTTCGTCGTGAACATGCTCACCGGGATGGGCCTCGCGCTCGGGATCGACTACGCCCTGTTCGTCGTCTCGCGTTTCCGGGAGGAGCGGGGGCGCGGCCGCGAGCAGACGGACGCGATCGCCGCGACCGCGACCACGGCGAACCGCGCGGTCGTGTTCAGCGGGACGACGTTCGTGATCGCGATGTTCGGGATGCTGATCGTCCCCAATTCGATCATGCGGAGCCTCGCCGTCGGGGCGATCGTGGTCGGCGCGGTCTCCGTGATCGCCTCGGCGACGCTGCTGCCGGCGCTGCTCGGGCTGATCGGTGACGGCGTGAACCGGCTGCGGATCCCCTTCTTCGGCCGGCGCTCGCTCGAGCAGTCGAATCCGGAAGGCCGCTTCTGGGGCGCGATCGTCCGGGGCGTCCTGCGCCGGCCCGGGCTCTGGCTCGCGCTGGCGATCGCCTTGCTGCTCGCTGCTGCGTCGCCGCTCCTCGGCATGCACGTGGGGACGAGCGGCGTGACGGCGCTGCCCGACCGCTTCGAGTCGCGGCAGGGGTACGCGGCGCTCCAGCGGGACTTCCCCGGGGCGACGACCAGCCCGGTCGAGGTGGTGGTCGTGAAGGGCGCAACGGACGCGGCGAGCCAGGCGGCGCTGGCGCGACTGCGAACGCAGCTGGCGTCCGATCCGCGCTTCGGGCGCGGCACCGTCGGCAGTTCACGGGACGGCACCGTCGCGGCCCTCGCCGTGCCCGTGCGCGGCGACCCCTCGGGCGACCGCGCGGTCGCCGCGGTCCGCGACCTGCGCGACCACATCATCCCGCGGACGTTCGAGGGAACCGACGCCGAGGTCCTGGTCGGCGGCACGACCTCCGAGAACATCGACTACTTCGACTCGGTGATCGGCCCGGCGCCGTGGGTGATCGCGCTCGTGCTCGGGCTCACGCTCGTCTTCCTGACGGTCGTCTTCCGCTCGCTGGTGGTCGCGGCGACCTCGGTGCTGCTCAACCTGCTCTCGGTCGGGGCCGCCTACGGGCTGCTCGTGCTCGTCTTCCAACACGATGTCGGCGCCGGGCTCTTCGGGTTCGACCAGGTCGACACGATCGAGGCGTGGGTGCCGCTCTTCCTCTTCTCCGTGCTGTTCGGCCTCTCGATGGACTACCAGGTCTTCCTGCTCAGCCGGATCAAGGAGCGCTACGACGAGCTCCGCGCGCGGGCGACGCCCGGCGACGATGACCCGACCACGCAGGCGGTGGTCTTCGGCGTCGCCTCGACCGCGCGGATCATCACCGGTGCGGCGCTGATCATCGTCGCCGTGTTCGCCGGCTTCGCGAGCGGCGAGCTGATCATGTTCCAGCAGATGGGCTTCGGCGTCGCCGTCGCCCTGCTGATCGATGCGACCATCATCCGCTCGGTCGTGCTCCCCGCGACCATGCACCTGCTCGGGCGGTGGAACTGGTACCTGCCGCACTGGCTGCACTGGTTGCCACGCATGCAGATCGAGGCGGGACCCGGCGCTGCCGGCGCCGGCGGCTAGACGGCCGGCGCGAGCGCCTGCTCGCTCTCGCGGTCGAAGAGGTAGACCTTCTCCAGCGGCACCGACATTTCCACCCCGGTGCCGGGGGAGAGGCGCGGCTCGACGGGAAGCTTCGCTACCAGGTCGACGTCTCCGGCGCGCAGGTGGACGAGCTGCTCGTCGCCGAGGTACTCGACCACCGAGACGACGGCGGCCAGCCGCGCGGTGTCGGCGCGGTTCTCGCTCGCCGTCTCCACCGGCACGAGGTTCATCGCCGGCGACCCGATGAACCGGGCCACGAAGAGGTTCACCGGTTGTGTGTACAGCTCCTCGGGCGAGCCCGCCTGCTGGAGCACGCCCGCACGCATGACCGCGATCCGGTCTCCCATCGTCATCGCCTCGACCTGGTCGTGGGTGACGTAGATCGTGGTCGTGCCGACGCGCTGGTGGAGCGTGAGGATCAGCGGCCGGCCCTAACGGCCGGCGGGCGGTAGAGTCGCCCCGTGCCGCTCGATCCCTCCCGTACCGTCGAGGAGCTGCGCGCGCTCCAGGAGCTGACCGGCGACGAGAACGGCGCGCAGCGCGTCGCCTGGACCGACACGTGGGCACGGGCGCGCGAGTGGCTGCGCGGCAGGCTCGACGGCGTCCCGGTCGAGGAAGCGGTCGACGAGGCCGGAAACCAGTGGTTCACGCTCGCCGGCGCGTCCGAGCGGGCGTTGCTGATCGGCGGGCACATCGACTCGGTGCCGAACGGCGGCTGGCTCGACGGTTGCCTGAACGTCCTGGCCGGGGTCGAGGTGCTGCGGCGGATCGCCGCGGACGGCACGCCGCCGCTGACCGTTCGCCTCGTCAACTGGGCGGACGAGGAAGGGGCGCGTTTCGGCCGCTCGCTGTTCGGCTCGAGCGCCGCGGCCGGTTCGATGCGCGACCAGGAAGAGCTGGGACAGCTGACCGACCGCGACGGCGTCTCTTTGCCTGACGCGCTCGCCGCCCACGGCGTCGATCTCTACACGGCGACCGAGTCGCGGGCGCAGCTGGAGAGCGCCGCCGCCTACCTGGAGCTGCACATCGAGCAGGGGCCGGTGCTGGAGTCGCTCGGCCTTCCGCTCGGCGTCGTGCTCGGCACGTTCGGGGTCGAGCGCCACCGGATCACCTGGGCCGGCCAGGCCGCCCACGCCGGCTCGACGCCGATGGACCGACGGCGCGACGCACTCGCCGGGGCGGCCAAGCTGGCGCTCGACATCCGCCGCATCGCCGCCGAGACCGGCGACGGCGCCGTCTGCACGAGCGGCAACGTCGTCTGCCGCCCGGGGATCGTCACCTCGGTGGTCGAGACGGCGGAGCAGCTGCTCGACCAGCGCCACCTCGACACCGGAAAGCTTGCGGCGATGCTCGCCGGGGCGAAGGCGGCCGCCGACCGGTTCGCCGCGGAGGAGCAGATCGAGGTCACCTGGGAGCGGATCTGGAGCATCGAGCCGATCCTGTTCGACGAACGGCTGATCGAGCTCGCCGACGAGGCGATCGCGGAGGTCGCAGGCCGGTCGCACAGGCTCCCGAGCGGCCCCCTCCACGACGCCGCGGAGGTCGCCCGAGCCGGGACCCCGACGGTGATGCTGTTCGTCCAGAGCCTGCGCGGCCTGTCGCACACGAAGCTCGAGGACACGAGGCCCGAGCACCTCGAACTGTCCGTCCAGGCGCTCGACGCGCTCGCGACGAAGGTGCTCGCCGCCTACGCCTGAGCGAGCGAGCGCGTCGTCGAGGCGTGCCGGTCGAGGCCCATCGCCTCGAAGCGCTCCACCGCCTGCTCGACCAGCCGCGGGTCCCCCCGGATGACGCCGAGCGTGCGCAGCGCGAACGGCTCGAGGTACGTTCCGGGCAGGTTGACGTCCTTGGCCAGGGCGGCCGCCTCGTCGCTCCGTCCCAGCGCCAGAAGGCCGTCGAGGCGCACGGTTGCGGCGTAGGGGCTGCCGTCCAGCGACCAGCCCCAGCTCTCGCGGAACTCCTCCAGCAGCTCCTCGGCACGACCGAGGTCGCCGCGCAGGAGCGCGAGGTGCGCGGCCGGCGGGGCGAGCCACATCGGGTAGCCGTGGAAGCCGTGCGAGGCCGCGTCGTCGTCCAGCCTGCCCGCCTCGTCGTCGAGCCCGAGCGCCGCGCAGGCGACCGCGCACGAGCTCAGGTTGCGCGGGTTGAGGACGCACGGCGTCCCGGTGTTCGCCGCGACCGCCCGCTCGATTCGCGTCTGGAGCCCGCGGATCTCCTCCCAGCGGCCGAGCGCCTCCTCGACGAAGACCAGAACGCCGAGCGCGTGCACCTCGTGGTGCGTGCTCAGCCGGGATGCGATCTCGTCGTGACGGTGCGCGAGGCGGACAGCCTCGTCGGTGCGGCCGGCCGCCAGTGCGGCGGTCGCACCGTAGTGGTGCATGTGCGCGGTCTTGTCCGGGTCGCCGAGCCGGTCGAGGAGCGAGAAGCGACGGGTCGCCCACTCGTACGCGAGCGGATAGTCGAGCGCGATGAACGCCGAGCTCGAGCGCGCCCAGTACGCGTACGACAGCAGTACGGGGTCGTCGAGGCGCTCGGCCGCCGTGACCGCGTCGGCCGCGACGCCGGCGTCGTCCTCCCAAAGCGCCTTCGTGATCAGCGCCCTGGCGCGCGCCCGGCTGCCCTCCGGCGCCAGTTCGAGTGCGCGCTCCAGCCAGCCGGCGGCGAGCTCGTGATCGAGCGGCGGATTCCACATCCCGCCCCGCATCGACGACTCGAACGCGAGCTCGCCGTAGATCTCGGCCAGCTGCTCGTCGTCGGCGAGTTCGATCGCCCGCTCCATCGCCGGCCACATTGCGGCGCCGTCGAACTTCAGCGCGTTCACCTGGCCGATCCGGCGCCAGATGCGGGCGTCGCCGGGCTCGAGCTCGGCCGCCCGGTGCAGGTTGACGAGCGCGTCGTCGAGGTCGAAACGGCCGAGCGCGAGCTCGGTCGCGCGGTCGAGCCAGCGGAGCGCACGCGTCCTGAGCCCGGCGAGGCGCTTCTCCTCGTCGCGCCAGGCGAGGTCGGCGATCCCAGGGACGACCGCCTCCGCGTAGTGGTAGGCGAGTGCGCCTGCCCGCGCGTCGCCCGCGTCTTCCGCGGCGAGCCAGTCCGCGTACGTTGCATGCAGCCGCGCTCGAGCTGCCTTCGGCAGGCCGCCGTACGCGACCTCGCGAGTGAGCGCATGCTTGAAGACGAGCTCCGGCTCGGTCGGGCGTACGAAGCCGCGCTCGACCAGCGTGCGTACCTGGGCGGCGGAGCCGACAAGCGCGGCCAGGCCCGCCGGACTGAACGAGCGGCCGATCACGGCGGCCGCCTGCAGCGTCTCCTTCGCCTCCGGCGCGAGCAGGTCGATGCGCGCGGCGAGCACGCCCTGGACCGAGTCGGGGATCACGAGGCCGGCGCGCCCGTCGACCAGCTCCCAGCCCCCGTTCGACCGGGCAAGCAGCCCGCGGTCGACGAGCTCGGAGAGCACCTCCTCGACGAAGAAGGGGTTGCCCTCTGCATGACCGATCACCTGCGTGCGAGCGTGCTCCTCGAGTGGGGCGCCGAGGGCGGCGTCGATCAGTGCGCCCGCGTCTGCCGCGTCGAGTGGCCCGAGGACGAGTGAGTCGCCGGGCGGGAGGCCTGCTCGGCCGGGGCGCGCCGTGCCGAGGACGAGCACCCGCCCGTGCGCCTCGGCCAGCACGCGTGCGACCAGCTCCAGGAGCGGCTCCGCCGCCCAGTGCAAGTCCTCGAGCACGAGGACGGCCGGGCCTAGCTCGGACACCAGCCGCACCCACTCGTCCTGGAGCGCCAGCACGGCCGACCTGGGCTCCAGATCGCCGGCGACGTCGAGGCCGAGCGTCAGACCGAGGATCCGCCGGTTGCCCAGCCGCTCCAGCACGGCCTCCGGCGCGTCCTCTTCGCGCAGGCCGAGTTGCGCGCGAAGAACGTCCGCCAGCGGGCTATAGGTCACGCCACGCCCGTACGAGAGGCAGCGGCCGATCAGGTAGGTCGTGCCCGCCGGTACGCGGTCGCGTAACTCCCGCGCGAGAGCGGACTTGCCGATACCCGGCTCGCCGAGCACCTGGGCGAACCGGGGCCGATCGCCGGTCGCGGCGACCGTCGCTTCCAGCCATTCGAGCTCGCGGCGCCGCCCGACGAAGGCTGTCGCGGCACCGCGGGGCTGGGTCGGCGCAACCACGCGGACGAGCTCGCGCGCCGGCACCCCGCCGTCCTTGCCCTTCGCCTCGACTGTCACCGGCTCGCCAAACGTGAACGCTTCGCCGGCGAGCGCCGCGGTCCGTGCGCCGACCAGCACCTGCCCGGGCCGGGCGGCCTGCTCGAGCCGGGCGGCGACGTTCACGGCGTCGCCGGTCGCGAACGAGCTGCCCTCGCGCGGCCGTCCGACCACGACCTCCCCCGAGTTCACGCCGATCCGCAGCGCCAGGCGATCGCCGAACAGCTCCGCGAGCCGCGCCTGCATCCAGAGCGCCACGTGGAGGGCGCGCTCGGCGTGGTCCTCCTGCGCCGCCGGCGCGCCGAACACGGCGACGACCGCGTCGCCGATGAACTTCTCGACCGTTCCGCCCCCGAGGGCGATCTCCGCCTCCATCGCCTCGTAGAAGCGCTCGAGCAGGTCGCGGGTGTGCTCGGGGTCGAGCGAGCCGCCCAGCTCCGTCGAACCGACGAGATCAGCGAAGAGCATCGTTGCGAGCTTTCGCTCCATCGGCACACACGAGTCTAGGACGGGCCCAGCGCACTTCCAACACCGCTCTCACCTTGCTCTCAGGTTCGCGGGGCACCCTGTGACTGCACACTCGACGCCGGAGACGCTTCCTGCACCCCTCCACGACAGCCCGGCGTCGGACAGCAACCGGCCGCCGCGGTCACCTCCCGTCGAACGAGCGTCACCCGCGGCGGCCGGTCAAACCCCTCGCAGTCCGGTCGCTTCGCGACCGACGACTTCGAGGGGAATTGGGTCGACATCCTTGCTGCCGCGGCGTGCCGCAGCCGCGCATGTCGGCTGCGGCGGCGGAAGCCGGTCGCGGCGGCCGATGGAGCGTTCTATCCTCACCGCCATGGAGTTCGGTGTCACCGTTCTTCCCGACCCGCCCTGGCAGCGGCTGGTCGAGCTGATGCAGCTCGCCGAGCAGAACGGCTTCGCTTACGGCTGGACGTACGACTCGCACGTCCTCTGGCAGGAGCCCTACCCGCTGCTCACGCTCGCGGCGATGAACACCGAGCGGCTCCGGCTCGGGCTGAACGTCACCAACCCGGGCACCCGCGAGCCGACCGTCACCGCCAGCGCCTTCGCGACGCTTCAGGACGTCTCGGGCGGCCGCATGATCATGGGCATCGGCCGCGGCGACTCGGCGCGGCGCGTGATCGGCCAGCAGCCGGTCAAGGTCGCCGAGTTCGAGGCCGCCTGCCGGATGATGCGCGACCTGATGAACGGGCGGCCGGTGGAGTGGAACGGCACCGAGATCCGGCTCGAGTGGGCGCAGCACGGCTCCGAGATCCCGCTCTACGTGGCCGGCTACGGCCCCCGCGTGCTGGAGGTCGCCGGCCGGGTCGCCGACGGCGTGATCATCCAGCTCGCCGACCCGGAGATCGTCGAGTGGATCGTCGGCCAGGTGCGCCGCGCCGCGTCGGATGCCGGCCGCGATCCCGACGAGCTCGCGGTGATCGCCTGCGCCCCTGCGCATGTCAGCGACGATCTCGCCGACAGCTGCGAGCAGGTGCGCTGGTTCCCGGCGATGGTCTCGAACCACGTCTTCGACGTCATCTCCCGGCACGACCCGGCCGACCTGCCGCCCGCGCTCACGGACTACGTCTCGCGGATGAAGCGCGAGACGTACGACTACGCGGAGCACAGCCGGGTCGGCGCGAAGCACGGCGAGCAGATCACGGACGAGACCTGCGAGCGGTTCTGCATCCTCGGCCCGCCCGCCGCCCACGTCGAGAAGCTGCGTCGACTCGAGGCGGCCGGCGTCGACCAGTGGAACATCTACCTCATGACCCACGGCCAGGAGGAGACGCTCGAGGCGTACGGTCGCGAGATCGTCCCGGCTCTTCGCGGTCAAGGGGGAGGCGGTTAGAGCCGATACAGGGTCCATGGCCGCGGCTTCTGCCTCGTCGCTCGCCGGTGCCCGCTTGCGGACCGTGGTTTTCGCGTGGAAGGTCGTGGCGGCCGGCGGCCTCGTCACCTTCGCCGCGTACACGCTGTTCGGCGCCGGCTTCGACGACTTCTTCAACCGCTACTGGTACAACGCGCTGATCGTGCTGGCGGCCGGCGCGGTGATCGTCCGCGCCGTCACCACCCGGACCGAGCGAATCGCGTCGATCGCCTTCGCGTGCGGCCTCTTGGCCTGGGCGGTCGGCGAGATCCTCTTCGACTTCGTGTACGCGGGCGATCCGCCGTACCCGTCGGCCGCGGACGCGTTCTACCTCGTCTTCTACCCGGCCTGCTACGTCGGCATGATGATCCTCGTCAAGCACCGGCTGTCCGAGTTCGGCCGGATGGTCTGGTTCGACGGGGCGATGGCGGCGATCGCCGCGGCTGCGCTCGGTTCGGCCGTGCTGTTCGAGGTCGTGTTCCGCCACACCGACGGCAGCACCTCGGTGATCGTCACCAACCTCGCGTACCCACTCGGCGATGTCCTCCTGCTGTCCGCCGTTGCCGGCGTGTTCGCGCTGTCCCGGTGGAAGCCCGACCGCACCTGGGGGCTGATCGGGGCATCCCTGCTCGCCGCCACGATCGCCGATGGGATCTTCCTCTTCCAGACGGCCACGGACACTTACGCCGAGGGAACGATCCTCGACGCGCTGTGGCCTGCGTCCATGCTGTTGCTGGCCGCGGCCGTCTGGCAGCCGCCGCGGCACGTGGACGTTCCGCTCGCCGGTCGGCCGCTGCTCGCCACCTCGCTCATCTGCGCCGGCATGGGCCTGGGGATCCTCGTCTTCGACCATTTCCACCAGCTCAACCTGGTCGCAGTCAGCCTCGCCTCTGTGACGCTGATCGCGGTCGCCGTTCGGCTCGTCTTCACGTTCCGCGAGAACACGCGAATCGTCGGGCTGCTGCGCACGCGCTCCGTCACCGACGCCCTCACCGGTCTGGGCAACCGGCGCCGGCTCGTCGACGACCTGGCCCGGCTGCTCGCCGGCCGCGAACTGGCCGAGCCGAGACTGCTCGTGATCTACGACCTCGACGGGTTCAAGCTCTACAACGACACCTTCGGGCATCCCGCCGGCGACGCCTTGCTGGCCAGGCTCGCCGGAGCGCTCGCCAAGGTGGTCGCGCCGTACGGAGGCTGCTACCGGCTGGGCGGCGACGAGTTCTGCGTGCTCGCCGGCGTTCCCGCAGAAGACGAGGATGCGTTCCTCGACGGGGCCGCCACCGCCCTGTCCGAGTCGGGGGTGGGCTTCGAAGTGACGAGCTCCTTCGGCGCCGTCCGTCTACCGGGTGAGGCAGCGACCTCGACGGAGGCCCTGCGCCTGGCCGACCAGCGCCTGTACGCACAGAAGCGCGAGCGCTCGGGCCGGCGGGAGCCGCACGAGATGCTGCTGCAGGCGCTCTTCGAGCGATCTCCAGGTCTCCGCGACCATGTCGGTGAGGTCGTTCATAGGGCCGTCACGATCGGCGAGACTCTCGGGCTGTCCGCGGACGAGCTCGAGGAGTTGCGCCTTGCGGCCAGGCTGCACGACGTTGGCAAGCTGGCCGTTCCTGACGACGTCCTCCAGAAGCCCGGCCCGCTCTATCCCGAGGAGTGGGCGTTCATCAGGGAGCACACGGTGATCGGCCAGCGCATCCTCGCCGCCTCCCCCGGCTGGCTCGGTGTCGCCGCGATCGTCCGGGCCACGCACGAGCGCTGGGACGGAACGGGCTACCCCGACGGGCTGGAGGGCAACGCAATCCCGCTCGCCGCGCGGATCATCGCCGTCTGCGACGCCTTCTCGGCCATGACGTCGCCGCGGCCCTACCGCCTGCCGATCGCCTGCGAGCAGGCGCTCGAGGAGCTCTATGCGCAGGCCGGCGCCCAGTTCGACCGGGACGTCGTCGCCGCCTTCGCCGTGATCGTCGAGCGGGCCGAGAAGGCGCTGCACCGCGGCGCCGCCTAGACCGATCGGGCACGGCCCGCGAGCCAGGCATCCGCCTCGGCCTGCGACCGCAGGCGCACGACATCCCGGTCTGCAAACCGTTGCGGCCACTCACGTTTGCGGCGGACATGTGCGCGGATCGTGAACGGGAACAGTGCGTTCCAGCCGGCGAAGGCGTTCCGCCAGGTCTCGCGGTTCCCGTTCCAGAGCACGACTTCGTCTCGGATCCGCGTGCGGTGCCGGCGCCAGAGGCGTTGCAGCGACGTCCGTAACGGGAGGTCGAGCCAGACGACCGTGTCCGCCTGGTCGATCAGCCAGGTACCGAGCTTGCCCATGTAGTTGCCGTCGGCGACCCAGCCGTCGAGGGCGGTGAGAGCTTCCTCCAGTCGTGCTCGCAGCTCCTCGGCGCTCGCATCCTGCCAGTTCGGGCCGTGGTGGAAGGCGTCGAGCTCGATGTGAGGAACGCCGAGCCGCTCGGCGAGCCGGGCCGAAAAGGTGGTCTTGCCCGCGCCGGACGAACCCACGACCGCGATCCTTCGACCCATGGGCGACTACCGTACCGGCGTGCTTCGGTGTGCTCTTCTCGCCGTGACGGCTCTTGGACTCGCGGTCGCAGCAGCGACCGCTTCCAACCGGTCGGCGGTCGCCGGCTTGCCGCCGGCCGAACATCGCCTCGACCTCGTCGCCTTCCCGGGCTACGCTGAGGCGGGCGGCGACGATCCGCGCGTCAACTGGGTGCAGCGGTTCGTCCAGCAGACCGGCTGCAAGGTGCACGTGCGCACCGTGCGCAGCTCGACCGAGCTGCTCGAGGTGGTCGACAGCGCGACCTTCGACGGCGTCGCCGCGTACGGCGACGTGACGCAGGTGCTGACCGGCGGCAAGGAGGTGCAGCCGATCGACACCGACCTGATCCCGAGTTACGCGGACGTCTACGCGCCGTTGAAGACGCTGCCCCAGAACCTCGAGCACGGGCGTATCGTCGGCATTCCCCACGGCCGCGGCGCCGACCTGCTGCTGTGGCGGACCGACCTCGTCCACCCGGCGCCGACCGGCTGGGACGTCCTCTACGACCCGCGCTACGCGGGGAGAGTCGGGCTCCGCGACGAGCCGATCACCCTCGCACAGACGGCGATCCACGTCGGCTACCGGAGCCCCTTCGAGCTGAGCAAGGGCGAGTTCCGCAAGGTCGTCCGCGCCGCGGCGGAGCAGAGCGCGAGCGTCGGCGCGTACTGGCAGGACCTGGTCGCCGCCGAGGCCGACTTCACCGGCGGGAATGCGATCGTCGGGGCGGTCAGCGCGCGGCTCGCGACGCTCTTGCGGGCGGATCAGGTGCCCGTCGCCACCAGCGTTCCGCCGGGAGGGACTGCGCACTCGGCCTCGTGGATGATCCTCTCCCACGCCAGGCATCTCGGGTGCATGTACCGCTGGCTCGACTACATCCTCACCGGGAAGCCGAACGCCAGGTCCGCGAGCTACCTGGGCGAGGCGCCGGCGACGCCGAAGGCCTGCGCATACATGAACTGCAAGGCCGTCCATGCCGGCGAGGAGCGCTGGTGGTCGCGGCTCTCGTTCGTCCGGACGCCGCAACACGACTGCCACGACCCCCGGGGGAAGGCGTGCGTCGACTGGTTCGGCTGGTCCGACGCGTGGGCTCTGATCCGGTCCGGCTGAGACGGGAGTCACGAACCCCGGAGCTGCAACCGACGATAATCGAGCGCCTCGATGACGTCTTCGGCGCACACCGCAGCCGCTCGAGGCACGACTCCTCCCCGGCTCCGGCCGAGGCCGACGTTGTCCTGAGCGGGATCCGCAAGACCTACGGCGACGTCGTCGCGGTCGACTCGATCGACCTGGAGGTCGCCCGCGGCGAGTTCTTCACCATGCTCGGCCCGTCCGGGTCGGGCAAGACGACGACGCTGCGGGTGATCGCGGGGTTCGAGCGCCCCGACGCCGGGCGCGTCCGGCTCGGAGGCGTCGACGTCACCGGCCGACCGCCCTACGGGCGCGACGTCAACACCGTCTTCCAGGACTACGCGCTGTTTCCGCACATGAACGTGGGCGACAACGTCGAGTACGGCCTGCGCGTGAAGGGCGTGAAGCGCGGGGAGCGTCGGCGCCGGGCCGAGGAGGCGCTGGCGCTGGTCCGCCTGGACGGCTTCCGCGAGCGCAGGCCCGTCCAGCTCTCGGGCGGCCAGCGCCAGCGGGTCGCGCTCGCGCGGGCGATCGTCAACCGGCCGCGGGTGCTGCTCCTCGACGAGCCGCTCGGCGCGCTCGACCTGAAGCTCCGAGTTGAGATGCAGAGCGAGCTGAAGCGGATCCAGCAGGAGGTCGGGATCACGTTCGTCTACGTGACGCACGACCAGGAGGAGGCGCTGACGATGAGCGACCGCATCGCCGTCTTCAGCCAGGGCCGAATCGACCAGATCGGCAGCCCCGCCGACGTGTACGAGCGGCCGGCGAACGAGTTCGTCGCCGCCTTCGTCGGCATCTCCAACCTGCTCGACCGCGACGGCCGGCGCTTCACGATCCGACCCGAGAAAATCAGGTTGCTGGGGGAGTCAGAGCTCGCCGGGCCGGGCGACCACGTCGAGCGCGGCACGATCCAGGAGGTCGTCTACGCGGGGATGGTCACTCGCTACCTGGTCGGCCTCGAGCAGGGCGGCGAGGTCGTCGTCGTCCGCCCGAACGTCTCCGGCCCGGAGCAGGCCGAACGCGCCGGGCAACCGGCCGCCGTCGCCTGGAATCCGGGCCACACCTTCGACATCGAACCCCAGTGGGAGGAGGAGGAATGAGGACGGTCAAGCTGCGCTACGTCGCGCTGGCGCTCGTGGCGGTCACGCTCGCGGCTCCCGCGGCCGGCACGACGAAGACCGGCGCGAACGAGGGGAAGCTGACGATGATCGCGTGGGAGGGCTACCTCGACGCGAAGTGGGTGAAGCCGTTCGAGCAACAGTCGGGCTGCAAGGTGCAGGCGAAGTACGCCGGCTCCTCGGACGAGATGGTCACGCTGATGCGCTCCGGCGGCGGCGGCCAGTACGACCTGGTCTCGGCGTCCGGCGACGCGAGCCTGCGGCTGATCTACGGCAGCGACGTGGCCGCGGTCGACGTCAGCCGCGTGCCCGGCTGGAAGCAGTTCTTCAAGGGCTTCCAGAGCCCGCCGAACAACACGGTCAAGGGCAAGCACTACGGGATCTCGCTGCAGTGGGGCCCGAACACGCTGATGTACAACACGACCAAGGTGAAGCCGGCACCGACGAGCTGGTCGGCGCTGTACAGCGCGAAGTACAAGGGCAAGATCACCGTCCCGAACAACCCGATCCAGATCGCCGACGCGGCGCTCTACCTGTCGAAGACGAAGCCGTCGCTCGGGATCAAGGATCCCTACGAGCTGAACAAGACCCAGTTCGCGGCGGCGATCGCGCTGCTCAAGAAGCAGCGGCCGCTGGTGAAGAAGTACTGGGGCCTGGCCTCGGACGAGATCAGCCTGTTCAAGAACGGTGACGCGATCATCGGCGCCTCGTGGCCGTACACGACCGGCCAGCTGCAGGCGGCCAAGTCGCCGGTCAAGGAGGTCGTCCCCAGGGAAGGGGCGACCGGCTGGCTCGACACCTGGATGCTGTCGGCCAAGGCCAAGCACCCGAACTGCGCCTACGCCTGGTACTCGTACATCTCCAGCCCGAAGGTGCAGGCCCTTCAGGCGGTGACCTGGGCCGAGACGCCGGTGAACAGGCTGGCCTGCCCGTACATGAACAAGCTCAGCAAGGGCTCGTGCGCGGCGTACCACGCCAACGAGCCGGAGTCGTACTACGCCTCGATCAAGTTCTGGAAGACGCCGCTCGCCGACTGCGGCAACGGCAAGAAGGACTGCATGGACTACTCGGCCTGGGTGAAGTCCTGGAACGAGGTCATTAGCTAGTCATTTGCTGGCGCAAACGACTGGAGGTGTCCGAGCCAAGCGCCGGCAGGTGTCGGCGCTTGGCTGGCGCCGCTCCTGGCTGCGCTCTGCCGCGCAGCTGATCCCGCCCCTGGGCTGGATGACGCTGATCTATCTCGCCGCGCTGGCTGCGCTGTTCGTCTACGCGTTCTGGAGCGTGGACTCGTTCACGGGCAAGGTCGTGCACGCGTGGAGCCTCGACAACTTCAGCGAGATCTTCGCGAGCGGCGCGTTCCGCGGCGTGATCTGGCGGACGCTGTGGATCGCGGCGGCGGTCACCGCCACCTGCGCCGTGCTCGCCTTCCCGTTCGCGTACTTCATGGCCCGGCTCGCCTCGCCGCGCCTCCGGGCGATGCTGTTCGTGCTGGTACTGCTGCCGCTCTGGTCGAGCTACCTCGTCCGCGTCTACGCGTGGAAGGTGATCCTCGCGCAGGACGGGATCCTGAACTGGTCGCTCGAGCAGATCGGCCTGCCGGGTGCGAATCTCGGCTACTCGAACACGGCCATGTGGCTCGTGTTCACGTACATCTGGCTGCCGTTCATGATCCTGCCGGTCTACGCGGCGCTCGAGCGGATCCCGCACTCGTACATCGAGGCCTCCCGCGACCTCGGTGCAGGCGGCTTCACCACGCTGCGGCGGGTGATCCTGCCGCTCGCGCTCCCCGGACTCGTCGCCGGGTCGATCTTCACCTTCTCGCTGACGCTCGGCGACTACATCACGCCCACGCTCGTCGGCGGCGCGGGATCGACCTTCATCGGCAACATCGTCTACTCGACCGGCCTCGGCGTGTCGGGGAACCTCCCGTTCGCGGCCGCCTTCGCGGCCATCCCGCTCGCGATCATGGCGGTCTACCTGACGCTGGCGAAGCGGACCGGAGCTTTCGACGCCTTGTGATGGAGACGCGCACCACCCGCATCGGCCTATGGATCTGGACGGCGCTCGTCGTCTGCTTCCTGCACATCCCGATCGTGATCATCGTCCTGTACGCGTTCAACGCGTCGAATGTCCAGGGCTGGCCGATCACCGACTGGACGACGAAATGGTTCGGCCCGGCGATCCACAACGGCGAGATGCAGCAGGCCCTGATCCTGTCCCTGAAGGCCGGCGCGCTGGCGACGGGGATCGCGCTCGTGCTCGGGACGCTGGCGGCGTTCGCGCTCTACCGCGCGTCGTTCTTCGGCCGGACGATGATCTCGTTCCTGTTCATCCTGCCGATCGCGCTGCCGGGGATCATTACCGGTATGGCGCTCAACTCCTACTTCACGTACTGGGGCCAGGCGTTCGGCCTCTGGACGATCGTCGTCGGCCACGCCACCTTCTGCATCGTGATCGTATTCAACAACGTGGTCGCGCGGCTCCGGCGCCTGCCGACCTCGCTGACCGAGGCCTCGATGGACCTCGGCGCCGACGGCTTCCAGACGTTCGTCCACGTGACGCTGCCGGCGATCTCGACCGCGCTGATCTCCGGCGCGCTGCTCGCGTTCGCGCTGTCGTTCGACGAGGTGATCGTGACCACGTTCACCGCGGGCGTGCAGAACACGCTGCCGATCTGGATCTTCGGGAACATCCGGTTGGGTCAGCAGCTGCCTGAGGTGAACGTGGTCGTCTTCTGCATCCTGCTCGCGACGATCATCCCCGTCGTGCTCGCGCAGCGCTTGACCCGCGAGTCTGGAATCCTTCGCACCGAGTAATTCGAGGAGGAGGTCGACGGCATGGTCACCGCGACGCGCAACAAGATCTTCGTCGGCGGCAGCTGGACCGATGCTGCCGAGGGCGGGACGATGGGGGTGCTGAACCCCGCGACCGGCGAGACGATCGCGGAGGTGCCGGCGTGCACGGCCGCCGACGTCGACGCCGCGGTCGAGGCGGCCGGCGAGGCGCTGCCCGAATGGCTCGAGTCGACGCCGGCGGAGCGGGCCGAGCTGCTCCTGAAGCTCGCCGACGTCGTCGACGAGAACGCCGAGGAGCTCGCCGAGATCGAGTCGCGCAACGTCGGCAAGCCGCTGTCGTATGCGCGCGACGAGATGCCCGTCTGCTCCGACAACCTGCGCTTCTTCGCCGGCGCCGCCCGGATCCTCGAGGGCCGTTCGGCCGGCGAGTACATGCAGGGCTACACCTCGATGGTCCGCCGCGAGCCGCTGGGGATCGTCGGCGGGATCGCCCCGTGGAACTACCCGCTGATGATGGCGGTCTGGAAGCTGGCGCCGGCGCTCGCCGCCGGCAACGTGCAGGTGTTGAAGCCGTCCGAGCAGACGCCCCTCTCGCTCCTCCGCTTCGTCGAGCTCGCCCAGGAGGCGATCCCGGCCGGCGTCCTCAACGTCGTCACCGGCGACGGCGTGCCGGTGGGCGAGCGGATCGTCACGCACCCGGATGTCCGGCTCGTCTCGCTGACCGGCGACGTCGAGACCGGCAAGACGATCGCGCGCACGGCCGCCGACACCCTCAAGCGCGTCCACCTCGAGCTCGGCGGCAAGGCGCCGGTGGTCGTCTTCGACGACGCCGACCCGGCCGCGGTCGCCGAGGGGATCAAGATCGCCGGCTACTGGAATTCGGGCCAGGACTGCACCGCCGCCTCGCGCGTGATGGCCGGGCCGGGGATCTACGAGCAACTGCTCGAGGAGCTCGTCCCCGCGGTCGAGTCGCTGAAGGTGGGCGACCCGGCCGAAGGCGACGAGATCGAGATGGGGCCGGTGATCTCGAAGGACCAGCAGGAGCGCGTGCTCGGCTTCCTGGAGCGGGCCGAGGGCTCGAAGGCGACGATCCTCACCGGCGGCGGCACGAACGGCGAGCGCGGCTTCTTCGTGAAGCCGACCGTGGTCACAGACGTCGGGCAGGACGCCGAGATCGTCCAGCGCGAGGTGTTCGGGCCGGTGGTGTCGGTGCAGCGGTTCGCGAGCGACGACGAGGCGATCGCGTGGGCGAACGACGTCCGCTACGGCCTCGCCGCTTCGGTCTGGACGCGGGACGTCGGCCGGGCGCTGAACGCGGCGCGCAAGCTCCAGTTCGGGACGGTCTGGATCAACGACCACATCCCGCTGGTCTCGGAGATGCCCCACGGCGGCTACAAGCAGTCTGGCTACGGCAAGGACCTGTCCGTCTATTCGCTGGAGGACTACACCCAGATCAAGCACGTGATGGCGAAGCTGGACTAGCGAGAAGGGCCACGGCAGCCGAAGCCGGTTGACGCGAGGCGGAGCGTCTGGGACGATCGCTCTCGCATTGCGAGGGGAACGGGGTCCGAAGGTTCGCAACGCGCAGTCCGAGCGCCGAGGCGCCGTCACGCGGCCGCGGAAGCTCGATGCGGTCGACATCGGCCTGATCGAGGCGCTGCAGGCGAACGGCCGCGAGGCGTTCCGGAGCATCGCGCGCAGGCTCGAGGTCTCCGAGGCGACGATCCGCGCTCGCTACTCGCGTCTCTGCGCGGACAACATCCTCCAGGTGACCGGGGTGACGAACCAGCTCGGCCTCGGCTTCGAGGGCGCAATGGTCGGGGTCCGTACTACGGGCCCGCCCGAGCCGGTCGCGGACGAAGTGGCGCGCTGGGCCGAGGCCGACTACGTCGTTCTCACCACCGGCCAGTTCGACCTGCTCGTCGAGGTCGTGTGCTCCGACCGGAGGCACCTGCTCGACGTGACGAACAGACTGCGCGGGCTCGACGGCGTCACATCGACCGAGACGTTCTTGTACCTCGACATGTGGAAGCAGCTCTACGACTGGGGGGCACATGTGCCCGGGAACGGAACCGGCGCCCGTGGCTAGCGTCGCCGAGCGCACGCCCGCCGCTGCCGACGTCCGGATCGAGGGCGTCACCAAGCGGTTCGACGGGGTCGTCGCCGTCGACGACCTCTCGCTGGAGATCCCGCGCGGGTCGTTCTTCGCGATGCTCGGTCCCTCCGGGTGCGGCAAGACCACGACGCTGCGGATGATCGGCGGCTTCGAGGCGCCGACCGAAGGGCAAATCTTCCTGGGCGAGCAGGACGTGGTCGGCCTGCCGCCCTACAAGCGCGACGTCAACACAGTCTTCCAGAGCTATGCGCTGTTCCCTCATCTGACGATCGCGGAGAACGTCGCCTTCGGCCTGCGCAGGCGGGGAATCAAGGGCAAGTCCCTCTCGGGCAGCGTCTCCTCCGTGCTGGAGAAGGTCGGGCTCGAGGGCTTCGAGAAGCGCAAGCCGCGCCAGCTTTCCGGCGGACAGCAGCAGCGGGTCGCGCTCGCCCGGGCGCTCGTGAACAGCCCGCGCGTGCTCCTGCTCGACGAGCCGCTCGGCGCGCTCGACCTGAAGCTCCGCAAGCAGATGCAGCTCGAGCTGAAGGCGATCCAGCACGAGTTCGGCATCACCTTCGTCCATGTCACGCACGACCAGGAGGAGGCGATGACGATGGCCGACACGATCGCCGTCATGTCAGGCGGGCGGATCGAGCAGCTCGGCAGGCCGAGCGAGCTGTACGAGCGGCCGAAGACCGCTTTCGTGGCCGGCTTCCTCGGCATCTCGAACCTGCTGCACGGGACAGTCTCGGGACCGGCCTCGGTGCGGCTCGCGGGCGGTGACGAGGTGACAGTTGCGCCCGAGGCGCTGGCCGGCCGGACCGGGAACGTCGCGCTCGGGGTCCGGCCCGAGAAGGTCCGGCTCGGGCAGTCGGAGAGAAACTCGTTCCAGGGCCGTGTCCGCGAGACGGCCTACGTGGGGGTCTCCACCCAGTACATCGTCGAGACCACGGCGGGCGCCCTGACGGTGTACGTGCAGAACGCGGAGCCGGGGACGGGAGCGATCGCGCAGGGCGGAGAGGTCAAGCTCTCGTTCAGCCCGGAGTCCGCATTCGTCGTCGACGTCAACGAGGACCAGAAGGAGGAGAAGTGACCGACAGCTTGACCCGTTCCGACCTGCTTCGCCGTGCCGCCGTCGGCGGCGCAGCCCTCGCCTTCCCCGGCGCCCTGGCCTCGCTGGCCGAGGCCGCCGGGCCCGACCCGAACAAGCTCCGAGGCAAGACCTTGGTCTTCTCGAACTGGCCGCTGTACATCGACGTCAAGGGGCACCGCCACCCGTCGCTCGACCAGTTCTCGAAGCGCTACGGCGTCAAGGTCAAGTACATCGAGGACATCAACGACAACGACAGCTTCTTCGGGAAGATCCAGGCCCAGCTTCGCCGCGGGCAGTCGATCGGCCGCGACCTGATCGTGATGACCGACAACTCGCCGTACCCGGCGCTGCTCGTGAAGAACAAGTGGGTCGAGAAGCTCGACAAGAGCGCGATCCCGAACGCCAAGAACCTCGTGCCCGGGCTCCGGCACCCCTCGTGGGACCCGAACCGCGACTACAGCATGCCGTGGGTGTCCGGCCTGGACGGAATCGGCTACAACGCCAAGCTGACGAAGCCCATCACGACCGTCGATCAGCTCTTCACCGACAAGCGTCTCAAGGGGAAGGTCACTCTCCTCAACGAGCTGGCCGACACGATGACCCTGGTCATGCTCTCGAACGGCGACGACCCGGGCAAGGTCGACGACGCCTCGTTCGACCGGGCCCTGAAGAAAGTCCAGAAGGCGGTCAAGTCCGGCCAGATCCGGCAGTTCACCGGCAACGACTACTCAGGCCTGATGGCGAAGGGGGACGTCTGGGCGGCGTTCGTCTGGTCGGGAGACATGGTCCAGCTGCACGCCGACAACAAGCACCTGCAGTTCGTCATCCCCAAGTCGGGCGGGGGGATCTGGACCGACAACATGCTGATCCCGAAGCACGGGAATTCGTACCTCGCATCGGCCTACATGAATTTCGTCTACGACCCGAAGATCGCGGCGGAGATCGACGACTACATCAACTACATCTGCCCGGTCCTCGGAGCCGACAAGGTGCTGCTGAAGACGGATCCCGCAACGGCGAAGAACCCGCTGATCTTTCCGACGCCGGCGATGCTGAAGCAACTCCACCAGTTCGACCCGAACGCGCTCTTCAACCCGGACTACAAGCAGAAGTGGCAGAAGCTGCTCGGGGCCTGAGCGCACCGGCCGGGCGCGCGCACGCCGGAGGGCTGATCCACCGTCACCGCTGGCTGACGCCCTACCTGCTGCTCGCGCCCGGGCTCGCCTTCCTGGCGCTCTTCTTCCTGGTTCCGCTCGGTTTTCTCGGGCACCAGTCGCTGGAGACGCAGAACCCGATCGATTTCACGAACTCGTTCACCTGGGCGTGGCACAACTACTCGGACGCGCTCACGACCTACGACGCGCAGCTGATCCGGTCGTTCGAATACGCCGCGGCCGCGACCGCGATTGCGCTCATGCTCAGCTACCCGCTCGCCTACTGGATCGCGTTCCGGGGCGGCCGCTGGAAGAACCTGCTCCTGCTGATGATCATCGCGCCCTTCTTCGTCACGTACCTGATCAGGACGCTGGCGTGGGAGACGATCCTGTCCGACCAGGGGCCGGTCGTGCATGTCCTCCGCTACCTCCACCTGATCAACGTGATCGGCGACAACGACCGCCTGCTCGCCACGCCGACCGCGGTCGTTGCCGGGATCACCTACAACTTCCTGCCGTTCATGGCGCTTCCGCTCTACGTGGCGCTGGAGCAGATCGACTCGAGCCTGATCGAGGCCGGACAGGATCTGTACGCGAGCAAGGTCCGCACCTTCCTGCACGTGACGCTGCCGCTCTCGATGCCGGGGGTGATAGCCGGGACGCTGCTCACCTTCATCCCGGCCGCCGGGGACTTCATCAACGCGCAGCTGCTCGGGACGCCCCGCCAGTACATGATCGGCAACGTCATCCAGTCGAAATTTCTCGCGCTCACCGACTACCCCTCGGCGGCTGCGCTGTCACTGATCCTGATGGCCGTGATCCTCGTGATGGTGGCGGTCTACGTCCGAGTGCTGGGGACGGAGAAGCTCACGGGATGATCGCGACGTGGGGATTCGTGAAGCACCACGTGCTCACCGCCTACGCGGTGCTCGTCTTCGCCTACCTGCTCGTCCCGATCGGCATCGTGATCTTGTTCTCGTTCAACAACCCGAAGGGGCGCTTCAACTACACCTGGCAGGGCTTCACGCTCGACAACTGGCGGAACTGGGACGCGGTGCCGGGCCTGCGCAGCTCGATCGTCGTCTCGCTGGAGGTGGCCGCGCTGACGGCGATCGCCGCCACCGTACTCGGCACCTTGATCGCGCTTGCGCTCGTCCGCTACGGGTTCCGCGGGCGCGGGACGACCAACCTGCTCATCTTCCTGCCGATGTCGTCGCCCGAGATCGTGCTCGGCGCATCGCTGCTGACGCTCTTCCTGAGCATGTCCGTGGCCCTCGGCTTCGGGACGATCCTGATCGCGCACATCATGTTCAGCATCAGCTACGTCGTCGTCACGGTGAAGGCGCGGCTGATCGGCTTCGACCGCCACCTGGAGGAGGCGGCGATGGACCTCGGCGCGAACGAGTGGACGACCTTCCGGAAGGTGACCCTGCCGCTGATCGCGCCGGCCGTGCTGGCCGCAGCGCTGCTGGTCTTCGCGCTCTCGGTGGACGACTTCGTGATCACCAACTTCAACGCCGGGACGACGGTCACGTTCCCGCTCTTCGTCTGGGGCGCGGCCCGCGTGGGCGCGCCGCCGCAGGTGAATGTGATCGGCTCCGCGATCTTCGTGATCGCGCTGTCGGTGATGCTCGTGAACGTGATCGTGCAGACCCGCCGCCGCCCGACCGTCCAACCTGCCTGAGAGGAGCAGATCATGGCCGTCCATGCCCCCGTCCAGATCGATCGCACTCGGATCCGCGAGCTGACCAGAGGGGAGGGAGCGAAGCTGGACGGGCGCACCCGCGCGTCGAGGGGAATGTACGAACGCGCGCGGGTGTCGCTCGCCGGCGGGGTCGCCTCGTCGTACCAGGTGCGCGAGCCGTGGCCGATCTACCTGACACACGGCGAGGGCGCGCGCGTCTGGGACGTCGACGGCACGGAGTACCTCGACTTCCACAACGGCTTCGGCTCGATGACCCAGGGCCACGCGCATCCGGTGATCACCCGCGCCGTCGCCGACCGGGCCGCGCTGGGCACGCACTTTGCCGCGCCGACCGAGGACGGGATCGTGGTCGCGGAAGAGCTTGCCCGCCGCTTCCGCTTGCCGAAGTGGCGGTACACGAACTCGGGCTCGGAGGCGACGATGGACGCGATCCGGATCGCCCGCGCGCACACCGCGCGTGACACGGTGCTGAAGATCTTCGGCTCGTACCACGGCCACCACGACACGGTGATGGTCTCGATCGGCGTCGAGTACGACCGGATCGGCGACCGCGAGAACCTCGCCTCGCTCCCCTACGGCGCCGGGATCCCGCAGGCGGTGGTCGACCTGACCGTCGCCGTGCCGTTCAACGACGCCGGCGCGATGGAGCGGCGGATCGAGCGGCTCGCCGCCGAGGGCCGCCTGCCCGCGTGCCTGATCATGGAGGCGGCGATGATGAACCTCGGGGTCGTGCTCCCCGAGCCGGGCTACCTCGAGGCCGTGCGCCAGCTGACCGCGCGCCACGGCATCGTCCTGATCTTCGACGAGGTCAAGACCGGGCTGACCGTCGCCGCCGGGGGTGCGGTCGAGCACTTCGGCGTCGTCCCGGATCTCGCGACGCTCGCGAAGACGCTGGGCGCCGGGCTGCCGTCGGGCGCGATCGGCGGCACCGAGGAGGTGATGGCCTGCGTCGAGGACGGGAGCGTCTTCCAGGTCGGCACCTTCAACGGCAACCCGCTGACGATGGCGGCTGCGCGGGCGAGCCTGTACGAGGTGCTCACGCCGGAGGCGTACGCGCACCTGCACGACCTGAACGAGCGGCTGCTCGAGGGCTGCGGCGCCGTGGTCGAGGAGTACCGGCTGCCCGGCTACCCGGTCGGGATCGGCGCGAAGGGCTGCGTCACGTTCTCGCCGGTGCGGGTCGTCGACTACGAGACGTTCAAGGCCCACCAGGACGGCGAGCTGACCGAGCTGAGCTGGCTCTGGAACATGAACCGAGGCATCTTCGCCACCCCGGGCCGCGAGGAGGAGTGGACGCTCTCGGTACAGCACACCGACGAGGCGGTCGACCGGTACGTGGCGGTGTTCGAGGAGCTGGCGCGGGCGCTGACCAAGGGACAGGCTTAAGCCTGTCCCTGCTCGTCGAGTTGCGCTCAGGCCACCGCGTCCAGCGCGTCGCCGAACACCCGCGCCGTCGTCTCCAGCTCGTCCTCGGTGATCACGAACGGCGGCGAGACCTGGAGGGCGACGCCCCGGATGCCTCGCACCAGCACGCCGCGCTCGTACGCGGCGTCGACCACCGCCTGGAGCTTCGAAGGATCCGCGAGCTCGACCGCCCCGAGCAGGCCGACGCCGGTGCGGACCTCGGCCACCGCCGGGTGGTCGGCGAGCGGGGCGAGCGCATCCGCCAGCACGGGCTCGAGCTCGCCTACCCGCTGGACGAGCCCTTCGCGCTCGATCACCTCGAGGTTGGCCAGCCCGACCGCGCAGGCGGTCGCGTGTCCCGCGTACGTGAACCCGTGCCGGAACACGTTCGTCGTGCCTTCCGTCCAGAACGGCTCCGCCACGCGCGCCGAGGCGATCACGCCGCCGAGCGGGATGTACCCGGACGTGATCCCCTTGGCCACGGTGATCAGGTCCGGCGAGAGCCCGTACCGCCCGGACGCGAACCACTCCCCGGTGCGCCCGAACCCGGTGATCACCTCGTCGAGCACGAGCAGCACCTCGCGCTGGCGGCAGATCTGCTGGACGCGGTCGAGGTAGCCGTCCGGCGGCATCAGCACGCCGCCCGCGCCGATGATGGGCTCGGCGAAGAACGCGGCCACCCGGTCGGCCCCTGCCCGGTCGATCGCCTCCGCGAGCGCCTCGGCGTCGTCCCACGGCACCTGGTCGACGTCAGGGACGAGCCGCCCGTACACGTCGGTCAGCGCCGCCATCCCGCCCAGCGAGGTGCCATAGGCATTCGAGCCGTGATAGGCGAACTGGCGCGAGATCACCGCGTGCTTGTCAGGCTTGCCGACCGCGGCCCAGTACGCGCGGGCGAGCTTGGCCGCGGTGTCGATCGACTCGCCGCCGCCGGAGGTGAAGAAGACCTTGGCGCCGTCCAGCGGCACGATCTCGGCGACGCGCTCTGCGAGTGCCTCCGTCTGCGGTGAGGTGAAGCCGTCGTACGTCTTGTAGGAGGCGAGCTCGCGCATCTGCGCGGCGGCCGCGTCGGCGAGCTCGGCGCGGCCGTGGCCGACGTTGCAGTACCAGAGCGCGCCCGAGATGTCGATCAGCGCCTCGCCCGCGTCGTCCCAGACGGTGGAACCTTCGCCGCGGACGATCGTGAGGCCGCGGTCGCGGAAGCCGCCCATGTTCGTCATCGGGTTCCAGAACGCGCGCGTCACGGCTCCGCGATGCTATCGGCGTGCTGAGCCGCGTGCCGTGGTGGCTGGAGGAGGCCCCGGCCGATCCCGAGACAGGGCCGCTGGCCGGCGACGCCGAGGCCGACGTCGCAATCGTCGGCGCCGGCTACACGGGGCTCTGGACCGCCCTGGAGCTGAAGCGGCGCGAGCCGGCGCTGCGCGTGACCGTGCTCGAGGCCGAGCACGTGGGCTACGGGCCGAGCGGGCGTAACGGCGGCTTCCTCGAGACCTACTGGTGCGCGCTGCCGCGCCTGCGCTCGCGGCTCGGCGACGAAGCGGCGCTAGTCCTTGCCCGTGTGTCGGAGGGCGCGATCCCGGGCGTCGAGGCGCTGGGCGAGGACGTGTGGCTGCGCCGCGGCGGGATGCTCGAGGTCTCGACCACGCCTGCCCAGGACGCCGCAGTCGAGGAGGCGATCCGGGTCGCGGCCGAGCTGGGCGAGCCCGAGCGCGCGGTCGCCGTCGAGCCCGGGATCTCGCCGCTATTCCGGCGAGGCGTTCGCTTCCCGGACGCGGCGACGGTCCAGCCGGCCAGGCTCGTCCGTGCTCTGCGGCGGGCGGCGCTCGGCGCCGGCGCCGTGCTGCACGAGCGCTCGCGCGTGACGTCGATCCGCCCCGGCGAGGTCACGACCGCGCGTGGGCGGCTGCGCGTTCCCGAGGTCGTCGTCGCCGCCAACGCCTGGATGAGCGGCTGGCGTCCGGCGAGCCGGGCGCTGACCCCGTTCGGCAGCTACGTCGTCCTCACCGAGCCGGTGCCCGAGCTGCTCGCCGAGATCGGCTGGACCGGCGGCGAGGCGATCGCCGACGGCCGGATGTTCCTCCACTATTTCCGGACGACCGAGGACGGCCGGGTGCTGATGGGCTCGGGCTCGGGGCCGATCGGGCGCAGCGGCCGGATCGACGCGCGCTTCTTCGACGATTCGCCGACGGTGGCGCGGGCGGAGCAGGGGCTGCGCAGGCTGCTGCCGGGGCTGGCGGCCGCGCGGGTCGAGCGGGCCTGGGGCGGGCCCGTCGACGTCTCCAGCGACCAGCTGCCGTTCTTCGTGACCGTCGCGGGGACGCGGATCCACTACGGCGCCGGCTACTCGGGGAACGGGGTCGGCCCGAGCTGGCTCGGCGGGCAGATCCTGGCCTCGCTCGTCCTCGGCACGGACGACGAGTGGTCGCGGCTCCCGCTCGCCGGCCGCGTCCCGCCTCGCTTGCCGCCCGAGCCGGTCCGCCACCTCGGCGGGGCGCTCGTGCGCCGCGCGATCCTGGCTGTCGAGGCCGCCGACGAGGCCGGCCGTACTCCGCCGCTCGTCGCCCGCGGCGTCGCGGCGCTCCCCCGCCTGCTCGGACTGCGGATCGGGATCAGATAGTGCCCGGGGATGCCTTTGCGCTCGCGCTGGGCGCGGCGGTGCTGCATGCGCTCTGGAACGTCCTCCTCGCCCGCACCCGCGATCCGCAGGCGGCGACAGCGGCGGCGTTCTGCCTGGCGGTCGCGATCTGGGCGCCGGTCGCCGCCGTCAGGTGGCGTGTCGAGCCGGGTGTCTGGAAGTATGTCGCGGCCAGTGCTGCCTTCGAGCTCGCCTACGTCCTCCTGCTCGGCGCCGCCTACGCCCACGCGGCGCTCTCGGTCTTCTACCCGATCGCCCGCGGGCTCGCGCCGGTGCTCGTCCTGGTCGTCGCAGTCGCCGCGCTCGGGGCGGCGACGTCCTGGAACCAGGCGGCGGGCGTCTGCGCCGTCGGCTCTGGGATCCTGCTGGTCCGCGGCCGTCGGCCCGACCGTGCCGGCACCGTCTTCGGGCTGTCGATCGCCGCCACGATCGCCGGCTACACGCTGGTCGACAACACCGGCGTCACCCTGGCCGACCCGCTCGCGTACCTCGAGGCCGTGATGGTCGGGCCGGCCGTGGTGTCCGCGGCGGTGGTCGCCTTCCGTTCGGGGCCGGCCGCGCTCCGGGCCGGCTTTCGCCGCGAGACGCTGCTGATCGCGCCTCTGACCCTCGCGCCCTACGCGCTCACCCTCTACGCGCTTCGGCTCGCCCCGGCCGCCCCGGTCGCCGCCGTCCGCGAGACGAGCGTCCTGATCGTCACCGCCCTCGCGGCGGCGATGCTGCACGAGCGCGTTCCACCGTGGCGTGCGGCGGGCGCCGCGTCCGTCGTCGTGGGGGTGACCCTGCTCGCCGTCTAGACAACTAGACGGCTGTCTAGTAGACTCGACGTCTATGACACTAGACGAACAGATCCTGGCCGAGGCGAAAGAGGTGCGGCAGCACCTGATCGACCTCGAGACCCAGACAGCGCATACGCGGGTGGACTACCACGCCGCGATCAAGAAGCTCCACGCCGCCGGCGGCTCGCTGCGCGAGATCGCCGAGGCGCTCGAGCTCTCGCACCAGCGGGTGCACCAGATCGTCGAGGGCGCTGCCGGGCCTCCGACGGGTGGGCCGCCCTGGGGTCGGCCGTGGCGGCGGGGCCGCCACCGCGGCCGCGACCGCAAGTTCTTCTTCGCCCGCTTCGACGACGACGCCCGCGAGGTGATGGTCGAGGCGCAGAAGGAGGCCGACTCCCTGAGGCACAACTACATCGGCACAGAGCACCTGATGCTCGCCGTCGTCCGTCGCGGAGTCGACGGTGTCGACGTCTCGTACGACGCCACTCGCAAGCAGGTCGTCGAGCGGATCGGCGAGGGCGACGAGCCCTGGATCGAGGGCATGCCACGTCCGTTCACGCCTCGCGCGAAGCGCGTTCTCGAGGCGGCCCTGAACGACGCCGCCGACACGGGCCGCGAGCAGTTCGGCCCGCGCGACATCCTGCTCGCGATCGTCTCCGACGCGAGAGGGACCGGCGGCGAGGTGCTCCGCGACCTCGGCGTCACAGCCGAGGAGCTGCGCGAGCCGCCCGCTCAGTAGCGGCTGCAGCCGCGCCGCCGCCGCCGTTCACCCGGACGAGCAGCGCGGCGGCACGGGCCGCGGCCTCCGCAAGGAGCGCTCCGGCGAGCGCGTCTCCCCGCGCGGCGCGGTCGGTTGCGGCGGCCGCCTCGGCGCAGAGCTCCGCCGTGTCCGCGGCGAGCTCGGCCATGCGCACCGGCAGCTCGATCGTCCGGGCTTGGGCCTCATTCGAGTGGGTGGCGAGGTAGACCCGGTAGGCGTCGACGTCCTCCGCGGCCAAGGGTGCGAGCTCGTTCGCCAGGGACTCGGCTCGAGCGACCAGGTCCTGGCGGCCGGCGACGCGGGCGGTCAGCAGCGCGAGGCGGCCGGCCAGCTCGACCGTCCTGACGATCGCGGGGCCTGCGGGAAGAGGCGACTCGTTTTCAGCGCTCACGGCGTCTTCCAGAAGATCGCACGGCAGTCGCCGTGCCTTCGCGCGCGTAGGCGAGACCACGTCTCGCCGGAGCGCCGCCGCGCCTACGCCACACGCGAGTGCGGAGGGGGGCCCACGGGGGGAACCGGCCGTTCCCCCCGTGCTTAGAAGAGTCCAAACGTGCGGCCGTTCTCGTCGATGTCGACGTTGAACGCGGCCGGCGTGGCGGAGAGGCCCGGCATCGTCTGCATGTCGCCGCAGAGGGCGACCAACCAGCCTGCACCGGTGTAGGCCCGCACCGCGCGCACCGGCACGGTGAACCCGGTCGGCGCGCCGGCGAGGGTCGGATCGTGCGAGAGGGACAGGTGCGTCTTGGCCATGCAGACCGGCACGCCGTCGAGTCCCTGCTCGGTGAAGCGCTTCACGTCGTTCTCGGCCGCCGGCAGCAGATAGATGCCGTCGGCTCCGTACACGCGCTTCGCGATCGCCTCGATCTTGTCCACGATCGGCGCGTCGAGCGCATACGCGGGCTCGAAGGCGTTCGGCTTCTCGGCCGCGTCGACGACCGCCTCCGCGAGCTCGCTCGCGCCGGCGCCGCCCTCCTCGAAGGCCGTGTTGACCGCGGCCGCGTGCGCGCCGAGCTCGAGTGCGAGCCGGCGGACGGTGGCGACCTCCTCGTCGGTGTCGTCGGGGAAGGCGTTGATCGCGACCACGGCGCTGAGGCCGAACTCGCGGACGATCCCGATGTGGCGGGCGAGGTTGCCGGCGCCGCGCTCGATCGCCTCCACGCCGCCGTCCGGATCGTCGCCGTGGTGCTTCAGCGCGCGCACGGTGGCGACGAGGACGATCGCGCTCGGCGCGATGCTCCCGACCCGGCAGACGATGTCGAGGAACTTCTCCATCCCCATGTCGGCGCCGAAGCCCGACTCGGTGACGACGTAGTCGCCGAGCTTGAGCCCGACCAGGTCGGCGACCAGCGACGAGTTGCCGTGCGCGATGTTGGCGAAGGGGCCGCAGTGGATGAAGGCGGGCTGGCCCTCGAGCGTCTGCACCAGGTTGGGCTTGATCGCGTCCTTGAGCAGGACGGTCATCGCGCCCGCGGCGCGCAGCTGCTCGGCCGTGACCGGCTCGCCCTCCCAGGTGTAGGCGACGGTGATCGCGCCGAGGCGCTTGCGCAGGTCGAAGAGGTCGCGTGCGACGGCGGTGATCGCCATCACCTCGGAGGCGGCGGTGATGTCGAAACCGGTCTCTCGGACGTAGCCGTTCGCGCGGCCGCCGAGGCCGAGGACGACCTGGCGCAGGGCACGGTCGTTCATGTCCATGCAGCGGCGCCAGCTGACGGTCAGCGGGTCGATGCCGAGCTCGTTACCGTGCAGGATGTGCGCCTCGAGCATCGCCGAGAGCAGGTTGTTCGCTGCGCCGATCGCGTGGATGTCGCCTGTGAAGTGGAGGTTCAGGTCCTCCATCGGCACCACCTGCGCGTAGCCGCCGCCTGCCGCGCCACCCTTGATCCCGAAGACGGGGCCGAGTGACGCCTCCCGCAGGCAGAGCACAGGGCTCTTGCCGATCGTGCCGAGGCCCTGGGTGAGGCTGACCGCAGTGGTTGTCTTGCCCTCGCCCGCCTTCGTCGGCGTGATCGCGGTGACGCCGATCAGCTTCGCGTCCGGCCGGTCGCGGAGCCGGTCGAGGACGGACAGGTCGACCTTCGCCTTGTACCGCCCGTAGAGCTCGATCTCGTCGTCCTCGAGGCCGATCTCCTCGGCGATCTCGGTGATCGGCCGCAGCGTCGCCTGCTGGGCGATCTCGAGGCTGGAGGGCATCTTGGTCATGGCCATTTGCAGCCGCAAGCCTATCCTCGGGAAGATGGCGCGATGGAAGGCATCAGCGTCGGGGTCGACGTCGGCGGCACCTTCACGGACCTCGTCGCGGTTGTGGACGGGGAGCTCGTCATCGCCAAGGTGCCTTCGGCCCCGGGCGCCGAGGCTCGCGGCATCGCGGCGGCGCTTCGCGCGGCGGGCGTCGACGCGGCGGCGGTCGGTGTGCTCGCCCACGGGACGACCGTGGCGACGAACGCGCTGCTCGAGCGGCGCGGCGCGCGCACCGCGCTCGTCACCACGGAAGGCTTCCGCGACGTGATCGAGATCGGCCGGCAGGACCGGGCGTCGCTCTACGACCTGACCGCGCACAAGCCTGCGCCGCTCGTGCCACTGGAGCTGCGCTTCACCGTACGCGAGCGGATGGGACCCGCAGGTGTGGTCGCCCCGCTCGACGACAGGTCGCTGCGGGACGCCGTGGCGGCCGTCGCCGCCGCCGCGGTCGACGCGGTCGCGGTCTGCCTCCTGTTCTCGTTCCTGCACCCGGAGCACGAGCTGCGCGTGGGCGAGGCGCTGCGGGCGGCGCTTCCGGGCGTGCGTGTCTCGCTCTCGTCCGAGCTGCTGCCCGAGTTTCGCGAGTACGAGCGCTGCTCGACCGTGGTCGCGAACGCGTACCTGGCGCCCGTGCTGTCGGCGTACCTCGAGGAGATCGAGCCGCGGCCGCTCGTCATGCAGTCCTCGGGCGGAGTGGCCGACGCGGCCGCGGCGGCTGCCCGACCGGCCGCGTGCGTGCTCTCAGGCCCGGCCGCGGGAGTGGTCGGCGCGGCGTTCGTCGCGGGCGCCGGCGGCTTCGAGGACGTGCTCACCTTCGACATGGGCGGAACGAGCACCGACGTCGCAGCCGTCCTTGGCGGAACCGCCCGGGTGACGGCCGAGACGGTGGTCGCCGGCGTGCCGATCCGGTTCCCGATGGTCGACGTGCACACGATCGGAGCGGGCGGCGGGTCGATCGCGTGGCTGGACGACGGTGGGGCCTTGCGTGTCGGGCCGCGCTCCGCCGGCGCGCGTCCGGGACCGGCCTGCTACGGCCTGGGCGGCGAGGCGCCGACCGTCACGGATGCCAACCTGGCCCTCGGCTACCTGGCCGACGGCACCGTCCTCGGAGGCGAGGTCACCCTCGACCGGGCGCTGGCGGAAGCGGCCCTGGCGGGATTACCTGTGGACGAATCGTTACGCAAACGTTGCGGCCCCAGTCTCAGAGACTGGGTGTCGAACGCCACGAGCTCGGACGCGGCTGGAAGGGTCACTGAGGCGGCCGCGGGCGTCGTTCGGGTGGTCGAGGCCGAGATGGCGCGGGGCCTTCGAGTGGTCAGCGTCGAGCGGGGAATCGACCCCCGGGGGCTGGCGCTCGTCGCCTTCGGCGGCGCCGGTCCGCTGCACGCGTGCGCGCTGGCCGAGGAGCTCGGGATGGAGCGCGTCCTCGTGCCGCTCGCCGCCGGGATGCTGAGCGCGCTGGGGCTGGCAGCGGCCGACCTCCGGCGCGACTATGTCGGCAGCTCGTTCGACGAGATGGAGGACAACGCGTCGCGCGACCTGCCGGGAGCATCGACCCTGAGGCTCGTCGACGCGCGCTACCGCGGCCAGTCGCACGAGCTGACGGTCGAGGCCGAATGCTGGGACGAGAACCTGGGCGAGGCCCACCGGCGCCGCTACGGCTTCCGGCCCGAGGCCGGACCCGAAATCGTCACGCGGCGGCTGCTGGCGATCCTCCCGCGTGAGCGCCCTCCTTTGCGGGGCCACCAATCGTCGACCCGACCGTCCGGCCGCCGCGCGTACCTCGACGGCGACTGGCTCGACCTCCCCGTCCACGGGCCCGGCCCGGCCGTCGCCGGCCCGGCGATCGTCGAGCTGCCCGGCTCGACCTGTCTCGTCCGACCCGGCTGGGCAGGAGAGCCGGACGACGCCGGCACGCTCGTCCTGGAGCGAACATGGACCCGGTGACGCTGTCAGTGATGAGCGCCGCGCTCGCCGGGATCGCGGAGGAGATGGGCACCGTTCTCGTCCACAGCGCGTCGTCCTCGAACATCAAGGAGCGGCGCGACTGCTCGGCCGCGCTCTTCGACGCGGCCGGTCGTATGGTCGCCCAGGCGGAGCACATCCCCGTGCACCTCGGGGCGATGCCCGAGTCGGTGGCTGCCGTGATCGCCCTCGGACCGAAGCCGGGCGAGCTCTACGTCCTCAACGACCCCTCCGCCGGCGGCTCGCACCTGCCCGACATCACACTGGTCTCGCCGCTCGACCTCGACGGCGCGATCGTCGCCTACGCCTGCACCCGCGCCCACCACTCCGACGTCGGCGGTATGACGCCCGGCTCGATGCCCGCGGGCTCGACCTCGATCTGGCAGGAGGGTCTGGTCGTCCCGCCGGTCCGGCTCGACGACGCGGTGCTCCGGGTGATCCTCGCGAACGTCCGCACGCCGGAGCTCCGCCGGGCCGATCTGGCGGCGCAGGCGGCGGCCAACCGGCTCGGGGGAGAGCGGCTGGTCGAGCTCGCGGGCCGGCACGGCCGCGAGACGGTGCTGGCCGCCTTCGACGAGGTGATCGCCTACGCAGAGCGCCGCGCCCGCGAGGCGATCCGGCGACTTCCCGACGGCCGCTGCGAGGCCGAGGGGGAGGTGGAGGGCGACGGCGTCACCGACGACGACCTGCCGATCCGCGTCGCGGTGACGATCGCCGGCGACGCGATCGAGATCGACTTCGAGGGCACCGCTCCCGCTGCTGCCGGAAACGTGAACGCACCGTTCGCGGTCACCCGCGCAGCCTGCACCTTCGCTGTGAAGGTCGCGCTCGGCGCCGACGTCCCGGTCAACGCCGGGCTCTCCGAGACAGTGATGATCCGCGCGCCTGCCGGCTGTCTCGTCGACGCCCGCGCCCCCTCCGCAGTCGTGGCCGGTAACGTCGAGACCAGCCAGCGGATCGCCGACACGGTGCTGCTCGCGCTCGCGCAGGCGACCGACGTGCCCGCGCAGGGCCAGGGCACGATGAACAACGTCGTCATCGGCAGCTCGAGCTGGACGTATTACGAGACGCTCGGCGGGGGCCAGGGCGCATCGAGCAGGGGCGCCGGCCCCTCCGGAGTGCACGTCGGCATGTCGAACACGCTGAACACGCCGGTCGAGGCGCTCGAGCTCGAGCTCCCGCTGCAGGTCGAGCGCTACGAGCTCCTCGACGGCTCCGGCGGCGACGGTCGCCATCGCGGGGGCGACGGCCTGGTGCGGGAGATCCGCGTGCTCGGGCCGGCGACGCTCTCGCTGCTCACCGACCGGCGTCGCCACGCACCGCTCGGCCTGAACGGCGGCGATCCCGGACGGCCGGGTCGGAACCTCCTGAACGGCCGCGAGCTGCCGCCGAAGACGACGCGTGAGCTCGAACCCGGCGACGTGGTCACGGTCGAAACGCCGGGAGGCGGCGGGTGGGGAAGAATCGAGCAATGAGTCGCTGGGTCGGCCAGGCGGTCCCTCGCCGCGAGGACCTGCCGCTCCTCACCGGGCGTGGGCAGTTCGTCGACGACGTCCAGGTCGCCAACCCGCTGCACGCCGCCTTCGCGCGCTCGCCCTGGGCTCACGCCGAGATCCGCTCGGCCGACCTCGCGGCGGCCCTGGCCGTGCCCGGCGTCGTGGTCGCCCTCTCCGGCGCCGAGCTCCCGGACCTCACCGACCCGTTCGCGGCCGGGATCACGCACCGGCTCGCGTACTACGCCATGGCGGTCGACCGGGCGCGCTATGCGGGCGAGCCGGTCGCGGTGGTCGCGGCGGAGTCGCGCTACCTGGCCGAGGACGCGGCCGAGCTCGTGGCGATCGACTACGAGCCCCTGGACGCGGTGGTGACCGTCGAGGACGCCCTCGACCCCGCCAAGCCTCTGCTCCACGGCCAGGTCGGCTCCAACGTCGTCGTCGATCGCACGCTCCGCTACGGCGACCCCGACGGAGCGTTCGCCCGCGCCGACCTCGTCGTCATCGAGACGCTGCGCTGGGAGCGGTACAGCTCGACGCCGATCGAGACCTACGGCATAGTCGCCGACTACGAGCCGGCCTCGGGCCTCCTGACCATCTGGGCGAACTTCATGGGACCGATGACGCTGTTGCCAGTGCTGGCCCGCTCGCTGCGGATCTCCGAGGAGAAGCTACGCGTGATCGTCCCCAGGGACATCGGCGGCAGCTTCGGGATCAAGTCGTCGCTCTTCCCGTACATGACCGTCGTCGGGCTGCTGGCGATGCGCGCGGGCCGCCCGGTGAAGTGGATCGAGGACCGAGCCGAGCACCTGATCGGCTCGTCGCACCAACCCGACCGGGTCGGCACGCGCGAGCTGGCGCTGACGCAGGGGGGCGAGATCATCGGCCTGCGTGCGCACGTGGTCGACAACCTGGGTGCCTACGTCAGAGCCCCCGAGCCGGCGACGACCTACCGGCCACTCGGCAACTACGTCGGGCCGTATCGCGTCCGCGACGTGGAGCTCCACCTCGTCGACGTCGTCTCGAACAAGGTGCCGACCGGCCCGAACCGTGGCTACGGCTGCCAGCAGGTCTACCTCGAGACCGAACGGACGCTCGACGAGGCGGCCCAGCGGCTCCACGTCGACCCCGCCGAGATCCGCCGCCGCAACCTGATCCCGGCCGATGCGTTCCCGTACGAGACTCCGACCGGCGGCGTCTACGACAGCGGCGACTATCCGCGCGTGCTCGAGCTCGCGCTGGAGACGGCCGGCTACACCGAGCTGCGTGAGCGCCAGGCGGCGGCGCGCGCCGAAGGGCGGCTGGTCGGCATCGGCATCGGCCTCGCCGTCGATCCGTCGATCTCGAACATGGGCTACATCACGGTCGCGCTGCCGCCCGAGCTGCGGCAGGCGCCGGGCTACAACCCGAAGTCGGGCGCCGCCGACTGGGCGCAGGTGCGGGTGACCTCGAGCGGCAAGGTCGTGGTCACGATGGGCACGGCGCCGCAGGGGCAGGGCCACGAGACGGCGGTCGCGCAGGTGGTCGCCGACGAGCTGGGGCTGACGCCCGACGACGTGGCGACCGTCGACGCCTTCGACAGCCACACCTCGGTCTGGTCGATGTCCTCGGGGTCGTACTCCAGCCGCTTCGCCGGCATCGCGGCCGGCGCCGTGCGGAAGGCGTCCGGCGTGGTCAAGGCTCAGATCCTGGAGATCGGCGCCTCGCTGCTCGAGGCGTCCGCCGACGACCTCGAGCTGGCCGCAGGCGAGGTGCGGGTCAAGGGCTCGCCGGACAGGAGCGTCTCGTTGCGGCGCGTCGCGGGCGTCGCCCACTGGGACCCGCACGGACTGCCGGAGGGGATGGACGCGGGGATCCAGGCCTCGGAGGTCTTCCACGTGCCGACCTCGGCGCCGCCGACCGACGACGACCGGATCAACTCGTCGCACGCCTACGGCTTCGTGGCGGAGGTGGTCGCCGTCGAGGTCGATCCGATCACGTGGGGCGTGACGATTCTCGAGTACGCCTCGGCGAACGACGCGGGCACGATCATCAATCCGAAGCTGGTCGAGGGGCAGACGTACGGCTCGGCACTGCACGGGCTCGGCGGCGCGCTGCTCGAGGAGTTCCGCTGGGACGAGGACGGCCAGTTCCTGACCGGCACGTTCGCCGACTACCGCTGCCTGACCGCGGCCGAGGCGCCTCGGATCGCCACCGCTCACGTGGAGACGCCTTCGCCCCTCACGCCGGTCGGGGCGAAGGGCTGCGGCGAGTCGTCGTCCGAGACGGCGCCGGCGGCGGTCGCGAACGCGGTCGCCGACGCCCTGCGCCCGCTCGGGCTGAAGCCGTCGCACCTGCCGCTCACGCCCGCGCGGCTGTGGGAGCTCGCCCGCTCGTGAAGCCTGCGCCGTTCGGCTATTTCCGGCCCGCCTCGATCGACGAGGCGGTGGCGCTGCTGGCCGAGCACGAGGAGGCCAAGCCGCTCGCCGGCGGGCAGAGCCTGGTGCCGATGCTCAACTTCCGGCTCGCGCGGCCGGCCGCCCTCGTCGACCTCGGCGCCATCGACGAGCTGACGGGGATCAGGGTCGAGGACGGCGCGCTGGTGGTCGGCGCGATGACGCGGCAGTGGGACCTCCAGCACTCGCCCGACGCCTTCCCGCTGCTGCGCGAAGCGCTGGCCTACGTCGGCCACACGGCGACCCGCTGCCGGGGCACGGTGGGCGGTTCGCTCGTCCATGCCGACCCGACCGCCGAGCTGCCGGTCTGCGCGCTGGCGCTAGGCGCCGAGCTCGTGACCAACCGGCGTGCGATCTCAGCGGAGGAGTTCTTCGTCTCCGTCTTCACGACTGCGCTCGAACCGGACGAGGTGCTCGTCGACGTCCGCTTCCCGGTGCCGACGGGGCCGACCGCGTTCCTCGAGCATGCCCACCGCCACGGCGACTTCGCCGTCGTCTGCGTCGCCCGCGCCGGCGACCGGATCGCCCTCGGCGGCGTCGGGGCGACGCCTGTTCTCTGGGGCGGCGGCGCGCTCGATCCCGTCGGCGACCTCTTCGCGCCGGCCGGCTACAAGCGCGACGTTGCACGGGCGCTCGTCGAGCAGGCGGCGGCCGCGTGATCGAGGTCGCAGTCACCGTGAACGGCGTGCGGCACGAGCGGCGCGTCGAGCCGCGCCTGCTGCTCTCGGACTTCCTCCGCCACGGGTTGTCCCTCTACGGCACCCACGTGGGCTGCGAGCACGGCGTCTGCGGCGCGTGCACCGTGCTGGTGGACGGGCGACCGGCGCGCTCGTGCCTGACCCTTGCCGTCCAGGCGGACGGCCACGACGTCCGCACGGTCGAGTCGCTCGCAGACGGCGCGACGCTGCATCCGCTCCAGCGGGCGTTCCACGAGCACTTCGGCCTGCAGTGTGGCTTCTGCACGCCGGGGATCCTGATGACGGCGGCGTTCTTCCTGGAGCAGAACCCGGAGCCGACCGAGGAGGAGGTCCGGGCCGAGCTGGCAGGCCACCTCTGCCGCTGCACCGGCTACGCACCGATCGTCGACTCGATCCTGGCTGCGGCTGCGTCGTTACGCGGTCGAAGGTGACATCGCGCTGACCGACAGACGACCTTGCTCGCAGACGGGAGCCGGCGGCCGGACCGGGGCGACGAACGTGCCGCTGCCGGGCGGCGGCATCACACGTACGGAGTACGAGCGCCGTTCACACGGGCCGGTGGTCTGGGGCTCGCCCGGCCCGGGGATGTCAGGCGAGAAACGGGCGGTCGCCTTCGTCCCGTGGCCAGGCGAGAGGATGACGCGCACGGCCGTCAGCCCCGGGCGGAAAGCGGGCGTGAGCCTGGTCGGCAGCGGCCGCCGGAGGCGGTCGAGCAGCTGGAGACGGGGGAGCCCGGAGACGAAGCAGGTCGGCCCGGAGCGCAGCCGGACCCGGAGCGCGTAGACGATGTTCCCCGCGCCCGCGCTGCCGGGGATCACCGCGAACGTCCCGGCGAGCTGCGAGCCGGTGCACGCGGGGATCGACGCCGATGAGCCCGAGCCGCCGCCCGCGAAGGCGAGCGCCGAGAGCATGGCGACGGCGAGAGACCAGTGCGGCCGCGTCACGACCGCACCGTAGCTCCGACTCTCGGCGTGCTCTCAGTGGCTCATCGTTCCGGCCACGTTGCCGACCTTGAGCAGGCCGACCTGGCCCATATCCACGCTGGCGAACGAGTGGGAGACGAATGGGTACAGGCCGGGCCTGTCGATCCTCACGTCGAAGACGCCGCCGCCGCCGGCCGGAACCGACGCGGTCTGGATGTTCGTCAGGTGCTGCGTCAGGTCGCCGTCTATCCAGGCCCGGTCGAGCAACGTGCCGACCACGTGGAAGTCGGTGTCGAAGCTCGGTCCCGCCGCCACCACCCAGAAGCGGACGGTCTCGCCCGGATCGGCGGTCAGCGGGTGCGCCACGTACTGACCCGCGTAGCCGTTCCAGGTCACCCAGTCGGGCGCGCGCAGGTGCGCCTTTGCCATGTCGAAGGAGGCCGCTGTGCTCAACCCGGGGGCGTTCAGGTACCACTCGCTGGCGACGAGCACGTACTCGCGGTCGGCGTGGGGGAGCGGCGTCTTCGGGTCGACCACGATCGCGCCGTACATGCCGTTCGCGATGTGCGCGAGCACCGGCTTCGTGCCGCAGTGGTACATGAAGACGCCGGGGTCGTTCGCGACGAAGCTGAACGAGAACGAGTCGCCGGGACTGACGTCCTTGAACGCCAGGTTCGGGGCGATCCGGGCCGCGTGGAAGTCGATCGAGTGCGGGATCGCGCCGCCGTTCGTCAGCGTCATTTTCACGGTCTGTCCCTGGCGGACGTGGATGACCGGCCCGGGCGCGCCGCCGGAGAAGGCCCAGGCGTTGTACTTGATCCCGGGCGCGACCTCGTGGACGACGTCCCGGAGCGTGAGGTGAACGGTCACGGTGCCGGCGGGCGCCGGCTGCAGCGCGGCAGGGAAGGGCCTGTGCGCGGCCGCCAGTGCGTCGGCGTTGTCGGGCGCGAGGCCGGAGTAACTCGATGACGCGGCCGCACTCGTGCTTGCCTGGTCGTGGGTCATGCCCGGCATCGACTCCACCGTCGTCGCGGTCGGCGCCGTTGTCGCCTTGTGCACGTCGTCTCTCGCCTTCTGCGCCGAGACCGCGGCCCAGAGAGCAATGGCGAGCGCGGCGGGCAGGGCGACGCCGAGCATGAGGGCGACCACCTTGATCAGCGCGCCGCGATCCCTCTCGGCACTCGTCCGGTACGCCGGCAGCTGGCTGGATGTATGGGATGCCATCGATCCTCCAGCGTTGTTTTCACGATGAAGCTAGTAAAAACTCGACAGGCATCAATCAGCAGATTCACGGATCGTTTGTGGGTTTCACCGATATCATTTGTACAAATGAGCGAACCACTGGCCGTCCGTCGCGCTCTCGCCGACGAGCGCCGTGCAGCCATCGTCGAGGAGCTGGGCGGCGCGCCGGGCGGCCTGGACGTCCGCGACCTCGCCCGCCGGCTCGGTCTCCACCAGAACACCGTCCGCTGGCACCTGGGCGTCCTCGACGGAGCCGGGTTGATCGACGCCTCGCCGGCGGCCGAGGGCAGGGCCGGCAGGCCGCGCATCCTGTACCGGCTCAGGGCGGCGGCGGACGCAGTCTCCGGAGGAGACGAACACCGGTTGCTGGCGACGATCCTCACCGGCGCGGTCGCCGCCCTGTCCGACGGCGAAGGGCGGGCCGAGGAAGCCGGGCGGCTCTGGGGGCGTTTCCTCGTCCGGCGGCCTTCGCCGCTTCGGCCCGTCGGCGAGGAGGAGGCGGTGGACGAGGTCGCCCGCCTGCTTGACGGGGAGGGGTTCGCGGCGACGGCGAAGGGAACAGAGATCCACATGCGCCGCTGCCCGTTCCACGACCTCGCCGAGACCAACCCCGAAATCGTTTGCGGCGTTCACCTGGGCCTGATGACCGGGGCGCTGGAGGAGCTCGGCAGCAACCTCGAAGTCGAAGGTCTCGACGTCTTCGTCAGGCCCGATCTCTGCATCGCCAGGCTCGCCAGGTCCTAGACTCGGGCCGATGGTCACGGTCGGGATCGTCAGCCCGGGCACGATGGGCAGTGCCGTCGGCGATGCTCTGCAGCGGGGCGGCGCCCGGGTGGTCACGACGATCGCCGGGCGGAGCGAACGGACTGCGCGCCTCGCCCGGCACGCCCGGCACGAGCTCCTGCCTTCGCTCGACGAGGTCGTCGAGGCGGCAGACGTCGTGCTCTCGATCGTCCCGCCGGCTCAGGCCGTGACGGTCGCCTCGGAGCTCGCCGGGGCACCGCTGTTGGCCGACCTGAACGCGGTGTCGCCGGCGACGGCGCGGCGGATCTCCGCCGAGGTCGACGGCTCGATCTCGGGGCCGCCGCCGTGGCAGGCCGGCACGACCAGGATCTACCTCTCCGGCCCCCGTGCGCCGGAAGTGGCGGCGCTGCCGTTCGACGGCGTGGAGGTGATCGTGGTCGGCAACGAGGCCGGCGCCGCCTCGGCCGTGAAGATGAGCACCGCGTCGGTGTACAAGGGCTCGATCGCGCTGCTCGCACAGTCGCTCCGCGCAGCCGACCACTACGGCGTGGTCGAGCACGTCCTGTCCGATCTCGGCGCGCTTGCAGAGGGCGCAGGCCCGAGCATCGCCCGCTCGGCCGCGAAGGCGGGCCGCTACGTCGGGGAGATGCACGAGATCAGCGCCTCCCAGGCCGCCGCCGGGCTCGACCCCGCCCTGTTCGAGGCGATGGCGGAGGTGTGGGCGGAGATCGCGGGGACGCCGCTCGGCCGGGTCGTGCCCGAGGAGGCGGTGTCCGATCTGCGCGACGTGCTGCGACAGCTCCGCCGACGCGCCTAGTGGAGCGCGAGCTGCCGGAACGGCTCCAGGTTCGAGACGCCGACGCCGACGAGCCGTAGCGGGCCGGGGCGATCGGCGAGGGCGCGGTCGAGGAGCGCGCAGGCGATGTCACCGATCGCCGCGCCGTCGTCGAGGCCCGCCGCGACCGTCGACGATCGGCTGCGGATCGCGAAGTCGGGATAGCGCACCTTCGTCGTGATCGTTCGCCCGGCCTGACCGGTTCGGACGAGGTGCTCGCCGAGCCGGCCGGCCATGCGGCGAAGCTCGGCGTGCAGCTGCGCCCGGTCGTCGATGTCGCGCTCGAACGTCTCCTCCGTGGAGATCGACACGCGCTCGACCTGGGTCTCGAGCCCCCGTTCGTCGATCCCCCGGGCGCGATCGCGGAGCATGGTCCCCGTCTTCCCGGGGAGCAGCCGCCGGAGCGCGTCGCCGTCGAGATCAGCCAGGTCGCCGATCGTGGTCAGGCCGTCGGCCCGCAGCCGCTCTTCCGCCCGGGGGCCGACGCCGGGCAGGAGTCGAACGTCGAAGGCTGCCAGGAACGCAGCCTCGCGGCCGGGGCGGACGACCGTGAGCCCACCGGGCTTGCGCCGGTCGGAGGCGACCTTCGCGACCACCTTGCAGGAGGCGACGCCGAGCGAGCAGGTGAGCGAGGTCGCACCGCGGACGGCCGACTGCACCGCCTCGGCGAGCTTGCGAGCGGCGAGGAAACCGGGCGCGATCTCGCCGAGGTCGAGGTAGCCCTCGTCGATCCCGGTCTGCTCGACCGTCGGCACGACGTCGCGTACCGTGCCCCAGACCGCTCGAGAGTACTCGCGGTAGAGGCTGTGCCGCGGGCGCACGAAGACGGCGTCCGGACAGCGGCGCAGCGCCTCGGCACAGCTCATCGCCGAGTGGATGCCGTGCCTGCGGGCGACGTAGTTCGCGGTCGCAACCACGCCGCGGCCCTTCGGGTCGCCCCCGACCACGAGCGGCCGGCGGCGCAGGGACGGATCCTCGAGCTGCTCGACGGCGGCGAAGAAGGCATCGAGGTCGAGGTGCGCGACGATCACCGCCACAAGAGTAGAAATTGGCACGGAGCCGACACACGGCCGCGCGTGGATCCGTGGCACGATCGCCGCAGGGGAAAGGGGTTCTTTCCCCCACCCGGGGTGGGGGTCTGGACCGGGCGGAGACGGTGACGCGGATACCCGGTCTCTAGCGGCGGCGTTGGACGGTCTACCCTCGACGCGTGCGAGGTGCTGCGACGCCGGCGGCGAAGCGGACGCGCGTCATACGACTTCGATAGCGTCGGTGCGTGGCGTCGATCGACGTTCCGGTTGCCCTGCTCGGCTACGGGACGGTCGGCTCCGCCGTCGACCGGCTGCTCCGCGACCAGGCCGCCGACATCGAGCGCGCGACCGGCCACCGGCTGCGGGTCGTGCGCGCGCTCGTCCGCGACCCGGCGAAGGAGCGGGCGACGGACGTCGAGGTCACCACCGACTTCGCCGCGATCCGCGACGATCCCGGGATCGCGGTCGTCGCCGAGGTGATGGGCGGCCTCGATCCCGCCGGCGACCACGTGCTCGAGCTCCTGCGAGCCGGCAAGTCGGTCGTCACCGCCAACAAGCAGCTCGTCGCAGCGCGGGGCGCGGACCTGTTCGCGGCGGCGGCCGACCGCGGCGTGCAACTGCGCTTCGAGGCCTCCGTCTGCGCCGCGATCCCGGTCGTCAAGGTGCTGCGCGAGGCGCTCGTCGTCTCGAACGTCCACCGCGTGCTCGGGATCGTGAACGGGACGACCAACTTCGTCCTCACGGAGATGGAGCGTGGCGCGTCATACCGGGACGCACTTGCCGAAGCGCAGCGGCTTGGCTTCGCGGAGGCCGATGCGAGCGAGGACGTGTCGGGCAAGGACGCAGCGGCGAAGATGGCGATCCTGGCGACGGTCGCGTTCGGTTCGCGTGTGACCTTCGACGACGTCACGTACGTCGGTCTCGAGCGGGTGGCTCCGGAGGACGTCGTCGCGGCCCGCGAGATGGGGATGGTCGTGCGGCTGGTCGGGGCGGCGACGCTGGTCGACGGGCGCTGGGACGTCCGCGTCGGGCCTGCGCTGGTCGACCGCAGCCACCCCCTCGCCGCCATCGAGGGCGCGTTCAACGCGGTCATGCTCCAGGGCGACGCGATCCGCGAGATCACCCTGGAAGGTCCGGGCGCCGGCGGGATCGAGACGGCGTCCGCCGTGGTCGCGGACATGGTCACGATCGTCGGCACGAGCGGCACCGGCTTCCTGCAGAACGACGCCTGCTGGCGAACCCTCGAGCGCCTACCCGCGGGCGACGTCGCCTCGCCGTTCTACATTCGTGTGGAGGTCGCCGATCGTCCGGGGGTGCTCGCGCTCGTCGCGTCGAGCCTCGCGTCACACGGAATCTCGGTCGCGCGTCTCGTCCAGCAGCAGGGAGAAGAGAGCGCCACGCTGCACGTCGTCACGCACGAGACCCCGGCAGGGCGGCTGGACGAAGCTTTGACCGAGATCGACGGCCTCGACGAGACACGCAGCGCCGCCTCGGCGCTCCCGGTCGTCTCCGACCGCGGCGTCGCGGAGCTGGGGTGGACATGACGCTGACGCTCGGCGAGGGCGGGACGCCGCTCGTCCCCGCGCCGCGGCTGTCGGAGCGGCTCGACTGCGAGCTCTGGCTGAAGTGGGAAGGGGCCAACCCGACCGGGAGCTTCAAGGACCGCGGGATGGCGCTCGCGGTGGGCCGGGCGGCCGAGCGACGCGCACGCGGGGTCATCTGCGCCTCGACGGGCAACACCGCAGCGTCTGCCGCCGCCTACGCCGCCCGCGCCGGACTCCCGGCGCTGATCCTCGTTCCCGCCGGCGCCGTGGCGCGGGGAAAGCTCGCGCAGGTCGTCGCCGCCGGGGCGGAGCTGCGCGAGGTGGAAGGCTCGTTCGACGACGCGCACGCGCTTGCCCGCCGCCTCGCCGCCGACGAGGGGTGGGTCAACGTCAACTCGATCAATCCGGACCGGATCGAAGGGCAGGCCTCCGCTGCCCGCGAGGTGGTCGACCAGATGGGGGCGGCGCCCGACGTCCTCGCGCTGCCCTACGGCGGCGGCGGCAACACCAGCGCCTACGCACGTGGGTTCGCGGAGGCGGCCGCAGGCAGCCCGCGGCTGCTGTCCGTGCAGTCCGACGAACGCGCGACCACGGTCGGCTCCGCGATCCGGATCGTCTCACCCGTCCACCGAGAGCAGGTCGAGGCCGCGGCCGAGGTTCTCACCGTCCCCGATGCCGAGCTGCTCGAGTGGTGGTCGGCGATTGCGCGGCTGGAGGGGCTCTTCTGTGAGCCGGCCTCGGCGGCCGGGGTCGCCGGGGTGGCGCGGGCCAGGCCGCAGGGTCGCGTGGTCTGCGTGCTCACCGGCAACGGGCTGAAGGATCCCGAAGCGGTCGAGCGGCTGTGAGAACGCGGGCGCCGGCCACGAGCGCGAACCTCGGACCGGGCTTCGACTGCGCCGCCGTCGCGCTCGATCTCTGGAACGAGGTCGAGGTGACCGAGGGCGGCGGCGAGCCGCCCGACCCGACGCACATCGGCATCCGCGCCTTCGGGCTGGTCGCCTCGCCGGAAGGGCTGGTGTTCTCCTGGTCGGAGCGGATCCCACGCGCGCGCGGGCTGGGCTCGAGCGCGGCGACGATCGCGCTCGGGCTGGTCGCCGCTGCGAAGTGGTCGAAACAGGAGCTCGCTCTCGAGGATCTGCTCGCGCGCGGTGGGCCGCTGGAGGGCCACTCCGACAACCTGGCCGCCTGCCTCGCCGGCGGTGCCTGCCTCACCTGGGCAGGGCGGATCGAGCGGCTCGCGGATTGCCTGCCGGTGACGCCGGTGGCGGTGATTCCCCGGGAGCTGGTGCAGACGGCGGAGGCCCGGGATGCGCTGCCGCCGGAGGTGTCGCACGCCGACGCGGCCTTCAACGTCGCCCGGGCGGCGCTGCTCGGCGGCGGGCTTGCGCGCGGCGACGTGACCTTGCTCGAGGCCGCGTTCGAGGACCGCCTGCACGAGCCTTACCGGCCCTCTCTGCTCCTCGACGCGATCCGCGCCGACCTGCCCGCCGGCGCCGTCGGCGCCACCCTGTCCGGCTCGGGTCCGACCGTGATCGCGTGGGCGGACGACGCCGACAGTTGCGCGGGCGAGCTGCGCGCGCGGTTTCCAGACGAGCGCGTGCTCGTGCTTCCGGTCTCGGCGAAAGGCGCGCACTGAAGCTGCCCTGGGAACTCGAGCTGGGCGAGCCCTTCGTCGCGCCGCACTCCGAGCTGGTTGTCCCCGTTCGCCTCCCCGACGGCAGCGAGGCCGTCCTGAAGATCCCCAGGGACGACGACACCGAGAGCGTCAACGAGCCCGAAGCGCTTCGTTTCTGGGATGGCCGAGGGGCCGTGCGGCTGATCGACCGCGACCTCGAGTCGCGCGCCTACCTGATCGAGCTCTGCCTGCCGGGCAGCCCACTGGGGACGGAGTACGACAACGCGTCGATCGAGGTGGCAGCCGGTCTGATGCAACGACTCTGGCGCGAGCCGTCCGACGACGTCCAATGGCCGACGCTGGCGGAGAACGCCGAGGGCTGGCTGCGGGAGCTGCCGCGGCGCCACCGGGCGAGCCGCGTGCTCGGCGAGGCGCTCGACGCGATCCGGATGCTCGCGCCCACGCAGGAGCGGGTCGTCCTCTGCCATCAGGACCTGCACTGCGGCAACGTCCTCCGTGCTGCGCGCGAGCCGTGGCTCGTGATCGACTCGAAGCCGATCGTCGCCGAGCCCGCGTACGACACGGTGGCGCTCGTCCGCGACGCCGACCCGACAGCGGCCGAGCTGCGCCGCAGGCTCGACCTGCTCTCCGAGCTGCTCGGGCTCGACCGCGAGCGAATGCGGCTCTGGGGCATCGTCAAGTCGCTCGCGTGGGACAACGCCGACGAGGCGGAGCTCTACGCGCAGGTAGGCTCTCGGCGATGACCGCCGCGGCGGGAGAGCACGAGCTTCGATCGGTGCTCGGCGAGCCGAGCGAACTCGTCCGGTCGAAGATCAACGACCGACTCAACCACCTCACGCGTCAGTTCGTCGAGCGCTCGCCGTTCGTCTGTCTCGCGACTTCGGCCGCCGACGGCACGTGCGACGTCTCGCCGCGGGGTGACCCGGCGGGCTTCGTCAGGGTGCTGGACGAGCGGACGCTGCTCCTCCCCGACCGGCCCGGGAACCGGCTGGCCGACTCTTTCAGGAACGTGCTCGAGAATCCGCACGTCGCGATCATCTTCATCATTCCGGGCATCAGCGACACCTTCCGGGTGAACGGGCGGGCGACGATCGTCGAGGATCCGGAACTGCTCGAGCCGTGTGCAGTCGAAGGCAAGGTACCGCTACTCGGCCTGCAGATCGAGGTCGACGAGGCGTACACGCACTGCCCGAAGGCGTTCCTCCGCGCCAGGCTCTGGGATCCGGAACGGTACGTCGACCGGTCCGAGCTGCCGTCCTCCGGCGAGCTGATGCGTTCGGTCGGCGCTGCCGTCGATCCGAAGCAGTACGACGCGGAGCGGGCCGAGCGATACGCGCGCCGCGAAGGCTTCTACTGATCGAGTACCGCTTCGTCGACTGCGCCTACGAGCTCGACCACTGGGAGGCGGGTCGTGACCTGTACCTCGACTCGCACATTCCCGGCGCTGCCTTTCTCGGCATCGAGCTCTCCGACCTCTCGACCGACGGGCAGGGGCGCCACCCGCTGCCGCGCGAGGAGGACTTCGCGGCCGCGGCGGGGCGGGCGGGGATCGGCGAGGGGGCCTTCGCCGTCGCCTACGACCACGGGGGCGCCGGCGGCGCGGCTCGGCTCTGGTGGTTGCTGCGCCACTACGGGCACGAGGACGTCGCGGTGCTCCGCGGTGGTCTGGACACCTGGCTCGGCCCGGTGCGCGGCGGCGAGGAGGAGATCGAGCCGCGCCAGTTCGTACCGCGCCGGCGCGAGGGGGACACGATCGATGCGGAGGAGCTCGCGGGCCGGCTGGGGGAGCCAGGGCTGGTGGTGGTCGACGCCCGCTCGCCGGAGCGCTATCGGGGCGAGGCTGAGCCGATCGACCCGGTCGCCGGGCGGATACCGGGTGCGGTCAACTGGTTCTACGCAGAGGCGACCGAGCCGCCACCGGAGATCGCCGAGGCCGAGGAGATCGTCGTGTACTGCGGATCCGGAATCACCGCCTGCGTCGATCTTTTGCTGCTCGCGGAGGGCGGTAGGCCGGACGCGAAGCTCTACCCGGGCTCGTGGAGCGACTGGTGCGCGCGTGGGCTTCCGGCCGAAAGAGGCTAATCGGAGTTCGTGACGTTTCGCACCCAGTCTCTGAGACTGGGGTGGAACAATTGCGCAACGATTCGTCCACAGGCTCACCGGTACGCCCCGATCAGCGCACCGCCGGCGACCACCAGCACCGCGCCGAGGACGAGGTGGCGGCCGACCAGCTCGGTCCGCCGCAGCAGCAGCATCGCCAGCAGAACGGCGAACAGCGACTCGGTTGCCACGAGCGGGCTGACCACCGTCACCCGTGAGCGGTAGAAGGCCTCGAAGAGGAAGGCGTACGAGGCGCCCCAGATCGCGCCCGGCAGGACGAAGGTCGGCCCCTCGCGCCGGATGTCGCCCAACACGCGCTTGCCCCGCAAGGCGACGAGCACGACGAAGACCAGCACCGTCCCGGAGAGGATCGTCGCCGCGGCCGCGAGCTGCGGCGCGACGGTACTGTCCGAGGCGATGTGCCGGACGACGTTGTCGCGCGTTGCGAACAGGATCGTGCAGCCGAAGGCGTAGACCAGGCCGACGGGATGGAAGTGCTCCGGCCGGGCGCGCTCGGCGATCAGCGCCAGGCCGCCGCAGACGATTAGCACCGCTCCGACGACGAGCGGGGCCTGCGCCGGCTCTCCGAGTGCGACGATCGCGATCGTCACCGCCACCAGTGGGGCGGCACCGGCGATCACCGACGCGCGCGCAGGGCCGGCCTCGCGGACGCCGAGCACGAAGAGGAGCTGCGCGCCGCCGGGCGCGAGCAGCCCGGCGAGCAGGTACGGCCAGAGCCGACCGCCCCACTCGTCCCCGATCAGCGCCACCACCGCGCAAACGCAGAACCCGCTGAACGCCGTCGCGAACGCACCGACGAGCGCATCCCGGCTCCGACGCATCGAGAAGCCCAGCGCGATCGACATCCCACCGAAGAGAAGGGCGGAGCAGAGCGCGAGTGCGACGCCGGACATCGCGCCAACCTAACGGGATAGCGTTTGGCACATGGCGATCGAGCGCGTGTGCGTGATCGGGGCTGGTGTGATCGGCAGCCTCTATGCCGGGCACCTGGCCCGCGACCTCGAGGTCAGCGTGCTCACGCGGCGCGCCGAGCACGCCTACGCGCTCGAGGCCGACGGGCTGCGCATCTCCGGCAAGTCCGACTTCACCGCGCAGGTCCGGGCGACCGCGGACCCGGCCGAGCTGCCCGAGTTCGACCTCGGGATCGTCGCGACCAAGGCGACCCAGCTCGCGGGGGCCGCCGCGGGGCTGACGGGTCGCTTTCCAGGCGCGATGCTGATGACGATCCAGAACGGCCTGGGCGCCGAGGAGCTCGTACGCACCCGGGGCGACTGGCCGCTGCTCTCGGCGGTCACGTTCATGTCCGGCGTCCGCCATGGCGACACGCACGTCGAGTACGAGCTCGACACCGAGACCTGGCTCGGTCCCTTCGCCGGCACCGCCACGTACGAGCAGGCGCAGGAGGTGGAGGCGCTGCTCGTCGCCGCAGGCCTCCGCGCGCATGCCTTTTCCGACCTGCGGCCAGCGCAGTGGTCGAAGCTGATCTTCAACGCGACCGTGAACGCCGTCTCGGCGCTCACCGACTTGCCGCACGTGAGCGCCTTCGCCGCCCGCGACCGCGAGGTCGACCTCGGCAATCTCGTCCACGACCTGATGGAGGAGGGCAAGGCGGTTGCCACCGCAGCGGGCGTTGCGCTCCACGAGGATCCCTGGGAGATGAACGTGCAGGCCGTTCGCCGGGGCGAGACGCTCGCCGCCGAGGGGCACTACGCCCACGTCCCCTCGATGCTCGAGGACGTTCGTGCCGGCCGCCCGACCGAGATCGACTTCATCACCGGCGCGCTCGTCCGCGAGGCGGCGAAGCACGACGTCCCGGCGCCGCTGCATACCGCCCTGTATCGACTGGTCAAGGCGCGGGAACAGGCGTGAGGATCGCGGTGATCGGCTGCGGCGCCGTCGGCTCGCTCTTCGCCGCCAACCTCGGCACGCTGGACGACGTCGAGGTCTGGGCGTACGACCCGTGGCAGGAGCACGTCGACGCGATCAACGCGGGCGGCCTGCGACTGTCCGGCGCGGGGGACGTGGCCGGACGGGTGCGGGCGACCGCCGATCCGAGCGAGCTCCCCCCCTGCGACCTCGGCATCGTCGCGACCAAGAGCCAGCACACCTCCGCGGCGATGGCCGCGACCGCGCACGCGTTCGAGCACGGCTCGGTCTGCTCGGTCCAGAACGGCGCCGGCAACGAGGAGCTGGTCGCCGAGCACGTACGGCGGGTGATCCGCGGCACCACCTTCCCGGCCGGCCACGTGATCGAGCCCGGCCAGGTGGGCTGGGACACGAAGGGCGACACGCACATCGGCCCGTTCGAGCCCAGCGCAGCGCCGATGAAAGACGTGATCGCTCTCGCCGATGCGTGCACCCGCGCCGGCATGCCGACGCACGCCCTCCAGGACGCCCGCGGTGCCCAGTGGCGCAAACTGATCTTCAACGCCGCCTCGAACGCGATCGCCGCACTGACCGGGCGCACGCACGGCCAGGTGGCCGAGCCGCCGACCAGAGAGCTGGCCTGGGCTGTCATGGCCGAGGGCCGCGAGGTCGCAGACGCGCAGGGAATCACGCTGGACACGAGCCCCGAGGAGCTCTTCGACCACGCGGCGCGCACGGACGTCGCCTACGGGCACAAGCCGTCGATGCTCCAGGACGTCGAGGCCGGACGCGAGACCGAGATCGACTTCCTGAACGGCGCGATCGTGGCCTTCGGCGAGCGCCACGGCGTGGATGCGCCGCTCAACCGTGCGCTCACCCACCTCGTGAAGGGAAAGGAGACTGCGTGACGAGCAAGGCGGAGATCGACCGGCGGTACGTGAACGTGCGGGCCCAGGCGCGGGAGGACGGCCTCGACGCGGTCGTCGTCGCCGGCTCCGAGTACACGGGCTTCGAGGGGGCCGTCCGCTACCTCTCGGGCTTCCGGATCCTTCATCGCTACGCCTACGTCGTTCTGCCGGTCGAGGGCGACCTCTCGGTCGTCTTCCCGAAGGAGGCGCGGTGGGTCGGTGACCACGACGAGGCCTGGATCGAGGACAAGGTCTTCGCCGAGCACCCGGGCCGGTGGATCGCGGACCGCGGGTTCGAGCGAATCGGCGTCTACGGCCTCGACTACGTGATGCCGGTCCGCGACTTCCGTCCGATCGCCGACGTCGCCGTGCCGTGGGACCAGGGCTTCGACACCGCCCGCGCCGTCAAGTCGGAGGAGGAGCTCGCCTCGGTCGAGGAGAGCTTCCGTCTGAACGAGGAGGGCGTCCGGGCCGCGCTCGCGGCCTACCAGGTGGGCGTCACCGAGGCCGAGGTGATGGGCGAGGCCGAGCGCGTCTTCGCCGCACGCGGCACCTACCGGACGACGATGGACATGGTCTTGACCGGCACCGGCGGGGGCGCCGGCCCGGAGTTCAAGCACCCGAGCGCGACCCGGAAGATCGATCGCGACGACCTGCTCCTCTACGGTCTCGAGATCGCCGCCTCCGGCGGCCACTGGGTCGAGTTCTCCCGCCCGTTCTGCGCGGGCGAGCCGAGCAGGGAGACGCTCGCGGGGATGGAGGCGTACGAGCAGTACGTCGAGGCCGCGCGCGCGACCATGCGCGCCGGTGCCTCCGCGCACGACGTCCACCGGGCCGTCTCGAAGGGCTTCACAGAGCGCGGCTTCAGGCTCGGCCACGTCACCGGCCACTCGATCGGGATGACGATGATCGAGTTCCCGCGCGTCGGGGAGGGCCTGGACACGGAGCTGAAGGAGAACATGGTCATCTCGATGCACCCGCATGCGATCACCGAGGACGAGCGCACGTGCCTGTATATGCAGGACACGTGGCGCGTCACGAAGGACGGGGGCGTCCCGTTCTCGCAGGTGCCGATCCGGATCTTCAAGCCGGGCGAGTCGTTGTGAACGGGCTGGACTTCTTCGTCGAGGCGATGCCGCCGAGCCTGGCCGTGCAGTACGGGCGCCGCGTCGAGGAGGCGGGGTTCAGGACCGCCTGGTTCCCGGAGATCGTCTTCGGCGACTCGTTCGTCCCGGCGACCGCGACCGCGATCGGCACCGGCACGCTGCTGCTCGGCACCGGCGTCGTCGGCATCTGGAGCCGTTCGCCGGTGACGATGGCGCTCCAGGCGGCATCGGTGAACGAGCTCTCGAACGGCCGCCTCCTGCTCGGGCTCGGCGTCCAGGCGCGTAACTACGTGTCCGGCTGGCACGACCGCACCTACGAGCGCCCGATCCGCGCGATGCGCGAGTACGTGACGATCCTCAAGCAGGCGCTCGCCGGTGGGCCGGTCACGTTCGACGGCGAGCTCTTCTCGGTGCGTGACTTCCAGCTGCAGATGCCGATGCCCGAGCAGCCGGTGCGTGTCTACGTCGCCGCTGTCGGCCCGCAGATGATCCGCCTCGCCGGCGAGGTCGCCGACGGCGTGCTCGGCTACTGCTGGTCGGCGGCGTACGTGCGCGACGTCGTCCTGCCGGCGCTCCGCGAGGGCGCGGCGAGGGGCGGGCGCGCGCTCGACTCGATCGACGTCGCCTGCGGCTACCCGACCGTGGTCGCCGAAGACGGCAGCGGCATCGAGAACGCGAGGGGCCAGGTGCTGATGTTCGCCACCGCGGCCAGCTCGTCGCCGTTCTACGCCGAGAGCTTCGCTGCCGCCGGCTACGGCGAGCTCGTCGCTGAGCTGCGGGAGCGCGTCGGAGCGCTCGACGCCGACGGCGCGATCGCCGCGATTCCGGACGAGGTGGTCGTGGCGATGACCGTCTCCGGCACGCCCGACGAGATCCGCCGCCGCGCCGACGAGCTGCGCGCGGCCGGCGTGCAGACCGTGGCGGTGAATCCGTCCCCGCCCGGGCTCTGGTATCCGCTCTACCAGGGGCACTTCCCCGCCGGTTTCCCGATGCGGGAGTTCTCGTTCCCGGCATACCTCGGCCAGATGGACGACGCCCTGCGACTGATCGGAGGTTGAGATGTTGAAGGAGAGCGGAAAGCGCCGGCGGGAGTCGGTGCCGTTCGCCGTCCGCACCGCCGACGGCGACTCGATCGAGCTGACGTACTCGTCCCCGCGCGTGGCCGAGGAGCACGACGAAGAACTGGTGGTCGAGTCGCTGCCGTGGTTCGAGCCCGGCAAGCCGCTCCGCAACCACATGCTCCACCAGACCGACTTCTACGACGAAGTCGAGCAGATTTGGGGCCGCCGCTGGGGCGCAGAGGGGATCGGCAGGCTGCGCGAGGTGCTCGTCTCGCGACCGACCGAGAACGAGATCCGTCCGGAATACGCGAAGGAGTGGCAGTACTACTACTCGAGCGCCGCCGGCAACGCCGACCTCGGCCGGCTGCAGGCCCAGTTCGACGAGTACTACGAGGTCCTCACCGGCCACGGCGTGCGCGTCAACTATCTCGAGGCGCCGGTGCCCGCGATCGGCGAGTACGGGTACATCAAGAATCTCGTCACCCTCGCCGGCGCGGGCCTGTGCGTGCACGGCGGCGTGATCCTGCACCGCTACGGGCTCGGCTCGTGGCAGCGCGGCCGCGAGGTGATCTGGTCGAAGGCGCTCGCGGCGCTGCAGGTGCCGATCTACCTGACGATCCACGGCCGCGGGATCTGCGAGCCCGGCGCCGGACGCTGGCTCGACTCGAGGACGTTCGTCTTCAACGAGAGCGTGGTCGCGAACGAGGAGGGCCTGCGCCAGCTCGGGTTCGTGCTCGAGACGCTCGGCGTCGAGCTGGTCGTCGCCCACAGCCCCGGCTGGTACGACTCGATCGGCGAGGGCTCGATCGGGACGTCGCACATGGACATGGTCTGCCTCGTCCCCGGCGAGCACGTGATCGTGCTGGCGCCGCACCTGGTCAACTACGGCTTCGTGCGCTGGCTGATGGAGCGCGACTATCGGATCGTGGAGGTGCCGCTCGACGAGTACTGGGACCTGGCCGTGAACGGCGTCACGCTCGAGCCCGGGAAGGTCGTGATCAACCGCGGCTCGCCGACGGTGGTCGACGCGCTTGAGCGCGCGGACGTCGAGGTGATCCAGGTCGACTTCTCGGAAAGCCAGCGCTTCGCAATCGCGGGCCTGCACTGCGCGACACTCGAGCTGGTACGCGACCAGCCCGAGGAGTACTCGGAGCCCGGGTCGAGCAGCGGTGGCTGATCCGGCTCAGCCGTCGCGCTGACCCTGTGGGCGAATCGTGACGCAAGCGTTTCAACCCCGGTCTCAGAGACTGGGTGCGAAACGGCACGAGCTCGAACCAGGCCCTTGCGGCCCGAAGACCGTGTGCACTGCCTAGACGCCGGTTTCCGGCGCCGGTGCCGGCGGTTCCGGACCCGCCTGGCGGCCGGGCAGCGAGCGCGGCAGCGAGAACTCCCTCCCGCCGGTGATCCCGCCCGGCCGTAGGAGCAGCACGGCGAGCATCACGATCGAGATGCCGACGAGCGAGGAGCCCTGCGGCAGGCTGATGGTCCAGCCGAAGAGGTGGATCCCGTTCTCGCCGTTCTGGAGCAGGATGTTGACGAGGCTGATGCCGAGCGCGCCGATCACCGCGCCCCAGAGGCTGTGCACGCCGCCGACGACGAGCATGGCCAGCGTCAGGAAGGTCAGGTCGAGGTACACCTGGTTGGTGGTGATGCTCCCCGGCGGCAGGTGGACGTAGAGGCCGCCGGCGAAGCCTGAGAGGACGCCCGAGAGGACGAACGCGCCGAGCCGCTGCCGGTGCACGTCGATGCCCGCCGCCTGCGCTGCGGCCGGGTCCTCGCGTGCCGCGCGCAGCTGCCTGCCCCAGCGGCTGCGCTGGTAGGCGAACGCGATCGCGATCACGGCCAGGGCGCCGATCGTCGCCTGCAGGTAGTCCGTGGTCACCGGGATCAGCGTCAGCGTCGTCGCTCCCGGGCCGATGCGCGTCCAGTAGGTGAGGATGTTGTAGGTGATCCCGAGCACCGCGAAGGTGGCGATGCCGGCCGCCAGCCCCGACAGCCGCATCAGCGGGACTCCGACCACGAGCGCGAACGCCCCGCCCAGCGCGGCCGCGAGCACGAGCGACCACGGGTTCGAGATCGAGTGGTCGCGGAGCAGTGGAAAGAGGTCGGGGAGCACGCCCGGCTTGACGTCCGCAGGCACGGTCATCAGCCCCGCGGCGAACCCGCCGACGGCGACGAAGCTGATCTGGCCGAAGGAGAGGACGCCTGAGTTGCCGATGAAGACGTAGAGCGCCACCACGATCGCGACGGAGACGATTGCGGTGCGGAACTTGACGTCGTCCGCCGCGTTCACCGTCTGCGACGCGATCACCGCGAAGAGCACAACGACCAGCGCGGGCCCGACGAGCTGCACGGCGGCGTCGACACTGCGCCGAATGCTGTGCCCTCCTTCGAAATACGGAGCATTTCGAAGGACCCTCATACGCGCTCCACCGGCGCCCGGCCGCGGCGCACGAAGAGGCCGTCCGGCCGCAGCAGCAGGACGATGATCACCAGCACGAAGATCACCGACGGCAGGTAGACGCTCGAGGTGAACGGCACCGCCGTCTGGCTGGTCGACCCCTGCGTCGCCAGCTCGAAGCCGAGAAAGGAGGTGGCGAAGCCGATCAGGAAGCCGCCGAGCGTCGCCGCCACCAGGCTGGTCATGCCGCCGACGACGACGCCGATCAGGACGAAGATCGTCTCGCCGAGGCCGGTCGTGTTCGTCACCTGCGGGCTCGGCACGGTGAGGATGACGGCGGAGACGGCGGCGAGAGCGCCGCTGATCGCGACCGCGGCCATGATCACCGTGTTCGCGCGTACGCCGACCATCCGCGCGGTGTGGAAGTCGGCCGCGGCGGCCCGCATCTGCAGGCCGATCGAGGTCCGGTTCAAGAGCAGCGCGATCGCGCCGAGCGAGACCGCGCCGGTTCCGATCGCCACGAAGGTGATCCAGCGGATGTGCAGCGAGCCGATGTCCGCCGCCTGGTTCAACCCGCCGAGGACGCCGACGGAGTCTCCCACCGGGCGGTTCTGGTACGTGTAGCGGAGCAGCGCGAGGTTCTGCAGGAGGTAGCTGACCGCGAACGTTGCGACCAGCACGGTCGAGGGCGACGTGTTCCGCAGGGGCCGGAAGACGGCCCGGTCCATGACGAGCGACGCGAACACCGCGGCGGCGACCGCGATCAGGATCGCGACCACGTCGCCCCACCCCTGGGTGAAGACGAGCATGTACGCGGCGATCATGATCAGCTGCCCGTAGGCGAAGTTGATGATCCGGAGCACCCCGAATACGAGCCCGATCCCGACCGCGATCAGCGCGTAGACGGCCCCGAGACCGGTGGCGTCGATCAGCGCCTGAATGTGACTCACCGCGCGCCTCCAGGGGTGGAGGCTTCCGCCGCCGCGACCGACATGGCGGGCGCGGCGTCCAAACGCGGCTGAGGTGTGAGAAGTTCTGGGGAGGGGGGCTCATGGGGGGAACCGGCCGTTCCCCCCATGCAAGCGAGCCGGAGGCGAGCGGCAGTCATGCCAGGTAGGCGGCGATCAGCCGGTCCGTGTCGCCCGCGTCGGCAGGGGACAGCGTGAGACTTACGGCGCCGTTCGAGAGCACGTGCGTGCGCTCTGCCAGTGCGACCGTGCGCTGCGCCCGCTGCTCGACCAGCAGCACGCCGACGCCGCGGTCGCGGATCTGCACCAGGGCCTCGAAGAGGGTGTCCACGAGCTTGGGCGCGAGGCCGAGCGAAGGCTCGTCCAACAGCAGCACTTTCGGCCCGGCGGCGAGCGCGCGGGCGATCGCCAGCTGCTGCTGCTGGCCGCCCGAGAGCGCGCCGGCCGGCCGGTCGCGGAACTCGCTCACAACCGGGAAGAGTTCGTCGATCCACGCGAGGTCCTCCTCGGCGCCGGGCCGGTCGCCGCGGCCGATGAGGCCGAGTCGCAGGTTCTCGGCGACAGTGAAGTCGGCGTAGATCCGCCGCCCCTCGGGGACGAGCGCGAGGCCGAGCCGGGCGATCGCCTCCGGCCGGAGCCCACGCAACGGGCGGCCGTCCAGCTGCACTTCACCGGCCTGCGCCGCCTGCAGCCCCATCAGCGCGTGCAGCGTGGTGGTCTTGCCCGCGCCGTTCGGGCCGATCAGGCCGACGATCTCGCCGCGGTGCACCTCGAGGCCGAGCCCGCGCACCGCCGGCACGGGGCCATACCGGACATCCAGGCCGTCGACGAGGAGGAGCGGCTCAGTCATCCTCGCCCTGCCGCACGGCGGTCTCGCCGAGGTAGGCGGCGGCCACGTCCACCGACCCGCGGATCTCGGTGGGCGTTCCCTGGGCCAGCGTGCGCCCGAGGTCGAGGACGTGGATCCGGTCGCAGACGTCCATGACCAGCGCCATGTTGTGGTCGATCAGCAGGACGCCTGCCTCCCGCTCGTCGCGGACGAGCCGGATGGCCGCCGCGAAGTCGGGCACCTCCGGCTCGGGGAGGCCGGCCGCGGGCTCGTCGAGGAGCACGAACCGCGGCTCGGTCGCCAGCGCGCGTGCGACGCCGAGCCTCCGCTCGTCGCCGTGGGAAAGGGCCGACGCGGCCAGGTGCCCAAGGGGCGAGAGCGACAGCAGGGAGAGGAGGCCGGCCGCCCGCTGCTGCGCCACCCGGGGGGACGCGCCGGCCCCGAGGGCCGCGACCTCGACGTTCTCCCGGACGGTGAGGTTGCGGAACGAGCGGCTGTGCTGAAACGTCCGGGCGAGGCCGTTGCGCCCCCGCCGCGCCGGCGACCAGCGCGTGACGTCGCTCCCCGCGATCGACACCGTGCCCTCGTCGGGGAAGTCGAACCCGCTGAGGATGTTGACGAGCGTCGTCTTCCCGGCGCCGTTCGGCCCGATCAGCCCGACGACCTCGTGCCGGTGCAGCTCGAGCGAGACCTCCCGGAGCGCGCGGACGCCGGAAAAGGACCGTGAGACGCCGGTGGCCTGGAGGATGTCTCCAGGCCACCGGTCGGTCGCAGGCGCTCTCGCCTGGGCCACGAGCTGTCAGCCGAGCTTGGCCGGCGATGATGCTCTGAACAGGCCGACGAACTTCGGCTTGTTGTTCTGGACGACCATCACGCGGTAGTTCCGGCCGAACACGCTGTGCAGCGCCGGCGAGAAGCTGACGCTGCCCGACACCGTCGGCACGCCGCGGAACTTCTCCATCTGCGCGGCCAGCTTCGCCCCGTTCGTCGAGCCACCCGCCCGTTTGATCGCCGCGGCGATGCCGTCGACGGCGGCGGCGCCGGTCACGAAGCCGCCCGTCGCGGGCGCCTGGTGCTTCGCCTTCATCTTCGCGATCAGCGCCTTCACGCGCAGGCTCGGGTCGTCCCCGAACGCCGACGCGTACGTGACGTACCAGTAGTTCGTCACCTTCGGGTTCTTCGGGTACCAGAAGGTGCCGTCGCCGGCCCACGAGTTCATGATCGGCGTGTTGTTGCCCAGGCTGCGGATGCCTGCGACCTCGGTCGGCCAGTCCGAGAACCCGTCGGAGGTGACGATCACGTCGGCCTTGTGCTGGTTGACGCGGCTGACCACATTCTGGATCGTCTTGTCGCCGGTGGTGAAGCTCTCGGCGTCGACGATCTTGCCGCCGAGCTGGTTGAACCGGGTCGTGAACGCCTGGACGATGTTCTTGAAGTAGACGATCACGTTGTCGGTCACCGTGATCGCCGTCTTCCACTTCTTCACCTTGTAGGCGTACTCGGCCATCGCCGCCCCCTCGTCCTGCGCAGCGTTCCCGAAGCTGAAGGCGAGCTTGCCCTTCTTGCCGAAGCGCTTCGGGCCCATCTGATCGGTGCCGATGCACGGAGCGACCGTCAGCAGCCCCTTGTTCAGGAAGGTGAGGATCGCCGGCGTGGCGAAGTCGACGTCGCAGGTGACCCAGCCGATCACGGCGCCCTTCGAGATCAGGCTCGACGCGCACGAGGTGGACACGTCGGGCTTCGAATTCTGGGTGTTGCAGGTGAGCATCTTCAGCGGCCGGCCGTTGACGCCACCCGCCGCGTTGATCTTGGCGATCTCGAGCTGGGCCGCCGTCAGCGCCGGGTTGTTGAACGGCGACATCTGGCCGCTCGTATCGATCGCCGCGCCGATCACAATCGGCGATCCTGCCGCGCCCCTGCCCGACGCCGTCGTCGCCCCGATCGTGACGCCGGCCGCGACAGCGGCGACGACGAGCAGTGCGACGATCGCGCGCTTGGGTCTGATCATGCTGCCTCCTAGGCTGGAAGAGAACTGCTGGAAATAGACCATACGCTCGGACGGTAGGACGGTTCAACGGGGTTCGGGTTAGCGTTCGGGCATGCGCGTCGGCATCTGCCAGTGGACGACCTTCCCCGCTTCGTTCGAGGACGAGCTGGCCGCCTACCGCGCGGCCGGTGCAGGGGCGATCGGCATCCTCGAGCCCAAGCTCGACGGGGTCGACGACGTGCGCGGGAGGCTGCGCGAGAGCGGGCTGGCCGTATCGGCCTGCCTGCCGGCGGCCGGCTCGATCCTGCCCTCGCCGCTGATCCCGGGGCCGGAGGAGCCGGAGGCTCGGGTGGATTCGATCTGCGCGTCCGTGGCGCGGTTCGCCGAGCTGGAGGCATCGTGCGTGTTCTTCCTGACCGGCCCCGGCGACGATCGTGCCGTGGTCATCGAGGGGATCCGCCGGATCGCCGAGGCGGGAGCACGGCACGGCGTTCCGGTCGCGCTCGAGCCGATCGACCCGTCGCAGGCGGAGCTGCTCTCGCCGGTCTCGACCATCGAGACGGCGCTGGAGCTGATCGGCGACGCCGAGGTGGGGATCCTCTTCGACACCTGGCACCTGGACGAGGTCTCGCACGTCGACCGGATCCTCGGCGTGCACGTGTCCGACCGGACGCGGCCGGAGACGCGGTCGGATCTGGACCGCGCGCTCCCCGGCGACGACTCGCGCGCGGCGGTGCACGCACTCGAGGCAGGCGGCTACGACGCGTGGTACGACGTCGAGGTGATGTCCGACGACGGCACCTTCGGCGATGCCTTCCCCGACTCGCTCTGGGCGCTGCCGGCCGACGAGATCGCCCGCCGCGCGGTCGCGGCCATGGAGTCGCTGTGAGGCGCTACGACGCGGTCGCCGTCGGGAGCGGGATCAACGCGCTCGTCGCGGGCGCGCTGCTCGCGCGGAAGGGCTGGACGGTGTCCGTGCTGGAGCGGAACGACTGGCTGGGCGGCGCGATCCGCACTGCCGAGATCACCGAGCCGGGCTTCGTCCACGAGGTGTTCGCCTCGTGGCACCCGCTGTTCACGGGGTCCGAGGCCTACCTGCAGCTGCGCGGCGAGCTCGAGACCCGGGGGGTCGAGTACCTGAACACCGAGCTGCCCACGGCCACGCTCTTCCCCGACGGTGAGTCGCGGTTCCTGACCACCTCGCACCCCGAGAACGTCGCGTCGCTCGGGCCCGGCTGGGACCGGACGGTGTCGGAGTTCATGCCCAACGCCGACCTCGCCTTCGGCGTGCTCGGCACCGAGCTGTGGTCGCGCGACGGCGCCCGCCTCGGAGCGCGGGCGTTGCGCAGGCTCGGCCGGCGCGGCCTGATCCAGTTCGCCGGGAACGTCCTCACCAGCTGCCGCGACTGGACGGCGGAGACGTTCGACGACGAGCGCACGTGGGGACTGTTCGCGCCGTGGGTGTTGCACACCGGCCTGGGTCCGGACGCGGCGTCGTCCGGCTTCATGGCCCGGGTGATCGGGGTCGCGATCGAGCTTGGTGGGATGCCGGTACCTCGGGAGGGCGGCGTGAAGCTGGTCGAGGCGCTCGCCGGGATCATCCGCGACGCGGGCGGCGCCTGCGAGACCGGCCGCGAAGTCGAGCAGGTCGTCGTCGAGTCCGACCGCGCGACCGGAGTTCGGACGGTCGACGGCGAGGTGATCGAGGCGACCAAGGCGGTACTCGCGGGCGTCACGCCGCAGGCGCTGTACGGAGGGCTGCTCGGCGGTAGCGGCCCGGTCGAAGAGGCGGCACGGTTCCGCTACGGCCGGGGAGAGATGCAGATCCACTTCGCGCTCTCGGAGCCGCCGCGCTGGGCGGGCGATCCCCGGCTCGGGCGGACGGCGATCGTCCACCTCACGCCGGGGCTGAACGGCGTCTCGCGGGCCGTGAACGAGGCGGACCGCGGGCTCCTGCCGGCCGAGGCGACGGTGGTCGTCGGCCAGCCGACGGCGGTCGACCCGTCGCGCGCGCCCGAGGGCCGGTGGATCCTCTGGATCCAGCTCCAGGAGGTGCCGTCGCGTCCGGTCGGCGACGCTGCGGGCGAGCTCGACGTCGGCGACGGCACGTGGACGGAGGCGCTGCGAGAAGCCTATGCCGACCGGATCCAGGCGCGCATCGCCGCGCACGCACCGAACTTCGAGGCCTCGATCCTGCGACGCGTGACCTACTCCCCTGCCGACATCGAGGCGGCCAACCCGAACATGCCGGGCGGGGACATCTACTCCGGCTCGTGCGCGCTCGACCAGAACCTGATCTGGCGCCCGCGGCCGGGGCTGCCGGGCCATCGTACGAACGTCGACCGCCTGTGGCACATCGGCGCGAGCACGCATCCCGGCCCGGGCCTCGGCGCGGGCTCGGGGACGCTCGTCGCCAAGGAGTTGCTCCGGCGTCGGCTCTGGCGGCGTCGAGGCGAGTAGCCTTCCGCCGTGCCGGTCGACCGCGACCTGTTCGTCGAGATCATGGCGTCGTATCCCGCGGGGGTGGCGGTCGTGACCACGCTGGACACGGACGGGAAGCCGCGGGGCCTGACGACCACCGCGGTGTCGTCTGTCTCGGCGGAGCCGCCGCTGCTGCTCGTCTGCGTCGACCTGACCTCGCGGACGCTGCCGGCGCTGCGCGCTGGCGGGCGTTTCGTCGTCAATTTCCTCCGCGAGGGCCGCAGCGAGCTGGCGCGGCTCTTCGCGTCCAAGGCGGAAGACAAGTTCGAGGGCGTCGATTGGCGCCCGACCGCCAGCGGGATGCCGGTGCTGGCCGCGGACGCGCTGGCCTGGGCGGAGTGCGTGACCGTGCACGAGCTCGAGCCCGGCGACCACGTCGTCCTGCTCGGCCAAGTCGAGGACGGCGAGGGCGCCGCTGACGAGGACGCGCCGCTGATGTACTACCGCCGCTCGTGGGGCGTGTGGAAGCCCGCCCCGCGGGAGACCCCGAGCCGCAAGATCCCGGCCCTGGAGGTCAGCGGGCAGGACCTGCTCTGGGAGGGCGCCGAGCTCTAGGGTCAGGGATTGACCCCGCAGAGGTCTGTCCCTACAGAAAACGCCCGCGCCGCGAGTCGGCAGGGTCAGACCACACTACGGGGTCAGAACCTGGGCGGCCTTCCCCGCCTTGAAGTGCGGCATCACCCGCCCGGCGAACAGCTCCTGGTTCTTGATCGCCTGCCAGTGGTCGAAGCCGCCGGGGTTGACCGTGATCGAGATCTCCGTCAGCCCCTCGCATACGTCGCACACCGCCTCGATCCGCTCGATCACGTCCTCTGGCGTCCCCACCCAGACGATGTCCCCGGCGATCATCTCGTCGTACGGCGTCTCGGCCAGCTTCTCCAGGATCCCGGCCGTATAGAAGCCGTAGCCGGCGGTCGTGAGTTCGTCGGCGGGCGGCTTCTCGTGCTCGACCAGCGGCGACGCGTTCCCGGCCAGGAAGCCCTTGATCCCCTCCTCGGCCTCGCGGATCGCGGTGTCGCGGTCCTCGTCGAGGTAGCAGGCGTGGATCCAGACGATGTCCGGCTCGGTGCCGAACTCGGCGCACTTCGACCGGTATAGGTCGAGCTGCTCGCGGAGCGCCTCGTACGGGAGCAGCGGCGGCACGACGACGCCCCACCCTTTCTGCGCGGCCAGGATGTACGTCTTGTCCGAGGTACCGCCGGTGAAGACGCGGAACTTCCCGCGCGGCGGCGGGACGATCCGCGCGTCGTGGACGTCGTAGAACTTCCCCGAGTACGAGAACGGCTCGCCGCCCGACTCCAGCGCGGTGAAGAGGATCTCCAGCGACTCGTCGTAGCGTTCGACCATCTCGCCGTACTGAACGCCGGCGCGCCAGGGGATCCAGCCGTGGCCGCGACCGACGCCGAACTCGTACCGACCGCCCATCAGGATGTCTGCGAAGGCGATCCGCGAGGCCAGCATCATCGGGTTGTGGTACGGCAGCACGTGCACGAGCGTCCGGAAGTTGATCCGCGAGGTGCGCTGGGCGGCCGCGGAGAAGAGCGCGACCGGGTCGGGTGACGCCGAGAACTTCGGGAAGAAGAAGTGCTCGATCGCGGAGTACGTGTCGAAGCCGAGGCGGTCGGCGTTCTCGATCTGCTCGAGCACCTCGGCGTAGACCTGGGCCGGCTCCTTGCCGGGCCACCACTGCAGCTCGGAGTAGATGCTGAATTTCATCGTGCGATCCTACGACGGCTAGCCGCGCTCGGCGCCGAGAGCCGGACCGAGCTCGGCCGGTCGTTCGCGCCGGCGCCCCGGGATCAGGAAGCCCGTCGCGGTGCAGACGACCAGGAAGGCGGTCGCCATCACGAACGTCTCGGTGAAGCCGGTGACGAGCGGCTCGCCGTTCGCGGCCAGGTGGCCGGCGATGAAGGTGGCGGAGAGCTGGCCGCCGATCGCGCCCCCGATCGTGCGCATGACGGTGTTCATCCCGCCGGCGGCGCCGGTCTGGTGCGGGTCGACCGCCTGGACGATCAGGTTGCCGAGCGCGGCGAACGCGAGCCCGATCCCGAGGCCCATCAGCGCCGCGCTGATCAGCATGTCGATCGGTGAGCCGTGCGCGACCGCGATCAGACCGTAGGCCGCTGCCGTGAACGCCGAGCCGACGATCACGGCCGCCTTCGACCCGAACCGCTCCGCGATCCTCCCCGCGAGCGACCCGACGATCACCATGCCGATCGTCGAAGGCAGGAGGTAGAGGCCGGAGACGACGACCGACGCGCCGAAGCCGAAGCCGGTGCTCGTCGGCAGCTGCGCGAACTGCGGGAAGACGACGAACGACGAATAGAGGCCGGCGCCGAGCAGGAAGGCGGTCAGGTTCGTCGTCCAGACTCCCCGGATGCGCATCATGTTCATGTCGATCAGCGGCTGCGCGCTGCGGGCCTCGACCACGACCCAGAGCGCGCAGACGACGAGCCCGGCGGCGAGCAGGCCGAGGGTCTTCGGCGAGCCCCAGCCCCAGGTGGTCGTCTCGCTCACCGACAGGAGCACGGCCGAGATCCCGCCGCTCATCAGCGCCGCCGCGAGCCAGTTCACACGCCCGGGGATCTTCACCGGCGACTCGGGGATGAACCGCCAGGCGCAGAACGCGGCCGGGACGATCACGAGGAGCGGAAGCCAGAAGAGCCACTGCCAGCCCAGGTGCTCGACGACGAGGCCGCCGAGCACGATGCCGATCCCGGCGCCGATGCCGAGAATCGCGGAGATCAGCCCGATCCCGCCGGCGACCTCGTGCGGCGGGAACTCGTCCCGGATGATCCCGAAGGAGAGCGGGAAGATGCCGCCGCCGACGCCCTGGATCACCCGCGCCACGATCAGCAGGCCGAGGCTGTGCGACACCGCTGCCAGCAGCGTCCCGCCGGCGAAGGCCACGAGCGTCCAGACGAGGACGTGCTCCTTGCCGAACATGTCCCCGAGGCGGCCGAGGATCGCGGTGGCGACCGACGCCGAGAGCAGGTAGCCGGTGAGGAGCCAGGCGACGCCGGTCTCCGAGGTGTGGAGGTCGTGCTGGATCGTCGGCAGTGCCGGCACGACGGCGGAGCTGAGCATCGCGTAGGCGAGGCCGGCGATGGCCAGGACGGCCAGCGTCAGGTGTGGATGCGAGCGCTTGCCGGCCATCCTCGCATTCTGCAGACGGCCTCCGGGGCGAGGTCCGATCAGCCCCGCGCGGCCTCAGGGCAAGTAACACCGTGTTACAAAGATCGACGGCTGCGCGCGAGGGCTGCGAGCTCCTCGTCGGTGACGAGGCCGTGCTTCTCCGCGCCCAGTGCCTTCACCTCCGCCAGCAGCTCCGGCCACTGCTCCTCGGGAACGTCCAGGCCGAGGCGCTCGACCGCGATCCGGATCGAGTCGATCCCGCTCTTCTTGCCCAGGACGACCGACCGCTCGGCGGCGACCAGCTCGGAGGAGTACGGCTCGATCGCAGGCGGGTCGTGGAACTGGCTCGCCACCGCACCGCTCTCGCGGCGGAACAGATTCTCGCCGACGACCGGCTTCCAGGGCTCCAGCTCGGTTCCGGTCACGTCGCGGACGAGATCCGAGACCACGCGGGCGCGGTCGAGTCGCAGGTTCGTCTCGACCCCGTACAGCGCAGTCAGCGCCAGCGCGACCTCGATCAGGTTCGCGTTGCCGCCGCGCTCGCCCATGCCGTTGATCGTCCCATGGATCCAGGTCGCGCCCGCGCGGACGGCCGCCGCGGCCGCCGCGGTGGCGAGGCCGAAGTCGTTGTGGCCGTGGAAGTGGACAGGGACGTCCGGCCCGAGCCAGTCGCGCGTGTGCCCGACCAGCTCGGCGACCGCCTCGGGCGTGGCGACGCCGATGGTGTCGACGACGACCGCCTCCTTCGCGCCCGCCTCGACCGCCGTCTCGTACGCCTGCCGGAAGAAGTCGAGGTCGGCGCGGGTGCCGTCGACGCCGAAATAGGCCACGGTGACGCCGTGCTGCGCGGCGAACGAGACTGCGTTGCGGATCCGCTCGAGCATCGACTCGTGCGAGACGCCCAGCGCGGCGAGCTTCGCGCCGGAGATCGGCGACTCGATCACGCTCGCCTGCACGCCCAGCTCGACCAGCGCCTCCACGTCGGCGGCAACGGCACGCGAGAAGCCCCAGACCTCGGCGTCGAGCCCGGCGTCGGCGATCAGCCTCACAGCGTCCCAGTCGTCCTGCGACACGCGCGGGAAGCCGGCCTCGATCCGCTCGATCCCGAGCGAGTCGATCGCCTGCGCGAGCTCGAGCTTCTGCTGCGGATCGAGCACGACGCCGACTGTCTGCTCGCCGTCGCGCAGCGTGGTGTCGTAGAGGCCGACCGAGCCGCCGATCGCGTGCGGCTCGTTCACCGGACCCGTCCAGATCAGGTCAGATCTCGACAACGCCATCCGGGAACGGTGACAGCTTCTCGGGACCGCCGCCCGTGACCAGGAAGTTGTCCTCGAGCCGGAGACCGCCGCCCTCCGGCCAGTAGATGCCGGGCTCGATCGCAAGCACCATGTTCTCGACGATCTCGCCGCCGCCTGCCTGGTGCGCGTACGGCGGCTCGTGGGCACGGGCGCCGATGCCGTGGCAGATCGGGTGGCTCGGCTGGCCCGCGTAGCCGGCGGCGGCGATGCCGTCGCGGACGTGGCGGTCGAGCTCGGCCAGGCTCGCGCCAGGCCGACAGAACGCGACCGCCTGCTCGTAGACGGCGGTCAGCTGGTCGAGCAGCTCCGCATAGCGCGGCGAGAGCGAGCCGGGGCAGAGGTTCTTGGTGTGGTCGGCCCAGTAGCCGTCGGCGCAGACCCAGATCTCGAACAGCGTCGGCTCGTTCTCGACGATTGCGTGGCCGCTGGTCGCGGTGAACGACTTGATGCTCGGGCCCGACCAGACGAGCGAGAACGGCAGGGCGAGCTCCACCTGGCCGTTCCAGCCGGTGCCCTCGCCGTGGACGAAGCCCTGCCACTCTGCCGCCGCCTGCGCGCAGGTCATGCCCGGGCGGAGGACGCCCTGGACGTGCTCCATCGCCGCCGCCGCGATCTCGTTCGCCAGCCGCATCCGCTCGATCTCCTGCTCGGTCTTCACCGCCCTGGCCTCGCTCAGAAGCGCTGTGGCGTCGGCGGCGCCGGGGAAGGCGTCGAACCAGGCCTTCGGGAAGGTGGTCGGCTCGCCCACCATCCGGTCGGTCGCCTGGGTGCCGAGCGACAGCTCCAGGCCGATCCGTTCGTACTGCGACGCGGCCTCGCGGGCCAGGTCGAGCGCCCGGAGCCCGGGTGGTCGCGGGTCGGTCGCCGCGTAGCCGTCGAAGCAGCGGACGTCCTTCGTCCACGCGTCGCGCGCCGCGTCCTCGGCGGAGGGCTCGAGCGCGATCAGCACCGGCTCACCGTCGCGTGGGAAGACGCAGGCGTCGTATCCCTTCATCCCCCAGAAGTTGGTCAGGTAGAGGACGTTGTCCGGGGCGCGGACGACGAGGGCGTCGAGGTCGCGGTCGGCCATCAGCGCGCGGACGCGCGCGAGCCTGGTGTCGTCTCGCGGCCAGGCCACCGGCGTCAGCCTGTCGATCTTTCCTGCGCGGCGGAGGTGCCAAGCACTCTGCCGGCGGCGTCACGCGCGCGGACGGCGAGGACGCGGTCCGCCAGGTATCCGGCCTGGAGCGCGGTTTCGAAGCCGTTCTTCTCGGCGGCGGCGACCGGACGCAGATGCTCGGCGTCCGGGCCGGCGACCAGCTCCCAGGAAGCGACCGCGGTCGCGCCGTTCCAGCTCGCATACGCGGTCACGCGCCCGAGCAGGTCGGTGCGAACGGCGAGCGCAGGCGGCTCCTGCGGCCGTCCGGCCCAGCGGAGTCGATAGGCTCGATAGGAGTCCGCTTCCGACTCGAAATGCCCTCCGAAGACGACCTTGCCGGACTGGTCGAACTCGGTGAAGTCGGGGTTCGCCCCCCACCCCACGAAGACGTCCCCGTTCGGGAGGAGCTGGGTGTTGCCCTGGCTGCCGGAGAGCAGGCCGCTCGGATGCGGATACACGGCGGCCAGGGTAACGCGCATACGCCGGTGATCCACGTGCAGGACGAGCGGCCGCGATCGGGGCCCCAGCGGCGGGTCGGCTTCGTTGTCGAACAGCGAGATCTCGTCCCCTGGGTGCCAACGGGCATCGTGCTGCCAGCCGAAGCTCGTGCCCGGGCCCATCCGGAAATCGCTGCGCTTGCCGCCCAGGCGCCAGGCGACCTTGCCCGAGTCGCGGTCGATCTTGTAGAGAGCGTGCGTGTTGCGGGCCGAGACGAGCAGGTTGCCCTCGGCGTCCTCGTCCACGGAGTTGATGTGGAAGTAGTCGTAGGGAGCCGCTTTGGCCCCCTGCGCCGCGGGCGGCGGCTTCGAGTACGACTCGGCGATCCCGATCTCGGGCAGGCTGTGCCACTCGAACAGGACGCATCCGCTCGGAATCGCGATCTCCTGGACGATGCCCTCGAACACCCGGCCCCGGCGGGGGCCGCCGATCGGCGTGAGATCGAAGGGCAGGCGGCGATAGACGGTGATCAGCGCCGTGTTCCGCCGGGTCAGCAGGAACTCGTGGACGTCCGCGGAGAACCCGTTGCCGGCGTGCACCCGGGCGATCTCCCGATACGAGCTGTCTGCGATGACGTCGTAGCCGTTGCCGACTCCGTGCTGCGCGCGCCCGCGCCACCACGTGAGCACGGGCCGGCCGCGGTAGCGCTGCACGCGGAAGTCGGCGACGCCCTCGGTGCCGAGTGGACGGAACCACACCACGCTGCCGCGATCGTCGAGGATCATCGGCCCGGCCTGCACGGCGTGGCTCTTGGGCGCGATGAAGACGTAGCCCGGCGTCGAGCGGTGCGCGGGCGTCGTCACGTCGACGATCGGGGGAGTGAGGTCGGGGCGCGAGACGAAGTGCTGCACCCCGTCGTCCTGCGCGCCGCAGCCGGCCGCGGCGGCGCCGGCGAAGACGAGGAGGACGAGAGGAGCGCGCCGCACTCCTAGATCAGCCCGCCCGTGTAGCGCCACGGGCCCGGCTCCAGCCGGATGCCGCGCTTGCGGCAGAACTCGCGCACCGACTCGAGGACGACGCCCCCGCTCCCGTGGACTCGCCGCTCGACGAGGTCGAGCACGGCGCAGCCGCCCGGCGGCTCGCCGGCGAGGCGCAGCGTGAGGACGACAACCTCGCCGTCGGCGGTCGGCGGGGCGAAGCTCTGCCCGACCTCGTCGAGCGCGAGCACGAGCGAGGTCTCGCCGTCCCGACTCAGAGCAAAGCCGTTGTCGGAGATCGAAACGTCGAGCCCGCGAAGCTCGAGCAGCTCCCGCAGGTCGTCGACCAGCTCGGCGAGCACGCGCGCCTGGCGGTCGGGAGGCAGCGGACGGGAGGCCGACACGGCCACCTCCGCCGGGACGCCGAGAGCGAGCTTGCCGGCCGGGATGTTGGTGACGACGTAGGAGTTCGAGCCCACGATCGCCTCCCGGCCGAGGCGGCAGCCGGCGTAGACGACTGCGCCGATGCCGAGCTGGGCCCGGTCCTCGATCACGACGGGCGCGAAGCGGTTCTCGAACCCCTCCAGCACGGAGTGGCCGATATTGTGGGTGACGATCACCGAGCGCATGGTCAGGAAGACCTCGCGCCCGACCAGCACCGGCCGGCACGGGTTGACGAAGGCCTCGTCGCCGAGGAAGAGGAGGTCGCCGGCGGCGAACGTCCCCCAGGGATCACGGGCGCCGCCGCCGCCGACCCGCACATTCCGTCCGACGTGGGCGTTCGCGCCGAAGTACGCGCGGCGGCAGCGGACCTCGAGGCCGTGCGCGAAGTGCGAGAGCGCGCCGACGGCGAAGACCTCGTCGCACGTCACCGTCCCACCCTCGCCGATCGCCACCCGGTCCTCGATCACGATCTGTGGCGCGACGATCAGGGTGCGGGCTCCGAGGCTGACGCCCTCTGCGATCACGGCGCCGTTCGCGCGGTACGCGTCGATCCGCTCGTCCGAGGAGAGGACGCGAAAGGCGGCCGGGTCGGTGCGGAGCGACTCCAGGAAGGCGGGATCGAGCCGTCCCACGTCGGGGCCGAGCTCGACGCTCGCGGGGAGAGAGACGTTCTTGGTGGAGATCCCTGCGAACATCAGAGGTACCCGAGGGCGGAAAGTCGCTTCTCGACCAGCGCTTGCTCCTCTGCGCTCAGGGTCGCGCGCGGGACGTCCTCGAGCTCGCGCTGGAGCCGGTCGCGCAGCACGCGGGGCGCGTTCTTCCGCGGTTTGCGCTCGCGCGCGTCGAGGTCGAGGCGGTAGGCCTCTTCGCCGCCGGTGCCGAGATCGAGGACCAGCTTCCACGGAGGCGCGCGCAGGGCGATCTGGACGAGCGCGCCCTTGTCGGTGCGGATGGCCACCGCCGGCCGGTCGGCTTCGGGCAGGGGGAGAAGCGACTCGCCGTCGAGCCCGTCCAGCGGCGCATCGGCGAGCCCGAGCAGGGTCGGCATCACGTCGACGAGCCGGACCTGCGGCCGGACGACTGCCGGCTCGACGCCGGGGGCGGACAGGATCAGCGGCACCTCGAGGATCTCGTCGAACAGGGTCGCGCCGTGCATGTGGTAGGTACCCTGCACCGCGCTCTTGTCCGCGAAGCGCTCGCCCCACGACTCGCCGTGGTCAGCCAGAAAGGCGATCACGGTCCGTTCGCGGACGCCGGCGTCCTCCAGCGCCTGGAGGAACGAGGCGAACACGACCTCCGACTCGCGCTCGACCGCCTCTCGATAGCCCTCGTGCAGGGCGAGCAGCGCGGCCGCGTCGCCGGACTGGATCCCGTGCAGGATCTCGTTCTTCGCCACCCGCCACTGCTGCTGCTCGGCGTGCGCCACGTCGTAGGGCATGTGGGTCGCCCAGCTGTGGAACCAGAGGCAGAACGGCCGGTCGGCGCGCGAGCGCAGCCACTCGGCCGCGCCGTCCATGCGCTCGGAGGTGCCCGCAACGTTGGCGTCGGGGAAGCCGCGAAAGAGATAGCTCTCGTCGAAGACGAAGCTGCCCGTCTCGTACCCGTAGGCTGCGGCCACGGTGAACAGCGTCGGCAGCCCGGGGTCGAGGTCGGCGTCCCAGTGCAGGTAGCCGTGGTGGTGGGGGTAGAGGCCCGTGAGGATCGACGTCGTCGAGGGCGCGGTCCATGGAGCGGCGCTGATCGCCTGGTCGAAACGCACCGCCGCCGCGGCGAACGCGTCGATCGTCGGCGTGCGCACACGGCGCGCGCCGTAACAGCCGACGTGGTCGGTGCGGAGCGCGTCGGCGACGTAGACGACGAGGTTGAGCGGCGCGCCGGTCAAGCGGCGAGCTCCGCTGCGAGGCTGCGCCCGCGCATCCCCTCCGGCGGCTCGATCCCGAGCAGCTCCAGTACCGTCGGGGCGACGTCGAGCAGGTGGGCGTCCAGCTCTCCTCGAGCGGCGACGCCGGCCCCCGCCGCGATCAGGATCCCGTCCTGGGCGTGGTTGGCGTCGTCCGGCCCGGTGTCGTTCTCGAGCGTCTGCACGCCCTCGTCTCCGCCGATCGTTGCGACCGACCGCCAGAGCAGGTCTCCGAAGACGACGATCAGGTCGGGCGCGACCCCGTTCACCTCCTCGTACAGCTCCTCCGGCCGGTAGACCCTGGTCTCGAGCGGCCGGCCCTCGTCGTCCGGGATCTCCGCCAGCCGGGCGGCGAGGTCGTCGCGGACCGCCTCGTAGTCCTCGGGAGCGACCGTGCCCTCGGGCTCGCGCCCGCGCACGTTCAGGAACACGCGCGCGTAGTAGCCGCCGTCGCCCCAGGCCGTCGTCCGCGACCAGTCGATCCCGACGTCCCTCGGCAGGCAGACGCCCTCCGGCTCGCGCTCGAGCGCGAGCAGACCCTCGCGGCGCAGCCACTCGTTGACGCGGATCCCGCCGTCGAGGCGCTTCGCGCCGTGGTCGGACAGGACGAGGACGAGCGTGCCGTCGTCGGCGCGCTCCAGCAGGCCGCCGATCAGACCGTCGAGCCGGCGGTAGTAGTCGCGAATCGCGTGCTCGTACGAGTTGCCGGGCTCGTGCTTGCGATGTCTCGCGTCCATGTACTTCCAGAACCCGTGGTGCATACGGTCGGGCCCCATCTCGACCATGACGAAAAGCTGCCAGGGTCTGGTCTCGAGCAGGTGGCGGGCGAGATGGAACCGCCGGTCGGTCATCTCGACCACCTGTGCGAGCAGGTCGTCCTTCGCGTCCGTCCGGAAATCCCGGCAGTCGAACAGGTACTCGCCGACCACCTGGTTGATCTCGTCGCGCAGGCCGGGCGGATAGGTGTACCGGCTCTCGACCGAGGGGGTGAGGAAGCAGCTGGCCATGACACCGCGCAGCGGCTTCGGCGGGTACGTGCCGGGGACGCCGAGCACGATCGAATCGCCGCCTGCGCGGCCCACGATCTCCCAGAGGCGTGGAGCGCCGATAGCGGTCGAGTCGGCGATGTAGGTGCCGTCGTAGGAGTGGTCCGTCCGGTTCCTGAACCCGTACACGCCGAGGTCCCCCGGCGTCCGGCTCGACATCATGCAGGACCAGGCCGGGACGGTGATCGGCGGCACGACGGACGTCAGCCGCCCGTGGACCCCGCGCGCCATCAGGCCGGAGAGCACCGGCAGCTCGTCGCGCCAGGCCTGGAGGAGCGACGGCTCGGCGCAGTCGAGTCCGATGATCATCGCCTTCTTTGCCCACGGCGCTTCCACGCCCGCGAATGGTATGGGCCGAACGGATAGGGACCGTGAAGTTGTTTCGCCGCAGCCGTCAGCACGGGTCCGAGAGATCGCCAAACCTGCGGCGAATCTCTTCGGCCGAGCGGCCCTCCTGTTCGAGTCGTCTCGCGAGGACGCGCTTGAACTGCAGCTGGTTGTACTCCCAGCGCTCCCGCTCCTCGCGCGTCCTCATCGGTCTCTTCCTCTTCTTCTCCATCGTCTCCCCCACGCACCGAGCGAGCCTGTGCTCGCCACGCGGCATCCGATGCGGGGCGGTATCGACGAGCGGTGTGGCCTCTACCAACCCACGCGCGCAGGCGCCGGCTCGCCGTGACCCTCCTGCCACGAGATCACAGGGTTGCGCAGCACGCCGATCCCCTCGATCTCCGCCTCGATCAGGTCGCCCGGCTTCAGGTACAGCGACGCCGCATCCGGCGAGAACCCCGCGACCCCGCTCACCGTCCCCGTCGAGAGCACATCGCCCGCCGAGTAGCCGAGCGCCGAGTAGTGGGCGACGATCTCCGGGATCGTCACGGACATCCGGCCCGAGTGCGAGGTCTGGCGAACTTCACCGTTCACCCGCAGCTCCATCGCCAGGTCGTGGGGGTCGGCGATCTCGTCGACGGTGACGATCCACGGCCCCAGGGGGCAGAACGTGTCGATCGCCTTGCAGAACGAGAAGACGCCGGACTCCATCTCGCGCCGCTGGATGTCGCGGGCGGTGATGTCGTTGAAGATCACGTAGCCGGCGACGTAGTCCATCGCCTCCTCCGGCCCGAACCACTTGCCGTCCCGGCCGATCACCACCGCGAGCTCGAGCTCGTAGTCGAGCTCCTCGGTCAGGTGCTCCGGATAGATGACGGGCTCGTCCTGACCGACCAGCGCGTCGACATTCTGGAAGAACACGATCCAGGGCGCGATCTTGTGCGACCAGTCGACCTGCTTCGACTCCTCCTCGTGCTCGCGGAAGTTGCCGGCCGTGTGGAAGAACTTCTTCGGCACGATCGGCGGCCGCAGCTTCGCGGCGGTGAGCGGCACGCGCTCGCCCGTCTCGGCGGCACCGCCGCGCTCGAACCACGCGCGCGTGGTCGGCACGTCCAGGACGACGATCTGGTCGTCCTCGACCCGTCCGACACGGCCCTCGTCGAAGGTCACGAGCCGAGCCATGTGAGCACCTCCTGCGCGTTCCGGTCCGGCGGGAAGACCGGGTAGAAGACCTTTCTGACCCGGCCCGCCTCGATCCCGAGCGTCACCCGCCGGTAGAGCGTGGCGCCCTCGAACTCGAACGTGGGCAGGCAGAGCTCGTCCCGAAGACGAAGCTCGGGGTCGGCGATCACCGGGTGGAGGAGCCCGAGCCGCTCCGAGAGCTCGATCTGTTCCTCGAGCGTCTGCGCCGAGAGGCCGGCGAGCTGCACACGCAGCCTCCGCAGCTCCTCGCGACGGTCGCGGAACCCGCACGACTGCGGCGTGCAGCCGCGCGCGCCGGGGATCGCGTCCCAGCTGTCCGGGATCACCCGCCCGGGCCGGCCGGTCCGCGGGTAGACGTACAGCACGGCACGCCCGGATCCGAACGCCGCGAGGTCGATCGACCCGAGCGTCGACTCCAGCTCCACGGCCGGTACGGCCATGCCCTCGAGGTGCGCGCAGGCGCCGTCGTCGACAGGAGCGGGCAAGCCCCGAGGGAGCTGGTAGATGCTCATTTCCTAACGGTGCCAGGCACTGTAAAGAGCCTGCTCGGAGCGGTCTTTCCCGCACGCCGCTTAACAGTGCCTGGCACGGTTAACGGGCTCACGCGACCCCGCAGACGCGCTGCGCGGTCAACGCGTAGACCCGGGCCGTGTCGGCCAGGCCGCGGATCTCCAGGTTCTCGCCCTCCGCGCTGGGCAGCCCGCTGGACGTCCCGTAGTTGACGGTCGGGATCCCGTAACGGGTCAGGACGCTCGCGTCGGAGAACCAGCGCACGGTGTCGCGGTCTGGCGCCGAGCCGTAGACCTCGGTGTGCGACTCGTCGATCGCCCGCACCAGCTCGTGGCCCTCCTCGATCTCTGCTCCAGGCGCCGACACGTAGATCTCCCAGTCGATGCCGAATTCGGGGAAGCGCTCCTGCAACCCGCGCACCCAGTCGCCGAGCGTGCCTCGCGCCTCTGCCATCGGCATCGTCGGCGGCACGCGGACGTCGAGGAAGAGCGACGTGCGTTCCGGCGTCCGCGACACCCGCCAGGGGAAGCCGCCCCGGATCGAGCCGACGTTGACCACGCCGGGCTTGCCGCCGTACGTCGTGCGGGCCTGCCACTCCGGGATCCACTCCTCGACCGCGTCGAGAACCGTGCGCATGCGCAGGATCGAGTTCTCCTCGGAGCGGCCGCCGCTGAACGCCGTGTGGATGAACGGCCCGCGCGTCGTCAGCCGCATCCAGATCGAGCCGTAGTGGCCGAGCACGATCCGCTGCTCGGTCGGTTCGCCGAGCAGGCACATGTCGGCGACGCCGCCGTGTGAGACGAGATGGCGCGAGCCGGCCGCGTAGCCGCGGTACTCCTTGCCGCGGAACTCCTCGCCCCACTGGGTCTTCTCGATCTCGCCGACGACTGCGGCGATCAGCACGTCGCCCTTCAGCCGGAGGTCCGCAGCCTGCAGCGCTCGCACGGCCTCGACGTAGCAGGCCAGCGCGCCCTTCATGTTCGAGATGCCGAGCCCGAAGAGGTAGTCGCCCTCGATGCGCGCCTCGGGGCGGAACCCGCGCTGGCCGGCCAGCCACGGCTCGTGCCCCGAGTACGAGGTGTCCATATGGCCGTTGAACATCAGCGTCTTGCCGCCGCCGGCCCCGCGCCAGGTGCCGACGACGTTGGGCCTGCCGTCCTCGACCTCCTGCCACTGGACGTGCATGCCCAGCTCGTGGAACAGCCGCGCCATGTGCTCGGCCATCGCCTGCTCCGACCCCGTCGGGCTGGGAATGTCGACGAGGGCGCCCGCCGTCTCGACCAGGCTGCGACGGTCAATCTGGACGCCCGAGCTGCTTCGTCTTACCTGCATCGCCTACGGCCCTGGTCTCGCGTTCTCCAACGAGGAATGGAAATGGGGAAGCACTCTCTCAGAGAAGAGCTTGAGCTGCCCGAGGCGGTCGTCGCCCCAGAGCTCGAGCATGACGTGGGTGCAGCCTGCCTCGCGGTACTCCCGGATCGCGGTGATGCAATCCTGCGGCGTGCCCGCGATCGGCCTGCACTTGTCGAGGATCTCGTCCGTGACCGCAGCCTTCGCGGCCAGGCGGCCGCCCTGCTCCATCGCCTCGGCGACCGGACGGATCTCCTCCTGCGTCAGACCGGCGCATTCGAGCAACGTGTCCGCCGCGCCCTGGATGTTCTGCACCTTGTTCGCCAGGTACATGCCGGCGATCTCGCGGGCGCCGTCGCGGCCTCGGTCGCGGTCCTCGTCGATCGAGGCGACGATCGTGCAGCCGAGGTCGAGCGAGTCGGGGTCACGGCCGGCCCGCTCCAGCTCGCCGCGCACATGGCGGACGAACGCCGGCGTCGTGATCGAGGCGGTGAGCAGGCCGTCGGCGGCCCGGGCGGAGGCGCGCAGCATCATCGGCCCGGTGCCGGCGAAGTAGAGCGGCACGTCCCAGCGCGGAGCCTCGGCGTCGTCGCGCAGCGCCGGGACGTGCGCCGAGAAGACCTTGCCCGTGACATCCACCGCGCCGCCGTCGAGGATGCCCCGGATGATCTCGGCCGCCTCCTTCATCGCCGCCACCGGCTTCGAGTCGATGTCCGCGTGGCGCATGAAGATTTTCGAGACGCCGAGCCCCAGGTAGAAGCGGCCCTCACCGGCCGCCTCCTGCGTCACCCGCGCCTCCATCGCGATCTGGATCGGGTGCCGCGTGAACGGCGAGATGATCCCCCAGCCGACCGCGAGCCGCTCGGTCTCGCGCGCGACCAGCGCGGAGAGCGCAGTTGACGAGCGCGCCTCCATCGAGTGCTTGCGCCACCACGGGTACGCCTCGGCCAGCCAGATCGTGTCGAAGCCGCCCTCGTCCATTGCGCGGGCGTGCTCGAGGATCTCCGCGAGCGGCTCCATGGTCAGCTGCATGACGCCGATCCGGAAGGGCGGGGACATCGCCCCGCGATCCTACGCTCTAGCGCTTCGAGCCTTGCCGCAGTGCGGAAGCGAGATTCTTCCGC